>NZ_BAAJOT010000006.1:0-651250 GCF_057554225.1 Labrys sp. Lb11
CCGCTCCGATCGCCAGTCCGACCTTCACCGGCACGCCGCTGCGCCGACGCCGGCGCTCGGCAACAGCTCGACGCTGATCGCCACCATGGCGGCCGTGCAAGCCAACGCTCCGTTCAAGAACGTCGCGCTGCTGACGGCCTCGTCCGGCACCTGGACGCCGCCGGCCAACGTCACCCGCATCCGCGCCATCGGCATCGGCGCGGGCGGCGGCGGTGGCGGCGTCGGCAACACGGCGGCGGCCACGGCCTCGTCCGGCGCCGGCGGCGTACGCTCGACCTTCGTCATGGCGGTCACCCCGGGCGTCGCGATCAACTACACCTGCGGCGCCGCGGGCTCCGGCGGCGCCGCCGGCAACAACCCCGGCACCGACGGCGGCGACAGCACCTTCGGCGCCGCCACGGTGCCGGGCGGCAAGGGCGGCAATGCCAGCGCCAGCGGCAACGCGACCTCGCCAACTCGACGGCCGTGCTCGACGCGCAGGCGCTCGCCATGATCAACATCCCGACCGCCGGCTTCTTCGTCGAGGACTACACGACCGGCAGCGTCGGGGTCGGTTCGGCCGGCGTCGGCGGCAGGGCCCGCGCCGCGGTCTACGGCACCCCGGGTGTCGGCGGCACCAACGGCGCCGGCGGCAACGCAGACGGCTACGGCGCGGGCGGCGGCGGCGCGGGCTCGACCAGCGCGAACAACTTCGCCGGCGGCAACGGCTCGCCCGGTTGCTGGATCATCGAATACTGACATGACCCCGATCACCTGGCGAAGGACCTGCTCGAGCCGGAGCGGGCGCGCTTCATCATGAAGAACGGCTCCATGGCCGGCGGGCGGGCGGAGAACGCATCCGAGCAGATCGTCGTCAGCCCGTCGCCCTATTGGGGCCTGTCGATCGAGGATATCGGCATCTACACCCGGCCGCAGGTGCTGGCGTTCCGCGCCATCATCGCCGGCCTCAGCGGCATGGCCGGGGTGCTGGCCATGCCGACCTGGGACGATCCGCACCAGCCCGCCGGCGGTCGCCGGCGCCGCCCCTGGGGCGGCGGCGAGACCTGGGGCGCGGGGCGAGCTCTGGGACATGGGCGCCACCGACGTGGTCGTCGCCGCCGACGCGCCGCACCGCTCGGTCACCGTCGACATGGCCTGGACCGGCCCGGCGCCCGAGGCGGGGCAATACTGCCAGATCGGCCTCGGCTTCCACATCATCAGCGCGGCCGCGCCTCTGGGCGATGGCTCGGCGCGCATGACCCTCTGGCCGCCGCTGCGGGCGCCGGCGGTCGCGGGCGACCATGTCGAGATGGACGATCCGCGTTGCCTGATGCGCCTGGAGACCGACGAGGAGGGCGCGCTGGCGCTCGAGGCCGCCAGCCATGGCGTCTCGCCGTCGCTGCGCCTGGTCGAGTCGATCCTTTCCGGCGGCTGAGCCTCCGCCCCGACCGCCGCCCGCCGTGGCGGCGATTTCCTGCTGCAACGAAGCGAGCCGTGCATGGGCATCATTTCCGACAAGGGCGCTACTGGCTGCGCAAATACTTCCTCGACGGGGTCGCCGCGAGCGGCCTCAACGATCCGAGGAAGGAGGACGGTGTCCCGTTCGTCGACGCGGTCCAGGACGAGATCGACGCGCTGAAGGCGCTCGGCGCGACCGGCGCCAAATGGAAGACCGAGGTGCGGGTCGCCGTCGCCGGCGCCGTCGCCCCGGCCGCCCTGGTGCCGGGCGCCACCTTCGACGGCGTGGTGCTGGCGGCCGGCGACCGGGCCGGCCTCGTCTCCAATCCGTCGGGGGCGCTCAACGGCCTCTATGTCGTCCAGGCCGCAGGCGCGGCGACCCGCGCCCCGGACGCCGCGACCGGCGCCGACCTGCTGGCCGCCGCCTTCTATGTTCGCGAGGGCACGGTCAATGGCGGCAAGCAATATATCTGCTCGACGCCCGGGCCGATCGTCGTCGGCACCACGCCGCTGACGTGGACCCTGATGTCCGACCAGGTGGCGGTCAAGGCCAGCATTGCCGCCCTGACGGCGCGGGTCGACCCTGGCCTGGTCTACGGCCCCGCGGCGACCACCGGCACCGCTTCGGCGTACGCCTTCACGGTCGCCGGCATGCCGGTGCTCACCAACGGCATGACCATCGCCTTCGTCGCGCATCTGCAGAGCGCGGCGGGCGCCACCCTCACGACGCCGGAACGCGTGGCTTTGTCGCTGCCGCCCCTCGTCCTGGCCAATGCGGCCGGCGAGGACCTCGGCGACGGCGCCTGCCTCGCCGACCGCGTCTACCTCGCCCAGGTCTGGGGCAACAAGCTGCGCGTGCACACTGGAGACGACGGCGCCATGGCGGTCAAACTCACCCCGTTCCCGATCAAGGGCACCGTCGGCCCGGCCGGCGCCGAGATCCTGCCGGCGAGCGACACGGTCAAGGCCGTCCAGATCGCCAATTCCTCGGACGCCAACATGCGGTTCGGCATCGGTTTTGCGCCGGAGGTCAGCGGCTATGGCTACCCGCTCGGCCCCGGCGACAGCTGGGCCTCGGACATCACGCCCGGCCTGGCGATCAACCTCGTCGCCGACGCCGAAGGGTCGAAGTACACCGCCAACATCTGGACCACGAACGGCCGCAACCCGATCGCCGACAAGGCCTTCGACGCGCTGCTGGCGCGCAACGGCACCGTGCTTCCGACACCGTGGCTCGACCCTTACCGGACCTTCTTCTCCGAGACGATGCCTCTCTGGCAGCTCTGCAAGGTGTGGGGCATGCTCATCGGGCCGGACAACGCCCTCGCCTTCGAAAACTGGGCGGCGGCGACGCCGGCCTTCACGCCCTACAACAGCCCGGCGCGGGACGCCAAGCGGGGCCTGCTGTTCGTGTCGGCGTCGTCGCAATATGTCGACACCCATGTGAGCCAGGGCGACCTGCCGGCCAACAACATCGCCATCGGCGTCTGCTCGACCGAGACGGCCGCCAAGGGCGCGGCGCCGCAATGGGACCTGTCCAACCAGGTCAATGCCATCGACACCCTCCGCAATGCCGGCATGGTCTGCCGGGCGGCGACGACCGGCTCCGACACGGTGGCCGACAACACCCTGCCGGGCCGCGGCGGCGTCATGGGCTGGGCTCGCGCGTCGAACACGGCCTATCGCGCCCATGCCGGGACGCAGGCCTATCCGCTGACCCGCAACGGCACCACGACCACGGCTTACCCCTTCCTGTTCGGTTGCGACGCCGCGGCGCTGACGGGGGCGCCGGTCGCCGGCACCTATATCAACGGCTACCGCGACCTCTTCTTCGTCGGTCCGGCCGACGTCTTCGGCGATGCCGGCTTCACGGCCATCCGCGTCGCCCGGGCCAAGTTCCTTGCTGCGATTGCGAGCCTCTGATCATGCCGACCCATGATGTGATCGTTACCGGCGGCACCTCGCAGGGTGCGATCGCCGCCGAGAGCCTGGCCCGCGACGGACTCGACGTCGGCGTCATCGAGCCGTCGCCGCATCGCGGCGGCGAGACCACGGGCGGTCTCGGCATCGGCGACTGGCCGGGCAGCCCGAGCGGCGTCGGCGGCATCGCCAAGGAGCTGGCGCTGGCGATCAGCAACGAGAGCCTGGCCTCCGGCTGGGTGCCGCCCGGATCCGGCTGGACCTGGCCGCGCAATTTCGAGGCCGCCGCCGCCCAGCGCGCGCTGGACACCGTGTGCCCGACGTCCAATCCCAAGGTGACGTACTATTTCAACAGCTACATCCAATCGGTTTCGGCGCAGCAGCTGTCGGATCGGCGCCGCATCACCGGCGTGGTGCTGCAGTCGGTGCAGCGCGACCCGCTGACCAAGAAATGGATCGGCACGACGCGCAACGCGCAGACGCTTGTGGCGCGCAAGGGCATCATCGAGTGCGAATGGCTCGGTGACGCGATGCGCCTCGCCGGCGTGCCGCGCGGCTTCGGCCGCGAGCCGGCCAGGCGCCACAACGAGCCGATCGGCCTCGCCGGGTTCAATTTCGCCTCGCGGGTCGCCAAGACCTATCGATCGGTCGACAGCCGGGGCAACATCGCGCCCTATCGCAGCATGCCGCCTTACTCCCCGGACGGCGTCATCGACGAGCGGATGCAGGGGCGCGGCGACCTCCGGCCCATGGCGATGGGCTACCGGCTGATGCTGTCGACGGCGCCCGACCGGGTCCCGTGGGACACCGTCAAGACCCAGGCCATCGCGGCCGGCATCTTCCGGCGCGAGGACTGGGGCGCCTGGATCGAGGAGATCAACCGTGAGGGCTACGGCAACATCGACCTCGGCGGCACCGGCATCACCGCGCGCCGCAGCGTGCCCTCGGCGCAGGGATCGCCGGATCCCGGCCTGCCGCTGCTGTCCACCAACGGCATGGACGTGATCGACGGCAGCGCGTGGGAATACATGATCGCCAGCTATCAGCGCCGGGAGCAGATCGCCTGGGACGTCATGGTCTCGATGCTGTGCCGTCTGATCATCGCGGCGACGGACGCGAGCGTCCCGCAGGCTCTCAAGGACAACATGGCCCTCTACGGCCTGTGCCCCAACCAGTTCCAGACCGACTATATCGGCGTGCCGGGCTGGTCGCCCTGGCTCTATGTGCGCGAGTGGCCGCGGCTGATCACCGACACGATGATCGACGCGAACTATTCGCTCAACAACGCGCCCTGCGACGATCCGATCGTCCGCAACTACTACTACCACGACAGCCACTCGTCGGAAGAATACCCGCTGCCCGACCTGACCTCCGTCCGGGAGGGCAGGCCGGCCGAGGAATTCGAGTATTCGACCCCCTGGTCGCAGTCCTTCCGCTCGATCAAGCCGAACCGCCGCATTGCCGCGAACATGTATTGCCCGATCGCGCCCGCGATCACGCATGCCTCGCAGATGAGCCAGCGCATCGCCTGGAACATGATGATGGCGGCGGAGGCGGCCGCCAAGGCGATGAAGATCGCCGCCGACCGCGGCATCGATCCCTGCGACGTGCCCTACGACGAGCTGGTCAAGCGCCTGCTCGCCGCCGGCATCCCGATCAAGTGAGGAGGCCTCCATGGGCATGTCATTCAGCCGCCGCGGCGGCGCGTCCAGCCTGCCGCGCGTCATCGGCAACGGCATCGTCGTGCATGCCGACGGCCAGCTCTTCGGCCGCAGCATCTACGGCATCGGCGGCCAGCGTATCGATCGCGGCGACGGCATCGACGGGGATATCGCCATCCATGCGACGCCGGGCGGCCGCCTGCTCGGCAAGGGCGTCGGGCTCGACGGCGCCAGCTCGGCCGAGCAGGTCATCCCGATCTTCGGCGGCGTCACGCGGTTCTCGATCACGATGGTGCGGTTCGCGAATGCGCGCGGCGCGCCGGATGACGACATGGCCGCCGGCATCAGGACCCTGCCGGCCGGCAACGGTCTCGTCGTGGTGGCGGCGACGCAGAAGTTCGACGGCTTGACGGACATCTGGAAGGAAGTGCGCGTGCCGGTCGCCCTCGGCGACGTTTCGGCGGTGCCGTACTTCTACCTCCAGATGGCGACCGTCAACACGACGCCGATCACGTTCGACGTCTACATCCATGGCGACGTCCTCGAACAGGAACTCGCCTGACCAGGGAGGGCCTCATGGCCACATCTGTCCAGATCATCCTGTCGGCCGAGAGCCGTCGCCGCGCCATCGCCTGGGTCCAGGTTGCAGCCATGACCGACGGCGCGCCGGTCTGGGGGCCTCCCATGCCGCCGGCCGAGGCGGCGCTTCTCGAGCCCGACGACGGCTACAGCCTGCCGATGGCGGCCGGCGCCAGCCGGATCGTCGTCATGGCCGGCCCGGCGATCGGCGACGAGGCCGCGGCCGGCACCGATGTCTCGATCGACGTCATCCTGCCAGTCGGCAGCCACAGCACCATCGTCGCCTATGAGCAGGCCTATCCGGGGCCGGATGGCGCCTGGCTGCCGGACGCGCCGCCGGCCGGCTCCGCCGAGTGGTGGGCCGGGGACCGCTGCACCGTCACGGCCCGGGCCGGTGTCGCGCGCATCGTCGTCGAGGAGACGCGCGACGTGATCGCGGCGCCGCCGCAGCAGGAAACGCCGGAGCCGGAAACGCCCACGGATGAGGAGGAGGCGGCCCGGCTGGCCTGGCACCGCGAGCAGCAGGCACTGCTGCAGTAGCGCGCCCGGCAGACCGTTCGATCACGAGCCGCCTTCGGGCGGCTTTCTTTATGGGACGCCCACGTGGCGGAGCCGGGATGCTTGTGGGCGCTCACACCCCGGCTCCGCGCCGCAGATCGAGCCGATCCGCTGCCGAGCGGGATCATCGCAACCCATCACCCTTCGTCCATCACCCATTTGGGGGATATGTATGACAACTACGCTCGACATTCAGACGAGATTGAAGGCGCTCGGTTTCAACTCCGGCCTGCTCGACGGTAAGCCCGGCCCCAAGACGGAAGCGGCCATCCGCATGTTCCAGGCCGCGAGGGCGCTGACGGTCGACGGGATCGCCGGGCCGAAGACGCTGGCGGCGCTGTTCCCGGCGATGGGCGCACCCGGGCCGAAGCCTGCTGCCGCGACCGGCGTCGTGCCGGGCGCCTGGATGCCGGCCGCCCTGATGCAGCGGATCATCGTCCACTGGACGGCCGGGGCTCACAAGGCGTCCGGCCTCGATCGGTCGCACTATCACATCCTGGTCGAGGGCGACGGCACGCTGGTGCGCGGCACGCCGTCGATCGACCTCAATGAGGCGCCGCTGCGCCAGGGCTATGCCGCCCACACGCTCGGCTGCAACGGCGGCTCGATCGGCGTCTCGCTCTGCTGCATGGCCGGCGCCGTCGAGAACCCATTCTCTGCCGGCCCGGCGCCGATGACGCGCATGCAATGGGACCAGCTGCCGCTGGTCGTCGCCGACCTCTGCCGGCGCTATCTCATTCCGGTGCTGCCGCGGACGGTGCTGTCCCATGCCGAAGTGCAGGAAACGCTCGGCATCAAGCAGCGCGGCAAGTGGGACATCAGCCGCCTGCCGTTCGACGCCGGCACGCAGGGCGCCCGCGCCTGTGGCGACCGGCTGCGCGCCGCGGTCATCGCTGCTCTCTGATCCCGCGCCCGGCCGGCCGCCGGGCACCCCCCCATAGAGGAAGAGCGACATGCGTGACGAACGGGCAATGGAAGAGATCAGAAACACAGACATCCCGCGCCGCTGCAACATCCACGAGTTCACGGCGGCCGAGCTGGCGATCCGCGAGGCGGTGCTCGCTGTCGAGAAGGCCGGCGCCCATCCGCTGCTGACCGATGCCGTCAATCTGTTGGCGCAGGCGCAGAACAAGGTCGCCGACTTCGTCGATGGCGTGTCTCCTGCCGTGCCGCCGTCCGGCTCTGATCGCATGCTTCAGTGGTTCGCCTATCAGCACTTGCCCGGCCACCTCCAGAAGGTGTCCCGCCCGTTCGGGGAGCTCGCCCAGGAGATCGTGGACACCTTGCCGCAGAACGCGGAGCGGACAGTCGCCCTCCGCAAGCTCCTCGAGGCGAAGGACTGTGCCGTCCGGGCTCTGATCGAGAAGTGATCGAGCCGTCAAGCGATCCTTGACACCTCCGCGCCCGGCCGGTTGCCTGGCATCCTCTACTACAGGACATCGCCATGAACACCACTTCCGCCAAGGCCTGGGCGGCGCTGATCACGGCTGCCGCCGGCGTCGCCGCGCTCTACGGCGTCAAGGTGACGCTGCCGGACGATACGACGCTGACCACGGTCATCACTCTCATCATGCCGCTCGTGACTGCCGGCATCACCTGGATGGTGCCCAACAAGCCGAAGGCCTGAACTTCGACGGCATTGCCTCTCTGGACTGGGAATACATCATGTCGAGCGGAGACCCCGCCATGAACCTCTCATCCTTGTTTACGCTGCAGAACATTATCGCCGTCGGGACGATCGGTGTCGTCGTGGTCGCCGGCTGGACCCGCTTTCAGTCGACAGACGAAGCGATGCGGGTGCGCTTCGACGTTGACGAGGCGCGGCAGGAGGCCCGCTGGCGCGACCTGGACAAGCGCATGGATGGCGCCGCCACGGCGGTCGCGGCCCGCTTCGCGGCGGTGGAAACCAAGGCAGCCCCGATCGAAAATCTCGGCTTTCGCGTCGGAGCCGTCGAGGGCTCGATCGCCGCGCTCAATGCCAGGGTCGACCGGGTGGCGGACACGATGAAGGACGGCTTCGACCGGCTGTCGGGCGGCATGGCGGCGATGACGACCCGGATCGAGGTGCTTAATGAGACGCTCAAGCGCCTCGCGCCGCCGCCGCCCGCGAGCGCGCCCTATGCGCCGGGCAAGCGGACGCTGATGCAGCGGGCCGAGCGGGACTTCCCTCCGGCCGATCCGTAGGGCGCGACGACACGTCCACAATCAAAGGGCGGCGATCGTCACGCCCGGGCAGGCATGCTTGCGCCAATAGGTCGTACTCGTGCCGATCCTGGCGTGCCGCTCATCCAGCGCCTTCACCGGCTTGCCGCGCAGCAGCCAGATGAGGCCCATGCGGTCGTAGCGCGCGAGCGGCGCGACCGCGTCGAGCCCGAACAGCTCCTCGACGGTCCATCCGCCTGCCGCGGCCCTTTCGCCCCAGTCTGCCAGGAATTCCGTCGCATCGTCGACGGCCTGTCGCCAGCGGCTCGGCATATCGACCGGATCGGATTTGCGCAGGAGCGCGAGGGCGTCGACATAGTGCTGCATGGGGCGGGCGCAGTTGGTTGAAGCCGAATCGATCGCGGCGGAGGTGGACCATAGAGCCCGGCCGGGCCGCGGGACATGGCGGCCATCGCGTCACCCGGGCGCCGGCGGCTCGTCGTCGTCGCGGATCATCGGCGCGTAGAACGGCAGCCGATGATGCTGCTTGGTGCGCCGCAGCCATCGCACCCACGGCTGCGGATCGGGCGACGCATCGATACCGCCGTGCCGGCCGCATGTGCCGCAGCGCTGCGACGCCGCCAGGGCCGGGAGCGGCATCATGTCGTCGCCGGCGATCTCGGCCGGTTCGATCGTCCATGTGGCGTGGCAGCTCGGACAGGACATCCAGACGCCGACGCCGGCCTCGCGCAGCTCGCCCAGCCGAGCCTTTGGTGCGTCCCACCGGTCCCTCACGATCGCACCAGGCGCTTGAGCCTCTCAAACCGGCGCGGGTCCATGTAAGCCCAGGTCTGCGCGCCGCGATGGCCGCAGGCGGTGCAGCGCATGCGCAGGCCGACATCGGCGACCCGGTCACCGACGGAGAGACGCTCCCACGGGATCGTGACGCTGTGCGGACAGGCCGGGCATTGCACCACCAGGTGCTCCCAGCCGGCCTCGCGGGCCTGCCAGACGGTGCGCGGGTCGATCATGTCGATAGGGTCCATGGCATGGATCCTCGCTCCGGCAGGGCAGTCCCGTCAAGAACGAAATGAGAACAAAAAGACTCGACATGGCCCAGAACGACGCATAGCTTCGGGAGCGTCAAGCTGCCGAGGTAACCCATGTGGACACTCAGCCCTGTGGAAGAGCGTCGTCGTGCCAAGGTCCGTGGCGAGGTCGACGACAATGGCCGGACGCTGGCGGAAGCTTATCTGGAAGCGGCCGGCGGAGATTACGACATTGCCCTGCTGAAGATGGCCAAGGTGACCAGCCTGCTGCTGGCCGAGGTCGAGCTCTACCGGTCGGACCGGATGACGCCGCAGCTGCGACGGGCCATGCAGGATCAATACAGGCAGGTCAGCGGCGTGCGCGGTGCCGTTCGCTGAGATGGCGCGCGGCTGCAGGATCCTGTTTGATGGGTTCGGACCGCGACGAGACTGACCCATGTGCAATCTGTACAGCAACACGACGACGCAGGAGGCCATGCGCGCCCTGCGCAAGGCCCTGAAGGACCATCTCGGCAACCAGGATCGGCAGACGGCGATCTTCCCGGACGGCTTGGCGCCGGTGATCCGGCACGGCGCCGATGGCGAGGAGTTGATCCGGATGCGGTGGGGGTTTCCGCCGGTCCAGACCGCTCTCGTCACCAACGTTCGAAATGTCGACTCGAAATTCTGGAAGCCCTGGCTCAAGCCGGCTTACCGCTGCCTCGTTCCGGCAACGTCGTTCTGCGAGTACGACGAGCAAAATGCCAAGCGGCCGACATGGTTCGCCTTGGACGACACGCGCCCGACCTTCTGCTTCGCCGGTATTTGGAGACCGTGGGCCGGAACTCGCGGGACGAAGGCCAAGCCCGCCGAGGGCGAGCATCTGCTCTTCAGCTTCCTCACAACGAAGGCCAACGACATCGTGCGGCCGGTGCACGAAAAAGCGATGCCCGTGATCCTCACCACGCCGGAGGAGCGGGACATCTGGATGACGGCGCCGGAGGAGGATGCACTGCAGCTCCAGCGGCCGCTGCCGAACGACGCGCTCAAGATCGTCGCCACCGGCCGCCGCAGCGACGGCGATGAGGAGCCCGCGCTGCTCCTGTGATAGGGTGCCTGCATGGAGCCGCCGCGCCACGACTGTCACCCCGATCTGGTCATCGACTGCGAGATGATGCTCGAGGCGGAGTTTGCCGCGCTGGCCGAGCGGGCGGAGGCGGCCGGTTGGCCGGCTCATATTGTCGCCGGGGCGCTGGTCGGCCTCGCCCGGGCCCGGCGGCAGATGCTCGCCGCCAATGAGGCGACCGACGCGGCAATCGCCATCGCCGGCCCCGGGCGCACTATCGGGTAACGTGATCCAGTGTCGGCTCGGCCGAGGTGGACGGCGGAAAGGAGAACCGTTCGATCGCCATGATCAGGAGGCGCGGGTACGGGAATCCGCGTCCCTGCACAACACCTTCAAGGGTCCGCTTCGGGACCCCAAGCACGTCGGCCCCGCGCTGGACGGTCAGGTCGACAGCGTCAAGAAAATCCCGGACGATGCCGGCGAGTTCGGCCTTGTCCTCGTCAGTTTGAGGCATCGCTAGCTCCTGAGATAGAGGGTCGGATGGTCTGTTGCATCAGCATCTCCCAGCCACGCCGCTATCGCCCGGTCACGATCCGTCACATGACCATCGACCAGGCATGGAAAGGCTCGCTCGTAGTCCTCGACAGCAAGGAGGGTCAGTGCGCGGCCGGAGCCATCGAGCACAAAGCGCAGCGCGATGAGTTCGTTCGGACCAACTGAGAACCGTTCGCCGTCCTCCGCGGCGAGCAGTGCTGCCGTCAGCTCGTGCACCTGCGCCTCGGCGAGCCTTTCGCCTTCGACGGGGAGTTCGGCCGATGAGACATTTACCGCGCCGACCGCCCGAATAAGGCCGGACAGAAGTGCAGGCGATATGCCACGAGCGCCGTAATGGGTGGCAGGAATGGCGATCCTGCTGCCATCAGTCCGCTTTTTCATCAACGTCTTCCTTATCCGCGTCTGGAGCCGCGATGTCACCGTGCGCCAGACGCCTCAGCATCGCATCCAGCGATGCTTGTGCCTTGCGCTGGTCGATAGAGCGGAGAGAGCCAGTGACGTAGTGGGCCAGCAGGCCCGATGCGCGCACCCGGACCAGCACGCCATCGGCGACATAAAAGCTATCGCGTCGGAGCAGCGCCAGCGGCTCCAGGGTCGCAGGTAGGCCCATGAGTAGGCCGGGAGCCTGCGCCCCGGCGAGCGGGGTGCAGACGATGCGAGCGCGGTTGGGAGATGGGGACATCGTCGCCCCTCAAGCGGCCAGCTGCAGGCGCTGGTCGGCCGCACGGCCGGCGAGGCTCATCACAATCGGCGCGCCGTCATCGCCAGGGACGATGGTGCAGACATAGCCAACCGGGTCGACAATATCGCCGTCGACGATGGCATAGCCGGCGGGGAGGAGATAGGTGCTCACGGCGGCGTCGCCGTCAGCTTCGTGGTCGCCGAGCTGAAAACGATCGGCGACATTGCGGAAGCCGGAGAAATGACGGGTGACGGTGATGGTCCTCATGGGACTGGCCCTGGCCCCTCATTGGCGGGAGGCGCCGCTATCGGCTGCTGCCGACAATCGCAATGTACGCTGTCAGCGTATTATTGGCAAGCGAAAAATACGCTGACGGCGTATTTTGCTGCGAGCCATTTTTGGCGTAGTTCGGCGGTCGATGGTAACCGCATCCCGAGATATCAAGTGGTTACCTTCGACTGAAAATCGCAGTGTCGGTGGTTCGATTCCGCCCCTAGGCACCATCTTTCCTTATTCTCCAGTGGCTTGAAGCGGTGCGGCGTGCGTTGACCGCTGCTGTCCACCTTGCTTCACCCGGGAGGAGATGGCCAGGATCGAACTCGACGCCCGGGACGTCGTCGACTTCTACGAGATCGACCTCACGGCCCGGCAGAGCGCACCTGAGAGTGTGCGACGACAGGGTGCTGGGGGACGTCGGCTCCTCGATCTGCATGGACGGAAGCCGGTGCTCATGACCGAGCGCCGCCGCGATGCTGGCTGCCTCGGCGGCTCGGCCTATGTCCAGGCCAGAGGAAGCGGCCATGGTTGAGCCGGCGAGCCGGAAGATCGCGCCCGAGGGCTGCACCGACGCCGTGATGGACGCGGGCGCTCGGGAGCTGTGGCAGGAGAGCACCGGCGCGGCCGGCTTCGAGCTCGCGAGGCGGCAGGCTCCCTCGCCGCCATCCTTCGGCCGAGGTGTCCATGCGACCGCTCCATTTTGAGAGTTGCCGCCTCGTCACCGGCCGTCGCAGACTTGTGCATCGGCAACCGTGCAGGAACTCCCCTCCGACAGGGCGGGAGTGGGGAAAGGCAAATGACGATCACCAAAAGCACGAGCTTCACGCTGGACGGAGTGAACCCCTTCGTCGTCGGTGACCGGCACTATTCCTGGTCCGGAACGTTTCTCGATTCAATCGACACCTGGGGGCAAGGTGTCGGGCTGACTTATACCGCCACGGTCGCGCTGGGCGGTTCGAACTGGATCATCGGCAACCTCCGATTCGCCTCGGAGTCGAACCTCAAGGTCGTCATCAACGATTCCGCCAGCGGAACCGGCCGAAGCATCGAGCATATAACCCTGTTCAACCTGAGCGGCAGCCAGGTTACCCTGAATGGCACCCAAGTGGGAACCCTTGTCGCCGGCGAAGGAGCCGACACGGTCACGCTCGGCGCAGCGGGCGCGAGATATGTGGATCTGGGCAACGGGAACAACAAGTTCACGTCCGGGACAGGCTTTGTGGAAACGCTTTCCACGGGTGATGGCAATGATACCGTCAAGTTCGTTGGCGGCGTCACGACGGTCAGCCTCGGCGCCGGCACGAACAGCCTCACGACCGGAGCCGGGTTCGTCGACTTTGTCCTGGCCTACGACGGGAACGATACGGTCACGGTCGGCAGCGGCGGGGTGGGGGCGCTGCGGCTGGGCGGCGGAACGAACAAGGTGACGGCGACCGGATTTGTCGACAACTATATCGGCTTCGATGGCGCCGATAACCTGACGCTGAACGGCGGCGCCGGCACGATCGCGGTCAACGGCGGCAACAATATCGTCAAAACCGGAGCACAGTTCGTCGGCTTCATCGAAGCGGGCGACGGCGCCGATACCGTCACGATCGGCAGCGGCGGCGTTGCATCCGTGCGGCTGGCAGGCGGCGCGAACAAAGTGACCGCGACCGGCTACGTCGAAACCTATACGGGCGGTGACGGCAATGACACGCTGATCCTGAACGGCGGCGCCGGTTCGGTGGATGTCCGCGCCGGCGTGAATTCCGTGACCATCAACGGCGGTTTCCAGTCGATCTCCGCTTTCGATGACGGAACCGGCGGAAACACGATCATCGTGGGCAAGGAGGGTGGTGGGACCATCGGGCTCGGGAAGGGAATCGACACCGTCGAGACCAGCGGCTGGGTGGAGTTCATCAACACCCACTGGGGCAACGATGTCGTGAAGATCAATGCCGACGCATTCGGCGATGGGGCCGGCACCATCGATCTGGGGCAAGGCGCCGATACCCTGACCGCGCTCGGATGGGTCGGGTTTATCATGGGCGGCGCGGGCAGGGATTCGATCACCATCGGCGCAAACGGCGCTCAATCCGTCTCGCTCGGCTCGGAGGACGATACCGTGTCGACCGGTACCGGCTGGGTGCAGTCGATCTCGGGCGACCGTGGTAACGACAGCGTCAATCTCGGCAGTGGCGGCGCCGGATCGGTCACGGGCAATGCCGGCGACGACACCGTTACCGTCAATATGCTCGATGATGCCACCAGCAAGGTCCTGCTGGACGGCGGCAGCGACACAGATGGGGTGATTGGGGTCTCGGCCTGAGGGTGGCTGCTCCGTTCGGGATGTTGGAACGTGGTCCGTGTTGATCGGCCACAAGCATCGGGAAGGAGCAGCCATGGAATACTATGCCGGACTGGACGTTTCGCTGGAAGAGACCGCGATCTGCGTTGTGGATGGAACGGGCCGGATCGTGAAGGAGGCGCGCGCGGCGAGCGAGCCTGACGCGCTGGCCGCGGCGCTGAACCAGATCGGCCTGCCGCTGGAGCGCATCGGCCTGGAAGCCTGCTCGCTGACGGCCTGGCTTCACGACGGTCTGCGCGCGGCGGGCTTGCCGGCGATCTGCATCGAGACGCGCCAGGCCAATGCGGCGATGAAGACGATGCCCAACAAGACCGACCGCAACGACGCCCGCGCTTTGGCGCAGATCATGCGGACGGGCTGGTTCCGGCAGGTTCACGTCAAGAGCCGCCAGTGTCGACTGTGGCGTTCGCTTTTGGTGGCGCGCCGCACGGTCCTGGGCGAGATGCGCTCGATCGAGAATGTGGTGCGGGCGATCCTGCGCGAGGCCGGCCTCAAGCTCGGCACCCCTTCGCGTCCAGCCTTCGCTGGCCGCGTGCGCGAGTTGGCCGAGGGCGACCCGCTGGTGATGCCACTCGTCGAGCCGCTTCTGGCTGTGCTGTCCGGCATGCTGACCGCGCTCGCCGGTCTGACCAGGCAGGTCCTGGATCTCGTCAGGAAGGAGGAGGTCTGCCGGCGGCTGATGAGCGTTCCGGGCGTCGGCCCGATCACCGCGCTCGCCTTTCGGGCGACGATCGACCGGCCCGACCGGTTCAGGCGCTCGCGCGACGTCGGCGCCCATCTCGGCCTGACCCCGGCGCGCTACCAGTCCGGCGAAACCGACATCCAGGGCAAGATCAGCCGTTGCGGCGACGAACTCGCCCGCACGGCACTCTATGAGGCGGCGCACACGCTGCTGGTGCGCAGCCGGAAATGGTCGAGCCTGCGCGCCTGGGGGACGAAGATCGCCAGGCATCGCGGCATGGCCCGCGCCCGCGTCGCGGTCGCCCGCAAGCTCGCCGTCATCCTCCACCGCATGTGGAGCGACGGTGTGGAGTTCCGTTTCGGCAAAGACCCTGCCAATGGCGCCCCGGTCGCAGCATGACGCCGCAGTGCTGAAACAGGAGGACACAACACCACGCATGAACCCGCATCAAGGGTGAACCGGATCGTCCCGTGGGGACGATGGGCAAGGCGATCTCGTTGAGAGTCCAGAGCCTGCAGGGGCAAACCTGCAAGGTCGTGAAACAGATTGAGACGCCTCGCCCTTCTGACCCCATCATGCGGCGGCCAAGCGTCGACCGCGAAGAGAAGCGTGTGACCCACGGGAGCGACACAAGCCGGAGAAATCAGAACGAGCAGCTTGACCTCAACGACCCCAATCAGAGAGGACTCTCAGCTTCGCGGCCTTCACGACCAGGCTGACCCTTTCCCTCGCGAGTTCGGCCGAGGCTGATACGGGAGCCGGTATTTTCATCATCACCGGCTTCGAAAACCTCACCGGCGGCTCGGATCAGGACATCCTCACCGGCAATGCCGGAGCCAATATTCTGACAGGCGGCGCCGGCGCCGACACTCTCATCGGCGGCGGTGGCGATGACCAGCTTGTGGGCGGCACCGGCCTCGACCATCTGTGGGGCGGCACGGGTGCCGACACCTTCATCTTCAAGTCGACGATCGAGAGCCCGGCCTCGGCCAAGCGCGACGTGATCGAGGACTTCAGCTCTGCCCAGGGCGACAGGATCGACATCCGCGGCATCGACGCCGACACCACGGTCGCCGGCAACCAGGCCTTCCACTTCATCGGCACCGGCGCGTTCACCAGCCATGCGGGCGAGCTGCGCTACGAGGCCGCCGGCACCAGCATCATCGTCTCCGGCGACATCAACGGCGACGGCAAGGCGGATTTCTCCATCGAGCTTGCGCATGTCTCCACGCTCGTCGCCGGGGCCTTCCTGCTCTAACTCCTTGTTTCAGCGCGTCTTTGCGACTTGACGCGATTCCGTCAAATCGCAAGGCGCTCCAGGAGCAAGGCCGGAGTGCAGCCAATGAGCAGCCCCGAGGCGCGGCGATCGCTGCGACCGCGCCCCGGCTCCTACCGCTTGGCCTTCCGTCAGCCGGCGGCCTCGCGGCTGGGCTGCAGGCCGAGCACGACAAGATCGAGCGGATGGTCGCCGGTCTTCTGCGACATCATCGGATCGGACAGATCCTCATGGGATGAAAAGATCGACCGGACATGGAGCGCACGCAGTCGGCCGCAGCTTTGCGCGCTCGAAGCAACACTACCGCGCGCGGCGCGGCAGACCGTGCGCGGGGGCGAGCGGACGCATCACGTCGGTCTTGGCGATATGGTGTGTCCGACCCCGATCCGTGCGCTTCATGTTCTTTTTTGGTGAAGGCGGTCGCGCCGGACTTGCCCCGCAGCTCGACCTTCAGGGCCGCTATCGCATGGGCGAAACAGCGTGTCTTGGATCGGGCCGAACGGAATTCGGCCTCAACCGCACGGCTGAAAAGACCATGCGTTTTCGCTTCGAAAGAGCATGGTGGCCTGATTTCGGTGCGCCCATCGTCATGGGGGGCGAGCGCGCCGCGTGTCGTCCCGCCAGGAAAATCGCTTCCCTGCGCTCGGCGACAAGCCGGCCGCGGCTTGGTCCAAGCCCGGGGCCGGCAGATGCGCTATCTCCTTGCATACGGCTCCCACGGAGCGCTCGACCACAAGCCTGCGTGTGGGTCGCGTGTGCGTCGTGACGGGTCCGGCGGGGAGTGCCGGGCATGGCGCCGCGCATCCTCGCGACAGCGACGGTGAGGCGCGATCGAAGCAAGGGACGGCGTGAGAATGCAATTGTTTGCGGCCTCCGTCGCCGCTGTTTTGGCCCGACCGGCAGCGATTCTCGCGCGAGATCCGCCGCCGCGCGTCGCTCCCGCCGAACTCTCGGCCATGCCGGCATGACCGATACGCGATACGGTGCCGCACCTTCAGCAGCAGATGGCCGAGCGATGAGGAGCCCTGCCATGATCCGCGTCGCGAGCCTTGCCGCCGTCTTCATCGTCCTGCCCGTCGCCGCCACCGCCGGGGAGCGCGGAAGCCTGCGCACCTTCGGCGATTGGGCGATCGGCTGCGACAATGGCCGGGCGTGCCACGCCGTCAGCCTGCTGCCGGCCGATGTCATGGAAGATTGGTTCCTGCGCCTCGATCGGGACGCCGCAGCGACCGCCCCGGTGAACCTGGCGCTGATGCCGCAATCCGACAGCTATCCGCATTCGGGAAATCTGCGCATGCGCGCTGCGGGCGCGGAGATCGCAAATCTGACGATCGGCCGGGGCGTCAGCCCGCAGGACGACGGACTGGTCATTCAGGACCGCGCCACCGTGGCGGCCGTGATCGCCGCGATGAAAGACGCAGCGGCACTGGAATTGATCTTCGAGCAACAGCCGGCGGGCGGCGACGTGCGGGTCAGCATCTCGCTTGTCGGCGCCAGGGCCGCGCTCCTGCGCATGGACGACCTTCAACGCCGGCTCGATACGGTGACGGCGCTTGTCCGCCGTGGCCGCAAGTCGGCCGACGCCGTGCCGACGCCTCCGGCCCTGCCGCTCGTCGTTCCCGAGCGCAAGACCGCCGGAGGGCCGCCGCCCGACGCGCTGCCTGACACGGCGCGCGCCGAGATGGTCCGCCAGTCGGCGGGTTATTGCGACGACGATCGCAGCCGTCCCGGCTCCGATGGCCGGAACATGGTTCGCCTCGGTCCCGGGCTGGTTCTCGCGTCCGTCGCCTGTTTCAGCGGCGCCTATAATTTCGCGCGAGCCTACTTTCTGGTCGACGGGAATCCGACGCCACGGGTGCGGCCGGCGCTGTTTCCGCGTCCCGTCGAGCAGAAAGACGAGCCGGATCGGGACCCGATACCCGACAACGTGCTTTGGAACGCCGACTTCGCGGCAAACTCGACCGAGATCAGTCAATTCTCCAGGGGACGCGGCTTTGGGGATTGCGGCGAAACCGGCGTCTGGCGCTGGGGCGGCCAGCGGTTCGAGGCCGTCTCCGTCACACTGATGGATAGCTGTCGCGGCATCCGCGCCGGCGACTGGCCGCAAATCTATTCCAGCCGCGACAGGGGGCGATAGTCCACCCCGAAATGCCGGTCTGCCGAATTCCCTCAATGCATGGAACCGGAAGGACCGCCTCCACGCTGACGCCCGTCATCGCCGCTGCGTGGGAGCTCACCGGGCCGCGCTGGGGTTGCATCCGAACCGGCGCTTGAAGCTGCGATTGAAGTAGGAGATGTCGCTGAACCCGACCTCCAGCGCGATATCGCCGATCCGCTTGTGCTGATGGCGCGTATCGACCAGCATTGCCTTGGCGTCTTGCAGGCGCAGTTCCAGAATGCGTTCCGAGAAACTGGCTCCCGTCGAGGCGAGCAGGTCTTGAACGTAGCGGGCCGAAAGCCCGAGCTGCAAGCCGACCAGCGGCGCGGAGAGCGCCGGCTTGCGGTAATTGCTCCTGATCTGCTTCAGGACCGCCTGCAACCGCCCGGCGCGCAAGCCGCGCGTGCCGGCGAGTTCGGCGTCCAGGCCCTTGGCCCCGGTCGCCAGCCCCACCAGGTCGACGATCGTATCGCTGATGTGGTCGAGCAGCGCCGATCCCGGCGCCAGGGTCAGGCCGTCCACCATCGTCAGATAGTTGCGCAGCAATCCCAGCGCTTCGTTGTCGGAGGCGATCAGCAAGCCTTGCTTGTCCGCGATCCCAGCGAACTTGTCGTCCAGCAGCTTGCGCGGCATGACGAGGTTCGCCCAGACGTTGTGATCGCCCCCCGTGAAATGCTGGGGTTGGGAAGCGTCCAGGAAGGCGCTGCCCGCGTTCATGACGACCTTGTTGGCGCCGTAGGTTCCGCCGATGACGGACGGCCCGAAATTCATCACCAGCACATAGACGTCGAGCGGGGTGATGCGGATGCCATGCGGCGTGCGGGCTACGCGATTGATCGTCCCCGACATCTTCGCATAGGTCAGCTCGCCGATGGCCGCCGCCCGCAAGGTCGCCTCGAACGGCTTTTCGGAAATGCCGACCTCGACCGGCGCCACCTCGGCGTAGTGCATGTCGCGCCAAAGGTGGAAGCGCTCCCGATGGCTCAGATGCTCGGGCAGTCTCGCGGACGAAAATTCCTGTCTCGGCGGCACGGCGAGTCCCTTCCCCAACGGCCCGCCTTGCTATTCTTGGGAGCCGCTGAACCGATCGGCGTGACCGGCCGGCGAGGAGCGGCGGTTTCGCGCAGGCTAAGACGGGCACTCACCATCGGTTCGTCGCAAGGCTCGAACCGAACGCCCCGGATCTGTAATCGTGCGCATCCGTCCATGTCGTCACCGCAAAGTATGACGTCGTAGGATTTCGGGCATGGTTTCTTGTTCTCATATTTTGCCGAAGACGGAAGGCTGGGTGTTGGATTATAGTGTCGCAAGAACAATCGATTGATTTTGCGGATGATGATGGAGCGTGGCGTGACGAGGCTTGATGCCGAACGACTTTCATCTATCATTGGCGACATCTATGATTGTGTTCTGGCTCCTGATGGTTGGGTCAGCGTATTGAACCGAATAACGGAGGCGACTGACGCGGCCTATACGACCGTGGCGCTGGCAGGCGCTCAGGATAGTCATGGTCGCTTTGCCGCCCATTCGACCTGGGACGCCGAGCAGATGCGGGTGCTTCAGGTCGAATACGGATTTGACGACATCCCCGGTCTCAAGCCGGCTGTTATCGGTGATATCGACACGCCGCTGACAACTCTGTCCTGCCTCGGCGAACCGGAGCTGCGCGCCACGAAATTCTATCGCAATTGGGCGGGGCCGCAGGGATTGCGCGAAGGTTGCATGGTCAAGTTCGTCGACACGTCGGATCGCATCGGGCTTCTCGGCACCTCCATCTACGCCGACCGGGACGTGATCTCCGGCGAGGAGCAACGCTTCCTGGCCTTGCTCTCGCCGCATCTGCGTCGCGCGGCCCTGATCGGCGACTTGCTCGACCAGGCGCGCGTGATGGCGCAGTTCTACCGCGAAACCCTTCAGGCGCTGTCCACGCCCATCGTCCTCACCGACGCCGAGGGCGGGCTTCTCTATGCGAATGCCAGCGCGGAGCGGATGCTGACCGCAGGGGCGCCGATCCAGTTACGGAGCGGCGTGCTGCAACCGCGGAACCCCGCGATGGGCGGCGCGCTGCTGACCGCCATCGCGGCGGCGGCGAATGCCGATATCACGCTCGGCGCGCGCGGCATCGGCCTGCCGATCTCGTGCACGGGAGAAGCGGCGGCCGTCGCCTATGTCCTGCCGCTGACCGCCGGCACGGCCCGGGCCGCCTTCCGGCCGGCGCGGGCGGCCATCTTCGTGTCGACGACGATTTCGACGACGCCGATACCGGAGGCGGTGTTGACGACGCTGTTCGACCTGACGCCGGCCGAAGCGCGCGTTCTCCTCAGGATCGGCAGCGGCGCCGGAGCGGCGGCGACGGCGCGTTCGCTGGGGATCGGCGAGAACACCTTGAAGACCCATCTCAACCGCATCTATGCCAAAACCGGCACGAGCCGTCAGCCCGATCTCGTGAAGCTCATCGCCGATATCGGCGCCCCGCTGGTCGTGAGCGCGCTGGATGCCGCCGATCTCCCCAATAAGGCGTCCCTCAGCCGCGTCGCCCATGACGGCCCTGTCCATTAGGCAGGATTGCCGGCCAAAATCAGTCCGATTGCACTCCGGTCCTAGGATAGTGCGGCTCCGTCCAAGACCGGCGAGGACTCAGTCCCTACCGTGCGCGCCATCGGCAGGCCCGTCGCGACGCTGCATGGCGCCCTCGGTCTCGCTCCACCGAACTTAGACAAGGCAAGCATCCATGACCGATATTCCCCGCGGCGCCACGACGACGGCGGTCTTCGAAGGAAGTCTCTCCGAAGGCGGCGTCTCCTTCTCGGGCTACTACGAGGACTTCTACGATGCCGACTGGATCAAGATTTCCCTGGTCGCGGGTACCACCTACCATTTCTACGGCAGCGACATGCTGCCGGGCGCGAACACCGGCGACTCCGTGCTGCAGCTCTTCAACGCAGCGAGCGTGCTGGTCGCGACCGACGATGACGGCGGCGTCGGGGCCAACAGCAACCTGACCTTCACCGCGTCCTCGACCGGGACCTATTTCGTTGCGATCCACGACTACGATGCCAATCCCGGGCAATACAGCATCGACGTGACCAGCACGGTGGCCACCGACCATCAATTGACGGACAGCGCCGACATCTACACCGGCGCCATCGGCGAACGCATTCTTGGCGGCCGCGGCGACGACATCATCACCGTCGGCGCCGGCCTGGACGCGCTGGGCGAGCAGGGCAACGACATCATCGAGGGCAATGACGGCGCCAACTTCATCTCCGGCGGCACGGGCAACGACACGATCTTCGGGAATGGCGGGAACGACACTCTGTTCGGCGGCGTCGGCGACGACTATGCCAGCGGCGGAGACGGGGACGACCGGATCTTCGGCGGTGACGGCGGCGACCTGCTCTACGGCGGTGTCGGAAACGACGCGATCCGTGGCGGGAACGGCGCCGACTACATCTCGGGAGGCGACGGCAACGACACGCTTTCGGGCGATGCCGGCAATGATCGCCTCCAGGGCGATGCGGGGGCCGACAAGCTCAACGGCGGCACGGGCGCCGACTGGATGCTCGGCGGCGACGGCAACGACTCCTACGTCGTCGACAATGCCGGCGACGTCGTGAACGAGGATGGCTCGGACGGCGTCGACAAGGTCTCGTCCTCGATCAGCTTCGACCTGTCGAACGCGACGCGCAGCATCGGCAACGTCGAGAACCTGACCCTGACCGGCTCGGCCAGCATCAACGGCACCGGCAACGCGCTGGCCAACGTCATCACCGGCAACGCCGGCAACAACAGCCTGAGCGGCAACGAGGGTAATGACACGCTCAAGGGCGGCGACGGCCAGGACAAGCTCACCGGCGGTCTCGGCGCCGACAAGCTGACCGGCGGTGCCGGGGCCGACACCTTCCTCTTCAACCTGGTCAGCGAGAGCACGCCGGTCGCCGCCAGCCGCGACGTCATCTACGACTTCAGCCATGCCGAGGGCGACAAGATTTCGCTCGCCGCCATCGATGCCAACGCCGGTGCGGCGGGCAATCAGGCCTTCAGCTTCATCGGCACGGCCGCCTTCTCGCACCATGCCGGCGAGCTGCGCTTCACGACGCAGAGCGGCAACGTCTACGTCTATGGCGACACCAACGGCGACGGCACCGCCGACTTCTCCATCCAGGTCAATGGCCTCGCCGCGATCACTGCCGCCGACTTCATCTTATAGGGACGCGGACGCAGCGCCGCATCCTGCGGATCCTTGGCGGGAACAGGTGTCCCGGTTCGCGGACAAGCGCATCGGCCTGCGTCTTCGGCCACCGGACTGGACGGCTCCGCGCTGGTTCGCGGCTGCCCGCCCAATCCCTGACGGCTTCGTATCCTCAGCATCGCTGCCGAGCTGCCGCGTAAGGCCTCCGGAGGAGGTGGACGAAGGGCGAAAGCTCCGCCGCCACTCCGGTCTCTCTCAACATCGATCGGGTCGGGTCACGATCTGCCCCGTCGCACGTGCGGAAGGACACGCGCTCCCTCCAGAGACCAGATCGGCCGCGCTGGAGGCCCTTCGTCGTCGCCGGCCACACGGGAGGACATCGTCGGGGCACTGTCGCCCCGCGCCGGCCGCCATCCGGAGCGTCCTGAGGTCTTTGACCGAGCATGGGCAGCACGGCGTGCTTGCACAACCCGTCACGGGCATGCAGCCTCCGGCAAGGAAGGACGAGTGAGTTGCGGGAATGCCGGACGTCTACCCCTGGCCGAGGGACTATCAGGAGAGCGGCCTCGCGCGCCTGATGGCACGTTGGCCGGAGCGACATCCGGAGCTTTGCCAGTTGCGCGGGCGACAAGGATTCATGCTGCTGTGTGGCCTCCTGCCACTCCACGCTTTCGGCTGCCGAGCAGTGTGCGCAGGTCGCGGAACCGAAGGCGGCGACCCAGGCGGACGCGTTCCGCAAGCTTGCCGCGACGATCGAAGTGGAGATCAAGGCGATCTATTTGGCGCCCATGACGAGCCACGCCCCGTGAGCGCGAGCGCCGTCACGAAGCGGGCCGTCCCAGTTTCCTGAGACGGCCACACGCGCTCCCGGCGGACATAGGCCGCGCTCGGGATCCGGGGCGGGCCGAGCTAATTCGCTTCTAATCCATGGCGCTGCATTGTGGCCTGCCGCCCGTCGAACGGACGCACGAGGTGGCGCAGGAGCCGGGGGGGCGTCTCCCGTGCCTTCCCGGCTCCTGCGAGAGGTGACCGTTGAGGCTGGCGCCGGCAAGCGGCTGGCCCAGCCACGATGGCGCCTGAATTCAGGCGAACCGTCAGTCACAAGCCGAGCCGGGAACGGCATTCGTCTCGCGCGCCGGCCATGGAGGGTGCGATGAACGCGTATGGGATGAAGCCGCTACTGGGCGGGCTTGGACTGGCCACGCTGCTCGCTACCGTGCCGACCGCAGGCGCGCAAGCCATGTCGATGAAGGATTGCGGTGGGTTGTATGAGCAGGCGAAGACGGCTGGCACGCTCGGCAACATGAGCTGGAACGATTTCCGCAAGGCCAAATGCGGCACGGCCGCCGCTGCGCCTGCGCCGTCGCCCACGGCAGCCCCTGCACCAGCGCCGGCCCCCGCACCGACGGCGGCGCCCGCTCCGGCGCCCGCGCTGGCGACGAAGACGACCAAAGCTGCCCCGGCTCCTGCTGCCCCGACAGCTCCGATCAATACGACGGCCCTGCAGGCTCCTGGCGCGAACGGCGAGCACGCGCGTATCAAGGAGTGCGGTGCGGAATGGAAGGCCAACAAAGCCTCGCTGCAGGGCCAGTACAGCTCCTGGCCGAAATATTGGAGTGCTTGCAACACGCGCCTCAAGACGACCGGACACTGACCGACGACCCCCGGCGGGCGACCGCTGAAGAGCGGCATCCGGTTGGCTCCGGGCGGCGCGCGGGCTGCCGGAGGCTACGGCAGGGCCTGCCGTTTCGAGCGGGCCTTCTTCTGGGGCGCCACCATCGGTACGACGGCCCGGCGCACAGAATCTGCGGCCGGGACGGCATGTTCCGGTTGGGGAACGGACGTTCCCGGTGCCCGTCCTTCCGGTCGCTCCGCCGGGGCGGCGGCGTCCGCGTGGAGCCGACCGCCGCGAAGCTATCGCAGCCGGGTCAGGTCGGCGGCGCGGTTGTCGATGATGACTTCCATGGAGAAGAAGCCGGTCACCGTCGCCAGGTCGAAATTGGTGATGAGCTTCTGGTAGAAGGCGTCGTAGCCGGACATCCCCTTGGTGACGACCTTGATGAGGTAGTCCCAGTCGCCGCCGATCCGGTAGAAATCGATCACCTCTGGCAGCCGCCCGACATGCTGGCGGAAGCCGTCGGCCCATTCCTTCGAATGATGGCGGGTCCGGATCATGACGAACACCGTCAGGTCGAAGCCCAGAGCCGCCAGGTCGATCTCCGCGTGCGAGCCGCGGATCACGCCGCTGGCGGTGAGCCGCTGCAGGCGGCGCCAGCAGGCGTTCTGGGACAGGCCGACCTGTTCGGCCAGGTCGCGTTGCGACAGCCCACCGTCCTTCTGCAGGCAGGTCAGAATCTTCAGATCAATCCCGTCTATTTTTTCCATCTTTTCGATCATATGACCCACAAGTGGGCGAAAATCACCAAAAATCGATAAGGTTTCATCGGTCGCGCGGAATAAAATCGGTGTCAACCCATCTCTGGAGGCACCCATGCCAGCGGACGGAGCACATCCGCCATCTCCCGTCGGCCCGATCGGGCGTTTCAGGCACGGCCTCGCGGCCGGCGACACGATCGCCGGGCTGCGCGAGGGCCTGATCGGCGCGGACGCCACGATCAGCGGGCCGTTCGGGACGAGGGATCTCGTCTACGCCGACTATGTCGCCTCCGGGCGCGCGCTTCGGCAGGTCGAGCGGTTCGTCCTGGAGGAGGTGCTGCCTTACTATGCCAACAGTCACACCGAGGCCTCCTACTGCGGCGGGTTCATGACCCGCCTGCGCCGGGCCGCGCGAGCCGCGATAGCCCAATGCTGCGGCGCGAGCGAGCACCACGCTGTCATCTTCACGGGGGCAGGCGCGACCGCCGGCATCAACCGGCTCGTGAACCTGTTCGGTGTCGCCGGCGCGGCCGCCTCCGGCCGGCGCGTGCGCGTCGTCATCGGCCCCTACGAGCACCATTCGAACATCCTGCCCTGGCGCGAGAGCGGCGCGGAGGTCGTCGAAGTGGCCGAAGGCCCGGCCGGCGGGCCGGATCTCGCGCTTCTCGACGAGGCGCTGCGGGCGGGCGGCGCGGCCGATCTCACGGTCTGCGCCGTCTCGGCCGCCTCCAACGTCACCGGCATCGTCACCGATGTCGCGGCCGTGACGCGCCGGGCCAGGGCCGCGGGCGCGAAGGTGATCTGGGACTATGCCGGCGCCGGCCCCTACCTGCCGATTGCGATGTCGCCGGCTGAAGGGGCGGAGATCGACGCGGTGGTGGTGTCGCCGCACAAGTTCATCGGCGGCCCGGGAGCTTCGGGCGTGCTGATCGTGCGCCGGGATGCGGTCGTGGCGACGAAGCCGTCATGGCCGGGCGGGGGAACCGTCAAGTTCGTCTCGCCGACCGCGCACGACTACGCCGACAGCCTGGAGGCGCGGGAGGAGGCGGGCACTCCGAACGGGATCGGCGACGTCCGGGCCGCGCTCGCCTTCCTCGTCAAGGACGCCGTCGGCGCCGAGGCGATGGCGCGCCGCAACGCGGAGCTGACCCGCCGCGCCCTCTCGGCGTGGCAGGGCGCGGCGGGACTGGAGCTGCTCGGCCCGCCCTCGCCGGACCGGCTGCCGATCTTCTCCTTCCGCATCCGGGACGGACGCGGCGGCCATGTCCATCACCAACTGGTCACCCGCATGCTCAGCGACCGCTTCGGCATCCAGGCGCGCGGCGGCTGCGCCTGCGCCGGGCCCTATGTGCACAGGCTCCTGTCGATCGGACCGGCGGAATCGGAGCGCCTGCGCCGGGCCATCCTCGACGGCGAGGAGATCCGCAAGCCCGGCTTCGTCAGGCTCAACCTCAGCGTCCTCCTGCCGGACGAGAAGGTGGCCTTCATTCTCGACGCCGTCCGGCAGCTCGCCGCCGATGCGACCGCCTTCGAGCATCACTACGACTTCGATGCCGGCCGCGCGATCTTCTTTCCGCGCGCGCAGGGCCGGTGGGCGGAGGCGTAGGGCATGCCGGGACCCGACGTCGCCGCCTTCTTCGATCCGCGCACCTGGTCGATCCAGTACGTGGTCGTCGATGCCCCGACCCGGCAATGCGCCGTCATCGATCCCGTTCTCGATTTCGACGAGAAGTCGGGGGCGACGGCGACCGTGAATGCCGACAGGCTGCTCGATTTCATCCGGGCCGAGGGCCTGACGCTCCGCTGGATCCTCGACACCCATCCCCACGCCGACCACCTGTCGGCCGCGGCTTACCTGAAGGCCTGCACGGGAGCGCCGACCGCCATCGGCGCCCGTGTCGTCGAGATGCAGCGGATGTGGGCCGGGATCTACAACTGGCCGGACCTGCGCACCGACGGCTCGCAGTGGGACAGGCTGTTCGACGACGGGGACACCTTTGCGATCGGCGGCATGACGGCCGGGGTGATGGACTCGCCCGGCCACACGCCGGCATCGGTGACCTACCGCGTCGGCGATGCCGCCTTCGTGCACGACACCCTGTTCATGCCGGACAGCGGCACGGCGCGGGCCGACTTTCCCGGCGGCAATGCGCAGGCGCTGTGGCGCAGCATCCAGGTCATCCTGGCCCTGCCGGACGAGACCCGCCTCTTTGTCGGCCATGACTACCAGCCGGGCGGCCGCGAGCCGTGCTGGGAGAGCACGGTCGCCCTGCAGAAGGCGGGGAACATTCATCTGGCGCGTTGCGCCGGCGAGGCGGCGTTCGTGGCCTTCCGCCAAGAGCGCGACCGCAGCCTGCCGATGCCGAAGCTGATCCTGCACGCCCTGCAGGTCAACATCAACGCCGGGCGGCTGCCGGAACCGGAAGCCGACGGCCGGCGCTACCTCAAGTTTCCCCTGAACGCCCTCGGCGATCCGGCCTGGGACTGAGCCGCGCCGGACCGCACCGTTTCACCCAGCGTGTCTCGATCGCCCGCGGAGCGGCGGTGGGCACCGCGGAGGCAGGACCCATGTCGCCGGATCTGCTGCAATATGGCCTCGGAGCCGTTGCCGGAGGCCTGGTCGGCCTCAGCCTGGGGCTGTTCGGCGGCGGCGGCTCCATCGTCGCGGTGCCTCTGCTCGTCAAGCTCGTGGGGGTCGCCAGCATCCATGTCGCCATCGCCACCAGCGCGGTCGCCGTCGCGGTCAATGCGCTGGTCGGGCTCGCCCTGCATGCGCGCCACGGCGCCGTGCGGTGGCGCTGCGCAGCCCTCTATTGCCTGACCGGGGTGTTCGGCGCCTGGATCGGCACCGGGTTCGGCAAGGCGCTGGACGGACGGCAGCTGATGCTGTGGTTCGCCGGGCTGATGGTGGTGGTGAGCCTCGGCATGCTGCGGCGCCGCAATGCGGCCGGCGACCCCGCCGCGGATTGTACGCTCGCCAACGCCCCGAAGGTGCTGACCTTCGGCGCCGGCACCGGCGTGGTCTCCGGCTTCTTCGGCATCGGCGGCGGCTTCCTGATCGTGCCGGGCCTGATGGCGGCCACCGGCATGCCGGCCGTCAATGCGGTCGCCTCCTCGCTGGTCGCCGTCACCGCGTTCGGGGCGACCACGGCGGCAAGCTATTCGGCCTCCGGGCTGGTCGACTGGCCGCTGGCCCTGTCCTTCGTCCTGGGCGGGACCGCGGGCGCCCTGGCCGGGTGCCGCGTCGTCCACGCGCTGGGGAAGCATCAGTCCCGGCTGAACACCCTGTTCGCCGCCGCCATCCTGCTGTTGGCCCTTGGATTGGCCTGGCGCGGGTGAGAGCGGCCGGGCCTGTCGTCGCACCGCATCGGATTGATGCTGGCGATCCGCGGCGTTTCGGCTGGTCTGGAGTGCCGCATTGGTCGTAGCTGCACCTTCCTCAGCGTGGTTAGCGGCTGCGGTGACAGGAGGCCCCCAATGAGGACGATCCTGTTCGATAGGGCTGTTGAAGCCGTGCGCCGCCTTCCGCCGGAAACGCAGGATGAAATCGCTCGCGCCATGCTCGGCCTTGCCGAGCAGGACGGCGAGCCGGAGCCCATTGACCCGGACACCGCGACGCCGTGATGGAAGGTCTGGCGCAGGCGGAGCGCGGCGAATTCATTGCCGATGAGAAGATTGCCGCTCTGTTCCGCAACTTCGACGCATGAAGCTCTCGGTCACCCCGCGCGCCTACGACGACATGGAGGCGATCCGGGCTTATATCGCGTAGCGGAACCCGGCGGTCGCCACACGAGTCCGCAACGCTCTTGTCGATGCTTTCCGTATCATCAGCGAACATTCGCACATTGCTCATGCGCTTGAGGCTGGTGTTCGGCGCTTCGTCCTGCCCCGCTACCCCCTATCTGATCTTCGACAGGGTGGTCGAGGTTGAAATTCAGATTTTCGCTGTCCGCCACTCTGCGCGCAAGCCGGAGGAATGCCGATGCCCTACCCAGCCGCGTGGCCGGCGCGGAAGCCGGCGGCGATGAAGCCGACGAGCTGGTGGACGAGGTGCTCGCTGTCCTTCGTTCCCTGCTTCAGCCGGAGGTCGGGCAGGTCGCGCGCAGCCGGGTCGAGGTCGGCAAGGATCTGCATGATGGCCCCGCGGGCGAAATCGTAGCGCAGGCCCACCTCCTCGCGCGACAGGTCGGGCAGGGCCGCTGCCAGCTCGTCGAGGAAGCGGCGATGGATCAGGTCGAACTGTTCGGCCAGGATGGTGTTGGTAAGCGGATGCGGCAGGGCCCGGACCTGCAGCAGCAGGCGCACCGCCGAGCGTCCGCCATAGGCGTCGACCGACAGCTCCACCATCGGGCGGACCAGCGCCTCGACGATGCTCTCGAGCGGCGGGGGGGCGCCGCCGCCCGCCGCCACGCAGGCCTGGAGCGCCTTCAGGCGCGCATCGTTGATCGGCCTGAGGCAGGCTTCCAGGACCGTGCGCGTCAATTCCTCCTTGGAGCGGAAGTAATAGTTCACGGCGGCAACATTGGCGCCGGCCTCCTCGGTGATCTCCCGCAGTGTCGCCGAGGCGATGCCGCGATTGGCGAAGATGCGCAGGGCGGCCGCCAGCAGGCGGTCGCGCGTGTCGGCATCCCTGTCCGATCGCTTGGCAATTGTCTGATCCAAGGCTCCCCTCCTAGAGTGCGGTCGCTGCCGGTTCTGGTATCGTCGCAGACCCCGCCTTTGGCGGGGCGCGATATCACAACCTATTCGGATTTCAACGCTGGGCGGAACAAGAAGAGCGCTCGCGGCATCCGATCTTCACAACGACGAAGACATGCGTCATCGAAGTTGATCTATCGAGCAACCGGGATTTGCGAGCACCTTTCGCTCCGTCCCGTTATCGTTTCCCGGCCTCCTCGAGGATCAGCGCGCTCATGCGCTCGGCGATCATGATCGTCGGCAGGTTGGTGTTCGCCCGGGGGGTGAACGGCATGACCGATGCGTCGCAGACGCGCAGCCCCTCGACGCCGACGACACGGCCCGAGGGATCGACGACCGTGTCCGGGTCTGCGGGATCGCCGATGCGGCAGGTGCCGGACGCGTGCCAGACACCGTGCGCCTTCTCGCGCACGAAGGCTTCCAGGAGTTCGTCGTCGGCAAGGAGTTTCTCCACCGGCGCGTCCTCGGTCACCACGTGCTTGAGCAGCATGCGCCGCATCCAGGCCGGGCCGTCCAGGGCCGTGGCGAGGATGCGGGTCAGCACGTAGTTCTTGGTGCTGACGATGCCGAGGTCGCGGATGCGCTCGGTGTAGCTCGTCGGGAAGGGGTCGTTCGTCGCCGCCTTCATGCTCGGCGTCTCGTAGAGGCGCGCGATCAGGCGGATGCCGGCCTTCAGCCGCGCGATGTCCCGATAGTCCGACAGGAGCCCGAACTCCACATGCGGCTCGACGTCGGGGGAGGGGCTGTCCAGCGAGACGAAGCCGCGCGAATGCGCCTTGTTGATCCACGTCATCAGCGAGCCGATCCGCTCGCCGACCGGGTGCCAGCCGGTCTTGGCCATGGCCACCATGTACATGTCGTTGGGCAGGCCTTCGGGAACGCCGGAGGAATAGCGCAGCGCCACGTGGATGTGGCGACGCTGGTTGGTCCTCGCCAGCCGGGCATGGGGGGCGATGTGCGATGAGATGGAGATGGTCGGATGTTCCTGGAGGTTGCGGCCGACGCCGGCCCGCGCCGCCACCACCGTGATGCCGAGCTTGCGCAGGGCTTCCCCCGGCCCGATGCCGGCCCGCAGCAGCATGGCGGGGGAGTGGAGGGCGCCCGAGGACACGATGGTCTCCCCGGCGAGGATGCGCGCCGGGCCGTCGGGCGTCGCCACTTCGACGCCCGTGATGCGGGTTCCCTCGACGACGAGGCGCTTGGCCGTGGTGTTCGACCAGATTTCCAGATTGTCCCGCCGCCGCGCCGCATTGTCGAGGTAGGCGATGGCGGTCGATACCCGGCGGTCGTAGACGTTGGAGATGGCGACGGGGAAGTACCCGTCCTCGAACTCGGCATTCTGGTCGCGCAGGGCCTTGAAGCCCGTCTCGTCGAAGGCCCGCGCGGCGGCATGGGCGAACTCCGGCCACACCTCCGGATAGATGCGGCGGATCGGCAGAGGCCCGCTCCTGCCGTGCATGGGGCCGTCGAAATCGAGATCCCGCTCGGCCTTCTTGAAGAATGGCAGCACGTCGGCCCAGCTCCAGCCGGCGGCGCCGTTGCGGGCCCAGTCGTCATAGTCGTCGGGCGTGCCGCGATTGGCCTGCATGTCGTTGAGGCTGGAGCCGCCGCCCATCAGGCGGGCCTGCTCGTAGCGGCGCAGCGAGCGCTGGCCCGGGTCGTTGTGCGGCACCGGCTGCAGGGAGACGCGCAGATCGGCCCAGATGTTCCTGGCGTTGAAGTAGGCGATGCGCGGATAGCTGTCGAGGATGTCGGGGTCCACGCGATCCGGCGGCGTGTCGCGGCCGGCTTCGACCAGGATCACCCTGTGCCGGCCGTTCTCCGACAGCCGGCTCGCCAGCACGCAGCCGGCGGAGCCGCCGCCGACGACCACGAAATCACAGTTCACAACCCTGGACATGGATCAGTTCTCGTGCACGAACTTGGTGACCAGATAGGACTCCAGGCCCTCCGTGCCGCCCTCGAGCCCGTAGCCGCTCTGCTTGACGCCGCCGAAGGGGGTCTCGGCGGCGCTTGCCGCGAAGGTGTTGACGCCGACGATCCCGACCTTCAGGCCGCGGACGATGCGCCGGGCCGTCCTCGAGGATTCCGTCAGCGCATAGGCCGCCAGCCCGTAGGGGATGTCGTTGGCGGCCGCGATCGCCTCGTCGAGATCGCGGAACGGAACCAGCGCCGCCAGGGGTCCGAAGGGCTCTTCCTGCATCACGCGGGCCCGGGCCGGCACGTCCGCCAGCACGGTCGGCTGGAAGAAGAAGCCCTGGCCCTCGAGCCGGGAGCCGCCCGCTTCGAGCTTCGCGCCCGAGGCCACCGCATCCTCGATCAGGCGCTCCAGCGCCGGCGGCCGGCGCCGGTTGGACAGCGGCCCCATCTGGCTCGTCGGATCGAGGCCGTCGCCGACCCTGATCGCGCGGGCGCGCTCCGAAAAGCCGGAGACGAAGGCGTCGTAGATCCGATGGTGGACGAAGAACCGGGTGGCGGAGGTACAGACCTGGCCGGCGTTGCGGAACTTCGCCGGCACGGCCAGATCCAGCGCCCGGTCGAGCTCGACGTCGTCCATGACGATGACCGGGGCGTGGCCGCCGAGCTCCATCGTCAGGCGCTTCAGCCCGCCGGCGGCCAGGCGCGCCAGCTCGCGGCCCACCTGGGTCGAGCCGGTGAAGGAGACCTTGGCGATCGCGCGGGCCGCCATCAGCCGTTCCGAGATGTGGGCGGGCCTGCCATAGAGGACGTTGATCGCGCCGGCCGGCAGGCCGGCTTCGACGAGGCATTGCGCCATCGCCAGCGGCGTGGCCGGCGTTTCCTCCGCAGGCTTCAGCACGACCGTGCAGCCGGCGGCCAGGGCGGCCGCCACCTTCTTGGCCGCTGTCACCGCCGGAAAGTTCCAGGGCGACATGGCGGCGATCGGGCCGACCGGCTCCTTGAGCGCGATCATCCGCGTGTTCGCCGGGCTGGGAATCACCCGGCCATAGGCGCGCCGGGCCTCGTCCGCGAACCAGTCGAACACGTCGGCTGAAAAGGCGAGCTCGCCCCTGGCTTCCGCCAGGGTCTTGCCGTTTTCCAGCGTCAGCGTCCGCGCCGTCGCCTCGATGCGCTGGCGCATCAGCGCTGCGGCGTCGCGCAGGATGCGCGAGCGCTGCGCCGGCGCCGCTTCGCTCCAGGCGGCGAAGGCGCCGTCCGCGGCGGCGACGGCGGCATCCACGTCCTGGTCGGAAGCGACGGGCAGGCGGGCGAGCTGCGCGCCGGTGGCCGGATTGACGACGACGTCGTCGGCGAACGCGCCGGCCTGGCGGGAGGCTCCCGCGACGAGAAGGTCTGGCTGCTGGTACATGGAAGGCTTCAGTCGGTTTCAATTGATTATTTAAAACACATATTTCACTTTCTGCTCAAGCAGCAATTGCGCCGTTGCCGGAGGCGCCCGAGGTCGACATGCCTGCCGCTGCCCGATGATTCCCGCGCTGGGTCCGGCTGCATATGCCGGGCGAGGGCACCGTTCGCCGCCTGGCGAAGGGCAGGTCCAGCGGCCCGGGCGAGGGGAGCGTTTCAAGCGCTGTTTCCTGGCCCGGGAAGGGCTTGACGGTCAGAAAAACATTTGTTTGAAATAATGGTATGAAACAATCTGTCGTGCGTCTCGCGCGGCGGTTCGCGCAAGCGGGTTTCGACGGCAGGCGGGACATGCCGACAGCCGATCATGCCGAACCGGCGCCGCCGATGCGGTGACAGGAGCCAGGGATTGCAAGCCGCAGAGCTTGAAGCCTTCCTTCCAGAGGAGTCGATGAATGCGTCCTATCAACGTCATCGCGGGCATCGGCGCCATGCTGTGCGCCGCCACGGCTCCCCTTGCCGGCGCGTGGGCCGAGGAGCCGGTCAAGGGTGGCACCGTCACGTTCCTGATGTCGCCCCCGCCGCAGATCCTGACGTCGGCCATCACCACCGCCGGCGCCGAGCAGGTCGTGTCGTCGAAGATCTCCGACAGCCTCTTCACCTATGACTTCGATCTCAATCCGAAGCCCCTGCTGGCCGAAAGCTACGACGTCAGCGATGACGGTCTCAAGGTCACGTTCCGCCTGCGCAAGGGCGTGAAGTGGCACGACGGCGTCGAATTCACCTCCGAAGACGTCGCCTATACCGCCATGGAGGTCTGGAAGGTCCTGCACGGGCGCGGGCGCACCATCTTCGGCAACGTCACCGCGGTCGAGACGCCCGACAAATACACGGCGGTGTTCGTCCTGAGCCGCCCCTCGCCGGGCATGCTCAAGAGCCTGGCGGCCCAGCAGGCCCAGATCCTGCCGGCCCATCTCTACAAGGGCAAGGACGTGCTGACCAATCCGGCCAACCTGAAGCCGATCGGCACCGGCCCGTTCCGTTTCGTGTCCTTCACGCCCGGCGACAATCTCGTGCTCGAGCGCAACCCCGACTACTGGGACCAGGGCAAGCCCTACATCGACAAGCTCGTCTTCCGCTTCATCCCGGATGCCGCCACCCGCGCCGCCGCGCTCGAGGCCGGCGAGGCGCAGGTCGCCCCGCAGAACCTGGTGCCGATGGCCGATCTAGAACGCCTCCAGGCCAGCGGAGACTTCGAGGTCACGACCAAGGGCTACGAGTTCCAGAACGAGATGGAGATGATCGAGTTCAACCTCGATGATCCCGTGATGAAGGACATCCGCGTCCGCAAGGCGATCGCCCATGCGATCGATCGCGACTGGATCGTCGAGAACATCTTCTTCGGCTACGGCAAGTCCGCCAAGACGCCGCTCCATCCCCAGCTTTCCGCGCTCTATGACCCGGCGGACGTCCCGCAATACGACTTCGATCCGGAGAAGGCCAAGGCCTTGCTCGACGAGGCCGGCTACAAGCCGGACGCCAAGGGCATCCGCCTGAAGCTGGTCGTCGATCCCCTGCCGTATGGCGAGCACCAGCAGAGCATTGCCGCCTATATGCGCGAGGCCCTGCGCAATGTCGGCATCGACCTGGAGGTCCGCGCCCAGGACTTCGCCGGCTTCGTCAAGCGCGTCTACACCGACCGCGACTTCCAGTTCACCGTCAACCTCTTGACCGGCGGCTCCGACCCGACGATCGGCACCCAGCGCACCTTCTGGACGCCGAGCTTCAAGCCGGGCGTCGGCTTCTCCAACGGCTCGCACTATTCCAATCCGAAGATGGACGAGATCCTGGTAGCCGCGGCCAGCGAAATGCAGGCGGACAAGCGCAAGGCGCTCTATCACGACTTCCAGAAGCTGGCGATGGAGGACCTGCCGGTGTTCCCGCTGACCGCCGTGGAGAGCACCACGATCGCCAGCAAGCGCCTGAAGAACCACACGATCGACGCGAACGGCACCTACAGCAACTTCGCCACCGTCTATCTGGAGCCGGCAAAGTAGGCGACATGGCCGGCCGCAGCCGCGCGAGGCACGGCGGCTCCGGCCTCACCGCGACACCCGGGTCTTCCCTTCCCCTTGCGGGGAGGGATAAAGGGTGGGGGTCCTAAAGGATAAGACGAGCCCTTCGCCTATGGGCCCCACCTCCCTGTCCCTCCCCGTCGATCTCGGGTGGTCCCGAGATCGGCATCCTGGATGGCAAGTCGGATATATCCGACCTGCTCGGGGGGAGGGGCCGGCAGGCGCCACGCCTGAAACGATGACCTGCGAACGAAGGCTGAGGCAGCCTCACGTCGAACGCGAGCGAGGGCCGACATTGGACCGGCAGTTCTGGACCTATCTGGGGTGGCGCCTGATCCAGTCGCTGGTGATCGTCGCCATCGTCGTCGTCGGCTGCTTCCTGCTCCTGCACATGGTCCCCGGCGACATGGTGGACGTCCTCGGCGGCCAGCGCGGCGACATGGACGCCGAGCTGATGGCCGCCCTGCGCGCGCGCTACGGCCTGGACCAGCCGGTCGCCGTCCAGCTCCTGCACTATGTCGGCAACGTCCTGCGCGGCGACCTCGGCTACTCCTACCGCAATGCCAACGACGTGCTCGCGCTGGTCCTGCAGCGCCTGCCGGCGACGGTGCTCCTGGTCGTCTGCTCGGTCATGACCGCCGTCTTCTTCGGCACGATGGCCGGCGTCCTGGCCGCGCGCCACGCCCATCGCCTGGTCGACGTCGTCATCTCGATGATCGTGCTGGTCTTCTACGCCACGCCGATCTTCCTGACCGGCCTCGGCCTGATGATCGTCTTCTCCGTCAAGCTCAAGCTGCTGCCGATCGGCGGCCTCGTCACGCCCGGAGCCGATCTGGGCTGGATGGAGACGGTCGGCGACGTGGCGGCCCACCTCGTCCTGCCGGTGCTGTCGCTGTCGCTGTTCTACATCGCGATCTATGCCCGGCTGGCGCGCGCCTCGATGCTGCAGGTGCTGGACCAGGACTATATCCGCACCGCCTACGCCAAGGGCCTGAGCACCGCCAACGTGATCATCGGGCACGCCCTGCGCAACGCCCTCCTGCCGGTGGTGACCATGGTCGGCCTGCAGATCGCCGAGCTGTTCGGCGGCGCGGTGCTGACTGAGACCATCTTCAGCCTGCCGGGCGTCGGGCGCCTCGCCTATGACGCGGTGTTCGAGCGCGACTACCCTCTCATCCTCGGCGTATTGCTCGTCTGCTCCTTCATCATCATCGCGGTCAACCTGGTCATCGACATCATCTACACGCTGCTCGACCCGCGCGTGGAAATCAGCCGGTAGCGGGGCGGACCGATGCTGCGCCGCGTCCTCGTCTCCCCCGCCGGCCTGATCGGCCTCGCCGTCCTCGTCCTGATCGTCGGCATGGCGGTCGCGGCGCCCTATCTCTTCCCGAAGGGACCGTGGACGCTGGTCGCCCGTCCCTATCTCTGGCCGGGCCAGCGGGCCGGCCTGCCGTTCGGCACCGATGCGCTCGGGCGCGACATCCTCGCCGGCATCTTCTACGGCTCGCGGGTCTCGCTGCTGGTCGGCATCGTCGCCACGCTCTGCGCCCTCGTGGTCGGCATCGCCGTCGGCGCGGTGGCCGGCTATTTCGGCGGCGTGGCGGATGCGGTGCTGATGCGCGTCACCGACGCGTTCCAGACCATTCCCGGCTTCCTGTTCGCGGTGGTGCTGGTGTCGATCCTGTCGCCGTCGATCTCGACCATCATCTTCGCCATCGCCATGGTGTCGTGGCCGCCCGTGGCGCGCCTGACCCGCGCCGAGGTGCTGCGGGTGCGCGAAAGCGAATATGTCCAGTCCTGCAAGGTGATCGGCATGTCGGCGCCGCGCATCATCCTGACCCAGGTCCTGCCCAATTCGCTCTCGTCGGTCGTGGTGGCGGCGGCCGTCCTGGTCGCCACCGCGATCATCACCGAGGCGGGCCTCTCCTTCCTCGGCCTCGGGGATCCCAACGTGATGAGCTGGGGCACGCTGATCAACATCGGCCGGCCGTCGATCCGCACGACCTGGTTCATCTGCATCATTCCCGGCCTCTTCGTCGTGCTGACGGTGCTGGCGCTGAACCTTCTCGGCGACGCCGTCAACGATGCCCTCAACCCGCATCTGCGAAAGCGCTGAGCGATGACGGCGCTTGAGCATGCCCCGAAGGCCGAGCCCCTGCTCGAGGTCAGGAAGCTGTCGATCCTGCTCCGGCAATCCGGGCGCCGCCAGGTCCGCGCCGTCGACGAGGTCAGCTTCTCGATCGGCGTCGGCGAAACCCTGGCGCTCGTCGGGGAGTCCGGGGCGGGAAAGTCGCTGACGGCGATCGCGCTGATGCGCCTGCACGATGCCCGGTCCATGGGCGTCGAGGCCGAGAGCATCAGGCTCGACGGACGCGAGCTGAGCCGCATGACGGACGGCGAGATCCGCAAGGTGCGCGGCTCGACCATGGCCATGATCTTCCAGGACCCCCTGTCGGCCCTCAACCCCGTCCTGACCGTCGAGAGGCAGCTCACCGAGGCGATCCTCCTGCACAACGCCATGTCGCGGGCGCAGGCGCGGCGGCGCGCGCTGGAACTGCTCGACATGGTGCGCATCCCGGCTGCGGCCTCCCGGCTCGGCGAATATTCGCACCGCCTCTCCGGCGGCATGCGCCAGCGCGTCATGATCGCCATGGCGCTCGCCGGCAACCCGAAGCTGATCCTGGCGGACGAGCCGACCACGGCGCTCGACGTCACCATCTCCGCCCAGATCCTCGATCTCCTGAAGGAACTGCAGCGCGAGCTCGGCGTCGGCATGCTGTTCATCACCCACGACCTGCACGCGGTGCGCGCCGTCGGGCATCGGGTCGCGGTGATGTATTCGGGCCGGATCGTCGAGACCGGCGACATCGGGACGGTGTTCGCCGGCCCGCGCCATCCCTACACCGACGGCCTCTTGTCGGCGCGACCGCATGGCAGCTTCTCGCGCGACGGCCACCGCCTGCGGGAAATCCCGGGCACGGTGCCGGCTCCGGCGGACCGGCCGCCCGGTTGCGCCTTCGGTCCGCGCTGCCCCCGCAGGTCAGCCGAATGCGAGACGCGCCGGCCGCTGCTGCAGGAGCGGGGACGCTTGGGCTTTGCCTGCCATCACCCGCTCGAGGAGGTGCCGGCGTGACCACGCGTCTTCGGATTTCGGACCTGGTCGTCCGCCACCGCTCGCGCCGCGGCACGGTCCATGCCGTGGCCGGCGTCAGCCTGGATGTCGCGGCCGGCGAAACGCTCGGCCTGGTCGGCGAGTCCGGCTGCGGCAAGTCCAGCCTCGCCCGTGCGATCGTCGGGCTCAACACGCCTGCCTCCGGCTCGCTGTCCGTCAACGGCGAGGTGGTGGACGTGCGCCGCCGCGCCGGGCTGGCGCGCGACATCCAGATGGTCTTCCAGGACCCCTACGGCTCGCTCAACCCACGCCTGACCGTTCGGGAGCTGGTCGAGGAGCCGCTGAAGGTGCACCGCCTGCGCACCGGGGCGGAGCGGCGGGAATGGGTCGGGGCGCTGCTCGAACGCGTCGGCATCCCGCGGACCATGCATGACCGGCTGCCGCACCAGCTTTCCGGCGGCCAGCGCCAGCGCGTCGGCATCGCGCGGGCGCTCGCCCTGGAGCCGAAGATCCTGATCTGCGACGAACCCGTCTCAGCCCTCGACGTGTCGGTCCAGGCGCAGGTGCTCAACCTCCTGGTCGAGCTGCAGCGCGAGCAGGGACTGTCCTACCTCTTCATCTCGCACGACCTCGACGTCATCCGTTACGTCTCCCACTGGATCGCGGTGATGTATCTCGGCGTCATCGTGGAAATCGGACCGGTGGAACGGGTATGGTCGGCGCCGATGCATCCCTATACAAGGGCGCTGATGCGGACCACGGACAATGCGCGGATGGATGGCGGGCCCGACGTCAGGCTGAACAGCGAGCTGCCGAACCCGCTCTCGCCGCCCGGCGGCTGCCGGTTCCGGACACGCTGCCCGCTCGCCGTCGAAATCTGCACGCGGCAGGCGCCGGACCTGCTCGAGGCGGAGGCGGGCCACCGCGTCGCCTGCCATCGCGCCGGCGAGTGGTCCGCCCTGGTGTCCGCCGCATAGTCGAAGGAGCGCCGAAATGTCCGCCGACCGCAGCACATCTCCCTCGCTGTCGCACTGGGGCGCCTTCGAGGCGCATGTCGCGCAGGGCCGTCTGGTCGGCGTGACGCCGTTCGCCGGGGACCCTCATCCCAGCGGGCTCATCGAAGCCTGGCCGGAGATGGTCTACGCGGACAATCGCGTCGCCCGCCCGTCCATCCGTCGCGGCTGGCTGCGCACCGTCGCGCGCGGCCTGCCGCATCCGGGCCATGGCCGCGGGGCCGAGCCCTTCGTCGAGGTTCCCTGGGACGAGGCTCTGGACATGGTCGCCTCCGAAGTGGACCGGGTGCGCAAGACCTATGGCAATCCGGCGATCTTCGGCGGCTCCTACGGCTGGTCCAGCGCCGGCCGGCTGCACCATGCCCGCACGCTGATCCATCGCTTCATGGGAGCCGTCGGCGGCTGCACCGGGCAGGTCACGAACTACAGCTACGGCGCGGCCATGCGGCTGCTGCCGCATATCTTCGGCGACGACGCCACGGTCGCCGGCCCGGTCACCGACTGGGCCTCGATCCTCGATCATTGCGAGGCGTTCGTGGCGTTCGGCGGCATCGCGGCGAAGAACTGGCAGATCCAGTCCGGCGGCGCCGGGCTGCATCCCTTCGCGGACTTCATGCGGCAGGCCGCGGCGCGCGGCATCCGCTTCACCAACGTCTCGCCCCTGCGCGGCGACACGGAGGCGGAGATCGGCGCCGAGTGGCTGCCGATCCGGCCGGGGACCGACATGGCGCTGATCCTGGCGGCCGCCCATGTCGTGCACGCCGGCGGCGCGACCGACCGTGACTTCGTCGGGCGCTATTGCACCGGCTTCGAGCGCTTCGAGGCCTATCTCACCGGCGAGGTCGACGGCACGCCCAAGACGCCCGAATGGGCGGCGCCGATCACCGGCATCCCGGCGGCGGCGATCGCGGCCTTCGCCGAGGGACTGATCGGCCGCCGGGTGATGCTGAGCGCGGCCTGGTCGCTGCAGCGCGCCGAACATGGCGAGCAGTGCTATTGGGGCCTGGCGACGCTCGCCGCCATGCTCGGCCAGATCGGCCTGCCCGGCGCCGGCGTCGCCTTCGGCTACGGCTCGATGAACGGCATGGGCAATCCGGTCTACGACCTGCCGATCTCCGGCCTGCCGGCGATCCGGCGGGAGGGGGACCTCAAGATCCCCGTGGCGCGGGTCGCCGACCTGCTGCTCTCGCCCGGCCAGGCCGTCGACTTCGACGGAACCCGGTTCGTCTATCCCGACATCAAGCTGGTCTATTGGGCCGGCGGCAATCCGTTCCATCACCACCAGGACCTGTTCCGCCTGCAGGCGGCCTTCCAGCGGCCGGAGACCGTGGTGGTGCACGAGCCCTGGTGGACGGCGACCGCGCGCCATGCCGACATCGTCCTGCCCGCCACCACGGCGCTCGAGCGCAACGACATCGGCGGCTCCTCGCGCGATCCCTATCTCTTCGCCATGCACAAGGCGATCGAGCCGGTCGGGGAGGCGCGCGATGACTATCGCATCTTCAGCGACCTGGCGGATCGGCTGGGCGACGGCGAGGCCTTCCACCGGAACCGCAGCGAGCAGGAATGGCTGCGCGACATCTATGCCAGGTTCTGCGAGCGCATGGCGGCGCGGGGCTTCAACCCGCCCGACTTCGACGCCTTCTGGGAGGCCGGCCATGTCCGCATCCCCGATCCGCAGCGGCCCTTCACCCTGTTCGAGGAATTCCGCCGGGATCCCGGCGCCCATCGGCTGGCGACGCCCTCCGGCCGGATCGAGCTGTTCTCGCAGACCGTCGCCGATTTCGGCTACGGGGAGTGCCCCGGCATGGCGGTGTGGCGCGAGCCCTCCGAATGGCTCGGCAGTCCGCTGGCAGGGCGCTTCCCGCTGCACATGATCTCGAACCAGCCGCCGGACAAGCTGCACGGCCAGATGGACGCCAGCCGCCTGAGCCGGGCCAACAAGGTGAGGGACCGGGCCGGCCTGTTCATGAACCCCGCGGACGCGGCGGCGCGCGGGCTTGACGAGGGATGCCTCGTGCGCGTCTTCAACGATCGCGGCGCCTGCCTCGCCGGCCTCAGGATCTCGGATGCGATCATGCCCGGCGTGGTCTGCCTGCCGACCGGCGCGACGTTCGAGCCGATCCCGGACGGGGCCGGCGGAACGCTGGAAAACCACGGCAACCCCAATGCCCTGACCAAGGATGTCGGCACCTCCCGGCTGGGGCAGGGCTCGAGCGCCCAGACCTGCCTCGTCGAGGTCGAACGGCACCAGGGCGCCGTGCAGCCGATCCGGGTCCTCGGCCAGCCGCGCTTTGAGGCAGCGTGAGGGCTCGGCCGCTCTATTGGCCGAGAGATCCCGGTTTCCCAAGCACCGCGTCGACGTATTCGCCGGCGTTGACCGCAAAGGGATTGACGATGGTGACGCCCTCGAGAGTTCGACCAGCCTGTCCGTCCTCCGAAAGGAGAATTCGGCAGTCGTGTTTCTTGGCCGTTGCCCAGATCATGGCATCCCCGAATGACCATCCATGGTGGATCACCGCATCCATGGCATCTGTCAGGCAAGTTTCGTCCGCAGCAACGACAGGCAAGGCATCTTGCCATTGCCGGACGATTTCGGCCGCTTTGGACACCGGAATCTTGAGCTTCGGCTCGGAAAGGGTGCGGAACAGGTCAGCGAGAGACTGAAGAGTCAGGATGCAGTCACGTCCCCGTGCCCGTCGAGCGATGTCGACCGCGATACGATGTTTGTCGCCGGCATCGCGGTCAATGGCATAGACGAGCAGATGGGTGTCGAGGGTGAAGCGCATCGATCACCGCTCATGGAGGCTGTCACGGTCAAATGGCTGGCCTCCAAGAGGCAGGCCCTCCTCAAGCGTCGACAACAGGCGCTCCCAGGCCAGGGATCGGGCTTCATCGGTTGAATGCAGATTGACGGGAGTCAGCTGCGCGACGGCATTGCCTGGCGCGTGATGATCACGGTCTCGCCTCCCGCTGCCTGTCGGAGGATTTCCGAGAACTGGCGGTTGGCGTCGGCTGCCGACACAAACGAGGCATCATTTCCTTCAGGTAGTTATGTCACTACAACAGATCCCCGTTCAGTTCTGTCAAGAGAGATGCAGTGATTTCACGATATTGACGGAGGTGCCTCCGGTCGGACCGACCCATCCCTCACGCATCCGAGCCGCTGTGCCGCAGGCCGTCATGGCTGTCCGCCAGCTCCGCCACGGTGATCGGCCGGGCGGGAAAGCGCAGGCTCGGCCGTTCGTTCAAGATCGGGGGCAGGCGGCCGGCGAGTTCGCTGGCCAGGGACAGGGTGCATTGCCGCCCCTGGCACGGCCCCATGCCGCACCGCGTCGCCGCCTTGACGGAGCGCGAGCCGTCGGCGCCGGCCGCGATCGCCGCCCGCACCATGCCGAGTGTCACCTCCTCGCAGCGGCACAGGAGCGTGTCGTCCGGGGCCCCGGCGGGCAGCAGCGTCGGCGCGTAATAGGCATCGACGAAGCGGCGGGCCGCGCCGAGGCGCCGGCGCCGGGCCAGGAGCGGCGCCGCGGCGCTGCGATAGCGCTGCTCCGCGCAGACGCCGAGGGCGAGGGCGGCTTCCAGGGCCGCGAGCCTGCCGCTGATGGTGGCCTGATATCCGCCGGCGATGGCGACGGCGTCGCCGGCCACCCAGACATCCTCCGCGCCGATGAGCTTCGTCGCGCCGATGGTCTGCGTCTCGTAGCAGTGCAGCGCCTCGTTCCAGGCGGTGCTGCCGCCGAAGGCGACCGCGAGATTGTCGTTCGGCACGACGCCGTCATGCAGGGCGACGAGGTCCGCGGCGACCTCGTGGGTCCGGCCGCCGGCGCGGAAGGCGAGGGCCTCGGCCCGGTCCGTTCCGAGGATCCGGAGGGCGCTGGCGCCGGTGTGGACGGGCACGCCCAGTCGGCGAACCCCGGCGACGAGCTTCAGCCCCTTGAGGAGCAGAGAGGGATCGAGCGCCAGGCCCGCGGCGGCGGGCAGGGCCCGCAGCAGCCGCGCCGCCGGCGTGGTCTGGACGATCGCCGCGGGCCGGGCTCCGGCCTGGGCCAATTGCAGGGCGCACAGCAGCAGCAGCGGACCGTTGCCCGCCAGCACGTAGCGGCCGGCCGGGACGCAGTTGCTGCCCTTCAGCAGCGATTGCAGGGCTCCTGCGGTCAGGACGCCAGGCAGGGTGTTGCCGGGAACCATCGCCGGGCGTTCCATCGAGCCTGTGGCGAGGATGACGGCCTTGGCGTGCAGCTTTCCGGTCCGTCCGCGATGGCTGAAGCACAGGAACTTGCCGTCGCGGCCCCAGGCCGCCGCCCCGGCCAGGTGCACCGCGCCGCTGGCGCGGAACCGCGCGGCGAGCGGGGCGCCCCAGTTTTCGTGGAAGCGATGGTCCGAACCGGTGATGCCGCGCAGGATCTGTCCGCCGACGGCCGGCTGGTCGTCGAGGACCGCTACCGTCAGGCCATGCGCCCTCGCCTCGACGGCTGCCGCCATGCCGGCCGGGCCGGCGCCGACGATGGCGAGATCGAACCGGTCCCCGCTCATGCGAGGCTCCGGCGGATCGTCATGCCGTCGCTGACCGGCGTCAGGCAGGCCTGCACATTGCTGCGCCCGTCGATGTCCACCGTGCACTCGAAGCAGGCGCCCATCAGGCAATAGGGGCCGCGCGGCCGGCCCGAGGGCGAGCGGCGGGTGGCGGTCAGGCCGTGGCGCAGCAGGCAGGCGGCGACGGTCTCTCCCTCGAGCGCCGTCAGGGTGACGCCGTCGACCGTCAGCATCACCCGGCCGCGGGTCTGGTCAAGCGGGCGAAACAGCATCGAAGCGCTCGGCGGAGAGGGAGGAGACGGCGTCCGGCAGGCTGTCGGCGGCGATGGCCGGGCCGATCACGGCGGCATGGACCGCTGTCAGGGTGATGCCGCTGTGGCAGGCCACCGCATAGGCGCCGGGGCAGGTCGAGGACCGGGCGTAGACCGGCCGTCCGTCCGCCGGCATGACCCGGATGGCGCCCCAGCTGCGCAGCACCCGGGACGAGGCCAGGAAGGGAAACTCCGCGACGGCCCGCCGGGCGTGGGAGGCCATGACCGGCAGGGTGGTGGCAGGCGTCACGAGGCCCTCCTCGTGGCTGTTGCCGAAGATCACGCTGCCGCAGCGCGCCTGGCGTGTGGTCGGCGTCGGATAGAGGATGCTGCGATCGAGGCGCTCCGTCACGACGATCTGCCCCCGGACGGGGCGCAGCGGCACGCTCATGCCCGCCGTGGCCGCCAGGGCCTGGGTGGCGAGCCCGGCCGCAACCACCACCCTGTCGGCTCTCAGCCTGAAGTCGCGCCCGTGCACGGTCAGGTGCGAGCCGTCCATCCCCACGGCCTCGGCGCGGGTGTCGCGCCGGATGACCACGCCCAGCGCGGCGCAGCGCGTCCGCAGCGCGCCCATGAGCAGGAGTGGATTCACATGGCCGTCGGACGGGCACCAGCTCGCGCCCAGCACCGCCGGGCCGACGCAGGGCATCTTCTCGCGCACGAACGCCGCGTCGACCAGCTCCACGTCGTTGTCCGGTCCGAGCTGGCGGGCGATCCGCGTCACCATGGCGCGCCGCGCTTCGACCTCGGCTTCGTCCAGGCAGAGGCTCAGCCCGCCGCGGCGCTCATATTCGACGTCGATGCCCGTCGTCGCCGCGAGCATCGCGGCGAATTCCGGCCACATGGACGCCGAGCGTCGCGACCATCGGGCGTAGGGCGGATGGTCCGCGCCCTTGCTCTGCACCCAGATCAGCCCGGCATTGCCGTGGGACGCGCGGTTGTCGGCGTCGCCGCCGTCGAGGACGGTCACCTCCAGGCCGGACGAAGCCAGGCCGAGCGCGATGGACAGGCCGACGATGCCGCCGCCGATGACGATGCCGCGACCGGACACGGCCTAGGCCTCCCGGGGATGCCTGCGGGGCACGATCGCGCCGGCGAGCCAGTCGACCATGGTGACGATGTCGAAGACCGGGATCCGGAAGCGGGCCGCCAGGGCGGAGGAGCAGGGCGGCATGTTCGCGCATTCCAGCACCAGCGCCGCGACGTCCGGCTCGCGCGCCAGGAGGCGGTCGGCGGCTTCGATCACCTCGTCCTGCAGCATCGCGGGATCGGCGGGCGCGTTCTCGGCGATCATCTTCCAGAACACGCCGTCGCGCGGCAGCCCTTCCATGGGCGGGGCGTCGTCGATGCCGACCGCGGCGAGGTGGCGGGGCGTGAGGCGCGCGGCGTCCATGGTCAGCACGCCGACGCGGCGGCCGCGGCCGAGCAGCCGGCGGACGAGCGGGACCTGCAGCAGGCTCGATGTGGCGACGGGAACGGGCAGGCGATCGGCCAGATCAGGCTGGTAGAGGGCGAGGAAGCCGCAGGTCGTCGCGATCGCGGCGCAGCCCTCGTCGGCCAGCTCGTGGCCCGCCGCGACGAAGGCGTCGAGCAGGCCCTCCGCCTGCCCGTCGATGACGCGCAGGGCGCTCGCCTCGCGCACGGTCCGGTAGCGCACGGGGAAGGGCCATGTCCTGGCGTTGCCGGCATCGCCGGGAATGCGCTCGAAGGCGGTGTCCAGCACCAGAACGCCGATATGGTGTTCCGACACGGTCCTATCCATGGTCTCTTCCCTCGGGAGACGGCGTCCGGCGGAGACGATGCCCGGAAATCAGGTAGGCCGGCTTGGCTGGATCAAGTCCGGCCATGACGGGCTGAAAGGTCTCGCCCATCGAGAACCGGACTCCCTGGCTCCCGGCTGCGGCCTCGACGGACGGCGCCTGCCGCTACTCCGCCGCGATGCCGAGCGAAGCCTTGGGCAGGCCGTAGCGGGCCGTCAGGCCGAGGCGGTCGACGATCTCGATGCCGCGCTCCAGCGCCGGACCCTGCAGCGCGGTCAGCGGACGGCGCAGGTCGCCGGCCGGCAGGCCGATCGCCCGCATCAGCGACTTCACGGCGACGGGGTTGATGGCCGAATAGGTGTAGTGGAGCAGCGGCAGCAGCCTGAGATAGGCCTCGCGGAAGGCCATGGCGTCGCCGTCGTTCCGCCAGGGCCGGGACAGGGCCGCGATCTCGGCGGGCGCGATGTTGCCGGTCATGTTGGCGGTGCCGTGGCCGCCGAGCGTCATGGTCGGCACGACGAGGCCGAGATTGGGCGAGTCGCAGCACATCACCGAGACGTCGGGATTGCCGGCCAGCACCTGCGCCACCTGGCCGACCCGGCCGGTCGACTCCTTGTGGACGACGTAGTTCGGGTGCTTGAACAGGCGCAGCAGGGCCTCGTGTCCGAGGTCGGTCTTCACCCGCGGCGGATTGTTGTAGATGCCCATGGGCAGCTCGACCGAGTCCGCCGCCTCCAGGAAATAGCCTTCGATGTCGGCCTCGGGCGCGCAGATATAGGCCGGCGCCGCCAGGATCGCGCCGTCGGCGCCTTCGGCCTTGGCGAAGCGCAGCATGTCGATGGTGCTCGCCGTGTCGCCGCCCGTGCAGCCGTAGAACAGCTTCATGGCGCCGCTCTTCATCTTCGCGGTGCGCGCGATGATCTCGCGCCGCTCGTCGCGGCTGAGCATGGAGATTTCGCCGGTCGAGCCGAGAATGAGCACGGCGGAGGTGCCGTTGTCCCGCTGGAACTTGAGCAGGGCCTCGAACGCCGCGAAGTCCACGGTGCCGTCCTGATTGAACGGCGTGATCAGGGCGACGAACGAACCTTCGATCCGCATTTTCGTCATCTGAGATGGCCCCCTTCATGGAACCCGGAGCGCCGGGTCCGACGGTATCGATCCTTCGATTGAAACGTATATTTGAAATGCTCGTTCGTCAATCCGGATGGCCGTATGCGCGCCGGAGAGGGCGCTGGGTGAAGGCCGCGATATCGGGAGAAGATGAAAATGACGGAGTTTCGAGGGGCGGCCGGGCCGGACGCGCTCACCTCGCGCTCGCCGCAGCGACGCGCTGCTCTGCCATCCCTGAGGCGCGCCGCGGAGGCTGCGGCCCCCGGCGGCGCGGAAACCGTGCCGCCGGGCGGGGCCGTTCCCCCCGCCCGCGTCAATCGCCCGGAAGCCGCACGAGCCGGGTCGAGGACGGGTCGCCGTGTCGCTCGATCCTCTCGGGCGAAAGGTTGCGGCCGGCCCGGCGAAAATGATCCGCGCCGGCGCCCTGTCCAGACCGGGCGTCATGAAACAGCGACAATTCCGCGGCGCGGCGGCTGGACGGGTGCGTTGACCGGCCGCGCCGGATCGCGTCGGGCCCGGAGCGGGAAGGCGGCGGACGGCGTCACGCCCGGCCGATGACAGGTCTCCGGCTGGAGCTGTCGATATGATCACATCTTTCTCTGTCTGATCACGCGGGAAGAGGTTCGGCTGTCGTGCCGGAACCGCTGCCTTGGCGCCGGGCCGTGTCGAGCAGGGCGGTGATGGTGGACGGATCGAAGCCGCCGATGCCTTCGCGGATGTCGGCGCCGATCGCGGCGGCGGCCGCCGCCCGGTCGCGCTTGCGCAGGGCCAGGATGATTTCCTGGTGCCGGTCGACGACGTAGAGCTCGGCGACGTGTTCCATCGCAATGCCCAGGATCGGGCCGAGCCGCAGCCACAGGCTTTCGATCATCGGCAGTGCGACGCGTTCGGGACTGGCGGTGTAGATGGCGCGGTGGAACGCCTGGTTGGCCAGCAGGGCGCCGACCTTGTCGCGTCGCAGGATGGCATGGTCGATCGCGTGGTCCATCTCGACCAGGCCGTCGATCTGGCGTTCGGTGATATGGGCCACGGCCCGCTCGGCCGCGTGCTGCTCGAGCGTGATGCGCAGGGCGATCAGCTCCTCGAACAGCGTCGCCGTCACCATCGGCACCTGGACGCGGCGGTTTTCCAGGAGCTGCAGCGCGCCGATGGAAATGAGCTGGCGCAGCGCCTCGCGGACCGGGGTGGAGCTGCTGTCGAGCGCCTGGGCAAGGCCCCGGATGGTGAGGGACGTGCCGGGCCGGAACGCCCCGACCATGATGGCCTGACGCAGCCGCAGGAAGGCATAGTCATGGGTGGTCATGCCCTCGGCCTTGGCCAGGGGCGGCAATGTCACCGTCCGCAACGCGTCCCGCCTCTCCATGTGTCGTTCGCCCTGTCTAGTCCGCCTCCAGGCTTGCTTCCATCGGAAAATGATGTCACAAGAGATATAAATGTGATCACAAAAAAGAGACCCGGACAATGCCGACCGATGGCCGCGACCCCAGCGCGCTCGAGACCTGGTTCAACGAGAACGGGCCGATCGAGAGCATCCAGGCCGTGGTCTGCGATCTCAACGGCATCATGCGCGGCAAGCGCGTGCCGGTGAGCCAGGCGGCCAAGGTGCTCGGCGGCGGCATCCGCATGCCGCTGTCGATCGTCGGCGTGGACGTCTGGGGCGAAGACATCGTCGGCAGCGAGCACGTCTTCGCCAGCGGCGACACGGACGGCATCTGCGGCGCGACCGGGCGCGGGGTGCTGCCGGTGAACTGGACGTCGCGGCCGAGCGCGCTGGTGCCGCTCTGGCTGTTCCTGGAGAGCGGCGAGCCCTTCCTCGCCGACCCGCGCCAGGCCCTCGCCGCGGTGGTGCGCGAATATGCCAAGCTCGGCTGGCGGCCGGTGGTCGCCACCGAGATGGAATTCTACCTGATCGATCCCGAGCCCGACAGCGCCGTGCCGCCGATCTCGCCCTACACCGGCAAGCGGCTCGATTCCGACGCCATCCTGTCGATCGACGAGCTCAACGACTTCGGCGAGTTCCTGTCCGACGTCTACGCCGAATGCGCCCGGCAGAACGTCTCGGCCGACGCGGCGATCGCCGAGAACGGCATCGGCCAGTTCGAGATCAACCTGATGCACAGCGACGATCCGCTCAAGGCGGCGGACGACGCGATCCTGTTCAAGCGCATCGTCAAGGGCGTCGCCCGCAAGCACGGCCTGGCCGCGACCTTCATGGCCAAGCCCTACGGCACGCGCTCGGGCAACGGCATGCATGTGCATTTCAGCCTGATCGACACCGACGGCCGCAATATCTTCGACGACGGTTCCAGGGAGGGCTCTCCGGTGCTGCGGCATGCGGTGGCCGGGCTGCTGCGCGGCATGGCCGAGACGACGCTGCTGTTCGCGCCGCACTTCAACTCCTACCGGCGGCTGCGCCCGGACACCCACGCGCCGACCACCGTCGCCTGGGGCTACGAGAACCGGACTGCGGCGGTGCGCATTCCCGGCGGCAACCCGGCCGCGCGGCGCATCGAGCATCGCGTCGCCGGGGCGGACGCCAATCCCTACCTCGTCGTCGCCGCCATCCTCGGCGCCGCGCTGATCGGCATCCGCAACCAGTGGACGCCGCCGCCGGACATCACCGGGCGGGCCCATGCCGCGCACGCGCCGAAGATCCCGGCGGAATGGGGACAGGCGGTCACCGCCTTCGAGACCGGCGAGATCGCCGCCGAGATCTTCGACCCGGCCCTGCGCTCCATGCTCGTGGCCTGCAAGCGCCAGGAGATCGCCGGCTTCGCCGAGCAGGTCACCGACTACGAGTTCGCAGCGTATCTCGAGATCGTCTGAGCCCCTCCCTCCGGCGCGGCGGATCGGTGCGCCGCTCCGCCCGCCTTCGATCGAGCGGCGCCCCCGGCCCATCGGCGGGCCGGCGCCCCGTCAGGACAACGAACCCATGTCTTTCCAGACCGCGACCATCCGGGCGCCCGCCGCCGCCGTGTCTTCGGCCAGCGGCCATGCGCCGTCCTACTATGCCGCCACCGCGATCGGCGCCTGGCCCCGCCCGGCGCTGCGCGGGGCGGTCAGCGCCGATGTCTGCGTCATCGGCGCCGGCTTCACCGGCATTTCGGCGGCGCTCGAGCTCGCCGAGCGCGGCCTGTCGGTCGTCGTGCTCGAGGCCGTGCGCATCGGCTTCGGCGCCTCCGGCCGCAACGGCGGCCAGATCGTCAACGGCTACAGCCGCGACCTCGACGTCATCGAGGGCCGCTACGGCGCCGAGGCCGCCAAGGCCCTCGGCGCCATGGCGCTGGAGGGCGGCGACATCATCCGCCGCCGCGTCGCGTCCTACGGCATCGCCTGCGACCTAGTGCCGGGCGGCTTCTTCGCCGCCTTCACCGACAAGCAGCTGCGCGAGCTCGACCACCAGAAGCGCACCTGGGAGCGCTACGGCCATGGCGGCCTGGTGCGGGTCGACCGCGCCGACCTGCCCGGCATCGTCGCCTCGGATCGCTACGCCGGCGGCATGGTCGACCTCAAGGGCGGCCACATCCACCCGCTCAACCTGGTCCTCGGCGAGGCGGCCGCCGTCGAGCGGCTCGGCGGGCGCATCCACGAGAACTCGCCCGTGGTCGCCGTGGAGCCGGGGGCGGCGCCGGTGGTGCGGACCCGCGAGGGCTCGGTCTCGTGCAGCTATGTCCTGGTCTGCGGCAACGCCTATCTCGGCGATCTCCTGCCCGAAATCGGCGGCAAGATGATGCCGGTCTCCAGCCAGGTGATCGCCACCGAGCCGCTCGACGCAGCCTTGATCGAGGAGATCCTGCCGAAGAACTATTGCGTCGAGGATATGAACTACATCCTCGATTATTACCGGCGCACCGCCGACAACCGGCTGCTCTTCGGCGGCGGCGTCGTCTATGGCGGCCGCGACCCGGCCAGCATCGAGGCCAAGATCCGGCCGCATCTGGCGGGGACCTTCCCGCGTCTCGCCAAGGTCCGCTTCGACTATGCCTGGAGCGGCAACTTCGCCCTGACCCTCACCCGCATTCCGCATGTCGGCCGGCTGTCGCCGACGGTCTACTTCTCGCATGGCGACAGCGGCCACGGCGTCACCACGACCCACCTGCTCGGCAAGGTCCTGGGCGAGGCGGTGGCCGGCCAGGCCGGCCGCTTCGACGTCTGGAGCGCCTTGCCCTACCACCCGTTCCTGGGCGGCAAGACGCTGCGCGTGCCCATGACCGTGCTCGGCTCCTGGTGGTACGGCCTGCGCGACCGGCTCGGCCTCTGACGCCGCATGCGGGAGTTCGACGTCGCCACGGGCGGTGACCCGCGCGTCGAGGCCGAGGTCGCGCACGGCACGGTCGAGGCGGTTTCTTCGCCGCGCCTCCTGTTCTTTGCAGTGCAGGGGCTCCCCGAATGCGATATCGAGGATGAGGCTTCGGCGGCGGTCTTCTCGGACTTCTCCGATCCCGTCCGCCGGAACTGAGGCGGAGAGCGGAGGCAGCCCGCCGCCGGGCGGCGCCGTCCGGACAATCAAGGAGGAGCACGATGTTGCAGAAGCGCAAGTTCTTCATCGGCGGCGAATGGGTCGATCCGGTGGTGCCGAACGACCTGGAGGTGCTCGACCCCGCGACGGAGAAGCCGATCGCGGTCATCTCGATGGGCTCGCAGGCCGATATCGACAAGGCCGTGGCCGCCGCCAAGAAGGCCTTCGCCACCTATTCCAGGACCAGCCGGGAGGAGCGGCTGGCGTTGCTCGAAAGGCTCCTGGACATCTACAAGCGCCGCTACGAGGAAATGGCCCAGACCATCACGCTCGAGCTCGGCGCGCCGATCAGCATGAGCCGCGCCCAGCAGGCGGATGTCGGCGTCGGCCATCTCCAGGGCTTCATCGACGCCCTGCGGCACCTGAAGGAGCGCGAGACCCTGCCGAACGGCGACACGGTGCTGCGCGAGCCGATTGGCGTTTGCGGACTGATCACGCCGTGGAACTGGCCGATCAACCAGATCGCGCTCAAGGTCGTGCCGGCGCTGGCGGCGGGCTGCACCTGCGTGCTGAAGCCGAGCGAGTTCACGCCGCTCAACGCCATGCTCTATGCCGAGATGGTCGAGGAGGCGGGCTTTCCCGCCGGCGTCTTCAACCTGGTGAACGGCGACGGCATTCATGTCGGCGCCGCGCTGTCCCGGCACAAGGACGTCGACATGATGTCCTTCACCGGCTCGACCCGCGCCGGCATCGCCGTCAGCAAGGATGCCGCCGACACGGTCAAGCGCGTGGCGCTGGAACTCGGCGGCAAGTCGCCGAACCTGGTCTTCGAGGACGCCGACCTGGAGGACCGCGTCACCGGCAGTGTGCTGGAATGCTTCAACAATTCCGGCCAGTCCTGCGACGCGCCGACGCGCCTCCTGGTACAGCGTTCCGTCTACGACAAGGTTCTGGACATCGCCGAGCGGGTCGGCAAGGCGGCCGCTGTCGGCGACCCCAAGCAGGAGGGCGAGCATATCGGCCCGCTGGTCAGCGACGTGCAGTTCGGCCGGGTGCAGGCGCTGCTCGAGGCCGGCGTCGCCGAGGGCGCACGGCTCCTGGTCGGCGGCCCCGGCAAGCCGGAGGGCTACGAGACCGGCTATTACGTCAAGCCGACCATCTTCGCCGATGTCGATCCGACGATGCGCATCGCCCGCGAGGAGATTTTCGGCCCGGTGCTGTCGATCATCCCCTTCGATACCGAGGAGGAGGCGATCGCGCTCGCCAACGACACCAGCTACGGCCTCGCGGCCTACGTGCAGACCGGCGACGAGCGGCGGGCCGAGCGCGTCGCCGGCCGCCTGCGCGCCGGCATGGTGCACATCAACGGCGGGCCGCACCGCTACGGCAGCCCGTTCGGCGGCTACAAGCAATCCGGCAACGGTCGCGAGGGCGGCGTCTTCGGGCTCGAGGACTTCCTGGAGATCAAGACCCTGCACCGTCCCTGAGAGCCGGCGCGGCCGGATCCATCGTCCGGCCGCATCCCGGGCTGCCGAACGGCCTCCGAGCGGAGAGCCGGGCGATTGTGTGCCTCCCCGCGCACATCGCGGCTGCGGGCCGTCTTCCGTATGCCGCCTCGACATCGTAGCCTGTCGCGATCTGCCCTTGAGTTATGCTGCTCGACGGCACGGGGACGAACGGGAATGGCGACGTTTCGGGGTACGGCGGGCAATGACGTCCTGATCGGCGACATCGGCGCCGACGACATGCCGGGCCTGGCGGGAGACGACATCCTGTTCGGCCTGGAGGGGAGGGACCGGCTCGACGGCGGCAGCGGCGACGACGCGCTGGACGGCGGCGAGGGAGACGATGCGCTGCTCGGCGGCCTCGGCAACGACGTGCTGCGCGGCGGCGAGGGCAATGACACGCTGAACGGCGGCCTCGGCGACGATGTGCTGCGCGGCGGCAGCGGCATCGACGTGGCCGCCTATACCATGCTCGCCTCCGGCGTCACCGTCAGCCTTGCGATCACCACCGCGCAGGATACGGGCGGGGCGGGGATCGACACGCTGATCGACATTGAGAACCTGACCGGATCGGCGTTCGCCGACACCCTGACCGGCAATGACCTTGCCAATGTCCTGCGCGGCAATGCCGGCGACGATGTGCTGGACGGCGGCGGCGGTGAAGACCGGCTCAGCGGCGGCGCTGGACAGGACGTCCTGATGGGCGGCAGCGGCAACGACCTGCTGCTCGGCGGCGAGGGCAACGACCAGCTGGATGGCGGCGACGGCAACGACGAACTGATGGGTGGCGACGGCGACGACTACATCAGCGACGAGGCCGGCGCGGATATCATAAAGGCGGGTGCCGGCAATGACACGATCGTCGTCGACGGCTACGGCGGCGACATCGTCCTGGCCGGCGACGGCAATGACAGCGTCGACGCGGGCTATGGCGGGGCCGCGGTCCATGGCGGCGCGGGCGACGACCACATCTCGGCCAGGCTCGACGGCCCGGGCTCCTTTGGCCGCTCCAAGTTCTTCGGTGACGATGGCGACGACATCCTGACCGGCTATGAGGGCAACGACATCCTCGACGGCGGCGCGGACAACGACAGCCTGTCGGGCGATTTCGGGAATGACAGGCTGACGGGCGGATCGGGCGCCGACGTGTTCATCTTTTCCGTGCTGTATCGTTACTGGGACACGGGCTTCGGCGGCCGGGACGTCGTCACCGACTTCAATCCGCTCGCGGGAGATCGTTTCTCCCTGCCCAGGGACAAGGCTTTCTCCACCCGGTCGTCGCCGCTGGACGCAGATGGCGATGGTCGGGCTGACGACGTCGAACTCACCTGGTCCGACGGCACCGTGGTGATCCTGAACGGGTCGCAGTGGACGCTGGAGCAATATAACGGTTGGGTCGTGATTGCCTGATGAAGGCACCGCCTCCGCGGTCCTCCGGATGCGGCTCGTGGCGGCCTGACTGCAGGCCCTGGTCACAACCCCGTGTTGTCGCCGCGGATCGCCATGATTTCACTACAGGCATGGGTCCATGTGCCCTAAGGTCATGCCGCCAGGCAGGGGCGAACAGGCGGGGAGGCTGGTGCTCCGCCGCATCGCCGGGACCCCACAGGCTGGCCTTTTCGGCCAGGGGCGGCGGCACGAGATCGCCCGATGGCGACACGCTGGGAGGCTGATGTGACGACCTACACGGGGACGGATGGCGCGGACAACTTGACCGGCACGGCCGCAGACGATCGGCTGATCGGGCGCGGCGGCAACGATACCTTGACCGGTGGCGGCGGCAGCGACGTCTTCGTCTATGACGCGCGCGGCTTCGGCACGGACGTGATCACCGATTTCTCCGACGGCGACCGCATCGATGTTTCCGCCCTCGGCATCTCCGACATCTGGTCCCTGAAGCCGTTCATGCACCAGGTCGGGGCCGACGTGGTCATCGCCTTCAGCTTCGGCGGCGCGACCGAGCGCATTACGCTGAAGGCGACGACCCTGGCCTCCCTGACGACCTCGGACTTCGTCTTCCGCAGCTCGACGGCGCCCCTGACCGTGGACGGAACGGATCAGACGGACGTGCTGTTCGGCGGCAAGGGCGACGACACGCTGCGGGGCGGCGGCGACTGGTCCGATACGCTGATCGGCGCCGCCGGCAACGACGTGCTGATCGGAGGCGGGGGCTGGGACAAGCTGCTTGGCGGCGCCGGCGAGGATCGGCTGATCGGTGGCTACGGGGAGGACACGCTCAGCGGCGGCGCCGGCAATGACGTGTTCGTCTATGACCAGCGCGGTTTCGGCGACGACACGATCACCGACTTCGCCGCGGGCGATCGCATCGACCTCGCGGGTATCGGCGTCTCCGACTTCGAATCCCTGGTTCCGTTCATGAGCCAGGTCGGGGCCGACGTCGTCATCCGCCTCGGCTATGACTGGCGCGGCGAAAGCATCACGATCAACGGGCGGAGCCTGGCCTCGCTGACAGCAGCCGACTTCGTGTTCGACACCTCCCTGGCGCCCCGAAGCCCGGGCCGCACCGGCTATGACGACGTGCTGTTCGGCGGCGGCGGCGACGATGTCCTGGTCGGGGACAACGGGGACAGCCTGGTCGGCGGCGCGGGCAACGACCGGTTGACCGGCGGCTACCGCCTGTTCGGCGGCGCGGGCGACGACGTGCTCGATGGCGGCGGCGGGACCGACACGCTTGCCGGCGGCGCCGGCAATGACGTGTTCCTCTTCGGCCCCGCTACCCACGCCACGATCACCGACTTCGCCGCCGGGGATCGCATCGACGTCTCAGCCCTCGGCGTTCCGGATCTCGCCGCCCTGGCGCCGTTCATGAGCCAGGTCGGCGCGGATGTGGTGATCGAGTTCGGCAATTTCTATCGGATCACGGTCGAGGGCACCGACCTCGCCTCCCTGACGGCCGCCGACTTCATGTTCGATCCGTCGACCCTGCCGCGGACGCTGACCGGTCATCTGTACAACAACGTCCTGTTCGGCGGGGCGGGCGCAGACACGCTGACCGGCTGGTTCAGCGACGATGTCCTGGTGGGCGGCGGCGGCGACGATCATCTGATCGGCCGCCAGGGCAGCGACAGGCTGTTCGGCGGCGCCGGCAACGACGTGCTGGACGCCCGCAACGGCGCCTTCGGCGAGCTGCACGGCGGTGACGGCGATGACCGGCTGCTCGCGGGACTCGGCGGCAGCCTGTCCGGGGATGCCGGCAACGACCGGCTGATCGGCGGGGCGGGGAGCGACACCTTCTCGGGCGGCGCCGGCCAGGACAGCTTCGTCTTCGCGCCGCAGTTCGGCAACGATACGATCCTGGATTTCTCCGCCGGGGACCGCATCGATCTTTCGGCCCTCGGCATCTCCGGCCTGTCGTCCCTGGCGCCGTTCATGAGCCAGGTCGGCTCGGATGTGGTGATCAGCATCGGCGAGGGCAGCGCCCGGGAGAGCATCACGCTCAAGGGCACGACGCTGGCGTCGCTGGACGCCGCCGCCTTCGTGTTCGACACCACGCCGGGCGCGCGGACGGTGACCGGCACGCCGGGGGCGGACGTCCTGTTCGGCGGCATCGGCGGGGATACCCTCACCGGCGGCCGCGGCGACGACACGCTGATCGGCGGCGACGGCGCGGATCGCTTCGTCTACGGCGCGGCCGCCTCGGGCGCCGATACCATCCTCGACTTCTCCGCCGGCGACCGCATCGACCTCTCGGCGCTCGGCGTGCCCGACCTGTCGGCCCTCACGCCCTACATGAAGCAGGTCGGAGCGGATGTCGTGATCGCTCTCGGCGTCGGCGCCGCCGCCAGGAGCATCACGCTGAAGGCGACGACGCTCGCCTCGCTGACGGCGTCGGACTTCATCTTCGACACCTCGGCCTCGCCGCGGGCGACGACCGGCGCCGCGAGTTCCGAGGTGCTGTTCGGGGCCGCCGGCGATGACCGTCTCACCGGCAATGGCGGCGACGACACCCTGATCGGCGGCGGCGACGACGACGTGTTCGTCTATGATGCGCGCGGTTTCGGCGAGGATTCCATCATCGGCTTCGGCCAAGGCGACCGCATCGATGTCTCGGCGCTCGGCATCGGCGACCTGGCGACGTTGCTGCCCTTCATGCAGCAGGCGAGCTCGAGCGTGGTCTCGATCACGTTCCGGTACGGCGATGCCGTCGAGAGCGTCAAGCTGCGGGGCGTGACGCTCGCCTCGCTGACCGAGGCGAGCTTCATCTTCGACACCGCAACGACGAAGCGCTCGGTGAGCGGCACCGGCCACTCGGATGTCTTGTTCGGCGGCCGCGGCGCCAATTCGATGACGGGTTTGTCCGGCGACGATGTCCTCGTGGGCGGCGCGGGCGCCGATCGGCTGAACGGCGGCTACGGCGATGACACGCTGACCGGCGGGGAGGGGCGCGACGTCTTCGTCTTCGGCGCGCGCGGGCGTACCGTGGGGTTCGGCCAGGATGTGGTCACCGATTTCTCGGCCGGCGACCGCGTCGACCTGTCGAAGATCGGCGTGTCGGATCTGGCCAGCCTGGCGCCGTTCATGAGCCAGGTCGGGGCCGACGTGGTGATCAGCCTGGGCTACAATGCGCCCGGCCGCTTTGGCGCGGGGATCGAGAGCATCACGCTCGAGGCGACGCAGCTCGCCTCGCTGACGTCAGCCGATTTCGTGTTCAGCACCTCGACGGCGGCGCGGACCGTGAGGGGAACCTCCGGCATGGACGTGCTGTTCGGCGGCAGGGGGGCGGACACGGTGTCCGGTCTCGACGGTGACGACAGCCTGGTCGGCGCCGCCGGCGATGACCGGCTGAACGGCGGCGACGGCAACGACAGGCTCGACGGCGGCGCCGGCGACGACACCCTGCTGGGCGGCGCCGGCTCCGACACGCTCGTCGGCGGCGCCGGGACCGACACCGCGGCCTATACCGGCCTCGCTACCGGCGTCACCGTCGACCTGTCGCTCTCCGGCCAGCAGCAGACCGGCGGCGGCGGCCTCGACACGCTCGTCGGTATCGAGAACCTCTATGGCGGGGGCCATGCCGACGTGCTCAAGGGCAATGGCGGCGACAACCGGCTGAGCGGCGACGCCGGCGACGACCAGCTGTTCGGCCGGGCGGGGGCGGATGCGCTCAACGGCGGCGCCGGCAACGACCTCCTCAACGGCGGCGCCGGCGACGACGTGCTGACCGGCGGCTCCGGCAGCGACAGCTTCGTCTTCGATCACGCGCCGCCGACCGGTGGGCTCGACACCATCGCCGATTTCGTCTCCGGCACCGACAGGCTGCGGATCGACGCCTCGGCCTTCGGCGGCGGTCTCGCGGCCGGCGGCACGGTCGACCTCGTCGCCGGCGCCAACCCCTCGGCGGCCGGCCATGCCGGCGGCGTGTTCCTCTACGACACCACGACCGGCGACCTGTCCTACGACGCGGACGGGGCGGGGGCAGGCGTGGCGCATCTGTTCGCCCGCCTCACCGGCCATCCCGCGCTGACGGCGGCGGACTTCGTGCTGGTTGCCTGACCCGGGCGGACCGGGACGGCGAACCGCCCCGGGGTCGAGGGGCTCGCTGGGGCATCAGCCGATGCCCCAGATGTCATCATGGGTCAGCGCCGCGACGCCGGTGAGGTGGGCGATCACCGTCTGGCCGCCGGCATTCTTGCCGTTGCTGTCGTAGTAGAGCGTGTCGTTGGCGGTGTTGAAGAACAGGGCCGCTGCGGTCGAGGTGGTCTGGGAGCCGATCGTCGTGCCGTTGTAGAGCTGGAGCGTCGCCCCGGAGAACGACACCCCGCCCCACAGGTCGATGTGGTCGGTGCCGGAGACGAAGTCGGTGATGGTGGCGCCGAACTCGCCGTTGTTGCGGAACACGAACGTATCGGCGCCGGCCTTGCCGGTGAGCGTGTCGGCGCCGCCGCCGCCGATGATCTGGTTGGCCGCGGCGTTGCCGATGATGGTGTCGGCAGCCTTGGTGGCGCGGACGTTCTCGATGCTGGTCAGGGTGTCGCGCTTGCCGAAGCCGTCGATGGCGTAGCCGGCCGTGAGGTCGACGGTGACGCCGGCCGTGCCGCCGTGCCTGTCGTCGCGGTCGTAGCGGACCGTGTCGGAGCCGGCGCCGCCGTTGATCACGTCGCGCCCGCCCAGGCCCATGAAGGTGTCGGCGAGCGCCGAGCCGGTGAAGCTGTCGGCGAACTGGGTGCCGCGGAACTCCTCGATGTTCTTGAAGGTCTCGGCATTGCCCCAGGGGTCGGTCACCGTCTTCGTCGTCGCATTCAGGGTGATGCCGTGCAGCGCCGTGGGGTCGTTATAGGCGTCGTCGAAGCTGAGCTGGTCGAACAGGCCGGCGCCGCCGTCATAGGTGTCCTTGCCGGCGCCGCCCACCAGATAATCGTCGCCGGCTCCGCCGTTCAGCGTGTCGTTCCCGGCATGCCCGTACAGGTCGTCGTCGCCGGCCGAGCCGTTGACGATGTCGTTGCCGTTCATCAGCCAGCGGTTCAGAGCCCACGGGCCGAAGGTGCCGGCGGCCTGGTGAAAGTCCTCGAACGAGACGTTGAGGCCGGTCAGGGTCTGCTGCGCCGTGGTGCCGTTGTGCAGATAGAGCTTGACCTGGGTGAGCGTGCCGCCGGTCACGGACCCGTCGGGATCATACGTGAAACCTGTGCCGATGAACTTGACCACCAGGCCGTTCTGCAGGGCCAGCGTCTGGACGGTCGAAGTCTTGCCGGTGACCACGGCGCCGTTCAGGTCGAGCAACTCGCCGAGGGACGGATTGTAGTCGTATCCATCGATGGCTGGATCATAGCCCTGCGGATAGACGTTGCCCGGGAAGTACATCGTGCTCGTGGCCATGGCGTTCCTCTTGTTTCATGCAGCGGGGCTATGCCTTTTGAACGTTCCCGTCATGTCGAAACATCCGGGAGAGAACGTAAGGTTACGTCCGGGGCGCAGGGGGTGTCCATGCCAAAAAAGGCAAAGCCGGCAGCCGGAGCGGAATCTTTCGATATAAGGTGCCTTCGATCTGCCACTATTACTTAGCGGCATTATCGATAATTCCCGTGTGGGATTCGAATCAGGCCGCGGTGAACGGCCCCGTCGCGGCGAAGGTCTCGGCAATGGCGAGCACGGCTGCGTGCACCGGGCCGGACGGGATGGCCGGCATGACCGAGGCGTCGACCACATGGACATTGTCGAGGCCGGCGAGCTTCAGGCCGGCGTCGACCACCGCGTCGGCATCGGCGCCCATCCGGCAGGTGCCCACGGGATGGTGGTGGGTGATGACGGCGCGGGCGAGGAAGTCCCGGCAGGCGGCTTCGGTCGCTGCCGCCGGGCCGGGCAGGAGCTCCGCCTCCCGCCAGGGCGCCAGCGCGGCGCCGTGGCCGACCTCGCGGGCGAGGCGCAGGGCCTGCACGAGCAGGCGCCGGTCATGCCCGGTCGACAGATAGGCCGGGTCGATGAGCGGCGGGTCGCCGGCGTTCGGGCCGGTGATGGCGAGGCGGCCGCGGCTGGTCGGATGGGTGACGCCGCACAGGATGGTGTAGGCCTCGCCCGGCGGCGGCGCCGAAAAGCACTCGGAGACGGACGGGGCGACGACGCAGGCGAGCACGATGTCGGGCGCGCCTTCGGCCCGGGTCGGATCCGAGGCGTCGAGATACATCAGCGATTCCGAATGCTGCAGGCGCGAGGGCGGCACCGGCCGGCGGGCGCGGTAGAGGTTGCCGGCGGCCAGCAGATGGTCGTGCAGGTTCTCGCCGACCTGCGGCAGGGCCAGCCGGCAGGCGACGCCGGCCCGCGCCAGCGCGGCCGGCGCGCCGATGCCCGAGCGCATCAGCAGGAGAGGGGAGGCGACGGCGCCGGCGCAGAGCAGCACCGCGTCGGCCGCGATCGTCTCGGCTCCGCCCTCGCGCCGGATCGTGACGCCGGTGGCGCGGCTGCCCTGGAAGTCCAGGCGCTCGACCGGAGCGCCGGTGATCAGAGTCAGGTTGGGCCGACCGAGCACCGGCAGGAGGTAGGCGTCGGCGGCGCTGACCCGGCGGCCGTCGCGGATGGTCAGGGAGTTGGCGGCGACGCCCTTGAGCCCGCGGCCATTGTGCTCGCCGACCCGCGGCACGCCGAGCGCCAGCCCCGCCTCCATGTAGCTGCGCACCAGCGGGCTGAGATCGGCGTCCGGCAGGAGGACCGGCAGCGGTCCGTCGCCGCCGTGCAGGTCGCCGGCGCCGCCGGAAAAGCTCTCGCTGCGGCGGAAGGCCGGCAGCAGCCCGTCATAGGACCAGAGCCGCGAGCCGGTCGCCGCCGCCCAGGGCTCGAAATCGTCGGGATGGCCGCGCACATGCGCCATGGCGTGCAGGCAGCTCGAACCGCCGACGATGCGGCCGCGCGGCCAGGCGTGACTGCGGCCGGCCGTGCCGGGCTGCGGCGTGGTGCGATAGGCCCAGTCGAAGGCGCGCCCTTGCAGGAACGGCCATTGCTGCGGCACGGCGATATCCGGATCGTCCGGCATGCCGCCGGCCTCGATCAGGCCGACGCGCAGCGCCGGGTCGGCCGAGAGGCGCGCGGCCAGGACCGAACCGGCCGAGCCGGCGCCGACGATCAGGACGTCGAAGGAGGCCATGCCCATGCCTCCCCGCCGTTCAGGCCGCGTCGAGGCCGGGGGCGATCCGGCTCATGATCTTGCGCTGGGTCACGGCAAGATGCTCCCACATCGCCCGTTCCGCCGCTTCCGGATCACGGGCGGCGATGGCCTCGGCAATGGCCTGGTGCTCCCTGTCGCGGTCGCGGATACGCGCAGCCGTGGTGGCGCTGTCATTGTCGCTGTCGGTGAAGCGCAGCCGCCCGTCCGTCGCCACCTGGTGCAGCAGCACATAGAGTTCCGAGGCGAGGATGTTGCGCGAACCCACGGCCACGGCCTTGTGGAAGACGAGGTCGGCGGCGCTCGGGCTGGCGCCGGGCGGGGTGGTGGCGGCGCGCTCGATGCGCTCGATCTCGGCGGGAGAGGCGCGCAGCGCCGCCAGCCGCGCCAGGGCCGGCTCCAGCACCATGCGCAGTTCCATGACCTCGAGCGGGTTGGTGGACTTGACCAGGTTGCCGCCCTGCTGGACCGCCGTGGCGGCGCGCCGGCCGGCTCGGGCGGGTTCGAGCTCGCCGGTGGCTCGCAGCGTCTCCAGGGCCCGGCGCAGCATGTGGCGCTTGACGCTCAGGCGCTCGGCCACGGTCCGTTCCGGTGGCATCGAGCCGGTCTCGGCAATGATCTCGCGGATGGCGCCGATGATCGACTGCAGCGTGTCCGGCCTGTCCGTCGCCGGCGCTGCTTGAGACGTCCTGGCTTTTCCCCGCTTCTTCTTCGGGCCGTCGATCGAAACCACTCCGATCCTCCATGTGCCGTGGTTCCTGCGCCCGGCCTCCGGCCATTGTGTTGGAACCACAACACAAAGCATGTGGACAACGCGTGTCGTCGCCCTTCCCGCCCACTCCGACCGCCTCGGCCCGGACGAGGTGGCGGCAGGCAACCATTCACTCCGGGAAAGGGCGGGAGATCGCCCGGCCGCAGCCGTCCGCCTCCAGGGAAAGAGTACAAAAAGATCCACTGCCTGACAACATTGGTTGCGACTGGTCCGCGACAGTTTTTTGCGAAGGCCGTTCGGGCTTTTTCCTGGCGAGCATTGACGGGAAAATGAGAGATTTGGCGAGTTTTCGAGATGTTTCGAGGGATAATTCCATGAATTCGTCGAAAATCGCGCTGGAAGTCGCTGGGACGGGTCGGCTGGAAAACCGAGGCGCTGAGCGTCGATCCACCGCTGCCCGGATGTATTTTTCAACCATATGATGGAACCATTGTTTGCAATTGGTTTGTTGTCTAGTCTGTTTCCGGCCGGCCGGTCGCCGGTTTCGACCTCCGCCATGGCATCGTGGGAGAGCCCATGTCGTACTCATCCAAGCAGGATCCGGTGTTCACCCTGACGACGGGGCCGGTCGACGCCTATCCGGCCGTGCTGCGGGGGCTGTCGCGCTCCGTGCTCTACGACTATGATCCGGCATTCCAGGCGACCTATGAGCGCGTGGTGGCGGACAAGCTGCGCCGCGCCCTGCGCACCAGCACCGTGCCGCTCCTGATGCACGGCGAGCCGGTGCTGGCGCTGGAAGCGGCCGCCGCCTCGCTGATCCGGCGCGGCGACGTGGTGCTCAACCTGGTTTCAGGCGTCTACGGCAAGGGCTTCGGCTATTGGGCCAGACGCTATTGCGCCGAACTGGTCGAGGTCGAGGTGCCCTATGACGAGGCGATCGATCCGGCCGCGGTCGAGGCGGCGCTGAAGGCGCGGCCGGAGATCGCGGTGGTGGCGGTCTGCCATCACGACACGCCGTCCGGCACGCTCAATCCGATCAACGAGATCGGCGCCGTCGTGGCGGCGCACGGCGCGCTGCTGATCGTCGACGCGGTCTCCTCGTTCGGCGGCATGGACGTCGATCCCGAGGGCTGCCGGGCCGATCTCTTCGTCACCGGCCCGAACAAGTGCCTGGGCTGCCCGCCCTCGCTGTCGATCCTCGGCGTCAGCGACCGGGCCTGGGCCCGGATGAAGGCGAACCCCGACGCCCCGCGCGCCTCGATGCTGAGCATCCTCGACTGGGAGAACGCCTGGCGGCACGACGCGCCGTTCCCGTTCACGCCGTCGGTGGCCGAGGTCAACGGGCTGGAGGCGGCGCTCGACCTCTATCTCGCGGAAGGGCCGGAGCAGGTCTGGGCGCGCCACGCGCTGACCGCCGCCGCCTGCCGAGCCGGCGTCAAGGCCATGGGCCTGTCGCTCTGGGCCGCGCGCGAGGCGATCGCCTCGCCGACCGCGACGGCCGTGCGCATGCCCGAAGGGGCTGACGAGGCCGCGGTGCGGGCCGCGGCGCGCGAGCGCTACGGCGTGGTGTTCTCCTCCGGCCGCGGCGAGACGCTCGGCCGTCTGACGCGCATCGGCCATATGGGGCCGACCGCGCAGCCGATCTATGCCCCCGTGGCGGTGATGGCCCTCGGCGGTGCGCTCGCTGCGCAAGGTCACCGGGTCGACGTGGGCGCCGCCGCCGCCGCCGCGATGGCGGTGATCGACGCAGCGGTGGGGTGAATCGCGACGAAACCCTTCTCTCCTTACGGGAGAGAGGCGGGGGTGAGGGTCTAGATGGTGCTGAAAAGGGGCTGTCTGCTGAAAGGACAGGAGCGATGGTGTAGTCGCTCGCGGGTGAATCCGTCTCGATGGGGGTGATACCCGAAGGTGCCGCCCTCTCGCTGAGACATTTATTCCCTCGCCCCCGCCCGTCTCCCGATCGGGAGATGGGATCTGCGCACTTTCTTGCCTACATCTGATCCGGTTGCGCCAGCCTGCCCTCGACGGTCATCGGCTCGCCGTCGAGCGACAGCGAGCAGGCGCGCAGCGGGATGTCCATGTGGCAGGGGGTGTTGCGCGTCCCGCCGGCCTCGGTGTTGGGGCCGCTGGAGAACAGGAAATTGCCGGCGAAGGAGCGCGCATCCATGCTCAGGCCCGCCTCGGGATCGTAAAGGCCGAGCGTGGTCCAGTGGGCGCGCTTGTGCAGGCCCCAGCCGACATGGGCCATGGCGAAGGCGTCGGGATCGTCGAAGCTGTCCATGTAGCTCTTGAGGTATTCGGCCTCGAAGCCGCCCTCGATCCGGCGGATGAAGCCCCTCTCGATGGTGAGCGTGATCGGGTCGCGGGCGTAGCGCTTGAACGGCAGCAGGATGTCGCCGGTGTCGACGACGATCCTGCCCTCGCAGCTGCCCTCGTCCGGCCAGGTGGCGACGAAGCAGCTCGGCCAATGGTCCCAGCCGCCGGGCCTGTCGACGAAACCCTGCTGCTTCAGCACCGGATACTGGCCGACCGCGCAGCGGAACTCCGTGCCGGCCTTGGAGGTGACGGTGAGCGTGCGGGCGCGGGCGAGCCGCTCCGCCGCCGCCGTGGCGCGCCGGGCGTCCTCGGGCGTCGGCTTCATCCGCAGCATCACCTCCGGCGGCTCGCACGCCAGCAGCATGCGCGCGCCGGTCTTCAGGATCTCCTCCTGCTCCGGCGAGAACAGGAGCATCATCGTGTCGATGACGAGGTCGCTGTGCTTCATCGCCTCCAGCGCCGGGCGGTTGCCCTTCAGGGCGGTGTGGCCGACATAGCCCGACTTGTCGCGGCTGAGCGCCACGTCGCCGTTCAGCGGCGGCAGGGTCAGGATGGTGAGGATGCCGCCGAGCTGGCCGACGGCGATGCGGGCCGTCGAGACCAGTTGCGGATTGCTGTCGTCGCTGACCAGCAGCGAGACCTGCTCGCCCGCCGTCAGCTTCGACAGGGTCAGCACGTCCTTCCAGGCCTCGACGAGCGCCAGGTCACTGATCGCCATCCCGCATCTCCTTCCCCAATCGCATTCAGACCGATGCCGCCAGCGCGTCCTCGACGAAGGCGGCGGCGGCGAGCAGCCGGGCATCGTCGCCGATCCGGCCCACGACCTGCACGCCCACCGGCAGGCCGCCGGGGCCGAGCCCGGCCGGCACCGCGACGCAAGGGCCGTGCAGCAGCGTCCAGGCCGTGTTGAACACCGGGTTGCCGGTGGAGCCGAGGCCGGCCGGCGCCTCGCCCGGCGCGGCCGGCGTCAGCACCGCGTCGAGGTCGCCGAACACCTCGTGGAAGCGCAGCTGGAACTGTGGCAGGGCGGCAAGGGCGGCATCGTGCCCGGCCTGGGTCGCACGCTCCTTCTCGGCGAGGAAGGCGCGGGTGGTCGGCGTCAGGCGCTCGCGCAGCACCAGCCGCTCGTGGGCGAGCGTGTGCCCGACCTCCCAGCCCATCACCGCATCCTGCATGGCGAAGAGCTCGTCGAACCAGTCGGGCACGGCCACGTCCCGCACGGGCACGCCGCGCTCGGCGAGGGCGGCGACGGCGCGGTCGAGCGCCCCGCGCGTCGCCTCCTCCGCCAGCGCCCAGCGCGAGGTGCGGAACAGGCCGATGCGCGGCACCGTGAAGGCGTCCGGCACCATCAGCGCCGGGCGCTGCGCCAGGACGGCCACGGCGTAGGCGGCGTCGCGCACGTCGCGGGTGATCACGCCGAGCGTGTCGAGGCTGCCGGACAGCGCCTTCACGCCGGTGCGGTCGAGCATGCCGAAGCTCGGCTTGTAGCCGACCACGCCGCAATAGGCGGCCGGCCGCACGATCGAGCCGGCGGTCTGGGTGCCGAAGGCCAGCGGCACCATGCCGGCCGCCACCGCGGCGCAGGAGCCGCTGGACGAGCCGCCCGGCGTGTGGCCGGGATCGACGGGGTTGCGGGTCTTGCCCGGGCTCGACATGGCGAATTCGGTCGACACCGTCTTGCCCAGCACCACGGCACCGGCCTGCCTGGACAGGGTGACGCAGGAGGCATCCCAGGCCGGCCGGAAGCCGTCATAGACGGCCGAGCCGTAGCCGGTCGGCCGGTCGACGGTGTCGATCACGTCCTTGACGCCGATCGGCACGCCGGCCAGCGGCCCGCGCCGGCCGGCCCGGTCGGCCTCGCGCGCCTGCGCCAGGGCGAGATCGGCATCGAGGGCAATCCAGGCCTGCACCGCCTCCTCACGCTCGGCGATGCGGGCGAGACAGGCCCGCACGGCGTCTTCCGCAGTCATCGTGCCGGCCTGGACGCCGGCGACGATCCGGCGGACGCCCGGCATGGCGGCGGACTGGCTCATGGTGCGGCTCTCGCGGCAAGGGGAGGGGGACGGCGGTCGAACCAGGGGGCGGCCCGTTCGAGCTGGCCGGCCAGGGCGAAGAGCAGTCCCTCCCGGCCGAAGGCCGCGCCGAAATGCGCGCCGATCGGCAGGCCCTCGGCCGAGACGCCGAGCGGCACGCTCATCGCCGGGCAGCCGGCGGCGTTGAAGGCGCAGGTGAAGGGACCATGCTGCCAGAACTGGTCGTAGAAGGCGTCGAGCGACTGGCCGGCGCCGGCCATGCGGCCGATCGGCGGCGCCAGCTCGGCGGTCGTCGGCGACAGCAGCACGTCGTAGCGGGCGAAGAAGCGCCCGAGCGCCCGGGCGGTGGCGTGCAGCTGGTTGACGGCCTTGAGATAGTCGGCGCCCGTCCTTTGCCGGGCCTCCTCGATCCAGGCGGCGTTGACCGGCTCGAGCAGGGCCAGCGGGTCGGCGATGCCGCGGCGCGCACCCTGCGCCGCGACGGCCGGCACGAGGTTGACGCCGACGATCACGCGCCAGGCCTCCTTCAGCGCCTGCGCGTCGTAGCCGGCATCCGTCTCCTCGACATGGTGGCCGAACTCTTCGCACAGCCTGGCCGCGGCGCGGGCCGTGGCCAGGCATTGCGCATCGACCGGCGTGCCGAGCGGCGAGCGCAGGGTGAGGCCGATGCACAGCCGCGGCGGGTCGCGGTTGAGCTCGGAGACGAAGGGGTGTTCCGGCGGCGGGGCGGCGGCGGGGTCGCCCTGATCCGGTCCGGCCGAGGCGTCGAGCAGGGCGGCACTGTCGCGCACGCTCCAGCTGACGCAGTGCGGTGTCGACATGCCGGCGATCGCCTCCACCACCACCGGGCCGAGCGGGTTGCGCATCCGGCTCGGCTTGAAGCCGAACAGGCCGCAATGGGCGGCGGGCAGGCGGGTGGAGCCGGCGCCGTCGGACGCGTTGGCGAGGGGCACGAGGCCGGCGGCGACCGCCGCGGCCGAACCGCCGGAGGAGCCGCCGGGGCTGCGGCCGAGGTCCCAGGGGTTGCGGGACGGGCCGAAGGCCTCGGGTTCGGTGGTGAAGCTCAGGGCGAATTCCGGCGTGTTGCTCTTGCCGATCAGCACCAGCCCAGCCGCCTTGTAGCGCGCAGCCAGCGTGCCGTCGGCCGTCGAGACCGTCCCCTCGAACAGGCGCGAGCCGGTGGAGAGCGGCGTGCCCGCCACCTCGAAGCCGGTGTTCTTGACCAGGAAGGGCACGCCGCGGAACGGGCCGTCCGGCAGGCCCGCGGCGATGGCCTGGCGACCGAGGTCGAAGAAGGGATGGACCACGGCGTTGAGGCCGGGGTTCAGCGCCTCGATACGCTCCACGGCGTCTTCCAGCAGTTCCAGCGCCGTCACCTCGCCGCGGCGCACCAGGGCGGCGAGCCCGGTGGCGTCGAGGCGCTCCGTGCCGGCGAGGCCGCTCACGCCGCCGCCCCCGCGCCGGACGCGGCCCGGCCGGCCTGGCGCCGGAACTCCACGGCGTCCCAATAGTCGCGCAAGCCGGCAATCGTGCCGTCGGCGAGCTCGAAGACGTGCAGGCCGGACAGGACGATCGGCTGGCCGACGCCGTGGACGGGGCCGAGATCGACGGCAAGGTGCCCCCACATGGTGTAGGTCACCGCCACGCTGCTGCCGGAGCGGATGCGCTCGCGCTCGACCCAGGTCACGTCGGGCAGCATGGCGAAGAGGCGCTGCAGCCCCTCGCGCAGCGCGGCGCGGCCCTCGCGGCGCCGGCCGGTGGCCGTCTCCTCCAACCAGCCGTCGACGGCGTGCAACTCAGCGGCAGCCGCGGCATCGTGGGCGTTGTAGGCGCGGTAGAAAGCGCCGATCGGGTCGTCCGCCATGATCGTTTCCGGTCGCAACAGGAGCGGGCCTGCCGGCCGGCCTCGGGGAGCGGGCGGGAAGGCCGCGGGATCTCGATCACTCCAGACAGGCCGGCCCGGCTCGAGCCGGCCTGGTCCTCATGCCATGCCGGCCAGCTTCCTGACCTGCGCGACATAGGCGTCGCGCTTGACCTCGTTGTAGAGGCGCTCGCGCAGGCGCGGCGCCGGGCTGGCGTTGACGTTCTCGAACAGGGCGACACGGCCGGCGAGCGAGCCGGTGGTCATGTCCCAGACGAAGTTCATCAGCTGTTCCTTGGCCATGGCGCTGACGCCCTTGCCCGGCAGCAGGTCGTTGAGGTAGTGGCCGATCTCCGGGTTCTCGAACGCCGCCTTGCCGAAGCGCATCACCAGGCCCTGGCCGCACAGTTCCTGCAGCGTGTGGATGATGCGCGGATAGTGCTGGATCGAGTAGAGCCGGCCGGCCGTGAGCATGCCGACGTCCGGCGCCATCACCTCGCCCTCGGTCGGCCTGGCCTTGGCTTCGGCGGCGTAGACGAACGCGCGCAGCGTCTGGGCATACTCGATGATCTCGCCGAGCATGCCCTGCACCGCCGGGATATGGCCGGTGCCGAGCACGTCGAGCACGAGCTGGCCGGCGCCGACGAACAGCTCCGCCTTCACCGCCAGGCGCGTCAGCACGTGCCAATGGGCAAAGGTGCAGACCGGCCCGTAATACTGCATCGCGGTCGGATCGCCGAGATTGAAGATCCGGTCCGTCGGCACGAACACATTGTCGAAGATGATGAGCTGGTCGGCTTCCTCGCCCAGGCTCGCCACCGGATGGTCGAACGGGTCGGCGCCGGGATGCGACACCGTCTCGCGCGAGATCATGGTGATGCCGTCGGCGTTGATCGGCACCGAGGCCCAGATGCAGGCCTCGGCCGGCGTGTCGCGGATGCCGCCGAGATTGGTGAAGAAGATCTCGTTGGCCTGCGCCGAGATCGAGCCGACGGTCTTGGCGCCGGAGACGCGGATGCCGCCCTTCTCGGCGCTCTTGACGCGCAGCAGCGAGGCTTCCACGCCCTTGGGCGAGGAGCGGTCGTTCTGCGGGCCGGTCAGGCTTTCGGAGGCGGTGAGGTTGTTGTCGCGGCCGAAGGCGATGTAGCGCTCGATGTTCTCGCCGAAATCGGGCGAGCAGCCCTCGATCAGCGATTTCTTGGCCTTGAAGGTCGGCAGATAGGCGAGCAGGCCCACCGCGATCGCCGGTGCCAGATCCGGCGGGCGGCCGAAGGTTCCGGCGGTCTTCAGGCTGGTATACTCGATCATCTTGCGCCGGTCTTCCAGATCCTGGATCGTGCGCGGTATTTGCCAGGATCGGGAGACCACGGCCCCGGTGTCCGGGTCCTCATAGGTGGTGGCGTCGGCGAATTCCTCGGTGAACTGGTCGTCGAACATGGAGGCGAGCAGGTCGATGCCAGCGCTGAGGGCCGGGTCGTCGGTGACCTTGTCGAGCTTGCGGCCGTTGACCCAGATGCGGCGGCCGTCGTCGAGCGAAGCCTTGAATTCGGCGCCGGTCTTCAGCCTGGATTCGACCGCCGATCGCGGCTTGCGCGCTCCCGCTTCCATGATGACCTCTCCCTCGGCTCTGCCAGGGCGCCGGCGGCCGGCATGCGGCGGAGGCGACGGCCCTGCTGGATGTTGGTCGGCCGGCCGTCGACGGACCGATCTCGTTGGACGCCATACAACCATTCAATCGGAAAAATGGTCAAGAGCGGTTGGGCGGATTTTTTGATGGATTTGGGTCAGCCGGGGGCGGAGACCGCAGCGAAGGGGGTGACTCCGAAGTTTCCGGATTTCGGTGCGATTTCCGAGAGAAATTCGAGGATTATGGATGGAAAAACTGCCAATATTGGATGATGACATTTATTATTGTCATTTAATATGATATTTTTTCTGTATAAAATGGATAAATCAAAAATTATGACTGGAAATGGTGTGGTGAATTTCGCGATTTATTTCTTGGATCACGTCAAAGATGTAAGGGGGCTCGATTGTTTTGGGTTGAAATAGTTTGCGGTCGGGGACTTGTCCGCATGCCGAGCGGTCACTCGTCGGTTTCTCGGTCCGGAGGGGTGCTTCGGCGCGGCCGGCCGGTCGATTGACCAATAAAAGGGCTTATGGTTGAGTGGTTGCAGAGGCCGGGCGGGCCTTCCAATTCGGTGCCGCCGCGACCGGACGGTGAGGGTCATGCAGGACAGGTGCCGCAACGGGCTCGTCTCGGGATGCCGGTTCCCCCGCCGGGCGGCTGCGGGCTTGCATCCTCGCACGACAGGGTCGTCCGCGTCTCCTCAGTGGCAGACCAGCGTGCCGACGGCGTCGTTGCAGGACAGGGCGATCGCCTCGGGCGCGGTGCCGGCCATACGCTCGAGGCGCACGGTGCTGCGCGTGGCCCAGGTCCGTCCCGCCAGGCCGCACCACAGGTTGAGCAGCGGCATGCGGTCCTGCTTGTCGTTCAGCACGAAGATTTCTCCGCTTGCCGCGGAGGCCCATAGCGTTGCGCGCACGCTGGCGCCGGGGGACGCCATGCCGAGATCGACGGAGAACCAGTGCGCCGTCGCGGCCGAGCAGGCGATGGCCTCCGCGCCGGCGTTGGCGGCCGTGAACGGGACACGCGTCAGCCCGTCCGTGCCCCGCGCCACCACCGGTATTTCCTCAGCGGCAAGGGGGGAGGCGCCCAGGACGAGGCCGGCAAGGACGGCGAGAGCGACGGTGAAGCGAGTTGGCATACGATCTCCAAATATAATCCTTGCGAGCATAAAATAACGCACTACCATCAACTGCAATCATAAAGCAAGAAGCAGAACAGATCGATCACGATGAGAGGAGAGCGAAGCATGAATGTCGGGCGCGTACGTCTAGGTCTGGCCGCGTTGGCGCTGTCGGTTGTATTTTCCGCGACGTCCTATGCTGCGGATGTCAACTCCATTGCCATCCTGACTCCGGAACAGGGAACGGACTTCGGCTGGAACCAGCAGGGCATCGCTGCGGCCAAGGCGGCGGCGGAGAAGGCCGGCATCAAGGCCGTGGTGGCGGAGAACCTGGGCTATGGCGACGTGCGCCCGACGCTGCGCGAACTGGCCGAGGGGGGAGCCGGCCTGATCATCGCCCATGCCAGCGGCTACAACACCGCGGCGCCCGAGATCGGCGCCGAGACCAAGGTGCCGGTGGCCATCACCGACATGCCGACCGCGGCCAAGCCCGGCGCCGTCGCCGACTACACCATGAGCGGCCATGAGGGCGCCTATCTCGCCGGCCGCCTCGCCGCCAAGATGACGCGCACCGGCACGGTCGGCATCGTCGTCTCGGGCGAGCCGCCGGGCTGGAACTCCCAGTCCGCCGCCTTCGCCGAGGGCGTCAAGGCCGAGAAGCCGAGCGTCACCATCCGCTACGCCGTGATCGGGCCGGCGGCCTACAGCGACGCGGCCGGCGGCAAGCGCGTGACGGAATCGGTGATCGCGGCCGGTGCCGACATCATCTTCGGCCAGGGCAACGGCTCCAGCTTCGGCATGTTGCAGGCGGTGGAGACGACCAAGGCGACCGACGGCGGCAAGGTCTATTTCATCGACGTCATCGGCGACAAGTCGAGCCTCGACAAGGGCAACCTGCTCAGCTCCGTCGTGTGGAACCTGACGCCGGTGTTCAGCGCGATGATCGACGACCTGAAGGCCGACAAGTTCGGCACGCACAGCTACGGCATCAAGCTGTCGGACGACTCGGTGTCCCTGCTCAAGACCAGCCATATTCCCGACGATGTCTGGAAGCAGATCGGCGCCATCCGCGACGATATCGTCGGCGGCAAGATCAAGGTCGAGCCGCAATTCGAGGCGGCGGCCGTGCACAAGCTGGTGACGCAGCTGCCCACGGCCCAGTGAGGCGGCGCCGGCAGCTTGCGGCCGTGCGGGACGCCGCGGTTCCGACTTGCCTCCCTTGTCCGCCCATCTCGGGAACACCCGAGGTGGGCAGGGAGGGATAAAGGGCGGGGTCGTGCAGCAATAGGACGAGCCCTACGCCGCCGCCCCCACCTCCTTGCCCCTCCCCGCCCACCTCGGCTGCTCCCGAGATCGACACCTTGGAAGGCAAGGCGGACATGCCCGACTTGCTCGGGGGAGGGGATCGGCCGGCGTCGCGCCTGAAGCTGTCGGCTGCGAACAGCCCTCTTTCTCATACCGCCGGCCAGCGCCGGCGTTTCACTACAGAGACCCGACCTCGACATGCTGCGACCCGACGATCCCCATGCCGGCCCGTCCGGCGGCGCCGCGCCGCTGGTCTCCCTGGCCGGCGTGACCAAGCGCTTTCCCGGCGTGGTCGCCAACGACGACGTCAGCCTCGACCTCATGCCCGGCGAGGTGCATGTGCTGCTGGGCGAGAACGGAGCCGGCAAGTCGACGTTGGTGGCCATGCTTTCCGGCCTGCAGCAGCCGGATGCCGGCGAGATCCGGGTCGACGGCCGGACGCAGGCGATCACGTCGCCGCGCCGCGCCCTCGATCTCGGCATCGGCACCGTGTTCCAGCACGCGATGCTCGTGCCGTCCCTGCCGGTGGTCGACAACCTGACGCTCGGCGGCCCGTGGTGGCGCCGGCCCGATCGGGCCGGGCTGGCCCGGCGCATGCGCGAGGTCTGCCGGACCGTCGGCATCACGGTCGACCCCTTCGCCGTCACCGGCCATCTGTCGCTCGGCGAGCAGCAGCAGGTGGAGATCGCCCGGGCGCTGATGCGCGGCAGCCGCGTGCTGATCCTCGACGAGGCCACCGCCATGCTGACCCCGAAGGGGGCGGAGGAACTCGGCGAACTGATGCGCCGGCTGGTCGCCCGGGGCCTTGCCGTCGTCTTCATCACCCACAAGCTCAACGAGGCGCTGGCCTATGGCGACCGGATCACCGTGCTCCGCCTCGGCCGCAAGGTCGGCGAGATCGAGCCGCAGCGCCTGAAGGCCATGGGTGCCGGCGAGGCGACGGCCGAGGTTGTGCGGCTGATGTTCGGTGCGGGGGCGCCGGTCGACGCGGTCGTCGGCGAAGCCATGACCGGCGGTGCGCACCGGCGGACGCAGGCGCCGCCGCTGCTCGAGGTCGAAGGCCTTGCGGTCGAGGATCCGGCGACACCGCTCGTCGGCATCGGCCTGGCGGTGGCCGCCGGCGAGATCCTCGGCGTCGCCGGCATCGACGGCAACGGCCAGAAGCAGCTCGCCGAGGCGCTCGCCGGCCAGCGGCGGATCGCGGCCGGCCATATCCGTCTCGGCGGCCGGCCGATCGAGATGCTGGATGTCGGCGGCCGCCGGGCGGCTGGGCTGCGCTACGTCACCGACGACCGGCTCGGGGAGGGCACTGTCGGCGCTTTCCCGGTCGCGACCAATCTCGTGCTCAAGGAGATCGGCGAGCCGCCGTTCTGGTCGCGCGGCATCGAACGCCCCGCGGCTCTGGCCGCCCATGCCCGGGCGCTGGTGACCGCCTATGACGTGCGCACGCCGGGCATCGACACGCCGATCGGCAAGCTCTCAGGCGGCAACATCCAGAAGGCCCTGCTGGCCCGCGAGCTCTCGGGCGCGGCGCGGGTGGTGATCTTCGCCAAGCCGACCTACGGCCTCGACGTCCAGAACATCCGCGCCACGCGCCGGCGCATCCGCGAGGCGGCGGCGGGCGGCATCGCCACCCTGCTGATCTCCACCGACCTGGAGGAACTCCTGGAACTGGCGGACCGCATCGCGGTGATGTCGCGGGGCCGGATCGTCGGTACCGTCGTCAATGACGGGCAGGCCCGACGGCGAGTCGGCGAACTGATGAGCGGTGTCGCGGCATGAGCCTGGAAACCACCGAGACCCGCGGCGCCGACCAGGCGCCGGCTCGTACGTCCGGCGGCACCGCCGTCCTGCGCGTGCTGGCCATGACCGTCGGCCCGATCGTCGCGGCCCTGGTTCTCGCCGGTGCGATCCTGCTGGCGCTCGGCGTCGATCCGCTCGCCTATTACGGCTATGTGGTGCAGCGCGGCCTGATGTCGCCCTCCGGCCTGCAGGCGACGGTGACGCGCATGGCGCCTCTGCTGCTGCTCGCCGCCAGCCTGATCGTCGCCTTCCGCTCCGGCGTCTGGAACCTCGGCGGGGACGGCCAGTTCCTGCTCGGGGCCGTGACGGTCGCCGCCGCCGCGCCGCTCCTGGCCGAGGTCGTGCCGGCCTGGCTCGTGCTGGTGTTGAGCCTGGCGCTCGGAGCCGCGGTCGGCGCGGCCTGGTCGCTGCTGCCGGCGCTGCTGCGCGCCTACCAGGGCGTCAACGAGATCATCACCACGCTGATGATGACCTTCCTCGGCGTGTCCTTCGCCAATGTGCTGGTCAAGCTCGCCTTCCGCGATCCGGCGACGACGGTGCCGCAGACCCGCACCCTGCCGGTGGACGACCGGCTGCCGCGCCTGTTCGGCACCACCATCTCCAGCGGCGTGCTGATCGGCCTGGTCGCGGTCGTGGTGGTGCACCTCGTCATGACCCGCACCGCCTTCGGCCTGCGGCTGCGCGTCGTCGGCGCCAACGCTGCCGCGGCCGTGCATGCGGGCCTGGCCGTGCCGCGCCTGACGGTGGCGGTGTTCGCCATCTCGGCGGCGCTGGCCGGCATGGCCGGGGCGGTCGAGATCCTCGGCGTGCAGGGCAATGTCCGGGCCGACTGGAACCCCGCCTACAGCCTCACCGTGGTGCCGCTGGTGTTCCTGGCGCGCTTCAACGGCTTCGCCGCCATCGTCTTCGTCTTCCTGTTCTCGGTGCTCTCGATCGGCGGCGAGAGCGCGGCGCGGCGCCTCGGCGTGCCGAACTTCTTCACCCTGGCGATCGTCGCCATCCTGCTGATCATGCTGGCCCTGGCCGAATATCTCGACCAGCGCCGGCGCCAGCGGGTCAAGCCGTGAGGGAGGGCACATGGGCCTGCTGACGGACGCCTTCCTCACCTCCCTGGTCCTCGGCGCGGTCACCGCTGGCCTGCCGCTGCTGCTGGCCGGGCTCGGCGAGCAGATGTCGGAGAAGGCCGGGGTGCTCAATGTCGGCATCGAGGGCATGATGCTCATGGGCGCCTATTGCGGCTTCCTCATCGCCTATGACAGCGGCTCGCTCTGGCTCGGCTTCGCCGGCGGCATGGCCGGCGGCATGCTGGTGGCCGGGCTGATGGCGCTGTTCTGCGTCCGGCTCGGCCTCAATCAGATCGTCATCGGCATCGCCCTGACGCTCGGGGTCGAGGGCATCACCGCGCTGCTGCACCATGTGCAGTTCAGCCAGACCTATCCGCGCCTTGCGGCGGCCGAGACCCTGCCGATCCCGCTGCTGTCGCGGATCCCGGTGATCGGGCCGGCGCTGTTCGACCGGCCGGCGATCGTCTATCTCGCCCTGGCCGCGGTGGCGGTGCTGAGTCTCCTCTACCGCTTCACCCATCTCGGCGTCGCGCTGCAGGCGGCCGGCGACAAGCCGGCTGCGCTCGACTCGGCCGGCGTCGACGTGGTGCGCACCCGGACCGTCGCCGTGCTGACGACCGGCGCCCTGGCCGGCCTCGGCGGCGCCTTCATGGCCGAGATCGGCGCCGGCATCTTCATCCCGTTCATGACCAACGGCGCCGGCTTCATCGGCATCGTGCTGGCCATGCTGGCGCGCGGACGCCCGCTCTGGGTGCTCGGCGGCGCGCTCCTGTTCGGCGCCTGCCTGTCGATGACGACGGCGCTGCAGGTGGCCGGCGTCGACATCCCCACCGACGTCATCCAGATGCTGCCCTTCGCGGCGGTGACGCTGGTGCTGGTGCTGTTCGGCCGCCGGGCCAGCCTGCCCGCCGCCCTGGGCCTGCCCTATGTCCGCGGCGCACGGTGACGGCGTGCCCGGCCGGCGGGAGGACGCGCACCCGGGCCATCGCCTTGAAGCGTCCCAGCCGGTCAAGCATGCGCGAACCCCCTCTCCCGACCGGGAGAGGGCGGGCGCGTCGCTCTCGGCGCAACCGTCCCGGTGCCTACTTCGCCGCGTCGACCTCCTTGAACACCTCGCGGGCGATGCGGAAGCTGTCGAGTGCGGCGGGAACGCCGCAATAGATCGCGACCTGCAGGAAGATCTCGCGGATCTCGTCGCGGCTCAGGCCGTTGTTGAGGGCGCCGCGCACATGCAGCTTCAGCTCGTGCGGGCGGTTGAGCGCCGCGATCATCGCCAGGTTGATCATCGAACGCTCGCGCCGCTCCAGCCCCGGCCGGCTCCAGACCTCACCCCAGCAGTAGCGCGTGACGAGCTCCTGCAGCGGGCGGGTGAAGTCGTCGGCCTCGGCGAGCGACCGGTCGACATAGTCCTTGCCGACCACCTCGCGCCTGATCTTCAGGCCGGCCTCGTACGGATCATTGCTCATCGGTCTCTCCCGTGTGGTTCAAGCCGCCGGGGCGGCGGGTCCGAGGGCGGCGCGGGCCGCCATCTCGACGTGATGTTCGGCTGCGGCACGCGCCGCGGCGCCGTCGCCGGCCCTCAGCGCCGCGACGAGGGCGTCGATCTCGGCCATGGAGGCGCACGTGCGCTCGGGACTGCCGAGGGAGCGGCTGCGCAGCTGGTTGATGCGCGAGTTCAGCCGAGCCAGCAGTTCCGGCACCACGGCATTGCCGGCGCCGGAGCAGAGGCAGTCGTAGAACTCGGCCTTGGCGGTGATGATGCGGTCGAGCCGCCCGGCCGCATAGGCGCGGCGCAGGCTCTCGGCTGCCGCCTCGATCTGCGCCAGGGCGGGCGCATCGGCGCGGACGGCGCATTGTTCGGCGACCAGGCCCTCCAGGGCGGCGCGCACGGCATAGATGTCCCGGGCCTGCGCCGCGGTGAGGCTCCCGACCGTCAGGCCGCGGGCGCCGGCGATCAGCAGGCCCTCGCTCTCGAGCTGGCGCAGAGCCTCGCGCAGGGCGGTGCGGCTGACGCCGAGCTCGGCGCAGAGCTCCTTTTCGATCAGGCGCGTGCCGGCCGGCAGCGCACCGGTCTCGACCAGGCTGCGCAGCGTCGCTGCGATCTTGCGGCGGAGCGGCGCCGCTTCCTTGCGCAGCGGCGCGAGGCCGAGGCCGGAGAGCGCGGTGGTCGCCCGCTCCATGGCTCAGCGGCCGGCCTGGGTGCGCAGGAACGGCAGCACCGCCGCCTCGAAGCCATCGGGCTGGTCGAGGTTGGCGAGATGGGCCGCGCCCGCGATGGTGTGCAGGGTCGATTGCGGGATCAGGGCGGCGATCGTCTCGGACAGGGCCGGAGGCGTGCGGTTGTCGCGGTCGCCGACCACGACGCGCACCGGCACGCGGATGGCGGACATCAGGTCGCGCACGTCGCTGGTGAACACCGAGGTGGCACAGGCGATGTAGGTCTCCGGCGCCATGCCGGCGATGCCGGCGACCAGCGCGTCGAAGGCGGGGCGGGGGGTCTCGGGCAGCAGCGTGTCCTGCGCATAGCGCCGGGCAAACTCGGCCATGCCGACGCTCCGCACGGTGGCGGCGATCGCCTCGGCCCGCTTGGCGCCGGCCTCGCCCTGGTTGGCGAAGCTGTCGGCGATGACCAGGCTGGCGATGCTGTCGGGCGCGAGGCCCGCGAGATGCGCGGCGATCGGGCCTCCCATGGAGATGGCCACGCCGTGCACCGGCGCCACTCCGAGCGCCGCCACCGCGGCGGCGAGGTCGGCGGCGATCTCCGGCACCGTCGGCGCGCCGTTGGCGCTGGAGCGGCCGTGGCCTCGGGCATCGACGGCGATCACGTCGAACTCCGCCGACCAGCGGCGGATCTGCTCGCGCCAGAGCCAGGATCCGGTGCCGAGGCTGTGGATCAGCAGCACGGCCGGGCCGTTGCCGGCGCGCTCGTAGTGCAGCGCTTCGCCGCGGACTTCGATGGTCGGCATGGCGCGATCTCTCCGATAATGTATGACAGTACGACGATATTGATGTCGTACGATAGATTCCCCGCAACGCCCGTGCAAGGGCCAGTCGTACATGAGGAAAGCCATGATGAAGGTTGAGAGCGACGCGGCCGGCGTCACCGTGATCGAGATCACCCGGGCCGAGGACGGCAACCACATCCGCTCCGCCGACCTGCAGACGTTGGCGCGCGTGCTCGACTCCGTCGCCGCGAGCGCCGGCCTGCGCGCCGTCGTCGTCACCGGCGAAGGGGCGGACTTCTGCTGCGGTCGCATCGGCGCCAAGGGCCTGACGGCCGCGAGCGATATCCGCGACGACCTCGACCTGATCCTGCAGGTCAATCGCCGCCTCAACGGCCTGGACGTGCCGGTGATCGCCGCGGTCGAGGGGCGCGCCTTCGGCTTCGGCTGCGGCTTCGCCACCCAGTGCGACCTGACCGTGGCGGCGCGCGATGCCCGCTTCGCCCTGCCGGAGATGAGCCACGGCCTGCCGCCGCTGATCGTCCTGTCCTATTTCGGCAGGTTCGTGCCCTCGAAGAAGGCCTTCGAACTGGCTTTGACCAGCCGCGAGTTCGGCGCGGAGGAGGCGCAGGCCCTCGGGATCGTCAACGAGGTCGTCGCCCCCGGCGGGGCGCTGGCGCGGGCGCGTGAGCTGGCGGCCTCGATCGCGGCCATGGACGCCGATTCCGTGCGGTTGCTGCGCGGCTTCTGCCGCCGCATGGAGGGCATGACCGACGACCACATGGCCGTGTTCGGCGTCAACACCATGGCCCTGTCGCTCTCGGCCCGTGCCGGCCGGTCATGATGGACCGTTGTGGCGAAGGGAGCGGGGCCATGACGGACAAAGTCCTCTTCATCGGCGTCGGACGCATGGGCGGGCTGATGGCGCGGCGCCTGCACGAGGCCGGCGTGTCGATCGCCGTGGCCGACCTGTCGGAGGACGCGCTGGCGCCGTTCCGCGCCCTCGGCGTGCCGGCGGCCGCTTCCGGACGCGACCTCGACGGCGGGGTGGTGATCTCGATGCTGCCGACGGCGGCGCATGTGCGCGAAGCCCTGCTTGGCGAGGACGGTGCCTGCCGCGGGCCGCACCGGCGCGACGCCGTCATCGACATGACCAGCGCCACGCCGGCCGCGACGCTGGCGCTGGGCCGCGAGCTCGAAGCCCTCGGCATCGGCCTGATGGACGCGCCGGTGAGCGGCGGCATGGCCGGCGCCGCCGACGGCTCGCTGACCGCGATGGTCGGCGGGGAGAAGGCCCTGGCCGAGCGTCATGCCGGCCTGCTGGCGCCGATGTGCGCCACGGTGCGGCATGTCGGGCCGCTGGGCGCCGGCCACACGCTCAAGGCCCTCAACAATTATCTGTCGGCCGTCACGCTCTGGTCGTCCTGCGAGGCGCTGCTGATCGGCGAGCGGCTCGGCCTCGACCCGCGCGCCATGCTCGACGTGTGGAGCCACGGCTCCGGCCGCAGCCATGCGGTCGACGTCAAGCTGCCGCGCCACGTGCTGCCGCGGACCTTCGATTTCGGCCAGAGCCTGGAGCTGTTCTGCAAGGACATCGGCATCGCCGTCGCTCTTGCCGCCGATGCCGGCGTGACCGCGCCGGCGCTCCAAGCCGCCGACGCCAACTGGCGGCAGGCACGATCGAGCCTCGGCCAGGCCGAGGACATCACCGGCGTGATGAAACTCCTGGAGGCCTGGGCGCGCGAACGGCCCGGGGCGATGCCGAGCGGCTGAAGCGCACCCGGGCTGCGGCTCGCGAGGGGCGCCGGTTCTCGGCAGGAGGATCCGTCAGTCGGCTCCGCAGCATTTCTTGTATTTGCGGCCCGAGCCGCATGGACAGGGATCGTTGCGGCCGATCTTGCCGAAATGCGGCATCGGCGTCTCCGCCGTTTCGGGGGCCGGTCGGCTTGCCCTCCAACGGTGCAGGGCCTCGACGCAGGCGGGTATCAGGTCGGGACCGCGGGCGACGAGGTCGTCCCGCCCCGGCACCTCGACGTCGCCTGCGACCGTGGCGATCCGCACCAGTTTCGACAAGGTCTCGAAGGCGGAGCGCGTCGCCGCGTCCGCCTCGGCCAAGGCCTCCCAGGCGTCGGGGCGCAGTTCCATGGCCTTCTCAAAGCCGTCGGCCCAGGGTTCCCAGAGGACGTCGCCGTTCCGGGGATCGAGATCGAACACCGGCGCATAGCGGCCCTGGCCGTGATCCAGGGCCGCGGCAACGGCGGCATGGTGCTCCATCACGTGCCGGGCCAGCTTCTCCGCCTGCCGCGTGCGCTCGAAACCCGGTGCATCGTCTGCCCGGCCGGCCCAGACCATCGGCAGCCATTCGGCCGGAGGCACCGGCACCGGCGAGACCACGAGCCCCGCCACGAACCCGTCGAGATCGGTCAGCAGCATCGCCTCGTCGAACTCCAGGTCGAGGAGGTCCTTGCCGAGCAGCTTCAGGCGGCCGGGGAGCTTCTCGGCCCTGCCGCCCGCGCCCGCTCCGGACCGGGTCCAGAGGATGGTTTCGAGCCTCAAATCGGCGAGCCGCGCGGAAAGATCGTCGCCGGCCTCGTCTTCCGATGTTCCGCCGTTGCCGGACGGCTCGATGGCCCCGACCGTCTCGGCGAGGCCGAGGGCATCCCGCACCAGGGCCATCAGCCGCTCCTTGCCGACGGCGACGCGCCAGCGCCGCAGCAAGCCGCCGTCAAACGGCGTGTCGTGGCGGAAGTCCCGCTCGCCGCAGAAATACTGATAGTACGGCCTCTCGGCCCAGTCCCCGGCCAGTTCGTCGTCGTCGCGGTCGTCCATCGCCTTGAGGATCGCCAGCCCGGCGAGCAGCCGCGTCGGCACCGGCGCGCCGCCGGTCTCATCCTGGTAGGCGGGACCGAACTGCGCCTCGATGGCACGCCAGTCGATCGCCTGCGCCAGCCTGGCGAGCGGCTGCGAGAGGTCGAGCACGGCTTCGAGGCGGGCGCCGGCCATGGCTGCGTCAGCGCCCGAGCTGGATGTGTTCTGTGACATGTCCGTGCCTTCATATGCGTCGCGCCCGTCTACGATGTTCGGGGCACCGAGGCCAGCCGGCAGCACGGCCATTCCGCTCGCAGGCCTGACGGATGCGACGGCTCGCCGCGTCAGTGTGCAGCGGGGACGGCGCCCGCCGTACAGGCGTCATTCAGCAAGGGCAGCATGTCGTCGAAGGACAGAACATTGATGGAGATGGCCGCGCCCATGACGTCGCGGGCGTCCTTCGCCGGCGCCAGGTCGATCTTCAGCGACGGGTCGTCGACCAGCTTGCAGAACACCGCCTTCGCCAGGACGCCGGTCAGCGTGGTGCGGCGCTCGCCGTCCGCTGCAGCGAGCGATGCCCCCACCTCGGGGACCGGCCAGAGCGAGACGGCGAGCTGGTCGGGCGGCACGGCGCCCGCTCCTGCAAGCGTCGACATCGCGACGGCCAACTGGTCCGAGCCGCGCTCCCAGGAGAAGGCGAGGAACAGATCGATGCTCATGTCCCGATACCGTCCGGCAACGACATGGCCCAGAGCGTTGAGCCGCGCCGGCCTTTCCGCCGCCGATGCCGCGGCCGGCAGGACGACGCCTCGCGGCGGGAGAAGACCGGTGGCCAGACCGGTCGCGTTCAGCTCCTCGCGCGTCATCCAGTGCATCGAGGCGGGCGTCGCCGTCTCGGCGAGCGTCTCGACGGCATCGCCGATGCCCATGCCGCGGAAATAGTGTTCGATCCGGTCCCGATAGGCCTGATCGAACGGGATGCGGCGGGTCTGGCTGGCAATCTCCTTCTGGCTCACCAGGCGGCGGCTGGCCTCGACCGGAACGCCGCCGACGAGGCGCCGCCGGATCGAATAGGTGCGCTTGTAGCGGATGAAGGTGGCGATCCGCACGCCCTGATGGACGCCGACCAGGGCGCCGATTGGGACAAAGCGTCCGGCGCCGGCCGCCAGGATGGCCGAACAGGCCGAGGCGCAATAGCCGCGTCGGCCCGACGGCGAGCCCGGCAGGCCAAGGCCGCCGCCGCAGTCCCCGCCCTTGGCGGCGCAGGCGGCGATGTCGGTATGGCCGACGACGACGTCGAGGCGGCGCGCCCGGATCAGCCGCCCGATCGCCATGGCGGCGTCGAGGTCGCCGCCGCCGGAGGTGACGACGACCGGCGGCCTGCCGACGTCCTTGCGGCCGAGCACGCGGCGGAACTGCGCGAGCGTCTCGCCGGTGATCCGGCCCTCGGCCGAGATCCAGGTGGCGCATCGTGGCTCGCAACCGGCCTCGTTGCTGCGCACCAGCGCGACCCGCATCGCCGGTTCCTCGGGTTTGGCCGGCTGTGTGGCTGCCGGGGCGGGACCAAGGCTGAACAGGAGGAGAGCAAGCACCACGATGGCACTGCGCATGGACGCACCGTCCGATCGACGCGCTCCCCAATCCCGCCGGCATTCCACGCCATTCCCATGCGTTATGCAAGTGGTCAATGCATCCCGCATCGTCTATGTGCCGCGCAGGTCGGGCAGCTCGATCCGCCAGCTGCCGTCGCCGGTCGTGGCCGCGTCGAAGCGGGCATCCAGGAACATCCCGATCACCGCCATGTTGGTGCGCGTGTGCGGCGTCGGCTCGACCGTGGTGAAGCGCCCGCCGCGGCCGAGCGCCATCGGCAGCAGCAACTGGTCCGCCAGGAACGGCCCGACGGCGCTCCCCGTGCCCAGATAGGCCCGCACCGCGCCGGCGACGGTCCTGGCCACGGCTTCGGCCGAGAGGCCGCGCTCGCCGAAGCCGGTGAAGACTTCGGTAACGTTGGCGAAGGCCAGGGTGGCGCAGAGCACGTTGCCCTGGCCATCGGCCGCCTCGCTGCGCGGCCGCAACTCGTCCGCCGGCCAGCCGAGTTCGGCGCCGAGCGTGTCGAGCTCGCGCCGGGCGATGGCGGCGGGCAGGTTGGCCAGCACCGCCTCGGCCAGGCGGCTCAGCGCCGCGCCGCGCTCCGTCAGTTCGAGCCGCTGCAGCGGTCCCGCCACGGGCGCGATCGTCGCATGCACCTCGCCGCCGCCGGCCGGATAGAAGCCCGGGCGATGCAGCTCGGCGCGGATGTCGTAGCCGATCCGCCGCAGCGCCGGCAGCAGCGCCCGGTCGAGGAACTCGAAGGGCGGCGCCTGGCCGTTGTGGGTGCCGCCCCGCAGCACGAGGCGCGAGGCGCCGCCGGCGAGGGCGAGCGGGAGCATCACCGTCTGCAGCACCAGGGCGGTCGAGCCGGCGGAGTTGACGGCGAACTCGTAGGCGCCGGCGGCCACCGGGCCGGGATGGAAGATCAGCCGCTTCGAGCCGAGCTCGTCCCCGACGATCTCGGCCCCGCACACCGCCGCGGCGGCGCGCACCGCGGCCAGGTGCTGGCGCAGCAGGCCGGGCTTGGCGCGGCCGGCGCGGATGCCGTCGATGCGGAACGGCTTGCCCGTCACCATCGACAGCGCCAGGGCCGTGCGCAGGATCTGGCCGCCGCCTTCGCCCTGCGCGCCGTTGATGTCGATCATTCCCATTTCCTGTCTTCTTTGCGGCGGCCCACCCGCTCATCCCTTGACGCAGACGATCTGGCGCAGCGTGTGCACGACCTCGACGAGATCGGCCTGCGCCGCCATCACGGCCTCGATGTCCTTGTAGGCCGCGGGCGTCTCGTCGATCACCGCCTCGTCCTTGCGGCACTCGACGCCGGCCGTGGCGGCGACGTGGTCGGCCAGGGTGAAGCGGCGCTTGGCCTCGGTGCGCGACATCACCCGCCCGGCGCCGTGCGAGCACGAGCAGAAGCTTTCGAGGTTGCCGCGGCCGCGGACGATGAAGGTCCTGGCGCCCATCGAGCCGGGGATGATGCCCATCACGCCCTCGGCCGCCCGCACCGCGCCCTTGCGGGTCACGAACACGTCCTTGCCGAAATGATGCTCGCGGGCGACGTAGTTGTGGTGGCAGTTGATCGCCTCCAGCTGCGCCTCGAACGGCTTGGCGATCAGCGGCCGGACGGCCTCGATCGCATGCTGCATCATCACCTGGCGGTTGGTCGCCGCATAGATCTGCGCCCATTCCAGCGCCTCGACATAGTCGTCGAACTGGCTGGTGCCCTCCGGCAGATAGGCCAGATCCCGGTCCGGCAGGTCGATATGCCAGCGGCGCATCTCCTCCCTGGCCCTCTCGATGAAGTAGGTGCCGATGGCGTTGCCGACCCCGCGCGAGCCCGAATGCAGCACGAACCAGACCCGGTCCGCCTCGTCGAGGCAGATCTCGAGGAAATGGTTGCCGGTGCCGAGCGTGCCGAGCTGGATGGCGGTGTTGGCCTTGGCGAGCTTCGGATGCTTGGCGACGATGGCGTCGAAGCCGGCCGCAAGCCGCGACCAGGCCGTCTCTGTGGCCGACGGCAGCTCGCCCCAGGAGCCCTTGTCGCGTCCGTCGCGGCCGGCCGTGCGTCCGTGCGGCACCGCCTGCTCGATCGCGGTGCGGATCGGCGCCAGCGTATCCGGCAGGTCGGAGGCGGAGAGCGAGGTGCGCACCGCCATCATGCCGCAGCCGATGTCGACGCCCACCGCGGCGGGAATGATCGCGCCGACGGTCGGGATGACCGAGCCGATGGTCGAGCCCTTGCCGTAATGCACGTCCGGCATCACAGCCAGCCACTTGTGGATGAACGGCATGCCGGCGGTGTTGAGCAGTTGCTGCTTGGAAGCCTCGTCCACCGGCACGCCGCGGGTCCACATCTTGACCGGCGCGGCGCGCGCCGTCCGGGCCGCGTCGAAGGCCTCGCTCAGGAAGTCATAGTTGCGCTGATCCGTCATCGTCATGTCTCGTTCTGTGCGGGCGGGATCGGGCTCGGCATCTGGCCGAGGAAGGCGGGTGGGACGACGTCCGTCAGCCAGACGCCGTTGTCGGCCTGACGGAAGGCGTGTCCCGCGCCGTGCATGGCGCGGGCATCGATTTTGAGGATGACGGGCCGGCCGTGACGGCGGCCGACGGCGAGCGCCGTCGCCGGATCGCCCGACAGGTGCACGTCCCGGCGCGAGCCAGGCTTCAGGCCCTCGGCCAGGATGGCCGCCAGGAAGCGGGACGCCGTGCCGTGATAGAGCAGATCCGGCGGCGCTTGCGCGGCGAGCCCGAGATCGACCGCGACCGAATGGCCCTGCGTCGCCCGGATCCGCGCGCCGTCGGCGGAGAGGGTGAAGCGCTGCTTGGCATCGGCCGCGACCGTCTCCAGCAGCATCGCCCGGTCGAACACGGTGCCGGCGGCCGCGCTCCTGGCGATCAGCTCGTCGACCGCGGCGAAGCCTTGCGGGTCGAGCGACAGGCCGACGCTGTCGGGCGTGTGGCGCAGGATGTAGCTCAGGAATTTGCCGAGGTGGGACATGGTTCTCTCTGGCCTTTCACGCATGTCTGGCGCTGCCGGGACGCCCGGCCCCTTCCGGGAGCAGGGCGTCCCGGCGATGACGGCCGCGACGACGAGGAGATGGCGAAACACTTGCTCTATCCGATTGAGCTACGGGCCCGCGGATGGTGGACCCGACGGGATTCGAACCCGCATCCTGGAGGTGACAGCTCTGTAGTTTCGCCGGCATTCGTCGCAGCCGCGTTCCTTTCCGTGGTGTATCGGGTGCGCCGCCCGCTCTCCGCCGGCGCGCGGCATACCGGTTCGATGTGGTGGTGGGGAGCCATGACGACGAGATCGGAGGAACGCCTGCTCTACCTTCTGAGCTACAGGCTTGCGCCCGGCGGGACTCGAACCCGCGACCAAGCCATCGGTGATGTAGTTCCACCAGCATTCGTCATGTCGCCCCTCAGCCGGTCATTCCAGGCCGAGGCGGCGCCGTTCGTATTTTCGTCGTCGCCCCGTCGTTCCCGGTTCCTGCCACACGAGTCGATGCGGCGGTTCTCGCCCATGGATCGACGTTCCGCGATGACCGGCCCGCGACGACGAGAGTGGACGGAACCTCAGCTCCCCGTCGGAGCGCGGGCCGGCATGGAGGTCGGCCCGGTTGGAGTTGAACCTACAATGGAGTTCCGTTGGCATTCGTCGCGATCCTGATTCTGGTCCCGCTCGCGGCCGGCGCGATGTCGGCCATGACGACGAGATCGGCGAAACTCTCGCCTTGCCGACCCGGAGGCCGGCTCGGCGCGCCTGCTCTACCCGCTGAGCTACAGGCTTGCGCCTGGCGGGATTCGAACCCGCGACCTGGCCAATGCGAATGTAGTTCCACCAGCATTCGTCATGTCGTTCCCGCGCCGGCCGCTTCAGGCCGGGCTTTCGGTCGTTCGAGGAGACATCGTCACGGTCCCCGTCCTTCGGTAGCGCTGCCTTGCCTCAGTCGCGCGGCAGCGGAGTTTGTTCAATGACTGCGGTCGCGGGATCGGCCGCGACGACGAGGTTGGCGAAACCACTGCTCCTCCAAGATCGGAGCACGAGCCCGTGAAAGGTGGGCCCGGGTGGGGTTGAACCAATGGAGTTCCACCGGCATTCGTCGCGGCCTTTCCCTTTGCGGTGTCCATCGGCGGGTTGCCCGAGGCAGCCTGCCGACATGGTGGTCGCGCCCGCCTGTCGGCCATGACGACGAGAGTGGCGAAACGAACGCTTCGACGGCTCGAAAGCCGGCTCGGCGCATCAAGTCTCCCAACCGAGACGGTAGGCCGCGAGCAAGCGCGGCCCGCGGGAGTCGAACCCGCCATTGGTGGAGTTTCGCCGGCATTCGTCATGCCGTTTCGAATCTTTCGGCCTAGCAGGCTGCTGAAAAACTGCTTTGTTCACGGGACGTGCCGCAATCGGAATGAGTCCGAAGCCGAATCGAACCGGGTACATCGGGGACTTTTTCAGCAGCCTGCTAGTGCGACAACTGTCCAGCTCCGCCGGCACCTTGGCGGCCGGCGAGGAAGTCATAGGCCGCCTCCAGGCTCTCGTGAATCCACGGAACCGGCTCGTCCGTGAACTGCAGCGCCAGGGAGAGGACGGCCTCCTTGCAACGCTCGCCGACGATGACCGCGAGCCCGTGCTGATCGCCGCCTGGATAGGGAACAGCGGTGTAGACCAAGTCCAGCAGGTCGCCCCAGACATAGATCAAATTGCGAAAGTCGAAGATGACGGAGGAGGGGTCGGCCGCTTTCACGCCGATGACGGCTGCCGCGTACATGAATTCCGCATCCGGATTTCCCTTGCAGCCGAAATGGTACTCCCCATCGAACCCGATCACGAGGATGCCGCGGCTATCCCCCTCCACGAGGTGATAGCTGACGTTGATCTCGATCGGATCACCCCAATGACGGTACTCGTCGAGTTCGCTGAGGTCGCCGGGGTCGAAAGGTGTCAATTCAAGTTGTTTCATCTTTTTCTTGCCTTGGTCCCGGCGCCGCTTCGGACCGCGGCCCGCCGGGGTTCAATCTCTCTGGTGTGGTTCCGCCGGCATTCGTCATGCCGCATCAATCCTGTTCGCCGGCCGTGGCGACGAAGGGTGCGAGAGTGAGCTCCCGGTAACGGTGAGCCGGGCGACGGTGCCAGTCCGCCAGCGCTCCTCATGGTGGGCAAAATGGAGTCCCGCATGCATTCGCCACGATCGTTGGAGAGGGCCGGGGGGACGAGGGAACCCGGGACAACCCTGCCGCAGCAGGCGCTCGCGCGTATCCGTCGCCGGACCGTCCACGAACCCGATGGAGTCCTGGGAGCATTCCCCCCGGCCGTTGTCGTCACAGCTCGATCCGCTCGATCTCGCCGACCCAGCGGTCGGCGCCGAGCTCGCCCCTGGCGAAGGCGTCGATCACCTCGAACACCGCATCGGAGAAACCACCGATGTTGAGGATGTCCGGGCGCTCCTGCGCCTGCGTCGTGCCATAGGGCTGGATGTCGATGCAGACCAGCCGGGCCTTCGGGTTGTTCGCCCGCACGGCCTCCCAGGCCTGCATCATCGCGGTGCCGCGCTGCGGCTGGTCCGTCGCATCCACCCAGGACTGGTTGTCCGAGACGAACACGACGAGGTCGACCGCGGCGCGCTCCGCCGCCAGCTTGTGGAGCGGCGCCGAGCAATTGGTGCCGCCGCCGCCCACCGCCGCGAGGCGGGTCGCGTTGGTCATCACCGAATCGCGCGGGTTGAGGTCGATATCGACCACCGCCTGCTCGAACGGGATGACCCGCGCCGACCGGTTGGCCCGCAGCACCGAGGCCGCCACCAGGGCGGCGACGTCGATGCAGCGCACGGAGGTCGTCGCACCCTTGCGGTAGCCGGTGACGGGCGAAGCCATCGACCCAGACACGTCCGGGCAGACCACCACGCGGCCGGGCAGGGCCGGCACGTTGGCGACCGCGACCTCCATCGCGTCCTGCAGGGCCTCGCGCACCGGCCTGGGCACCCCGCCCGTCATGGCGTAGGCCGCCATGAGCTGGTACGGGAACACCCGGGCCCTGCGGATCGCCTGCGGATCCTTGAGCCGCGCGGCGACATGCTCCGCGAATCCCTCGACCTCGAACGCGCCGTGGCGCGCGAAGGTGTTGAGGTTCATGCGCAGCATGTGCCAGCCGGCCTGCCGCCCGATCGCCGCCCAGTGCTGCCCGGTGAGGGGCAGCGCGGTCAGCATCTGGAACGGCACGTCCGGCACCGCCAGGCGCGGATCGCGCTTGAACGCCTCGAACGCGCCCACCGGCTCCGGCAGGGCGCCGGCGTCGTAGGGCCGCCCGATCAGCCAGGCGTAGAGCGCCCGACGCGCGGCGTCCGCCGGCTTCGGGTGCACCATCCGGATCACGTCGGCGAGCGAGGGATCCTGCCCGACCGAGGCGCGCAGGATCTCGGCGACCGAGGCAGTCTCCAGCCAGGCCTGCACCAGCTTCTTCGGGCGCGTCCCGAGCGACTTGCGTCCCACGGTCCCCGACCGCATCACCTGCACGAAGTTGCGCAGCATGCGGCCATTGTCGACCACGCGGGCGAAGACGGCCGGAAACTCCGGCGAAGCCAGCGTCGACAGGAGGGCGGTCAACACGGCCGGCATGTCCTTCATGTGGCCCTTCCGGCGGGCATAGACCGCCAGCCGGGCGATGAAGGCCGGCTCGACTTCGGCGGCCGCGGCGAGCACGTCGGCGAGCTGGGCCTGCGCGTCGGCATAGAAGGTGCCGTTCATGGCGCCCGTCATCGCCAGCTGCGCCAGCCGGTGCTTCGGCGTGAACGCATAGGCCGGCGCCCGCTCATGGTTGCGGGCGGTCGCGCCCGGCAGCATGCGCCCCACGAAGGACGCGAAGATGGACTTGTTGGCCATGGCGGCCTCCTCGACTGTCGTACGAGGCGATATCAGCGAGGATCGTGCCAAGTGCCGCAGGCGTGCTTCAATTTTTTCATAAGACATTGAATTTTATCGATAAATTTTTTCATGGCGATTTCCGCCGCTGTTTACCCTCCATCGACAGATCCAGAAAATCGAGATACTGATATAGGAGTGTATACAATAGGATCAGAGCGAATGCCGCGCCGCGTCGTCATCGGCTTTCTCGGCACCACCATGGATGCGGGCAAATGGGAGAGCCGCTGGCAGCGCTGGCGGCCGACCGTGGCGCTCTGCCAGCACGAGGATTTCCTGGTCGACAGGCTGGAGCTTCTGCACGACGCCCATGCCGAGACCCTGGCGGGCCGGATCGCCCGCGACATCGCCCAGGTCTCGCCGGAGACGCAGGTCCGGCTGCACCTGATGAACCTGAAGGATCCCTGGGATTTCGAGGAGGTCTACGGCGCCCTGCACGACTTCGCCCGCGCCTATCCCTTCGAGCGCGAGCGCGAGGACTATTTCGTCAACATCACCACCGGCACCCATGTCGCCCAGATCTGCTGGTTCCTGCTGATCGAGGCGCACTACATCCCGGCGCGCATCCTGCAGCTGACGCCGCCCAAGCGCTGGCAGGACGGCGGCGTCGGCGGCTACGGCACCATCGACATCGACCTGTCTCGCTACGACCGCATCGCCACCCGCTTCCGGGTCGAGACGGAGGAGGCGACCTCCTTCCTCAAGTCGGGCATCGCCACCCGCAGCGAGGTCTTCAACCGGATGATCGAGCGCATCGAGCAGGTGGCGATCCGCTCGCGCGCGCCGCTGCTGCTGTGCGGGCCGACCGGCGCCGGCAAGTCGCAGCTGGCGCGGCGCATCTACGACCTGAAGAAATCGCGGCATCAGGTCGAAGGTTTGTTCGTCGAGGTCAATTGCGCCACGCTGCGCGGCGACGGCGCCATGTCCGCCCTGTTCGGCCACGTCAAGGGCGCCTTCACCGGCGCGCTGCAGGAGCGGGCCGGCCTGCTGCGCTCGGCCGACCGCGGCATCCTGTTCCTCGACGAGATCGGCGAGCTCGGCGCCGACGAGCAGGCGATGATCCTGCGCGCCATCGAGGACAAGCGCTTTCCGCCGGTCGGCGCCGACCGGGACGTCGCCAGCGACTTCCAACTGATCGCCGGCACCAACCGCGATCTCGCCGGGGACGTGGCGGCAGGGCGGTTCCGCGAGGACCTGCTCGCCCGGCTCAACCTGTGGACCTTCGACCTGCCGAGCCTGCGCGAGCGGCGCGAGGACATCGAGCCGAACATCGAGTTCGAGCTGCGCCGCCACGCCAAGGCCGAGGGCGTCCAGGTCGCCTTCAACCGCGAGGCCCGCGACCGCTACCTCGCTTTCGCCATGGCGCCGGAGGCCGAATGGCGCGCCAATTTCCGCGACCTCGGCGCCTCGATCACCCGCATGGCGACGCTCGCCCCGTCAGGGCGCATCAACGAGGCCATCGTCGACGAGGAGATCGAGCGCCTGCGCCGCCTGTGGGCCAGGCCGGCGGGCGACGACGACGGGGCGCTGCTCGACGGCCTGCTCGGCCCCGGGCGCCCGGCGCTCGACCTGTTCGACCGAGTCCAGCTCGCCGAGGTCGTGCGCGTCTGCCGCCGGCACGGCTCGCTGAGCGCCGCCGGACGCGCGCTCTTCGCGGCCTCCCGCGCCCAGAAGACCAGCGCCAACGATGCCGACCGGCTGCGCAAATATCTCGCCCGCTTCGGGCTGGACTGGCGGCAGGTGGGCGGCGGCTGAAGCGCTTTGCGATTTGACGGAATCGTGTCAAGTCGCAAAGACGCGTCGAAACAAGGAGTTGGAGCAAAGCGCGTTTCCTCCGAAACACGCTTTGCTCTACTGTCGTCGTTCCGACGCGATTCCGATCGCCGTGTCGGCGGCACGACGCGGAATACTGGATCGACGAAGGGGGCCGGGCCGGCGGCTCGGCATGAACCGTCGGGGGCGGAACGCCGGACTGCCCGCGCGGCGGCTGCGATCCCCGAGAAGCAAGGAGTGCGTGATGGCGACCAGGCGGAACCGGCGGCACGGGCCGTCGACGCGGGCGATCCACCTGGGCTACGACCCGGCGACGGCGCAGGGGGCGCTGACGCCGCCGATCTACATGACCTCGACCTATGCCTTCGAGACGGCGGAGCAGGGGGCCGAGATCTTCGGCGGCCAGCGCGAGGGCTATGTCTATGGCCGCACCAGGAACCCGACGCAGGGCCTGCTGGAGGAGCGGATCGCCGACCTCGAAGGCGGGGAGGCCGCCCTGGCCGTGGCCTCGGGCATGGCCGCGATCGGCTGCCTGTTCTGGACGCTGCTCAAGGCCGGCGACCGGGTCGTCGCCGACAAGATCCTCTATGGCAACTCCTTCGCCTTCCTGACCCGCGGCGTCGGCAAGTTCGGCGTCACGGTCGAGCTCGTCGACTTCACCGACCTCGACGCGGTGGCAAGGGCGGTCACGCCGGGCACCCGGGCCGTCTATTTCGAGACGCCGGCCAACCCGAACCTGCGCATCATCGACATCGCCGCGGTCAGCCGGATCGCCCGGCGGGCAGGGGCGCTCACCGTCGTCGACAACACCTTCGCAACGCCGATCCTGCAGCGGCCGCTGGAGCACGGCGCCGATTTCGTCATCCATTCCGCCACCAAGTACCTCGGCGGCCACGGCGACCTGCTGGCCGGCATCCTCGTCGGACCGGCCGCCGCGGTGAAGGAGATCCGGGCGCACGGCCTGCGCTATCTCACCGGCGCCACCCTGTCGCCGCTGACCGCCTTCCTGGTGCTGCGCGGCCTCAAGACGCTGGAGCTGCGCATGCGCCAGCATTCGGCCTCGGCGCGGACGATCGCCGAAATGATGGCAGCCCATCCGGCGGTCGAATCGCTCGCCTACCCCGGCCTTCCGGCCTCGCCCGGCCATGATATCGCCCGGCGCCAGATGTCGGCCGGCGGCGGCCTCGTCGCCCTCGAGCTGAGGGGCGGCGTTCCCGCCGGCATCGCCTTCATGAACGCGCTCCGGCTGGTGAGCCGCGCCGTCAGCCTCGGCGATGCCGAAAGCCTGGTCCAGCATCCCGCCAGCATGACCCATGCCACCTACGGGGCGGAGGAGCGAGCCCGGCACGGCATTTCCGACGGCCTGGTGCGGCTGTCCGTCGGGCTGGAGAACACCGAGGATCTGCTCGACGACATCGAGGCCGCCCTCGATGCGGCCGGCGAGTCCGTCGGCTGATCGCGGGATTTCGACACCGGCGCCGTCATGGTTAACTACATCTTTACGGGTCGTCCCTCATCAAGACCTGGACGGAGAAGGACGGTCACCCCGGCGAGACGATCATGGCTTCGAACATCACTCTTTCGGCAGGCGTCCGCGCAAACCTCCTCAACCTGCAGCAGACGGCCGCGCTGAAGGATCTGGTGCAGGGACGGCTCTCGACCGGCAAGAAGGTCAACTCCGCCCTCGACAACCCGACCAATTTCTTCACCGCGGCGGCGCTGACGGCCCGCTCCAACGACCTCAAGAGCCTGCTCGACGGCATTTCCAACGGCATCCAGACGCTGAAGGCGGCCGACAACGGCATCAGCTCCATCACCACCTCGATCGAGTCGCTGCAGGCCACCGTCCGCCAGGCCCGCCAGGACAAGTCCTACAAGAACGCCTCCTACGCTCTCGATCCGGCCGGCATCGGCACGGCCGCGGTCAAGTCGCTCTCCATCGCCGGCGGCGGCGTCGGCACGACTCCCGTCAAGATCGCGCTCAACGCCTCGACCTCGGTCACCGGCACGACGGCCTTCGCCGCGCCGGCCTCGGCCGGCAACCTGACGATCCGCGCCGACGACATGAACGGCGGCGCCAACGTCAGCGTCTCCATCACCCCCGCCGATACGCTGGACACCACGATCGCCAAGATCAACGCCGCCGCCGGCGGCGGTGTCGTCGCCTCCAAGGATGCCGGCGGTACCAGGCTGGTGCTGACCGATGCGGCGGGCAACAACCTCACCGTTACCGCCGGCGCCGCGATACAGGCCGCCACCGGCCTGAGCTCGGGGACCATCGTTCCGACGGTGAACAGCGCCGTGAAATCGGTCGACGAGATCGTCGACGCCATCAATTCCAACGTCAAGCTGAAGGGCCAGGTCCGCGCTTCCAACGACAGCGGCAAGCTGCGCATCGAGAACGACTACACCAAGGATCTGACCGTCGCCGGCTTCAATGCCGGCTCCGGCCAGTGGGACGGCTCCGCCGGTGTCCGGACGGTCGGCGGCAACGAGGTGCGTCAGAACCTGGTGGCCCAGTTCAACGAAGTCCGCGACCAGCTCAACAAGTTCGCCGACGACGCCTCGATCAACGGCGTCAACCTGCTGCGCGGCGACACGCTGAAGCTCAACTTCAACGAGAGCTCGACTTCCAGCCTGACGATCCAGTCCAAGGATCCCAAGGGCGTCAGCACAGACACGCTCGGCATCACCTCGGCGACCGTCGACGAGTTCGGCTCGGACGACGCGCTCGATACCCGCCTCAACCAGCTCACCGACGCCCTGACCAAGCTGCGCTCGCAGGCGGCCGCCTTCGGCTCCAAGCTGTCGATCGTCCAGAACCGCGAGGATTTCACCAAGGCGCTGACCAACACCCTGCAGGTCGGCGCCGACAAGCTCACCCTGGCCGACACCAACGAGGAGGGCGCCAACCTGCTGGCGCTCAACACCCGCCAGCAGTTGCAGACCACCTCGCTCTCCTTCGCCTCGCAGGCCGACCAGGCCGTGCTGCAGTTCCTGCGCTGAGCCCGGCCGCGCTTCGGCGCTGGCCCGGCCGCGCTTCGGCGCCGGCACGCCGGCGCCTGTTCCCGAGGTAACGGGGCGCCAGGATTCTTGCCGCCGTCGATTGCGGCCGGCCAAGCCTCCCCTTAGTCTCCCCCCGAACCGCGCCGCGCGCCGCAACGGCGCGCGCATATGCATTCGGCAAGGAGACTGCCATGATCGCCGCGCAAGCTTGTCCCGGGCTGGCGGGGGCCGCGCTTCGCCAGAAACGCCTTTCCGGTCAAGCTCATCGGGCCGATTCTCGAATCGTCGGCGCAACCCGGCGCGCCAATCCCAGATCCCGATTCGCGTTCTCCCCCTCCGGCTGGATGCAGGCGGTGCTGGCCGCGCTGCTCGTCGTCTTGATGTCTTCCGCCAATGCTTTGGCGGCAAAGGGGTTCCAGAGTGACCGCTATGACTGGGTGGTGAGCGACTATCAGCGCGGCCTCGCCACCCTGGCCAAGTCGGTCACCAAGACGCTGCCTCAGCTGCAGAAGGATCTCGCCGCCACCGAGGCGGCCGGCAATGCCCGCAACACCGCTGTGGTGATCGAGCAGGTCCTGACCCGTTCGCCCCAGGACCGCGGCCTCTGGTCCAAGCTCGCCGGCCAGTTGCTGGAGGCCGAGCCGCTGAACGACCAGGACGGTTACGAACTGCCGAACAAGGCGCTCGGCGCAGCGCTGCTGGCCTATCGCCTGTCGAGCGATCCGGCAGACAAGGCGGCAAGCCTCGACCTCGTCGCTCAGGCCCTGGCCAAGAAGGAGGACTGGCGCCCGGCCCTCAACGCCTACAAGGCCAGCCTCGCGCTGGTGCCGGACGAGTCGGTGCAGAAGGCCTATGAGGACCTGCGCGACGAGCACGGCTTCCGCATCAGCGACTACACCGTGGAGAGCGACGCGGCCCAGCCGCGCATCTGCTTCGACCTCTCCGATCCGCCCGACAACACGGTGACGGACTTCGCGCCCTACTTCACCCAGGACCCCGGCCCGGTCACGGCCGTCACCGTCCAGGGCACCAAGCTGTGCGTCGAGGGCCTGAAGCACGGCGCGCGCTACACCATCACCGCCCGCCAGGGCCTGCCCTCGGCCGTGGACGAGCCGCTCGCCAAGGATGCCGAGTACCAGATCTATGTGCGCGACCGTTCGCCGGCCGTGCATTTCGCCGGCAAGAGCTATGTCCTGCCGCGTACCGGCCAGAACGGTGTGCCGGTGGTCTCGGTCAATTCGAAGCAGGCCAAGCTGGCGCTCTACCGCATCGGCGACCGCAGCCTGACGGCGGCGGTGATCGATGCCAATTTCCTGCAGCAGCTCTATGGCGAGCAGGCCTCCGACATCGCCCGCACCAAGGGCGAGAAGGTCTGGGAAGGCACGCTGGAGACGGCCGCGCCGCTCAACGAGGACGTCACCACCGCCTTCCCGGTGGACGAGGCGCTCGGCAAGATCGAGCCGGGCCTCTATGTCATGACCGCCCAGCCGGCCGAGAAGCCCGCGGACGACTATGCCGAGCGGGCGACGCAATGGTTCGTGGTGTCCGACCTCGGCCTGTCGACGCTGAAGGGCAAGGACGGCCTGCATGTCGGCGTGCGCTCGCTCGCCTCGGCCGCGCCTCTGGCCGATGTCGAGGTACGCCTGCTCGCCCGCAACAACGAGGTGCTGGGCACGGCGAAGACCGACGCCGACGGCGTCGCCGCCTTCGATGCCGGCCTGACCAAGGGCAGCGACGGCCTGGAGCCGGCGCTGGTCGTCGCCTCCGGCGCCAAGGGTGACTACGGGTTCATCGACATCACCCAGCCCGCCTTCGACCTGACCGACCGCGGCGTCTCGGGCCGCGACCCGCCGGGCGCGATCGACGCCTTCGTCTATGTCGAGCGCGGCGTCTATCGGCGCGGCGAGACCGTGCATGCCGCCGTGCTGCTGCGCGACGAGAAGGCGAACGCGGTGGCCGATGCGCCGGTGACGCTGGTGGTCGAGCGCCCCGACGGCGTCGAATATTCGCGCAACGTGCTGAGCGACCAGGGCGGCGGCGGGCGGGTGCTCGACATCCCGCTGCTCAAGTCGGCCGCCGGCGGCACCTGGCGGGTGCGGGCCTTCACCGATCCCAAGGGCTCGCCCGTCGGCGAGACCTCGTTCCTGGTCGAGGACTATGTGCCAGACCGGATCGAGTTCGACCTCAAGGCGAGCGTCGAGCGGGTCTCGCCCGACGCCGGCGCCCGGCTCGTGGTCGACGGCCGCTATCTGTTCGGTGCCCCCGCCGCCAATCTCGACCTCGAAGGCGACGTGTCGGTCTCGGTCGACGACGCCCCCTTCCCCCAGTGGAAGGACTATGCCTTCGGCCTGACCGACGAGAGCGTCGATGCGGTGCAGAACACCATCGACAACCTTGCCCAGACCGATGCGAAGGGACATGCGGACCTGACCGTGCCGCTGCCCGAACTGCCGACGACGACGCGGCCCCTGAAGGCGGATTTCGCCATTCGCATGCGCGAGCCCGGCGGGCGCGGCGTCGAGCGCAGCCTGACCCTGCCGGTCGCTTCGGCCAAGCCGCTGCTCGGCATCAGGGCGAGCTTCGGCAGCGAGGGCGTGCGCGAGGGGGAACCGGCGACCTTCGATCTGATCGCGATCGATCCAACCGGCGGGCGCATCGCCGCCAAGGGCGTGACCTGGTCGCTGAAGAAGCTGACCACGACCTATCAATGGTTCTCCACCGACGGCTCCTGGACCTACGAGGCCGTGACCTCGGCGCGCAAGATCGCCGGCGGCACCCTCGACATCGCCGCCGACAAGCCGGCCGCGCTGTCCTCTCCGGTGGACTGGGGCCAGTATCGGCTCGAGATCGTCGCCGACGGACAGCAACCAGCCAGCAGGACCTTCTCGGCGGGCTACTATACCGCTGCCAAGGCCGACACGCCCGACACGCTGCCGGTGGCGCTGGACAAGACCAGCGTCAGATCCGGCGACACGCTCAACGTCAAGATCGATGCGCGCTTCGCCGGCAAGGCCAGCGTCGAGGTGGTCGGCGACCGGCTGTTCTCCGCCAGCCTCGTCGACGTGCCCGAAGGCGGCACCACCGTGCCGGTCACGGTCGGCCGCGACTGGGGCACGGGCGCCTATGTCGTGGTGACGCAGTTCCGGCCGATGGACGTCGAAGCCAAGCGCATGCCGACGCGCTTGATCGGCCTGGCCTGGTTCGGCATCGACCGCAGCGAGCGCACGCTCAAGGTGGCCCTGTCGCCGCCGGGCGTGATGAAGCCTCGCCAGGCGCTGACCGTGCCGGTGAAGGTCGACGGCCTCGCCGCCGGCGACAAGGCCTATGTCACGGTTGCCGCCGTCGACGTCGGCATCCTCAACCTGACCGGGTACAAGCCGCCGGAGCCGGAAAAATATTATTTCGACCAGAAGCGGCTCTCGGCCGAGCTGCGCGACCTCTACGGCCAGCTCATCGATGGCATGCAGGGCGCGCGCGGCCGCATCCGCTCGGGCGGCGACGGCGGCGCCGACACGCTGCAGGGCTCGCCGCCGGCGCAGGCGCCGCTGGCGCAGTTCTCCGGCATCGTCGAGGTCGGCCCTGACGGCACGGCGCAGGTGTCCTTCGACATCCCCGCCTTCAATGGCACCGTGCGCGTGATGGCGGTGGCCTGGACGCCGACGAAGGTCGGCCATGCCTCGGCCGACGTCATCGTGCGCGATCCCGTCGTCATCGCCGGCACGCTGCCGCGGTTCCTCTCGGACGGCGACCAGTCGCGCTTCCGCCTCGACCTGCTCAATGCCGAGGCGCCGCCCGGAGACTACACCCTCGCCGTTACCGTCGAGGGACCGATCGCCGCGGAGCCCGCGGCGCTCTACCAGACCGTCACCATCGGCGAGGCCGGTGCGCGCACGCCGGTCAACATCCCGATCACCGCCTCCGGCATCGGCACGGCGCGCCTCGTCGCCACGCTCGCTGGCCCCGGCGGAGTCTCGATCGACCAGACCTATGTGCTCGGCGTGCTGCCGCCCAATCCGCCGGTGACGCGCCGTACGGTGCGCGAACTGGCGGCCAGGGGCGGCTCGATCGCGCTCAGCACCGATCTCCTTGCCGAGATGGTGCCCGGGACCGGCGCCGTGTCGCTCTCGGTCGGCCCGCTGACCGATCTCGACGTGCCGGGCCTGCTCAAGGATCTCGACCGCTATCCCTATGGCTGCTCCGAGCAATTGGTCAGCCGCGCCCTGCCGCTGCTCTATCTCAGCGAGCTCGGCGGCGCCGGCATCGATATCGACGGTGACGTCAACCAGCGTCTCGCCGACACGGTGCAGCGCCTGCTCGCCCGTCAGGATGCCTCCGGCGCCTTCGGCCTGTGGGACGCGAACGGCGGCGACCTCTGGCTCTCCGCCTATGTCACGGACTTCCTGCTCCGGGCTCGCGAGAAGAGCTTCGCCGTGCCGGAGCAGGCCCTGACCAATGCGGTCGACTATCTGCGCAACCGGGTCGGCAACGCGCCGGAGGTCGAGGACGGCAAGGGCGAGGACATCGCCTATGCGCTCTACACGCTGGCCCGGGCCGGACGCGCCCCGGCCGGCGACCTCAAATATTTCGCCGACACCAAGATCGGCGCCTTCGGCACCGCGCTCGCCCGGGCCCAGATCGCCGCGGCGCTCGGCATGCTCGGCGACAAGACCCGGGCCGAGGAGGCCTTCGCCTCGGCCGGCGAGGCGCTGGCCTCCCAGGCCGGCGAGACCGAGCGCGCCAGCCGCTCCGACTACGGTTCGGTGCTGCGGGATGCCGCCGCCATCGTGGCGCTCGCCGGCGACAGCGGGGCCGGCGTGCCGGTGATCAAGGCGGCCGCGACCGTGATCGCCGACGAGCGGGCCAAGAGCCGCCACGCCTCCACCCAGGAGATGACCTGGATGGTGCTGGCCGCCCGCTCGCTGGTGGCGCAGGCGCGTGCCATCCGCGTCACCGCCGACGGCGAGCCGCAGCAGGGCGCCTTCTATCGGGTGTTCCGCGAGACCGCGCTGGCCAAGCCCTTCACCGTCGCCAATGACGGCGAGGAGCCGCTGCGCGCCGTGGTCGCCGCGTCCGGTTCGCCCAAGGTGCCGGAGCCGGCGGCCGCGAACGGCATGACGCTGACCCGGCAATACTTCACCCAGGGCGGCCAGCCCGTCGATCCGGCGACGGTGAAGCAGAACACCCGCCTGGTCGTGGTGCTGACGGCCGGGCCGACGGGCGAGGACAAGACCGGCAACTTCCTGCTGGTCGACCCGCTGCCCGCCGGCTTCGAGATCGAGAACCCGAACCTGGTCGGCTCGGGCAACGCCGGCAAGCTGCCCTGGCTTTCCGACCTCACCGATATCGGCCATGCCGAGTTCCGCGACGACCGTTTCGTCGCGGCCTTCAGCGACGATGCGGCCAAGGTGGCCTACATGGTCCGGGCGGTGGCGCCCGGCCGCTATGTCCATCCCGGCGCCAGCGTCGAGGACATGTACCGGCCCGACCGCTCCGCCCGCGGCGCGACCGGCACCGTGACGGTGGTCGAGAAGTGAGCGGGCTGGCGAACAGGGCGCGCGTGCCCCCTTCCGGCAGGGAATGGGGCTGGGGCGGCTGGTTCGGAGCAGGAGCGGGCGCAGACAAGCCTTCTCCAACGAAGTTGGGGAAGGTGGCCCGACGAAGTCGGGTCGGATGGGGTGCGGCGGGCAGGGCTCCGGCTTCGCCGGCATGGCATGACGGTGGTGCAAGCAGGGCCGAGGTCTTGTCTTGCGGTGGTGCGAGACACCCCGATTCCGACCTCAACGCGACGCGTGGGCCTTCCCTCCCCCTTGCGGGGAGGGATAAAGGGTGGGGAGTGTACAGGATAGGACGAGCCCTACGCCAACGGCCCCCAGCCCCTTACCTCTCCCCGCAAGGGGGAGGGGAGCGGTCGGCGTCGCGCCTCAAGCTGTTATGCGCGAGCGGTGACTCACCTCTGCTCCTCCCTTCCGCCCGGCGCCGGGGGCTGCCATGAGCGGCCGGCGCTTTCCTGTCCTGTGCGCGACGCTGCTGACCGGCATCGTCCTCGTCAACGCCGCCGGCTTCGGGCTGTCCGAGGTGCTGCGTCGCCTCGGTCCGCCGCCGCTCGACCGGCCGATCACCTATTCGCCGCTGGTGGTCGACCGCGACGGCCGCCTGCTCAGGCCCTTCACCACCGCCGACGGCTTCTGGCGCCTGCCCGCGGCGCCGGCCGATGTGGACAAGCGCTTCCTCGCCATGCTGGTGGCCTATGAGGACAAGCGCTTCTACGAGCATCCCGGTGTCGACGCCCGGGCCCTGCTGCGTGCCGCCTGGCAGGCGGTGCGGCACGGCCGCGTGATCTCCGGCGGCTCGACGCTGACCATGCAGGTGGCGCGCCTGATGGAGCCGCGGCCGGAGCGGACGATCGGAGCCAAGCTGATCGAGATGGTGCGCGCCGTGCAGATCGAGCAGGCGCTCGGCAAGGAGCAGATCCTGGCCCTCTATCTCGCGCTTGCCCCCTATGGCGGCAATCTGGAAGGCGTGCGCGCCGCATCGCTGGCCTATTTCGGCAAGGAGCCGCGGCGGCTCTCGACGGCCGAGTCGGCGCTGCTGGTCGCCCTGCCGCAATCGCCGGAGGTGCGCCGGCCCGATCGCGACGCCCGGGCGGCCGACGCCGCCAGGACCCGGGTGCTGGCGCGCCTCGTCGGCAGCGGCGCCGTCGGCCACGACCAGGCCGAGGCAGCCCGGTTGGAGCCGACGCCGACGGGACGCAAGGCGTTTCCGATTCTCGCCGCCCATGTGGCCGAGCGGCTGGCGCGGGGCGATGCCGACGGCACGGTGGAGCGCACCACCCTGTCGCGGCCATTGCAGGAGCAACTCGAGGCCCTGGCGCGCGAGCGGGCGGGCTCGCTCGGCGGCGGCGTCTCCGTCGCCATCCTGGCCATCGACAATGCCAGCGGCGAGGTGCGCGCCCATGTCGGCGGCGTCGGCTATTTCGACCGCGGCCGGGCCGGGCAGATGGATCTGGCGCAGGCCCTGCGTTCGCCCGGCTCCACCCTGAAGCCCTTCATCTACGGCCTCGCCTTCGAGGACGGCCTCGCCCATCCCGAGACGCTGGTCGACGACAGGCCGGCCCGGTTCGGCGCCTATCAGCCCGAAAATTTCGACGACCGTTTCCAGGGCACGGTGACCATGCGCCGGGCGCTGCAGCAGTCGCTCAACGTTCCGGCGGTGCTGCTCCTGAAGGCGGTCGGGCCGGCCAGGCTGATCGCGCGGCTGAAGAATGCCGGGGTCACGGCGGCATTGCCGCCCGATGCCGCGCCGGGCCTCGCCGTCGGCCTGGGTGGAGCCGGCATACGTCTCACCGACCTCGCCACGCTGTATCTGGCGCTGGCCCGCGGCGGCGACGCCGTCGCGCTGGCATGGCAACCCGGCCGGGTCGGGGAGGAGAGGGCCACCCGCCGCCTCTTCGAACCCGCCGCCGCCTGGCAGGTCGCCGACGTGCTGATCGGGGCACCGCCGCCTGAGAACGCGCTCGGCGGCCGCATCGCCTACAAGACCGGCACCTCCTATGGCTATCGCGACGCCTGGGCCGTCGGCTTCGATGGCGCCAATACCATCGCCGTCTGGGTCGGACGGCCGGATGGCGCGCCGGTGCCCGGGCTGGTGGGGCGCCTGAGCGCCGCGCCGGTGCTGTTCGACGCCTTCCAGCGCGTCGCGGAACGTCGCGTGCCGCTCGCCGGGCCGCCGCCCGGCGTCGTCTTCGCCCGCACGGAGCAATTGCCGGCGGCGCTGCAGCGCTTCCGCCCGGACGGCCTGCCCGAGACCGCAGCGGCCGGCCCTGGCGACGCGCCGCTGACCATCGCCTTCCCACCCAACGGAGCGCGGGTCGACCTGGGCGCCAACGGGCCGGGCGCGCCGCTGGCCCTGAAGGCCATGGGCGGGGCGCCGCCCTTCACCTGGCTGGTCGACGGCGCGCCGATCGTCACCGGCGAGATCCGCCGGCTTGCGGCGTGGGAGACACCGGCCAAGGGGTTCGCCCGCCTGTCCGTGATCGATGCCAAGGGGCGCACGGCGCGGTCGCTGATCCGGGTGGACTGAGCGGGGGCGCTATCGCGTCCGCTTGCGCAACTCCTCCAGCGTTTCCATCCGGGCCTGCGCCACGTCCCACAATGTCTTGGTCGCGCCGGCGACGAGCGCCTCGATCACCGCGAAGATCGCCGCGTTCGAATCCCAGTTCGACGGCACCACGATCCGCGCCGAGATCACGTGCTTGGCCTGCCGCGCGATCGGCGACAGCCACTGGTCGGTCAGGAGCACGATGGTGGAGCCGCGGGCCGCCGCCTCCTCCGCCAGCAGCACGACGTCCTCCTGGTAGCGACGGATGTCGAAGACGACCAGCACGTCGCGCTTGCCGAAGTCGATGACCTGATCGTGCCAGGTCGCTGCCTGGCCCTCGATCAGCACGACGTCCGGACGGATGACGCGCAGGTGCCGCACCGCATAAAGTGCGATCGCCTCGGTCAGCCTCCCGCCGACCACATGGATGCGCCGCTTCGTGTCGCAGAGCAGTGACAGGATGGCGTCGAACTCGGCCGGGGCGATCGCATCGAAGGTCTGCGTGACGTTGGCGATCACCGCATTGGCGAAATCCGTGAGAGGCGAAGGCGACTTGGCCGGCGAGGACTGCTTCATCAGCGGCGATTGCAGCTGCGCTTCCAGCTCCTCCTTCAGGCGGCGCTGGAAATCGGCATAAGCTGTGAAGCCCAGCCGTGAGATGAAGCGCAGGATCGAGGGGGCCGAGACCCCGGCCCGGGCCGCAAACTGCGCCACCGTCTCCAGCCCGGCGAAGGGATAGTTCGAAAGGAGCACATGCGCCGCACGCCGTTCCGTCGGCGTCAGCTCGCCGACCCGGGCACGGATGTCGGTTGCCAAGGTGCCGCCGGCGATGGTCGGGGCGAATGTGGACGCCGTCATGCTGCGATTCCCCAGATAGCCTTGCCCGGGTCTCAAGGCACGTTCGATCCGGACGAGCTCCGAAGCCCGCTTGTCTCGCTACCCCGGGCGTAGCCGGGCCGGCGATCTCAGCAGACTGAACGTCACATTCGCAATTGACAAGCCATGCCGCCGTGTACTCAAAATAACGCATCCAGCTCAATCGGCGGTGGGCGTAACGAATGTTCAAGACGCAGGGCAAGCCGGCCGCCCCCAGCGCCGGTAACGTCAACGCCGCCGTCTGGCCGGGCCACGAGGCGGCTGCGGTCGAGAATGCGGCGGGACGCGCGCGCCTCGTCATCGCCTGCGACCATGCCTCCAACCATGTCCCCGCCCGCTTCACCGATCTCGGTCTGTCGCAGGCCGATCTTCAGCGCCACATCGCCTGGGACCCCGGCGCACTGGGCGTGTCGCGCAGCCTCATGCGCCGCCTCGACGCGCCGCTGGTGCGAAGCTGCGTCTCGCGGCTGGTGCTCGACTGCAACCGCGAGCCGAGCGTGTTCGATTCGGTGCCGGAATCGAGCGAGGATACGCCCATTCCCGGCAATCTCGGGTTGACGGAGGCGGACCGTGCCTGGCGGGTACGCGAGGTATACGAGCCGTTCCATCAGGCCCTGGCCGCCACCGTCGCCGGGCAGAGCGCGGACGGCCCGGTCGCGGTGGTCAGCGTGCACAGTTTCACGCCGGTCTATCGCGGCATTTCGCGGCCCTGGCATATCGGCGTCCTTTTCGACCGGGACCGCAGCCTGTCCGAGCCCATTCTTCAGGCTCTGCGTCGCGAAAACGGGCTCGTCGTCGGTGAAAACCAGCCTTACAGTCCCGATGATCGGGTCTACCACACGCTCGACCGGCACGCGCAGTCGCGCGGGCTGCCGAGCGTCATGATCGAGATCCGCAACGATCTCATCGCCACGCCCGAGGCCGAGGAAGCCTGGGGCGATCGACTAGCAGGAGTGATTGCCGAAGCGCTTCCGGGCGCGCTCGAAGAAGGGCCGGGTCAGCCGGCCGGATAGAGCGCGCCGACGGGAGCATCATCTAGACGCGACCGTGAGGTCACAACAGCGGGGGTTGGTCCAGTGACTGAACATCAGGACGAGGACACGAAAGTCCTCCATTCGATGGGTTATGCGCAGGAGTTGTCGCGCCGCATGCGCGGTTTCTCCAACTTCGCCATTTCGTTCTCGATCATCTGCATCCTGGCGGGCGGCATCACGACCTTCAACGTGGCGCTGTCCTCCGGCGGCCCGTTCTCGGTGACCGTGGGCTGGATCATCGGCGGCCTGTTCGCACTCGTCGTCGCCTGCGGCCTCGCACAGATCGCGTCGGCCTACCCGACCGCGGGCGGCCTTTATCACTGGGCCTCGATCCTGGGGGGGAGGGGGCTCGGTTGGGTCACGGCCTGGATCAACATGATCGGCCTGATCTTCGTGGTCGCCTCGGTGAACTTCGGCGTCTACCTGCTGTTCCGCGACCTCGTGCTCGCCGGCGTCTTCGGCATGGACATTTCCGGCTGGACCAGCACCGTCCCGCTCGACCATGGCTGGTGGGTCCAGGCGATCGTCATCACGCTGATCTGCGCCAGCCAGGCCCTGTTCAACCATTTCGGCATCCGCGTCACCACGATCCTGACCGACTTCTCCGGCTACCTCATCTTCGTGGTGTCGGTCATCCTGATGCTGGCGATGTTCTCCTATGCGCCGTCCTGGGATCTGTCGAAGCTGTTCACCTTTGTCAACAACACCGGCGATCCTGGCGGCGGCGTCGTTCCGGAGCCTCGCAGCGCCCTGATCGCGGTGCTCATCGGCCTGCTCTATCCGATCTACACCATCACCGGCTTCGACGCCTCGGCCCACACCTCCGAGGAGACCGTCGATGCCCGGCGGGCCGTGCCGCGCGGCATGATTCACTCGGTGTTCTGGTCGCTGCTGTTCGGCTTCTTCATGGCCGCCTCGTTCATCGTCGCCATGCCCGACATCACGGCCGGCGCGAAGGACGGCGCCAACGCCTTCTTCAACCTGTTCGCCAACCTGCCGATGCCGAAGGTCCTGCGCGACTTCCTGGCCATCGCCATCGTCCTGTCGAACTATCTGTGCGCCCTGGCCGGCATGACCTCCACCTCGCGCATGCTGTTCGCCTTCGCCCGCGACGGCGGCCTGCCGGCGTCCAGGGCGGTCGCCTATGTCAGCCCGGTCTACCGCACGCCCGTGGTCGCCATCTGGGTGACGGCGGCGCTGGCGGCGGGCGCGACCTATTATGCGCCGTTCATGCTGGCGCTGGCGGCGGGCTGCGCCCTGTTCCTCTATATCTCCTACGCCATCCCGATCGCGGCCGGCATGATGGCCGAGGGCAAGACCTGGACCGAGTTCGGCCCGTTCCGTCTCGGCGCCCTGTCCAAGCCCTTCGCGGTCATCACCATCATCGGCGCCGTCGTGCTGGCCTATGCCGGCACGCAGCCGCCCTTCAATCCGATCATCCTGCCTCTGTTCCCCGACCTGCCCGTGCCCTTGAACTGGCTCACCAACCCGTTGGTCTTCATCGCCGTCGCGCTGATCGTCGGCTGGTTCGCCAGCGAGTCCCGCCGCTTCAAGGGGCCGCCGATCGGGGCCGACATCGCCAGGCGCCAGGCCGAGATCGCCGCCGCGGAAGCGGCCGTGGGCGAACGGGCCTGATCCGGTTCCAAAGGGCCGCGGGCCCCACCCGCGGCTCGTCCTCCCCGATGCCAGCCATCTTGTTCCTCTGAAAACGAATGTTGGGAGTTGAGCGGACCATGACGAAGCCCGCCAAGCCGAAGACTGTTGCCGACGCCCTTGCCTATGTTCGCGAGCGCGGCGTTCCCGAGGTGAAGGTCGGTGCCTTCGACATCGACGGCATCTTCCGCGGCAAGTACATGGCGCGCGAAAAATTCGAGAGCGCGCTGGAGAAGGGGTTCGGTTTCTGCAATGTCGTGCTCGGCTGGGACAGCAACGACCAGCTCTACGACAACACCACCTTCGCCGGCTGGCACAACGGCTATCGTGACGCCAATGCCCGCATCCTGCCCGAGACGATGCGCACCATCCCCTTCGAGGATGACATTCCGCTGTTCATCGCCGAGTTCGCCGACGACGCGGAGGCGATCTGCCCCCGCGGCACGCTTCGCCGCGTCCTCGCCCGCGCCAGGGACATGGGCTACGCCGTCTCGGCCGCAGCGGAATTCGAATTCTTCGTCTTCGAGGAGACGCCGCATTCGGTGCGCGAGAAGCGCTATCGCAACCTCAAGAACATCACGCCCGGCTTCTACGGCTATTCCATGCTGCGGGCCGGCGTCCATGCCGATTTCTACCAGGAGCTGCTCGATACCTGCCGCGCCATGGACATGGAGATCGAGGGCTTGCACACCGAGACCGGTCCGGGCGTGCTGGAGGCGGCGTTGCGCGTCGACGACGCCCTGACGATGGCCGACAAGGCGGCCCTGTTCAAGACCTACACCAAGATCCTGGCGCAGCGGCGCGGCTGGATGGCGACCTTCATGGCCAAGTGGTCGCGCGACTGGCCGGGCCAGTCCGGTCATCTCCACGCCTCGCTGCAAAGCCTCAAGACCGGCAAGGGCGTCTTCCACGACAAGACCAAGCCCCATGCGATGTCGGACGAGATGCGCTGGTTCGTCGGCGGCCAGCAGGCGCTGATGCCCGAACTGCTGGCGATGGTCGCCTGCACCGTCAACTCCTACACCCGGCTGATTCCAGGGTTCTGGGCGCCGACCGACGCCAGCTGGGGGGTGGAGAACCGCACCACGGCGCTGCGTGTCATTCCCGGCTCGGAGAAATCGCAGCGGGTCGAGTACCGCGTCGCCGCCGCCGACATCAATCCCTATATCGCGCTCGCCGCCGCCATCGGTTCGGGCCTGTGGGGCATCGAGAACAGGATCGAGCCGGATGCGGCGGTCATGGGATCGTCCTACGACGTCAGGTTCCCGAAGAAGCGGCAATTGCCGCGCAGCCTGATCGAGGCTGCCGGCAGGCTGAAAGTGTCGAAGCCGGCGCGGGCCCTGTTCGGCGATGCCTTCGTCGATCACTATGCAGCCACCCGCGAATGGGAAGAGCGGGAATTCCGCAAGGCCATCACCGATTGGGAGATGGAGCGGTATTTCGAGATCATCTAAGATTGTTTCGGCGTCCGCCTCGCCGCCGCGCGCCCCGGCGCGGGCGCCCTCGGTTCGAAATCGGCGCGACAGGTCGGGGGAGCCCCGGCGGCGCATGAGAGAAGCATCATGACCGACATCGTCTGCATCTCCCCCATCGACGGCAAGGAGCTGGTCCGCCGGCCTGCCGTGAGCGACAGCGAGATCGAGGCCGCGCTCGTCGCCGCCCGGTTCGCCCAGAAGGCCTGGCGCAGGCTCTCCGTCCAGGAGCGTTCGGACTACGTGCTGAAGTTCCTGGACGCCATGCTGGCGATGAACCAGGAGGTCGTGCCCGAGCTCGCCCAGCAGATGGGCCGGCCGGTGCGCTATGGCGGCGAGTTCCGCGGCTTCGAGGAACGCGTGCGCTACATGGTCCGCATCGCCGAGGCGAGCCTGGCGCCGACGGTCCCCGATGACGACCGGCCGGGCTTCCGCCGCGCCATCAAGCGCGAGCCGCTCGGGCTGGTGCTGGTGGTCGCGCCCTGGAACTACCCCTTCATGACCGCGGTGAACACCGTCGCCCCGGCCCTGATCGCCGGCAATGCGGTGATCCTCAAGCATGCCTCTCAGACCATCCTGGTCGGCGAGCGCTTCCAGAAGGCGATGGACGCTGCCGGCCTGCCCAAGGGCGTCTTCCAGAACCTCGTCCTCACCCATGAGCAGACCTCGAAGCTGCTGGAGGGCGGCCGGGTCGACCATTGCAACTTCACCGGCTCGGTCGCCGGCGGGCGCGCCATTGAGAAGGCGGCGGCCGGCACCTTCACCACGCTCGGGCTCGAGCTCGGCGGCAAGGATCCGGCCTATGTCCGCGCCGACGCCAACCTGACGCACGCTGTCGAAAACCTGGTCGACGGTGCCTTCTACAATTCCGGCCAATGCTGCTGCGGCATCGAGCGGGTCTATGTCCACGAGAGCCTCTACGATCGTTTCGTCGACGGCTTCGTCGACCTGACGCGCGGCTATGTGCTGGGCAACCCGCTGGACGAGGCGACGACCCTCGGCCCCATGGCCAATGTCCGCTTCGCCGACTGGGTGAGGAAGCAGACCGCCGAGGCGCTGGCCAAGGGCGCCAAGGCCCATATCGACGTGTCGACCCAGAAGGCCGATGTCGGCAACACCGCCTATCTCGCCCCCCAGGTCCTCACCGAGGTCGACCATTCCATGTCGGTGATGCGCGAGGAGAGCTTCGGGCCCGTCGTCGGCATCATGAAGGTCAAGTCGGACGAGGAAGCGATCGGCCTGATGAACGATTCGCCCTACGGCCTCACCGCGGCGATCTGGACCCAGGACATCGATGCGGCCGAGCGCATCGGTGCCGAGATCGAGACCGGCACGGTATTCATGAACCGCTGCGACTATCTCGATCCGGGCCTGACCTGGACGGGGGTCAAGGATACCGGGCGAGGGGCCGGCCTCTCGAAGCTCGGCTTCGACGCGCTGACTCAGCCCAAGAGCTACCACCTGCGTACCCTTTGATCCCTGTGCCGGTCCTCTCCCGGGACCGGCCTTCCCGCGTGCCGCCGGCCCGTCGGGCCGGCATCCCCTGGCAAACAGGCCGGCGCGGCGCCGGCGAATCGGAAACGGCCATGTCCTCAGCAAACTCCCCCAGAGCCAACTGGAGCTATCCCACCGCCCTGCGCTTCGGCGCCGGCCGCATCTCCGAGCTCGCCAATGCCTGCGAAGCCGCGGGCATGAAGGCGCCGCTGCTGGTCACCGATCCTTTCCTGGCGACGCAGCCCATGACCCGGGCGGCGCTCGACAGCCTGAAGGCGGCGGGCCTCAAGGCCGACATCTTCTCCGACGTCAAGCCGAACCCGGTCGAGTCCAACGTCTATGCCGGTATCGAGGTGTTGCGGAAGGGCGGGCATGACGGCGTGGTCGCCTTTGGCGGCGGTTCCGGCCTCGATGCCGGCAAGGCCATCGCCTTCATGGCCGGCCAGAAGCGGCCGATGTGGGATTTCGAGGACATCGGCGACTGGTGGACAAGGGCCGACCCCAAGGGCATCGCCCCGACCGTTGCCGTGCCGACCACCGCCGGCACCGGCTCGGAGGTCGGCCGAGCCTCGGTGATCACCCAGGAGAAGACCCACACCAAGAAGGTGATCTTCCATCCGCTGATGATGCCGAAGGTGACGATCTGCGATCCGGAGCTCACCGTCGGCATGCCCAGGCACATCACCGCCGGCACCGGCCTCGACGCCCTGGCCCATTGCCTGGAAGCCTATTGCTCGCCTTTCTACCATCCGATGGCCGAGGGCATGGCGGTGGAGGGCGTGCGCCTGGTGAGGGAATATCTGCCGCGCGCCTACAAGGACGGCACCGACATCGAGGCTCGCGCCCAGATGATGTCGGCCGCGGTGATCGGCGCCACCGCCTTCCAGAAGGGGCTCGGCGCCATCCACGCTCTGTCGCATCCGGTGGGCGCGCTGTATGACACCCATCACGGCCTGACCAACGCCGTGTTCATGCCCTACGTCCTGGCCTTCAACAAGAGGGCGGTGAAGGAGAAGATCGAGCGCCTCGCCGCCTTTGCCGGCCTCAAGCCCCGCTTCTCCGCCTTCCTGGACTGGACGCTGGCGCTGCGCGAGGAACTCGGCGTGCCGCACACCCTCGCCGGCCTCAAGGTCGACGACGGCAAGTTCGACCTGATGTCGAAGATGGCGCCGAAGGACCCGACGGCCGGCGGCAATCCGGTGAAGCTGACCCGGGCCGGTGCTTTGAGGCTCTATCGCAAGGCGCTGGAAGGCAAGGTCTGACGGGCCCGTCCCGAGAGCGGGGGAGGCGGCCGTGCTGCTTTCCCCGCAGGCGCCGCCACCCCCCGAAAGGCCGATGCGAGCATTCGTGGTGCTGCCCCGCCGGGGCGCCGGCGGCATCTGCCTGGGGCGGGAGCCGGTGTCGGGGGACTGATTCGCCGGCAATCGAACGCCCATCCCGCCGCCGGTTGCCGTAACCGGCGGGGTTTTCTGCCCGCGACAACCATCACGATCTGGTGATATCGAAGGCCCGCCCCCTGCGGGACTGCAGCCGGATCCGCCGAACCGGGTCCCGTTGCACCGCAAGCGGCGACGGATCATTCGACATGTCCAAGCAGTGCTCCGAAGCCTCGCCGCCCCGGCCCGGCCCCGCGCCGTCGGCAAGGGGCGACATCGCTCTGCTGGAGAGCCGCATCGCATCCCTGCCGTGCTGGCGGGCTCCGGTCGACATCGCGCCGCTGCCGGGTGGCCTCAGCAATTGCAATTTTATCGTGCATTGCGCCGGCGAGCGCTTCGTCGTCCGCATCGGCCGATCGGCGTCGCCCCATCCGGTCGATCGGCAGGCCGAGATCGCCGCGACGCGAGCGGCCGCCCGCGCCGGCCTCTGCCCCGAGCTCGTCCATGCCGAGGCGGGGGCGCTGGTGCTGCGCCATGTCGCCGGGCGCACTCTGGAGGCCGCCGATCTCGTGCGACCGGATATGCTCCGCCGGGTCGCCTTCGTGCTTGCGGCCTGCCGCACCGTCCTGCCGGGCTTCTATGACGGTCCGCGCCTCGACCGCACGCCGGCGGCGATCCTGGCGCACTATCGGCGCCTGCTGACCGCACGACCGAACCGCTGGCGGGCGAGGATCCGCGGCCAGGCCGGGCGGATCCGGCGCTCCCTGGCGCTGCTGGCCCGCCAGCCCGGCGGCTTCGCCCACAACGATGTCCATGCCGGCAATTTCATCGATGACGGCAGCCGCCTCTGGCTGATCGATTGGGAATATGCCGGCTTCGGCCTGCCCATCGCCGACCTGGCCAGCCTGGCCGTCAACGGCGGTTTCGGCCCTGCCGACGACCGGGACCTGCTGACCCTGGCCGGGGACGGCTTCTTCAATCGAGGGTTGTGTATCGATTTCTCTGCTGCCCGCCTCGCCGCAGCGTTGCGCGATCTGTTCTGGGGCTATGCGCAGGACGCGTTCGGCGGTGGGTTCCCGGATGCGGAAGGCTATATCGCCATCAACGAGCGGCGAGTCAGGATCGAAACTGCCGCCATGCAGTCCGAGGTCGCCGCCGGCTAGGCCGTCCGGGGGACGATGGGGCGCGGTTGCACTTTTTCGACGCGAAATTGTCATAGTTTCGCACCAATTCCGCACGGAGAAATTCGCGCCGAGCGGGGGCGAAGGGCGACTCCCGGTCGTTCTCGGCGATGCTTTTCCCGAAGAGGGCGGTCTTATTCGAGGCTGTGGCGTGGCCGGAGCAGGCGACTGCGACGCCGCCTCAGCCCGAAACACGCCGTTCGTGCGCCCCGACATGACAGGTATGGAGGTCTGACTGCGGCAGCGGGCGAACGGATTGGCGCCGGTGTGGGTCCGGCGTGGATCTGGTCGCGGCCGCCTGCACGGATGCTCGCAAAAAATTTCAATACGAGTCGTTGCGTATTATAAAAAAATAAAATACGAGACGTTGTGTCTTGATATGTATAGGCCGATTTTCTGCATGAAAATCGGCGGCACCATTGCGTGGTGTCTGTGATCTGTTAGGGTATTCGTTAGGGTGAATACATGGCCATTCAAACAAATAGATTGAACGCTCGCGGAATTTTAACGCTGACAAGACCTGGGCGGCACGCCGACGGTGGCAATCTTTACTTGGTTGTTGACAGATCGGGTGCCAAGCGTTGGGTGTTCCTGTTCCGCCAGAACGGAAAATTGAACGAGATGGGCCTCGGCGGCCTGCGTGACGTTTCCCTTGCCCGAGCCCGTGAGCTGGCGAGGGGCGCTCGCGAACTGGTGGCCGGCGGCGTCAACCCGATCGAGGCGCGACGCGACCAGCGCAGCGTGCCCAGCTTCGGCGAGGTGGCGGACGAATTCATCGAGTCGATGTCGGCAAGCTGGCGCAGCCGCAAGCATGTCGGGCAGTGGACGACGACGCTGACCGAGGAAGCTGCGGCGTTGCGGCCGGTACCGGTCAACCGGATCACCACCCAGCATGTGCTGGCGGTGCTGAAGCCGATCTGGACGACCAAGCCGGCGACTGCCGCTCGGCTGCGGGGCCGGATCGAGCAGGTTCTCGATGCCGCCAAGGCGCTCGGCCATCGCGCCGGCGAGAACCCGGCGCTGTGGAAGGGGCACCTGCGCAACCTGCTGCCGGCACCGCAAAAATTGTCGCGCGGCCACCACCGCGCCCTGGCCTATCCGGAATTGCCCAGCTTCGTCAGTCGGTTGCAGGAGACGTCCAGCGTGCCGGCCCTGGCCCTCGAGTTTGCCATCCTCACCGCGGCCCGGTCGGGCGAGGTGCGCGGCGCCTGCTGGAGCGAGATCGACTTCGAGGCCAGGCTATGGACGGTGCCGGCCCGGCGGATGAAGGCCGGGCGTGAGCATCGCGTGCCTCTGTCGGACCGGGCGCTCGCGATCCTGCGCCACATGGCGAGCCTGCGCGAAACGGCCGACTTCGTGTTCGTGAGTTCGAGAGGTGCGCGGCCGCTGTCGGACACCACGCTGAGCACGCTGCCCAAGCGCCTCGAAGCCGACGTGACCGTGCATGGGTTCCGCTCCACTTTTCGCGACTGGTGCGGCGAGGCCACGCATTTCCCGCGGGAGATCGCCGAGGCCGCCCTCGCCCATACCGTCGGCGACCAGACCGAGCGGGCCTATCGCCGGGGTGACGCGCTGGAAAAGCGACGGAAGCTGATGGACGCCTGGGCTGACTATTGCCTGAGCAGCCACGGGACGAGCCGCATTGTGGCCGCGCGGCCGAGCCGGACCGGGGCAGGCGACCGCGTCACCGCCGGCGCCTGACCGGACAAGCGAAAGGGCCCGGCGTGAGCCGGGCCCTTCCTGCGACGATGGAAGCTGGACGGGATCAGAAGGTCCGCTTGATGCGGACGCCGCCCTGCCAGTAGTTGTCGTCCTTGAAGTTGATCAGGCCTTCGTTGTTGTCGTACTCGGTCGACTGGTACGACACTTCGCCCGCGATCGTCAGGCCGGGAACGACGGTGTAGGTCGCGTTCGCGCCAGCGACCCAGGCCTTGAAGTCCCGCACGATGATGCTGGAGATGTTGTTGCCGTCGGCCGTGAAGCCGGGGATGTTGCCGTTCTCGTAGTCGACATAGCTGCCGAAGGCGATCAGCTGCAGGGCCGGGGTGACGTTCACGCCGGCTTCACCGGTGATCGACCAGCCCTTGCCGCTGTCGGTGCCGCCGAACGAATTCACCCCGTAGTCATAGGCCGCTCCCGGGCGGCCGAGATAGTCGGATGCGCCATCGGCGTAGACGCCTTCCAGGACGACATAGGCGCCGGCCGCGAAGGGCAGGTTGACTGCGACCGAGCCGCCGACCGCCCAGCCGAACTTCTGATCCTTCGTGGTCTGCTCCTCCGAGAAGCGCGTGTCATGCAGCGCGCCGGAGAGCGCCACTTTGCCCCACTCCTGGTCGAGGCGCAACTGAGCGACGACGTCCGGAATGCGCTTGCCGCCATAGGTGCCGTTGACCGGCTCCTGACCGATGATTGCCCCTGTGACGGGGTCGATGATGGGGACGCCCTGGGCAAACTGGTAGTTGTGCTCGCCGCCGTCCTCGATCGACAGCGTCGCCGAGAAGCCGCCGCCGAAGGTCGCGGTGTATGCGATCAGGTTCACCGTATCCTGGGGCGCATAATAGCCGGCGAAGATCGTGTCGCCGTACTCGTTGTCGTAGAAGCCGAAGAACGAGTGGGCAAAGCCGGCGGTCAGACCGCCGAACTGGATGAAGGCCTTGTCGATCTTGCCTTGGAACGAGTTGCCGTCGCCGCCGGGGCGGTTGGTGTTGCCCGAATAGATGTTCATCTGGATGTAGGAGCGCAGCAGGCCGTACTCGGTCTGGGTGCGGGCGTCGAACTTCAGCCGGGCTTCCGTCCGGAAGTCGTAGCGGTCGCCGTCCTTGGTGCCGGCGCCCCAATAGTCCGAGCCGAAGGCGAGGTACTCGGCGCGGAGTTCGCCGCTGAGCCGCAGGCAGGTGTCGGTGCCGGGGATGTAGAAGAAGCCCTCACCGAACTCGGTGCAGACCTTCACATATTCAACCGCTTCCGCCGTGAGGGACGATTAATCGATTGAAATAAATATCGAATCTGCAGTCGGCACACCGAAGAACCCAACGATCATCCCAACAACGGCGGAATGGAGGGGGAGCGAAGGCCGCGTAGTACACGGACTCCGAGATTTCGCGGTCGGGGAGCGCACGTGTATGATACTGAATGAATACGCAAATCCCCGTGCGGACCGGGCTCCATATATTATTCGGCCATATCCGGTTTCGGCGGGGCGGATATTATTGGACACCGCCGCGAGTCCGCTCGCAGAAGGTGGTGCAATGGGACGCCTCGCTGGGATAGGTCGGAAATCGGCGAGATTTCAGCTTCTTGTCCAAGGCCGGAACGAGCACCGGGAAAGCGGCCGCAGGCGAGTCGCCGACGCGGCCTCGGCCGTTGGGGCGCGGGGTTGCGCAACGCCGGTTCCCGAATGCGGGGCGCCCCGCTCACGCTGCCGAGTTCGCCCAGCCTCGGTGGCCGCCCGGCCCGCTGAAACGGACTTCGCATCCGGACGGATCCGAACACAATCTTGCCTCGGACCGGGGCCCGGCCGAAGCCGGAAATTGTACGAGCCGGCGGGCGAACCGATTGAAGAATCGTAAAGATCTGTCCCGCTGTTGGATCGCGTTAAGGATGCGGTAAGGAACTGGTAACGCCTTGTTTACGAAGCGTCCCCGTCAGCCCGAAACGCTGTGGCCTTTTGGTGACACACGGCGGCAAAGAGACGGCATCTGGGCAAAACCGGGGCGATGCCTGTTGTTCCGTCTGCGCCGATGAGTAGGCTGCGATCATCGATTCACAAAGTTGGGTCGTGTCCGGAACGCCGACCGCAAAGTTGGGGAAACCGGGGTCTCGCGAACCGGTCGGAAGCCAAAGCGTGAAAGCGGTGCTTCGGATCAAACGATAATAGTCTTGGAGGTCATCCTATGACGATGAAGTCTCTTCTCCTCGGCGCCGCTGCCGGTCTGGTGACCGTTGGTGCTGCCCAGGCTGCCGATCTGCCGATGACGAAGGCGGAAGCGGTTGAATACGTTAAGGTCTGCACCGAGTTCGGTGAGGGCTTCTTCTACATCCCCGGCACCGACACCTGCCTGCGCATCTCGGGCGAAATCCGTGCCGATTACCGCTTCTATGACACCGCCGGCTACCGGCAGACCAACGCCTACGATTTCACGACGGAAGGCCGCGTGAAGTTCGATGCCCGCACCCAGACCGAATACGGCCTGCTGCGCTCGTTCTTCCAGATCAACGCCCGCGCCGGCAAGTCCGGCTTCGTCGGTCCCGATGGCGGATCCGACTTCAGCATCGACAAGGCGTTCATCCAGCTCGGTGGCCTGACCGCCGGTTACGCTCACACGTTCTTCGGCATCTACGACAACGACTACGGCGACACGATCTTCGCGCCGTACTACACGTCGCAGTCGACAGTGAACCTGCTCGCCTACACCGCGACCTTCGGCGGTGGCTTCTCGGCAACGCTGTCGATCGAAGACGGCGGCGAGCATCAGGCGATGCTCGATTCGGAATCGATCAAGGTCCTGGTTCCGGACCCGCTCAATCCCGGCATCGTCCAGGAAGAGACGGTCACCGCTCTCGGTTACGGCGGCAAGCGGGTTCCCGACGTCGTCGGCCAGCTCAAGTTCGAGCAGAGCTGGGGTAAGGTCGCGGCCTTCGCCGCTTCGCATCAGACGACCTTTGAGAACGAAAACGCGGGTAGCGAGTGGGGCTGGGCGGCCGGCGGTTCGCTGGTTGTCAACCTGCCGTTCGCGGGCGGCGGCTGGGTCGTGGTGGAAGGCGTGTATGCCGATGGCGCTGCCAACTATCTCGGCTCCCCGTCTTATAGCCTCAACATCAACGGCAACAACTATTCGTTCGGCGCGTATGATTATGCCGTCAGCCTCGACGGGCGGACTGACGCTGGCACGGGCTGGTCGGTTACCGGTGAAATCGGCGTGAACGTGACGCCGGCTCTGGTCCTGGTCGGGTTCGGCAGCTATGTCGACTATAGCCAGGGTACGCTGCGCGGGGTTATCACTGCTCCTGACTTCTCGGCCTACACCGTGGGTGCCAATGCCACCTACACGATCACGCCCGGCCTGACGCTCGGCGCCGAGGTGTCCTACACCAACGTCGATGTCAACAATTCCGACTATAAGGATAATGTCCTGGGCGGCAGCAGCGACGCCTGGCAGGGTGGCCTCCGCCTCAAGCGGACCTTCTGATTCAGATCAGCCGTACTTCTTGGAAAGCCCGGTGCAAGCCGGGCTTTTCTGCGTTTAGGTGCCTCATGGCAAGCCGCCGGTCCTTCGATCCGTCGATCCGGGTTACCTTGCCGACCGCTGGATGAAACCTGCGATCACCCTGATCACCTCGTCCGCCCACAGCACCGGCGCGTGGCCTTGCCCGGGTACGATCAGCGTCTCCATGTCGGGCCTTCGCGTCCGCATTGCGACCAGCGTCTCCTCCGACAGGATGTCGGAGCGTTCGCCCCGGATCGCCAGCAGCGGCACGCCCGCGAGGGCGTCGAAGAAAGGCCAGAGCGGGGGCAGGGGCCTGTCCGGCGACAGCGCCTCCAGGGCGGCGGTCAGCGCCGGATCATAGTCGGCTTCGAGGCGGCCGTTCCGCGCCACGAAGCTGCGCCGGGCGAGGCGCTCCCAGTCCGCGCCTGAGAAGGCCGGGAAGCTGCCGGCCATGGCGGCTTTCAGCACCGCTGCCGCATCCTCGAAGCTCCCCGGCGCCGGCAGGCGGCCGACATAGGTCTTGATCCGCAGCAGGCCGGCCATTTCGATCACCGGGCCGATATCGTTCAGCACCGCCGCGGCGATCGCAGCCTTGCGCGTCGCCGCCAGCAGCATGACATGCATGCCGCCGCGCGACGTGCCGATGAAGGCGGCGCGTTCGATTCCGGCGGCGGCGAGCAGCGCCTGTACGTCGGCATTCTCCACGGCGAGGTCGTATTTCTTCGGGTCGGGATCACGATCCGAGCGGCCACGGCCGCGATAGTCCAGGGCAAGAACCCGGCGCGGATGGTCGGAGTCGGTCGCCAGGGCCGAGGCCAGTTCGTGGAAATCGACCGAGCTGCGCGCCAGCCCCGGCAGGCAGATCACCGGCGAGGCGGCCGCGTCGCGCCGGCCATAGTCGCGGGCGTAGAGCTTCAGGCCGTCGGCGGAGGAATACCAGAAGTCGGTCCAGGGAGCGTCGAGGATCATGAGCGGGCACGGTTGGGTTGCGCCGCCCGCCGGCCGGACGGCCTGACCGCATTGTGCCGGCCGGGTTCCCGAAAATCCACCGGCGGAGCCTGATCCGGTGGAAGCCTATGTCCGATGGAAGCCTATGACGGAGTGCGCGTTCCGGCCGGCGGCACCGGACAGGGCGAGCGGGGCGCCGCACCCTGCGGGCGGCCGCAGCCGGCGCCTCAGCGCACTGCGCCGCGGCGCAGATCCTTGTCGATCAGCAGGGCTGACTTGGAGCCGAGGCGGGCACGATAGACCTGCACGTTCTCCATCACCCGCTGCACGTAGTTGCGCGTCTCGGAATAGGGAATGCGCTCCACCCAGTCGATCGGGTCGATACGCGAGTCGCGCGGGTCGCCATAGGTGCTGACCCATTCGGCCACGCGCGTGGGGCCGGCATTGTAGGCAGCGAAGGCCATGATGTAGGAGCCGTTGAACTTGCCGATAAGCTCGCCGAGATGGGCCGAGCCGATCTGCGCGTTGTAGGCGGGATCGCGGGTCAGGCGGCTGGCGTCGAAGGCCAGGCCGGCCGCCTTGGCGGTGGCCTTGGCCGTGGAGGGCATCACCTGCATCAGGCCACGGGCGCCGGCATGGCTGACGACGTCGTGGCTGAACTCACTCTCCTGGCGGGCGATGCCGTAGACGACGGCGCGCTCGACGTCGGCGACGGAGCGGTAGGAGGGGATGCCGCTGGTCGGGAAGGCGATGGTTTCCAGCGGCAGGCCGCGCTGGGTGGCGGACTTGCCGATGCCGAGCAACGCCTTGGGGTCGTTGTTGCGCGAGACGAGGCCGGCGAGCAGGGCGATCTGTTCGGAGTCCTGCAGCCGGTTGGCCATGTCGGTGACCAGGATGCGCGCGAAGTCACGCTCGCCGAGGTCGTAGAGCATGGCGATGGCACGCGGCGCCAGCAGGCCGTTGAAGGCGGCGCGGGTCGCCGCGGAGGCCTCGGGCAGGGGGCGGAGGTCGAGGCTGGACAGGCCGAGCCGCGCTCGAGCGATCTGGCCGTAATAGGTGGTCGAATAGCGTGCGGCGGCGCCGTAGTAGCGGTTGGCGGCGGCCTTGTCGCCCATGGCCTCGGCTGCCCGGCCTTGCCAGTAGGCGCCGCGCGATTGCGAGATCGGCCGCGAGGCGATCTCGGACACCCGGGCGAAGTGCCGGGCCGCGGTCTTGGAGTCGCCGACGAAGCGCAGCGCGATCCAGCCGCAATGGAACTCCGCCTCCATGCGTGTCTGGTCGCTCTCGCCGGTATAGGCGGAGACGATGGTGTAGGCGGTGCGGAAATCGCCGGCGTCGAGAAGCTGGCGCGCAACCAGGCGGCGTTCCGTCCACCATTCGTCGGGGCGAACCAGGGACTCGGCGTCGCGCGGAGCCTTGAGCAGGATCGCGGCGGCTTCCTTCCCCTTGTCCGCGCGGCGCAGATAGGAGACGCGGGCGAAGAGATAGGCCGGGTCCGAGCGCATGCTTGCCGGCACGGCCGCCAGCAGAGCGCCGGCATTGCCCGCCTTCCTCACCACCGCGATGCGAGCCTTGGCCAGCGCCGTAACGTCGGCGCCGGCACGCTGGGCGGCGCGCAGGCCTTCGCCGTAATTGCCGTCATAGATCATGCGATCGGCGCGATAGCGCAGGTCCGCGCGGCTCAAAAGTCCGCCGAATCCCTTGAGGATGTCGCTCTCGAGCGAGCCGGAGAGGCTGTCGTTGCGATAGGCGTCGCGGATCAGCCTGGCCGCGCCGTTGCGGTCGCCGGCCCGGAGCAGGGCACGCGCCAGGGCGACCTTGCCTTCGTCGGTCTGCGGCTGCTGGGCGACGAAGGAGGCGCGCACGGTCGCATCGTCGATCCCGTCATTGTAGAGCGCCTCCTCGCCGCGGGCGCGGATGCTTTTGGCCGACGGCCAGTTGGGAAAGCTCGTCAGGAAGCGGGCGATACGGGGATAGCCGATCTGGCGCGAGGCGGTGCGGATGGCGATCCATTCCGCAGTGGCGCGGGCGGCCGGATCGCTGATCGCGCGGGCGGCCGCATCGCCGCCGCCGAGGTCGCCGCGCTTGTAGGCAGCGATCGCGGCCTTGAGCATGGCGAGCTGGGCGCTTGGAGCAGCCGGCACGCCGGAGCCGAGCGAGCCGGTGACATCCGTGTTCTTCACCGCCACGACCGGCGGCGTCGGCCGCGTTGCATCGCCGATCGGCGAGATCGGCGCGGCGACGGCGCCTCCCAGGATCAGGGCGAACAGGGATGTTCCGGACAGGATGCGCATCAGCATCATCGAGACGGCCTTCTTGCTGAAACCCGGGCGGGATTCCGAAGCACCATCCATCGGACAGGCTCGGCGACCCCGCGGAGTCTGCGTGGCCGGACGGGAAGCCGGACCGGCCCCACATCCCGATCCGACATTCACGCCCAGCGTCGAAGCACCGTTTTCTCGCCTCCGCGTTGACGATCCGTGAACCAAGCCGGGCGGAGCCCGGCTGGCGCACATCATGGTTAACAGATTGCGGCGCCCGCGCCCACCCCCAGGCTGCCCCCGCCGTTCCACGCGGGCCGTTTCCCGCGGCACGGCTGCTCCTTGCGGTCCCGGCGATGCAACCGGCCATGCCGCTCCAGGGGCGACGCCTCGACCGCGGGTGGAGCGTGTGCCGATGTCGGCGCCGCGGGCGCGCTCCGGCCCGAGCCTGCGGCGAGGATGACGGCCGACGACATCGCAGTTTGACGGCCGCCGCTCTTTCGTTGCGTCCGTCGCTCGTATATGCCTGCCTGTTCCGGACGGGGCGAGGCCGAGCCGGAGCGCGGAGCAGGTATGATGGCGATGGCACGATACACGGGTTCGTTCACGGCTTTGATCACGCCGTTTCGGGATGGCGCGTTGGACGAGCAGGCCTTCCGCGACCATGTCTCCTGGCAGATCGCCGAAGGCACGAACGGCCTCGTACCCGTCGGCACCACCGGCGAGAGCCCGACGCTCAGCCACGCCGAGCACAAGCGTGTCGTCGAGATCTGCATCGACGAGGCGAAGGGCCGCGTGCCGGTGATCGCCGGCGCCGGCTCGAACAACACCGTCGAGGCCGTGGACCTTGCCCGCCACGCCGAAAAGGCCGGCGCGGATGCGGTGCTGGTGGTCACGCCCTACTACAACAAGCCGACCCAGGAGGGGCTGTACCAGCACTTCAAGGCGGTCAACGACGCGATCGGCATCCCGATCATCATCTACAACATCCCGCCGCGCTCGGTGGTCGACATGTCGGTCGACACGATGAAGCGGCTCTACGAGCTGAAGAACATCGCCGGTGTCAAGGATGCCACGGGCAACCTCGCCCGCGTCAGCCAGCAGCGCCAGGCGCTCGGGCCCGACTTCATCCAGCTCTCGGGCGAGGACATGACGGCGCTCGCCTTCAATGCCGCCGGCGGCGTCGGCTGCATCTCGGTGGTGTCCAACATCGCGCCGCGGCTGTGCTCGGAGCTGCAGGCGGCAAGCCTCAGGGGCGACTATGCCGCCGCCCTGACCATCCAGGACCGGCTGGTGCCGCTGCATGCGGCGACCTTCCTGGAGCCTGGCCTGGCCGGGGCCAAGTGCGGCCTCGCCCATCTCGGCCGCGGCAACGAGGAGGTGCGCCTGCCGCTCCTGCCCGTGACCGGGCCGACCCGCGCGGCGATCAAGGCGGCCATGGTGCATGCCGGGCTGATCAACGGATGAATCGATGACGGACAGACAGGCGGCGAAGAAGCTCGTTGCCGACAACCGCAAGGCGCGCTTCAACTACGAGATCCTCGAAACCTTCGAGGCCGGCATTGCCCTGACCGGAACCGAGGTGAAGTCGCTGCGCCTCGGCAAGGCCACGATCGGCGAGAGCTATGCCGGACCATCCGGCGAGGAGCTCCTGCTGTTCAATGCCGATATCCCGGAATATCTGCAGGCCAACCGCTTCAATCATGAGCGCAAGCGCCCGCGCAAGCTCCTGCTCCACAAGCGCCAGATCAGCAAGCTGATCGGCGCCGTGCAGCGCAGCGGCCTGACCATCGTGCCGACGAAGCTCTATTTCAACGAGGCCGGCCGGGCCAAGGTTGAGATCGCGCTGGCGCGCGGCAAGACCCTGGGCGACAAGCGCGAGACCGAGAAGAAGCGCGATTGGGACCGGGAGAAGGGGCGGCTGCTGCGGGACAAAGGCTAGTTCCCGCCGCCCCGTCCCGCGCTCGTTCCGAGCGGCCTCGTGCTCCGGCCGCTCCCCAAAACGTGAGCGGGGGGCGGGGCGACACGGTCCTGCATGCGGTGTAGAACGGATCGGCATGGAGTTGAGGCTCGACGCCAATGGCGGCCGGCCGGAGGATCCGTCACGCCGCCCTTGTCGCGGCCGCTCAAACCGGGCGGGACGATCGCCATGACCAATCTGCATCTGCCGTTTTCCCAGCACCTGCTTCCCGATGCCGGCGTGAGCCTCGCGCCCCTGCCGGTCCGCCGTATCGGCTGGGCCGATATCGAAGCGTCCCTGCGCCAGGGGACGGCGGATTTCCTGGCGCAGCCGAGCCACCTTCTGTTCCTCGGCTTCATCTATCCGCTGGCCGGCGTGTTCCTCGGCCGTCTGGCCGTCGGCTACGACGTGCTGCCGCTGCTCTTCCCGCTGCTTGCAGGCTTCGCGCTGATCGGCCCCTTCGCCGCCATCGGCCTTTACGAAATCAGCCGCCGGCGCGAGCTCGGTCTCGATACGGCCTGGTCGCACGCTCTCGATGTCCGCAAGTCGCCGGCGATCGGCGGCATCGCCATTCTCGGCCTGGTGCTGATGGTCTGGTTCATCGCCTGGCTCGGAGCGGCGATGCTGATCTACAACTGGACCATGGGCGCCGAGATGCCCGCCACCATCTCGGGCTTCATCGACGACGTCCTGACCACGCCGGCCGGCTGGGCGATGATCCTGCTGGGCAACGGCGTCGGCTTCCTGTTCGCCGTCGTGGCGCTGCTGATCAGCGTCGTCTCCTTCCCGCTGATGCTCGATCGCCATGTCAATGTGGTGGCGGCGATGTGCACCTCCTTCCAGGCCGTGCGCACCAACCCGGCGATGATGGCGCTGTGGGGCCTGATCGTCGCGGCCGGGCTGCTGGCCGGCTCGCTGCTGTTCTTCGTCGGCCTGGCCGTGGTCATGCCGGTGCTCGGCCATGCCACCTGGCATCTCTACCGCAAGGTGGTCGTCTCCTGAGGAGCGCGCAGCAGGGCGCCGCGGTCAGGGCATGATCCGGCGCCGGTGCAACTCGGCAGGGATGGCCGTGACCGTGGCGACCATTGCCGTTCCGGGGGCACAACCGCACCGGTATTGGTTCATGCCTGTGCCGTCGAGGGCCGGCCGCTCTTGCGCGAGGGCGAGACAGCCGTGCTTCCCCGCCGACGGCAGCGTCCGGGCCAGTGCCAGTCACGGGGAGGCTCGATGCTGGTGGGTGCGTACTCGCCCCGATTGATCGCCTTCTTGGCCCGCGACGACATCGCTGCCGGTCGGCTCCAGCCGGTGCTCGATGCCTGCAACCCTGCGGACATGGAAGAAGTGCACGCCATCTATCCCGGCCAGCGCGCCTTGCTCGATTTCCTCGCCGTGAAGGCGGGCATCGGTTGACTGCGCGCGCCTGCTGTCGGGCCTATGCCGCCGGCGCGGCGTCGAGGTCGCGCCGGATCGCCGCGAACACGTCGCGGAACATCCGTTCCGTCAACCGGCCGGTGTTGGTGTTGTAGCGCGAGCAATGATAGCTGTCGTAGAGCCGCAGGCGCCCGATCGAGTGCCGGGCACCATGGGCGAAGGCATGATGTGCCGGCCGGGCGCCCAGGGCCGTCACGACGCTGTCATGGGCGATGCGGCCGAGTGCCAGGATTGCCGTAAGGCGCGGCATGGCGGCGAGGGAGGCGGCAAGGAAACGGCGGCAAGTCGCGATCTCGGTGCCCGTGGGCTTGTTCTCGGGCGGCACGCAGCGGACGGCGTTGGCGATGCGGCAGTCGATCAGCGTCAGGCCGTCGTCCGGCCGTTCGTCGTAGCTGCCGGCGGCGAAGCCGAACTCGGCCAGCGTCGCATAGAGCAGGTCGCCGGCATAGTCGCCGGTGAAGGGACGGCCGGTGCGGTTGGCGCCGCGCAGGCCGGGCGCGAGGCCTGCCACCAGCAACCGCGCCTCCGCCTTGCCGAAATCAGGCACGGGGGCATTGAACCATGTCGGCTCCGCCGCGCGCCAGCGCGCACGGAAACCGGCGAGGCGAGGGCAGAGCTGGCAATCGCTCTCCGGTACGCCCGATGGACCGGGCGCCGCGGCAACGGAGCGGGGCATGGGGCGGTCGGCTCAGTCGGGATTGCCGTGGCCGGCCGGGGCTCCCATGAAGCCCGGCGTCTGCCCGCCGAAGCCCGGGGATTGGCGCATCGGTGCGCCCGGATGGCTGCCGTTCTGGGGCCGGGCGGCCCGTTCGCCGGGATCGCGACCGACCCGCGCCTGGAGGGTAATGAGGTCGACGAACTCGTCGGCCTGGCGGCGCAACTCGTCTGCGACCATCGGCGGCTGGGTGGAGATGGTCGACACCACGGAGACGCGCACGCCCTTGCGCTGCATCGCCTCGACCAGTGAACGAAAATCGCCGTCGCCGGAGAACAGCACCATATGGTCGATATGGTCGGCGAGCTCCATGGCATCGATGGCAAGCTCGATGTCCATGTTGCCCTTGACCTTGCGGCGGCCGGCGGAATCGACGAACTCCTTGGTCGGCTTGGTCACGACGGAATAGCCATTATAGTCGAGCCAGTCGATCAGCGGTCGGATGGAGGAATATTCCTGATCTTCGATCAGCGCGGTGTAATAGAAAGCGCGAACGAGATAGCCTCGTCCCTGGTATTCCTTCAACATTTTCCGATAGTCGATGTCGAACCCCAGACTCTTTGCGGTTGCGTAGAGGTTTGCGCCATCGATGAAGAGTGCAATACGTTCTTGCGAAGTGGGCATGGCCCTGTGTTTCCTCAGAGGTGTCGGCAATGGGATAGAAGCGTGTCAAAATCGGTTTTGGAGAGCACCCGAACGACATCAGTCAAGGGCGACGGCCGTTCTTCCGTTCGCAACTCAACCTCATGTCAAGGCTGGCCGCAGCTCCTACATCAATTCTTATATTCGCTGAACTGTCTCTGCGCTCGCTCTCCATCCGTGTCAAGAGTATATCGAAGGATATCCGGCGAAATCGTGGCGTGTCGAGAGAGCTGCCAAGAGCTCAGGCCGCCTCGTCAAGTGAATTATCGATAAAGCCACACGATTGATCTCGCGGTACTGGACGGCCCCCGGGGCAACCGACATTCGCGTATCAGGGGATCGCCTTCGGCGTTCTGCCGAGGTGCTCCAGCGACAGGCGGCTGGTCTGTTTCAACCGGTCGAGGACGATCGAGGAGTGGACATGGGCCACCGACGGGTGGGGCAGGAAGACATCGGCGAGCAGCCGCGACAGCTCCTTCAGCGTCGGAACCGAGAGCTTGACGAGGTAGTCGGCCTCTCCTGTCAGCGAATAGGCTTCCTGCACCTGGTCGAGGCTTTCGACCAGCGCCAGGAAGCGCTGGGCATTGTCCGGCGAGTGGGTGGCCAGCGTCACATGCACGAAGGCCAGCACGTCGAGCCCAAGCGCCTCGGGCGACAGCCGTGCGTGATAGCTGGCGATGACGCCGGCCTCTTCCAGGGCGGCGCGGCGCCTTGAACATTGCGAGGCGGAGAGCCCGACCCGCTCGGCCAGGTCGTTGTTGGTCAGGCGGCCGTCGTCCTGCAGCGCTCGCAGGATACGAATGTCGACCTCATCCATGCATGATATCCGCGTATTTTCTATTATCATAGCATGAGTCATGCGCAATTCACGGGCAATGCGCGAAGTTTGCACGGACTTTGTGCGGCAGGCGCCATAGAATGGCCGACGTCTGGGGGATGATGGAGGAGACCGATGGGTCCATTCCCGCATGACGCTCCGCCGGCCACGATCAGCGACAGCAACCCCGCCGGGACCGATGGATTCGAGTTCGTCGAGTTCGCCCATTCCGACCCGTCGGCGCTGTCGGACCTGTTCGAGCGGATGGGCTATGTCGAGGTTGCCCGGCACAGGCGCAAGGATATCTCGCTCTATCGGCAGGGCGGCATCAACTATGTGCTGAATCGCGAGCCCGGCAGCCACGCCGCGCGCTTCGTCGAGGCGCATGGCCCCTGCGCCCCGGCCATGGCCTGGCGCGTCGTCGACGCCGATCATGCCCTGCGGCGGGCGGTTTCGCTGGGCGCGACCGCATACACCGGCGCCGACAAGACGCTCGACGTGCCCGCGGTGATCGGCATCGGCGGGTCCCTGCTCTATTTCATCGACACTTACGGCGCCAAGGGCTCGCCCTATGCCGCCGAATTCGACTGGCTCGGTGCCGCCGACCCGTCGCCTCGCGGTGTCGGCTTCCATTACATCGACCACCTGACCCATAACGTCATGCGCGGCAACATGGACACCTGGTACAGGTTCTATGTCGAGACCTTCGGGTTCCGCGAGATCCGCTTCTTCAGCATCGCCGGCAAGCTCACCGGCCTCACCAGCCGGGCGCTGACCTCGCCCTGCGGCAAGATCCGCATCCCGATCAACGAAAGCGCCGACGACAAGAGCCAGATCGAGGAATATCTGCGGCGCTACAAGGGGGAAGGCATCCAGCACATCGCCGTCGGCACCGAGGATATCTACGCCTCGACCGATGCGATCGCCGAGCGGGGACTGCGCTTCATGCCCAAGCCGCCGGACACCTATTACGAGCGCTCCCATGCCCGCGTCGCCGGCCATGCCGAACCGCTCGAGCGGATGAAGAGGCACGGCATCCTGATCGATGGCGAGGGCGTCGTCGACGGCGGCGCCACGCGGGTCCTCCTGCAGATCTTCTCCAAGACAGTAATCGGCCCGATCTTCTTCGAGTTCATCCAGCGCAAGGGCGACGACGGCTTCGGCGAAGGCAACTTCAGGGCTCTGTTCGAATCCATCGAGGAGGACCAGATTCGCCGCGGCGTCCTGAAGGTCGATGCTTGAGGTGGTTGCGCTGGCGGCGCCGGCAGTGTATTGCCCAGGGCTGATCCCGAAATCTGTTTAGGAGATGCTTCGCCATGGCGCGCGTCACGGTGGAAGATTGCATCGACAAGGTCGAGAACCGGTTCGAGCTGATCCTGCTCGCCAGCCACCGCGCCCGCATGATCGCCGGCGGAGCCCCGCTCACCGTCGATCGGGACAGGGACAAGAACCCGGTCGTCGCCCTGCGCGAGATCGCCGACACGACCTTGGCTCCGGCCGACCTGAAGGAAGACCTGATCCACTCGATGCAGAAATATGTCGAGGTGGACGAGCCGGAGGCCGAGCCGGTCGCCCTGCTCGGCGGCGGCACGTCCGACGACAACATCGTCTTCGACCGCATGTCGGAAGAGGATCTGCTGCGCGGGCTCGAGGGCCTGGTGCCGCCGGCCGACACCGGCTCCGACGACGAGGAATGACCTTCGGCTGCCACGCAGTCCTGGACCGATGATTTTGCAGCGGGCCGAGGCCATCGGCCCGCTTTTCTTTTGCGCCGCACCCATATTGAATAGAACCGGTGGCAGAATCTGGTGACCGGTGTGAGCGCGCCTTTCCGACTGATGCGGCAGTATGAACTCGTGGACAAGGTCCGGGCCTATAATCCGGCGGTCAACGAGGATCTGCTCAATGCCGCCTATGTCTATGCCATGCAGCAGCATGGCCAGCAGGTACGCGCCTCGGGCGATCCGTATTTCTCGCATCCATTGCAGGTGGCTTCGCTGCTCACCGATCTGAGGCTCGACGATGCCACCATCGCGGCAGCATTGCTGCATGACACCATCGAGGACACCGACACCACCCGCAGCGAGATCGAGAGGCGCTTCGGCAAGGAGATCGCAGCCCTCGTCGAAGGCCTGACCAAGATCAAGAAGCTCGACCTTGTCTCCAAGGAGGCCAAGCAGGCGGAGAACCTGCGCAAGCTGCTGCTGGCCATCGTCGAGGATGTGCGGGTGCTGCTGGTCAAGCTCGCCGACCGCCTGCACAACATGCGCACGCTGCATTTCATGCCGGCGGAGAAGCGCGCCCGCATCGCCCAGGAAACGCTCGACATCTATGCCCCGCTGGCCGGGCGCATGGGCATGCAGGACATGCGGGAGGAACTGGAGGATCTGTCCTTCCACGAAGTGCAGCCGGCCCATTACGACACCATCGTCAAGCGCCTCGAGGGACTGAAGCGCAAGAACGGCGCCCTGATTGCCGAGATCGAGCGGGATCTCGGCGCGCGCCTGGCCGAGCGGGGCATCGAGGCGCGGGTGAAGGGGCGGGAGAAGCGGCCCTACTCGATCTTCAAGAAGACCGAGCGCAAGCAGGTCGCCTTCGAGCAGCTCTCCGACATCTTCGCCTTCCGCATCCTGGTCGGCACCACCGAGGACTGCTACCGCGCCCTTGGCCTGGTCCACACCAAGTGGCCGCTCGTGCCCGGCCGGTTCAAGGATTACATCTCCACGCCCAAGCAGAACGACTATCGCTCGCTCCACACCACCGTGATCGGCCCGGGCCAGCAGCGTGTCGAACTGCAGATCCGCACCGAGCAGATGCATCGCATCGCCGAGTTCGGCATCGCCGCGCATGCGCTCTACAAGGACAACAAGGCCGGCGACAGCACCCGGATGGAAGGCGAGAGCCGTGCCTTCGCCTGGTTGCGCCGCACCATGGACATGCTGGCCGAGGGCGACAGCCCGGAGGAGTTCCTGGAGCACACCAAGCTGGAGCTGTTCCAGGACCAGGTGTTCTGCTTCACGCCCAAGGGCAAGCTGATTACCCTGCCGCGCGGCGCCAACGCCATCGACTTCGCCTATGCCGTGCACACCGATGTCGGCAACACCGCCATCGGCTGCCGCGTCAACGGCCGGCCGGCCTCGCTGCTCTCCGAGCTCTACAACGGCGACGAGGTGGCGATCGTCACCGCCCCGGAGCAGACGCCGCCGGCTGCCTGGGAAACGCTGGTGGTCACCGGCCGCGCCCGCGCCGCCATCCGCCGCAGGACCAAGGCGGCGAGCCGCGCCCAATATGCCGGCCTCGGCCAGCGTATCATCGAGCGCGCCTTCGAGCGGGCCGGCAAGCCTTTCTCGACCGACGTGCTCAAGGCTGCGCTGAAGCGGCTCGCCCGCAGAAACGTCGAGGATGTCGTCACCGCGGTCGGACGCGGCGAGATGCGTTCGCACGACGTGCTCCGCGCGGCCTATCCCGACTTCAAGGTCGAGCAGTCGGCCCATGCGGCGTCCGGCCTCGACGACAGCTGGTTCGGCCTGGCTTCCGAGCAGAATGTCCGCTTCAAGGTGCCGGGCGGCGACCCCGCCACCAACGCCATTCCGATCCGGGGCCTCAACGGCGACCTGCCCGTGCGCTTTGCCGAGGGCGGCGCCGTGCCGGGCGACCGCATCGTCGGCATCCTCACCCCGGGCGAGGCGATCACGCTCTACCCGATCCAGTCGGCGGCGCTGGCCGATTTCGAGGACCGGCCGGAACTGTGGCTCGACGTGCGCTGGGACGTGGAGTCGGCGCGGGGCGAACGCTATCCCGCCCGTGTCAAGGTGGTCTCGATCAACGAGCCCGGCACCCTGGCCCAGATCAGCCAGGTCATCGCCCAGACCGACGCCAACATCCACGACATCACCATGCGCCGGTCGTCCTTCGACATGACCGAGCTGACCATCGACCTGGAGGTCTATGACCTCAAGCACCTGACGGCCATCATCGATGGGCTGAGGGCGCGCAAGGTCGTCAGCGACGTGCAGCGGTTGCTTTAGGATCGTTCTTTCCCGAACGACGTGTTTCATCGAGGGCAGACGCATGACCGAAGACGAGGTTCTGGCGGAGTTCCGCGCCGCCGGCGCATTGCTGGAGGGGCATTTTCTGCTCTCCTCCGGCCTGCATTCGCCGGTTTTCCTGCAGAAGATGTTCATCTTCATGGATCCCGTCCGCACCGAGCGCCTGTGCCGGGCCCTGGCCGAGAAGGTGCGCGCCCGTTTCGGCCGTATCGACATGGTGGTGTCGCCGGCGGTCGGGGGCATCGTGCCGGGCTACGAGACCGCGCGCGCCCTCGGCGCCAAGGCCGTGTTCGTCGAGCGCGAGAACGGCGAGTTCCAGCTGCGCCGCGGCTTCGCCATTCCCGAAGGCGCGCGCGTGCTGATGGTGGAGGACATCATCACCACCGGCCTGTCGTCGCGCGAGTGCCTGGAGGCGATCGCCCGGTATCCCGGCGACGTCGTCGGTGCGGCCTGCCTGATCGACCGCTCGGGCGGACGGGCCGACATCGGCAAGCCGCTGGTGACGCTGGCGACGCTGGACATCCCTGCCTACAAGCCTGACGCGCTGCCGCCGAATCTGGCCGCCATGCCTGTCGTCAAGCCGGGAAGCCGCGGACTCAAGGCCTGAGGCTTTCCGGACAACGCAATGTCCCGCTTGGATTATTGACCATGACCAACCAGCTGCTCCGCCTCGGCGTGAATGTCGACCACGTCGCCACCATCCGCAATGCGCGCGGGGGCACCGGGCCGGACCCGGTGCGGGCGGCCCTGCTGGCGATCGAGGCCGGTGCGGACGGCATCACCGCGCACCTGCGCGAGGATCGCCGCCATATCCGCGACGACGACATGCGGCGTCTAAAGGCGGAGATTTCCAAGCCGCTCAACTTCGAGATGGCGGCGACCGAAGAGATGCTGACCATCGCCCTGGCTGTCCGGCCGCACGCCGTCTGCCTCGTGCCGGAGAAGCGCGAGGAGCGCACCACCGAGGGCGGGCTCGACGTCGTCGGCGGGCTCGCGCAGCTCAGGCCGGTGGTGGCGCGGCTGAGCGAGGCCGGCATCCGCGTCTCGCTGTTCATCGAGCCGGATGCGCGGCCGATCGAGACCGCCTCGCTGCTCGGCGCGCCGGTGGTCGAGCTGCACACGGGCACCTGGTGCGAGGCCGTCGCTGCCGGGGACGACCGCAAGGCCGACCATGAGCTGGAGCGCCTCGCCGCCGGCGCGAAATGGGCGGCCGAACTCGGGCTGGAGGTGCATGCCGGCCACGGCCTCGACTACGACACCTCCGAGACCCTGGCCGCCGTGCCTTGGTTCAGCGAATTCAACACCGGCCATTTCCTGATCGGCGAGGCGGTGTTCGTCGGTCTCGCCGAGAGCATCCGGCGCGTCCGCCAGGCCATGGCGGCGGGACGGGCGAGGGCTGCATGATCATCGGCATCGGCAACGATCTCTGCGACATCCGCCGCATCGAGTCCGCGCTGGAACGCTTCGGCGAGCGCTTCACCCAGCGCTGCTTCACGCCGGTCGAACGGGCCAAGGCCGATGGCAGGGCCGACCGGGCGGGGACCTATGCCAAGCGCTTCGCCGCCAAGGAGGCCTGCTCCAAGGCGCTGGGCACCGGCATCCGCGGCATCCGCTGGCAGGAGATGGGGGTGATCAACCTTCCCTCGGGCCAGCCGACGCTGCAACTGTCCGGCCGCGCCCGTGAGCGGCTCGAGGCGCTGGTGCCGGCCGGATGCGAGCCCGTCATCCACGTGACGCTGACCGACGAGCATCCGCTGGCGCAGGCGATCGTGATCATCGAGGCGCGCGCCAGGACCGTGCCGGCCGCAACGTGACGGCCGGCGTGCCGCAATGCGGCCATACCCCTGTGGCTTTCGTTGCACCTGATCTTTCCGCAGTCTATACGCAGCGCACTCCGGGCCGTCTTGACCCTGCCCGGACCCGAACCCGACGAGAGCTAGATGAGCGTGGCCGGCGAACAAAAAAAGGCGTCCGAAGGCGGCGTCGTCGAAATCGTGAAGATCGTCATTCACGCCGTCATCATCGCCCTGGTGGTGCGCACGCTGCTGTTCCAGCCCTTCAACATCCCCTCGGGTTCGCTGATCCCGACGCTGGAGATCGGGGACTATGTCTTCGTCTCCAAGTACAGCTACGGTTATTCCCGCTACTCCATCCCCGGGTCGCTGCCGCTGTTCTCCGGCCGCATCTGGTCGGCGCCGCCCGAGCGTGGCGACATTGCCGTGTTCAAGGTGCCGACCGACAACGCGACCGACTATATCAAGCGCGTCATCGGCCTGCCGGGCGATCGCATCCAGGTGATCGGCGGCGTCCTGCACATCAACGGGCAGCCGGTGAAGCGCGAGCAGGCGGGGACCCGCATGATCATCGGCGAGAGCGGGGCGCGCCAGGAGGTGCCGCTCTATTGGGAGACGCTGCCCAACGGCGTTCGCCATCAGATCATGGAGATCAACGGCGACCGCGGCTATTACGACGACACCAAGGAATTCGTCGTGCCGGCCGATCACTACTTCATGATGGGCGACAACCGGGACAATTCGGCAGATTCGCGCGAGTGGGGCAGCGTGCCCTTCGAGAACTTCGTCGGCAAGGCGCAGATCATCTTCTTCTCGGTCGAGCCGGGCGAGTCGGCGCTGGCCTTCTGGAAATGGCCGTGGACCGTGCGCGGCGACCGCCTGTTCCAACTCGTGCGATGAGCCGCCGGACCAAGCCGCCGCTTTCGGACCTGGAGAGCGCGCTCGGACATCGCTTCGCCGATCGGGCCCTGCTGGAGCGCGCGCTGACCCATATCAGCGCGCTGTCCACCGCCTCCCGCATCGAGAGCTACCAGCGCCTGGAGTTCCTGGGCGACCGGGTGCTCGGCCTCACCGTGGCCGACATGCTGTTCCGCGCCTATCCGGACGACGAGGAAGGGGCGCTGTCGCGCCGCTTGGCCGACCTCGTGCGCAAGGAGACCTGCGCAGCCGTCGCCACGGAGTGGAACGCCGGCCCCTATCTCAAGCTCGGCGCCGGCGAGAGCCAGTCCGGCGTGCGCAAGCGCACCACCATCCTCGGCGACGTCTGCGAGGCGCTGATCGGCGCGGTGTTCCTGGATGCCGGCTATGACGCGGCCCGCGTCACGGTCGAGCGTGGCTGGGGCGTGCGGCTGCGCTCGCCGATGGCCCCGCCGAGCGACGCCAAGACGGTTTTGCAGGAGTGGGCGCAGGCGCGCACGCTGAAGGCGCCGACCTATCGGGTGGTGTCGCGCACCGGTCCCGATCACAGCCCGCGCTTCGTCATCGCCGTCGATATCGAGACGCAGCAATCGGCCATGGGCGAGGGGCGCTCCAAGCGCCTGGCCGAGCAGGCCGCCGCCGCCGCCTTCATGGCGCGCGAGGGCGTAGTGGGCTTCGAGGGAGTGGGCGGCCATGACTGAGACACCGACGCGTTGCGGCTTCGTCGCCCTGATCGGCGCTCCGAATGCCGGCAAGTCGACGCTGCTGAACGCCCTGGTCGGCGCCAAGCTGTCGATCGTCACCCACAAGGTGCAGACCACGCGTGGCATCGTCCGCGGCATCGCCATGGCCGGTGCGGCACAGCTGGTCTTCGTCGACACGCCCGGCATCTTCCAGCCGCGCCGCCGGCTCGACCGCGCCATGGTCACCACGGCCTGGGGCGGCGCCGCCGATGCCGACGTGGTCTGCCTGCTGATCGATGCCCAGCGCGGCCTCGACGAAGGCAATGCGGCGATCCTGGAAAAGCTCTCGATTTCCAACCAGCCCAAGGTGCTGGTCCTGAACAAGATCGACGCGGTGAAGCCGGAGACGCTGCTGGAACTGACCGCGGCGGTGAACCGGGTGCAGGCCTTCGAGCGCACCTTCATGGTCTCGGCCCTGAACGGCAGCGGTGTCGACGACCTGCGGACCTATCTCGCCGATGCCGTACCCGAGGGCCCCTGGCTCTATCCGGAGGACCAGATCTCCGACGCGCCGCTGCGCTCGCTCGCCGCCGAGATCACCCGCGAGAAGCTGTTCCTCCGGCTGCACGACGAGCTGCCCTACGAATCCACCGTCGAGACGACCTTGTGGACGACCCTGAAGGACGGCTCTGCCAAGGTGGAGCAGACCATCTATGTCGGCCGGGAAGGCCACAAGAAGATCGTCATCGGCAAGGGCGGCGAGACCATCAAGGCGATCTCGATGGCGGCGCGCAAGGAGATCGCGGCCATGGCCGAGACACCGGTACATCTGTTCCTGTTCGTGAAGGTGCGCGAGAACTGGTCCGACGACCCCGAGCGCTACCGCGAGATGGGGCTGGAGTTCCCGCAGGACCGGCGCTGAGGCGCCGTCACGCGAACCGATGCCGCGCCGCCGGGTGGGCGGCGTCGACGCGGGCTTGGCCGAACAGCTTCTGGCGCAGCGGACCCGGCGCATAGGCGCTCTTGTAGCGGCCGCGCCGCTGCAGTTCCGGCACCAGCAGATCCGCCACGGCCTCGAAGGTCTCGGGCCGCACGGCGAAGGCGAGGTTGAAGCCGTCGATGCCGGTCGCGTCGACCCAGTCTTCCATCTGGTCGGCGACGGTCGCCGGGGAGCCGACGAAGACCGGGCCGATGCCGCCGATCGAGACGTGCTCGGCCACGTTCCGCACGGTCCAGCGCCGGTGGGGATCGGCGCGGGTGATGTTCTCCAGGGCGCTGCGGCCGGCCTGGCTCTCGACATGCTCGACGGTCTGGTCCGGGGCGAGGCGGGAGAAGTCGACACCGGTCCAGCCCGACATCAGGGTCAGCGCCCCCATCGGGTCGGCGTAGCGGCGATACTCGGCCAGTCGCGCCTGCGCTTCGCCGTCCGTCGGAGCCACGATCGCCGTCGCCAGCGCGAACATCAGGATGGCGGCGGGATTGCGGCCGAGCTGGCCGGCGAGCTCGCGGATGGCGGCGATGCGTGGTGCGATCACCTGCTTGGACGGCCCCGAGACGAAGACGCATTCGGCATGCCGCGCCGCGAAGCTGCGGCCGGCGGGCGAGGTGCCTGCCTGATAGATCACCGGCGTGCGCTGCGGCGAGGGTTCGGCGAGGTGGAGGGCGTCGAGGCGATGCTGCCCCTCATGCACGACGCGACGCACCCGTTCGGGCCGGGTGAACAGGCCGGCAGCCTTGTCGGCGGCGACGGCATCGTCCGCCCAGCTGCCTTCCCAGAGCTTGTAGACCAGCGCCATGTAATCCTCGGCCAAGGCGTAGCGGTCGTCGTGGGCGGTCTGCCGGTCGCGGCCGGCCCCCCGGGCGGCGCTGTCGAGATAGCCAGTGACGACGTTCCAGCCGATCCGGCCCTCGGTCAGATGGTCCAGCGTCGACATGCGTCGGGCGAAGGGGTAGGGCGGCTCGAAGGAGAGGTTGACGGTGACGCCGAAGCCCAGATGCGACGTCGCCTGCGCCATGGCCGGCACCAGCAGCAGGGGATCGTTGACCGGCACCTGCGCGGCATGCCGCAGGGCGGCGTCGGCGCTGCCCCCGAACACGTCGTAGACACCGAGCACATCGGCCAGGAACAGCCCGTCGAACAGGCCTCGCTCCAGCGTCCGCGCCAGTTCGATCCAGTAGGACAGGCGATTGTAGTCGCGCGAACGGTCGCGCGGATGCCGCCACAGGCCCGGGGACTGGTGCGCGACGCAGTTCATCTCGAAAGCGTTGAGGCGGATCTGTCCGGGCATGGGTCCAGCCATCAGATGACGGAGCGTGCGGGAAGAGAGCCGCAAGTCGCGGGCGGGCGCAAGGCCGATGGCGTCTGCTGCCCCGACGGATGCCGTGCCGGCCGGCGGCGCCTTGGTTTCAGCCGGCCGCGACCTTGCGATGGGAAGGCGCCACCACGTTGGCGATGATCTCGCCGAACGGACCGGCGTTTCGGGCCGGGCCCAGATCATTGCCGGTGGTCGCCTTCAGCGGCAGTTTCGGGAACACCAGTTCGGCGAAGCGGTAGCATTCCTCCAGGTGCGGATAGCCCGACAGGATGAAGCGGTCTATGCCGAGCGCCATGTATTCCTTCATCCGCGCCGCCACCTCGTCGGGATTGCCGACCAGGGCCGTGCCCGCGCCGCCGCGCACCAGGCCGATGCCGGCCCACAGGTTGGGCGAGACCTCCAGCTTGTCGCGCCGGCCGCCATGCAACTGCGACATGCGGCTCTGGCCGACCGAGTCCATCCGGGCGAAGGCCTTCTGGGCGGTGGCGATGGTTTCGTCGTCAAGCTTCGAAATCAGGGCGTCCGCCGCCTGCCAGGCCTCGGCCGAAGTCTCGCGCACGATCACGTGCAGGCGGATGCCATAGGAGAAGGTTCGTCCGTGCGCGGCCGCAGCCGCCTTGGCGGTGGCGAGCTTGCGGGCGACGTCGGCCGGCGGCTCGCCCCAGGTCAGGTAGACATCGACATGGTTGCCCGCCACCGCATTGCCGGCGGCCGAGGAACCGCCGAAGTAAAGCGGCGGATAGGGCTGCTGCACCGGCGGGTAGAGCAGCTTGCCCTTCTCGATGGCGAGGTGCCGGCCCTGGAAAGTGACCTCCTCGCCCTGCAGCAGCTTGCGCCAGATATGGAGATATTCGTCGGTGACCGCGTAGCGCTCGTCATGCTCGTGGAACACGCCGTCTCCCCGCAGTTCCGCCGGGTCGCCGCCGGTGACGACATTGATCAGCAGCCGGCCGTTGGAGAGGCGGTCGAGCGTCGCCGCCATGCGCGCGGCGAAGGCCGGTTCGGTCATGCCTGGCCGCACGGCGACCAGGAAGCGCAGGCGCTGCGTCTGCGGCGCCATGGCTGAGGCCACGACCCAACTGTCCTCGCAGGAGCGGCCAGTCGGCAGCAGCACGCCGTAGTAGCCGAGGTCGTCGGCAGCCTTGGCGATCTGAGTGAGGTAGGGCAGCGAAACATGCCGCGCCCCGACCTCGCTGCCGAGATAGCGTCCATCGCCATGGGTCGGCAGGAACCAGAGCACGTCGGTTTCGGTGGCGGGCGGCGGAAGGTCGAGCTGGTCGGTCATGGATCATCTTGCGGTTGGTTGGGGCTGCCCGGCGCCGGCTCGGATTGCGCCGTGACGCGGTGGGGGGATGCCGTTGAGCCAGCGGTCGCCGATGGCGCGGTGCCTCCGGCGGACGGGATCGCGCGCCGGGCGGGCGTTGCGCCGGAAGCGGCCGAGCGTCGAGCGGCACCGGCGAGCTCGGCCGGCTTGTCTGGGGTCAGGATCGGGATCTGGGCGGTCAGGATCTTGGCTTCGGCCACGCCGATCGCCTCCCGGCCAGAGCCGATGACATGGCCTCGGGCCAAGGTCCAATGCCGACGCCTTGCCCTCGTCAGGTCCGGCGACATGGACGGCCGTGGTCTTTGCTCCGGGAGATCAGGCCGCGGCATAGGCGCCGTAGCGTCCGCGGCCGTAGACGAGCGAATCGGACGGGGTCGGCGCGACCGACAACGCACGCACCGCACCGATGACGATGCCGTGGCTATGGCGCTCGATGATTTCCTCCACTTCGCAGTCGATGGCGGCCAACGCATCCTCCAGAGCGAGTGCTCCGGTGGCAAGCGTACGCCAGCGCGCCTCGGCATAGCGGGCGGCCCCCTTGGCGCCGCCGCGCCCGGCGAAGCGGTCCGCGACATCCTGGTGATGGGCTGCCAGCACGTTGACCACGAAGTGGCGGTGGCGTTGAATCACCGGCCAGGACGAGGCTGAACGGTTGACGCAGACGATCATCGTCGGGGGCTCGACCGACAGCGCGGTGGCCGAGGTCACGGTCAGTCCGGTGCGCTCCTCGCCGACGCCGGCGGTGATGACGCTGACGCCGCCGACGAGCTGGCGCATGGCGTGCTTGAGCAGAGCGGCCGGGTCGGCCGCGGGGAAGGGATGCTTGGCAAGGGCGTTCATCATCTCGGCCTGGGCTGGATGCTCCGGGCGCTTCCGCGGGCGAGCCGGTCGGTTGCGTCGGCCAGATACTGCCGAGTTGATGATATAATGTCTATAGAAAAGATATACTGATGGGATGGCGAGTAACTGCGGTTGGGCGAGGCTTGGGGCCGGGGCAGGGACCCGCGGCTATTTCCGGCACTTCTCCAGTTCCCCGGTCAGCACCTCCCTCGCGCCTGTCATGTCGAAGGCGGAGGCGAGGTCGCCGGGCTTGATCGTCGCGGTCACGCGCGAAGCCTCGGCTACGGCCTGGAGGAACCCCTTCGGCACCGATCTCACCTCGAAATAATAGGGGGTCTCCTTGTAGGCCCGGCCGGCAAGGCTGAACGATTTGCCGTCGACGGAGAGGCTGGCGGTGATGTCGCGCGGCCGCTTGTCGGCCCGCGAATAGGCCAGGAAGCTCAGCGACGGGGCCTTCAGCGCCTTCTTGTTGTCGTCGGTGCAGGAGACCGACAGCAGCACCAGCCCGTTGAACTCGGTTGCCGGCGTGCCGTCCGTGGCGGTCGCCAGGCCGATGGCGTCGACCGTGCCCTGGTCGGCAGTGCGCGAGGTCCAGGGCTCGGCGCCGGCGGGCACCGCCGAAAGCAGGCCGAGAGCCGTGCCCAAGGCCAGGCCCATGGCCCGTCGCAGGGCTGCGATTCGGCACCAGGAACCCCTGCCATCGGCCTGTGATTGCTCGGCTTTTCCGACGATGGGCACGACGGATCGGCTCGGCATCCCGGCGATTGCAGCGGCGCATCCATCGTGAGGCGTCATGCCTGATTCTCCTGCGAAGGCCGGTCCGGGCAGGCCGTCGGGCACCGCCACGTCATCGTTGCCCTTTGAGGCGAAGCCATGACGTCGGCGTGACCACGAATCGGCCGGCGACGGCAAAATGACCCGGAATCCCTGCCTGGAACAAGCGAAGGTGCATGGCGCGTCGTGAGACGACATGGATGGCGGTGGACGCTTCATGTTTTGGCCCCGATCGGCTCCTAATCGTTAAGAGAACGTTGACGCGAGCGCTCGCGCTCCGGTAGGCGCCCCGCCCCCCGGAGCGCGAGCGTCGAGGAATCGATGATGAAGCATTCGTCCATACATCTTTGGTCCATCGGCATTTTCATGGCGGCCGCACTTGCGCCGGCGGGGAGCGCGCACGCCGGTTGGCGCGACGGCTCCTTCCTCGATCCCGGCTGGTTCGACGACGATCCGCCGCCCGTCTACGAGCGCGGGCGCCGTATGGTCCGGCCACCGCGCGACGGCGGTATCGTAGCCCGGATGCCCGATGGCGAAGTGGTCGTCGTCTATCCGGAGGACGAGTATGGCGACGTGCTGGTGCCGGACCCGGTGCCGCGCCGCGTCCGGCGGCCGAAGCCGCGCATCGAGGCATTGCGGCCGCCGGCCCCGGTCGGCGAGGAGCCGGTGGTGGTTCCGGGAATTGCGCCCGAACGTGTGGTGCCACGCAGGCCGGTTCGGATCGTCCCGGACAAGCTCCGGCCGCCCCATCCGACCCGCGATGCCGCACTGGTGCCACCGGCGACAGGGGCCGGCGGCCCCGTGGACGCAATGCTCGCCGATCCTGCGAGGAAGCCGATGCAAGCCGAGGCTCCGACTCCGAAAATCGTGCCCGTCAACCCGTCGCGCCAGACCCGCCAGGCCCAGGCCCGTGTCGCCCTGCCGGTGCCGCGCCCCAATCTCGAAAGCATGGATTTCGCGCCGGCCGCGCCGCTTGCGGCTCCGTCCTCCGAGGATCGCAGCGACAGGAGCGCCCTGGCCGACAAAAGGTGATCCCGGAATCCGCCCCATTCCGCCGGGCTTCGGAGAACAGGGCAAGCCGGGGCGGCAGGCCCTCCCGGGCTGAGGATCGACGACCGCGAGTCCTCCCGTCGCCCGGTCGAACCATGCTAACAGACAGGTCCATCCTCCTGTCAGCACCTCGGGAAGTCCTGATTCGATGCCTTTCGATCTCGTTCTCAAGCGCGGCCGGGTCGTCGATCCGTCGCAAGCCCTGGATCGCATCGCCGATGTCGCCTTCGCCGGCGGCAAGGTCGCGGCGGTCGGCGACGACCTCGACACCGCCGGAGCCGAGGTTCGCGACGTGGCCGGCCGGATCGTCACGCCTGGCCTGATCGACCTGCACACCCATGTCTATTGGGGCGGCACCTCGCTCGGCATCGATGCGGAAGCCTTCGCCCGGACGAGCGGGGTGACGACCTGCGTCGATACCGGCAGCGCGGGGCCGGGCAACTTTCCCGGCTTCCGCAAGCATGTGATCGACCGCTGCGGTGTGCGCATCCTCGCCTATCTGCACGTATCCTTTGCCGGCATCTATGGCTTTTCCAAGCGCATCATGGTCGGAGAGGGCCAGGACATGCGGCTGCTCGCGGCGCGGGAGGCGGTCGAGGTGGCACAAGCCAACCGCGACGTCATCATCGGCATCAAGGTGCGCATCGGCCGCAATGCCAGCGGCTCCGCAGGCATTGCCCCGCTCGATGTGGCGCTCGACGTCGCCGACAAGACCGGCCTGCCGCTGATGCTCCATATCGACGAGCCGCCGCCGTCCTACGAGGCGGTGGTCGAGCGCCTGAGGCCCGGCGACGTGCTGACCCACTGCTTCCGTCCCTTTCCGAACGCTCCGGTCGACGGCGCCGGCGAGATCAAGCCGGCCGTGGTCGCGGCACGCCGTCGCGGCGTGCTGTTCGACATCGGCCACGGCATGGGCTCCTTCGGCTGGCAGACCGCCCGTGCCATGCTGGCCAAGGGCTTCAAGCCCGACACGATCTCCTCGGACGTGCATGCCCTGTGCATCGATGGGCCGGCCTATGACCAGGTCACCACCCTGTCGAAGTTCCTGGCCCTCGGCCTGCCGCTGGGCGAGGTGATTGCCGCCTCGACCGTCAATGCCGCCGCGGCGCTGCGTCGGCCCGAACTCGGCAGCCTGAGGCCCGGCAGCGTCGGCGACGCCAGCATCCTGTCGCTCGACCAGGGGACATTCCCGCTGGAGGATGTCACGGGCGAGGTCGTCACAGCCGGCGAGCGTCTGTTCGCGCGAGGCGTGGTCGTTGCCGGCAGTTGGTGGCATCCTGCCTGAACCGGCGGGCGGCGCTCCTGATGCCGCCCGCGTTTCGCATCACGTGTGGTCTATCCGGGGCGGATCCTCGCCGGCGACCCGGATGATCGGGGTTGCCTTCAACGGGTCAGAAACACCAATCGTGTCCGAGATCGGCGACCTTCGTATCCTGGAGGGCGGCGACGTCGACCGGGCCGGGGCCGTTGTCGAAGCTGACCCGCACCAGGACGTCACCATCCCTCCGCGGCGCTTCGACATGACAGCGTGCTGGTCGTGGAGGAGGATCGCGAACTCGCCTTTCCCGCCGCCACCGTTTTCACCGATGTTTGAGCGGCAGTCACGGGGTGGTGAGGGGACATGAGGCCATGCAGGGGCGACACTCCCAAGTCGTCCCTCGAGGCCCGGTGCCGCTGGCGAGAATCCCATCGGCGTGAAGGCGATCGCGAGGGCAGAGAAATTTTGCTGCCGTCGTCGCGGTTGAGATGTGGTATTTTGCGTGTCATGCAAAATATAGAATAATTATAATAATGCCTGGAGATTGATGTTAAACTAACTTTACATTACGACACAGAAATTGCCATTTTACTTCGCGAAATTGACAATCTGAGAGGATTATATGACCCCTAGTCGAGGGCGTGGTGTTGTTGAGCTTCGAGTGCGTCGGCACGCTCAAGACTGAGATGATCTCAGCCTCTTCTTCCTCAAGGAAAGGTTTTGTCATGAGCAAACGCATTGCAGTCGTTCTGGCGCTGGCCATCGGCGCCGCCGCTGTTCCCTCGACCGTCTGGGCCGCGTCGCACAAGCCCGATCACGATCATCACCATCACGATCGCACCGTGGACGGTGGCGTGGGAAGCACCTCCGCGAGCGGAGGCGCGCCAGCCGCAGCGCCTGCGGGGTGCTATTGGGAGCCGATGTTCTCCGGCGGCAGAGTGCATGACGTCCAGGTGTGCAATTGATCGCCGAGCCGGGCGGCCGGCAGTGATCGGTCCGCCCGGCAGGATGCGAAATCGCGCCGCCCGGGACCTCAATCCGGCAGACGGCGGGGTCCAGTCGACAGCGTTTCGCCTGCGACTGCCTCGACGGTCCGGCGGGCCACGTAGAGCGCCAGCGCCGCCGCGTTCGAGACGTTGAGGCTCTTGATCTCGCCGGGCATGTCGAGCCGGGCGAGGGCGTCGCACAGCGAGCGGGTGCGGGCACGCAGTCCCTTGTCCTCGGCGCCCAGCACCAGGGCGAGCGGGCCTGAGAGCGGCGTGGCGTCGAGCACCGCAGGGCCGGCCGAATCGAGGCCGACACGCTGGACGCCGCTGGCGCCCATCTCGTCCAGTGCGTCGCCAAGGTTCCGCACATGCACGATCGGCACATGTTCCAGCCCGCCGGATGCGGCCTTGGCCAGGACGCCGGTGGCGGCGGGCGAATGGCGCTCGGTGGTCACGATCGCCGCCACCGCGAAGGCCGCGGCCGAGCGCACGATCGCTCCGACATTGTGCGGGTCGGTGATCTGGTCGAGCACCAGAACCACATCGTTCGGACCGAGATCGCCGAAGGCAGGAGCGGGCAGGGGATCGGCTTCGAGATAGAGGCCCTGATGCACGGCGTCGGGCGTCAGCAGCCGGTCGATCACCATCGGCCGGACGATCTCGGGCTGGACGCGCAGCTCGACGCGTTCCTCCTCCAGACGGCGCAGGGCGTTCTCGGTCGCCAGCAGACGCCGCGGCCGCCGCGCCGGATTCTGCAACGCCTCGCGCACAGGATGCCAACCATAGAGGACGACGATGTCGAGGGGCGGGCGGCGGCCTTCGTCGCGCCGCTCGAAGCCGTGCCCGCCGCGTGGCCTGCCGCTCATGCCGATCTCCAGGCCGGGAATCGCCGTGCTCCGTGCCGCAGGCGCCCCGCAACGCCGACGAACACCCGAAGCCGCGTTCGGACCGGCCTCATGGCGAGCAGATGACACGGAGAGCGGCGGCGGGAAAGCCCTTTGCGTGGATTGCGACAGGCTTGTGTGATCGCGCACCCTTTTCCGGTTGACAGGCGGGGCCGCTCTCACCATAACCCGCCCTCGACGGCGCGCCGGACCACTACGGCGCGCCCGTTCGCGGCTCCGGCCGCGGATGACGCGATGGAGGGGTGCCCGAGTGGTTAAAGGGGACGGACTGTAAATCCGTTGGCTCAGCCTACGTTGGTTCGAATCCAACCCCCTCCACCATCATCCGCCACGGGACGGCGCGCGGGTGTAGCTCAATGGTAGAGCAGCAGCCTTCCAAGCTGAATACGAGGGTTCGATTCCCTTCACCCGCTCCAACGGCGCCATTGCCCCGGATTTGGCACCCGCTATAGCCTCCGACCCGAAACGACATGCGCGGAGCGGAGCGTCATCGGCCTGCGGTCCTTGATGGATCGACGCGCTGCCGGGCGCGGCGCCGCTCGCGTCCGCCATCCTGTCCGATCGATGCCGATGCGGTAAGCCGCGGCCCGCCACCGGTGCGCCCATGCACAAGGATTGGCTCCTTCTGCGCAAAGACAGCTCCTGGCCCCCGACCCTAGGCTCGTCGGGTCGCTGTCAGGCTGGAGGCTGAGAGCGCGTCCCTCTGCAAGGCGCGCCGCCGGTCCGTGCAGGCCGGCATCGATGCCGACAGCCCGAATCAAAAAACAGAACATCCAGGGGTAGTCGAATGAAGAATACGGTTTCCTTCCTGGCGGCTGCCCTTGCCGCGGCCTGCGCGGCTTCGGGCGGTCCGGCCCATGCGGCCGATCAATGGTGGCCGGCCAAGATCTATGATCTGGATTCCGGCGCCGCCAAGGTCTCGGACTATTCGCCTCTGGAGAAGGCGTCCAAGCCCTGGAACATCTGCGTGCTGTTCCCGCACATGAAGGACACGTTCTGGGTCGCCGTCGACTACGGCGTGGTCGAGGAGGCCAAGCGCATGGGCGTCAACATGACGCTCTACGAGGCCGGCGGCTATGAGAACCTGCCCAAGCAGCTCGCCCAGTTCGACGATTGCCTGGCGGGCGACTTCGACGCGATCATTGTCGGCCCGATCTCCGAGGCGGGCCTCGACAAGAAGATCAAGGAGGGGGTGGCGGCCGGCAAGCCGATCATCTCTACCATCAACCCGGTGTCCAAGTCCGACGTGACCGCGAAGTCGACCGTCGACTTCGACACGATGGGCGAGAAGAGCGGCACCTATCTCGCCGACTATCTCAAGGACAAGCCGGCCAAGGTCGTCACCTTTCCGGGGCCGGCCGGCTCGGGGTGGGCCGAGGACTTCCTCAAGGGCTTCAAGAAGGCCGTCGACGGCAAGGGCAACATCGCCGTGCTGGGCGACAAGTTCGGCGATTCCGGCGTCGCCGTGCAGCTCGGCCTCATCCAGAACGCGCTGCAGGCCTATCCCGACATGAACGTGATCTGGGGCTGCGCGCCGGCCGCCGAAGCGGCGATCGGCGCTGCCGCCCAGGCCGGGCGCAAGGACGCGCTGATCATGTCGTCCTATGAGAACCAGGCCATGCTCGACGCCCTCAAGAAGGGCGAGATCCTCGGCTTCACCACCCAGTATCCCGTGCTCCAGGGCCGCATGTCCATCGACACGGCGGTGCGCATCCTGGAGAAGCAGCCCTACGTCAAGAGCGCCAAGGCCATCCCCGACATGATCGGCCGTGACAACATGGACAAGATCAACATGTCCCTGGTCCTGGCACCGGCCGACTTCAAGGCGGTCTTCTCCGTCAGCGCGCCCTGAGGGGCCCGATCCGGCTTCGGGTGGAGACATCGCACTTGGACCAGAGCCTTGCCGAACAGCCGCCGGCGGCCCGGGCTGATGCCGGGCCGCTCCTGGAGATGACCGGCATCTCCAAGCGCTTTCCCGGCGTCGTCGCCCTCGACAGCGTCGATTTCGACGTCCGCGCCGGCGAGGTGCATGTGCTGTTCGGCGAGAACGGCGCCGGCAAGTCGACGCTGATCAACATCATCGCCGGCACCTTCTCCCCCGATGCGGGCGTCTACCGGTTCTGCGACCGTGAACTGTCGCGCCTGCGACCGCATGCGGCGCGCGCGATCGGCATCAGCCCGGTGTTCCAGGAGTTCAGCCTGGTCCCGGAGCTCACCGTCGAGGAGAACCTGTTCCTCGGCCGCGAGCTGACGCGCGGCGGCCTCCTCAGCCGCTCGGCCATGGCCGAAAAGGCGCGCAGCGTCATCGCCGACCTCGGCTTCGACCTGAGGCCCGAGCAGAAGGTCGCCGGCCTCTCGCGGGCACACCAGCAGATGGTGGAGATCGCCAAGGCGCTGCTCGCCGACCTGCGCCTGCTCATCCTGGACGAGCCGACCGCTTCCCTCACCGAGGCCGAGGCGGAAAACCTGTTCGCCCTGATCGGCCGGCTCAAGGCCGCGGGCGTCGGCATCATCTATGTCTCCCACCGCATCCGCGAGTTCCACCGGATCGGCGACCGCATCACCATCCTGCGCGACGGCCGCCGCATCGCCAGCATGCCGCTCGCCGGCGTGTCGGAGGCGATGCTGGTCGAGCTGATGACGGGACGAAAGGTCGGCGTCCTGTTCCCGCGCATCGGCCACAAGCCCGGCGCGACGCTGCTGCAGGTCGACGGCCTGACCCTGGCCGACCAATCGGTGCGCGAGGCGAGCTTTCATGCCCGGGCCGGCGAGATCACCGGCATCGCCGGCCTGGTCGGCTGCGGCAAGTCCGAGATCGTGCGGGCCGTCTACGGGCTCGAGCCGGTCGCCGCCGGCACGGTCCGCGTCGGCGGCCAGCCGGTCGCGGTCCCCGCCCGGCCGATCGACATGCTGCGGCGCGGCGTATGCTATTTCCCCTCAGATCGCGTCGCCGAGGGCCTGGCGCTCGGACGTCCGGTCCGCGAGAACGCCTCCATGGCGGCGCTCGACCTGCCCGCCTTTTCGCGCGCCCATGTGCTGCGCCGGGCCAGCGAGCGGCGCACCGTGCGCGCGATCGTCGCGCGGCTGAAGCTGCGCCCGCCCCAGATCGAGCGCGCCGTCGCCAAGTTCTCGGGCGGCAACCGGCAGAAGGTGCTCCTGGCGCGCGGCATGACCCGCGCCGTCTCGGTCTTCCTGTTCGATGAGCCGACCGTCGGCATCGACGTCGGCGCCAAGGTCGAGATCTACGAGCTGATGAAGGCGCTGGTCGCCGAAGGCGCGGCGGTTGTGCTGGTCTCCTCGGAACTGCCCGAGGTCATGCACCTGTCGAACCGCGTCTATGTCATGCACCGCGCCCGCATGGCGGCCGAGCTGACGGGCGAGGCGATCAACGAAGCCGAGATCCTGTCGCATTTCTTTCGCGAGGAGGCCGGGACGTCCGATCCGGCGCCGGCGGCGACCTCCCATCACTCGGCCGGGGGACGGGCATGACGATGACCGGACTGCGAACGCTTTATGGCCGTCTCGGCTTCGTCCCGATCATGCTTGTCGTGCTCCTGGCGGTGTTCGCGCTGGCGGTGCCGCATTTCCTCAGCCTGCCCAACATCCTCAACGTGCTGCGCAGTTCCTCCTATCTGGTGATCCTGGCCTCCGGGCAAATGCTGGTGCTGATGGTCGGCGGCTTCGACCTGTCTGTCGGGGCCGTGGTGGCGCTGACCAGCGTGTCGAGCGCGCTGGCCATGGTCGCCCTCAAGGACGACGCGGCCGCCGCGCCGGGGCTGATCATGCTCGCCGGCGTTGCCGCGGGCCTCGGCTGCGGCGCCCTGGTCGGGCTGGTCAACGGGCTCTGCGTCGCCTTCCTGCGGGTCTCGCCCTTCATGGTGACCCTCGGCACGGCCTCGATCGCCACCGGCATCGCGCTCTCGCTCACCAACGGCATCCCGGTCTACGGCATGCCGGAGGGCTATGTCGAAGGCTTCGGCCGCGCGCTCTGGCTGCAGCTGCCGCCCGTGGCCTATCTCGCCGCGGCAATCGTGGCGGGGGTCTACGTGCTGCAGAACCATACGCGGGCGGGGCGCTACATCGTGGCGATCGGCGGCAATCTGCAGGCCGCGATCGTCTCGGGCGTGCGCACGCAGTTCCACATCGTCTGCGCCTATGTGATGTGCTCGGTCTTCGCCGCGGTCAGCGGCCTGGCGCTGACGGCCCAGATCGGCTCGGGCCAGGCGGCGATCAACGCCCAGCTGACGCTGGAGAGCATCGCCGCCGCCGTCATCGCCGGCGTCAGCCTGAAGGGCGGCGTCGGCCGGGTGGAGATGGTGGCGCTCGGCGCCGTGTTCCTGCTGCTCCTCACCAACGCGATGGACCTCCTGACCGTCGATCCGCGCATCCAGACCGTCTTCCTCGGCCTGATCGTGGTGCTGGCCGGCGCCCTGGACGAACTCTCCAAGCGGAGCGCCGCCCGTGTCTGACGCCGCCGCTCCCCCCCGCATCGGCGAGGCGACGGCCGCCAGGGCGCTGCGCCTCCTTCTCGTGCTGCTCTTGCCGATCCTGATGATCCTGTTCGAGATCGGCATCTATTTCGTGGCGCCGCGCGTGCTCTCGCCCGGCAACCTGCGCAACATCCTGATCCAGTCCAGCTATCTCGTGCTGTTCGCCTCGGCCCAGATGGTGGTGATCCTGACGCGCGGCTTCGACCTTTCGCTCGGCGCCAGCGTCTCGGCCGTCAGCGTCGCCAGCGCGCTGGCGATGACGAGCCTCGCGACCCAGGGCGCCGAGCCCGTCCTCGTCGTCGGGGCGGGCCTTGCGGCCGGGCTCGGCTTCGGCCTGCTGGTCGGCCTGTTCAACGGCGGCTTCATCGCCGGGCTCGGCATCAACCCGTTTATCGTCACCCTCGGCAGCCTCAACATCTGCCTGGGCCTCGCCACCACCATGTCGGGCGGGCGACCGGTGTTCGACGTGCCGGAGGCCCTCAGCACGCTGCTCTACAACGGCAAGCTGATCCCCTGGCTGCCGATCCCGGTGATGCTGGCGCTCCTGGTGTGCCTCGCCCTGCATCTCCTGCTCGGCCACACCGTGTTCGGGCGCTCGCTCTACCTCATCGGCAACAATCCGCGCGCCGCCGCCGTGGCCGGCATTCCCAGCCGGCGCTACCTCATGCTGGCCTATGTCCTTGCCGGCGTGCTGGCGGCCTTCGGCGCGCTGATGCTGACGGCCCGGACCGGGTCGGGCGAGCCCAATCTCGGCGGCAGCCTGATGCTGGAGAGCATCGCCGCCGCGGTGATCGGCGGCGTCAGCCTGCAGGGTGGCGTCGGCGGCGTCGTGCCGGTGATCCTCGGCGCGCTCTTCATCACCATGCTGTCGAACGCCATGAACCTGCTGCGCATCGACGGCTACATCCAGCAGGTCATCCTCGGCGTCGTCATCATCGCCGCCATCTTCCTCGACCGCATCCGTTCCACCCGGACCTGAGAGGGACACGGCCATGGCCACAGGCGTGGACCAGTTCTACATGGCGACCTCGGTCGCCGACGCCGCCGCGGCCCTGGCGGGCCACGGCCCGGAGGCGGCGCCGCTCGCCGGGGCGACCTGGATCATGCGCGCGCCCCTGCGCCGCGAGCCCGCCACCCGCGCCTATGTCGGCATCGCCCGCATCCCCGAGCTGCGGCGGATCGAGATAGACGACGGCACCGTGGCTATCGGCGCCTGCGCCACCCATGCCGAGTTGGCCGCGGCGCTGGCGGTCCATCCGGAGATGCGCGTCCTGGCGCAGGCCGCCGGCCGCTCCGCCAATCCGGCCATCCGGCAGGTGGCGACCGTCGGCGGCAACCTCTGCACCGCTGCCTTTCTCGCGGCCGACCTGGTGCCGGCCCTGCTCTGCCTTGGGGCCGAGGTCGAGCTGCAGATCGGGCAGGCCTCGGACCGCATGCCGCTGCAGCGCTTTCTCGCCGCCCGCGGGACGCTGGCGCCGGGCTGGCTGCTGCGCCGCATCGTCGTCCCACGCCGGCCGCTCCGCTCCGCCCATGCCCGCCTGCCGCTGCGCAAGGCCGGGGACTACCCGGTGGCGATCGTCAGCCTCGCCGCCGGGCCGGGGGCGGGCGACGCCGCGGTCGCGGTTGGCTCGGTCGAGCCCGTGGCCCGGCGCTGGCCGGCGCTGGAGGCGGTGCTGGGCGGCGGCGATCTGGACCCGGATGCCGCGGCCGCGGCCGCCGAACGCCATCTCGGCGACTTCATCGGCCGGGACGGCGTCGAGGCGCCGGGCTGGTATCGCGTCGCAGTCCTGCCGGCGCTGGTGCGGCGGGCGGTCGAAACCCTGCGGAGGCCGGCATGACAGCCCTGACCATCAACGGCGAGCGGCGCGTCGCCCGCAGCGCCTCCATGACGCCGCTGCTCGACGTGCTGCGCGAGGAGTTCTTCCTGACCGGCGCCAAGCCGGTGTGCCGCGAGGGCTTCTGCGGCGCTTGCATGGTGCACCTCGACGGGGAGGCGGTCGCCTCCTGCCTCGTGCCGCTGGGGAGCGCCGAGGGACGCGAGGTGCGCACGGTGGAGGCCCTGGCCACGAGCGGGACACCGTCGCGCCTGCAGCAGGCTATGGAGGAGCGCGATGCGGTCCAGTGCGGCATGTGCTTTCCCGGCATGCTCATGACCCTGACCCGCTTTCTCCAGGACGCGGCGAACCCGACGCGCGAGCAGGTCAAGGCGGCCCTTGTCGGCAATATCTGCCGCTGCACCGGCTATGAGCGCATCGTCGATGCCGCGCTCGACGCGGCCCGGTCGGCCTGACGGGGAGGGACGCCATGCCAGCCGCCTCCACCGCCACGATGGACCTGCCTCGGCGCGATGCGCGCGACAAGCTGCAGGGCCGCACCCGCTACACCCTCGATCGCAGCGGCTCCGGCACGCTCCAGGCCGTGCTGCTGCGGGCCGAGGTGGCCAGCGCCCGCGTCGTTCGCCTCGACACGGCGGCGGCTCGGGCCATGCCGGGCGTGCGGGCCATCGTCACCGCCGCGGACGCCCCGGGGCGCCACGGCATCGGCATAGCCGACCATCCGCTGTTCGCCACGGGCCGGGTGCGCTACCATGGCGAGCCGCTTGCCGCGGTCGCCGCCGAGACGTTGGCCGAGGCCGAGGCGGCCGCCGCGGCCATCGCCGTCGAGCTCGAGTCGCTGCCAGCGGTCGTCGACATGGCCGCGGCGCTGGTGCCTGGCGCGCCGCTCGTGCATCCGGACTGGCAGGACCACGAGGTGCTGCTGGCAGGCGCCGCCCGCGCCGGCAACGTCGCCTGGGAGGCGACGGTGGTGCGCGGCGACGTCGATGCGGCCTTCGCCCGTCCGGACGTGACCGTCGTCGACAGCGTCTTCCGCGTCGGGCGGCAGAACCATGTCTCCCTCGAGCCGCGGGCCGTGCTGGCCACCTACGAGGACGGGCGCTTCCACATCGAGACGTCGACGCAGGTGCCCTGGACCGTGCGCGCCATGACGGCCAGGCTCCTCGGCGTCTCGCCCGCCCAGGTGCGCGTCACCGTCCCGGCGGTCGGCGGCGGCTTCGGGCTCAAGTTCGACTGCGCGCTGGAGCCCTTCGCCGCCCTGCTGGCCCGGGCCTCGGGGCGGCCGGTCAAGCTGGTCAACTCGCGGCGCGAGGAGATGCTGACGGGCCTGTGCCGTGAGAACGCCGAGATCCGCATCCGCTCGGCCGTCACCGGCGCGGGCGAGATCGTCGGGCGCGAGGCCGTGGTGCTGATGGATTGCGGCGCCTATGGCGGCGAGCAGATCTTCCTCACCACGATGACGGCGCACACGCTCGGCGGCAATTACCGGCTCGGCTCGGTGCGCCTGGCGAGCCGAGCCGTCTACACCAACACCGCGCCGAACGGCGCCTTCCGCGCCTGCAACGGCGTCTACAACACCTTCGCCCTGGAGCGGCACACCGACGAGATCTGCGCCGCGATCGGCATGGACCCGCTGGCCTTCCGCCGGCGCAACGTGCTGGGCGACCGCGACCTCGGGGCGACCGGCCAGGTGTTCGAGGGCGACGTCCTCGGCCCCATGCTCGACAAGATGGCAGCGCTGCGGGCCGGCCGGCCGTCGCGGCCGCCGCCGGACGACGGCCGGCTCCACGGTTGCGCCACCGTGGTCGGCACCTGGTTCGTCTTCGTCGGGCCATCGGCCGCCACCGTCAACCTCAACCCGGACGGCAGCGCCACGCTGGTCACCTCCGGCGTCGAGATCGGCTCGGGCTCGATGGTCCAGGCACTGCCGCAGATCGTCGCCGCCGAGCTCGGCATCCGGCCCGAGGACGTGGTCGTGCGCACCGCCGACACCGACGCCGCCGGCTATGACGTCGGCGTCGGCGGCGGGCGCACCACCGTCTCGCTCGGCGCCGCCAGCACGGCCGCCTGCGTCGAGGTGCGCCGCAAGGTGCTCAAGCTCGCCGCCGACATGCTGGAGACGGCGCCCGAGGATCTCGTCCTCGCCCATGGCCGCGTCGAGATCGTCGGCATCGAGGGCTCCGGCGTCACCATCGCCGAGGTCGCCGCCCGCGCCCAGTCGGTCACCGGGCCGATCTCCGGCAGCGGCGCCTTCACCGGCCCCGGCGTCGCGGCGATGCCGGGCTGCGCCGCCGGCCATTTCATCGAGGCGCTGGATATTCCGGTCTTCGCCGTGCATGACTGCGAGGTGGCCGTCGACCCGCTGACCGGGCATGTCGAGATCCTCGGCTACACCGTCGTGCAGGATGTCGGGCGGGCGCTCAACCGCCGCGCCATCGCCGGCCAGATCCAGGGCGGCGTGGTGCAGGGCCTGGGCTACGCGCTGCACGAGGACATGGATGTCGGGCCCGATGGCTGCATCCGCCAGGCGGGTCTGGAGACCTACCGCCTGCCGCTGGCCGAGGACGTGGTACCCGTGGAGATCGAGCTGCACGAGGGGGCGCCGTCGATCGGGCCGCTCGGCGTCAAGGGGGCCGGCGAGGTGCCGATCCTCAATGTCGGGGCGGCGGTGGCCTGCGCCGTCGCCGACGCCACCGGCCGGCGCGTCCAGGAGCTGCCGCTGACCCCGCCGCGTGTCCTGGCCCTGCTGACGGGGCGGCAGGGACCGCTGTCCCTTCCGCACATCGGCGGGCGTTGGGAGGACAACGTGCTGGGTTGACGGATCCGGGCATCGGCGAGAGGGGGACCTCCTGCAGGCAGCCTGGAAAGACCATGCGGCAGGGCTTCGAAGCGCTGATTCGCGGTCTCGCCGACCCTTCTGCAACTTACCCCTTGAACCCCGCCGGATTCCACAGTAACCAGCCGCCGTTTTTGCGATGTCTGGGCAGCGTCCCAGTTCACGAGGGACAGGCGAATGGCCAAAGAGAAATTCGAGCGCACGAAGCCGCACTGCAACATCGGCACGATCGGTCACGTTGACCATGGGAAGACGTCGCTGACAGCGGCGATCACGAAGGTTCTGGCGGAGACGGGCGGCGCGACGTTCACGGCGTACGACCAGATCGACAAGGCGCCGGAGGAGAAGGCGCGCGGCATCACGATCTCGACGGCGCATGTTGAGTACGAGACGCAGAAGCGTCACTACGCGCATGTGGACTGCCCCGGGCACGCGGACTACGTGAAGAACATGATCACGGGCGCGGCGCAGATGGACGGCGCGATCCTTGTGGTTTCGGCGGCGGACGGGCCGATGCCGCAGACGCGCGAGCACATCCTGCTGGCGCGCCAGGTGGGCGTTCCGGCGCTTGTGGTGTTCCTGAACAAGGTTGACCTCGTCGACGACGCCGAGCTTCTGGAGCTGGTGGAGATGGAGGTTCGCGAGCTTCTGTCGAAGTACGAGTTCCCCGGCGACGACATCCCGATCACGAAGGGTTCGGCGAAGGCGGCGCTGGACAACGTCAACCCGGCGATCGGGCATGACGCGGTGCTGGCGCTGATGGCGACGGTGGACGAGTACATCCCGCAGCCGGAGCGTCCGATCGACCAGCCGTTCCTGATGCCGGTGGAGGACGTGTTCTCGATCTCGGGCCGCGGCACGGTTGTGACGGGTCGCGTGGAGCGCGGCATCGTCAAGGTCGGCGAGGAAATCGAGATCGTCGGCATCCGCCCGACGCAGAAGACGACGGTGACGGGCGTCGAGATGTTCCGCAAGCTGCTTGACCAGGGTCAGGCCGGCGACAACATCGGCGCGCTGCTGCGCGGCACCAAGCGCGAGGACGTGGAGCGCGGCCAGGTGCTGTGCAAGCCCGGCTCGGTGAAGCCGCACACGAAGTTCAAGGCCGAGGCCTACATCCTGACGAAGGAGGAGGGCGGTCGCCACACGCCGTTCTTCACCAACTACCGTCCGCAGTTCTACTTCCGGACGACGGACGTGACGGGCATCGTGACGCTGCCGGAAGGCACGGAAATGGTGATGCCCGGCGACAACATCTCGATGGACGTGGCGCTGATCGTGCCGATCGCCATGGAGGAGAAGCTGCGCTTCGCCATCCGCGAAGGCGGCCGCACCGTCGGTGCCGGCGTCGTCGCCGCCATCATCGAATAAGCAGGCCTCCGACAGGTCTTGAACGGATTGCGGCCGGCGTGATTTCCTCACGTCGGCCGTACCTTTTGGGAGGACCGTCATGATCGTCGCGACCACCAACGACCTCGCCGGCTACCGCATCGTCCGCCAGCTCGGTGTCGTGCGCGGCATCACCGTTCGCTCGCGCAGCGTCATCGGCAATATCGGCGGGGCGATCCAGTCGATGTTCGGCGGCAACATCTCCGTCTACACCAACCTGGCCGAGACCGCTCGCCAGGAGGCCTATGACCTGATGGTGCAGCACGCCATGCAGATCGGCGCAAACGCCGTCATCGCCATGCGCTACGACGCCAACGAGATCATGGACGGCATCACCGAGGTGCTGGCCTACGGTACGGCGGTGCAGGTCGAACCGGCCTGAGCAGAACGGCAGCGCGCGTGCCGGTTCGACGGGCCCGCGGACACTGTGCGAATTGGCTCGGAGGGGTGTTGCGTCGGCGCGGTCATGCGTCTATGTAAGCCCGGCGCGAGCGTCGCGTAGGGGTATAGCTCAGTTGGTAGAGCGGCGGTCTCCAAAACCGCAGGTCGTAGGTTCGAGCCCTGCTGCCCCTGCCAGTTATGGCGAACGAGGCGACCTCCGCTTTTTTCGCAGGATTTCCGGGCCGGGGATGTGGCTGTGCTGCATCGCCGGCCTTGCATTGTTTCCAAATCGGCAGATTTGGAGTAAGTCGCCGGGCTTCCCGGCAAGGTGACGGCGGACAGACAATGGCGAAGACCAATCCGTTCCAGTTCCTCCAGCAGGTCCGGAGCGAAACATCGAAGGTGACCTGGCCGACCCGTCGCGAGACGGTGACGACGGCGATCATGGTCTTCATCTTCGCGATCCTGGCGTCGGTCTTCTTCATGATCACCGACCTCATCCTGAAGCAGGCCGTCGGCCTGGTGCTCGGCCTCGGCAGCTGAGAGGGGGCGCCACCATGGCCATGCGCTGGTATATCGTCCACGCCTATTCGAACTTCGAGAACAAGGTCGCCGCCTCGATTCGCGAGCAGATCGCCCAGCGCGGCCTCGCCGACCATTTCGAAGAGATCCTGGTGCCGACCGAGAAGGTCGTCGAGGTGCGCCGCGGCCGCAAGGTCGACACCGAGCGCAAGTTCTTCCCCGGCTACGTGCTGGTGAAGTGCGACCTCACCGACGAGGTGCACCACCTCATCAAGAACACGCCGAAGGTCACCGGCTTCCTCGGAGCCGACAAGGCCAAGCCCGTGCCGATCCCGGACCGGGAGGCCGAGCGCATCAAGGGCCAGGTCGCCGACGGCGTCGAGCGGCCCAAGCCCTCGGTGTCCTTCGAGGTCGGCGAGCAGGTCCGCGTTGCGGACGGCCCCTTCGCTTCGTTCAACGGCACCGTCGAGGAAGTCGACGAGGCGCGGGCGCGCCTCAAGGTCGCCGTGTCGATCTTCGGCCGGGCGACCCCGGTCGAATTGGAATACGGGCAGGTCGAGAAGGTCTGATCCGTTCGTTCGCGGGAGGACCGGCCGGGCTGATCGCCGCCCGGCCGGACCGCACCGCGAGCCTCCGGCCGCGTTGCTCCTCCCCGGGGGCACGCGGTCACCAACCGGCGGAGCGATCCGCCAAAGGAGCAACTGATGGCGAAGAAGATTACAGGCTACGTCAAGCTGCAGGTGCCGGCGGGTTCCGCGAACCCCTCGCCGCCGATCGGCCCCGCGCTTGGCCAGCGCGGTCTCAACATCATGGAATTCTGCAAGGCCTTCAATGCGAAGACCGCGCAGATGGTCAAGGGCACCCCGATCCCGGTGATCATCACCGCCTATCAGGACCGGTCCTTCACCTTCGAGATGAAGCTGCCGCCGATCACCTTCTACCTGAAGGAGGCTGCGGGCATCAAAGCCGGGTCGCAGACCCCCGGCAAGGGCGCCAAGGCCGGCAAGGTGACCATGGCCCAGATCCGCGAGATCGCCACCACCAAGCTGCCCGACCTCAACTGCGATTCGGTCGAGTCGGCCATGGCCATGGTGAAGGGTTCCGCCCAGTCGATGGGCCTCGAGATTGTTGGGTGATCGGCATGTCTGACGGAAAGCGTATCCGCGCGGCGAAGCAGGGCATCGACCGCATCAAGCTGCACGCCCTCGACGAAGCCGTGAAGCTCGTCAAGGACCGCGCCACCGCGAAGTTCGACGAGACCGTCGAGATCGCCATGAACCTCGGCGTCGATCCGCGCCATGCCGACCAGATGGTCCGCGGCGTGTGCAACCTGCCGAACGGTTCGGGCCGCACCCTGCGCGTCGCCGTGTTCGCCCGCGGCGCCAAGGCCGACGAGGCCAAGGCCGCCGGGGCCGACATCGTCGGCGCCGAGGATCTGGTGCAGACCGTGACCGAGGGCAAGATCGAGTTCGATCGCTGCATCGCCACGCCCGACATGATGCCGCTGGTCGGCCGCCTCGGCAAGGTGCTCGGCCCGCGCGGCCTGATGCCGAACCCGAAGGTCGGCACCGTGACCATGGACGTCACCGCCGCGGTGCAGGCCTCCAAGGGCGGCGCCGTCGAGTTCCGCGTCGAGAAGGCCGGCATCGTGCACGGCGCCGTGGGCAAGGCTTCGTTCTCGAGCGAGAAGCTGGTCGAGAACATCAAGGCCTTCGCCGACGCCGTGCTCAAGGCCAAGCCGACCGGCGCCAAGGGCACCTATGTCCAGCGCGTCGCCATCTCCTCGACCATGGGCCCGGGCGTCAAGATCGAGCCCTCGACCGTGCTCGGCGCCTGAGCGTTCAGGCAAGCGAATGCGAAAAACCCCGCTCCGGCGGGGTTTTTTGTTGCGCGCTCCGTGCCAGTGCCACAACTGCGGTCCGTCACGGCGCATGCCACCGCGAGACGGCCATTGACGCAGACCGTTCTCCCTCCAAGGCTGCGTCCGATGTCGGCTCGGCTCCCGGCATCTCGCAGGGCTGGCGACACATCGCTCGGCTCGCCTCGTGACATCATGCAAACGGATGACGCAAAACCGCCATGGCCTTGCCATGATCCGGCCTCGCTCGCCGCTCCCGTCTTGCGGCCGGACGATGCGCGACCGGCTGGACGCGGGCGGCGACGATGAGAGGCCTCCCATGCCCGGTATCAGCGTCGGCGCCGCCACGGCCGGGATTGCGAAACCGCCGTGAATGATGGCGAGCTCCTCTCTGAGCGGCTCCACAGCGGTGGGGACGCGGACGGGGGCCGGCTCGGCCTCCCTGGCGGCGCCGGCCACGCATTCGACGCCGACGGCATCGGGACGCGGCCACGAAGCCGGCCGCACCGCCGTCCCAGCCTCTGCGGCCGCCGCGAGCCGCGACTGTTTCGTCGCGATCAGATTCTGGGCAATCGGCGCCGACCTCTGCGGCCGGGCGGCAATCGCCGCCTCGATGGCCGGGGCGGCGCCGACCGTTCGGCCGGTTGGATGGGCGCCGACCGGCTCATCGGCGGGGGCGGCGCCGACATCTCGTCTTCTCTGCCCCCGCCGACAGCGCGGCCGCCATGGCCGATGAGCAGCCCGCACGCCGGACCGGTGCTGCCGGCCTCTCGAGCCGGCGGACGGCACAGTGCGCCGCGCGGCGGCGGCGTGCTCGTCGACGGCGAGCGGCCAAGGTAGCCGGCTTTCCGGCAATGCGGCGCGCGGACTTCGACCTGTGAGCGCTAAGCCGATGATTCCTCGCGAGAATCAGCGCGGCGGCGAGCGCGGCCCGCGCCCTGCCCACAAATCGCCTTGACAAACTGTGAACTTTCCCCTTGGCAGACGAGGCGACAGGCCTTATGTACGGCGCCTCATTGAACTCCAGGGTTCATGACTCGGGCGCCTCGGCATCCGGGTCTGATAGCCGTCCGGAGCGATCCGGGCGGAAGACTGGCCGAAAGGCGAGGGGGCAACCCCGTCGCCGTTTCGGCCATGTCCTGTCCGAGACTGCAGGCGCGGGGCGACCCGCTTAATCATCCGCTTCGCCGTAGGGCAATCCGGCTGGTCTGCATAGACGGGGAAGACCGATTTTGACGTGTCCGCCCGCCAGGGCGGAGGCAGGAATTTGGTTCGATCCGTGCACCTGCTTGCGGCCGTCCTGCGGCCGGTTGCGGGGGACAGGCACTCCGTGGTCGTCCCGGCTCGCCGGGACGGCAGGTGCAACGGGCGATCCGTTCATGACGAACGGGTCGCAACCGGAGAGAGCAAAAGGTGGATAGAGCGGAAAAGCAGGAGCTTATCGGCGTACTCCAGGAGGTCTTCAAGACCACTGGCGTCGTCGTGGTGGCTCACTATTCCGGCCTGACCGTCGCCCAGATGCAGAAGCTCCGCAAGGAGATGAAGCAGGCTGGCGCGACCGTGAAGGTCGCCAAGAACCGCATCGCCAAGATCGCTCTCGATGGCACCGACGTCGCCACGATCGCGCCCCTTCTCAAGGGCCCGACGCTGCTGGCTTACAGCAGCGACCCCGTGGCGGCGCCGAAGGTCGCCGTCGACTTCGCCAAGGGCAACGACAAGTTCGTGATCCTGGGCGGGGCGATGGGAAAGACCGCCCTGAATACGGATGGCGTCAAGGCGCTTGCGACCTTGCCGTCCCTCGACGAACTGCGTGGCAAGCTCGTGGGCCTCATCCAGGCTCCCGCGACCAAGGTCGCCCAGATCGTCAACGCGCCGGCGGCCAAGCTCGCCCGCGTGTTCGGGGCCTATGCCAAGCGAGACGAAGCGGCGTAAGGCCGTTCAAACCCATAAACCGGTACGAACCGAAAGACAGGAAGAAAGACAATGGCTGATCTTGCCAAGATCGTTGACGACCTCTCGAGCCTGACCGTGCTCGAGGCCGCCGAGCTCGCCAAGCTGCTCGAGGAGAAGTGGGGCGTTTCGGCCGCCGCCGCCGTGGCGGTTGCCGCCGTTCCGGGTGGCGCCGCCACCGCCGCTCCGGTCGAGGAGCAGACCGAGTTCACCGTCGTCCTGGCCGCGGCCGGCGACAAGAAGATCGAGGTCATCAAGGAAGTCCGCGCCATCACCGGCCTGGGCCTCAAGGAAGCCAAGGATCTGGTCGAAGGCGCTCCCAAGCCCGTCAAGGAGGGTGTTGCCAAGGACGAGGCCGAGAAGCTCAAGGCCCAGCTCGAGAAGGTCGGCGCCAAGGTCGAGCTCAAGTAAGAGCCTCCACCGCAAGCGTTTCGGCTCCGGGGTTCGCCCCGGAGCCTTTCCGCGTTTTGGCAGACGCGGCGTACCGTCGAGGAGCTCGGGCTCCGGCGGGGTCGAAATGGCCGGAGTTCTTTGAGTTGCAGGCTTTCCCAACGCCGCCGCGTGGCGGGGCTCGGAAATCCTGCCGAGGCGGGGAGACCCGCCGACGCTGGAATGAATGCGCAGGGGTCCTTCCGGCCGGCCCGGGCCGGGGTGCGAGCCCTGCAGGTTGAGCGAGGAGCGACATGGCTCAGACGACCACTGCCCGCAAGCGCGTCCGCCGGTTTTTCGGGAAGATCCGGGAAGTCGCGACGATGCCGAACCTCATCGAGGTTCAGAAGGCCTCCTACGACCAGTTCCTGCAGGTCGAGGAACCCAAGGGCGGACGGACGGACGAGGGACTCCAGGCCGTGTTCCGGTCGGTGTTCCCGATCTCCGACTTCTCCAACAAGGCCATGCTCGAATTCGTCAACTACGAGTTCGAGGGGCCGAAATACGACGTGGACGAGTGCCGCCAGCGCGGCATGACCTTTGCCGCGCCGCTGAAGGTGACGCTGCGCCTGATCGTCTTCGACGTCGACGAGGAGACCGGCGCGCGCTCGGTCAAGGACATCAAGGAGCAGGACGTCTATATGGGCGATATGCCGCTCATGACGTCCAACGGCACCTTCATCGTCAACGGTACCGAGCGCGTCATCGTCTCGCAGATGCATCGCTCGCCGGGCGTGTTCTTCGACCACGACAAGGGCAAGACCCACTCCTCGGGCAAGCTCCTGTTCGCCGCCCGCATCATCCCCTATCGCGGGTCCTGGCTCGACATCGAGTTCGACGCCAAGGACATCGTGCACGCCCGCATCGACCGTCGCCGCAAGATCCCGGTGACCTCGCTGCTGTTCGCGCTCGGCATGGACGGCGAGGAGATCCTCTCCACCTTCTACAAGTCCATCACCTATGCCCGCTCCGGCGACGGCTGGCGCGTACCCTATGACTGGAACCGGATGAAGGGCTTCAAGCCCACTGTCGACATGGTCGACGCCGACACCGGCGAGATCGTGGTCGAGGCCGGCCGCAAGCTGACGGCGCGCAGCGCCAGGGCCCTGGCCGAGAAGGGCCTGAAGGCGCTCAAGGTCTCCAACGAGGATCTGTTCGGCCAGTACGTCTCGGAGGACATCGTCAACACCGAGACCGGCGAGATCTATCTGGAAGCCGGCGACGAGCTGACCGAGAAGAGCCTCAAGATCCTGGACGAGGCCGGCTTCGTCGAGGTGCCGGTGCTCGACATCGACCACATCACGGTCGGCGGCTACATCCGCAACACCCTCGCCGTGGACAAGAACAACACCCGCGAGGAGGCGCTGTTCGACATCTACCGCGTCATGCGTCCGGGCGAGCCGCCGACCATCGATTCGGCCGAGGCGATGTTCCAGTCGCTGTTCTTCGACGCCGAGCGCTACGACCTGTCGGCCGTCGGCCGCGTCAAGATGAACATGCGTCTCGACCTCGACGCCGAGGACACCGTGCGCATCCTGCGCAAGGAGGACATCCTCGCGGTGGTGAAGACGCTGGTCGACCTGCGCGACGGCAAGGGCGAGATCGACGACATCGACCATCTCGGCAACCGCCGGGTGCGCTCGGTCGGCGAACTCATGGAGAACCAGTACCGCGTCGGCCTGCTGCGCATGGAGCGCGCCATCAAGGAGCGCATGTCCTCGGTCGACGTCGACACGGTGATGCCGCAGGACCTGATCAACGCCAAGCCGGCGGCCGCCGCCGTGCGCGAGTTCTTCGGCTCCTCGCAGCTGTCCCAGTTCATGGACCAGACCAACCCGCTGTCGGAGATCACCCACAAGCGCCGCCTGTCGGCGCTCGGTCCGGGCGGCCTGACGCGCGAGCGCGCCGGCTTCGAGGTGCGCGACGTGCATCCGACCCATTACGGCCGCATCTGCCCGATCGAGACGCCGGAAGGCCCGAACATCGGCCTGATCAACTCGCTGGCGACCTTCGCGCGCGTCAACAAGTACGGCTTCATCGAGGCGCCGTACCGGCGCCTGCGCGACGGCCAGCTGACGCCGGAAGTGGTCTACCTCTCCGCCATGGAGGAGCAGAAGTACTACGTCGCCCAGGCCAACGTGCCGATCGACAAGGACGGTCGCCTGACCGAGGAGTTCGTCACCTGCCGCCATGCCGGCGACGTGCTGATGGTCACGCCCGACCGCGTCGACTACATGGACGTGTCGCCCAAGCAGTTGGTCTCCGTCGCCGCGGCGCTGATCCCGTTCATCGAGAACGACGACGCCAACCGCGCGCTGATGGGCGCCAACATGCAGCGCCAGGCCGTGCCGCTGGTGCGCGCCGACGCGCCCTTCGTCGGCACCGGCATGGAGGCGGTGGTCGCCCGCGACTCGGGCGCGGCCATCGCCGCGCGTCGCACCGGCATCATCGACCAGGTCGACGCCACCCGTATCGTCATCCGCGCCACCGAGGATCTCGATCCGACCAAGTCGGGCGTCGACATCTACCGGCTGATGAAGTTCCAGCGCTCCAACCAGTCGACCTGCATCACGCAGAAACCGCTGGTGCGCGTCGGCGACGTCGTGCGCAAGGGCGACATCATCGCCGACGGTCCCTCGACCGAACTCGGCGAGCTCGCGCTCGGCCGCAACGTGCTCGTCGCCTTCATGCCGTGGAACGGCTACAACTTCGAAGACTCGATCCTGCTCAGCGAGAACATCGCCAAGGAGGACGTGTTCACCTCGATCCACATCGAGGAGTTCGAGGTCGCCGCCCGCGACACCAAGCTCGGGCCCGAGGAAATCACCCGCGACATTCCGAACGTGTCGGAAGAGGCGCTGAAGAACCTCGACGAGGCCGGCATCGTCTACATCGGCGCCGAAGTCCAGGCGGGCGACATCCTGTGCGGCAAGATCACGCCGAAGGGCGAGAGCCCGATGACGCCGGAGGAAAAGCTCCTGCGCGCCATCTTCGGCGAGAAGGCCTCCGATGTGCGCGACACCTCGCTGCGCGTGCCGCCGGGCGTCACCGGCACGGTGGTCGAGGTGCGCGTGTTCAACCGCCACGGCGTCGACAAGGACGAGCGCGCCCAGGCGATCGAGCGCGAGGAGATCGAGCGTCTCGCCAAGGACCGCGACGACGAGCAGGCGATTCTCGATCGCAACGTCTATGCGCGCCTGACCGAGGTGCTCGCCGGCAAGACCGCGATCGCCGGGCCCAAGGGCTTCAAGAAGGAGACGGTGATCACCGCCGAGCTGATGCAGGATTATTCCCGCTCGCAGTGGTGGAACTTCGCCGTCGCCGACGATGCGCTGATGGGCGAGATCGAGGCCATGCGCAAGCAGTACGACGAGTCGAAGAAGCGCCTCGAGCAGCGCTTCCTCGACAAGGTCGAGAAGCTGCAGCGCGGCGACGAGCTGCCGCCGGGCGTGATGAAGATGGCCAAGGTCTTCATCGCGGTGAAGCGCAAGATCCAGCCGGGCGACAAGATGGCCGGCCGGCACGGCAACAAGGGCGTGGTCTCGCGCATCATGCCGGTCGAGGACATGCCGTTCCTGGAGGACGGCACCCCGGTCGACATCGTGCTCAACCCGCTGGGCGTGCCGAGCCGCATGAACGTCGGCCAGATTCTGGAGACCCATCTCGGCTGGGCGGCGTCGGGCCTGGGCAAGCTGATCGACCAGTCGATCGCCGCTTACCGCAAGGGCCAGGGCGTCGACAGGCTGAAGGGCACGCTCGACAGGATCTACGGCCAGAACGAGGAGATCGCGGCGATGAACGACCGCGACCTCGTCGACATGGCCTCGAGCCTGCGCCGCGGCGTCCCGATCGCCACCCCGGTGTTCGACGGCGCCAAGGAGGCCGACATCGTCGACTTCCTGAAGATGGCCGGGCATGACGCTTCGGGCCAGGTGACACTGTATGACGGGCGCAACGGCGAAGCCTTCGACCGCAAGGTGACGGTGGGCTACATCTACATGCTCAAGTTGCACCACCTGGTCGACGACAAGATCCACGCCCGTTCGATCGGCCCCTATTCGCTCGTCACCCAGCAGCCGCTGGGCGGCAAGGCGCAGTTCGGCGGCCAGCGCTTCGGCGAAATGGAGGTCTGGGCGCTCGAAGCCTATGGCGCGGCCTACACGCTGCAGGAGATGCTCACGGTCAAGTCGGACGACGTGGCCGGCCGCACCAAGGTCTACGAGGCCATCGTGCGCGGCGACGACACCTTCGAGGCGGGGATTCCCGAGTCGTTCAACGTGCTGGTCAAGGAAATGCGCTCGCTCGGCCTCAACGTCGAGCTCACGGGCCTGCGCGCCTCCGACCAGGCGTTGCCGCCAGCGGAAGCCGCCGAGTGAGAACCTTGCCGGCCTTGCCGCATTGACCCGATGATACTGCCCGGAGCGGCCATGCTGCTCCGGGCCGAGCCATTTTCTTCATCCGCGCCGGGAGGGGTGTTTGGCCCCGCCGGCAGCAAACCCGGAGACGGCCATGAACCAAGAGGTCATGAATCTCTTCAATCCGGTTGTTCAGACCCAGACGTTCGATCAGATCAAGATCTCGATCGCGTCGCCGGAAAAGATCCTGTCCTGGTCCTACGGCGAGATCAAGAAGCCCGAGACCATCAACTACCGCACGTTCAAGCCGGAGCGGGACGGGCTGTTCTGCGCCCGCATTTTCGGACCGATCAAGGACTACGAGTGCTTGTGCGGCAAGTACAAGCGTATGAAGTACAAGGGCGTGATCTGCGAGAAGTGCGGCGTCGAGGTGACGCTGTCGCGGGTCCGGCGCGAGCGCATGGGCCATATCGAGCTCGCCGCGCCCGTCGCCCATATCTGGTTCCTGAAGTCGCTGCCCTCGCGCATCGGCCTCCTGATGGACATGACGCTCAAGGATCTCGAGCGCATCCTGTACTTCGAGTACTACGTCGTCATCGAGCCCGGCCTCACCCCGCTGAAGGAGCGTCAGCTCCTCTCCGAGGATGACTATGCCCGCGCCCAGGATGAGTACGGCGAGGACAGCTTCACCGCCATGATCGGCGCCGAAGCCATCCGCGAGATGCTGCGCGCCATGGATCTGGAGAAGATCGCGGCGGACCTGCGCGTCGAGATCGCCGAGGCCACCACCGAGCTCAAGCCCAAGAAGCTGGCCAAGCGCCTCAAGATCATCGAGGCCTTCATCAACTCGGGCAACAAGCCGGAGTGGATGATCCTCACCGCCGTGCCGGTGATCCCGCCGGATCTGCGCCCGCTCGTCCCGCTGGACGGTGGCCGCTTCGCCACGTCCGACCTCAACGACCTCTATCGCCGCGTCATCAACCGCAACAACCGCCTCAAGCGGCTGATCGAGCTCCGTGCGCCGGACATCATCATCCGCAACGAGAAGCGCATGCTGCAGGAGGCCGTCGACGCGCTGTTCGACAACGGCCGCCGCGGCCGCGTCATCACCGGCGCCAACAAGCGGCCGCTGAAGTCGCTCTCCGACATGCTCAAGGGCAAGCAGGGGCGCTTCCGCCAGAACCTGCTCGGCAAGCGCGTCGACTATTCCGGCCGCTCGGTGATCGTCGTCGGTCCCGAGCTGAAGCTGCACCAGTGCGGCCTGCCCAAGAAGATGGCGCTGGAGCTGTTCAAGCCCTTCATCTATTCGCGCCTCGACGCCAAGGGCTTCTCGGCCACGGTCAAGCAGGCCAAGAAGCTGGTGGAGAAGGAGAAGCCGGAGGTCTGGGATATCCTCGACGAGGTGATCCGCGAGCATCCGGTGCTGCTCAACCGCGCCCCGACCCTGCATCGCCTCGGCATCCAGGCCTTCGAGCCGGTGCTGATCGAGGGCAAGGCCATCCAGCTGCATCCGCTGGTCTGCACGGCCTTCAACGCCGACTTCGACGGCGACCAGATGGCCGTGCACGTGCCGCTGTCGCTGGAAGCGCAGCTGGAAGCGCGCGTCCTGATGATGTCGACCAACAACATCCTGCATCCGGCCAACGGCCAGCCGATCATCGTGCCCTCGCAGGACGTCGTGCTCGGCCTCTATTACGTCACGCTGATGTCGGACGGCGAGCCCGGCCAGGGCATGGTGTTCGGCGACATCGGCGAGCTCGAGCATGCGCTCGAGGCCAAGGCGGTGACGCTGCACACCAAGATCAAGTGGCGCTGGAGGGGCCTCGGCGAGGACGGCCAGCCCGTGTCGCGGATCTACGACACGACGCCCGGCCGCGTGAAGCTCGCCCAGCTCCTGCCCAAGAGCCCCAGGGTGCCCTTCGACGCCGCCAACAACCTGATGACGAAGAAGGCCATCTCGGCGCTGATCGACGTGGTCTACCGCAATGTCGGCCAGAAGGAGGCGGTCATCTTCTGCGACCGCATCATGACGCTCGGCTTCTCCAACGCCTTCCGCGCCGGCATCTCGTTCGGCAAGGACGACATCGTCGTGCCGGAGAACAAGTGGAAGATCGTCGCCGAGACCGACGCGCTCGCCAAGGACTACGAGCAGCAGTACAATGACGGCCTGATCACCCAGGGCGAGAAGTACAACAAGGTCGTGGACGCCTGGGCCAAGTGCTCGGACCGCCTTGCGGCGGAGATGATGAGCCGCATCTCTTCGGTGAAGAAGGACGACAGCGGCCGCGACAAGCCGATCAACTCGATCTACATGATGTCGCACTCCTCGGCCCGCGGCTCGCCGGCCCAGATGCGTCAGCTCGGCGCCATGCGCGGCCTGATGGCCAAGCCCTCCGGCGAGATCATCGAGAGCCCGATCATCTCCAACTTCAAGGAAGGCCTGACCGTGCTCGAGTACTTCAACTCGACCCACGGCGCCCGCAAGGGCCTGGCCGACACGGCGCTGAAGACGGCGAACTCGGGCTACCTGACCCGCCGCCTCGTCGACGTGGCGCAGGATGCCATCATCTCGGAGACCGATTGCCAGTCCGAAGGCGGCATCCGTGTCCGTGCGATCATCGACGCCGGCCAGATCGTGGCCTCGCTCGGCGTGCGCATCCTCGGCCGCACCGCGGCCGAGAACGTCACCGATCCGCAGACCGGAGCGGTGATCGTGCCGAGGGGCGAGATGATCGTCGAGTCGATGATCGACCAGATCACGGCTGCCGGCATCCAGGAGGTGAAGATCCGTTCGGTGCTCACCTGCGAGACCAAGAACGGCGTCTGCGCCACCTGCTACGGCCGCGACCTGGCGCGCGGCACGCGCGTCAACATGGGCGAGGCCGTCGGCGTCATCGCCGCCCAGTCGATCGGCGAGCCGGGCACCCAGCTCACCATGCGCACCTTCCACATCGGCGGTGCGGCGCAGATCAACGAGCAGAGCCACATCGAGGCGACCTTCGAGGGCACGATCAAGATCCGCAACCGCAGCGTCGTCCGCAACTCGGAAGGCGTGCTGATCGCGATGGCGCGCAACCTGGCCATCGTCATCCTCGACCATGACGGCTCCGAGCGCTCGGTGAACCGCGTGCCCTACGGCTCGCGCCTGCGCGTCGACGACGGCGACAAGGTCAAGCGCGGCCAGCGCATGGCCGAGTGGGACCCCTACACCCGCCCGATCATCACCGAGCTCGACGGCACCATCGCCTACGAGGATCTGGTGGACGGCGTGTCGCTGTCGGAGACGGCCGACGAGTCGACCGGCATCACCAAGCGCGTCGTCACCGACTGGCGGACCTCGAACCGCTCGGCGGATCTGCGGCCGGCCCTGATCATCAAGGGCCCTGACGGCAAGACGGCCAAGCTGTCGCGCGGCGGCGACGCCCGCTACTTCCTGGCTTCCGAGGCGGTCATCTCGGTCGACCCCGGCGCCAAGGTCACGGCCGGCGACGTCATCGCCCGTATCCCGATGGAGAGCGCCAAGACCCGCGACATCACCGGAGGTCTGCCGCGCGTGGCGGAGCTGTTCGAGGCGCGGCGGCCGAAGGATGCGGCGATCATCGCCGAGATCACCGGCACCATCCAGTTCGGCAAGGACTACAAGAACAAGCGGCGGCTGACGATCCAGCCGCACGAAGCCGATCAGGAGGCGGTCGAGTACCTGATCCCGAAGGGCAAGCACATCCATCTCCAGGACGGCGACGTCGTGGAGAAGGGCGACTTCATCGTCGACGGCAACCCGGCGCCGCACGACATCCTGGCGATCAAGGGCGTGGAGGAGCTCGCTGCCTACCTCGTCAACGAAATCCAGGAGGTCTACCGGCTGCAGGGCGTGCAGATCAACGACAAGCACATCGAGGTGATCGTTCGCCAGATGCTGCAGAAGATCGAGATCGTCGACGCCGGCGATACCGACTTCCTGCCGAGCGAGCAGGTCGACAGGGTGGAGTTCGACGAAGCCAACGCCAAGGCGCTGGAGGAGAAGAAGCGGCCGGCCACCGGCCATCCGGTTCTGCTCGGCATCACCAAGGCGTCGCTGCAGACGCGCTCCTTCATCTCGGCGGCCTCGTTCCAGGAGACCACGCGCGTCCTCACCGAGGCGTCGGTCAACGGCAAGTCCGACACGCTGGAAGGCCTGAAGGAGAACGTCATCGTCGGCCGCCTGATCCCGGCCGGCACCGGCGCCCAGTTCGCGCGCATCCGCGAGATCGCCAAGCGCCGCGACGACCTCATCCTGCAGCAGCGCCAGGCCGAAGCCGCGGCCGCTCCGGCTGCGGCACAGCCGGAAGCCGAGGCGCTGCCGGCGGCCGAGTGAGCTGCAGGCCGACGCGGCCGGTTCTCCGGCTGCCGGAACGACATCAGGGGAGCCCGGTCCGCCGGGCTCCCCTTTTTTGCGAAGACGAGCGCCCGGTCAGAGCATCAGGCAGGCAAGGGCGAGCGCGGCGAGCCAAGTGGCGCTGTCCCAGTCGGTGAGGCTCGACCCGCCCGCCGGTGCCTCGGTCGCGGTGGCGATGGCGCCGTGGACCAGGGCACAGATGCCGAGCAGCAGTGCTGCGGTCGGCGCCCATCCCTTGGGGCCGAGATTCGACAACGGCACGATCAGGGCGAGCTCGAGCCAGAAGACATGCAGTGTCACGCGCGAAGTGACGTCGAGGCGGGGATGGGGAGCAGCGGCCATGGCGGTCTCGGTCGAATCGGGCCGGACGGCGCCACGCGAAGGGGCGCCGCCCGACGGCCGCGGCGGGGATTCGCCGCCGCGCCGCGAGACTTGGCCGCAGCCGCATAAGGATTCGAGAGAGGAGCAGGGGTCTTGATATCAAGATTCCATAGCCATATACCCCTGGAACGTCAGGATCCGCCGGGGCAGGGGCGGATCCGCCGGCGGGGCAGGGGAGCCCTGCGCAAACATCGGGTCTGTGACAGCCTTTGCGCTTGACGCGAGGCGATGGGCTGAGTATGTACCGCCAACTTTCAGGGCAGGCGGTAAGCCCCTCGATCGTTCAGATCGTCAGATGTGAACCGATGGCTTAGACGCTGCCTCCGGACTATCAAAGTCAGATCCGGCCATGACCGCCGCGCGCAAGCGCCGTGGTCCTCTGTGAGTGTCGCGCTCGCATCCCTCTTCGGGGAAGCAGGCGCGGTTTCGTTTTGCGTGGACAAAGCGCAGGACAAAGCGGTGCGCCCGCAAGGGAGCATCATTCGAAGCTGAAGGGCAAACGATGCCGACGATTAGCCAGTTGATCCGCAAGCCGCGGCAGGCTCCCGTCTACCGGGAAAAGGCGCGCCATCTGGAAGCGTGCCCGCAGAAGCGCGGCGTCTGCACGCGCGTCTACACCACGACGCCGAAGAAGCCGAACTCCGCTCTGCGCAAGGTCGCCAAGGTGCGCCTGACCAACGGCTTCGAGGTGATCGGCTACATCCCCGGCGAAGGTCATAACCTGCAGGAGCACTCGGTCGTCATGATCCGTGGTGGCCGCGTCAAGGACCTTCCCGGCGTGCGTTATCACATTCTCCGCGGCGTTCTCGACACCCAGGGCGTCAAGAACCGCAAGCAGCGCCGGTCGAAGTACGGCGCCAAGCGTCCGAAGTAAGGGAGAGTTCTTCCATGTCCCGCCGCCATCGCGCCGAGAAGCGAGAGATCATCCCGGACCCCAAGTTCGGCGATATCGTCGTCACCAAGTTCATGAACGCCGTCATGTATGACGGCAAGAAGTCGGTTGCCGAGAGCATCGTCTACCAGGCCTTCGACACGATCGAGGCCAAGTCGAAGCAGAGCCCGCTGACCGTCTTCCAGTCGGCCCTCGCCAACGTCGCCCCGGCGATCGAGGTCCGCTCCCGCCGCGTCGGCGGCGCGACCTACCAGGTTCCGGTCGAAGTCCGCACCGAGCGCCGCCAGGCTCTCGCCATCCGCTGGATCCTGACCGCGGCCCGGGCTCGCAACGAAAAGACCATGGAGGAGCGGCTTTCGGCCGAGCTTCTCGACGCGTCCAACAACCGCGGCAACGCGGTGAAGAAACGCGAAGACACCCACCGCATGGCGGAAGCCAACCGCGCCTTCTCGCATTACCGCTGGTAAAGAGAACGGATCGGACGAGGACAGAACGATGCCCCGCACCCACGCGATCGAGGACTACCGCAACTTCGGTATCATGGCGCATATCGACGCCGGCAAGACCACGACCACCGAGCGGATCCTCTTCTACACCGGCAAGAGCCACAAGCTCGGCGAAGTGCACGACGGCGCCGCGACCATGGATTTCATGGAGCAGGAGCAGGAGCGTGGCATCACCATCACGTCCGCCGCCACCACGGCCCAGTGGGCCGGCAAGCGCCTGAACATCATCGACACCCCCGGCCACGTCGACTTCACCATCGAGGTCGAGCGTTCGCTGCGCGTGCTCGACGGCGCCGTGTGCGTGCTCGACTCCAACCAGGGCGTTGAGCCGCAGACCGAGACCGTCTGGCGCCAGGGCGACAAGTACAGGGTGCCGCGCATCGTCTTCGCCAACAAGATGGATAAGACGGGCGCCGACTTCTACAAGTGCCTCGACGACATCGTGAAGCGCCTCGGCGCCAAGCCGATCGCCATCCAGCTGCCGATCGGCTCGGAAGCCAACTTCAAGGGCGTGGTCGACCTGGTCCGCATGAAGGCCGTGGTCTGGTCCGGCGAGGCGCTCGGCGCCGAGTTCGACGCCAACCTGCCGATTCCCGCCGACCTGGAAGAGAAGGCCGCGCAGTATCGCACCGCTCTGGTCGAGGCCGCCGTCGAGCTCGACGACGATGCCATGACGGCCTATCTCGACGGCGTCGAGCCGGATGAGGCGACGCTGAAGCGCCTGATCCGCAAGGCCGTGCTCCAGGGGGCCTTCTACCCGGTGCTCGCCGGCTCCGCCTTCAAGAACAAGGGCGTGCAGACGCTGCTCGACGCGGTCGTCGACTATCTGCCTTCTCCGGTCGACGTGCCGGCGATCAAGGGCATCGACCCCAAGACCGAGCAGGAGACCGAGCGCAAGTCCTCCGACAGCGAGCCGCTGTCCGTGCTCGGCTTCAAGATCATGGACGACCAGTACGGCGTCCTGACCTTCTGCCGCATCTATTCGGGCAAGCTGGAGAAGGGCATGTCGCTGCTCAACTCCTCGCGCGAGAAGAATGAGCGCGTCGGCCGCATGGTGCTGATGCACGCCAACAACCGCGAGGAAATCGCCGAGGCCTATGCCGGCGACATCGTCGCTCTGGTCGGCCTCAAGGACACCCGCACCGGCGACACCCTGTGCGACCCCGCGCATCCCGTCATCCTGGAGCGCATGGAGTTCCCCGAGCCCGTCATCGAGATGGCCGTGGAGCCCAAGACCAAGGCCGACCAGGAGAAGATGGCGCTGGCGCTGATCAAGCTCGCGTCCGAGGATCCGTCCTTCCGCGTCACCACCGATGCGGAATCCGGCCAGACCATCATCAAGGGCATGGGCGAGCTCCATCTCGATATCAAGGTCGACATCCTGCGTCGGACCCACAAGGTCGACGTCAATGTCGGCGCGCCGCAGGTGGCCTTCCGCGAGAAGATCACCAAGCGGGCCGAGATCGACTACACCCACAAGAAGCAGACCGGCGGCACGGGCCAGTTCGCCCGCGTCAAGTTCATCGTCGAGCCGAACGAGCCCGGCAAGGGCTTCGAATTCGAGTCGAAGGTCATCGGCGGCTCGGTGCCGAAGGAATATCTCCCCGGCGTCGAGAAGGGCCTCAACTCCGTTCTGGGAGCGGGCATCGTCGCGGGCTTCCCGGTGGTCGACGTCAAGGTGACGCTGATCGACGGCGCCTATCACGAGGTCGACTCGTCGGCTCTGGCCTTCGAAATCGCGTCGCGTGCCGCGCTCCGCGAGGGGCTTCAGAAGGGTGGTTCCGTTCTGCTCGAGCCGATCATGAAGGTCGAAGTCGTGACCCCGGAGGAGTACACCGGTTCGGTCATCGGCGACCTCAACTCGCGGCGCGGCCAGATCCAGGGCCAGGACATGCGTGGCAACGCCAACGTCGTCAACGCCATGGTGCCGCTGATGAACATGTTCGGCTACGTCAACCAGCTGCGCTCCTTCACCCAGGGCCGCGCCAGCTACACCATGCAGTTCGATCACTACGACCAGGCTCCGTCCAACGTGGCCGCTGAGATCCAGGCCAAGTACGCCTGATCTGTCCCCCGCTGTTTTACAGTTCATCCGCCGTTCCGGCGGCGATTGGTGAAGGAGGCCCCGATGGCCAAAGAGAAATTCGAGCGCACGAAGCCGCACTGCAACATCGGCACGATCGGTCACGTTGACCATGGGAAGACGTCGCTGACAGCGGCGATCACGAAGGTTCTGGCGGAGACGGGCGGCGCGACGTTCACGGCGTACGACCAGATCGACAAGGCGCCGGAAGAGAAGGCGCGCGGCATCACGATCTCGACGGCGCATGTTGAGTACGAGACGCAGAAGCGTCACTACGCGCATGTGGACTGCCCCGGGCACGCGGACTACGTGAAGAACATGATCACGGGCGCGGCGCAGATGGACGGCGCGATCCTTGTGGTTTCGGCGGCGGACGGGCCGATGCCGCAGACGCGCGAGCACATCCTGCTGGCGCGCCAGGTGGGCGTTCCGGCGCTTGTGGTGTTCCTGAACAAGGTCGACCTCGTCGACGACGCCGAGCTTCTGGAGCTGGTGGAGATGGAGGTTCGCGAGCTTCTGTCGAAGTACGAGTTCCCCGGCGACGACATCCCGATCACCAAGGGTTCGGCGAAGGCGGCTCTGGACAACGTCAACCCGGCGATCGGGCATGACGCGGTGCTGGCGCTGATGGCGACGGTGGACGAGTACATCCCGCAGCCGGAGCGTCCGATCGACCAGCCGTTCCTGATGCCGGTCGAGGACGTGTTCTCGATCTCGGGCCGCGGCACGGTTGTGACGGGTCGCGTGGAGCGCGGCATCGTCAAGGTCGGCGAGGAAATCGAGATCGTCGGCATCCGTCCGACGCAGAAGACGACGGTGACGGGCGTCGAGATGTTCCGCAAGCTGCTTGACCAGGGCCAGGCCGGCGACAACATCGGCGCGCTGCTGCGCGGCACCAAGCGCGAGGACGTGGAGCGCGGCCAGGTGCTGTGCAAGCCGGGCTCGGTGAAGCCGCACACGAAGTTCAAGGCGGAAGCCTACATCCTGACGAAGGAGGAGGGCGGTCGCCACACGCCGTTCTTCACCAACTACCGTCCGCAGTTCTACTTCCGGACGACGGACGTGACGGGCATCGTGACGCTGCCGGAAGGCACGGAAATGGTGATGCCCGGCGACAACATCTCGATGGACGTGGCGCTGATCGTGCCGATCGCCATGGAGGAGAAGCTGCGCTTCGCCATCCGCGAAGGCGGCCGCACCGTCGGCGCCGGCGTCGTCGCCGCCATCATCGAGTGATCCATCTCCGGCGTGCCGGTCGCAAGGCCGGCACTCTCGGTTCAATGCCGGTCGGTGGACCGGCACCACACTTCCGGAGTTGAGGTCATGAACGGCCAGAACATCCGCATCCGTCTCAAAGCGTTCGATCATCGTATCCTCGATGCATCGACCCGCGAGATCGTCTCGACCGCCAAGCGCACCGGCGCCGCGGTTCGCGGGCCGATCCCGCTGCCGACGCGGATCGAGAAATTTACCGTGAACCGCTCGCCGCACGTCGACAAGAAGTCGCGCGAGCAGTTCGAGATGCGCACGCACAAGCGCCTGCTCGACATCGTCGATCCCACCCCGCAGACCGTGGACGCGCTGATGAAGCTCGACCTCGCCGCCGGCGTGGATGTCGAAATCAAGCTCTGATCGTGCCTCGAGGATTAGGAACGAACGCCATGCGTTCAGGTGTCATCGCACAGAAGATCGGCATGAGCCGCGTCTACAACGACGCCGGCGAGCATGTCCCGGTCACGGTCCTCAAGCTGGACGACTGTCAGGTCGTCGCGCATCGGACCGAAGACAAGAACGGCTACACGGCGCTGCAGCTCGGCGCTGGCCTGGCCAAGGTCAAGAACACGACGCGTGCCCAGCGCGGCCACTTTGCCGTGGCCAAGGTGGAGCCCAAGCGCAAGATCGTCGAATTCCGCGTGCCTGCTTCCGATCTCATTCCGGTCGGCGCAACGATCACGGCCGACCATTTCGTCCCCGGCCAGTTCGTCGACGTCACCGGCACGACCATCGGCAAGGGCTTCGCCGGTTCGATGAAGCGCTGGAACTTCGGCGGCCATCGCGCCAGCCACGGCAACTCGATCACGCATCGTGCCCATGGTTCGACCGGCCAGCGCCAGGACCCGGGCAAGACCTTCGCCGGCAAGAAGATGGCCGGCCATATGGGCGATGAGCGCGTCACGACCCTGAACCTCAAGGTCGTGCGCACCGACGTCGAACGCGGCCTGATCCTGGTCGAGGGAGCCGTTCCCGGCTCCAAGGGCGGCTGGATCACGATCCGCGACGCGGTCAAGAAGGTTCTGCCGGATTCGGCGCCGAAGCCCGGCGCGTTCCGCTTGCCCGAAGCCGCCGCTGCGGCCGCAGGCGAGTGAGGAGGAGCCGATGAAACTGAGCATCACCACGTTTGACGGCGCCGAAGCCGGCTCGGTCGAGCTCTCGGACGAGATCTTCTCGCTCGAGCCGCGTGCGGACATCCTGCAGCGCGTCGTCCGCTGGCAGCTGGCCAAGCGCCAGGCCGGCACCCACAAGACCCTTGGCCGTTCGGAGATCAACCGGACGAAGAAGAAGCTCTACAAGCAGAAGGGCACCGGCGGCGCTCGCCACGGCGCCGCGTCCGCGCCGCAGTTCCGCGGCGGCGGTCGCGCCTTCGGGCCGGTCGTGCGCAGCCATGCCCACGACCTGCCCAAGAAGGTGCGGGCGCTCGGCCTCAAGCTTGCGCTCTCGGCCAAGGCCAAGGACCAGCAGCTCATCATCGTCGACCAGGCGACGCTGAGCGAGGCCAAGACCAAGGCGCTGAAGGAGACCTTCAGCAAGCGGGGCCTGGCCAATGTCCTGATCGTCGACGGCGCCGAGGTCGATACGAACTTCGCCCTGGCGGCCCGCAACATTCCGAACGTCGACGTGCTGCCCGTGCAGGGCATCAACGTCTACGACATCCTGCGCCGCGACAGCCTCGTGCTGACCAAGGCCGCCGTCGATGCGCTGGAGGCGCGCTTCAAATGAGCACCGCCGATCCCCGTCACTACGACGTGATCCTGTCGCCGGTCATTACCGAGAAGGCGACGGCGCTCACGGACCACAACCAGGTGGTCTTCCGCGTCCGCGACGACGCGACGAAGCCGCAGATCAAGGCCGCGGTCGAGAAGCTCTTCGACGTCAAGGTGACGAGCGTCAACACGCTCGTTCGCAAGGGCAAGACGAAGCGTTTCCGCGGGACCGTCGGCACTCAGAGCGATGTGAAGCGCGCGATCGTGACGCTGGCCGAAGGCCACACGATCGACGTGACGACGGGTCTCTGAGGCGGGACCGGGAAGGGACAGAGAGATGGCTCTCAGGACATACAAGCCGGTTACGCCGAGCCTGCGTCAGCTGGTGCTCGTCGACCGTTCGGCTCTCCACAAGGGCGCGCCGGTCAAGGCGCTGACCGAAGGTCTGACCAAGTCGGGCGGCCGCAACAACACCGGGCGCATCACCTCCTGGCGCAAGTCGGGCGGCCACAAGCGCTCCTACCGCATCGTCGACTTCAAGCGTCGCAAGCTGGACGTGCCGGCGACCGTGGAGCGGATCGAGTACGATCCGAACCGCACCGCCTTCATCGCGCTGCTGAAGTACGCCGACGGCGAGCTCGCCTACATCCTGGCGCCGCAGCGCCTGGCGGTCGGCGACACGGTCGTCGCCAGCGCCCAGGCCGACGTGAAGCCCGGCAACGCCATGCCGATGGCGGCGATGCCGGTCGGCACCATCGTCCACAATGTCGAGATGAAGCTCGGCAAGGGCGGGGCGATCGCCCGGTCGGCCGGCTCCTATGCCCAGATCGTCGGCCGTGACGGGGCCTATGTCATCGTCCGCTTGAACTCGGGCGAGCAGCGGCTGATCCTGTCGGGGTGCTTCGCGACCATCGGCGCGGTGTCGAACCAGGACCACATGAACATCTCGCTCGGCAAGGCGGGGCGTTCGCGCTGGCTCGGCGTCAAGCCTGCCGTCCGCGGCGTGGCCATGAACCCGATCGACCATCCGCACGGCGGCGGCGAAGGCCGCACCTCCGGTGGCCGTCACCCCGTCACCCCGTGGGGCAAGCCCACGAAGGGCAAGAAGACGCGGTCCAACAAGGCGACGAACAAGTTCATCGTCTCCTCGCGTCACGCCAAGAAGAAGTAAGGAGACCGCTCGTGTCCCGCTCAGTCTGGAAAGGCCCGTTCGTCGACGGGTATCTCCTGAAGAAGGCTGACGCCGCGCGCGGCTCCGGCCGCGGCGAAGTCATCAAGACCTGGAGCCGTCGCTCCACCATCCTGCCGCAGTTCGTCGGCCTCGTCTTCGGGGTCTACAACGGGCAGAAGCATGTGCCGGTGACCATCTCCGAGGAGATGGTCGGCATGAAGCTCGGTGAATTCTCCCCGACGCGGACCTTCTACGGCCACGCGGCGGACAAGAAGTCGAAGAGGAAGTAAGCGATGGGCAAGCCCAAGTCCCCCCGCGCGCTCCCCGACAACGAAGCGAAGGCGGTTGCGCGCATGCTGCGGGTCTCCCCGCAGAAGCTCAACCTGGTCGCGTCGATGATCCGCGGCAAGAAGGTGGATTCGGCCCTGGCCGACCTGACCTTCTCGCGCAAGCGCATCGCCGGCGACGTCAAGAAGACGCTGCAGAGCGCCATCGCCAACGCCGAGAACAATCACGGCCTGGACGTGGACGATCTGATCGTCTCCGAGGCCCATGTCGGCAAGGCGTTCGTGATCAAGCGGTTCCACGCCCGCGCCCGCGGCCGGGCCGGCCGGATCGAGAAGCCCTTCTCCAACCTGACGGTCGTCGTCCGTCAGGTCGAAGCGAAGGCCTGAGGAGCGAGAGATGGGTCAGAAAATCAACCCGATCGGCCTGCGTCTCGGCATCAACCGGACCTGGGATTCGCGCTGGTTCGCGAACAAGGGCGAGTACGGCCAGCTCCTGCACGAGGACATCGCCATCCGCTCGGCGCTGATGAAGATGCTGAAGCAGGCGGCGGTTTCCAAGATCGTCATCGAGCGTCCGCACCGCAAGTGCCGCGTCACGATCCAGTCGGCTCGTCCCGGCATCGTGATCGGCAAGAAGGGCGCCGACATCGACAAGCTGAAGAAGGCCGTCGCCAAGATCACCAACTCCGAGGTGCACATCAACATCGTCGAGGTGCGCAAGCCCGAGATCGATGCGACGCTGGTGGCCGACTCGATCGCCCAGCAGCTCGAGCGCCGCGTTGCCTTCCGCCGGGCCATGAAGCGGGCCGTGCAGTCGGCCATGCGTCTGGGCGCCGAGGGCATCCGCATCAACTGCTCGGGTCGCCTGGGCGGCGCCGAGATCGCACGCCTCGAATGGTACCGTGAAGGTCGCGTGCCGCTGCACACGCTGCGCGCCGATGTCGACTACGGCACGGCGACAGCCTACACCACCTTCGGGACCTGCGGCATCAAGGTCTGGATCTTCAAGGGCGAAATCCTCGAGCACGATCCGATGGCCCAGGACAAGCGCATGGCGGAGGCCGAGGGCGGTCGTTCGACGTCGCGCCGTCACGATGCGGCGTGAGCCGCATCGCCACAGGCCGGGATTGAGAGAGTAGAACCATGCTGCAACCCAAGCGCACCAAGTTTCGCAAAGCCTTCAAGGGGCGCATCCACGGCGTGGCCACCAGCGGCGCGCTGTTGAACTTCGGCCAGTTCGGCCTCAAGGCGCTGGAGCCCGAGCGGGTCACCGCCCGGCAGATCGAGGCGGCTCGTCGCGCGATCACTCGCGAGATGAAGCGCCAGGGCCGTGTCTGGATCCGGATCTTTCCGGACGTGCCGGTGACCAGCAAGCCCGCCGAAGTGCGCATGGGCAAGGGCAAGGGCGCGCCGGACCATTGGGCCGCCCGGGTCAAGCCGGGCCGGATCATGTTCGAGATCGACGGCGTCGCCGAGGACGTGGCGCGGTCGGCCCTGACGCTCGGCGCCGCCAAGCTGCCGATCAAGACACGCTTCATCCAGCGCATTGCCGAGTGACGGAGGATCAGATGAAAGCCGCCGACATCAAGGTGATGACGGAAGACCAGCTCGCCGACGAGATCGCGAAGCTGAAGAAGGAGCAGTTCAACCTGCGCTTCCAGAAGGCCACCGGCCAGCTGGAGAACACGTCGCGCGTGCGCGCCGTGCGCCGGACCATCGCGCAGATCAAGACGTTTCAGCGCCAGAAGGCCGTTGCGGCCGACAAGGCGTGAGGAGGATCGGATGCCCAAACGCGTCCTGCAAGGCGTCGTCGTTTCCGACAAGAACGACAAGACCATCGTGGTCAAGGTGGAGCGTCGCTTCACCCACCCGCTGCTGAAGAAGACGGTGCGTCGCACCAAGAACTACCATGCGCATGACGAGGCGAACGGCGCCAAGGTCGGCGACATCGTGTGGATCGAGGAAGGTCGCCCGATGTCCAAGCTGAAGCGCTGGGTAGTGGTGAACCAGGCCGAAAAGGCCGAGTGACCGACCGGATCGGCCGGCCTGCCCGGCCGGCATGATCCGGACGCAAGGCCGGTATGATTGTCGGCAGGCAACAGGGGCGCTCGGTCGAGCGCCTTTGTGCTTGTGATTGGGACCGCTTGCCGCTATGAGGCACGCTTTCCCGTAGCTAACAGGACGGCGCGTCTTCGGATGCGCCAGCCAAACCCGGGGTTGGGCCGGGTCCGCGCCAATGCGGATACCAGCCTGCGAAGAAAAAGAGGGTTCGTCATGATTCAGATGCAGTCGAATCTCGACGTCGCGGACAATTCCGGCGCGCGTCGCGTGATGTGCATCAAGGTTCTGGGCGGCTCGAAGCGGAAATATGCTTCCGTGGGCGACATCATCGTCGTCTCGATCAAGGAAGCCATTCCGCGCGGGCGCGTCAAGAAAGGCGATGTGATGAAGGCGGTCGTCGTGCGCACCGCCAAGGACATCCGCCGTCCCGACGGTTCGGTGATTCGCTTCGACCGCAACGCGGCCGTGCTGATCAACAACCAGAAGGAGCCGGTCGGCACGCGTATCTTCGGACCGGTTCCGCGCGAGCTGCGCGCCAAGAACCATATGAAGATCATTTCGCTTGCGCCGGAGGTGCTGTGATGGCCGCCAAGATCAAGAAGGGCGACAAGGTCGTCGTGCTGACGGGCCGCTCCAAGGGCCGCTCGGGCGAGGTGATTCAGGTGTTCCCGGACGAGAACCGGGCCCTGGTCCGCGGCGTCAACGTGGTGCGCCGCCACCAGAAGCAGACCCCCAGCCAGGACGGCGGCGTGATCTCCAAGGAGGCGCCGATCGACCTGAGCAACGTCGCGATCGCCGATCCCAAGGACGGCAAGCCGACGCGGGTCGGATTCAAGGTTCTGGACGACGGGCGCAAGGTCCGTATCGCCAAGCGTTCGGGAGAGCAGATCGATGCCTGAGGCGACCTACACGCCGCGTATGAAGGCGTATTACGCCGATGTGGTGCGGCCCAAGCTGATCGAGCAGTTCGGCTACAAGAACCCCATGGAAGTGCCGTCGATCGACAAGATCGTCCTCAACATGGGCGTGGGCGAGGCGACAGCCGATTCGAAGAAGGCGTCGGTCGCCGCGGCCGATCTCGCGCTGATCGCCGGCCAGAAGCCGGTGGTGACGCGGGCCCGCAAGGCCATCGCCCAGTTCAAGGTGCGCGAGAACATGCCGATCGGCGCGAAGGTCACCCTTCGCAAGGTCCGGATGTACGAGTTCTTCGACCGCCTGGTCACGATCGCGCTGCCGCGCGTGCGCGACTTCCGCGGGCTCAACCCGAAGAGCTTCGACGGCCGGGGCAATTATGCCCTGGGCCTCAAGGAGCACATCATTTTCCCGGAAATCAACTACGACAAGGTCGACCAGATCTGGGGTATGGACATCATCGTCTGCACCACGGCCAAGACCGACGAGGAAGCGCGCGCGCTCCTCAAGTTGATGAATTTCCCCTTCCGGCAGTGAGGCGGGGCAACCCGACTTCAAACGCGGAACGTTGGAGACCGTAAATGGCGAAGAAGAGTTCGATCGAGAAGAACAAGCGTCGCGCCTCCCTGGTGAAGAAGTTCGCCGGCAAGCGTGAACGCCTCAAGGCCACCGCCAACAACGAGACGTTGTCGATGGAAGAGCGCTTCATGGCGCGCCTCAAGCTGTCCGAGCTGCCGCGCAACTCCGCGAAGGAGCGCGTGCGCAATCGCTGCGAAGTCACCGGGCGTCCGCGCGCGGTCTATCGCAAGCTGAAGATGTCGCGCATCGCCCTGCGCGAGCTCGGTTCCCGGGGCCTCGTGCCCGGGCTCGTGAAGTCGAGCTGGTAAGGAGGCATCGTCATGGCGATCAATGATCCTGTCGGCGATATGCTGACCCGTATCCGCAACGCGCAGATGCGCCGCAAGAGCTCGGTGGTCACGCCGGGTTCGAACCAGCGCGCCCGCGTTCTGGAGGTGCTGCAGGCCGAGGGCTATATCCGCGGCTTCACCGTCGCCGACTTCGGCGCCGGCCGCAGCGAGTTCACCATCGAGCTGAAGTACTATGACGGCGTGCCCGTGATCCGCGAGATTGCGCGCGTGTCGAAGCCGGGCCGCCGCGTCTACGCGTCGGTGAAGAACCTGCCGCGCGTCGCCAATGGTCTGGGCGTGTCCATCGTCTCGACCCCGCGCGGCGTCATGTCCGATCACCAGGCCCGCGACGCGAATGTCGGTGGCGAAGTGATCTGCACCGTGTTCTGAGCCGGAAGGAGAAACCATGTCTCGTATCGGCAAGAAGCCGGTCGCCGTTCCGGCGGGCGTCACTGCCTCGCTCGACGGCCAGACCGTCAAGGCCAAGGGCCCGAAGGGCGAACTGTCCTTCACCGCGCCGGCGCTGGTGTCGGTGGTCCTCGATTCCGGCTCCGTCAAGGTGGAGCCGCTCGACGCCTCCAAGCCGGCGCGCTCCCAGTGGGGCATGTCCCGTACGATGGTGTCGAACATCTTCGTCGGCGTGACCAAGGGCTTCGAGAAGAAGCTCGAGATCAACGGCGTCGGCTACAAGGCCGCCGTGGCCGGCAAGGTGCTGAAGCTGTCGCTGGGCTACTCGCACGACGTCGACTATCCGATTCCGGAAGGGATCGCGATCGTGGCGCCCAAGCCCACGGAAATCGTGGTCAGCGGCATCGACAAGCAGCGCGTCGGCCAGGTTGCGGCCGAGATCCGCGACTATCGCGGCCCCGAGCCCTACAAGGGCAAGGGCGTCAAGTACGCGGGTGAGTTCATCTTCCGCAAGGAAGGCAAGAAGAAGTAACGGACCAGACACATGGCAAATGCAAGGCAAGCTCTCGAGCGCCGCAAGGCGCGTGTCCGCCGCACTCTGCGTGTGGCGGCGAACGGACGGCCGCGCCTCTCGGTGTTCCGCTCCTCCAAGCACATCTACGCGCAGCTCATCGACGATGCGAAGGGCGTCACCATCGCCGCCGCTTCCTCGATCGAGAAGGACCTGCGCGGCAGCTTGAAGACCGGCGCCGACGTCGAGGCCGCAGCGGCGATCGGCAAGCTCCTGGCGGAGCGGGCGATCGCCAAGGGCGTCAAGGACGTCCTGTTCGATCGCGGTGGCTACCTCTTCCACGGGCGCGTCAAGGCGCTCGCTGACGCAGCCCGCGAAGGCGGCCTCAATTTCTAAGGACGGATTCAATGGCTCGTGAACGTGAACACAACCGTCAGCGCGAAGAGCGCGACAGCGAGTTCGTGGACCGTCTCGTCCACATCAACCGTGTCGCCAAGGTGGTGAAGGGCGGCAAGCGCTTCGGCTTTGCCGCGCTGGTCGTCGTCGGCGACCAGAAGGGCCGCGTCGGCTTCGGCCACGGCAAGGCCCGCGAGGTGCCGGAGGCCATCCGCAAGGCGACCGACCAGGCCAAGCGCGGCCTGATCCGCGTCTCGCTGCGCGAGGGCCGCACCCTGCATCACGACGTCAACGGCCGCCACGGCGCCGGCAAGGTCGTGCTGCGCGCCGCCCCGGCCGGTACCGGCATCATCGCCGGCGGCCCGATGCGCGCCGTGTTCGAGTCCGTCGGCATGCACGACGTCGTCGCCAAGTCGCTCGGCTCGTCCAACCCGTACAACCTGGTGCGTGCGACCTTCGATGCTCTCAAGCACGAGGACAGCCCGCGCTCCGTCGCCGCCCGCCGCGGCCTCAAGGTGTCGCAGATCCAGGCCCGGCGTCAGGGTATCGACGCCGAGTCGACCGATTGATCGCGGCCGACAGGAGACCAACCATGGCCAAGACGAAGACCGTCACCGTCGAGCAGGTCGGCAGTCCGATCCGCCGCACCCAGGACCAGCGTGCCACGCTGATCGGCCTGGGCCTCAACAAGATCCGCCGCCGCTCGACCCTGGAGGACACTCCGGCGGTGCGAGGCATGATTGCCAAGCTCGGGCACCTCGTCCGCGTGGTCGAGGCCGAGTAAGGAGACGCGACGATGAAACTCAACGAACTCAGCGACAATGCTGGCGCCACCAAGGCGCGCATGCGTGTCGGTCGCGGCATCGGCTCGGGCAAGGGCAAGACCGGAGGCCGCGGCGTGAAGGGCCAGAAGTCCCGCACTGGCGTTGCCGTCAAGGGCTTCGAAGGCGGCCAGATGCCGCTGCATCGCCGCCTGCCCAAGCGCGGCTTCACCAACATCTTCCGCACCGAGTACGCGACCGTGAATCTCGATCGCCTCCAGGCTGCGGTCGATGCCGGCAAGCTCGACGCCAAGCAGCCGGTGACCGCCGAGGCCCTCGTGGCCTCCGGCGTGCTGCGCCGGGTCAAGGACGGCGTGAAGCTGCTCGGCTCGGGCGAGCTCAAGGCGAAGCTCGCCATCGAGGTTTCGGCCGCTTCCAAGGGCGCCGTCGAGGCCGTGGAGAAGGCGGGCGGCACCGTGAAGGTGCTGGCCCCGGTGGCGAAAGCCGAAGCCTGATCCTACATGAGCAGGGCCCGCCGGCCGTTCGGCGGGCCGCGGCACGTTGAAGACGGCGGAGCATCAGATGGCATCGGCAGCCGAACAGCTTGCTGCGAATATCAATTGGGGCGCCTTTTCCAAGGCGGACGAGCTGAAGAAGCGCATCTGGTTCACGCTGGGCGCGCTGGTCATCTACCGGCTGGGCACCTACATCCCGCTGCCCGGCATCAACCTGGAAGAATATGCCAGGGCCTTCGGCGGCCAGAGCCAGGGCATCATCGGCCTGTTCAACATGTTCTCGGGCGGCGCGGTCAGCCGCATGGCGATCTTCGCGCTCGCCATCATGCCCTATATCTCCGCCTCGATCATCATCCAGCTCCTGACCAGCGTCGTGCCGTCGCTGGAGGCGCTGAAGAAGGAAGGCGAGGCCGGCCGCAAGGTCATCAACCAGTACACCCGCTATCTCACCGTGGTGCTGGCGACCGCCCAGGCCTGGGGCATTGCCGTCGGCCTCGAGGGCAGCGGCGGCATCGTCACCCAGCCGGGCATGTTCTTCAAGATTTCGACCACGATCACGCTGGTCGGCGGCACGATGTTCCTGCTGTGGCTGGGCGAGCAGATCACCTCCCGCGGCATCGGCAACGGCACGTCGCTGATCATCATGGCCGGCATCGTCGCCGAGTTCCCGGTCCACATGGCCCAGACCTTCGAGCTCGGCCGCCAGGGATCGATCTCGACGCCCTTCCTGCTCTTTGCCGTGCTGGTGGCGATCACCGCCGTGTTCGCCATCGTCTTCTTCGAGCGGGCGCAGCGCCGCCTGCTGATCCAGTATCCCAAGCGCCAGGTCGGCAACCGCCTCTATGAAGGCCAATCCTCGCACCTGCCGCTGAAGCTGAACTCGTCGGGCGTGATCCCGCCGATCTTCGCCTCGTCGCTGCTGCTGCTGCCCACCACCGTGGCGCAGTTCCTGGCGCACAACGACCCGAACTCCTGGCTGTCCAGCGTCGCGCTCTATCTGTCGCACGGCCGGCCGCTGTTCATGGTGCTCTATGCGCTGCTGATCGTGTTCTTCTGTTTCTTCTACACCGCGATCGTGTTCAATCCGGTGGAGACGGCCGACAACCTCAAGAAGCATGGCGGCTTCATTCCGGGCATCCGCCCGGGCGAGCGGACGGCCGAGTACATCGACTACGTTCTGACCCGCATCACCGTCATCGGCTCGATCTACATCGCCGTGGTCTGCCTCCTGCCGGAGATCATGGTCTCCTATGCGCAGATTCCGTTCGTGCTCGGGGGCACCTCGCTTTTGATCGTCGTCAGTGTCACGATGGACACCGTGGCGCAGATCCACGGACATTTGCTGGCGCATCAATATGAGGGCCTCGTGAAGAAGTCGAAGCTGAAGGGGAGCAGGCGCGGATGAGACTGATCCTGCTGGGCCCGCCGGGGGCGGGGAAGGGCACACAGGCGACGCGTCTGGTCGAGAAGTACGGCATTCCGCAGCTTTCGACGGGCGACATGCTCCGGGCCGCGGTGAAGGCGGAGACCCCGGTCGGCCTCAAGGCCAAGGCGGTGATGGATTCGGGCGCGCTGGTGTCGGACGAGATCGTCGTCGGCATCGTTGCCGACCGGATCGAGGAGGCGGACGCCAGGCGGGGCTTCATTCTCGACGGGTTTCCGCGGACAGTGGCCCAGGCCGAGGCGCTGCAGCATATGCTCGTCGGCAAGGGGCTGAAGCTCGACGCGGTGATCGAGTTCAAGGTGGACGAATCGGCGCTGCTCGGCCGTATCGAGAAGCGGGCAGCCGACACGATCGCGGCCGGCGGCACGGTGCGCGCCGACGACAACCCCGAGGTGTTCAAGACGCGTCTTGTCGCCTATCGGGCGCAGACCGCGCCGCTGACCGACTATTATGATCGTACCGGCGAGTTGCGGACGGTCGACGGCATGGCCGCGATCGGCGAGGTGGCGGCCCAGATCGATGCGATCCTGGCCGATCACGGCAAGCGCTGAGGCTTCGGTTGTCCCGGCCGCGAGGCCGGCAGGTTCAAGACGTGCCCGGTCCGTTCCGGGCGCGGAAGTGTTGTTCGCGGGGGTTGACGTCGCTCTAGGGAATCTCTAGAAGGCGGCTCTCACGTGAACGGCGCGCGGGTCGATCGCTCGAATGGGCGGGCGGCTCGTTTTTGCGCTTCCGGCTTGCCGGTTGCGATGTGAGCACGCGATGCCATGGCGGCAGCGGCCCGGAGGGGCTGCGAACGGCAGGGCAGGGCGACAAACAGCTCCAGCTCGGGTTGCGGCATGCTGTCGCGGACCGGGGCGGACGGAGCGACCAGATTTGGAGATCGGAACGTGGCCCGCATCGCAGGCGTCAACATTCCCACCGCTAAGCGCGTCGAGATCGCGCTGCAGTACATCCACGGCATTGGCGCGGCCAAGGCCAAGGAGATCGTCGCGAAGGTCGGCATCGCGCCGGAGCGTCGCGTGCACCAGCTCACGGACCAGGAAGTCCTGCAGATCCGCGAGACCATCGACCGTGACTATCTGGTCGAGGGCGACCTGCGCCGCGAAGTGTCGATGAACATCAAGCGCCTGATGGATCTGGGCTGCTATCGCGGCCTGCGCCATCGCCGCAGCCTGCCGGTCCGCGGCCAGCGCACGCATACCAACGCCCGCACCCGCAAGGGCAAGGCGAAGCCGATCGCCGGCAAGAAGAAGTAATCCACGCGCCGCACGCGACGGCTCGCGGATGCGTCCGCGAGCCTTGGCGAGGTGGCGCCTGCACGACCGGCCGGGTTTTGCCCGGCCCGATATCAACCGGAACATCGTTCCCCAGCGTCTGGTATTACGGACGCGCTTGAAGGACAGAAGACATGGCTAAGGAAGCCGCTGGTCGCGTTCGCCGCCGCGAGCGCAAGAACATCGTGTCTGGCGTGGCTCACGTCGCGTCGACGTTCAACAACACGATGATCACCATCACCGACGCGCAGGGCAACACCATCGCCTGGTCATCCTCGGGCACGATGGGTTTCAAGGGCTCGCGCAAGTCCACCCCCTACGCGGCGCAGATGGCGGCCGAGGACGCCGGCCGGAAGGCCAGCGAGCACGGCATGCGCACCCTCGAGGTCGAGGTGTCCGGCCCCGGTTCGGGCCGCGAGTCGGCGCTGCGCGCGCTGCAGGCCTCGGGCTTCACCATCACCTCGATCCGGGACGTGACGCCGATCCCGCACAACGGCTGCCGCCCTCGCAAGCGTCGCCGCGTCTGACGGAATTGCGTTGGATGCCTCCGCTCCCGATATCAGGGAGCGGACAGGGCCGGAGAGGCCGCTTGAAGACCGACCGAAAGGTGCCGTTGTGATTCAGAAGAACTGGCAGGAACTGATCAAGCCCCAGAAGCTGGAGGTTGCTCCGGGCGACGACGCCAAGCGCCAGGCGACCGCCGTCGCCGAGCCGCTGGAGCGCGGTTTCGGCGTGACTCTGGGCAATGCGCTGCGCCGGGTGCTCCTGTCGTCGCTGCAGGGCGCGGCCGTGACCTCCGTGCACATCGACGGCGTGCTGCACGAGTTCTCGTCCATTCCGGGCGTGCGCGAGGACGTGACCGACATCGTCCTCAACATCAAGGAAGTCGCCATCAAGATGCAGGCCGAAGGGCCCAAGCGGATGGTGCTGAAGAAGCAGGGCCCGGGCCAGGTGCTCGCCGGCGACATCCAGACGATCGCCGACATCGAGATCCTGAACCCCGACCACGTGCTCTGCACCCTCGACGAGGGCGCGGACATCCGCATGGAGTTCACGGTCAACACCGGCAAGGGCTACGTGGCGGCCGACCGCAACCGCCCCGAGGATGCGCCGATCGGCCTCATTCCGGTCGACAGCCTGTATTCGCCGGTCAAGAAGGTCGCCTTCAAGGTCGAGAACACCCGTGAGGGCCAGATCCTCGACTATGACAAGCTCACCATGACGGTGGAGACCAACGGTTCGATCACGCCGGAGGACGCGCTGGCCTTTGCCGCGCGCATCATCCAGGACCAACTGGAAGTCTTCGTCAACTTCGAGGAGCCGCGCAAGGAGTCCGAGGCGCCCGCCATTCCGGAGCTCGCCTTCAACCCGGCGCTGCTCAAGAAGGTGGACGAGCTGGAACTGTCCGTGCGTTCGGCCAACTGCCTGAAGAACGACAACATCGTCTATATCGGCGACCTCATCCAGAAGACCGAGGCGGAGATGCTCCGCACGCCGAACTTCGGCCGCAAGTCCTTGAACGAGATCAAGGAAGTGCTGGCGCAGATGGGTCTGCACCTGGGCATGGACGTGGTCGGCTGGCCGCCAGAGAACATCGAAGAGCTCGCCAAGCGCTTCGAGGAACATTACTGACCGGGGCTTGGCTCCCTTAAACATTGAGGATTTCGCCATGCGTCACGGCAAGGCTCATCGCAAGTTCAATCGCACCGCCGAACACCGCAAGGCCATGTTCGAGAACATGGCGGCGTCGCTCATCAAGCACGAGCAGATCGTCACCACGCTGCCCAAGGCGAAGGATCTGCGTCCGATCGTCGAGAAGCTGGTGACCCTCGGCAAGCGCGGCGACCTGCATGCCCGTCGCCAGGCCATCGCGGCCCTGCAGGACGAGGCGATCGTCACCAAGCTGTTCGACGTGCTCGGCAAGCGTTACGCCACCCGCCAGGGCGGCTACACCCGCGTGCTGAAGGCCGGCTTCCGCCATGGCGACAGCGCTCCGGTCGGCGTGATCGAGTTCGTCGACCGCGACGTCTCGGCCAAGGGCCAGGATTCCGGCCCGGTTCAGGAGCAGGCCGAGGCGGCGTGAGCCGCCGGCTGAGGCATAGCGCCGCCCAGGCGGCTTGCGAGCAACCCCGTCGGCGTGAGCCTGCGGGGTTTTTTGTGTGACTGCGCCGACGTCCACGAACATCAAGATGTCCGAGGCATTTGTCCGAGGCGCTGCTTGATCAGTTCGCGCATGGATTGAACGAGAATGTAGAGCAGGGGAATGGCGAGCAGCCCCAGCACCGTTCCGACCAGCAGCCCGCCGAAGAGCGTCATGCCGATCGATCGGCGGCTTCCCGCACCGGCTCCGGCGGCCAGGACCAGGGGGAGGACGCCGAGCACCGAAGCGAAGGCCGTCATGAGAACCGGCCGAAAACGCTGCCGGGTCCCCGCGAGGGCGGCTTCGCCGATCGTCATCCCCGCCTCGCGCCGTTCCTTGGCGAACTCCACGATGAGAATGGCATTCTTCGCCGCCAGGCCGATCAGGAGCACGAGGCCGATCTGGGCATAGATGTCGATCGGAATGCCGGCGACGACCAGACCTGCAAGCGCGCCGAGAAGGGCCACCGAGACCGACAGCATGACCGAGAGCGGCACGGTCCAGCTCTCATATTGTGCGACGAGGAAGAGATAGGTGAAGACGACGCCCATCACCAGGATGACGAGGGTCTGGTTGCCTGCCTGACGTTCCTGCAAGGCCAGACCCGTCCATTCGAAGCCGAAGCCGTCGGGAAGCGTTTGCCGGGCGAGCGTCTCCATCGTGGCGAGAGCCTGGCCGGTGCTCGTGCCCGGAGCGGCCTGGCCGTTCACGGCGGCAGCGGGAAACAGGTTGTAGCGGCTGATCGTGTTGGGCCCGAACGAGGTGGAGGGGGAGAGGATCGTCCGCAGAGGCACCAATTCGCCATGCTGGCCGCGTACGTGCAGACGCTGGATATCCTCGATGCGGCCGCGGAAGTCCGGCTCGTCCTGGATGCGCACCTGATAGACGCGCGACAGGATGTTGAAATCGCCGACATAGGCGGAGCCGAGATGGGCCTGCAGCGTCTGGAAGATCGCCGCGGGGGAAACGCCCAGCAACTCCGCCCGCTTGCGGTCGATGTCGAGATAGATCTGCGGCACGTCGGCCGAGAAGGTCCCGAACACGCCCGCAAGGCCAGGGGTCTGGTTGGCCTTGAACATCAGCGCCCGCATCGCCTCGGCCAGATCCTCCTGGCTTTGCCCGGCACGCGCCTGGAGCCGCAGGTCGAAGCCTCCGGTTGCCCCCAAGCCGGGTATCGCGGGCGGGCTGAATGCCGCCACGGTGGCGGATGGAATGCCCGCGAATTGCCCGCGCAGCCGGGTCAGGATACCGGCAGCGGTCTCCTCGGCAGGCCGGCGTTCGTTCCAGGGCTTGAGCGACGCGATCACCATGCCCGTCTCCGAGCCGCCGCCGCCGATCATGCTGCTGCCCGATATGCTGATGGTGCCGGAGACGCCGGGCGTCTCGCGCAGGATCTTGACGACATCGGCGAGCGTTGCCTCCGTGCGCTCCAGCGAGGCTGCGTTCGGCAACTGCACATTGACGAACAGATAGCCCAGATCCTCGGACGGGATGAACCCGGTCGGCAGCGTGCGGAAGAGGGCGTAGCTGCCGGCGAGCACAGCGACGAGCATTGCGCCGACCACCAGGAACCGCCGCGCCAGATGGCCGAGCGCCTTGAGGTACCAGGAGCGGGATGCCTCGAGCATCGCGTCGAAGGCGCGGAACAGCCGTCCGCGCTCGCGTTCCGGCGGCCGCAGCATGATGGCGCAGAGCGCCGGGCTCAGCGTCAGGGCGTTGACCGTGGAGAACACGATCGTCACCAGGATGGTGACCGCGAACTGCCGGTAGAGCTGGCCGGTGATCCCCGCGATGAACCCGATCGGCACGAAGAGAGCCGCGAGCACGAGCGTGGTGGCCACGATCGGCCCGGTCACCTGCTCCATGGTGCGCCGTGTCGCCTCGCCGGGCTCGAGGCTCTCCTCCTTCATCAGGCGCTGGACGTTCTCCACCACGATGATCGCGTCGTCGACCACCAGGCTGATCGCCAGCACGACGGCGAACAGCGTGATCGTGTTGGCGGAGAAGCCGAGCAGATAAAGCACCGCGAAGCCGCCGATCAGGGAGACGGGGATCGTCAAGGTCGGGATGAGCGTCGCACGCCAGTCCTGCAGGAAGGCAAAGGTGACCAGGACCACGAGGGCGAAGGTGATCAGCAGCGTGACGACGATCTCCCTGATCGTCTCGGTCACGAAGGCCGTGTTGTCGAAGACGACCGCATAGGCGAGGTCCTCCGGAAACTGCGCCTTGAGCCGTTCGAGCTCACCTTTGACGGCTTCGGCGACGGACAGGGCGTTGGCGTTCGGCGACTGGTAGACGAGCAGGGTCGCGCTGGGGCGTCCGTTGAATTGCGATCGGGAATCGTAGGACTGGGCGCCGAGCTCGACCCGGGCCACGTCGCGCAGCCGCACGATCGCCCCGTCGGCATTCGTCTGCACCACGATGTCGCCGAACTCCTCGGCGCTTCTCAGCCGGCCGCGCGCCATGATCGTGAGCTGCAGCGGCTGGCCCTTGACGGCGGGGGCGGAACCGAGCTGGCCGGCCGAGGCCTGCGCATTCTGCGCCTGGATCGCCGTCGTCAGGTCCGATGCGGTGAGGCCGAGAGCCTGCATGCGATCCGGGTTCATCCACACCCGCATGCTGTAGACCGGGCCGAAGATGCCGGCTTCCCCGACGCCTGGAATGCGCGAAAGCGCCTCGCGCACGTTGATCGAGGCATAGTTGCTGAGGAAGATCTCGTCCTGCGTACCCTTCGGTGAATAGATCGCCACGCCCATCAGCATGCTGGTCGAGCGGCTGCGAACCGAGACGCCGGTTTGGGCCACGGCCGGAGGAAGCCGGGGCGTCGCAAGCGCAACCCGGTTCTGGACGTTGACCTGCGCGATCGCGGGGTCCGTGCCGACCGCAAAGGTGACGGTCAGCGAATAGCTGCCGTTGTTGGTGCTGGAGGACGACATGTAAATCATGTCCTCCACGCCGTTGACCTGGTCCTCGATCGGAGCGCCGATGCTTTCCATGACGACTTCGGCATTGGCGCCGGGATAGCTGGCGGTGACCTGCACCTCCGGCGGCGTGATCGGCGGAAACTGCGCGACGGGAATCTGGGTCAGGGCCAGAAGCCCGGCCAGCGTCATGACGACGGCGATCACCATCGCGAGGCGAGGCCGCTCGATGAAGGCGGAGGAGATCATTGCGGTTTGGCACCGGCCGCCTGGCCGGCGTCGGCGCCGGTCGGCAGAACGCGGACGGCCGCGCCGGGCCGGGCATTCCGCACGCCCTGGACGATGAGGCTCTCGCCGCCGCTCAAGCCCTCTTCGACGACCCAGTTCTGCCCGATCTGGCTGCCCGTCCGGATGCGGCGCAGGGCGACCTTGTCGCCGTCGCCGAGGACGAGGACGAAACGTCCTTCCCGATCCAGCTGGACCGCACCGAGCGGGACCACCGGCCGGCGCCGTGGTTCGGCCGCGCGCACCACGACGGTCACGAACTGGCCGGGGATCAGGATCGCGTCGGGATTAGGGAAGCGGGCGCGGATCGGCAGCGTTCCCGTTCTGGCGTCCAGCTCATTGCCGACGAACTCGATCTCCCCGGCGGCGGCATAGTCGCGGTCGTTCGACAGCCTCAGGGTCGGGCGGTATTTTCGGGCGAGCGCCTCCTTGCTCGCGTTGCCGGCGCGCTCCCGCAGGTCGAGGATCAGCCGGTCGCTGACCGAGAAGACCACGCGGATCGGATCGACCTGGACGATCCGGACCAGCGGCCCGGAGGAGGGGCCGACGAAACTCCCGACCGAGAACGCTGCGACCCCCGCTCGACCCGCGAACGGTGCCCTGATGGTGGCATATTCGAGATTCAACTCCGCTTGTCGAAGCGCGGCCTCGGCGACGTTCACGGCTGCCTGGGCGGTGTCACGGCTTGCCTGGGCTTCGTCCAGTGCGGCCTGGGAAGTTGCCTGGGTCCGGCGCAACTGTTGATTGCGCTGCAGTCGCCCTTCCGCGTCGAGCAGCGTGGCTTGCGCCCCGGTGAGATTGGCTCGGGCCGCGGCGGCCGCGGCCTCATAGGTGTCCTTCTCGATGACGAAGAGAGTCTGATCCTTCTCGACGGACTGTCCTTCGCCGAAGGGCCGCTCCTTCACGAAGCCATCGATCCGCGCCCGGATGTCGACCGCATTCTCCGCCTCGACGCGCCCGACGAATTCGGCGCTCGGCGAGACGTCCGCCATCTGGACCGGCTCGACGATGACGCTGGGCGGAGCATTCTGGGCCGAGGCGCCGGAGGCGAGAAGCGACGGCAGCAAGGCAGGCGCGAGCCAGCGCAGGAGGAACCGGAAGGAAGCCGACCTGTCGTTCATGCGCACTCCTCGGCAATGGACCGATCCCGCACACCCGAGCCGGCCGACCGGACCGTTCCCGGGGGGGCGTCCATGCCTGCCTGTGCCCGGACCCGCCGCGAACCATCCGAGCCGTGCCGGAGCCTGTTCCCGGTTGTGTTCTCTCAAACCGAAGGAACGTTGAGACCACGCGATGAAGCCTCCCGGAAACGACAGGCTTGCCGTCGCTCGCGAGATCCGGAGACGATTGCCAGACTAGGTTGGGAGGCGGGAAATGCATCCACCAAGAATCTCAGCGTTGTGCCCATAGTCCCAAACATAAAAAGTCATCGGTTCCAGGAAAACGGGTTGCGCCATCAGGCATGCGGAGGAGGAACGGTGCGGTGCTGACCGATGTGCTTCTGGCCCCACCGATCCAACCCGACGGACCCGGGAAAGGGGCAATGGAGTGCTTGGTCGACTTGGAGGTTTCGCTGAGACGACGCGTGGCGGAGCCCCTCCCTGCCGGCTTCCGCGCCAGCCGTTGCGCCGTCACGAGTCCTTGCTAATTGTTATGTTATAACGTAACGAATAAATTCGAGCTTCGACCGCACAGGGAGAAAGTGGTTCTCATGGGATTCATCTGCGACGACGGCCGCTTGCCCGTCACCGTCCTGTCGGGGTTTCTGGGGGCGGGCAAGACGACGCTGCTCAACCACGTCCTCAACAATCGCGAAGGCCGCCGCGTGGCGGTGATCGTCAACGACATGTCGGAGGTCAACATCGATGCCGACCTCGTTCGCAGCGGCGGTGCGGACCTCTCCCGCACCGAGGAAGCGCTGGTCGAGATGAGCAATGGCTGCATCTGTTGCACGCTGCGCGACGACCTGCTCGCGGAAGTCCGACGGCTGAGCGGGGAGGGGCGGTTCGACTATCTCCTGATCGAAGGCACGGGGATTGCCGAGCCCTTGCCCGTCGCCGCGACGTTCTCCTTCCGCAACGAGAGCGGCGCCAGCCTTTCCGACGTCGCCAGGCTCGACACGATGGTGACTGTGGTCGACGCGGTCAACCTGCTGCACGACTACGGCACCGGCGATTTCCTGCGCGACCGGGGCGAGACGGCCGGCGCCGAGGACGAGCGCACCGTCGTGGATCTCCTGGTCGAGCAGATCGAGTTCGCCGACGTCGTGGTGATCAACAAGATGTCGGACGTCCCGCCGGCCCGGCGGGCGCAGGTCCGCCAGGTCGTGGCCTCGCTCAATGCCGATGCCCGGATCGTCGAGGCGGATTTCGGCCGCGTGCCGCTCGAGACAGTGCTCGACACCGGGCTGTTCGACGAGGATCGGGCCGAGGAGCATCCGCTCTGGTTCAAGGAACTCTACGGTCATGCCGCGCATGTTCCGGAGACGGAGGAATATGGCATCGCCAGCTTCGTCTATCGCGCCCGGCGGCCCTTTGATCCCGGCCGGTTCGACTGCTTCGTCAAGGCGCCATGGCCTGGCCTGATCCGGGCCAAGGGACATTTCTGGCTGGCGACCCGGCCGGACTGGGTGGGCGAGTTCTCGCTTGCCGGGACGATCGCCCGGGTGAGCGCGATGGGTCATTGGTGGGCTGCGATCCCCCGCCAGCGCTGGCCGGACCATCCCGAATGGCGGCGCCTGCTCGAGCGACACTGGTCGCCGCTCTGGGGCGACAGGCGGCAGGAACTGGTCTTCATCGGCGCCGGCATGGACGAGGCCTCGATCCGCGCCGCGCTCGACGCCTGTCTCGTCGGGGAAAGCGAGGAGGCCGGCTTCGAGCCTGCCGCCCATCGCAACCTGCCGGATCCCTTCGAGGCATGGGGCAGGCCCGTTCCGGGCTGAAGGTGGGTTGCTCCCGTCGCCGTCCGTCGGCGATCGACCCGCCGCGGAGGCGGACGTGAAAGGCGTTGTCTTCGCCCCCGCCGGGAGGCCGTGCGGCAGCCGGATCATCATGGACGCCGACTCCTGCCTCGCCACCATGGATTACGGCGTCGTGGGCCTTGCCGACGAAAGCCTTTCACGGTTGCCGAAAAGCGCGTCCTGATCGCCCGCCGGGCCCGGGTCCGACGAGGCTTTGTTTCAGGCGTGAAACATTGGAAGGTTGCGGCGACGTCGGAGCGAAACAATCCGCGGGCATGGTGGATGCCAGGGCTGCAGGCGACGCATCATCCATTGGAAGAAACCATGGCCACCACCACGATCGACTTCACCGTCAAGCTCGATACCGACTTCACGACCGCCGTTCCCCTCGCGAATCTCGAGAATCTGCTGGTCACCAAAATCGGCAAGGTCATCGAAACCGGCTTCGACAGCGTCGGCATCGCCGGCGGCGTCGGCAGCCAGATCACCGTCGACGGCCTGGTCCGGACCGACAATTCGCAGGCGATCACGCTCGCCGACACCGGCAAGCTCGTCGTCCACGCGACCGCTCTCGTCACAGGCAAATCGGGCGTGCTGATGGACGGGCAGAACGACATCCTCTTCAACAGCGGCCACATCGAGGGCACCGAAGAGGCCGTCGTCGCCCGTGAGGACGGCGCCTCGATCACCAACACCGGCAGCATCAGCGGCGCGGTCGGGGTGCAGTTGCAGGCGGACAACGGCAAGATCGTCAATCACGGTACCATCGTCTCGGACGGCAGCGGCGACGCGTACGGCTTCGGCCACGCGCTCGACATCTCCGGCACCGGCAACACCCTGGTCAACGACGGCGACATCGAAGGAGCCTCCGGCGTGATCGTCGGCGGAGCGGGCAACACCGTCGACAACTCCGGCACGATCTTCGGCACCGACGGCAGCATCGGGGCGATCTTCGTCCAGGGGGGCGCGTCCGCGACCAACACGATCAAGAATCATGCCGGCGGCCTCATCTCCGGCGCGGTGGACGCCATCCAGGCCGTCAGCGGCAACGTGGTCGTCAGCAATGCCGGCGTCATCGACGGCAATGTCAGCCTCGGCGCGGGCAGCGACAAGTTCGACACGCATCTGGGCAAGGTGCACGGCATCGTCAGCCTGGGCGGCGGCAATGACAGCTTCACCGGCAGCGCCGGCGCCGACAAGGTGATCGGCGGCGGTGGCGCGGACCACCTGACCGGCCTCGCCGGCGCCGACACCTTCGTCTTCCGCACCCTCGCCGAAAGCACGCCCGGCCTTGCCGGCCGCGACGTCGTCACGGATTTCTCGACGCAGCAGCACGACAGGCTCGACCTGCACGCCATCGACGCCGATGCGGGGCTCGCCGGCAACCAGGCGTTCGCCTTTCTCGGCTCCGGCGCCTTCACCCATCATGCCGGCGAACTGCGCTTTGCCTTCTCGGGGGCCGATACGCTGGTGAGCGCCGACGTCAACGGCGACGGCGCCGCGGATTTCGCCGTGCTGCTCAACGGTCACGTCACTCTCCACGCGACCGACTTCCTGCTTTGACAAGGGACGTCCGCCGTCCGCCCGAGGTTTCCGGGTGGGCCGAGCTCAGACCATGCCGCCATTGGCGCGGATCACCTGGCCGTTGATCCAGCCGCCGTCCGGGCCGGCGAGGAAGGCGACCACGGCGGCAATGTCCTCGGGCTCGCCCAGGCGTTCCAGGGGATTCATCCGGGCCATGCGCTCGACCAACTCGGGCGATTTCCCGTCGAGGAACAGCGCCGTGGCGGTCGGGCCGGGCGCGACGGCGTTGACGGTGATCGAGCGGCCGCGCAACTCGCGCGACAGCACGGCCGTCAGGGCCTCGACCGCTGCCTTGGTCGCGGCGTAGACCCCGTAGGTCTCCAGCCGCATGGCCACGACGCTGCTCGAGAAGTTGACGATGCGGCCGCCCGGCCGCAGCCGGCGCGCCGCCTCGCGCATGCCGTTGAAGCTGCCCTTCAGGTTGGTCGCGACCAGACGGTCGAAATCGGCGTCGTCGGTCGACCCGATCGGGGCGAGGGCCATCACGCCGGCATTGTTGACGAGAACGTCCACGCCGCCGAAGGCGGCCTCGGCCGCATCGAACAGGCGGGCGACGGCGGCGGCGTCGCCGACGTCGGCCTGCACGGCGAGGGCGCGGCCCCCGGACGATTCGATCGTCGCGACGAGGGCGTCCGCGTCGTGGCGGCGGCCGGCATAGTTGACGACGACGGCAAGGCCGTCCTGCGCCAGTCGTTCGGCGATCGCCGCGCCGATGCCGCGGGACGCGCCCGTGACGATGGCGACCTTGGGGGACGGGGTGGTCATTGGCCTTCTCCTTCGCATCAGCCGGGTGACGATGACGGTCGGGAGATAGGCCTTTGCGCCATTCGGATAATCCGGCAAAATTCGACAACACCATTCGGATTTTCGGCCAATGGATCGCTACGATGCGATGCGCGTCTTCACCAGGATCGTCGAACGGCGAAGCTTCACGCTCGCGGCCTCGGATCTCGGGCTTCCCCGGGCGACCGTGACCGACGCCATCAAGGGCCTTGAGGCCCGGCTCGGCGTTCGCCTGCTGCAGCGGACCACGCGGCATGTCAGCCCCACGCTGGACGGCGAGGCCTATTATGCTCGCTGCCTGCAACTGATCGCCGACCTCGATGAGGCGGAGGGAGCCTTCACGGCCATCAAGCCCAAGGGCCTGCTGCGCGTCGACGTCCAGGCCACCCTGGCCCGGGACTATGTCTTCCCGAGGCTGCCGGATTTTCTCGCCCGCTATCCCGACATCGATTTGTGCGTCAGCGAGGGCGAGCGCTTCGTCGATCTCGTGCGGGAGGGCGTGGACTGCGTGCTGCGGGTCGGCGCGCTGCGCGACAGCGACATGATCTCACGCCGGCTCGCGGTCCTGCCCGATGTCACCTGCGCTTCGACGGCCTATTGCGCGCGCCACGGCACGCCCGCCGGCATGGACGATCTCGGCGGGCACCGCATGGTGGGCTTCCGCTCCTCCGCGACCGGGGCGGTCCTGCCGCTGGAGTTCACGGTCGGCGGCGAGATTGTCCATGTCGTGCTTCCCGTCAGCATGACCGTCACCGGCGCGGCAAGCTATGCCGCCGCGGCGCTGGCAGGACTCGGGCTGATCCAGATCCCGCGCCACGGCATCGAGGCTCACCTGGCGTCGGGTGAACTGGTCTGCCTCCTGGCGGACCATCCTCCCTCGCCGAGCCCGGTTTCGCTGCTCTATCCACGCAGCAAGAGGCTCTCGCCGCGGCTGCGCGTCTTCATCGACTGGGCTGCCGGCCTTTTCGCGTGAGCTCGGCGGACCACGATCACGCGGCCCGCGGCGGGGCGAGGATGGCGCTGGTCACCCGCTTGATGTCGCGCTCGCCGCACAGGGCCATGGTGACGTCCAGCTCCTTGCGGATGATGTCCAGGCACTGCTTCACGCCGGCCTCGCCATTGGCGCCGAGCCCGTAGAGGAAGGCACGGCCGATCAGCACGCCGCGGGCGCCGAGGGCGACGGCCTTGAGCACGTCCTGGCCGGAGCGCACGCCGCCGTCCATCAGCACCTCGATGCGATCGCCGACTGCCTGGACGATCGGGGGCAGCGCTTCGATCGAGGGCAGCGCGCCGTCGAGCTGGCGGCCGCCATGATTGGAGACGATCAGGGCGTCGGCGCCGCTGCGGGCGGCGAGCTCGGCGTCCTCCGGGTCGATGATGCCCTTCAGGATCAGCTTGCCGCCCCAGCGGTCCTTGATCCATTTCACGTCGTCCCAGCTCAGCGCCGGGTCGAACTGCTCGGCGGTCCAGGCGGAGAGCGAGCCGAGATTGGTCACGCCCTTGGCGTGGCCGGCGATGTTGCGGAAGGTGCGACGCTGGGTGCCGAGCATGCCCAGGCACCAGCGCGGCTTGGTGGCGAGGTTGATCAGGTTGGGGATGGTCATCCGCGGCGGGGCGGTCAGCCCGTTGCGGATGTCCTTGTGGCGCTGGCCGAGGATCTGAAGGTCCAGGGTCAGCATCAGGGCCGAGCAGCGCGCCGCCTTGGCCCGGTCGATCAGGGCGCCGACGAACTCCCGGTCGCGCATGACGTAGAGCTGGAACCAGAACGGCTTGGTGGTGTTCTCCGCCACGTCCTCGATCGAGCAGATGCTCATGGTCGACAGGGTGAACGGCACCCCCGCCGCCTCGGCCGCCCGGGCCGCGAGGATCTCGCCGTCGGCATGCTGCATGCCGGTGAGGCCGGTCGGCGCCAGGGCGACCGGCATGCTCACCGGCTCGCCCACCATGGTCGTCGCCAGGGTGCGGTCGCGCATGTCGACGGCGACGCGCTGGCGAAAGCGGATCTTGGCGAATTCGGTCTCGTTGGCCCGGTAGGTGCTTTCCGTCCAGGCGCCGGAATCCGCGTAGTCGTAGAACATGCGCGGCACGCGCCGCTCGGCGAGGCGGCGCAGATCTTCGATGCAGGTGACCGGGCTGGGCATGACGGGACTCTCGGCAGCGGTGGACCCCATGCTGATATCAGCGATCGGGGGCCGAAAGAAATGCTAGAATTTCAGTTGCGACCGGCTCGGCGAACTCTTCATGGATCGCCAGCTTGCCGCGCGGCAGCCGCCGCGCCGTGACGCCGGCGAGGCCGGCGAGCGCCTCCATCTCGGCCCGGGACCGCGGCGGCGTCTCCTCGCCATAGATCACCAGGATCGGCACGCCGGCGGTCTCGGCCAGATGCAGGAAGGCTCCCCGGTCGCCGACCCGGTCGAGGGCGCCGGTGACGAAGCGCACCGAGGCGTGCCGGGCGCCCGCCGCCGCAGTCACCGCCTGCTTGGCGGCAAGGCGGCCGGGACCCTCGAGCCAGGTCGGGTCGGAATAGACATGCTCGCGCGCCATCTTCGCCAGCACCGGCCGGCTGAGATTGGCGGCGTAGAGCAGGGGGCCGACCGCCGGCGCGTCCACGGCGGCCCGCACCCGGCCGAACCACGGGCGAGGGCCGCCCATCATCGTCGGCAGCGGCCCGCGCCAGGTCGGCGCCGCCAGCACCAGGCGCCCGGCGCTGCCGGGATGGGCGGCGAGGTGGTGCAGGGCATAGGCCGCGGCGTGGCCGGCCGCGACGATCGCGTGCAGCGGCCCGAGCTCGCCGATCGCCCAGGCGAGGAAGCCCGAGAGCAGGTCGGGCGACCAGTCGAGCCGCGGCCGCGGCCGGTCGCCGAAGCCGGGCCAGTCGAGGCGCACGGTCCGGAACCGCTCGGCGAGCGCCCGGGCGAGCGGTGCCATCTCGCCGCGCGTCGAGATCGAGCTCAGCGCCGGCAGCAGCAGCACGGTCGTCCCGCTGCCAGCCTCGTCGAGGCCGAGGCGGACGGTCTCGCCCTCCACCGACCATGTGATCTCGCGTTCGGCCATGTCCCGCCTCGCTCGCCGATGATCGGCAAGCCATAGCACCGCCGCCTCCGCCGGCGCGACCAGGAAGGCTGCTTCGTCGGGGCGGCCCTGTTCAATCCCAGGCGAGCGCGCCGCCGTTCTGGTATTCGATCACCCGGGTCTCGAAGAAGTTCTTCTCCTTCTTCAGGTCCATCGCCTCCGACATCCAGGGGAACGGGTTGTCGGTCTCGGCGAAGACCGGGGCAAGGCCGAGCTGGGCGCAGCGGCGGTTGGCGATGAAGCGCATGTACTGCTCGCAGGAGGCGGCGTTGAGCCCGAGGAAGCCGCGGGGCATGGTGTCCCGGCCATAGGCCGCCTCCAGCTCGGCCGCCTCGCGGATCATGCCGCGCGTCTCGTCCTGGAAGGCCGCCGTCCACAGATGCGGGTTCTCGACCTTGATCTGGTTGATCACGTCGATGCCGAAGTTCAGGTGGATGCTCTCGTCGCGCAGGATGTACTGGTACTGCTCGGCGATGCCGACCATGCGGTTGCGCCGGCCCAGGGACAGGATCTGGGCGAAGCCGGTGTAGAACCACATGCCCTCGAACACCACATAGAAGGCGAGGAGGTCGCGCAGGAAGGCCTGGTCGGCGGCCGGCGTGCCGGTGCGGAAATCCGGGTCGCCGAGATGCCGGGTGTGGCGCAGCGCCCAGGCCGCCTTGTCGGTGATCGAGGGCACCTCGCGATACATATTGAACAGCTCGCCCTCGTCGAGGCCGAGGCTCTCGACGATGTACTGGAAGGTGTGGGTGTGGACGGCCTCCTCGAACGCCTGCCGCAGCAGGTATTGCCGGCACTCCGGATTGGTCAGGTGGCGATAGATCGCCAGGACGATGTTGTTGGCGACGAGGCTCTCGGAGGCGGCGAAGAAGCCGAGATTGCGCTTGAGCATGCGCCGCTCGTCCTCGCTCAGGCCGCCCGGCGCCTTCCACAGGGCGATGTCGGCCTGCATCGACACTTCCGTCGGCATCCAGTGGTTGTTGCAGCCGGCGAGGTACTTTTCCCAGGCCCAGGCGTATTTCAGCGGCAGGAGCTGGTTCACGTCGGCGCGGCAGTTGATCATCCGCTTGTCGTCGACCGAGACGCGCGCCCCGCCGCGCTCGATCGCGCCGAGGCCGGTCGGATCGAGGGGGGCTTCGGGCGGCGAGACGAGGGGCGTTGCGGTGGCGGGGGCTGACCAGTCGAGCATGGCAGGTCCTTGAAGAGGGGGGCATCGCGAGGAGAAAAGGGCTGGGAAGCCCTCTCCCTGCGGGAAAGGGGCTCTTGGGGGCGGGCCTACTGGCAGGCTTCGCAGTCGGGGTTGTCGATCGAGCAGGCGATCGGCGTCAGGATCGGCTCCGCCGCGACAGCGGCGGGCGCGACGGCGTTGAGCTTGCCGTCGGTGCCCTTCAGCGTCGACTTCTCCACATGGGTGGCCGAGCGCGAGCGCAGGTAGTAGGTGGTCTTCAGCCCGCGCTTCCAGGCCAGGCGGTAGAGGGCATCGAGCCGGCGGCCGCTCGGCTCGGCGATGTAGAGGTTGAGCGACTGGGCCTGGTCGATCCATTTCTGCCGCCGCGCCGCCGCCTCGATCAGCCAGGCGGCGTCGATCTCGAAGGCGGTGGCATAGAGCGCCTTGAGATCGTCGGGGATGCGGTCGATCCGTCCGAGCGAGCCGTCGAAATATTTGAGGTCGGAGACCATCACCTCGTCCCACAGGCCGCGCGCCTTGAGGTCGGCGACGAGGCTGGCGGTGACGACGGTGAAGTCGCCGGACATGTTCGACTTGACGTAGAGGGTCTGGTAGGCCGGCTCGATCGACTGGGCGACGCCGCAGATGTTGGAGATCGTCGCCGTCGGCGCGATCGCCATGCAGTTGGAGTTGCGCATGCCCACCGTCCGGACGCGCTCGCGCAGGGCGCCCCAGTCGAGGCCGGCCGAGCGGTCGAGATCGAGGCCGCCGCGGGCCTCGGCCAGGAGCTCGATCGAGTCGATCGGCAGGATGCCCTTCGACCAGAGCGAGCCCTCGAAGCTGGGATAGCGTCCGCGCTCGGCCGCGAGGTCGGTCGAGGCGGCGATCGCGTGGAACGAGATCGCCTCCATGCTCTCGTCGGCAAAGCGCGCGGCCGCCTCGGAGGCATAGGGCAGGCGCAGCGTGTAGAGCGCGTCCTGGAACCCCATCAGGCCGAGGCCGACCGGCCGGTGCCGCAGGTTCGAGCGCCGCGCCTCGGGAATGGTGTAGAAGTTGATGTCGATGACGTTGTCGAGCATGCGCATCGCCGTCGCCACCGTCCGCGCCAGCCGGTCCCGGTCCAGGCCTGCGGCGGTGACGTGGCTGGCGAGGTTGATCGAGCCGAGATTGCAGACCGCCACCTCCTCGTCCGAGGTGTTGAGCGTGATCTCGGTGCACAGGTTCGAGGAGTGCACCACGCCGGCATGGCCCTGGGGCGAGCGGATGTTGCAGGGATCCTTGAAGGTGATCCAGGGGTGCCCGGTCTCGAACAGCATGGTCAGCATGCGCCGCCAGAGGTCGACGGCCCGCACGGTGCGGAACACCTTGACCTCGCCGCGGGCGGCGCGGGCCTCGTGCGCCTCGTAGGCGGCCTTGAAGGCGGGGCCGTGGAGCTCGTGCAGGTCCGGCGTCTCGTCGGGGGAGAACAGCGTCCAGGGACCGTCGGCCTCGATCCGCTCCATGAACAGGTCCGGCACCCAGTTGGCCGTGTTCATGTCGTGAGTGCGGCGGCGGTCGTCGCCGGTGTTCTTGCGCAGGTCGAGGAACTCCTCGATGTCGACGTGCCAGGTCTCTAGATAGGCGCAGACGGCGCCCTTGCGCTTGCCGCCCTGGTTGACCGCGATGGCCGTGTCGTTGGCGACCTTCAGGAACGGCACCACGCCCTGGCTCTCGCCGTTCGTGCCCTTGATGTGGGCGCCGAGGCCGCGCACCCGCGTCCAGTCATTGCCGAGGCCGCCGGAATATTTGGCGAGCAGGGCATTGTCCTTCACGGCTTTGAAGATGCCGTCGAGGTCGTCGGCGACGGTGGTGAGGAAACAGGAGGAGAGCTGCGGCCGGGTGGTGCCGGCATTGAACAGCGTCGGCGTCGAGGCCATGAAGTCGAACGAGGAGAGCAGGCGGTAGAACGCGATCGCCTTGGCCTCGCGGTCGATCTCGCGCAGGGCGAGCCCCATCGCCACCCGCATGAAAAAGGCCTGCGGCAGCTCGAAGCGCCGGCCGTGCCTGTGCAGGAAGTAGCGGTCGTAGAGGGTCTGCAGGCCGAGATACTGGAAGGAGAGGTCGCGCTCGGGCAGCAGCGCCGCCGCCAGCCGCGGCAGGTCGAAGCGGCCGAGCTCCGGGTCGAGCAGCTCGGCGGCGATGCCGGCGCGGACATAGGCGGGGAAATACTCGGCGTAGCGCCCGGCCATTTCTGCCTGGGTGGCGTCCTGGTGTCCGCCATGCACGGCCGACAGCGCCTCGCCCCGCAGCCGGTCGAGCAGCAGCCGTGCGCTGGCATAGGCGTAGTTCGGCTCGGTCTCGATCAGGGTGCGGGCGGCGAGCACCGGGGCGAGCCCGAGCTCGTCCTCGGTGATGCCGTCATAGAGGTTGCGCCGGGTCTCGGCGAGGATGGCCTCGGTCGAGACGTCGGCGAGGTCCTGGCAGGCCTCCGCCACCACCGCCTGCAGCCGGCGGACGTCGAGCGGCACCAGGCTCCCGTCCGCCATGCGCATCCGCAGGGCCGGCGCCGCATCCACGATCGCCTGGGTGCTGCGCGCCCGCTCGGCGGCCCGTTCCTCGCGGTAGAGCACATAGGCACGGGCGACCTTGTGATGGCCGCCGCGCATCAGCGCCAGCTCGACCTGGTCCTGCACGTCCTCGATGTGGAAGGCTCGGCCGGCATCGGCCCGCCGGGTCAGCGCCGCGACGACCTCGGCGGTCAGTCCCTCGACGATCTCGTGGATGCGGCGCGAGGCGGCGGCCTGGCTGCCCTCGACCGCCAGGAAGGCCTTGGTCAGCGCCACGGCGATCTTGGCGGGCGCGAAGGGCGTGACGGCGCCGTTGCGGCGGATGACCTGGTAGCCCGGTCCCGCGGTCGGCTGCTGCCGCTCTGCCGGCATGGCCGGCCGGCGCCGGTCGGGAGCTTCGGTTTCAAGATGGATGGACATTCGGCAAACCCCAAATCTGGAGGCTTGGGCCGAGGAACGCATGCTGCGCCCGCGCGGGACGGCCGCGCGGCGGGCAAGGCGATCCGTCGGGGCACCCCGCCCGAGGACAGACAGACGGCCATGGGCAGGTCTCCTGGCTCGCGGGTCGTGGTCTCCTGCCGGTCTTCCCGGCTTTGCTCGCCAGTGACGCTGGTTGGCAGGAAACTCGCCGCTTACAGTTGCGGGGGCAGCCCCGGCCTCGCCGGCGCCTCTCGCAAGGCGCCCGCCCACCGGATTCCCTCTTAGCCGCGGACGCGCAATGACGAATCCGCAGACCCATGACTGCTAGATATGGTGGCCGTACTTGCCGGGGCCGTCAATATGCAGGAGAGACGGCCCCCACCTTTCTCATCGGGCTATTCGGCCGCCTCGGCGACCGGCATGTAGTTGAGGATGGGCGAGAGCCAGCGCTCGACCTCGCGCACCGGCATGGCCTTGCGCGCGGCATAGTCCTCGACCTGGTCGCGCTCGATCTTCGACACGCCGAAATAATGGGCGTCGGGGTGGGCGAGATAGAGGCCCGAGACCGAGGAGCCCGGCCACATGGCGAAGCTCTCGGTGAGGCGGACGCCGATCCGCGCCTCGGCGTCGGTGAGGTGGAACAGCGTCGCCTTCTCGGTGTGGTCGGGCTGGGCGGGATAGCCCGGCGCCGGACGGATGCCGCGATAGGGCTCCTCGACCAGCTCGTCCGGGCCGAAAGCCTCGTCCGGCGCATAGCCCCAGAGCTCGCGCCGCACGCGCTGGTGCATGGCCTCGGCGAAGGCCTCGGCGAAGCGGTCGGCCAGGGCCTTGACCATGATCGAGGCATAGTCGTCATTGGCGCGGGCAAAGCGCTCGGCGATCGCCTCCTCCTCGATCCCGGCGGTGACGACGAAGGCGCCGACATAGTCGGGCTTGCCGCTGTCCTCCGGCGCGACGAAGTCGGACAGCGCCAGGTTGGGCCGGCCGTCGCGCTTCGCCAGTTGCTGGCGCAGGGTGAAGAAGGTGGCGAGCGTCTCGCGCCGGTCCTCGCCCGTGAACAGGCGGATATCGTCGCCGACGGCCCCGGCCGGCCAGAAGCCGACCACCGCCTTGGGCCGGAACCACTGCTCGGCCACGATCCTGTCGACCATCGCCCGGGCGTCCTCGAACAGCTGGCGCGCCGCCGCTCCCTGCTTCTCGTCATCCAGGATGGCGGGATAGCGCCCCTTCAGTTCCCAGGTCTGGAAGAAGGGCGTCCAGTCGATGTAGCGGGCGAGCTCGGCGAGATCGTAGGTCTCGAACACCTTCGTGCCGAGGAAGGACGGTTTCGGCGGGTCATAGGCGGCCCAGTCGATCGCATGCGCGTTGGCGCGGGCGCGGGCGATCGGCAGGCGCAGCTTCTCCGCCTCGTTGCGGGCATGAGCGGCTGCGACCTTGACATATTCGGCCCGCACGGTCTGGCGATAGTCGGGGCCGGCCTCGGGCGACAGCAGGCTGGAGACCACGCCGACGGCCCGGCTGGCATCGGTGACGTAGACGGCCTGGCCGCGCTCGTAGCGCGGATGGATCTTCACCGCCGTGTGGACACGGCTGGTCGTCGCCCCGCCGATCAGCAGGGGAATGTCGAAGCCCTCGCGCTCCATCTCGGCGGCGACATGCGCCATCTCGTCGAGCGAGGGCGTGATCAGGCCGGACAGGCCGATGATGTCGACCTTCCGCTCGCGGGCGGTCTCGAGGATCTTCGCCGACGGCACCATGACGCCGAGATCGATGATCTCGTAGTTGTTGCAGGCCAGCACGACGCCGACGATGTTCTTGCCGATGTCATGGACGTCGCCCTTGACGGTCGCCATCAGGATCCGGCCGGCGCTCCTGCGCTCGCCGCCGCCGTTGGCCGCCTTCTCAGCTTCCATATAGGGCAGCAGCACGGCCACGGCCTGCTTCATCACCCGGGCCGACTTGACCACCTGCGGCAGGAACATCCGGCCGGAGCCGAACAGGTCGCCGACCACGTTCATGCCGGCCATCAGCGGGCCCTCGATCACGTGCAGCGGCCGCTCGGCTGCCAGGCGCGCCTCTTCGGTATCCCTCTCGATATAGTCGGTGATGCCGTTGACCAGGGCATGCTCCAGGCGCTTCTCGACCGGCCAGTCCCGCCAGGCGAGATCCTGCGCCTTGGCCTCGCGGGCGCCGGCGCCCTTGAAGCGCTCGGCCAGGGCGAGCAGGCGCTCGGTCGCGTCCTCGCGGCGGTTGAGCACCACGTCCTCGCAGGCCTCGCGCAGCTCGGGGTCGATCGACTCGTAGACCGCGAGCTGGCCGGCATTGACGATGCCCATGTCCATGCCCGCCTGGATGGCATGGTAGAGGAACACGGCATGCATGGCCTCGCGCACCGGCTCGTTGCCGCGGAACGAGAAGGAGAGGTTGGAGACGCCGCCGGAGATGTGGGCATGCGGCAAGGTCTGCCGGATGGCGCGGGTCGCCTCGATGAAGGCGACGCCGTAGCCGGCATGCTCCTCGATGCCGGTGGCGACCGCGAAGATGTTGGGGTCGAAGACGATGTCCTCGGGCGGAAAGCCCGCTTCCTCGGTCAGGAGCCTGTAGGCGCGGGTGCAGATCGCGACCTTGCGCTCGTAGCTGTCGGCCTGGCCCTGTTCGTCGAAGGCCATCACCACCACGGCGGCGCCATAGGCCCGCACCAGCCGGGCATGGTGGAGGAAGGCGTCCTCGCCCTCCTTCATCGAGATCGAGTTGACCAGCGGCTTGCCCTGCACGCATTTGAGGCCGGCTTCGATGATCGAGAACTTGGAGGAATCGATCATCACCGGCACGCGGGCGATGTCCGGCTCGGCGGCGACGAGGTTGAGGAACTCGACCATCGCCTTTTCCGAATCGATCAGGCCCTCGTCCATGTTGATGTCGATGACCTGGGCGCCGTTGGCCACCTGATCGCGCGCCACCTCGAGCGCCGCCGCGTAGTCGCCGGCGGTGATCAGCTTGCGGAACCTGGCCGAGCCGGTGACGTTGGTGCGCTCGCCGACATTGACGAAGGGGATGTCGGTGGTGAGCGTGAAGGGTTCCAGTCCGGAAAGCCGCATCAGCGGCACGTGCTCGGGAATGGCTCGCGGCTTGTGCCGGGCGACGGCCGCGGCAATGGCGCGGATATGCTCGGGCGTGGAGCCGCAGCAGCCGCCGACGATGTTGACCAGGCCCTCGCCGGCGAAGCCTTCGATCTGCGCCGCCATCGCCTCGGGGCTCTCGTCGTACTGGCCGAACGCGTTGGGCAGGCCGGCATTGGGATAGGCGCAGACCAGCGTGTCCGCCGCCTCGGCGAGCTCGGCAAGGTGCGGGCGCATGGCATTGGCGCCGAGGGCGCAGTTGAGGCCGATGGTGAAGGGCCGGGCGTGGCGCACCGAGTGCCAGAATGCCGTCGGGGTCTGGCCCGACAGGGTGCGGCCGGAGAGGTCGGTGATGGTGCCTGAGATCATCACCGGCAGCTCGACGCCTTTCTCGGCGAAGATTTCGGTGCAGGCGAAGATCGCCGCCTTGGCATTGAGCGTATCGAAGATGGTCTCGATCAGGATGAGGTCGGCGCCGCCGTCGATCAGGCCGCGGATCTGCTCGCCATAGGCGATGCGCAGGTCATCGAAGGTGACGGCCCGGTAGCCCGGATTGTTCACGTCGGGCGAGATCGAGGCCGTGCGGTTGGTCGGCCCCAGCGCGCCGGCGACGAAGCGCCGCCGGCCGTCCTGGCGCTCGGCCTTCAGCGCGGCGCGCCGGGCAAGGCGCGCGCCGTCGCGGTTGAGCTCGTAGACCGCGGCCTCCATGCCGTAGTCGGCCTGGGCGATCGAGGTGGAGGAGAAGGTGTTGGTCTCCAGGATGTCGGCGCCGGCCATGGCATAGGCGTAGTGGATGGCCTCGATCGCCTCGGGCTGGGTCAGGGTCAGGAGGTCGTTGTTGCCCTGCAGGTGGCACTCGCAGCCGGCGAAGCGCTCGCCGCGGAAATGAGTCTCTGTGAAGCCGAGGCCCTGGATCTGAGTGCCCATGGCCCCGTCCAGCACCAGGATGCGCTCGCGCGCGGCGGCGGCGAGGGCGGCGGCGGCCGTCTCGCGGTCGCCGGAGAGGGCGTCTTCGAACAGCGCATCGATCGACATGGCCATCGCGGCATTCCCATCAATAAATCATGATATCAAGATATCTTTATGTGAAGTATAACGTATGAAGGCGGCATTGCAACGACGTTGTCGGCGGCGGGAGCAGGCCCCGACGCGGCCCGGCGGGCAACGGCCGTGCACGACGGCGACGATGAGGACGCCGTCCCGATCCTCTTCGTAAAGAACGACGTTGCTTCCGTGTTCATGGCGCCGCAGGTTCGGGGCCCCGGATGTGCCGGCTTTTTCGTCACGTTCTGGCCCAGCCGGGATGCCGATCAAGTCGGCAGGGTCCATCGGCAGCAGAATGGAGCGCGGAGAAGGCTTTTTCGCACCTCGTTCCGGCCCCGACATGCCGAGTTTTCGGACAAGGTCGTGTCGATGCCATGAAGGAAAATCTCAAGGAGTCCGGCGTCCGCGCGCTGCGACGGACGGCAGCTACTCATTCACGGCGCCACGCGATCGCGCCTTGGCCTTGGCAGCCGCAAAAATGTCGCGGACTCCGCGCGGACTGATGCCGCTCGCCTTGGCGTTGGCGACCAACGTCCTCAGTTCGTCCAGGGTCAGTTCCTCGGCCCGGTTCTCTCTGTCTCGGCGGATCAGATCCCGCACGTAGTCGCTTGCACTGGCATACTCGCCTTGCGCCAGAATCTGCTTTTCGATCCATTCCTTCATGGGGTCGAGCAGGGAGATGGTCATTGCCGCCATGGCTACTCTCCTTGGCCGATATGGGCTCGATAAGAAAATAATCATAATACTTTTCGTCGGCATGCAAATGCCTCCGGGCTGGAATGACGGATCCTGTGAACGCCGGTCCGATGGGACAGGCCGCGCGGCCGTTCAGTGCGTGGTTTCAGGCATCCCGGGGGATGCGGTTGCGGCGCCTCCCGCCCCGTCGCCGCGGGACGATGGTCGCCCCCACCTCCAGCGTGTCCAGCAATGCCTGGATGTGGGGTAGCGCCGGGTGCGGCTGCGGCAGCGTGGCGAGGCGCCGGCGCAGCCGCGATGCGGCGTTCGCCATGTCCGTCGTCGCCGGCTGCCCCATGATCCAGGCGAGCAGCAGCAGCCGGGCCCGGCCCGGCCAGCCGGACGGGCCGCCGTCCCCGCCGGTCCGCAGAAGGCCGTGAAGCATGATGGCATCCGGGCAGGGCTCGGCGACGGCGGGATCGAGCCCTGCCGTCTCGGGCCTCAATCCCACCGGCGGGGATGCCGCCCTTGCGCCGGGGCGCCGGCCGCGGATCCGGCCCGTCATGCCGTTGCGCGTGTTCATGCCGAAGTCCCGCGTGACCTTCGCCGCGTTCGGCGGGCCGACGCCTCGAACGCCCATCGGACCATGTGTCGCCCCACCCGTTTGAAGCGCGGCGGCGCGCCACGGCTGTTCAGGACATCGCCGCGGCCTCGTCCCGCCGCGTCGCGGCCTGGCCGCGCAGCAGGCGGGCGGCGGCGACCATGTTGGCGATGGCCGGGCGCACCTCCTCCCAGCGCCGGGTCTTCAGGCCGCAATCGGGGTTCACCCAGATCTGGCCCTCGGACAGGCGCTCGGCCGCCTTGCGGAGCAGCGCCGTCATCTCCTCCACGCTCGGGCAGCGCGGCGAGTGGATGTCATAGACGCCGGGGCCGATCTCGTTGGGGTAGCGATAGGCGGCGAAGGCGTCGAGCAGCTCCATGTTGGAGCGGGCGGTCTCGATCGAGATCACGTCCGCATCCATGGCTCCGACGGCGTCGATGATGTCGTTGAACTCCGAGTAGCACATGTGGGTGTGGATCTGCGTCGCATCGTCCACGCCCGAGGAGGCGAGCCGGAAGCATTCCACCGCCCAGTCCAGATAGGCCTTGCGGTCGCGGCGGCGCAGCGGCAGCCCCTCGCGGATCGCCGGCTCGTCGATCTGGATGATGCGGATGCCCGCCTGCTCCAGGTCGTGGACCTCGTCGCGCAGCGCCAGGGCGATCTGCCGGCAGACCTCGTCGCGCCGCAGGTCGTCGCGCACGAAGGACCATTGCAGCACGGTGACCGGGCCGGTGAGCATGCCCTTCATCGGCCGCGGCGTCAGCGACTGGGCATAGGCCGACCATTCCACCGTCATCGGCTGCGGCCGCGACACGTCGCCGTAGATGATCGGCGGGCGCACGCAGCGCGATCCGTAGCTCTGCACCCAGCCGTGCCGGGTGAAGGCGAAGCCGACGAGCTGCTCGCCGAAGTACTGGACCATGTCGTTGCGCTCGAACTCGCCGTGCACGAGGACGTCAAGGCCAATCTCCTCCTGCCAGCGTACCGCCCGCGCGGTTTCCTCGCGCAGGAAGGCGCGGTAGCCGGCATCGTCCATCACTCCCTTGGCGTGGGCGGCGCGCGCCTTGCGGACGTCTCCGGTCTGCGGGAAGGAGCCGATGGTGGTGGTCGGGAAGGCCGGCAGGCCGAGCCATTCCTGGGTCCGGCGCCGCAGGGCGTAGGGGTGCTGGCGCCGCGCCATGGCGGGCTTGACGGCGGCGATCCGCCCGGCGACCGCCGGGTCGTGGATGCGCGGCGACGAGGATCGGGACGCCCGGGCCGCGTCGGAGAGGGCGAGCTCGCCGGCGGCGGCGCCGCGGCCGTCGACCAACGCCCGCGACAGCACCGCGAGCTCGCCGATCTTCTGGACGGCGAAGGCGAGCCAGCTCGCCAGCTCCGGATCGAGGTCGGTTTCGAGGGCGAGGTCGAGCGGCACGTGCAGCAGCGAGCAGGAGGGCGCCAGCACGACGCGATGGGCGCCGAGCTGCTGCACCGCCGGCTCCAGGCGGTCGAGCAGGCCGTTGAGATCGGAGCGCCAGACATTGCGCCCGTCGATTGCCCCCAGCGACAGCACCAGGCCTTCGGGCGCCTTGCGGATGGCGGCGTCGAGCTGCTCCGGCGCCCGCACGAGGTCGAGATGCAAGCCGGCCACGGGGAGGCCGAGGGCAAGGTCGAGATTGTCGCCGAGGCCGCCGAAATAGGTGGTGAGCATGATCCTCAGCCGCGGCGCCGCCACGGCCAGGGCGTCATAGGCGATCCGCATCGCCGCCTGCACCGCCGGGCTGGAGTCGAGCACGAGGCAGGGCTCGTCGATCTGCACCCAGTCGGCGCCCGCGGCCGCGAGGCGCGACAGCACCTCGGCGTAGACGGGCAGCAGGCCCGGCAGCAGGGACAGCGGCGAGAGCGAGGCGTCCCGGCTCTTGCCGAGCAGGAGATAGGTCACCGGGCCGATCAGCACGGGTTGGGTCGGGATGCCGAGGCGCCTGGCTTCGAGGAACTCGTCCACCGGCTTCGTCGAGGCCAGCTCGAAGCTCTGTCCGCGGCGGAACTCCGGCACCATGTAGTGGTAGTTGGTGTCGAACCACTTCGTCATCTCCAGGGCGGGCTGGCCGGCTCCGGGGTGGTGATGGCCGCAGTCCGCCGCATGCGCCTCGGCGTGGCTGCCGCGGGCCATGGCGAAATAGGTCTCCAGCGGCACCGGGCCGCCCCGCCAGCCATAGGGCTCGGGCACGGCGCCGACCATGGCGGTGGTGTCGAGGACCTGATCGTAGAGCGAGAAGTCGTTGGAGGGGATATGGGTGACGCCGAGGGCGCTCTGGCGGCCCCAGTTGGCGGCGCGCAGCCGCGCCGCCGTTTCCCGCAGGGCGGCGGCGTCGGTGGCGCCGGCCCAGTGGGATTCCAGGGCGGTCTTGAGTTCGCGGCGGGGGCCGATGCGCGGGGCGCCCAGGGTGCTGACGGGAATGGACATGCGTGATCCTTCGGCCGGCCGCCGCAGGACGGCGCCGGCTCGCTGATGGACTGGGAAGGGGAGGCGGCGTGGCCGGCTATGGCCGGCCTGGGCGCCGGCATCGTCGGCCGGACGCGGAGCAGCGGCGCGGAGGATCGAGCGTGGATTTCAGCAGATGGGAGTTGGACATCGGCAGACCCCAAATTCTTGGGGGCAAAGGCCGAGCGGATGCGCGCAGGCAGTCACGGGTGCCGGCGGGTTCGGGAGAGCCTGCCGATCGGACGCAGCCATGCCACGCGACCACCGGGGCACCCCGCCCGAGGACGTCAGGACCGTCGAGGCAGGTCTCCTGGCTCGCGGGTCGTCGCCCCTGTCCCGCCTTCCCACCCTCCGATCCCGGACGGCAGTGGCCTGTTCGGACAGCGGCTCTCCGCTCACAGTTGCGGGGGCAGCCCCGGCCTTGCCTCGCGGCTCACCGGATTCCCTCTTGGCTCCATGCGGACGGCCCGCATGGAGAACCTCGACGGCGGCAATGGAGCACGGGGACGGCAAAGCGTCAAGTATGATATAAACGCATCTTTATATTGACATATGAAATTTGGGAGGGATCGCAAGCAAGACGGCCCGCCGGAGGGGCTCTCCGGCGGGCCGTGGCGGTCGGTCTTGTCCGTGCTCCGGTCAATCCTTGACCGTATCCTCCAGGAAGAAGCGGCCGAGCGGGTTCTGGTCGAAGCCCTGGATGGTCTTGCGCGAGACGTTGCGATAGGGGCTGTAATAGAGGTCGATCCAGTTGACGTCCTCCTTGGCGGTCTCCTGGATCTGCTTGTACATGGCCGCGCGCTTGGCCGCGTCCGGCTCGCTGCGCGCCTCTTCGACCAACGCCTTCACCGTCGGATTGTTGTAGTGGGTCATGTAGTTGTTGTTGCTGTCATGGCCCAGCACGAAGGTGGTCTTCTGGTCGGGATCGAGGATGTCGTTGGTCCAGTAGTTGACCGAGATGTCGTAGGCGCCGTCCACCAGCATGTTCCAGCTCTGGCCCGGGTCGACCTTCTGGATGTTGACGGTGACGCCGACCTTGGCGAGCTGCTGCTGCAGCAGCACCGAGATCTGCTCGTCGACCTCGTTGCCGGCATTGACCACATAGGTCAGCGTCAGGTCCTTGGCCCCGGCCTCGGCCAGCATCGCCTTGGCCTTCTCCGGGTCGTAGGGTCGGGCCGGATTGGCGGCGTTGTAGTAGAGGGCCCCCTTCGGGACGTAGGAGTTGGCGACCTCGCCGAGGCCGAAGATCACCGTGTCGATGATCGCCTGCTTGTCGACGGCGTAGTCCAGCGCCTGGCGCACCTCCTTCTTGGCCAGCAGGCCGTGCGAATGGTTGATCAGGAGATGGTCCTCGCGCGTCGAGGGATCGAGGTGGATGGTGAGGTTCGGATCCTTCTGCAGCTCGGCGACGCGCGAGAACGGCACGAAGATCGCGGCGTCGAGCTCGCCGGCCTGGACCTTGAGCATGCGGGTGTTGTCGTCGGAGACGATGATCCACTCCACGCCGTCGAGCTTGACGCGGTCGGCCTGCCAGAAGTTCGGGTTCTTCTCCAGCACCACCCGGTCGCCGCGGCTCCACTGCTTCAGCGTGAAGGCGCCGGAGGAGACCGGCTCCTCGGCATAGGCGTCGCCCTTGGCGGTCACGGCCTTCTCGGAAACGATCGAGACGCCCGGCATGGCCAGCGTCGACAGGAACGGCGCCGATCGCGTCTTCAGCGTCACCACCAGGGTGTGATCGTCCTTGGCCTCGGCCGAGGCGACGTTCTTGTAGGAATCGCTCCACAGCGAGCCCTTGTCGTCGCGGATGCGCAGGATCGTGAAGGCAGCGTCCCCGGCGGTGATCGGCGAACCGTCGGAGAACTTCGCCTCGCGCAGCTTGAAGGTGTAGGTGAGGCCGTCCGGCGAGACCGTCCAGCTCTCCGCCAGGCCCGGCTCCAGCTTGGTGCCGGAGCGGTCGACGCGCACCAGCACGTCGTACATGTTGGAGAACACCCAGAAATCGGTGTTCTGGGCCGACTTGATCGGGTCGAAGGTGGTGCTGTCCTGGTCCTTGCCGATGGTCAGCACGCCGCCCGCCTGTGCAAGCGGAGCGCCGAGCAGCGTGGCGGCGAGGAGCGCTCCCGCCAGGCGTCGCAGTCCTTTCAACATCATGCTCTGGTTCCCTTCCGGTTTTTTCCGCCGCTTCATGCGGCTGTGACGAGAGGCTGCCGGGCGTCGAGGAGGCAGGCCGAGGCATGGCCGTCCTCGCGCCGCAGCGGTGGCGGCGGATCGGCGGCACAGCGCGCCTCGGCCGACGGGCATCGCGGGTGGAACGGGCAGCCGGCCGGCAGGTCGAGCGGGCTCGGCGGCTCGCCGCGCACCGGATCATCCGGCAGGCGCCGGTCGGGATCGATATGCGGCACGGCGCGCAGCAGCGCCGCGGTGTAGGGATGGCGCGGCGCGCTGAAGACGCGGTCCGTCGGGCCTTCCTCGACCAGGCGGCCGAGATACATCACCGCGACGCGGTCGCAGAGCCGGCGGACGATCGACAGGTCATGGGCGATGAAGAGGGTGGCGAGGTCGCGCTGCGCCTTCATCTCGATGAACAGGTTGATGATCTGGCCCTGGATCGAGACGTCGAGCGCGGCGACGCATTCGTCGGCGACGATCAGCTTCGGCTCGACCGCCAGCGCCCGGGCGATGCCGACGCGCTGGCACTGGCCGCCGGAGAGGGCGGCCGGCCGGCGGTCGGCCAGATCCGGGCGCAGGCCGACGCGCTGCAGCAGCGCCGCCACCGCCTCGGCCTCGCCGCCGCGCGGCAGCCGGCTGTGCACATGCAGCACCTCGCGCAGGGTCTGGCCGACGGTCATGCGCGGGTTGAGCGCGTTGAACGGGTCCTGGAACACCATCGCCGTCCGGCGGCTGAGCGTCGTCCGGGCGCGGCGGCCGCCGGCCGTCACGTCCTCGCCCATGAGCCGCACCCGGCCGGACGTGATCGGCCCCAGGCCGAGGATGGCCCGGCCGAGCGTGCTCTTGCCGCTGCCGGACTCGCCGACGATGCCGAGCGTCTCGCCGGCCCGGAGCGTCAGCGACACGCCGTTGAGCGCCTTGACGCTGCGCCGCTTCAGCCCGAGCGGGCCGCCGCCGGGCGCCGGGAAATGCACGGTGAGGTCCTCGACCTCGAGCAGCGGCGCCGGGGTCATGCCGCTGCCTCCGTGGCGAGCAGGGGTGCGTGGCAGGCCGCGGCCCGCCCGCCCTCGAAGCCGCGCATCGGTGGTTCCTCCCGCTCGCAGGCGCCGATGCGGTGGCTGCAGCGCGGATGGAAGCGGCAGCCCGGGGGCAGGGCGTCGAGAGAGGGCGGCTGGCCGGGAATGGTGGCGAGCAGGCCGCTGCCGCCGCCGTCCGGCTGGCAGGCGAGCAGGCCGGCCGCGTAGGGATGCAGCGGCCGGCGCAGCAGCGCCCGCGCCGGGCCGCGCTCGCAGATGCGGCCGGCATACATCACCGCGATGGCGTCGCAGGTCTGCGCCACCACGCCGAGGTCATGGGTGATCAGGATGATCGACAGGCCTCGACTGTCGCGGATCTCCTTGAGCAGGCGCAGCACCTGCGCCTGCACGGTGACGTCGAGGGCCGTGGTCGGCTCGTCGGCGATCAGCACGCCGGGGCGGCAGGCCAGGGCCACCGCGATCATGGCGCGCTGGCGCATGCCGCCGGAGAACTGGTGCGGATAGTCGTCGACCCGGCGGCCCGGATCGGGAATGCCGACCTGGCGCAGCAGCTCGACCGCCTCCGCCCGGGCCTCGCGGCGCGACAGGGCGCCGTGCAGGCGCAGGCCCTCGCCGATCTGCTCGCCGATGCGCATGACCGGATCGAGATGGCTGGCCGGATCCTGGAAGATCATGCCGATGCCGCGCCCGCGCAGGGGCCGCATCTCCTCTTCGGGCAGGCGGGCGATGTCGCGGCCCTGGAACACCACCTGGCCGCCGCCGATGCGCAGCGAGCCGGAGGGCAGCAGGCGGATCAGGCCGCGGCAGGCCATGGTCTTGCCCGAGCCGCTTTCGCCGACCAGCCCGAGGATCTCGCCGGCGCCGAGGTCGAAGGAGATGCCGTCGACGATGCGCCGGCCGGCGCCTTCGATGACGAGGTCGCGGACGCTGAGCACCGGGGCGGTCATTCGCGGGCCCCCAGAAGCTCGCCCAGGCCGTCGCCGAACAGGCTGAAGCCGAACGCCAGCAGCACGATGGCGACGCCGGGAAAGGCGGTGATCCACCAGGCCGTGGTGATGAAGCCCTGGCCCTCGAACACCATGACGCCCCATTCGGCCGTTGGCGGCTGCACTCCGAGCCCGAGATAGGAGATCGAGGCCCCGTTCAGCAGCACCAGCACCGCGTCCGACATGGCGAAGACGCAGGGACCGACCAGGGCGTTCGGCAGGAGATGGCGGAACATGATGCGCAGGTGGCCGAAGCCCAGGCTGCGCGCCGCCACGGCGAAGTCGGCATGGCGCAGCACCAGGAGCTGGGCCCGCACCAGCCGGGCATAGGAGACCCAGCCGACCAGGGCCATGGCGATGAAGAAGCTGGAGAGGCCGGGACCGAGGATGGCCAGGATCGCCAGCATCAGCACCAGGAAGGGGAAGGCGAGGACGATGTCGATCAGGCGCATGAACAGCGTGTCGACCAACCCGCCGAAATAGCCGGCCACGGTGCCGACCACCGTGCCGATGGCGAAGGGAAAGATCACCCCGAGCACCGCGATCTGCAGGTCGACGCGCGCGCCCCAGATGATGCGCGAGAGGATGTCGCGGCCGAAATTGTCGGTGCCGAGCGGATGGGCCAGCGAGGGCGGCTGCAGGCGCAGCGCCGCGTCCTGCAGGATCGGGTCGTAGGGCGCCAGCAGCGGCGCCAGCACGGCGACGGCCAGCCAGAAGCCGAGGATGGCGGCGCCGGCCAGGAACGGCCCGAGGCCGCCATGGCCGCGCCAGGCGGCGGGCAGGAAGCGGCGCGGCGCGGGCAGGGCCGGGGCGTTCACAGCTGCACCCGCGGATCGACGGCGACGGTGAGCACGTCCGCCACGATGTTGACGATCACGGTCGCCACCGCGAACATCATCGCCACGCCCTGCACCACCATGTAGTCGCGTGCGAAGATCGAGCGCACCAGGAGCTGGCCCATGCCCGGGATGGCGAAGACGCTCTCGATCACCACCGTGCCGCCGATCAGCCAGCCGATGTTGACGGCGAGCAGGTTGATGGTCGGCACCAGCGAGTTGGGCAGCACGTGGCGGCGGAAGATCGCCGCCTCCGGCAGGCCGCGCGCCCGTGCCGCCACGGCGTGGTTGGAGCCCATCTGGGCGATCATGGCGGCGCGTAGGCTGCGCGCCAGCACCGCCGACAGCGCCAGCGCGATGGTGAGGCAGGGCAGCACCATGTGGCTGAGCTTCTCCGTCAGGCTCGAGCCGTAGCCTGCCACCGGCAGCATGCCGAGCTTGACGCTGAAGCCGATGATCAGCATCAGCCCCAGCCAGAACGGCGGGAAGCCGAGGCCGGCGGTCGAGACGATGCGGATGGCGTGATCGGCGAGGCGGCCGCGGTTGCGCGCCGCCAGGCTCGCCAGCGGCACCGCGATCAGCAGCGCCAGCACCACGCTGCCCAGCACCAGCACCAGCGTCGGCTCGATGCGGTTGGCCGTGACGCGCAGCACGTCGATGCGGTAGACGATCGAGGTCCCCATCTGCCCGCGCAGCAGGTTCTCGATGAAATAGAAGTATTGCGCCCAGAGCGGCTCATCGAGGCCGAACTGGGCGCGGATATTGGCGAGCGCCTCCGGCGTGGTGCGCGGCCCGAGCAGCAGCCGCGCCGGATCGCCGGGGATCGAGCGCACCAGCACGAAGGTGATGACGCTGATGCCGAGCAGCACCGGCAGCAGCTGGAACGGGCGGAACAGCAGGAACCGGTATCGGTGCATCCGGCCTCAGGCTCCTCCGCGATGCCGCCCGAGGAAATCGAGCAGCACGGGGTAGTAGGCGCCCGGCTCCTCGTAGAACGGCATGTGGCTCGAATTCGGGAACACGGCAAGCCGTGCGTCCGGCAGGGCCCGCTTCATCCGCGCCGCGCAGGCCGGCGTCAGCTCGTCATGCTGGCCGCAGGTGATGAGCACGGGAACGGTGATGCGCGGCAGGTCGGGCACGCGGTTCCAGTCCTTCAGGTTGCCGAGATAGAGGAACTCGTTGGGTCCCTGCATCGTCTCGTACGGCGCCATGTTCCAGTCGTCGAGCGAGCGGCGCACCGGAGCCGGCCACTCCGCCAGGCGGCAGACGTGACGATAGTTCAGGATGGTGATGGCGGCCAGATATTCGGGATGGCCGAGCGTGCCCTCGGCCTCGTGACGCTGCATCATCGCCACCGTCTCCGGCCCGAGCGCGGCGCGCAGGCGCTCCAGCTCGCCGACGAGATGCGGCATGTCGGCGACCGTGTCCTCCAGGATCAGGGTCTTCAGCGCCTCGGGATGGGCGAGCGCATAGTCGATGCCGAGCCAGCCGCCCCAGGAATGGCCGAGGAGGTGGACCCTGCCCAGCCCGAGAGCCCGGCGGACGGTCTCGGTCTCTGCGACATAGCGCTCGATCCGCCAGAGCGAGGCGTCGTCGGGACGGTCGGAGGCGCCGGTGCCGAGCTGGTCGAAGGCGACCACCCGGTAGCCGTGGTCGATCAGGCAGGAATGGGCCTCGCGCAGATAGTCGCAGGGCAGGCCCGGGCCGCCGTTGAGGCAGAACACCACCTCCTCGCCGCTGCCGAAGCTGTAGGCGACGACCCTGTGGCCGTCGACATCGATCTCATGCCGCTGGTCCGGCTCGATTTCACGCCACACGTCCGCCTCTCCCCTGTCGATGGCGCAGGTTATGCGGCGGCCGCCCTGTCGGACCAGCTATCATTTCTGATAGGGTTGCGCCGCCGATGCCCGTCATCCCGCCGTCACGATCCTCTTGCCGCAGTGCAGCAGGCTCGGATAGGCTGGGTCATGGTGGTGCCTGGAAGCCCCTGCAACCTCATCCGGACGAACTGGACGCCGTGCTCGCGATCCCGGATTTGACAGCCCGCATCGAGCGGGGACGCACCCTCGACGACCGCATCGACGCCGCCTTCGCGCTGATGGGGCCGATGGGCTTCGATGCGCTGATCTACGACTACACGCCCGTGCCGTTCCGGCCGGACGGCACGATGATCAGCCCCTCGCTGCTGCGCCTGCGCCGGGCGCCGGAGGACATGTCCGAGCTCTGGTGCCGCCAGGGCTACTACCTGATCGATCCGGCCCAGCAGGTGGCCTCGCGCTCGATCACGCCCTTCATCTGGTGCTACCGCAAGAACTCCGACACGGTGATCAACCGGATCATGAGCGAGGCGCATGTTCCGGTGGTGCGCTACCTGCACGACACCGACATGACCTGCGGGGTCACCGTGCCGATCCACATGCCGCGCGGCGACTACGCCACCGTCACCGGCGTGCGTTTCGACGCCGAGTCCGATTATGAGCGGGCCGCGCACGAGGTCGTCGCCGACTTCTCCCTGCTCGCCCACGTCTTCCACGCCGCGGCGGTGCCGCTCTACGACGCGGCGGCGCTGAGCTGCCAGGTGGCGCGGGTGACCGAGCGCGAGCGCCAGTGCCTGCGGCTGTCCGCCGAGGGGCTGACCGCCAAGGAGATCGCCCACCGGCTCGACCGCTCGGTCGCCACCGTCGTGCTGCACCTCAATTCGGCGGCGCGGCGCCTGGGCGCCCGCAACCGCGTCCATGCGGTGACGCTGGCGGCGCATTATCGCCTGCTGGAGGATTGAGCTCCGGCGCCGCCGCGGGGCGAGGTTCGGCGACCCGCGCGCCGGGTCGGCGGCTTGCGCACGCCTTTCGGCACGGGCTCGGCGGGCCGCCCTTTTTTCGCGCCCATGCTGTCGATATATCGGGCGCACGTTCTGCCAGGAGCATGCCCATGCGTCGCCTTGTCCTCGCCGCCGCCGTCCTCGCCGCCGCGCTGCCCGCCGCCGCGGAGGAGGCGCCGCGCGCCGTTCCCGGCTCCAGCGCGCAGGCGCAGCTGTCCTTCGCCCCGATCGTGCGCCGGGTCGCTCCGGCCGTGGTCAACGTCTATGCCGAGCGCGTCGAGCGCACGCGGGCCAACCCGCTGTTCGACGACCCGTTCTTCCAGCAGTTCTTCGGCGGCGGTGCCATGCCGCGGGAGCGGGTGCAGCGCTCGCTCGGCTCCGGCGTCATCGTCGAGGCCGACGGCCTCGTCGTCACCAACTACCACGTCATCGCCGAGGCGACGCAGGTCAAGGTCGCCTTGTTCGACAAGCGCGAGCTGCAGGCCGACGTGGTGCTGAAGGACCAGCGCGCCGACCTCGCCGTGCTGCGCCTCAAGAACGTCAAGGCCCCGCTCGCCACCCTGCCGCTGGCCCCGTCGGACGAGCTGCAGGTCGGCGACATGGTCCTGGCCGTCGGCGATCCCTTCGGCGTCGGCCAGACCGTCACTTCCGGCATCGTCTCGGCGCTGGCGCGCAGCCAGGTCGGCTCGTCCAACTTCCAGTCCTTCATCCAGACCGACGCGGCCATCAATCCGGGCAATTCCGGCGGCGCCCTGGTCGACATGTCCGGCCGGCTCGCCGGGATCAACACCGCCATCGTCTCGCGCTCGGGCGGCAGCATCGGCATCGGCTTCGCCATTCCCGCCGCCATGGTGCGCGTCGTCGTCGACAGCGCCAAGGCCGGCACCGGCAGGGTGATGCGGCCCTGGCTGGGCGCGACGCTGCAGGGCGTAACGCCGGAGATCGCCGAATCGCTCGGCCTGGAACGGCCGGCCGGCGCGCTGGTGGCCGAAATCGCCAAGGACGGTCCCTCGGCCAAGGGCGGACTGGAGACCGGAGACCTGATCGTCTCCATCGACGGCACGCCGATTTCCGATCCTGACGAGTTCGGCTACCGCTTCGCCACCCGTCCGCTCGGCGGCACGGCCAGGCTCGACGTGCTGCGCCGCGGCAAGGCCGTCACCGTCGACGTCGCTCTGGCCGAGGCGGCCGAGACCACGCCGCGCGACGAGACCCGGATCGACGGGCCCTCGCCGCTGGCCGGCGCCACCGTGGCCAACCTGTCGCCGGCCTTGGCCGAGGCGCTCGGCCTGGATCTGAGCGTCACGGGCGTCGTCGTCACCGCGGTCGACGAGCAGGCCACCGCCGGCCAGCTCGGCTTCCAGAAGAACGACCTGATCGTCGCGGTGAACGGCCAGGCCGTTACCGACGCCAAGACGCTGGCGCGCCTCGCCGGCCGGTCGCGTTCGCTGTGGCGCGTCACCATCAATCGCGGCGGCCGAGAGATCACGTCGGTGTTCGGGGGATGATGTGAGCGACCTTTTCGCCGCCGCCGGCCTGGATCGCGAGGCGCCGCGCCCGCTCGCCGACCGGCTGCGGCCGAAGACGCTGGCCGAGGTGGTCGGCCAGGACCATCTCGTCGGTCCGGACGGCGCCCTGACGCGGCTTCTCGATTCGGGCTCGGTCGGCAGCCTGGTGTTCTGGGGCCCGCCGGGCACCGGCAAGACCACGGTGGCGCGGCTGCTGGCCGGCGCCACCAAGCTGTCCTTCGAGCAGATCTCGGCGATCTTCACCGGCGTCGCCGACCTGAAGAAGGTGTTCGAGGCCGCACGCGCCCGCCGCATGACCGGCCGCGGCACGCTGCTGTTCGTCGACGAGATCCATCGCTTCAACCGGGCCCAGCAGGACAGCTTCCTGCCGGTGATGGAGGACGGCACCGTCACGCTGGTCGGGGCCACCACCGAGAATCCGTCCTTCGAGCTCAACGCCGCGCTTTTGTCGCGCGCCCGCGTCATGACCTTCAAGGCGCTCGACGAGGACGCGGTCTCCAGGCTCCTGGCCCATGCCGAGGCGGTGGAGGGCAGGGCGCTGCCGCTCGACGAGGAGGCCCGCGCTGTGCTGATCCGCATGGCCGACGGCGACGGCCGCGCCTCGCTGACCCTGGCCGAGGAAGCCTGGCGCGCCGCCAAGCCCGGCGAGGTCTTCTCGGCCGCCGTGCTGCAGGAGGTGCTGCAGCGCCGCGCGCCGATCTACGACAAGAGCCAGGACGGCCACTACAACCTGATCTCGGCCCTGCACAAGTCGGTCCGCGGCTCCGATCCCGACGCCGCGCTCTATTATCTCGCGCGCATGTTCGACGCCGGCGAGGATCCGCTGTTCATCGCCCGCCGCGTCGTGCGCATGGCGGTGGAGGATATCGGCATGGCCGACCCGCAGGCGCTGGTCGTCGCCAACGCCGCCAAGGACGCCTACGACTTCCTCGGCAGTCCCGAAGGCGAGCTCGCCATCGCCCAGGCGGTGATCTACGTGGCGACCGCGCCGAAATCCAACGCCGCCTACACCGCCTACAAGGCGGCGATGCGCCTCGCCAAGGAGGGCGGCTCGCTGATGCCGCCCAAGATCATCCTCAACGCCCCGACCAAGCTGATGAAGGCGGAGAGCTACGGCGCCGGCTATCGCTACGACCATGACGAGCCCGACGCCTTTTCCGGTCAGAACTATTTCCCCGACGCCCTCGGCCGCCGCCGCTTCTACGAGCCGGTCGAGCGCGGCTTCGAGCGCGAGGTCAGGAAGCGCATGGAATGGTGGGACAGGCTGCGCAAGGAGCGCGGGGACGGGTAGGGAGCGCCGGCGGCCTGTCGCCGGGCCGGCCCGGCCTTGCCGCAGGCAGCCCGCCGTCGTGACAGGATACGATCCGTGACCGTCATCCGCCCCGGCTCCCTCGCCGACATCCCGGCCCTCCAGGCTATCGAGGTCCGCTCGGCCCGGCGCTTTTTCGCCCTGGGCATGGCCGGGCTCGCCGAGGGCGACCCGTTGCCGTCGGATCTGCTGGAGGCCCGCATCCGGGCGGACCGGGTGCGGGTGGCGGCGGGGGCGGATGGTCCGGTCGGCTTCGCCGTCTTCGATCTCGTCGACGGCTGCGCCTATGTCGAGGAGCTGGACGTCGACCCCGGCCATGCCGGCCGGCGCCTCGGCGCCCGGCTGATCGACGCGGTCGAGGCGGCGGCGCGCTCGCTCGGCCTCGGGGCCCTGCTGCTCTCGACCTTCCGGGACGTGCCGTGGAACGCGCCCTATTACCGGCGCCTCGGCTTCGTCGACCTGCCCGACGAGACCCTGGCCGCGTCCCTGCTCGCCATCCGCCGCGAGCACGAGGCGCGGGGGCTCGACGAGAGCCGGCGGGTGTTCATGCGGCGGGATCTCGCGCCGCGGCCCTGAGGGGCCGCTTGGGATCGCGGCCCGCCCGGCCTATGCTGCGGGAAGGCGGATGTTCAGGCGGTGACGGCGTGACCTCGTCGGGCTTCAGGATGCGGCGCTGCCGGCTTGCCGGCGTCGAGGCCGTGGAGGCGCAGACGCGCCATGCCTTCCCGCGGCATACCCATGACCAGTACGGCGTCGGCGTCATCGATCGCGGCGCCCAGCGCTCGTCGAGCGGCCGCGGCATGGTCGAGGCCGGCCCGGGCGATGTCATCACCGTCAATCCCGGCGAGGTGCACGACGGCGCGCCGATCGGCGGGCAGGATCGCGCCTGGCGCATGCTCTATTTCGAGCCCGCCCTGGTATGGCAGGCGGCCGGCGACATCAGCGAGGGACGGGCGGCGCAGTACGAGCTGACCTGGCCGGTGGTCCGGCAGGCCGGTCTCGCCGGACGCTTCCTCGCCCTCTACGCCGCCGTCACCGCCGATGCGGACGCGGATGCCGCCGGGCTGCATCGCGAGAGCCTGCTGCTCGATCTGCTGGCCGTGGTCGCGCATGAACGGAGCCGCCTCGACGCGGCGCGGGCGGCGCCTGCCGCGATCCTGCAGGCCCGGCACCGGATCGACGACGAGCCGGCCGCCGCGGTGACGCTGGCCGACCTCGCCGCGGCGAGCGGCCTCAGCCGCTTCCAGGTCCTGCGCGGCTTCGCCGCCGCCACCGGGCTGACGCCGCACGCCTATCTCCTGCAGCGGCGGATCGGCCTCGCCCGCCGGCTGATCGCCGGCGGCGCCCGCCTCGCCGATGCCGCGGCCGCCAGCGGCTTCGCCGACCAGAGCCACATGACCCGCGCCTTCGTCCGCACCTATGGCGTGACGCCCGGCGCCTATGCCGCCGCAGCCGCCCGAGACCCCGGCTGACGCACCGGGCAGATCGGGCGAGCTGCTTCGATCAACACTCGGCTCTTGCTCCGAAGCGCTGCAATCGCGTTCAAGACCGGCGCGGCGCGATCCGCTTCAGTTCCTGCCGCGTCGCGGGTCGTCCCGGCGCGCAGCAGGGGACATCGGCATGAGCCTCGAATTCCTGATCACCGCCTTCATCATCGTCGCCTCGCCCGGCACGGGCGTGGTCTACACGCTGGCGACCGGCCTCGGCCGCGGCGCCCGCGCCAGCATGGCCGCCGCCTTCGGCTGCACGATCGGCATCGTGCCGCACCTGGCCGCGGCGATCGGTGGCCTGGCGGCGATCCTCCACGCCAGCGCGCTCGCCTTCCAGCTCTTCAAATATGCCGGCGTCGCCTATCTCCTCTTCATGGCCTGGAACGCGCTGCGCGAGGACGGAGCGCTCGACGTCAGGCCGGCCGCGGGCAACCTCTCGCTCGACGGCATCGTGGTCCGGGCCGTGCTGATCAACATCCTCAACCCGAAGCTGTCGATCTTCTTCCTGGCCTTCCTGCCGCAATTCGTCAGTCCGGCCGAGGCCCGGCCGCTGGCGCAGATGCTGCTGCTCAGCGCCGTCTTCATGGCGATGACCTTCGCCGTCTTCGCCGTCTACGGCCTGTTCGCCGCCGCCGTGCGCGACCGGGTGATCTCCCGGCCGCGTGTCCTCGCCTGGATGCGCCGTTCCTTCGCCGCCGCCTTCGTGGCTCTCGGCGCCCGGCTGGCGTTCACGGATCGCTGAGGGAAGGCGGGACGGCGGCGGGCCGCGCATCCGGTCATGAAGGGGCGGGAAGGCGGCCGGGATGACCCGGTGTCTGCGGCACGTCGTCCGCGATGTCGTAATAGTCCCCCTTCTGCGCCACGCAGATATGACGGGCGAGCCTGAGGCCGGTCGGCTCGTCCAGCGTTCCCGCCGCGATCGACAGGGTGCTGCCGCCGCGCGCCTCGAAGAACATCTGGGCCCCGCATTTGGAGCAGAAGCCGCGGCGGGCCATCGGCGAGGAGCGGTACCAGCGCAGCTTGCGTTCGCCCTCGATGACGATGTCGCCGGGCGCGCAGGCGGCGTAGGCGGCGGCATGGCTGTGCAGCCGGCGGCAGAACCGGCAGTGGCACATCCAGACGTCGCGCACCGGCCCGTCGACGGCGTAGCGCACCGATCCGCACAGGCACCCGCCGGTCAGCCGCCTGGCCTCGCGTGAAAATTCCATTGCGGCCTCCTTGCCTGCGGCCCTTGCCGGGCTCGATAAAAGGACTATATAACTGGAACTATAGTCCGGTCCATCGCTCATCGCGCGACGGACCGTGGCGGTGACAGGGAGGTTGCCATGTTCGACTGGATCAGGACGGTCCTGGACGAGGCGCGGGCGGCGCGCCGGCGTCGGGCCGATATTGCGCTTCTCGACGGGCTCAGCGACCGGACGCTGGCCGATCTCGGCATCGAACGCTGCGACATCGAGCGGACGATCGACCGGCATCGGGGGTGGCCGCGGTACGAGGCCCGCCTCGGCCCGGTGCTCGATGGCCGGTTCGCGCCCTGCGGGTGACCGGCATGGCGCAGATCGCCTTCGACGATGCGGCCCGCTGCATGGCCGAGCTCGGGCATCCGCACCGGCTGCAGATCTTCCGCCTGCTGATCCGGGCAGGGCGGGAGGGATTGTCGGTCGGCGCCGTCCAGCGGGAGCTCGGCATCCCCAAGTCGACGCTGGCGCATCACATCGCCCAGCTGGTGGCGGCCGGACTGATGACGCAGAGCCGCGAGGGCCGCATCCAGCGCTGCCGGGTCGATGCCGGCCGGGCGCGGGCCCTGGTCGCCTTCTTCGTCAACGATTGCTGCGAGGGCCTGCCCGACCTGGCCGAGCTGAAGGCCCTGGCTTCCTGAGGGCCTGGACCTCGGATCGGCGAACGTTCGATCGCGACAGCGGTGGTGTTTTGTTCTAAACCGGCGCCGATCACATCTGCTCTGCCCCGGACCCTGGAATGACCGCCACCGTCGAAACCCGTATTGTCGAAGCCGACGAGGACGGCATGCGCCTGGACCGCTGGTTCAAGGTGCATTTCCCCGACCTCGCCTTCGGCCACCTGCAGAAGCTGCTGCGCTCGGGCCAGGTGCGGGTCGACGGCGCGCGGGCCAAGACCAATGACCGCATCGCCGCCGGCCAGAGCGTGCGGGTGCCGCCGCTGCCGCGCAGCGACACGCCCGGCGCGCCGGTGCCGCAGAAGCGGACGGGGCAGGCGCAGAAGGACGCCGAGTTCCTGCGCGGGCTGATCCTGCACGAGGACCGCGACGTCCTGGTGATCAACAAGCCGCACGGCCTTGCCGTCCAGGGTGGCTCGGGCACCGAGCGCCATGTCGACGGCATGCTGGCGGCGCTGGCCGGGCCGGACGGGGAGAAGCCGCGCCTGGTGCACCGGCTCGACCGCGACACCTCCGGCGTCCTCGTCCTGGCCAAGACCCGCAAGGCGGCGGCCGATCTCGGCGCCATCTTCCGCACCCGGTCGGCCCGCAAGATCTACTGGGCCCTGGTCAAGGGCGTGCCGACGCCCAAGCAGGGCCGCATCTCGCTGTTCCTGTCCAAGCAGCTCGGCATGGACGGCGAGCGCGTGCGCGTCATGAAGCACGGCGACGAGGAGGCGGTGCACTCCGTCACCTATTACTCCCTGGTCGACCGCGCCTCGAACGCCGTCGCCTGGTTGTCGCTGAAGCCGGTCACCGGCCGCACCCATCAGCTGCGCGCCCACACCGCCCATATCGGCCACCCCATCGTCGGCGATCCCAAATATGGCGAGGGCATGGAAACCCTGCCCGAGGGGCTGCCGAAGAAGCTGCATCTGCATGCCCGCCGCATCACCCTGCCGCATCCGCGCGGCGGCACGCTCGACGTCACCGCACCGCTGCCCCCGCACATGCGCGAGAGCTTCGACCTGCTCGGCTTCGACACGTCGTCCTACGACCCGATCGTCGATGCCCCGGAAGAGTAGGAGGAACTCCTCATGACCCGGCGCCTCGTGCTCTTCGACGTCGACGGCACGCTGCTCGACAGCCAGGACATCATCCACGCCACCCTGGTCGAGACCCTGGCCCGCCACGGCCTCGAGCCGATGGACCGCGCCTTCCTGCTCGGCGGCGTCGGCCTGTCGATGCTGCCGGCCATGCGTCGGCTGCTCGGGCCCGAGGCGCCGGAGGATCTGGTCGTCGCCGCGGCGGCGACCTATCGAGAGGTGTTCTTCGCCCTGCGCTCCGACCCGGCCCATGCCGAGCCGCTGTTCCCGGGCGCGGCGGAGACCGTCGCCGCGCTCCGGGGCCGGCCCGACGTCGTGCTCGGCATCGCCACCGGCAAGGCCAGGCGCGGCATCAACCACATTCTCGACCGGTTCGGCTGGCGCGACGTCTTCGCCACGGTCCAGACCGCCGACGACGCCCCCTCCAAGCCCGATCCGGGCATGGTGCTGCAGGCGATGCGGGCCGTCGGCACCGGCCCCGGCGCCACGGTCGTGGTCGGCGACACCACCTACGACGTCGAGATGGCCCGCGCCGCCGGCGCCTTCGCCGTCGGCGTCGCCTGGGGCAACCACACGCCGGAGGCGCTCGAGCGCGCCGGCGCCCACCGGATCATCGGCCGGTTCGAGGACCTGATGCCGCTGATCGATCGTCTGACCTTGGCCGAGGCGTCATGAACGGCAAGACCCCCCTCAACGACTGGTTTCGCGACAGCTCCGGGCCCGATCCGATGCACACGGCGCAGAAAGGGCTGCGGCCCGAGCTGCCGCGGCGCTTCTACAAGGAGACGGGCGTGGTCGAGCGCGACGGCCTCCATGCCCTGGCGCTCGACGGGCGGGTGGCGCGCACGCCGGGCAAGGCCCTGCTGGCCGTGCCGCAGCGCGCCCTGGCCGAGGAACTGGCACGGGAATGGGCCATGCAGGGCGAGCGCATCGACCCCGCGGCCATGCCCGTGACGCGCATCGTCAATTCCGCCATCGACGGCGTCGCCCACGCCATGGCGGAGGTGGCGGCCGAGGTGGTGCGCTACGCCGGCTCCGACATGCTGTGCTACCGGGCCGGGGAACCGGAGATCCTTGCCCGCCGCCAGCATGAGGCCTGGACGCCGCTGCTCGACTGGATGGCGCAGCGATTCGGGGCACGGCTGACGCTGGCCGGCGGCGTGATCTTCGTGGCGCAGCCCGAGGCGGCGCTCGATGCGATCGCCCGGGCGGTCGCCCCCTTCGACGCCGTCGGCCTGGCGGCGCTCAACGTCGTCACCACCCTGACCGGATCGGCGGTCCTGGCGTTGGCGGTGGCCGACGGGCGCCTTGAGCCGGAAGCAGCCTGGGCCGCCGCCCATGTCGACGAGGATTTCCAGATCGAACTGTGGGGCGCGGACGAGGAGGCCCAGGCCCGGCGCGCCCTGCGCTGGCGCGAGATGGAGGCGGCGGCGAAGGTCCTGGCGCTGGGCGCCGCCGCGGGTGCGGCTGCCCGATAGCGGGCCCGGCCGTCCGCGGCGCGCGAAAGCGCCTGCGGCAATTTGTGACACGGCGTTTTCCCGTGCTATCGAGCGGGGACAACAAGCACAACAGCCCGCCGCATGAAGCACATCCTCGAAGAACTGGACTCCCGCCGCGCCAAGGCGCTCCTGGGCGGCGGCGAGAAGCGCATCGCCGCCCAGCATGCCAAGGGCAAGCTCACCGCCCGGGAACGGATCGAGCTCCTGCTCGATGCCGGCTCCTTCGAGGAGTTCGACGCCTTCGTCGAGCATCGCGCCGTCGACTTCGGCATGGCCAAGACCCGGATCGCCGGCGACGGCGTCGTCACCGGCTGGGGCACGGTGAACGGGCGCAAGGTGTTCCTGTTCGCCAAGGACTTCACCGTGTTCGGCGGCTCGCTGTCGGAGACCCACGCCGCCAAGATCAACAAGATCCAGGACATGGCGCTGAAGAACCGCGCCCCGATCATCGGCCTGTTCGATGCCGGCGGCGCCCGCATCCAGGAGGGCGTGGCCGCCCTCGGCGGCTATGGCGAGGTGTTCCGGCGCAACGTCGTCGCCTCGGGCGTCATCCCGCAGATCTCGCTGATCATGGGGCCCTGCGCCGGCGGCGACGTCTACTCGCCGGCCATGACCGACTTCATCTTCATGGTGAAGGACACCAGCTACATGTTCGTCACCGGCCCGGACGTGGTGAAGACGGTGACGAACGAGACGGTGACGGCCGAGGAACTCGGCGGCGCCTCCGTGCACGCGGTCCGCTCCTCGGTGGCCGACGGCGCCTATGAGAACGACGTCGAGGCGCTCCTGCAGATGCGCCGCTTCATCGATTTCCTGCCGGCCAACAATGCCTCTGGCGTGCCGGAGATCCCCTCCTTCGACGACGCCGAGCGGGTCGAGCCCTCGCTCGACACCCTGGTGCCGGACAACGCCAACAAGCCCTATGACGTCAAGGAGCTGGTGCGCAAGCTGGTCGACGAGGGTGACTTCTTCGAGCTGCAGGCCGCCTTCGCCCGCAACATCGTCATCGGCTTCGGCCGCATCGAGGGCCGCACCGTCGGCATCGTCGCCAACCAGCCGCTGGTGCTGGCGGGCGTGCTCGACAGCGACGCCTCGCGCAAGGCCGCGCGCTTCGTGCGCTTCTGCGACGCCTTCGAGATCCCGATCGTCACCCTGGTCGACGTGCCGGGCTTCCTGCCGGGCACGGCGCAGGAATATGGCGGCCTGATCAAGCACGGCGCCAAGCTGCTCTTCGCCTATTCCCAGGCGACCGTGCCGCTGGTCACCATTATCGTCCGCAAGGCCTTCGGCGGGGCCTACGACGTCATGGCGTCCAAGCATGTCGGGGCCGACGTCAACTATGCCTGGCCGACGGCGCAGATCGCGGTGATGGGTGCCAAGGGAGCGGTCGAGATCATCTTCCGGCAGGACATGGGCGCGCCGGAGACCATCGCCGAGCACGTCAAGCGCTACGAGGACCGCTTCCTCTCGCCCTTCGTCGCGGCCGAGCGCGGCTATATCGACGAGGTGATCGAGCCCTCGCAGACCAGGCGGCGGGTCGCCCGGGCGCTCGCCATGCTGCGCACCAAGGCCGTCGAGGCCCCGCGCAAGAAGCACGACAACATCCCGCTGTAAGAAAGATCGGCCGGCGGCGGGGATCGCCGCTCGGGTGCCTCAGCGCCGGGTCCGTATCTCCCCGGCGGGTTCACCGAGGCGCGGGCGCGTGCCGCCGGGAAGCTCGTAGTAGCCGCGCGACGGCGAGGACAGGCGGCCGCTCTTGACCATGCGGTGCAGGCGCACCGACAGGCTGGCCTTGGTGATCGGATAATCGTTGAGATCTTGCAGCCGTTCGTGGATGGCTGAAAGATTCATCCCGGACTCGTTTTCCTTCACGATGTCCAGGATCGACCATTCGATGTCCGGCAGCCGCTCGCGGGGAACATCGGGAGGAGCGGCGGTGCTGGCGACGATATGCGGCCGCATACCCGTGGCCGGCTGCTGGCGCGGCAGGCCGTCGGGCGCCAGGATCTGCAGGACATCGTCGCGCAGCCGCGCCGCGAACTCGGCGTCGACGTCCTGCAAGCCTCTGATGATCAGGGATATTTTCCAGGCCAGGGTCCGAGCTTCGCCCGCGCTGGTCTGCGCGGCCCGCTCGAAGCCATCCTCAATCGTTGCGCTCATGCCGGACTCCAATCCGCCGGACCAGGTCACCGGGAACCGCGGAACCAGATTACGGCAGGTCCGGCCTTTCTTACAAGAAACTTGAGCAGCCGTCGCAGCGTTGAAAGATCGTTAACCATGTTGACGGGTGAAATATGATGTAATATTTGTAATTTAGCCCGCCGCGACAAGTCGGCCATCGCGCTGCCGACGGGCTGAATCGGGGGGACTCATGGCAACCATCACGGTGCTTGGCCTGGCGTTGGCCGCGGCTCTCTTCGGCCTGTGGAAGCTGCTGACGCCATGGAAAGTCCGCGCCAGGACCAGAATCGACCGGGTCGCCAACGGATTCCGCGTCGTCGATATCGGCATCTGCGCCGAGAAGGCCGCGCTTGCCGGAACGCCCCGGGCCGATGCCCGTGCCTATGAGGTGGCGTTCTATTTCACGATCAAGCGCCGTTCGGGCGCCGGCATGTAAGATGAGGCGGAGACGGGGCTCGCCGCCGTCCCGGGCGGAGCCGGGACGGAGCGAGCCCTGCCTCGCCCTCAACGGGCGGCCAGGGCCTGCAGCCAGGCGCTCGACCGGGCGAGATCGGCCTGGGTCAGGCCGTGCCCGGCCGGCAGGACCTGGTGCGTCACCGCGGCGCCGGCGCCGGAGAGGATCGCCGCCAGTCGGCCGGCATTCGCGGCCGGGATGATCGGGTCGGCCGAGCCGGACAGGATCAGCACCGGCTTGCCGGCGAGATCCGGGGCATGGTCCGGCTCGAACGGCACCATGGCCCGCAGCAGGATGGCGCCGGCCAGGCTTTCCGGTCGCGACAGCAGGAGCGAGGCGGCGATGTTGGCGCCGTTCGAGAAGCCGAGCGCCACCGGCGCTGGCAGGCCGTAGGCCTCGCGCGCCTCGGCGATGAAGTCGGCCAGGGCCTGCGTCCGCGCCTTGAGGTCGGCGATGTCGAACACGCCTTCGGCCAGGCGGCGAAAGAAGCGGTTGGCGCCGCCTTCGCGCACCTGCCCGCGCGGCGACAGCAGCGCCGCGCCGGGGGCGATCGCCTGGCCGAGCGGGACGAGGTCGGCCTCGTCGCCGCCGGTGCCGTGCAGCAGCAGCAGCGGACGGGCGCGATCCCCGTCGACGAAGCGGTGGATGTGGGAGAGGGCGATGGGGGCGAGGCTGGTCATGACGGTCCTGTCGTCCTGAGAGGGGATGGGCCGGTGCGGGACGCGGTGCCCGCACCGGTGGGCAGATCAGTCGAGCGGCGGCAGCGCCGCCGCGATCTCCTGGCGATGCGCCTCGAACTGCGACGGCAGCTTCAGGGCCCCGCCGAGCGTCTCGAGGCTCTCGTCGACCGTGAAGCCGGGGTCGTCGGTGGCGATCTCGAAGATCACGCCGCCCGGCTCGCGGAAGTAGACGGACCGGAAATAGGTGCGGTCCTTCTGCTCCGTCGCCCGGCCGCCGATCCCGTCGAGGGTCTCGACCATGGCCGCCTGCGCCGCGTCGTCGGCGGCGCGGAAGGCAATGTGGTGGATCGTGCCGGTGCCCATGCGTCCGCCGAAGAAGCCGGGCGCATGGCGCAGGTCGACGATCGTCCCCAGGGCATCGCCCGGCGCGGCGAAGCGGGTGCGCGTTCCCGCCGTGCCGGCCTCCTCATAGCCGAGCACCTCGCGCAACACCGCCGCCGTGCCCTCGGTCTCGGCCAGCCACAGCGTCACGCCGTGGAAGCCGCGCACCGCATGCTCGGCCGGCACCGCGCCGCCCGTCCAGCCGCCGGGGCCGTCCGCCGCGGCGGTGGCGACCAGTTCCAGGCGGATGCCATCCGGATCCTTGAAGCCGAGCACGGTCTCGCCGAAGCGCTGCTCCGGCGCATCGAAGGCGATGCCGCGCTCGACCAGGCGTTGCGTCCACCAGCCGAGCGAGGCGCGCGGGATGCGGAAGGCGATCTCCACCGCCTGGCCGAGGCCGATGCGGCCGGGATTGGCGCCCTCCCAGGCGAAGAAGGTCAGGATCGTGCCGGGCCGGCCGTCCGTGTCGCCGAAATAGAGATGGTGCGCGCCGGGATCGTCGAAATTGACGGTCCGCTTCACCAGGCGAAGGCCGAGCAGGTCCGTGTAGAACTGAAGATTGCGCCTGACGTCGCGCGTGATCGCGGTGATGTGGTGGAGGCCGGCGCTGGCGACGGCCTTGCGCGGCGAAACGATGGCGGCTTCGTGGGCGACGGTGGTCATTTTGTCCTCCGGGCTGGAAATTCCCTCAGTGGCGACAAATGACCGCCGCACTGCCGCCCGAAAAGGCGTGCAAGTCTGGCTTGCATCGGCGCAAGGCGCGCGGCCGGGATCGGGATGTGACGTTCGACACATCCTCTTAACCCCAACGCGCGTTAGGGTTTGCACGTTAACGTGGCCTTGGGTTGCGTGGATCGAGAGTTAACGCGTCAAGCAAACAAAGACGTGGCCAAGAAGACAAGGTCATGGAGGCGTCGAATATGTCGAGCGAAACCGTTCCCGCGATCATCCGATCCATCGTCGAAGACAAGGCTGTCGAGAAGGACGAGATCGTCACCCTGCGCCGTTGGTTCTATGGCGACGGCGTCATCCATCAGGAAGACGCGGAAGCGCTGTTCCAGGCCAATGCCGCGCTTGGCGGCCGCTATGCCGAATTCAACCGCCTGTTCGTCGAGGCGCTGACCGATTTCATCGTCTATCAGCAGATGCCGACCGGCCGCATCACCGCCGAGAAGGCCAACTGGCTGATGCAGCGGATGGGCGGGCCGGAGGCCTGCGTCGAGACCGCGACCGAGCTCGAGCTCCTGGTCAACATTATGGAAGAGGCGCACGAGATCCCCAACAGCCTGGCGGCCTTCGCGCTGGCGCAGGTCAAGCACGCCGCCATCACCGGCGAGGGGCCGGCCGCCCGCGGCCGCGTGCATTTCTCCCGCACCGTCGACGCCGCCGACGTCGAACTGCTCAGCCGCATGCTCTCCCACGCCGGCGCCGCCATCTCGCGGGCCGAGGCCGAGATCCTGTTCGACATCGCCGACGCCTGCACCAGCCCCGCCAATGACGACGCCTGGTCGCAGCTCTTCGTCCGCGCCATCGCCAACCATCTGCTCGGCGCCGCTGCGCCGCTGAAGCGTCCCGTCGGCCTCGAGACCGTCGCCGCGCCCGTCTTCGGGCCGGAGGGCGACTGGTCGAGCCTGGTGACGCAGATCGATCCGGCCGGCGCCAACTGGCTGCAGTCGCGCATCCACCGAGACGGCCAGATCAGCGACGCCGAGCGGGCGCTGCTGGCCTTCGTCGACGGCCCCCAGGACGATCCCGCCGCCCGCGCCGCCATCGTGCGCATGGCCTGACGCCTTCCCCCTTCCTCCAAGCACCTTGCGGCCGGCTTGCCCGGCCGTTTTCTTGTCTGCGCCTGCTCCCGGGGCGGTCTGTCGGACGGGGCTATGCGGGCACGCCTCGCGGCGCTATTGATCGGGGCTCCCACCCGCCGATCCCTCCCTCGAGTGCCCGATGTTCAAGAAAATCCTGATCGCCAATCGCGGAGAGATCGCCTGCCGCGTGATCAAGACGGCGCGACGCATGGGCATCAGGACGGTCGCCGTCTACTCCGAGGCCGATCGCGACGCGCTGCATGTCGAGATGGCCGACGAGGCGGTCGCCATCGGTCCGGCGCCGGCGGCCCAGTCCTATCTCGTCATCGAGCGCATCGTCGAAGCCTGCAAGGCGACGGGCGCCGAGGCCGTGCATCCGGGCTACGGCTTCCTGTCCGAACGCGAGGCCTTCGCCGAGGCTCTGGCGGCGGCGGGCATCGTCTTCATCGGCCCCAATGCCCGGGCCATCGCCGCCATGGGCGACAAGATCGAGTCCAAGAAGGCGGCGGCCGCGGCTGGCGTCTCCACCGTGCCCGGCCATCTCGGCGTCATCGCCGATCCCGCCGAGGCGGTGCGCATCGCCGACGAGATCGGCTATCCCGTGATGATCAAGGCCTCGGCCGGCGGCGGCGGCAAGGGCATGCGAATCGCCCACGGCGCCGCCGAGGTCGAGGAAGGGTTCAGGCTGGCCCGTTCGGAGGCCAGGTCATCCTTCGGCGACGACCGCGTCTTCATCGAGAAGTTCATCGTCGAGCCGCGGCATATCGAGATCCAGGTGCTGGGCGACAAGCACGGCACCGTCATCCATCTCGGCGAGCGCGAATGCTCGATCCAGCGCCGCAACCAGAAGGTCGTGGAGGAGGCGCCGTCGCCGCTGCTCGACGCCGAGACGCGGGCGCGCATGGGCGCCGAGGCCGTCGCCCTGGCCAAGGCCGTCGCCTATGATTCCGCCGGCACCGTCGAGTTCGTCGTCGGCCAGGACAAGAGCTTCTTCTTCCTGGAGATGAACACCCGCCTGCAAGTCGAGCATCCCGTGACGGAATTGGTCACCGGCATCGACCTGGTCGAGCAGATGATCCGCGTCGCCGCCGGCGAGGCGCTGGCCATCCGCCAGGAGGATGTGCGGCTGAACGGCTGGGCGATCGAATCGCGCGTCTATGCTGAGGACCCGACGCGCGGCTTCCTGCCCTCCACCGGCCGCCTCGTCACCTATCGCCCGCCGGCCGAGCGCCAGGAGCGGGGCATCACGGTGCGCAACGACACCGGCGTGTTCGAGGGCGGCGAGATCTCGATCCACTATGATCCGATGATCGCCAAGCTGTGCACCCACGCGCCGACGCGCATCGCCGCCATCGACGCCATGGCGGACGCGCTCGATGCCTTCGCCATCGAAGGCATCCGTCACAACATACCGTTCGTGGCGGCGCTGATGCAGCATCCGCGCTGGCGCGAGGGGAGGCTCTCCACCGCCTTCATCGCCGAGGAGTTCCCGGCCGGCTTTGCGCCGGCCGTGCCGTCGGGCGACCTCGCCATGCGCCTGGCGGCGGTCGCCGCCGCCATCGACCACATCCACAACCAGCGCAAGCGCCGCATCAGCGGCCAGTTCGCCTGGCGGTCGGTGGTGTTCGAGCGCCAGCGCGTGGTGATGCTCGACCGGGAGGGCTTCGACGTCGAGGTCGACGAGGCGCAGGGCGACATCCAGGTGGCCTTCCCCGGTTGCGACGGCAGCGCCGGCGCGCTGCGCACCCTGCGCAGCGCCTGGAAGCCGGGCGAGCCGGTCTGGCGGGGCTTCATCGACGGCGAGCCGGCCTCGGTGCAGGTGCGCCCGATCCTGAACGGCGTCGCCCTGACCCATCGCGGCGCCGGCGCCGAGGCCCGGGTCTTCACCCGGCGCGAGGCTGCCCTGTCCCGGCTCATGCCGGTGAAACTGGCCGCCGACGCCGGCCGGGCGCTGCTCTGCCCGATGCCGGGGCTGGTCCGCTCCATCGACGTCTCCGTCGGCCAGGAGGTCAAGGTTGGCGAGGCGCTGTGCGTGGTCGAGGCGATGAAGATGGAGAACGTGCTGCGGGCCGAGCGTGACACCACCGTCAAGGCCATCCGCGCCAAGCCCGGCGACAGCCTCGCCGTGGATGCGGTGATCATGGAATTCGCCTGACGGCGCTTGCCGCTATTTCGGCGCGGCCGTGCCGGGGCCGCGGCTCGCGCGCATCTCGTCCAGGGCGACGTCGAGCGCCTGCGCGGGCGACAGGTCGAGCCGCCGCGCCTGCCCGGCCAGCCAGGCCGCATGCACCAGGCGGATTTCCACCGGGATGCGGTCCAGCCCGAGGGCGAAGGCGGCGGCGACCCGGTGCTTGCCGGACGTGTGGCGCACCAGCGCGCCGTCCGGCCCGATCGCCACGCCGATCTCGCGCTCGGCCATGTCCTGCCAGACCGAGCGCATCGAGCGGTGCGACTGGCCGGTCCGCTCGGTCGTGCCGATCCGGTCGCGCGGCAGGATGCCGGTGCGTTCGATGCTCTCGACCAGGTCGACGTAATATTGGAAATAGGCGTCGAGCTTGGCCTCGGTGTCGAGCCGGATGCCGTTGCGCGATCGCGGCTGGCCCTCGGCAATGCGCCTGGCGAAGATCCTGTAGATGCGGCTGTCGCGGAACTGGTGACGGGCCTGGCAGATCTCGACCACTTCCCGGTGCGCCGGCGACTGGACGATCGGCGAGAGGATGCGGCTCCAGTCGCCGCCGTCGAGGAAGAACTCGCCGATCCAGCGCATGGACCGGCCGTCCTGGACATAATCGCTCAGCCGATGCGTCAGCTGCCGCGGGTCGATCTCCAGGCGCAGGCGCCGGCCATAGAAGAAGGCGGCCTGCCGTGCCGGCACGGCGACGCCGCCCGCTGCCGCGAGCCGGGCCGCCGCACGGTCGAACTTGCCGGCGAAGCCGAAACGGGCCCCGAGATAGGGCCGCAGCGGCAACCAGTCCGCCAAGCGCCCGGCAAGGCCGGGCGCCGGCGGCTGGTGCGCCGGCGCCACAGGCGCATAGATTTCCTCGGCACGCGTAGAATCGGTCAAATCGACGTCCCTGCGCCGCCCCCCCATCGCCGGCACGCTGGGCGCACGGCGGGCCGGGACGGCCGGCAACCATTGCGGCCGTCCGCCCCCGTCCGGAGTCGTGACGCGAGGGAAGTCGGCATACCCCGCGATTTCTAGGCGTTCGGGGCCGGGGTTTCAACAACCCGCCGATCCGCCGCCGCTTTGCCAGCCTCAATGCGACTTGGGCGAGGCTGTCCCGAGCGAGGCGATGATCTCGTCGGTGCGGGCGGAGCAGGCCTGCAGCACCGCCTCAAGCATCAGGCCGCGCAGCGCCGGCAGTGCCCGCGACAGGGTCAGGTCGACCTGCAGGTTGGCGAGGCCGATGATGTCGTCCGAGGCCAGGGGCGTGCCGGCGCTGCGGGCCGCCAGCTGCGTGCGGGCAAGATCGGTGCCGGCCGTGCGGGCGGCGGCCTCTATGACGGCCGAGAGTTCCGAGAAAGTCGACATGATGGGGATCCTTCCGTAAGACGCCTGTGGTGACTGTGGTCCTGGAGAGAATGTCCGTAGTTCCGCCTCAATTCACGAGCATGCGCTGTGAATCGACGTTGCAGGGGGCCAGCCTTGGGGACTTGGACGAAAGAGCGGGTCCAGGCGCTGTTGCGCCGGCATCAGTTCGGCTATCAGCGGATCGAGCTGCCTCACGGCCTGTACACGCCGGGCGACGATCGTTCCGGTACGGCCGCGCGGATCTTCCCGGATGATCTGACCGGCAAGACCGTCGTCGATTTCGGCTGCAACCACGGCTATTTCTGCTTCGAGGCCATCCGCCGCAATGCCAGCAGGGTCGTCGGCTACGACATGAGCCCGGCGATCATCCGGCGGGCCAAGCTGCTGGCCCTGTGCTTGGGCGTCAGCGTCGAGTTTTCCGTGCTCGATCTCAATGCCGGCCTTGGCGATGAGGCCTTCGACTACGTGCTCTGCCTCAACGTGCTGCATCATCTGGAAGACCCTATCGCAGTGCTGCAGGGGCTCGGTCGAATCGCACGCGAGCGGCTGATCGTCGAACTCGCCTCGCCGGGCTGGCGGGAGGTGCTGATGCGGCGCATGTCCCCGCTCCATCTTCTGTTCATGGCCTATGCGCCGATCCTCTACATCAATCGCCGCGGCAAGTATCTCATGAGCGTGACGGCGGCGCGGATGCTGCTGGCGCGCGACAGCGCCTTCAAGCGCATCGAGACGGTGCGCTCGGGCTTCAAGCGCCGCTGGCTGGTGATCGCCAGCAAGACGGGAGCGGAGGCCGCGGAAGCGGCGGAAAAACCACGGCGCGGCCAGCCGCGAACTTCCCGGACCGCCCCTGAAATGCGATAGGCAGGAGACCATGGCAGGGCGGTGTGGGCGACCGCCATGGGCCGGATTGCGACGAAGGGGCTCTTCTTGGAAATTCTGCAGCAGATTTTCGACTGGGACGCGGTGCCCGGTCATATCGCCTACGCCATCATCGCCGTCTCCTACCTCCTCACCAACATCTTCTGGCTGCGCGTCGCCGCCGTCGTCGGCATCGCCTTCGAGATCGCCTATTTCTTCTTCAGCGGTTCGCCGGTGTGGACCAGCATCCTCTGGGACACGGCCTTCATCGCCATCAACCTGGTCCAGGTCGGGCGGCTGCTGCGCGACCGGCTCAGCCTGAAGCTCACCGCCGACCAGCGCGCCTTCATCGCTCCGATCGTCGGCCAGCTCGACAAGGCGCAGATCGCCCAGCTCCTGCGCACGGCGCAATGGCGCGAGCTCGCCGCCGGCTCGGTGCTGACGGCGGAGGAGGAGCCCGTCGCCGACCTGACCTTCATCTGCGAGGGACGTACCGAGGTCGTCGTCAAGGGCCAGGTCGTCGCCCATGTCGGGCCGGGGGCCTTCATCGGCGACGTCTCCTTCACCACCGGCGTGCCCGCGACCGCGACGGTGACCGTGGACGAGCCGGCCCGCGTGCTCGCCTTCGACCAGGACAAGCTGCATGCCCTGTGCAAGCGCGACCAGCAGATCGCCTCGGCGCTCTACCGGCGCATCGGCGGCGGTCTCGCCGACAAGATGCGCGTGACCACCGGGCGCCTGTGAGGAACCGCCCGGCCAGGCGGGACCTCCCGGACCCGCCTGTGCCGCCATTGCTCCCGACGGCATTGATTTAGCGTCGGAAATGCGGGGAGCGATCGTGGCGAAGAGCTGAAGATCCGCCCGCGAGGCATCCCCTGCCGGGCGAGTTTGCCGCATCGCCGGCAAGGGCCCGTTAACCATCCCGGGAGCATGCTGCCGCCATGCAACGCTCCTCTCTCTCCCCCCTGGGCATGGCCGCCCTGCTGCTCTCGCCGTCCGGCGCCATCGGCCGGTCCGCCTTTGCCGGCGGCGCGGCCGCGCTCTGCCTGATCACCGCCCTGTCGGATCGGGTCGTGGCGCGGCTGGCCGATCCGCGCGGCATCGTCCCCTTCCTGTTCGTGATCGGCGTCGCCTGGTCGGCAGGGTGCCTGTCGCGCAAGCGCCTGCACGACCTCGGCTGGTCGGGCCTTGCCATCGCCCTGTTCCTGGCTGCCTACATCCTGGTCGTGACCGGCTCGCCCTTCGTCCTGACCTTGCCGGCGGAAGGCACGTGGAGTCGCGCCCTGCTGATGACGGCGCTGTTCGCCGGGCCGATGATCGGCTGGTGCGCCTGGCTCGCCGGCATGCCGGGCGAGGCCTCGCGCGAAGCACGCCTGCCGGTGGCGGCTGCGGTTCGCGCCTGAGGCCTGACCTCCGCGGGCAGGGCTCGCGGCAGACGGTCTCATACGGCGCGACAAGCGCCGGCAGCAGGTGTAATATGTCGTCGGCGGCTCGGCGTCACCGGCGGGCAGGTCCAGGCATCTCGCCATCTTCGCCAGAGCCGTCCCGTCATGTCGGGCGAGTGCCATGGCGAACCGACACACCGATGCCATCAAGGCGACGATCCCTGCGACCGCCGGCGTCAGTCTGTTGCCGCTGGACGTCCGCCGTATCGGCGCCGCAGACATTCGGGAGGTGCTGGCAAGGGGCATCGACGATTTCTGGGCGAAGCCGAGCCATCTCCTGTTTCTCGGGATCATATATCCGCTGGCCGGTGTCTTCCTCGGCCGGCTCGCCATCGGCTACGACGTCCTGCCTCTTCTGTTCCCGCTCGTCGCCGGCTTCGCGCTGGTCGGCCCCTTCGCCGCCGTCGGCCTCTACGAGATCAGCCGACGGCGCGAGAAGGGCCTCGACACCGCCTGGGTGCATGCGCTGGACGTTTTCCACCGGCCGTCCAGGGCCGCAATCGCGGAGCTCGGCTGCCTCCTCATGGTGATCGACATCGCCTGGCTGGTCGCCGCGATGCTGCTCTACCGCTGGACCTTCGGCGATGCCATGCCCGCCACGGTCACCGGCTTCCTCCTTGAGGTCCTGACCACGCCGCACGGGTGGGCGCTGATCGTCCTCGGCAATGGCGTCGGCTTCCTCTTTGCCCTCCTCGTCCTGGCGATCAGTGTCGTGTCGTTTCCGCTGCTCGTCGACCGGGATGTCAATGCGATCGTGGCCGTGCGCACGTCGATCCGGGCCGTTCGGGTCAGTCCGGCGGCGATGGCTCTCTGGGGCCTCGTCGTCGCCGGAGGGCTGGTGGCCGGCAGCCTTACTCTGTTCGTGGGCCTCGCCCTGGTGATGCCGATCCTGGGGCACGCGACCTGGCATCTCTACCGCCGGGTCGTGGAAACGTGAGGCGGCGGCGCATCTCGAGGGAGGTGCAGGAACATGCCCATCGCGATCGTCCTGGTCCTCGTCGCAGTCGGCTCGGTGCTGTTCCATGTGCTGAGCCCGTGGTGGGGGACGCCGATCGCCTCCAACTGGCGTTACATCGACAGCACCCTGATCATCACCTTCTGGATCACCGGCCTCGTCTTCAGCGCCGTCGTCCTGTTCATGGCCTACTGCGCCTGGCGCTTCCGCCATCGGCCGGGGCAGCGGGCCGCCTACGAGCCCGAGAACAGGAGGCTGGAATGGTGGCTTGCCGTCGGCACGGCGTTGGGAGTTGCCGCCATGCTGGTGCCCGGCCTGTTCGTCTGGCACCAGTTCATCACGGTTCCCGCCGATGCCTCGCAGGTCGAGGTTGTCGGCCAGCAGTGGCAGTGGAGCTTCCGCCTGCCGGGCAGGGACGGCCGGCTCGGCGCCGCCGACACGCGCTATATCACCGCCGACAATCCCCTCGGCCTCGATCCGGGCGATCCCGCCAACAGGGACGACGTGGTGATCATCGGCGACGACCTGCACCTGCCCGTCGGCAAGCCGGTGAAGGTGCTGCTGCGCGGCATCGACGTCGTGCATGATTTCTACGTGCCGCAGTTCCGGGCCAAGATGGACATGATCCCCGGCATGGTGACCTATTACTGGTTCACGCCGAGCCGGACCGGCTCCTTCGAGGTGCTGTGCGCGAAGCTGTGCGGCACCGGCCATCCCTATATGCGCGGCCGCGTCGTGGTCGACGAGCCCGGCAAGTACCAGGCCTGGCTGCAGCAGCAGCGGACCTTCGCGCAACTCTACGCCCCGGCTCAGGCCAGGGCGAACCAGCCCCGGACCGGCGGGTAGGCGGGGCGATCCCGGCGACGGAGCCCGGGCCCGAGGCTTCGCCGCCGCCAAGCGAGGAGGGCGTCTTGATGGTCGATTCCACGCTGGGCGCGGCTGTACCGGTGCCGCCTGCCGAGGTCGCGGACGTCGAGCTCTACCATCCGCGGAGCTGGCTGACGAAATACGTGTTTTCCCAGGACGCCAAGGTCATCGCCGTGCAGTACGCCTGCACGGCGATGGCCATCGGGCTGGTCGCGCTGGTGCTGTCATGGCTGATGCGGCTGCAGCTCGGATTCCCCGGGGCGTTCTCCTTCATCGACGCCGACCACTACCTTCAGTTCATCACCATGCACGGCATGATCATGGTGATCTACCTGCTCACGGCCCTGTTCCTCGGCGGCTTCGGCAACTACCTGATCCCGCTCATGCTCGGCGCTCGGGACATGGTATTCCCTTACGTCAATATGCTCAGCTACTGGGTCTATCTCCTCGCCGTGCTGGTGCTGGCGGCCTCTTTCCTCGCGCCCGGCGGGCCGACCGGCGCCGGTTGGACCCTCTACCCGCCACAGGCCATCCTGTCCGGGACCCCCGGGCGGGACTGGGGCATCGTCCTGATGCTCTCCTCGCTGATCCTGTTCATCGTCGGCTTCACCATGGGGGGCCTGAACTACGTGGTGACGGTGCTGCAGGGGCGCACCCGCGGCATGACGCTGATGCGCATGCCGCTCAGCATCTGGGGCATCTTCACCGCCACCGTCATGGCGCTGCTGGCCTTTCCCGCCCTGTTCGTCGCCGCCGTGATGATGCTGCTGGACCGCCTGCTCGGCACCAGCTTCTTCATGCCGGCCATCGTCGCGGCGGGGGAGAGGCTCGACTACAGCGGCGGCAGCCCGATCATGTTCCAGCACCTGTTCTGGTTCTTCGGCCATCCTGAGGTCTACATCGTCGCCCTGCCGGCCTTCGGGCTCGTATCCGACCTGATCAGCACCCACGCCCGGCGCAACATCTTCGGCTATCGCATGATGGTGTGGGCGATCGTGGCCATCGGCGCCCTCAGCTTCGTGGTGTGGGCTCACCACATGTATGTCAGCGGCATGAACCCGTATTTCGGGTTCTTCTTCGCTACCACCACGCTGATCATCGCCGTGCCGACCGCCATCAAGGTCTACAACTGGGTGCTGACCCTGTGGCGCGGCGACATCCATTTTACCGTGCCGATGCTGTTCGCCCTCGGCTTCATCGTCACCTTCGTCAATGGCGGCCTCTCCGGGCTCTTCCTCGGCAATGTCGTCGTCGACGTGCCGCTGTCGGAGACGATGTTCGTCGTCGCCCATTTCCACATGGTGATGGGCGTGGCGCCGATCATGGTCGTCTTCGGGGCGATCTACCACTGGTATCCCAAGATCACCGGCCGCCTGCTGAACGAGGTGCTCGGGCGGTTTCACTTCTGGGTCACCTTCCTCGGCGCCTATGCGATCTTCTTCCCCATGCATTATCTCGGCCTGCTTGGCGTGCCGCGCCGCTATTTCGAATGGGGCGACACCGCCTTCATTCCGGCCTCCGCCTATACGCTCAACGCCTTCATCAGCGTAGCGGCCCTGGTCGTGGGCTTTGCCCAGATGGTGTTCCTGTTCAACCTGATCTGGAGCCTGTCCAGGGGACGGGAGGCGGGCGGCAATCCCTGGCGGGCCACGACGCTGGAATGGCAGACCCCGCAGACGCCGCCGCCCCACGGCAACTGGGGCAAGGACCTGCCGGTGGTCTACCGCTGGGCCTATGATTACAGCGTTCCCGGCGCCGTAGAGGATTTCATTCCGCAGAACCAGCCTCCGGCTCCGAACCCCGCCTGAGGAGACGCCATGATCGTCATCGCGCTCTTCATGATCGGAATGGCGGCCGTTGCCGGATGGTGGCTGTCGCGCCAGGGGCTGATGAGCAAGCCCTGGCTGGAGGAAGGCCTGGCCGGCGTCGCCCCGTCGGCCGGCGGACCGGCGCTGCCGGTTGAACCGGCTGTGCCGGTTGAGAAAATGGGGCTGCGCGTGTTCCTGGCCGTTGTCGGGTCCCTGTTCGCCCTGCTGGTCAGCGCCTACGCCATGCGCATGCAGGCGGCGGACTGGCGTCCCGTGCCGGTGCCGGCCCTGCTATGGCTCAACACCGTCCTGCTGGTGCTCAGCAGCATCGCGCTGCAATGGGCGCGGGCCGCCGCGCGCCGCGGCGAGACGGCGGATGTCCGGATCGGCCTTGCCGCCGGCGGCGGCTCGGCGCTCGCCTTCCTTGCCGGCCAGATCCTTGCCTGGAGAGAGCTCGATGCGGCCGGCTACTTCCTTGCCGGCAATCCCGCCAGCTCGTTCTTCTACCTGATCACCGCCATGCACGGGCTGCACGTCGCGGGCGGCCTCCTCGCCCTGGGGCGGACAGCGATGCGGGCCTGGGGCCGGTCCGAGGCGGGGCGCCTCAGGCTGAGCGTCGAGCTGTGCGCCGTCTACTGGCACTTCCTGCTCGGCGTCTGGCTGATCCTGTTCGCCCTGCTCACGGGCTGGGCGGGCGATTTCGTCGTCATCTGTCGTCAACTGCTGACCTAGGGATGGTGACATGGCGGACCAAGCGATGATCGATGCCGGAGCGGGCAAGGCGCACCCGCAAGGCTGGCGCGGCGTTGCCGCGGACTGGGCCTCCGACCAGAGGGCGTTCAAGGACGTCTCCTGGGGCAAGGCCATGATGTGGATCTTCCTGCTGAGCGACACCTTCATCTTCAGCTGCTTCCTGCTCGGCTACATGACGGTCCGCATCTCCACGACGGAGCCCTGGCCCAACACCAGCGAAGTCTTCGCCCTCGGCATCGGCGGGCATTCGGTCCCGCTCCTCCTGATCGCCGTCATGACCTTCGTCCTGATCAGCAGCAGCGGGACGATGGCCATGGCCGTCAATTACGGCTACCGGCGCGACCGGGTGAGGACGGCCGTGCTGATGCTGGCGACGGCCGCCTTCGGCGCCACCTTCGTCGGCATGCAGGCCTTCGAGTGGACGAAGCTGATCGGCGAGGGCGTCCGTCCCTGGAGCAATCCCTGGGGCGCGGCCCAGTTCGGCTCGGCCTTCTTCATGATCACCGGCTTCCACGGCACCCATGTCACCATCGGCGTGATCTTCCTGCTGATCATCGCCCGCAAGGTCTGGCGAGGTGACTTCGACCGGGGCAGGCGAGGTTTCTTCACGAGCCGGAAGGGCCATTATGAGATCGTCGAGATCACCGGCCTCTACTGGCACTTCGTCGATCTGGTCTGGGTCTTCATCTTCGCCCTGTTCTATCTGTGGTGAGGCGCGACATGGCACGCGTGGAAGGACTGTCGGGGGAGCGGCCGGAGCCGCTGCGTGGGGAGGGACACGCAGGAACCGAGCCGGACGCGGCACACGCCCGCGGCCAGCAGCACCCGATCGGGCTCTATCTGGCGGTCTGGGGATGGCTGTTCGTCCTGAGCACCTGTTCCTATCTCGTCGACTATTTCGGCCTTGTCGGCACTCTCCGCTGGTCGCTGATCCTGACCTTCATGGTCCTGAAGGCGGGCCTGATCGTCGCGGTGTTCATGCACATGGCCTGGGAGCGGCTGGCCCTGATCTACGCCATCCTGGTTCCCCCGGTGGCGGTGCTGGTGTTCCTGGCGATCATGGTGCAGGAGGCGGGCTACACCCATCTCACCCGCATCGTCTTCTTCGGCCTCGGCTCCTGATCACCCAGGCTTGTCCGGCCGGGGCATGAAGTGCCCGAGCAGGTCCGTCGGCAGGGGAAAGACCACGGTCGAGGAGCGTTCGCCGGCAATGTCGTGCAGCGCCGCGAAGTAGCGCAGCTGCATGGCCTGCGGTTCCCGGGCGAGGATACGTCCCGCCTCGACGAGCTTCTCGGCCGCCTGCTGCTCTCCCTCCGCATTGATCACCTTGGCGCGCCGCAGGCGCTCCGCCTCGGCCTGCTTGGCGATGGCGCGCACCATGCTCTCGTTGAGGTCGATATGCTTGATCTCGACATTGGTGACCTTGATGCCCCAGGCATCGGTCTGCTGGTCCAGGATCTCCTGGATGTCGCTGTTGAGTCGGTCGCGTTCCGCCAGCATCTCGTCGAGCTCGTGCTTGCCGAGCACCGAACGCAGGGTGGTCTGCGCCAGCTGGCTGGTCGCGGCCAGGAAGTCCTCGACCCGGATCACGGCCCGCTCGGGATCCATGATGCGGAAGTACAGGACGGCGTTCACCTTCACCGACACATTGTCGCGGGAGATCACGTCCTGCGGCGGCACATCCTGCACCACCACCCGAAGATCGGCCTTCACCATCTGCTGCACGAAGGGGATGAGCAGGATCAGGCCGGGGCCCTTCACGCCGGTGAAGCGGCCGAGGGTGAAGATGACGCCACGCTCGTACTCCCGCAGGATGCGGATGGTTGCGGAGAGGAAGGCGGCCACGACGAGAGCGAACAGGCCATAGGCGACATAGCTCAGCATCATCGGGATTCTCCGTCGCTTGCGGTTCCCCGGGGCCGCGGCTTCGCCGTCGAGCCTGACTCGATGCTTCGAAGGCTCGGCGCAAGATCCTGGGGCATCGGGCGTTTCGTCCTCAGGATCCGGATGAGGGCGCCTGGCGCCGTACCGCCAGGGTCAGGCCGTCGACATCGGCCACCTCGACTGTGTCCCCCGGCCGGAAGGCTTCGTTCCCGGTCGCGAGCCAGCGTTCTCCCTCGGCGAGGACATGCCCTCGGTCGTCGGTCCAGTCGAGGATCCGGACCGGCAGCCCGAGCATCGCCGGTGCGCCGACGCGGACCGGGGTGCGGCGGGCCTTCCGCAACTGGTGACCCGTCAGCAGGCTCAGGCCAAGGAGCAGGGCCGCGACCGGGCCCACGACGGTCCAGGACAGCTGATAGCCGGGCTCGCCGTTCCGGAGCAGCATGGCGGCGCCGAGGAGGAAGGCCGCGACGCCGCCGAGGCCCAGCACCACCGTCGGGCTGTAAGCCTCGACGGCGAGGAAGACGGCTCCGAGCAGCATCAGGGCCATCCCGGCATAGTCGGTGGGCAACATGTTGAAGGCGTAGAGGCCGAGCAGCAGGCAGATGGTGCCGACCACGCCCGGCGCCACGGCGCCCGGGCTGGAGAACTCGAAGATCAGGCCGTAGATGCCGACCAGCATCAGGACGAGCGCGACGTTCGGGTCCGTGATCACCGAAAGCAGGCGGGTCAGCCAGTCCGGTTCCACCGCGTCCACCGTCGCTCCCCTCGTCGACAGGCGGCGGGGGCCGCCGGCAACCTCCACCGTCCGTCCGTCGATCCGGTCGAGCAGGTCATGCGTGTCGACGGCGACAAGGTCGACGACATGGGCCTGCAGGGCGGCGTCGGCGGACAGGCTCGCCGCCTCGCGCACGGCCTTCTCGGCCCAGTCGGCATTGCGCCGGCGCAACTCGGCCAGGCTGCGGATGAACGCGGCGGCGTCGTTGGTCATCTTGGCGGTCATGGCATCGCCCGTCGGTCCATCCTTCTCGTCCTTGCCGCTTCCGCCGCCCGGCAGGCCGGGCAGGGGGCCGCCCAGGCTGACCGGCGTGGCGGCGCCGAGATTGGTGCCCGGCGCCATGGCGGCGACATGAGTCGCATAGAGGATGTAGGTGCCGGCGCTGGCGGCATGCGCTCCCGAGGGCGCGACATAGCCGACGACCGGAACCGGCGAAGCCAGCACCGCGGCGATGATCTCGCGCATGCTGGCGACGAGGCCGCCCGGAGTGTCGAGGCGCAGGATCACGACCACGGCCCCGCGCTCGGCCGCCGTGGCAAGGCCGTCCCGGACATATCTGGCCGTCGCCGGTCCGATCGGACCGTCGATGGAGACGACCAGCGCAAACCGGGTATCGCCCGCCGTGCCGCCACGGGCGGGGGCGATGGCGGCTGCCGCAGCGACGAAGAGCGCCGCCGCAAGAAAGGCTGCGCGCGCGAGGATCACGCCGAACACTCCCTTGGGAGGATATGGGGAGCGGGCGAAGCGGAATCCATAAGGCCTGCTCCGCCTTGCGCCATTGGACATAGGGGATGGACGCAACGGTGCCGATGATCAGGTGTCGGAGCGCCACGACCGGGACGGCCTTTTCGTCGGGTTCAGGCTGGCAATGGCGATGGCGATGCCGGGGTGTCGCGTGCCGGTCGCGAAGCCCAGCCCAGGGATAGTCGGACCGTGGGCCTGCAGGAGTGACGGGCGGAACCGTTCACCTCTGTGGATTGATCCGTGGCCTCGCCCGCGCCTTCGGCGTAGAATACGGAAGGTGGCCGACGGAATGCTCCGGGCCGCGGGAAACCCTGCCGGCGCGGAGCGCCGGACATGGCGCCTTCGACAGCTCCGAGGAGATGGCCGGGCCATCGGGAGGATGGGCCATGACGACCTACATCATGCTCGCGCACTGGACGGACCAGGGGATTCGGCAGGCCAAGGAGTCGCCCAACCGTCTCGACAAGGCGCGGCAGTTGCTCCGGGACATGGGCGGGGACTTCAAGCAGTTCTTCCTCACCATGGGCAAGTACGACTTCATCGCGATCTATGAGGCGCCGGACGACGCCGTGGCGGCGAATTTCAACCTGCGGCTCGGCATGCTCGGCAATATCCGGACCCAGACCCTGAAGGCCTTCCCGGAGGCGGCCTATCGCGAGATCATGCGCGGTCTCACATAGGGTTGTCCGGCGTCCGCGCCCGCGGCGCCACGCCGGCGATGCCCTGCCGGAAGGCGGGGGCGCCGCCGCGACGGCCGCGTCGACGCTCATGCGTCCGGCGCAGGGGAGATCGCCGCAGTGGCGCCGAAGACCGGCTCGAACGCCGCCCGCAGCGCCGCATCGGCGTCCGCCATGGTGACGGGCAGGCCGAGATCGACCAGGCTGGTGACGCCGTGGTCGCGCACGCCACACGGCACGATGCCGGAGAAATGCTCCAGATCCGGCTCGACGTTCAGGGCGATGCCGTGGAACGACACCCATTTGCGCATGCGGATGCCGATCGCGGCGATCTTGTCCTCCGCGCCCTCGCCGCGCTCCGGCCGCCGCACCCAGACGCCGACGCGCTCGTCCCGCCGCTCGCCGCGCACATGGAAGGCCCAGAGCGTGTCGATCAGCCACTGCTCGAGCGCCGCCACGAAGGCGCGCACGTCCTCGCGCCGGCGCTTGAGGTCGAGCATGGCGTAGGCGACCCGCTGGCCGGGGCCGTGATAGGTGAACTGGCCGCCGCGTCCGGTCCAGTGCACGGGGAATCGGTCGGGGGCGACGAGGTCCTCGGTGCGGGCCGAGGTGCCGGCGGTGTAGAGCGGGGGGTGCTCGACCAGCCAGATGCGCTCGGCCGCCGCGCCCTCGGCGATCAGCGCCACCCGTGCCTCCATCTCCGCCACCGCGGCTTCGTAGGGCGTCAGCCCTTCGGCGACCACCCACTCCGCCGGCGGCGCGCCGGGCAGGGGAAGGAAGGATGTTTCGAGATGCCCGCGACCGTTAACCACTCGTTCACCATAAGATGCTGACCTGACGCGGAGCCCGCCGCCGACTGGAGCAGATTTAATGCCGGCGCTCAGGATTGCCATGCCCGTTCTCGACGATGTCCCCCTCGAACTTGCTGTGGTGCTCGGCGCCACCACCATGCCGATCCACCAGTTGCTGCGGATGGGCCGCGGTGCCGTGATCGAGCTCGACCAGGGCGAGGACGAGGATGTGCTGATTCTCGCCAACAACCTGCCGGTGGCGACGGGCACCGTGTCGATCAACGGCAGCCGCATCGCCATCGAGGTGCGGGAATTGCTGCGCAAACCCGCCTCGGTCGCCGAGATCTGAGCCCGGATCCGCGTCCGCGCGATCATGGTGCGGAATCCCGCGTTTTCGTCCTTGTCGCCTCCGTATCGATCTGTTAGACGATGCCGCGCTTCGCCGGGCAGCCGGTGATGCGGACGCGGTCATGGCGGAACTGGTAGACGCGCTAGCTTGAGGTGCTAGTCCTGCAAGGGGTGGAGGTTCGAGTCCTCTTGACCGCACCAGCCAATTCGAAGGGCGCTGAAACCGGACGGTTTCGGCGCCCTTTCTTCGTCTGGACACGAGGCAAGGCCACAGCGGCCCGGTGTTTGCGCGCTTCGCGATCGTGACGCGGGCGCCATCCGCTTGTGGAGGCCGTGGCCGATAGCCGGCCGTGATCGCCTCGAAGGCAGCATTGCGCGTCGCGGCGAGTGCCCCGATACGCGCTTCTACAGGATGAAGTCGCTCGCCTGCAGCGATGTCAGGTGGTCGACCTGGATCGAGAAGTCTGCCTTGCCGTCGCCGTTGACGTCGCCATAGACATAGGCGTTCCCGTTCACAGCCTGGTAGCGCAGCTCGCCGGCGTGGTGGGTGAAGGCGGCGCTGCCGAGGAACTTGAAGGCCTGGTTGCCGGAGGCGACGCTGTTGGCATCGATCTCCTTCAGGTCGATGCGATCGCCCTCCGCGGCGTTGAAGTCCTGGATGATGTCCCGGCCAAAAGCGGCCGCGGAGCTCTCCGATGGCGCGGAAAAGACGAAGCGGTCGGCCCCGAGGCCTCCGGTCAGCCTGTCGGCGCCGGCCCCGCCGACCAGGATGTCGTTGCCGCCGCGGCCGTCGAGGCTGTCATTGCCGGCAAGGCCCTTCAGCGTGTTGGCGCCGGCATTGCCGAAGATCCGGTTGGCGAGGGCGTTGCCGGTGCCGTCGATGTCGTGGACGTTGGCCAGGACCAGGGTCTCGACCTTGCCCTTGCAGTGGTAGGGATCGGACAGGCTGAAGCTTACCGACGCATAGACCTTGTCGACGCCGCTCGTGCCGGTCTCGTCGACCACGTCCCTGGCATTGTCGACGTAGTACGTGTCATTGCCGTCGCCGCCGATCATTTTGTCGGCGCCGGTGCCGCCATCCAGCGTGTCGTTGCCGGCGCCGGCGTTGTCGGTCAGCGTGTCGTTGCCGTCGCCGCCGTTCAATGCGTCATGGCCGTAGCCGCCGAGCAACGTGTCGTTGCCGGCCCCGCCGTTCAGCGCGTCATCGCCGTAGCTGCCGGAGATGGTGTCGTTGCCCGCATCGCCCCAGAGTGAATCGTCGCCGAAACCTCCGTCGATCTCGTCGTTTCCGTCGTCGCCGTGGATGGTGTCGATCCGGTAACCGCCAAAAATGCGGTCTGCGCCGGATCCGCCATGGACAGTGTTGTCGCCGTCGCTTGTCCCGTCTTTCGGATTGACCCAATTCGAGCCGGCATAGATCGTATCGTCGCCGGCTCCGCCGAAGATCATGTCGCCGACCGCCGTGACGAAGTCGACGTAGTCGATGACGTCGTCACCCGGATTTCCGGACGTGAAACGAAGCCCGGAGGTGCTTCCTTCGTCGATCGTCTCTCCGTCGATGACGACCGCGCCGTGGAAATTGCTGCTGACGACGTCGACCGTGTAGTCGCCCTTGGCGCCGTGCAGATCCTTGACGCCGATGAAGAAGGTCCCGCTGGTCGTGGCGGTGAAGCCGAGCGATCCGTCGCCCTGGACGAGCGCGACGCCGTCGGCGTCGAACAGCCGCAGGTCGATGCCGCCGCTGACGCCTGCGCTGCTGAGGTCGCGGCCGAAAAAGCGATAGGTGGTGCCGGCGACCAGGTCGAGCCTGATCCAGTCGCTGTCTCCCAACCGCTCGAACGATCCCGAATATGAGGCGACTGTCTGGACATCGCCCTGGAATGTGGCGGTCGTGGTCGTGTTGTTGGGAAGGTCGACCATGGGCTGTGCACTCCGGTCATCGAAGGCCCTTGCCTGGGGGCCCCGAACTCACGGATGCCATCTCATCTTACGTTATGTCAACTGATCCCTGCGTCATGTCGTCTCGCGGCGAGGCCAGCTTCCGCGCCGGCGTCATCGAACGCCCGGCTTTGCCGCGACCGGAACGCGGCGCCGTGCTGCGCCGAGGCGGAGGGACAATCGAAGGTCAAGCCGCGCGATGTGCGATACGGGCGGTCCCGTCCGGCGCGGAAGCGACGGCGCAACGGCCCTTGCCCCAGGACTTGGCCTTGTAGAGGGCGTCGTCGGCCGCTGCCAGGAGAGTGTCGACGTCGCCGCCGTGCTCCGGCGCCAGGGCGATGCCGATGCTGACGCCGACCCGCGCGACGATGGCGTCGTCGAGATCGTAGGGCACGGCGATGACGCCGATCAGCCGCTGGCCGAACTCGGTCGCTCCGGTCGCGTCGACGCCCCGCGCCACGACCACGAACTCGTCGCCGCCGACGCGCGCGGCTGAGTCGCCGGCGCGCAGCACGCCCCGCAGGCGCTCCGCCACCAGGCGCAGCAGGCGGTCGCCGACGGGATGGCCATGGGTGTCGTTGACCGTCTTGAAGCCGTCGAGGTCGAGATAGAGCAGCGCCAGCGGCTCGACGCCGGCCGCCTCCCGGTTCCGCGGCGCGATCTCCGCGGCGAGGCCCGAACGGTTCGACAGGCCGGTGAGCGCGTCGTGGCGGGCGCGGTGGTCGTTCTCGCGCTCCGCCCGCATGGTGGCGACCATCATCTTGTTGAGGCGCACGGCCGCCAGGCTCATGGCGATGAAATAGGCGGGCAACTGGATGAACACCACCAGCATCGCCGGCTCGCCCGACAGCGCCGCGCCCAGGCCGCACGGTCCCAGGCTGAGGAGGATCATCAGGGCGACGAGGCGGGGCGCGCCGAAATTGCGGAAGGCGATGCCGCCCACCATGGCGGCCGCGGAGACGCACGCCAGGGTCGCGGCGACCCAGTCGCCGCTCGCCATGCTGATGAGAGCCCCATAGCCGACGCTGGCGCTCCAGCACAGCGCCAGGACCAGATAGATGTCGGTCGGCGTCGGCAGGCCGGCCCGGGCCCGGCGATAGGCGAGGACCAGCACGGCGAGGCGGGCGAGGCAGACCATGCTCTCCAGCGCCAGCCAGGCCAGGAACGGCGCGGTGGGCACGCGCCAGGCGAGCACGCCGGAGACGGCGAGAGTGTTGACGATGCCGCCGGCGAAGACCGGCAAGGTGCCGAACAGGCTCGCGATCAGCGAGACGCGGATGGCGTCGGGCACGTCGGGGCCGGCATCGGCCAGCCATCGGGTGAAACGCCACCGCGGCAGGCTGAAGGTCCTGGTCTCGTTGAGCATGGGGTATCCCTGTCGCCCCCCGCAGAAGCCGTATCGTCGCCTAAGAAAGGGTTCCATCCTTTCCGGCTCGCATGGCGTCATTAAGGAAATACAAACACCTGGCGAGCGCCTTGGCAAACCACGATTGCCCGCACTTTTGCGGCGACGGCGGCCCAAAGCAACCGTCTCGAAAGCCGGCTTCGCGTTGAACGTGCCGAAGTCCAGCCCGATGTCCCCGAGACCGTGTCCGGTGGCGACGATCCCGGCCTTCACGTCGCTTGTGCGGGGCCCGGATGGCGCCCTCGGTTCGGATGGAAGAACCCGAGCGCCTCAGCCCGCCTCGGCGGGACGGGCGGACAGCGCCGTGCCGACCGAGGCCGTGACGATCAGGCCGATCGCCAGCCACTGCGTCGAGGCCAGCGTCTCGCGCAGGAGGAACAGGCCGACCAAGCCTCCCATTGCCGGCTCCATGCTCATCAGCGTGCCGAAGGAGCGGGCCGGCAGCCGGCGCAGCGCGAACATTTCCAGCGAGAACGGGACCGCGCTCGACAGCACCGCCACGCCGAGCGCCAGCGGCAGCAGGCCGATGTCGAGCAGCGACGCGCCGGCGTCGTGCGCGCCGAAGGGCAGGGCGTCGAGGCCCAGGCGAACCGCCGCTCCCGGACCGTCATGCCGCTCAGCTCTTCGGCGCCGTCCGGTGCGAGGACAGGATCCGCTCCGTCTCGGATGTCCAACCCGCCGGCGCCGGCCTGGTTTCGAGCGAGCCGGGGCCGGGCACGAGGTGGACGATGCGGTAGCCTTTCGCCTTCAGGGCCTTGAGGAAGTCCGGCAGCATGGCCACGGTGCGCGGCTGGATGTCGTGCAGCAGCACGATGCCGCCCTTGGCGCGGTCGAGGCGGGCAAGGAGTCGCTGCAATTCCTCCTGCGGTGTCTGCGGCTCCCAGTCGCTGGCCCAGAGATCCGCGCCGAAGACGACGACGTCGCGGTTGGCGAGCCAGGCATCGAGATCGGGCGTGTCGGCAAAGCCCGGGAAGCGGAAGAAGGGCGTATGCGGCTGCGTGCCGGCCGCGCCGAAAGCGGCGCGGTCGACGGCCTCGAAGCCCCTCTCGATGTCGGCCTTGGCGGCGTCGGGGCGCAGGCGGCGCATCAGCGGGTGGGTCATCGAGTGGTAGGCCACGGTGTGGCCTTCGCGCTGGACGCGGGCGGCGAGGCGGGGGGCGGCGGCGGCGTTGCGGCCGATCATGAAGAAGGTCGCCTTGACGCATTCGGTGCCGAGCGCCGCCAGGACGCGTTCGGTCTTGCCCGGCATCGGTCCGTCGTCGAAGGTCAGGACGACCTCGCCCGGCGCCAGCTTCAAGGTGCGCGGATAGGTCTTCAGCCCGACGGAGCCGCCGCCGAGCGTGCCGACGGGCAGCACGCGCGAGACGCCGAGCGCGTCCGGGCCGCAGGCCAGGGCAGAGGAGGCGAGCAGGGCCAGCAGGCCGGCGAGGAGGAAGCGTTTCATCGCGCCCCTCTGGCACGCGATTGCGACCGTGTCGAGACGCTCCGGAGTCCGGCCATCAGGCCATGGTCTCGTCGAGGCAGTCGAGCAGCAGCGTGGCGGCGTTGCCGAGGTCGGCGACGATGCTGGCCCGCACCGCCTTGCCGTCGCGTTCGCGCATGGCCCGCAGCATCTCGGCATGCTCGCGGTTGGAAGCCGTGTAGTTGCCGCTGGCGTGCAGCACATGGAAATAGGGGCTGATCTGCAGCCACAGGCTCTCGATCATCGCCAGCAGCACATCCGACCCCGCCGCCCGGTAGATGGCGAAGTGGAAGTTCCGGTTGGCCCGCACATAGCCCTTCACGTCGCCGGCGGCGGCCGTGTCGACGAGCGCGTGCCACTCCCGCTCCAGGATGGCGATGTCGGCCGGCGTCGCCTGCGCGGCGGCCCATTCGCCGGCAAGCCCTTCCACTTCCAGGCGCACGCGCTTGAGGTCGAGCAGGCGCTCGCGCCTGAGGCGGGGAATGCCGATCGAGCGGCCGGAGATCACGGTCAGCGCCCCGGCGGCGGTCAGGCGCTGCAGGGCCTCGCGCACCGGCATGGCGCTGACGCCGAACGCGTCCGACACCGCCTGGATGGTCACGGTCTGCCCGGGGGCGATCTCGCCGTTGAGGATGAGGTCGGACAGCCGCCGGTAGACCTGCTCCTGCATCGTCGCCTTGGGCACGAGGCTCACGGGTAGGGGAATCGATTTCGGCACGGACCGGTCCAGACGTGGGGGAGGCCTTCAATGCACCGCCGGCAAACGCGGATCAATCGCATCCTCGCACTTGCGGATTTTTCAATCAATGATCTATGATCAAAAGTAAGCGGACGATGAACCGCATGACGGCGCCGCGTCGGCGGCACCACACGAAGGGAGGACTGACATGGGAATCCGGTCGACGATGCGTCGCGGCCTGTGGGGAGCGGCGCTGGCGGGCGTCCTGGCGCTGGGCGCCCATCCCGCGGCTGCCGCGGGCAAGTTCAAGGTCTTCCTGAGCATGAGCTATATCGGCAATGACTGGCAGGCCGAGGCCGCCAACATGGTCAAGGCCATGGCCGCCCACGGTTCGCTCGCCGACAAGGTAGACCTGCAGGTCCAGGTGGCGGGCCCCAACGCCCAGCGCCAGATCCAGCAGATCAACGCCATGGTCCAGGCCGGCGCCCAGGCGATCGTGGTCTATCCGATCTCGCCCACGGCCCTGAACGCGGCGGTGAAGAACGCCTGCGCCAAGGGCGTGGTGATCATCGCTTATGACGGCGCCATCACCGAGCCCTGCGCCTACAACGTCACCATCGACCAGGAGGAGGCCGGCCGCGTCACCGCCGAATGGCTGGCCAGGAAGCTGGACGGCAAGGGCAACATCGTGCTGATCACCGGCGTGCCCGGCACCTCCGTCGACACGCTGCGCACCAAGGCGGCGAAGGAGGTCTTCGCCAAGCACCCCGACATCAAGATCGTCGGCGAGGCGGTCGGCATGTGGAGCCAGGCCGTGGCCCGCACCGAGCTTTCCAAGATCCTGGCCACCCGCAACTGGGACCAGATCGACGGCCTGTGGATGCAGGTCGGCTGCTACACCGCCAACAGCATGCAGATCGAGGCCGGCAAGCAGATCAAGGACCTCAAGCCCTGCGCCGGCGAAGGCTCCAACGGAGGCCGCGTCCAGATGCTGCCGGTCGGCACCGAGGTCGAGGGGGCGAACGGCACCTATGTGCCGATGGGGGCGCCGCGCATCTCCTATGCCTCGCCGCCCTATTCCGGCGGCCTCGCCCTGAAGCTGGCGGTGGAGAAGCTGGAGGGCAAGGACATCCCCAAGCTCACCACCCTGCCGCTGCCGCTGGTCACCAACGAGACCATCAAGCTGTGCGAGGAAGGCAGCTGGGCCGAGATGAAGGCCGGCTGCAATGCCTTCAAGCCTTCGATCGTGCCCAATCCCGGCTGGTTCGCCTCGATCTTCTCCGACCAGACGCCGGAGATCGGCCTCAACGCGGCCCTGGTGGGGCAGCCGGAGAACTGAGGGACGGGCAGGCCCGGGCCCGGTGCCCTGCTCCGCCCCCCAGGGGGGCGGAGCGCCGGGCGTCGGGCCTTGTCGCCCCGATCCCCGTCCGGGCGGCGGTCTTCCGCCCCGGCATCGACAGTCCAGCGGGAGAGCCGCGCTTGCCATCGAACACCGCCGTACCGGCCGTGGCCGTGGACCATGTCCGCAAGGCCTATGGCGCCACGGTCGCCCTCGACGATGTCGGCTTCGCGATCGAGGCCGGCTCCGCCCATGCGCTGCTCGGCGAGAACGGCGCGGGCAAGTCGACCATGGTCAAGCTCCTGTCAGGGCTGGTCGTGCCCGACAGCGGCGCCTTCCGCCTGTTCGGCGAGCCGGTGCGGCTTTCCAGCCCCCGCATCGCCCATGCCCATGGCGTCCAGACCGCCTTCCAGGAGATGACCCTGGTCAAGAGCATGACCGTGCTCGACAACATGCTGATGCCCTATGCGCCCGTGAACGCGCTCGGGCTGATGCGTCGGCGCCATGCGGCGCGGCTGGTGGAGGAGCACTTTGCCGCCATCGGCCTGGAGCACGTCGATCCCGACGAGGAGGTCGGAGACCTCGACCTCGCCGTCCAGCAGAAGATCGAGGTGGCGCGCACGCTCTTTCGCCGGCCGAAGGTCCTGCTGCTCGACGAGCCGACCTCGACGCTGTCCGGCCGCGACGTCGACTGGCTCGGCGCGCTGATCGAGCGCGAGCGCGCCCGCGGCACCACCACCGTCTTCATCTCGCATCGCCTGCGCGAGGTCCGCGACTTCTGCGACCGGGTCACCGTGCTGCGCAACGGCCGCCACATCGTCACCGGCCGGGTCGGCGACCACAGCGACGCCGAGATCATCGGCATGATCGCCGGCCGTTCCCTGGCCCACTCCTTCCCGCCGCGCGCCGCCGGGCGCCAGGAGCGTGGGCCGGAGGTGCTGCGCGCCGACGCGATCGGCACAGCCGGCAAGCTGGCCGAGGCCTCGTTCCGCCTGCATGCCGGCGAGATCCTCGGCGTCGCCGGCCTGCAGGGCATGGGCCAGCTCGACCTGTTCCTCGCCTGCTTCGGCATGACGGAGATCGTGCGCGGCCGGCTCGCCGTCGACGGGCAGCCGGTCGAGATCACCAGCCCGCGGGAGGCGGTGCGCGCCGACATCGGCATCAGCCTGGTGCCGGAGGACCGCAAGAGCGAGGCGCTGTTCCTGCGGCTCAGCGGCGGCCACAACGCCTCGCTGCCGGTGATCGACCGCTTCACCCGGCTCGGGCTGATCGACGGCGCCGCCGAGACGGCTGCCATCGCCCGCGTCTTCGAACGCGTGGAGGTGGACCGTCGCGCCCTGTGGACGCGCGTCTCGGCCTTCTCCGGCGGCAACCAGCAGAAGATCGCCATCGCCAAATGGCTGCTGGCGGAGAGCCGCTGCCTGCTGCTGTACGACCCGACGCGCGGCATCGACGTCGGCACCAAGAACGAGCTCTACCGCCTGATCCGGGCCTTCGCCGATGCCGGAGGCGCGGTGCTGTTCTACTCCACCGAGATCCCGGAGATCGTGCACCTGGCCGATCGCGCGCTCGTCTTCTACGGCGGCCGCGTCGCCGCCGAGATCGACCACGCCGACCTCGGCGAGGAGGCGATCCTGCAGGCGGCGCTCGGCGCGCTCGAGCCGGGGAGGGCGGTGGCATGATGGCGGCCGCGACCGAAACGCCGGCCGGAGGCCGGAGCCGGCGGCTGCGCCTCGGCCTCGCGCGCCGGCGCGGCCTCGTCCTGGCCGTCATGGTGTTCCTGGCGCTGCTCGGCATCATCGCCCTGGTGAGCGCGGCCCCGCTCGCCTATTACGACTTGGCGCAGATGGCGACCAACGGCGCGACGCTGGCGATCGCGGCGGCCGGCCAGACGCTGGTGATCATCTCCGGCGGCTTCGACCTGTCGGCCGGCGCGGTCGTCTCGCTGGTCAACGTGGTCCTCGCCCGCTTCATGCCGGACGTGGCGCTGCCCGTGCCGGTGTGGATCGCCGTCGGGATCGGCATCGGCTGCCTGTCCGGCGCCTTCAACGGCCTGTTCATCGCCGTGCTGCGGCTGCAGCCGATCGTGGTCACGCTCTCGACCATGTTCATCCTGCAGGGCCTGACCCTGCTCGTGCAGGACAAGCCGGGCGGCGCGGTCGACCCCGGCCTCTCCGAACTCTTCATCGGCGACGCCGTGCCGGACCTGCTGCCGATCCCGGTGGCCCTGATCGCCGGCCTCCTGGTGCTGTGGCTGTGGCTGAAGCGCAGCCGCTTCGGCGCGAGCCTGTTCGCCGTCGGCGGCGACCCGGAAGCGGCGCGGGCGGCCGGCGTGAACACCCGCCTGACGCTGTTCGTCACCTATGTGCTGGCCGGCGGCTGCTACGGCCTTGCCGGGGTGTTCATCAGCGCCCAGACCGGGTCGGGCGACCCGCTGATCGGCAATCCCATGCTGCTGCAGATCTTCGCGGCCGTGGTGGTCGGCGGCACCATGCTCGGCGGCGGCCGCGGCGGCCCGCTCGGCTCGGTGTTCGGCGCCTACATCCTGATGATGGTGGTCAACATCCTCCTGGTGCTGAACGTCTCGGCCTATTTCTCCACCGTGGCCGAGGGGACGATCCTGATCCTCGCCGTGCTGGGCGCCTCGGTCAGCCGTCACTCGCGGCTGGCGAAGCTGCTGCGGGCGGGCCTGCGCCGACTGCGGGCCCGCAGTGCCGGCCTGCTGCCGTCCCAGCGCCGCGGGCCGTCGCGCCGCCTCGTCCTGCCGGACGGGCCGCCGCGCCCGGCAGCGGCCGCCCCGGCGCCGTCCCTGCTGGCGCGCCATGCCGAGACCCTGCGCTACGCGGTGCCGGCCTATGCCTGCTTCGCCGCCATGCTGCTGGTCACCCAGCTCGCGCTCGGCAACACGCTGTTGAACTGGAGCTACTACAACTCCCTGATCGTGCTCTCCTCCTTCCTCGCCATCCTGGCGCTCGGGCAGGGCACGGTGATCCTCACCGGCGGGCTCGACCTCTCCGTGCCCTGGACCATCGGCCTCAGCGGCATCCTGCTCGCCGGCATGGTCAAGGGCTCCGACGGCGCGCTCGTCTACGCCCTGCCGCTGGTGCTCGGCGTCGGTTGCCTGATCGGCTTCCTCAACGGCGTCGGCGTCGTCGTGCTCGGCCTGTCGCCGATCGTCGTGACGCTGGCGGCCAACGGCATCCTGCAGGGGATCGCCCTGGTCTACTCGAACGGCACGCCGGACGGCTTCGCCTCGCCGCTGCTGCGCGAGTTCATGACCGGCCGCATTTTCGGCGTGGCGCCGGTGGTGCCGTTCCTCGTGTTGTTCGTGGTCGCGGCGGTGCTGCTGCTCGGCCGCACCCCGTTCGGCCGGCGGGTCTACGGCATCGGCAACGGCGAGCGCGTCGCCGCCCTGTCGGGCATCGCAGTCGGCCCGACGATCGTCGGGGTCTACATGCTGTCGGGCCTGTGCTCGGCCCTGGTCGGCGTGCTCCTCACCGGCTTCTCCGGTCAGGCGAGCCTGGGCATGGGGGACGACTATCTCCTGCCCTCCATCGCGGTGGTCGTGGTCGGCGGCGCATTGATCACCGGCGGCCGTGGGCATTATCTCGGCATGCTCGGCGGCGTCTTCCTGCTCACCGCCCTGCAGACCCTGCTGGCCGGAACCACGCTGCCCTATGCGATCCGTGCCATCCTCTTCGGCCTCGTCGTTCTCGGCGCCGTGCTGGCGCTGCGCGAGCGGCGGGCCTGACAATGCGGAGCCATCCATGACGTCATCCCCAGCCTCTCCCTTCGGCGCCGCCGCGGTCGCCGGCCAGCGCGTGCTGGTCACCGCCGGCGCTTCCGGCATCGGGCGAGCCATCGCCGACCTGCTGATCGCCCATGGCGCCAGGGTGCATATCTGCGACGTCGAGGAGCGCCACCTCGCCGATTACCGCGCCGCCCATGGCGCGGCGGGGGCGACGCGCGCCGACGTGTCGAGCGAAGCCGACGTCGAGCGGCTGTTCGCCGACGTCGCCGGTCATCTCGGCGGGCTCGACGTGCTCGTCAACAATGCCGGCATCGCCGGCCCGACCGGCGGGGTCGAGGCGATCTCGCCCGAGCAGTGGCGCCGCACCATCGACATCTGCCTCACCGGCCAGTTCCTGTGCGCCCACCACGCCGTGCCGATGCTGAAGACGGCCGGCGGCGGCGCTATCGTCAACATGTCCTCGGCCGCCGGGCGCTTCGGCTATGCCTACCGCTCGCCCTATTCGGCGGCGAAATGGGGCGTGATCGGCTTCACCCAGAGCCTGGCCAAGGAACTGGGACCGGCCAATATCCGCGTCAACGCCATCCTGCCCGGCATCGTCGAGGGCCCGCGCATGACCGGCGTGATCCGCGACCGCGCCGCCCAGGTCGGCGTGACCTACGAGGCGATGGAGGCGACCTATCTGGAGGGCGTCTCGCTGCGCCGCATGGTCACGGCCGAGGATGTGGCCGGCACCGTGCTGTTCCTGGTGTCGCCGGCCGGGCGCAACATCTCCGGCCAGTCGCTCGGCGTGTGCGGCAATGTCGAACGTCTCTGACGCGGTCCGGCTCGGGCCCGTCCCCCCAACGAGGTGAGGTCGATCATGGCGAATATCGCCGTCATAGGATCCGGATTCATCGGTCGCGCCTGGGCGATCAGCTTTGCGCGGGCCGGGCATGCCGTCAGGCTCTGGGATGCCGTCGCCGAGGCGCCGCAGGCTGCGCTGTCCTATATCGCCGGCCTCCTGCCGGATCTTGCCGCCAACGACCTGCTCGACGGCGCCTCGCCCGAGACGGTGCTGGCGCGCATCACGGCGGCCGGCTCGCTGGCCGAGGCGGTCGCCGGCGCGGACCACGTCCAGGAGAACACCCCGGAAGTGCTGGAAACCAAGCGCGCGGTGTTCTCCGAGCTCGACCGGCTGGCTCCGCCCGGCGCCGTGCTCGCCTCCTCGACCTCGGCCCTGCTGCCCTCGGCCTTCACCGATCATCTCGCCGGGCGGGCGCGCTGCCTCGTCGTCCATCCGATCAACCCGCCTTATCTCATCCCGGCGGCGGAGGTGGTGCCGGCGCCCTGGACCGACCCGGCCGTGGTGGAGCGCACCGCCGCGCTGCTGCGCGCCGCGGGCCACGCGCCGATCGTGATGAAGCGCGAGATCGACGGCTTCGTGATGAACCGGCTGCAGGGCGCGCTGCTCGAGGAGGCCTTCCGGCTGGTCGCCGACGGCGTCGCCTCGGTCGAGGACATCGATGTCGGCCTGCGCGACGGGCTGGCGCTGCGCTGGTCGTTCATCGGCCCGTTCGAGACCATCGACCTCAACGCGCCCGGCGGCGTGCGCGACTATGTCCTGCGCTACCAGTCGATCTACGAGCGGCTGTTCCCGTCGACGCAGCGCCGGGTCGACTGGGCCGGGCCGGTGCTGGAGACCGTCGAGGCCGAGCGCCGGGCCCGCGTGCCCGCCGCCGACCTGCCCGTGCGGCAGGCCTGGCGCGACCGCCGGCTGATGGCGCTCGCCGCCCACAAGCGCCGCGTGGCGGCAACCGACAAGCCCTGACAGATGAAGGAGGCCGAGGCCATGGCCACGCCCGCACCCCACGCCGGCAAGGTGATCATCAGCTGCGCCGTCACCGGCGCGATCCACACCCCGTCCATGTCGCCGTACCTGCCGGTGACGCCGGACGAGATCATCGCCGACGGCCTGAAGGCGGCCGAGGCCGGCGCCGCCGTCCTGCACCTGCACGCGCGCAATCCCGAGACCGGCCGCCCCGACCAGACGCCGGAAGCCTTCGGCCGGTTCCTGTCGCGGGTCCGCCAGGGCACCGATGCCGTGGTCAACGTCACCACCGGCGGCAGCCCGTTCATGACCGTCGAGGAGCGGGTGCTGCCGGCCAAGACCTACCGGCCCGAGCTCGCCTCGCTCAACATGGGCTCGATCAATTTCGGCCTGTTCCCGCTGCTGCAGAAATACACGCAGCTGAAGCACGACTGGGAACGGCAGCACCTGGAGAACACGCGCGACCTGGTTTTCCGCAACTCCTTCAAGGACATTGAGTTCATCCTGAAGACGCTGCGCGACAACGGCACCCGCTTCGAGTTCGAGTGTTACGACATCGCCCATATCTACAACCTCGCCCATTTCATCGACCGGGGCCTGGTCGAGCCGCCGTTCTTCGTCCAGTCGGTGTTCGGCATCCTCGGCGGCATCGGCACCCATCCCGAGGACGTCATGCACATGAAGCGGACGGCCGACCGGCTGCTGGGCGACGCCTATCGCTGGTCGGTGCTCGGCGCGGGTGCGAGCCAGCTGCGCATCGCCGCCATGTCGGCGTCGATGGGCGGGCATGTGCGCGTCGGGCTGGAGGACTCGCTGTGGGCCGGCAAGGGCAAGCTCGCCACCGCCAGCGCCGAGCAGGTGCGGATGGTGCGCGGCGTCATCGAGGGGCTCGGCCTCGCCGTGGCGACGCCGGACGAGGCGCGCGCCATCCTCGGGCTCAAGGGCGGCGACCAGGTCGCGTTCTGAGGAGGGCGCCATGCTGCGGATCGAACGTCTCGGCGACGTCAGGGCCGAGCTCGGCGAGGGGCCGCTCTGGGACGCTGAGGTGCAGCGCCTCTACTGGATCGACAGCCTCGGCCGGCTGATCCATGCCTGCGATGCCGATGGCGGCAACGCCCGCTCCTGGCCGGTGCCCGAGCATATCGGCTCGCTGGCCCTGCGCCGGGGCGGCGGGGCCGTCCTGGCGCTGCGCGACGGCTTCTACGGCTTCGACTTCGCCACGGGCGCGGCGACGAAGCTCGTCGATCCCGATCCGGGCAAGCCGCGCATCCGCCTCAACGACGGCAAGGTCGATCGCCAGGGGCGCTTCGTCGCCGGCTACATGGACTATGAGGAGAGCGATCCGCTCTGCTCCGTCTTCCGCCTCGATCCCGGCGGCGCGGTCGAGCGGCTCGACGACGGCATCGTCTGCTCCAACGGCCCGTGCTGGAGCCCGGACGGACGCGTGTTCTACTTCGCCGACACCTATACCCGCGACATCTGGGCCTACGACTACGACGTCGGCACCGGGCGGGCCGCGAACCGGCGCGTCTTCGTCTCCTTCCCCGCCTGCGGGCTGAGGGGGCTGCCGGACGGCGCCACCGTCGACGCCGACGGCTTCGTGTGGAGTGTTTCTGTCTACGAGGGCAAGCTGGTGCGCTTCGCGCCGGACGGCCGGCTCGACCGTGTCGTCGGCCTGCCGGTCGAGAGCACCACCAGCCTCAGCTTCGGCGGCCCGAACCTCGACATCGCCTTCGTCACCTCGATGGCCCGGCAGGTGAAGGGCGTCTGGCCGCGCGAGCGGGAGGCCGGCGGCCTCTTCGCGGTGCACGGCCTCGGCGTCCGCGGCCTGCCCGAGCCGCGGTTCGCCGGCTGAGAGCCTGAACGACACGAGATCTGGGAGGAACAACCATGCGCATCGAAGTCCTGGTCGACGTCAAGACCATCCTCGGCGAAGGCCCGCTCTGGGACGTGGAGGAGCAGCGCCTCTACTGGATCGACAGCTTCGGCTGCAACGTCTTCCGCGCCACCGCCGACGGGCGCGAGGTGCGGGCCTGGGACGTGCCGGCCAAGATCGGCTCCATGGCCCTGCGCCGCCAGGGCGGGGCGGTGCTGTCGCTGCAGACCGGCTTTCACTTCCTCGACTTCAAGAGCGGCGAGACCAGCCTGATCGTCGATCCCGAGCCCGACGATGCCACCACCCGCATCAACGACGGCAAGGTCGACAAGCGCGGCCGCTTCGTCGCCGGCTCGATGGACACGATGGAGGCCGGCCCGAACGGCACGCTCTACCGGCTCGACCCGGACCTGTCGCTGCACAAGCTCGACAGCGGCATCATCGTCTCCAACGGCCCGTGCTGGAGCCCGGACGGCACCATCTTCTACTTCGCCGATTCCTGGTCGGGCGAGATCTGGGCCTACGACTACGACCTCGACACAGGCGCGGTCTCCAACCGCCGCACCTTCACCGCGATCGACCGCTCGACCGGCGGCGCCGCCGACGGCTCGACCGTCGATGCCGAGGGCTTCCTGTGGAACGCCCAGGTCTATGACGGCAAGGTCATCCGCTATGCCCCGGACGGCTCGGTCGACCGCGTCATCGACATGCCGGTGAAGAAGGTGACCAGCGTGATGTTCGGCGGCCCCGACCTCGACATCCTGTTCGTCACCTCCATGGCCAAGCCGCCGCTGCCGCGCTTCCCCGGCGACGGCGTGCTGCGCGGCAGCCTGTTCGCCATCCACGGCCTCGGCATCCGCGGCGTCCCCGAGCCCCGCTTCGCCGGGTGAGGGAAGGGGGCTTGAGACGGAGCCGGCGTCGAAAGGGCGGGCTCATCGGCCAACCAGCGTCATGGGCGGACTTGATCCGCCCATCCACGCGAACACTGACAGTTGTCGAAGTAAAGGATGGCAGTTCCGTGGTGCGTCCGAACGATTGATTGCGGGATGATTGGGTTCTATGGCTTCAACAAGTTGAAAATCAGCGATTTTTGCTCCAAAATAATATTGATGATTCAGCTAAATATTGAACATCGGTGCATTTGAAATTTATTCAATGCACTGTCACCGTGATTTCGTGCGCCGGGATCTGTAGGGGAGGTGCCGGGCAATCGGCATCTCTACTCGACAGCCGCGAAAGGACCAGTCGGAGCGCCGACGCCGTCTGTCCGGCGGAAGGCGAGACGGTCGCACGCGGGATTGCAAGTGTGAGACCGGCTCCGCGTGGTCACAGACCCTGGCATGGACGCACGCTCTTTGCACGGGGACCGGGAGGTCTCTCGTTACCAGTTGCCGGAGGCCGGTGTCGACGCGATGGAACGGATGATCGCGCTGCACGTGGCCGTGCCCGCCCGCCCGACCTATGTCGCGGTGCCGGTCTTCGTGGCGCGTGGCGGAGGGACGATCGGCCCCTTTGATGCCCAGGGGCCTTCTTGCCGAAACCGAAACGAGGCTTTGCGTCGAACCGTCTTGTTGCCCGCGAGGCGGCTGTGTAGAGTCGCTCTACGACGGCAACAAACGGTCGTGCAGACCGTCAGAATTCGCCGCATCAACGCCCCGTCCTTTTTATCGTCGCGTACGTTTACGGCTATCAATCGTACGTCGGTGTGTCGGCGACGCCCTTCTCGCCTTCACGCAAAAGGAGGAATCGCAATGCATCCCTTACGCAAGCTACGGGAATCCGGCAACGCGACACCTGCCCAGGTGAGCGCGCTCCTTGCCGAAAACATCGTGTTCAAGAGCCCGATCCTGGTACGGCCGATCGAGGGGCGTGACGTCATCGCGGCGATATTCGCCCAGTCGAGCTCGACGCGTGGTTCCGGCACCTATACGGCCGAGTTCAAGCTCGATGAGCGTACCACCTTCTTGCGATGGGAGGGGACCATGGACGGCCACAAGATCGAGAGCTTGGAGGTCATCGTGGACAACGAGCGGGGGCTGATCGTGGAGCGCACGATTGCCCTTCGACCGTATCCGGCGGTGAAACTGTTCCGCGACGCCATGTATGCATCGCTCAAGGACAGACTGCCGCCGGATGTCTGGGACTACGCGACGCCGTAGTGTGACCGCCACGGAGCGGTCAGCCCGTTCCCGCAATGCCGAAGTTCACCGTCATGCGTCGTGCAAGGGCGCGGCTCGGCTTCGCCGCCGGCATGGAGGGGCTCGAGCCGCCCCGAGGTTTTGCCCCTCTTACGCGCCAAAGAAAGAAGCTCCGTTTAGCCGTCCCACCATCTGAGCACCCTCATCGCCCGTAAAGTCACCCACCGCGAGGGCCTGCCAGGTCCATCGTCAAGTTCAAACCACGTCCGACCGGGCGCGATCCAGTCGAGCTGCCATGTGCCATTGCTCAGGCGCCTGGAGCGAATATGGTCGATTGCGTCACCAAGACGCGCATCGGGAGGAGCGCCGGTGAAGACAGCCGCGGAGCGGAAATAGTCGAGCGCACGCAGGACATCGTATCGCCAGCGGTTCGGATGTACGAATTTCAGGAAACGCTCGTCTGCGGGCTGCCCGGTAGATAGACGGCGGAAAAGGCCGCGCTGCAGGAGATACTCTTCGCCCGATTTGCGGGCGTTCCGCGATTCGAGCGTGCCGCCGGTCGCCTTCTCAAATTCCAGGAAGCCTTCCAGCACATTTATTGTGCTGTGGAAGGAAGAGCAGATCGATCCGTTGGTTCTCTCGCAGTTCCAGCCGCCGTCGCCCTGTCGGCCCTCGACCAGCCTTCGGACGATAGGCGAGACGTCCACGCCGAAATAGGCGCCGTCGGCAACGGTTCGCCCGTTGATACATTCCTCGACCTCGCCCTGCCAATACGGTTGGCCGCCTTCGTCCCAACGTGAATTGGCGCCGATCAATTCGACGGTTCGTTTTGCGCGATCCGACACAGGATCAAGGCCGAACTCCCGAAGTTGCTGCAAGGCAAAACACGTGGCTGTCCAAGGTTGGCCGGCCTCCTGCCATTCGCGTCGGGGGAAGTCGCGCGGGAAAAAGGATCCGCCGGCCCATTGGCCGTCCTCGTCCTGCAAGGAAAGGAGCTTGGCTCCCCAGCCCTCGGTCTCCACCTTCGCCCGCTCGGCCATCCAATCAGACACTGGAGCGTCGAGGAGATCGCGCATGACCTGCCATCGGATCGACGGATCGGACGCGACGAGCCATTGAATTGCAGAGACAGATTCATTCATCTGGACATACCTCGACAAGCCCCGGCTTCCCGCCCCTACCCGTGATGCGCCTCGTCGAGCAGGAACAGCGCGGTCTGCTCGTCAGTGACCAGCACGTTGAGATAGTGGGCGCGCAGGCAGGCGAGGGCGATCGGGTGCTTCGAGCGGCCGGCGGCGACGCCGATGGAGAACTCGCGCTCGGCGCAGAAGCGCAGGTCCAGGCCGATGGTGCGCGCGTCCAGGTCGGGGTCGACGATGTTGCCGTGGGCGTCGATGTAGCGGCTGAGGATGTCGCCGACCGCGCCCTTGGCGCGTAGCGCCGCCTGGTCGGCCTCGGTGACGAAGCCCGATTGCAGCAGGACGGAATCCGGCACCACCGCGCCCATGCCGAAGCAGATCACCGGGGCGCGGCGGCCGAGGGCCAGTACGGTAGCGATAGTCGGATCCTGCTCCAGGGCGATGCGCGTTGCCGCGTGGCCGAGGATGGCGGGCACCGGCAGCAGCGTCGCCATGCCGTTGGCGGTGCGGGCGAACAGTTCCGCCGTGTTGTTGGTGCGCGTCGAGGGCGAGCGGATGTTCATCGCCCCGTTCAGCAGCACCACCTCCACGCCCTCGTTCCAGAAGGGCGGCAGGTGCCGGGCGACGGCGCTCATGGTGCGGCCCCAGGAGACGCCGATCAGCGGCGCCTTGCCGAGGCCGGCGATCAGGCGGGCGGCGGCCTGCGCCACGCTGTCGAGCAGCAGGCCGTCGTCCTCCTCGGCGTTCTGCGGCACCACCACCGCCTCCTTGAGGCCGAAGCGGCGCTGCAGGCGGCTCTCCAGCTCGGGGCTGCGCGGGGCGCGCGGCACGATCTCGATGCGCACGATGCCGCTCTCGCGCGCATCGCTGAGCAGGCGGCTCGCCTGCCAGCGGGTCAGGCCGAGCTCCTTGGCGAGATCCCCCATGGTCATCTCGAGCTCGTAATAGCGCTTGGCCACCTGGATCATCAGGTTCTCGCGCTGCTCGGCCGAGAGGCCGCGGAACTGGACGTCGCGATCGGGGGAATCGGTCGTCATGTCAGGCACCCCCGAGCTGGCGGGCCGCGAGGCGGTGCGACAGCGGCGTCAGCAGCGTCGTCGCCTCGAGATAATCGTCGAGCAGCTCGTTGTAGCGGGCATGCGCCGCCATGTCCGGCTCGATGGTCACCGCCGGCTGGGCCACGGCCTTCGCCGCCGCGAACAGGTCGGCTGCCAGGCCGGCGCCGGCCGCGGCGCAGGCGGCAGCGCCGATGATGGTGAGGTTCGCCTCGGGCATGAGCTGCACCGGCCGGCCGATCGCGTCCACGGTGGCCCGCAGCCACAGCCGGTTCCTGGCATAGCCGCCGGACGAGACGATGCGCCGGCAGGAGACGCCGAGCTCGCCCATGCGCCGGAGCACATGGGCGGAGGCGAGCGCCACGCCCTCGACGGCCGAGCGGTAGAGGGCGGCCCGGTCATGGCCGAGCGACAGGCCCAGCACCGCCCCGCGCAGCAGCGGGTCGCGGTAGGGCGTGCGGTTGCCCATGAAATAGTCGAGCGTCAGCAGCCCGGCGCCGCCGACCGGCAGCGCCTCGGCCTCCTGCCACAACGCCTCCAGGCCCGCGGCGTCGAGGCGGAACAGCTCCTTGGAGAACCAGGACAGCACCGAGCCGGCGGAGACCTGCCCGGCCTCGACCAGCCAGTGATCGTCGACCAGGGCGTTGGGGTAGGGGCCCCAGAAGCCGGTGACCGGCGCCTGCGCCGGCAGCTGGAACAGGTGCACGACCGACGTGCCGCCGATCATCAGGAGCTCGCCCGGCGCCATGGTGTCGGCGGCGACCATGCCGATATGCGCGTCGATGCCGCCCTGCGCCAGCATCGGCCGGTTGGCGAGGCCGAGATGCTCCGCCGCCGCGGCGCTGAGCGGCGCGACCGGCGCGCCGACCGGAAAGATCTCGGCCGGCAGCTTCGCCGAAAGGTCCGGCACGCCGAGGGCAGCGAACAGGTCTTCGTGGAAGCGGCCGGCGACGGTGTCGTAGTTCCACTTGCAGGTCGCGTTCATGCGCGAGCCGACCCAGCGGCCGGTCAGCATGAAGTTCATATAGTCGAGGCACTCGCAGATGATGTCGGCCCCGGTATAGACCTCCGGCTCGTGGGCGGCGAGCCACATCGCCTTGGGCACCAGCCATTCCGCCGCATCGCCGCCGCCGGCATAGGCGAGCACCGGATGGCCGGAGCGGGCCGTCAGATCCGCCTCGCGGGCGGCGCGACAGTCCATCCACAGCAGCGCCGGACGCAGCGGCGTGCCGTCCCGCCGGCAGGCGACCACGGTGGAGGCGGTGGTGGCGAGCGAGACCCCGTCGATGGACGGCGTGCCGAGGTCGCGCATCAGCGCGCGCACCGCCCGGCCGAGCGCCTCCCACCATTCGGCCGGCGACTGCTCGGCCCAGCCGGGCTGGGGATAGCGCGTGGCGTATTGCACCTCGCGCTCGCCGAGCATGGCAGCACGCTCGAGGTCGAACACGCCGGCCCGGATACCGCCGGTGCCGAAGTCGAGGCCGAGGAGGAGCGTCATTTGGTCCACCTATGCCGGGCCTGTCTGTTTTGCCTGCGGCAGTGCGAGATGCCACGGTTCCGGTCTTGCCGCGACGCCTGAGTCTTCCCTCCCCGCAAGGGGGAGGGAATCGGCCGGCGTCGCGTCTGATACGATTCTTCGCGAACCCGCCCTCAGCTCAGGCGGGATGTAAAGGCGTCGAGGGCCAGGATGGCGTCGCGCACGATCTCGACCGAGAGCGGCACGGCGACCCGCCAGGTGGAGGAGCCCGGCTTGAGCGAGGCTTCCGCGACGCGCGTGATGTCGGCGGCGCTCGCCTGGCCGAGCCTGAGGTCGGCCAGGGTCGTCGGCAGGCCGACCGAACGGCAGAACCGGGCCGTCGCCTCGATCTCGGCCAGCGGCCGGCCTTCCAGCATCAGGAGGCAGAGCACGCCGAAGGCGACCTTCTCGCCGTGGTAGAAGCCGTGGGTCTCGTCGAGCACGGTCAGGCCGTCATGGATGCCGTGCGCGGCCGAGACGCCGCAATTCTCGAAGCCCAGGCCGCTGAGCAGCGTGTTGGCCTCGATGATGGCCTCGACCGCCGGCGTCAGCGCGCCGCGCTCGCATGCGAGCTTGGCGGCGAGGGCGTCGCGCATCAGCACCTCGTGGCAGGCACGGGCGATGGCGACACCGGCCTCGGGGGCCGGCAGGCCGGGGCGGATATAGTTGTTGGAGCGCGATTCCAGGTTCGAGCGCGCCTCGAACCAGGTCGAGAGCGCGTCGCCGATGCCGGCGACCAGGAAGCGCACCGGCGCCTTGGCGATCAGGGCGCTGTCGACCACGACGATGTCGGGGTTGCGCGGCAGGGAGATCGCCTCCTGGAAGACGCCGTGGCTGTTGTAGCGCACGGCGATGGCGCTGCAGGGCGCGTCGGTGGAGGCGATGGTCGGCACGATGGCGATGCGCGCCTGGTTGGCGACGGCCGCGACCTTGGCGGTGTCGGCGGTCTTGCCGCCGCCGATGCCGACGACGATGTCGGCGCCCGCCGCCTTCACCAGGGCCGTGACCCGCTCGATCTCCTCGGTGCAGCACTCGCCGCCGAAGCGCTCGACGCTGACCGCCAGGCCGCCGCTCTCCAGGCTGGTGCGGATCGCCGGGCCCATGGCGTCGAGCACGAAGCCGTCGACCAGCAGGAAGGCGTTCCGGCCCAGGCTGGCCAGGTGGTCGGCCAGGCGACCGATCTCGCCGGCGCGCTGGATGTACTTGCCCGGTCCGCCGAAGGCGCGCCCGGTGGCGCTGCGCCAGCCCTGTGTCTCAGCCATGTCGGCCTCCCCGATCCGTTGGGAAATTCACAAAAGTGAATTCAGTGTATTTGTGTGACGAATTACGCTCAGGGGCGGGAGCCTGTCAATCTTCCCGTCCATGGCGGATATCGCGGCTAGAGCGGTTTCCGATCCGCACGATTCGGAAAACCGCTCTAACAGGCTGCTGAAAAAGTCCCCGATGTACCCGGTTCGATTCGGCTTCGGACTCATTCCGATTGCGGCACGTCCCGTGAACAAAGCAGTTTTTCAGCAGCCTGCTAAGGCGACGCCCTCTCAGCCGTCATGGCCGGATCAAGTCCGGCCATGACGCGATTGAACGGGTAAGCCCATTTCCCCGCCGATTACTTATCTTAGCGCCCATGGGATCAAGTCCGGCCATGACGATCGGGGTGGCGCGCGTTCCTGCTCCGGAGCTCAGAAGCCGCTGACGACGTAGCCGCCATCGACCGGCAGGGTGGTCGCGGTGACGAAGACGGAGGCCGGGGAGGCGAAGAACAGCGCCGTGCCGACGAGGTCGTCGACCGTACCCCAGCGCTTCAGCGCCGCCTTGCGCTCGATTTTGCCCGCCGGATCCGGGTCGGACCAGAGCGCCTTGGTCATGGCGGTCTTGTGGTAGCCGGGGGCGATGGCGTTGACGCGCACGCCGTCCGGGCCGAAGCGGTGGGCGAGGGCGCGCGTCAGGCCGACGATGCCGGTCTTGCTGGCGCAATAGGCCGGCACCGAGTCGTCGGCGAGGTAGCTCAGCATCGACGCGATGTTGATGATCGCGCCCTTCGACTTGGTCAGCAGCGGCTTGGCCGCCATCGACAGCCGCATGGCGGCGTTGAGGTTGACGTCGATGACGTGGAGATAGGCCTCCTCCTCATACTCCGCCTCCGGCCGGGCGACGCCGGCGGCGTTGACCAGCACGTCGAGGCCCGGCAGCGCACCGACGAAGGCGTCGACCGCCTTGCGGTCGCGCACGTCGAGCACGGCGAAGCGGATGCCCTTGTTCGCCGGGTCGGCGCGCTCCGCCGTCAGCTTGTCCTCGGAGGTGCCGGTGGCGATCACCTCGGCGCCGAGCCGGGCGAAGCCCTGGGCGATGGCGAGGCCGATGCCGCTCGACGCACCGGAGACGAGGACGCGCTTGCCGGCGAACAGGTCGGGACGGAAGGTGGCGATGATCTCTTGCATGGGTCTCTCTCTTGGTAGCGGAAGCCGACGTCAGCGCGCCAGGGCGTCGAGGTCGTCGTAGAGCGCCTGGCTGTGGGCGTAGAGGCGGTCGAACACCGGCTGCATCCGCGCATAGGTGCGCGCCCAGTCGGGGTCGGGCTGGATTTCCTCGGTGTGGCGGACATAGGCGGCCACCGCGTCCTCGATGCGGGCGAAGCGGCCGGTGGCGGTCGCGGCCATGGCGGCGCAGCCGATCACGCCGCACTCGGCCTCCTTCGGTACCACGACCGGGATGCCGTAGATGCTGGCCTTGATCTTCAGCCACAGCGCCGTCTTGACGCCGCCGCCCGAGGCGATCACCCGCTCGAGCCGGGTGCCGGCGGCCCGCTCCATGATCCGCAGGTGCCGCGCGGCCGCGAAGGCGACCCCTTCCAGCACCGCCCGGTGCAGATGCGGCAGCCCATGCGCCGCGCCGATGCCGAAGAACTGGGCGCGGGCGTTGCGATGGGCGCCGAGCCGCTCGCCGGTGAGATAGGGCATGAAGAACAGGCCGGCGGCGCCCGCCGGCGCCTCGGACGCCCGCTTGACGATCTCGTCATAGCCGAGCCCCTTCTCGTGCAGCGCGCGGCGGGCCCAGCGCATGGCGTCGCCCCCGGTCTCCAGCAGCACGAACGGGCCCCAGTGGCCCTCCACGGTGGCGACGTTGGAGATTTCCGGGTCGAGCAGCGGCGCGTCGGCGATCAGGGTCAGGATGCAGGAGGTGCCGGTGACGTCGGAGGCGAGGCCCGGCCGGCAGGCGCCCGAGCCGAGCAGCGCCACGGGATAGTCGGCGCCGCCGACCAGGACCGGCGTACCCTCGACGAGCCCCGTCTCGGCCGCGGCGGCCGATGTCACCCGGCCGAGGATGTCGAGCGGCTCGCGGATCGGCGGCAGCTTGGCCGCGTCGAGGCCGAGACGTTCGATCATCGCCGCCGACCAGGCGCGCGAGCCCGGGTTCATCAGGAAGCTGCAGGACGCATCGCCCGAGTCCATGGCGATCTCGCCCGTGAGACGCAGGTTGATGAAGTCCTTGGGCATGATCACCGCGGCCGCGGCGCGATAGGCCTGCGGGTCGTGATCGCGCAGCCAGGCGAGCTTGAAGCCCGGCCAGGCCGGCGTCGGCGGGTTGCCGCTTTCGGCAAGGTAGGTCTGCGGCGGGTTGGCCCGCTCGAAGGCGGAGACGATGTCGACCGTGCGCTTGTCGTTCCACAGGGGCACGCTGTCGCGCGTCGGCCGGCCGGCCGCGTCGACCAGCACGGTGCCGTGCATCTGGCCGCAGGCTGCGACGGCGGCGATGCGCTCGCGCGCGCCCTCGACCGCCGCGAGGCTGGCGCGGATGGCGGCGGCGACGCCGGCCCACCAGTCGAGCGGCCGCTGCTCGGCCCAGCCGAAGGCCGGCACGATCTGGTCGTGCTCGCGGCTGGCGATGTGCAGGATCTCGCCCTTGCCGTCGACCAGGGCGGCGCGGACGCTGCCCGTGCCGACATCGATGGAGAGGGTCAGGTCGCGGGCCATCGGCGTCTCCGGCGCGGCTCAGTGCTTCAGGGAGCCGGTACCGTACTGGATCAGCATGGCGACGACGATGATCAAGCCCATATAGACCTGCTGGTGATAGCCCGGCACGCCGGCCAGGTTCATGATGTTGGCGATGATGCCCATCACCAGCGCGCCGAGCAGGGTGTTGATGACGCCGCCGCGCCCGCCCATCAGGCTGGCGCCGCCGATCACCACCGCGGCGATGACGTTGAGCTCGGCGCCGACGCCGACCTGCGCCGAGCCGACACCGGTGCGGGCCGAGGAGATGATGCCGGCGACCGCGGCGAGCGCCCCGGAGATCACATAGACCGCCAGCACGTAGCGCGGCAGGGCGATGCCCGACAGGCGCACCGCCTCCTCGTTCGAGCCGATCGCCGTGATCACCCGGCCGAAGCGGGTGAAGTTGAGCACGCCGCCGGCGACGATGAAGACCACGAACATCAGCACCACCGGCTGGGGGATGCCGAACAGGAAGCCCGAGCCGAAGGCGGCGAGCGCGTCGCCGCCGTCGCCGAGCGGGATCGGCCGGCCCTCGGAGATGATCAGCGACAGGCCGCGGGCGATCGCCATCATCGCCAGCGACATGACGAAGGAAGGCAGGCGCATGTAGGCGGTGAAGAAGCCGGTCACCAGTCCGCAGGCCGCGCCGGCGAGCACCACCAGGATGATGCTGGTCGCGACGCCGTAGCCGGAGATGGCGATGAAATAGGCCGACAGCACGCTGCCCAGCGCCGAGACGGAGCCGACCGACAGGTCGATGCCGCGCGTCAGGATGACGAACAGCATGCCGACCGCCATGATGCCGGCGCCGGCGGCGACCTGACGCAGCACGTTGAGGATGTTGACCTTGGTCAGGAAGCTGTCCGACCACAGGCTCGCCACCACCACCAGCACCACGAAGATGCCGAGTGTGCCGAAGCGTTGCAGCGCGTCGGCGAGGTCGAGCTTGCGCTTGCGCGTCTCGGTGCTGGTTTCGCTCGCGACTGTCATGGTGTTTCACCGCCTTGAGGTTCGTGGGCGCGCCGCATGGCCAGGGACAGGAGGTTCTCCTCGCTGTAGCGCTCCGGCCGCAGCTCGCCGCGCAGCCGGCCCTCGCCCATCACCAGGATGCGGTCGCACAGGCCGAACAGCTCCTGGTGCTCGGAGGAGATGACCAGCACCGCCTTGCCGGATTCGGCGAGCTGGTTGACGAGGGTGTAGATCTCGGTCTTGGCGCCGACGTCGACGCCGCGGGTCGGCTCGTCCAGCAGCACGATGTTGCCGCCGGCATGGAACCACTTGGCCAGCACCACCTTCTGCTGGTTGCCGCCGGAAAGGCTGGAGACCGGCGCCTCGATGCTGGCGGCCTTGAGCCGCAGGCTGCGGCCGAGCTCGTTGACGGCCTTGCGCTCGACGGCCTGGCGCAGCACGCCGAACGCCGTCGAGACCGCCGACATGCGCGCCATGGTGGCGTTGACGCGGATGGCCTTGTCGAGGACGACGCCCTGCTGCTTGCGGTCCTCCGGCACCAGGGCGACGCCGGCGGCCACCGCGTCCCTGGGAGAACGCAGGCGCACGGCCTTGCCTTCGAGCGTGATCGAGCCGGCGTCGAGCCGGTCGGCGCCGAAGATCAGGCGGGCCACCTCGGTGCGGCCGGAGCCGACCAGCCCGCCGAGGCCGACGATCTCGCCGGCACGGACGCTGAAGCTGACGTCCTGCACCTTGCGCCCGGCCTGGAGGCCCTCGACCTTGAGCAGCTCGGCCCCGAGCCGGCGCTCGCTCTTGGGCGGGAACAGGGCGGCGAGCGGCCGTCCGACCATCATACGGATGATGTCGTCGACACCGACGTCTCGGGCCGCGACTGTGCCGACCAACTGGCCGTCCTTCAGCACGGTCATGCGGTCGGAGATGCTGAACACCTCGTCGAGGCGATGGGAGATGTAGACGACGCCGACACCCTGGCCGCGCAGCGTGGCGATGATGCGGTGCAGCCGCTCGGCGTCCTGGGTGGAGAGCACGGCGGTCGGCTCGTCGAAGACGATGATCCGGACCTCGCGCGACAGCGCCTTGGCGATTTCCACCACCTGCTGGTAGGCGACCGCGAGGCTGCCGACGCGCTGGCCCGGGTCGATGTCGAAGCCGAGCCGCTGGATCAGCTCGCGGGCGCGCTGCTTCAGGCCGCGCCACGAGATCAGTCCCGGCAGCTCGCCGAGGAAGATGTTCTCGGCCACGGTGAGGTCGGGGGCGAGGGCCAGCTCCTGGTGGATGACGGCGATGCCGCGAGCCCGCGCGTCGCGCGGGTCGCGGAAATGCACGGTCTCGCCGCCGATCACCACCGCGCCGCTGCTCGGCAGCATCTCGCCGCCGAGCACGCGCATCAGGGTCGACTTGCCGGCGCCGTTCTCGCCGAGAAGGGCGTGGACCTCGCCGGCCTGCACGTCGAAGTCCACGCCCTTGAGCGCGTGCACGCCGCCGAACGACTTGGTGATCCCCGTGAGCTTGGCGAGTTCGGTCATTGGTGGCCCCGGCCCGATGCGGCGGGCCGGCAGCCTCGACGGCCGCCGGCCCCGGTCTCGCTCAGAACACCGCGTCCTTGCGGTAGTACTTGTCGACGTTCTCCTGGGTGATCACGTCGGGCTTGGTCAGCTCCAGCTTCGGGAAGTCGGCCGGCAGCTCGCCCTTGAGCGCCTTGAGGCCGATATCCACGGCGGTGCGGGCGACGAGGTCGGGGTCGTTGAGGCCGGTGGCGCCGTACTTGCCGTCCTTGATCAGGGCGAGCGCCTCCTTCTGGCCGTCGGCGGCGGCGAGCACCAGCACGTCGCCCTTGCCGGCCGCTTCCAGCGCCTTCATGGCGCCGAGGGCCATGGAGTCGTTCTCGCCGAGGATGACGGTGGTGTCGGGATGCGCCTGGAGCAGGTCCTCCGCCGCCTTCAGCCCACCCTCGTGCGACCAGCCGCCCCAGCCCTGGCCGAGCACCTGGAAGCCGGACTTGCCTTCGTTGACGAGCTGGCCCTCGACCAGGCCGCGGAACACGCCGAGGCGGCGGTCGCGGCCGACCTCGTTGCCCTGGGCGCCGGACAGCAGCAGGATCTTCACCGGCTTGCCCTGCATCTTCTTGGCCAGCCACTGGCCGACGAGGAAGCCGTTCTGGTCGTTGGAGGAACGCACCTGGGTGATGACGTTGGCCTTGGTGTTGATGCTGGAATCCATCACCACGACCTTGACGCCGGCGGCCGAGGCGGCGTTGGCGGCCGCCACCAGTCCTTCGGGATCGCGCGGATTGAGGATCAGCAGGTTGATGCCCTTGGCGACCATGTCCTCGACGTCGGAGATCTGCTTGCCCATGTCGTTCTGGCCGTCGGCCGTCGACACGTCGCAGCCCGCCTTCTTGGCCTGATCGACCGCGGCTGCCTCCTGGGCGGCGAAGTAGGGCGCGTTCAGCGTGTACATGGCGACGCCGACCTTGCAGTCGGCTGCCTGGGCCGCGCCAAGGCTGCCCGCCGCAAGGGCGGCCGCCAGCACGCAGGCTGGAAGGGCTCTGGTCATCGTTTCCTCCACCAATCGTCGGTCACGGGCGCTCTTTGTCGGCCCTGTTTTGTAGCATAGATACAAAATCTTAAGCCGGTCAAGCGTGATTTTCAATACGAATTTGAAGTGAAATAACATTCGTGAAAATTTAGTGGTGTCATATTGCCGACCTTGCAACGAAAATCGCGATTTTGCACACGATTTCGGCACTGCGCTTGATATTGGGGTTAGGTCGATGTAGCATTGCTACAAATTCGGCATGGCCTTGTCGCCATGCCGTCCACAGCGATCGGAGGCCTGAATGTCATTGCGCGAGCCGGGAATCTGCCTCGTCGACGTCGCCGGCGGCGAGCTCAAGGGAGCGACCAACCGCTACACCAAGACGCTTGCCGACCTCGAAGGCCTCTACGAGGACGAGGCTGCCTATCGCGCCCTGCGCGAGCGGATGGGCGACACGGTCGTCTACGAGGTGACGGACTACAAGCCTTCGAACGATGCCGGCGACATGATCATCGGCGTGACGCGCATGCTGCCCGGCAAGGTCGGCCGTGAATATTTCCTCACCCGCGGGCATATCCACGCCAACGCCAACCGCCCGGAAATGTATTATGGCGAGAGCGGCCACGGCCTGATGCTGCTGGAGTCGCCGGCCGGCGAGATCCGCACGGTCGAGATCGGCCCGCGCACCCTGTGCTACGTGCCGCCCTACTGGATCCACCGCTCGGTCAACACCGGCACGACCGAGCTGGTCATGACCTTCGCCTATCCCGCCGACTCCGGCCAGGACTACGACATCATCGCCAAGGCCGGCGGCATGCGCAGCCGCATCGTCGACGACGGCCGCGGCGGCTGGACGGCGGTCGACAACGCCTCCTACAGCTTCCGGCCGGCAGCGCTGGTCGACAGCATCCTGGCCCAAGCGTGACCTGATCCCGATCCCGCGAGAGCCGCCCATGACCCGCTACACGCCCGCCACTCAGCCGACCTTCTATTTCATCGGCGTGACCACGACGAAGAGCTCGATCATGCGGGTGTTCCCGGCCTGGGCCGCCCATCTCGGCCTCGACGGCGCCGTGATCAAGGGCATCGACTTTCCGTTGCACGCCGATCCCGCCGCCTATCGCGAGGCGGTGGCCTTCATCAAGGCCGATCCGCTCTCGCTCGGCGCCCTCGTCACCACCCACAAGATCGATCTCTACAAGGCCTGCCGCGACCTGTTCGACGAGATCGACCCGCATGCGCGCTTCATGGACGAGACCAGCTGCCTGTCCAAGCAGGGCGGGCGCCTCGTCTGCCACGCCAAGGACCCGATCTCCTCCGGCCTGGCGCTCGACAGCTTCCTGCCGCCGCAGCATTTCGCCCGCACGGGCGCCGAGCTGTTCTCGATCGGCGCCGGCGGCTCGACCATCGCGCTCACCTGGCACATGATGCGCGCCGAGCGCGGCGCCGACGTGCCCTCGCGCATCATCGTCTCCAACCGCAGCCAGCACCGCCTCGACGAGATCCGCCGCATCCATGCCGCGCTCGGCGCCCGCGTCCCGGTGGACTACGTGCTGGCACCGACGCCAGCCGACAATGACGCGGTGCTGGCCGGCCTCAAGCCCGGCTCGCTGGTGATCAACGCCACCGGCCTGGGCAAGGACGCGCCGGGCTCGCCCCTGACCGACGCGGCGCGCTTCCCCCGGGACGGCATCGCCTGGGACCTCAACTACCGCGGCGACCTCGTTTTCCTCGACCAGGCCCGGCGCCAGCAGGCCGAGCGCAACCTGCAGATCGAGGACGGCTGGACCTACTTCATCCATGGCTGGACCCAGGTGATCGCCGAGGTGTTCCACATCGACATCCCGACCTCCGGCCCGCGTTTCGACGCGATCGCGGCGATCGCCGCCGAAGCGTCCAGGAGCTGAGCGGCGATGGGGATCGGGCTGGTCGAGACGGCGTTCGGCGGCCCCCTGGCCCCCCGGCTGGCGGCGCCAGCCGGGGCGGGAACCGTGCTGCACTGGCTCGGCCAGGCCGGCTTCATCCTCGACGCCGGCGGACACCGTGTCGTCATCGATCCCTATCTCTCCGACTCGCTGGCCCGGAAATATGCCGGCACGCCCTTCCCGCACGAGCGGATGATGCCGCCGCCGGTCACCCCGGAAGGCCTCGCCGGCCTCGACCTCGTGCTGTGCACCCACCAGCACACCGATCACATGGACCCGGGGACGCTGGCGCCGCTGGCGCGCCTGCACCCGCGGCTGCGCTTCGTCGTGCCCGCCGCCGCCCTGGCCCAGGCGCGCGAGCGCATCGGCGTCGGCGAGGATCGGCTGATCCCGCTCGATGCCGGCGCGGCGGCCGAGCCTCTGCCGGGACTGCGCGTGCGGGCGGTGCGCGCCGCCCACGAGACGCTGGAGCGGGACGAGGACGGGCGACACCGTTTCCTCGGCTATGCCCTGACGGCCGGCGGCTTCACGGTCTTCCATTCCGGCGACACCATGCCCTTCGACGGCCAGCGCCAGGAAGTGGCGGCGCTCGGCGCCGACCTGGCGCTGCTTCCGGTCAACGGCCGTTCGGACAGGCTGCGGCAGGCCGGCTTTGCCGGCAACTTCACCCTGGATGAGGCCGTGGCGCTGTGCGCGGCCTGCCGCATCCCGGCGATGATCGCCCATCATTACGGCCTGTTCGCCTTCAACACCGCCGACCCGGCGACCATCGATGCAGCCGTCGCAGCCGCGCCCTTCGCGCTGGCGCGTGCGCGGACGCAGATGGCTTACACCCTGCATCGGGATTAATGTTTCGGTTGAAGCCGCGTCGGATTTCCGGCTGAAAGGCATTTCCTTTCAGGGAGTTGCGTCGCGAGCCCGAATCAATGCGCAAAGGCGGGCGCCGCATGGGCCTGATCCGGGTGAGGGGATCGAACGATGTCGTTGCTTGACCACTCCGCGCCGCGCGTCACCACCCAGAACATCCTGGAGGTCGTGCGCATGGCCAGCGCCGACCTGCGCAAGTCCGAGCGCAAGGTCGCCGAGGCCGTGCTCGCCGATCCCCACCGGGTGCCGAGCGCCACCCTGGCCGACACAGCCGCCTTCGCCGATGTCAGCCAGCCGACCGTGATCCGCTTCTGCGTCGCCGTCGGCTGCACCGGCTTCCAAGATTTCAAGCTCCGGCTCGCCCACGCCCTGGCGCTGGGCACCCCGGCCACCCATTCCGTCCTGCTCGGCACGGACGGGCCCGAGGCGATCGTCGAGAAGATCTTCGACTACACCATCACCAGCCTCGACTGGGCCCGCCACCATCTCGACAAGGCGGCGCTGGCCCGGGCCATCGCCCTGCTCGAGGCGGCGCGCGCCATCGAGTTCTTCGGCTTCGGCGCCTCCGGCGTCGTCGCCCACGACGCCCAGCAGAAGTTCCCGCTGTTCGGCGTGCCATGCGGGGCGCAGCAGGACTCGCACCAGCAGGTCATGGCCGCCTCGATGATGCGGCCCGGCGACGTCGCCGTGGTCATCTCCAACACCGGCCGCACGCTGTCCATCCTCGACGTTGCCCGCACGGCGCGGGCCGGCGGCGCCGCGGTCATCGCCATCACCGGCTCGGACTCGCCGCTCGCCGCCGAAGCCGACGTGGCGCTGATCGTCGAGACCCTCGACAACACCGACATCTACACCCCGACCATCTCGCGCATCGCCGCCCTGGTGGTGATCGACGTGCTCTCCACCGCCGTCGCCCTGCGCCGCCGCGATGGCCACCTGCAGCGCTTCGAGGCGATGAAGCGCCAGCTCAACCGCCTGCGCCTGGACGAGGGCGGGTGAGGGCGGGGCGGGGCGGCTGCGTCACAGCAGAAGCCTGAGTTCGACAATCAATGGCGCAAGATCGCCCGTGTAACTCGCGATCATCGCCGGAAGGAATGTGTCGCGTCTGACAAGCGCGAAATCGAGCGGAAATCCGGAAGCTTCGCCGAGCACTGCCATGAAGGCGAGCTGCGAGCGGCCATTGCCTTCCCGGAACGGGTGGATGGCGTTCAGCTCAGCAAGGAAACGTGCCGCTTCAGCGAGGAACTGCTCGGCGGTCTCCGCTTCGAGCGCCGCCGGGAGCGTGGCGAAGAGCCGGTTCATCTCACCGTCGATGTATTCCGGAAAGCAAAAGGCATTCCCGCCTTTTGCCGTGCGGACCGTGCGGTACTTGCCCGCCCAGCTGTGCACGTCCTGGAACAGATGTCGATGGATGCGACGATAGTGATGTGGATCGTATCGGCCACGCGGTAGAGCCTCGCTGGCGCGCAATGTCGTCATCTCGAGCTCAAACGCTTCGAGCAAAGCGGGATCGCGCAGACCGAGCTTGTTCTTGAGAGTCGTCGTACCCTTGTAGGCGTATGGGTCGTCGAAGGCGTCGTAGTCGAGCGACATCACCCGCGCGACTTGGCGTCTCGATAGGCGCGGATCACCTCGAGGCGCTGGTCGCTGGGTGAAAGCTCGCGTTTCTTCATGTCGGCAAGTCGCTTGCGGCTTGCCGCGCTGAGGCTGATTCCTTCAACAGCCGTGATCGCCGCGAACGCGCGCTGCCCGAGCACGTAACCGGCCTCGCCAGACTTTGGTCCCCCAATGGTCTTCTTCATATGTCCTCGGTCGGGTCTCCGTGAGCCGGGCGATGGCCATCGGTATCGTGGCATCACGGTATCCCATAATGGCGGCTGCAATGAGCCAAATGCAAGATGTCAACGAGCGCGGGGCCTTTGGGCACGGCTCTTGCTTCCCCCGACCGGATCACATCCCCGTTGTCATCAGCCGCCATTCGCGGCACATGACGCCATGGCCTTGCCCGCACCCGACAGTCCGATCGCCGCGAAAGTCCATCCCTCGCCCAATCATGGCGAACGGGCCGGCGGCCTCGCGCCGTCCATGCTGATCCTCCATTATACCGGCATGCCGGATGCGGCCTCGGCGCTGCGCAAGCTCGCCGACCCGCTGGCCGAGGTGTCCTGCCACTATTTCGTGTTCGAGGACGGGCGCGTGCTGCAGATGGTGCCGGAGGCGCGGCGCGCCTGGCATGCCGGGCGGTCGATCTGGGCCGGCCTGGAGGACATCAACTCGCGCTCGATCGGCATCGAGATCGTCAATCCCGGTCATGAATGGGGCTATGTCGCCTTTCCCGAGGCGCAGATGGCGGCGGTGACGGCGCTGTCCGCCGATATCGTGCGGCGCTGGGCCATCCGGCCCGAGTTCGTGCTCGCCCATTCCGACATCGCGCCGCTGCGCAAGGAGGACCCGGGCGAATTGTTCGACTGGCGGCGGCTGGCGGAGGCCGGCGCCGGGCTGTGGGTGCCGCCGGCGCCGATCCGCGGTGGCCGTTTCTTCTCGCCCGGCGACGAAGGCCAGCCGGTCGAGGCGCTGCAGGCCATGTTCGCCATGCTGGGCTACGGCATCGCCGTCACCGGCCGCTATGACGACCTGACGGCGGCGGTGGTGCGCGCGTTCCAGCGCCATTTCCGCCAGGAACGGGTCGACGGCATCGCCGATGCCTCGACCATCGAGACGCTGCGCGACGTCGCGGCCCTGAAGCTGGCCGGTGCCGGGGCGGCCGGCGATCGATGAGGAGTTTGTCGATGCGCATCACCATCATCGGCGGCGGCATTGCCGGCCTTGCCACGGCCTGGTCGCTGGTCAAGCGCGGTCACGCGGTGACGCTGTTCGAGCGCGGCCCGCTGCCCAACCCGCTCGCCGCCTCCGGCGACCACCACCGCATCATCCGCCGCGCCTATGGCGGCGCCGACGGCTATGCGCGGACCATCACCGAGGCCTTCGAAGCCTGGGACGAGATGTGGCGCGACCTCGGCCGCAGCCATCTCGACGCCGTCGGCGTGCTGTGCGTGTCGCAGCGGCCCGGCGACGAGGCCGAGGCCTTCCGCGAAGGGCTCGACCGCGGCGGCTATGCCTACAGCCTGCTCGATCCGGCCGAGACGGCAGCGCGCTATCCCTTCCTCGATCCGGCGAGCCTGCGCTATTCCTACTTCAGCGCCGAGGGCGGAGCGCTGCATTGCCGGCGCATCGCCGCCGACCTCGCCGCCTGGCTCCGCGAGCGCGGCGCGGTGCTGCGCACCGGCACCGATGTCGTCGCCGTCGATGTCGACGATGGCCGCGTCGCCACCGCATCCGGCGAGGTCGTCGAGGCTGACCGCGTCGTGGTCGCCGCCGGCGCCTGGGTCCTGCGCCTGTTCCCCGATCTAGCCGCGTCGCTGCAGCCCTGGCGCACGGCGCTCGCCTATGTGACGCCGCCGGCCGACCTCGCCGCCGCCTGGGCGCGGGCGCCGGTGATCCTCGATGTCGGCGGCGATGCCGACGGCTATGTCGTGCCGCCGAGCGCGGAGGGCGGCCTGAAGTTCGGGACCGGTCGCCACAAGGTCCGGACCGACGACGCCGATGCCGACCGCACGCCGCGGCCGGGGGAAGGGGAGGCGATCCGCCGCTGGTTCTCGCCGCCGATCGCCCGGATCGAGGAATACGCCATCGCCGATGTCGTCACCTGCGCCTACACCTTCACGGCCGACGAGCGCTTCTTCCTGGCCGAGCGCGGCTGCGCCCTGGTCGTGTCGGCCTGCTCGGGCCATGGCTACAAGTTCGGCGCGGCGGTGGGGCGGCGCGTGGCGGCCGCGGTCGAGACCGGCGACGTCGCCCTGCTGGATCGCTGGCTGAAGGCCGAGCCGACCGCCGCGTGATTTTTCGCACGGCACGGCGGGGAGATCCGGGGTCTTATCGGCCTCGACGGGTTGCTCCCGTCTCTCCCTCCCAAGATCGACTTGCGGGCCCTTCGGGGCCCGCCTCTTCTTCGGGAGGGGCTCTTCACCAGCGCAGCAGCCGTCCGCCGATGAGGGCGCCGACCAGGCCGGCGCCGAGGATGCCCGCCGTATACCAGCTCGCCAGGAACGCGGTTGCCGTCTCGTTGCAGTGGAAGGCGTAGATCGCGGCTGCGAGGCCGCCCGAGGCCAGCCCGGCGGCGCAGCCGGCGAGGGGCAGGTGCGTCGGCGCCAGGCCGCGCAGCGCCCAGCCCGCGCCCGCCAGGATCGGCACCGACAGGCCGAGGATCAGCCAGGGGCAGACCGCGGCCGAGGCTCCCGTCAGCAGGCGTCCGCGTTCGTCCTGGGGCGCCAGGCCGAGCTCGATCGCGCCGCCGAGGCCCGCCAGGACGATCGCCAGCGCGGCGAGGCCGAAGGCGCCCGCCGCCCGGCCGCCCGGCCGCCCGAGCCGCTCCACCGCCTGCAGACCGGCGACGGCCAGCACGGCGGTGTAGCCGAGCTTGATCCAGAATGGACCGGTTGCGGCTGCGGCGGCGATGTCCGGCCGGACGCCGAGCCCGGCGAGCATGATCGCGACGGAGACGAGCGCGCCGGCGCCGATGCCGAGGGCGAGCCGGCGCAGGACCGCGCCGGATGCGACCGGCTCCAGGTCTCCCGCCAGACGCTCGATGAGGTCTTCGGTGCTCGTCACCTGCCTCGCCCTCCGAACCGTGCCGCGAGCGCCTTCAGCCCGCGGTGGATGCCGACCTTGACCGCGCTCTCCGAAAGGCCGCTCCGGGCGGCGGTCTCGGCGATCGAATGTCCCTCCAGCTTGACCCTGCGGATCAGCTCCCTCGGGCGTTCTGGGATCGTCGCCAGCACGCGCTCCACGTCGCGGCGGTGCAGGGCGGCCTCGATGTCCCCGCCCGCCAGCAGGGAATCGGCGGCCAGCGCCGCTTCGGCATCCTCGAGCGGCAGCGCCGTACGGCCGCGGCGGACATGGTCGATCAGCTTGTAGCGCGCGATCGCGTGGACCCAGGCGGTCAGGGGCCGTCCGGCGTCGTAGGTCGCGCGATGCGCATGCACGGCCATCAGCGTCTCCTGCACCAGATCCTCCGCATCCGCCGCGCGGTCCGATCCGAGCCGCCGCAGGAAGTAGCGGCGCAGATGGGCGCCGAGCTCGCGCAGCAACGTCCGGTAGGCCGCCGCGTCGCCCGCCAGGGCTGCCCGCATCAGCCCGCCCAGCCGTGCTTCGATGGTGTCCAGCCCGTTCGACATGGTCCTGTTCGCCGGGGAGCCGACAAAGGTTACGTCCGGCCCTGTCATAGGCGCAGAGCCGGGCCGGAGCGCCATCACGAAGCGGTGAGGCCGCAGGCGCCGCTCGGCTCTCCGGTCGCGCGGCGCGGCGGCTCCCGGCCCGGCGATCGCCTGTTTTTGTTGACGGCGGGGCGCGGCTGCGTCACACCAGCCGCGCCAGTTGGCCGGGCGGCCGCTGTTCCCTCGGGAATGGAGGAAAGTCCGGGCTCCACGGAAACAGGATGCCGGATAACGTCCGGCGGGGGCGACCCCAGGGATAGCGCCACAGAAAGCAAACCGCCCCGGCGTGCCGGGGTAAGGGTGAAAGGGTGCGGTAAGAGCGCACCGTGCGACCGGCAACGGGAGCAGCATGGCAAGCCCCATCCGGAGCAAGACCGAATAGGGATGGCCGCGGCGGTCTTCGGACGCGCCGGAGCGCGTTTCCGCGCTGCCGTCCGGGTTGGTCGCATCGAGGTCGCCGGCGACGGCGGCCCCAGAGGAATGGCCGCCACGTCCGCAGCGATGCGGGCCCTACAGAACCCGGCTTATAGGCCGACTGGCATTTCTCCCCTCGGGGACCGACGCGGCCATGCGGGCCGGGCCTCTTGCCTGAGTCGTCCCGCCGGGCCACAGTCCGGCAAGGTATCCGCCGCGGCGGCGGCCTGGCGCAGAGGGAAGCATGCAGATCATCGGCACCATCCTCATCGGCTTCGTCGCCGGGCTGCTGGCCCGCATGCTCACGCCCGGCAACACCAATCCGACGGGCTTCATCCTCACCACGGTGCTCGGGGTGATCGGCGCCGTCGTCGCCACCTGGCTGGGCCAGGAGATGGGCCTTTACGCGCCGGGCGAGAAGGCCGGCTTCGTCGGCGCCGTGGTGGGCGCGATCATCGTCCTGCTCGGCTGGCGCCTCTACGTGCGCAGCACCGCAGCCTGAAGCGCCTTGCGATTTGACGGATCCCGTCAAATCGCAAGGACGCGTCGAAGCGAGGAGGCGGAGCAGCCGGCGCCCATCCCGGCTCCACGCCGCATTCGTCGCGGCCTTGGGGAACATTGGCGGCCGCATCCGGTTGCATTGCGGGCAATGCCTTGCATCGGAGCTGCCATGGGTATCCTCTGGACCATCATCATCGGCTTTCTCGCCGGCGTCGTCGCCAAGTTCCTCATGCCGGGCGACAACGAGCCGAAGGGCTTTATCCTCACCACGGTGCTGGGCATCGTCGGCGCCTTCGTCGCCACCTGGCTCGGCCAGGTCCTGGGCTGGTACCATGCCGGCCAGGGCGCCGGCTTCATCGGCGCCGTCGTCGGCGCCGTCATCCTGCTGCTGGTCTGGGGTGTCATCGCACGCCGCGCCTGAGCGGCGGGGCAGGGGACGAGGGGGCTGCGGACACGGTTCGTTAACCCTTCCTCGCCGTTAATGGGCTCGGATCATTTTGCCCGAAATCTCGGGCCGCGCCGCCGTTCGAGACCCCGATGCCTGCCTCGCCTCCCCCCCCGTCCGACGACGCCCGGCAGGATCATCGGCATATCCCCGTGATGCTGCCCGAGGTGATGGCGGCGCTCACGCCCAAGGCGGGGGACGCCATCATCGACGGCACGTTCGGCGCCGGCGGCTACACCCGCGCCGTTCTGGCCGAGCCCGGCACGCGGGTGATCGGGATCGACCGCGATCCCACCGCGATCACCGACGGCATGGGCCTGGTCTCGGCCATGCAGGGCCGGCTCACCCTGGTCGAGGACCGCTTTTCCAACCTCGACGGCGTGGCGCGCGGGCTCGGCCTGGAGGCGGTGGACGGCGTCATGCTCGACATCGGCGTCTCCTCCATGCAGCTCGACCAGGCCGAGCGCGGCTTCTCCTTCCGCCAGGACGGCCCGCTCGACATGCGCATGGAGGGGCGTGGTCCCAGCGCCGCCGACCTGGTCAACACGCTGCCCGAGGCGGACCTGTCGCGCCTGTTCTGGACGCTGGGCGAGGAACGCCGCGCCTCCGCCCTGGCGCGCGCCATCGTCGCCGACCGGGCCGCGACGCCGTTCCTGCGCACGCGCGACCTGGCGGAGCTGTGCGGACGCGTCATCCGCGCCAAGCCGGGCGACATCCACCCGGCGACGCGTGCCTTCCAGGCCTTGCGCATCGCCGTCAACCGCGAGCTGAACGAGCTCGCCGACGCCCTGCTGGCGGCCGAGCGCATCCTGCGGACCGGCGGCCGGCTGGTGGTCGTCACCTTCCATTCGCTGGAAGACCGGATCGTCAAGACCTTCCTGGCCGATCGCTCGCGCCGCGATGCCGGCGGCTCGCGCCATCAGCCGCAGCAGAGCGTCGCGCCCGCGACCTTCGAACTCGTGCATCGCGGCGCCGTCGCTGCCTCGGCGGCGGAGGCGGCGGCAAATCCGCGCGCCCGCTCGGCCAAGCTGCGCGCTGCGATCCGCACCGCCGCGCCTGCCCGCGACACTGGCACGGATTTTCTTGGACTGCCCGATCTCGCGCTCAGCGCCGGGAGACGTCGATGACCCGCCTGCTCAACCTCATCCTGTTCGGCGTGCTGATCGCCGCCGCCATCGGCGTCTATTCGATCAAGTACGAGGCCACCCGCCAGGCCGAGAAGGTGGCCAAGCTGCGGCGCGACATCGAGGTCGAGCGCGTCGCCATCGGCGCGCTGCGGGCCGAGTGGGCCTACCTGACCCAGCCCGAGCGCATCACCGCGCTGGCGCGCAAGCATCTCGACCTCCAGCCCATGGAGGTCGAGCAGATCGTCAAGCCCTCCGAGCTGCCGGAAAAGTCCTCGCAGGAGGACCTGATCGCCAAGAAGCTTGAAGGGCTCGGCCTCGGGGCGCCGAAAGTCACGGGATCGACGCAATGACCCACCTGTCCACGCCGGACGACATTCTCGAGCGCGACGCCGCGGCGCAGCAGCCGGCGGACGAGGCCGGTTGGAGCGCGCAGGACCATGTGCTGCCGGGCAAGCCCGAGCCGCTGCCGCGGCGCAGGGCCGGCAAGCTGGAGAAGAGCGCCAGCCGCATCCTCTTCATCATGCTCGCCTTTGCCGGCCTCTACGTCGCCATCATCGGACGGCTGACCATGCTGGGCATGGGGCCGGAGGACCAGTACAGCGCCAAGCTCTCGGCCCAGGGCCAGCTCGCCGCGGCGCGGCCCGACATCGTCGACCGCAACGGCGAGGTCCTGGCGACCGACGTCAAGGTCGCCTCGCTCTATGCCGAGCCGAGGAAGCTCGTCGACGTCGACGAGGCCACGGAGCTCCTGTCGGCCGCGATGCCCGAGCTCAATGCGCGCGACCTGCGCGAGAAGCTGGCGTCGAAGAAGGGCTTCGTCTGGCTCAAGCGCGAGATCACGCCCAAGCAGCGCGCCGACATCTACAAGCTCGGCCTGCCCGGCGTCGGCTTCCTGACCGAGAACAAGCGCATCTACCCGAACGGCCCGACCGTGAGCCACGTGCTCGGCTCGGTCAACATCGACAACCAGGGCATCGCCGGCATCGAGAAGTACATCGACAACAAGCGCGGCCTCAGCGAACTGGCGGCGCTCGGCTACGCGCCGACCAATCCGGACGACCTCAAGCCGGTGCAACTGTCGATCGACTTGCGCGCCCAGAACGTGCTGCGCGACGAACTGGTGCAGGGCATGGCGCATTTCCGCGCCAAGGCGGCGGCCGGCGCCGTCATCGACGTCAACTCCGGCGAGATGATCTCGCTGGTGTCGCTGCCGGACTTCGACCCGAACAACCCGGCCGACGCGCTCGACCATGACCGGATCAACCGCATCAATGTCGGCGTCTACGAGATGGGCTCGACCTTCAAGGCCCTGACGCTGGCCATGGGCGTCGATTCCGGCAAGTTCAACACCAATTCGCGGCTCGACGCCCGCTCCAGCCTACGCTTCGGGCGCTGGCTCATCCCGGACTACCACGCCCAGCATCGCATCCTGACCCTGCCGGAAGTGTTCACCTATTCCTCGAACATCGGCTCGGCCCGCATCGCCCTGGCGCTCGGCGTCCCCTATCACAAGGCCTTCCTGAAGAAGATGGGCCAGCTCGACCGGCTGGTGACGGAGCTTCCGGAGAACGCGGCGCCGCTGCTGCCCGCGCGTTGGGTCGAGCTCTCGACCGCCACCATCGCCTTCGGCCAGGGTCTCAACGTCGCGCCGCTGCAGGCGCTCATGGCCGTCGCCGCGATGATGAACGGCGGCCACCTCGTCAAGCCGACCTTCCTCAAGCGCGACGCCGCCACCGCCATGGCCGAGTCGCCCGTCGTGCTCCAGCAGCGCACCTCGGACGTGATGCGCTACCTCCTGCGCCTCAACGCTACCAACGGCTCGGCCAAGAAGGTCGACATCCCCGGCTACCAGGTCGGCGGCAAGACCGGCACGGCCGAGAAGATCATCAATGGCCGCTATTCCAAGAACAAGAATTTCAACTTCACCACCTTCATGGCAGTATTCCCGTTCGACAAGCCGAAATACCTCGTGCTGACCATCTATGACGAGCCCAAGCCCGTGCCCGAAAGCTATGGCTACACCACCGCCGCCTGGAATGCCGGCGTGACCGCCGGCAAGGTGATCGAGCGCATCGCCCCGCTGCTCGGCGTCCAGCCGCGCTTCGAGCCGGTGCCGAACAACCCGCCGCCGATCGGCCCGACGGCAAAGCTGGCGGCGGCGCAATGACCATCCGCCCGCTCGCCTCCCTGCTGCCGGAGGATGCGGCGCTCGATCCGCGCTTTGCGACGACGGCCATCGCCGGCATCACCGTCGATTCCCGCGCCGCCCGCCCTGGCTGGCTGTTCTGCGCCATGCCGGGCACCAAGGTCGACGGCATGAGCTTTGCGGCCCAGGCGGTCGCCAATGGCGCGGTCGCCGTGCTCGGCGAGCACGAGGCGCCGCTGCCGGACGGCGTCGCCTTCGCCAGGGTCGTCGATGCCCGCAAGGCGCTGAGCGCGGTCGCCGCCGCCTTCCACCCGCGCCAGCCGGCGACCATCGCCGCCGTCACCGGCACCAGCGGCAAGACCTCCGTCGCCGCCTTCGTGCGCCAGATCTGGGCGAGCCTCGGTCTGCAGGCGGCCTCGGTCGGTACGGTCGGGCTGGTCGCACCCTGGGGCGAGACCTACGGCTCCCTGACCACGCCCGATCCGGTGGCGCTGCACGCCCTGCTCGACGACATCGCCGGCCGCGGCGTCACGCACCTGGCCATGGAGGCCTCCTCGCACGGGCTGGACCAGCATCGGCTCGACGGGGTCCGGCTGGCGGCGGGCGGCTTCACCAACCTGTCGCGCGACCATCTCGACTATCACCCGACGGTGGAAGCCTATCGCGACGCCAAGCTGCGGCTGTTCTCGGAGCTCCTGCCGCCGGGCGCCGCCGCGGTGATCGAGGCCGATCATCCCGAGGCGGCCGCCTTTATAGCCGCCGCGACGGTGCACGGGCTCGATGTCCTGACCGTCGGAAAGAACGGCAGCGCCATCAAGCTGTTGTCGTCCGATGTGGAAGGCTTCTCTCAGAAGCTGAACCTGGAGCATGCCGGCAAGGCCCATGCCGTGCGTCTGCCGCTGGCCGGGCATTTCCAGGTCGAGAACGCCCTGGTGGCGGCCGGGCTGTGCATCGGCAGCGGTTCCGACCCGGCCGCGGTCTTCGCGGCGCTGGAGACGCTGGAGGGCGCCAAGGGGCGCCTCGACCTCGTCGGCTCGGCCCGCGGGGCGCCCGTCTTCGTCGACTATGCCCACAAGCCCGATGCGCTGGAGAAGGCGCTGGAGGCGCTGCGCCCCTTCGTCCGCCGCGATCTGGTCGTGGTGTTCGGCTGCGGCGGCGATCGTGACCCCGGCAAGCGGCCGATGATGGGCGAGATCGCGACCCGCCTGGCCGACCGCGTCATCGTCACCGACGACAATCCGCGCACCGAGAACCCGGCCGCGATCCGCGCCGCCATCATGGCCGCCGCGTCGGGCGCGGTGGAGATCGGCGACCGGGCCGAGGCGATCCGCACGGCCGTCGCCGGGCTGGCCGAAGGCGATGCCCTGCTGATCGCCGGGAAGGGACACGAGCCCGGCCAGATCGTCGGCGCCGAGGTCCTGCCCTTTTCCGACCATGACGTCGCCCGGGCGGCAATTGCGGCGGTGTCGGATGCCTGACCCGGGACAAGCCGCATTTTTTGCCCACCGCCACCTTGAAACCGGCACAGGTTTGATCTCAAAGGCTCTCCGCCCTTTCCCATCATCGGCATGAAGCGAGGGCGGCGGCCGATGTGCCGTCCCCACTGCTCGAAGGGTTTCCCATGCTCTATTGGCTCAGCCGGTTCAGCGAACACGTCGAACTGCTCAACGTCTTTCGCTACATCACTTTCCGGACCGGCGGAGCGATCGCGACGGCCCTGCTGTTCGTCTTCTTCTTCGGCCCGGCCAGCATCTCCTGGCTCAGGATCAAGCAGGGCAAGGGGCAGCCGATTCGCGAGGACGGGCCGCAGTCGCACCTGTCCAAGAAGGGCACGCCGACCATGGGCGGCCTGATGATCCTGTCGGGCCTCATGGTCTCGGTGCTGCTCTGGGCCAATCTCACCAATGCCTATGTCTGGGTGGTGATCCTGGTGACGCTCGGCTTCGGCGCCGTCGGCTTCTATGACGACTACCTGAAAGTGACCAAGCAGAGCCATAACGGCTATTCCGGCCGGGCCCGGCTCGGCATCGAGGCGGCTATCGCGGGCCTGGCGGCCGTGGGCATCGCCTATGTCGCGGGCTCGCCACCCTTCTCCACCTCGCTGGCCTTCCCCTTCTTCAAGGACCTGCTCGTCAACCTGTCGATCTTCTTCGTGGTGCTGGCCGCCTTCGTCATCGTCGCCGCCGGCAACGCCGTCAACCTGACCGACGGCCTCGACGGCCTCGCCATCGTGCCGGTGATGGTCGCCACGGCGAGCTTCGGCTTTATCTCCTACCTCGCCGGCAACGCGGTCTTCTCCAACTACCTGCAGATCCATTTCGTGCCGGGCACCGGCGAACTCGCCATCATCTGCGGCGCCACCATCGGCGCCGGGCTCGGCTTCCTGTGGTTCAACGCGCCGCCGGCGCAGATCTTCATGGGCGACACCGGCTCCCTGGCGCTCGGCGGCATGATCGGCACCATCGCCGTCGCCACCAAGCACGAGATCGTTCTGGCGGTGATCGGCGGCCTGTTCGTGCTCGAGGCCGCCTCGGTGATCATCCAGGTGATCTCCTTCCGCTACACCGGCAAGCGCGTGTTCCGCATGGCGCCGATCCACCACCATTTCGAGCAGCTCGGCTGGAAGGAGCCGCAAGTGGTGGTGCGCTTCTGGATCATCTCGGTGGTGCTGGCGCTGATCGGCCTCGCCACGCTGAAGCTGCGATAGGTCCGTCATGACGCCGATCACCGTCTTCGCCGGCCGCACGCTCGCCGTGTTCGGGCTCGGCGGCTCCGGCCTTGCCACGGCGCTGGCGCTCCAGGCCGGCGGCGCCCGGCCGGTCGTCTGGGACGACAGCCCGGCCAGGGTCGCGGAGGCGCAGGCCAAGGGCCTTGCGGCGCAGGCCCTCGACACCCTCGACTGGGCCGGCGTCGCCGCGTTGGTGCTGTCCCCCGGCGTGCCGCTCACCCATCCCGAGCCGCACTGGACGGTCGGGCTTGCCAGGTCGCACGGCGTCGAGGTGATCGGCGACATCGAGCTGTTCGCACGCCAGCGCCGGGCGACCGCGCCCGAGGCGCCCTTCATCGCCATCACCGGCACCAACGGCAAGTCGACCACGACGGCGCTGATCGCCCATCTCTTCGCCGCCGCCGGGCGCGACGTGCAACTCGGCGGCAATATCGGCACGGCGATCCTGTCGCTGGAGCCGCCGGCGCCTGAGCGGGTGCACGTGATCGAGTGCTCCTCGTTCCAGATCGATCTCGCCCCGACCATCGACCCGTCGGTGGCCGTGCTGCTCAACGTCACCGAGGACCATCTCGACCGGCACGGCAGCATCGAGGCCTATGCCGCGATCAAGGCGCGGCTGGCGGCCGGCGCCCGAACCGCCGTGGTCGGCGTCGACGACGATTTTTCGCGCACCATCGCCGACCGGCTGGAGGCCGAGGGCCGAACCGTCGTGCGCATCTCCGTGCTCGGGCCGCTCGCCGACGGCGTCTATGCCGAGGGCGAGACGCTCTATCGTGCCCGCGGCAGCACGGCCGAGCCGGTGGCGAGCCTTGCCGGCATCGGCTCGCTGCGCGGTGCCCACAATGCCCAGAACGCCTGTGCCGCCTTCGCCGCCGCCACTGCGGCCGGCCTCGACGCCGGGCGCATCCAGGCGGGAATGCGCAGCTTCCCCGGGCTGGCGCATCGCATGCAGCAGGTCGGCCGCCTGGGACCGGTGCTGTTCGTCAACGATTCCAAGGCCACGAACGCCGATGCGGCGGCCAAGGCGCTGGCCTCCTTCGACACGATGTTCTGGATCGCCGGAGGCAAGGCCAAGACCGGCGGCATCGTCTCGCTCGAGGGCTTCTTTCCCAAGATCGCCAAGGCCTACCTGATCGGCGCGGCGACCGAGGCGTTCGCGGCGACGCTGGAGGGCCGGGTGCCGTATGTCCGCGCCGGGACGATCGAGCGGGCGGTGGAACTCGCTGCCGCCGACGCGGCGGCCTCGGGGCTCGCCGAGCCGGTCGTGCTGCTGTCGCCGGCCTGCGCCTCCTTCGACCAGTTCCGCAACTTCGAGGAACGAGGCAAGGCGTTCGAGGCGGCGGTGCGGGCTGTTGTGGGACGGTCCTGAGGCCGTCCTCCCGGGACACGGCACGCGAGGTGAAGGGGGCCTGCCCTATAGGCGCTAGGATACGCGATCGTCGGAGAAATGGGCTCGCCCGTTCAGTAGCGTCATGGCCGGACTTGATCCGGCCATCCACGCGAACGCAACGGCAGCCGGTTTGGCATACCCTTGGCCGCTGCCCTTTTCTGCGCCGACAATGGTCGCGTGGATGGCCGGATCAAGTCCGGCCATGACGGCTGAGAGGGCGTCGCCTTTCCCAGCAGCGGCGTGGTCAGGCCTTATCCTAGCGCCTATGGGGGCCTGCCCCTCATTCCTTCATCGCCACCGACAGTTCGGGCCGCGTGTTGAGCGTCTGGAACACCACGCAATAGCGCTCCGTCAGCTTGAGCAGCGCATCGACGCGCTCCTGCGGCTCGTCGGTGTCGAGGGCGAAGCGCAGGCGGATGGCGCGGAAGCCGACCGGCGCGTCCCGGGCCACGCCCAGCGTGCCGCGAAAGTCGAGGTCGCCCTCCGCCTCGACCGTCGCCGCCTTCAGGCGGAAGTCGAGCGCCGTCGCCACCGCCTTCAGCGTCACCCCGGCGCAGGCGACCAGCGCCTCCAGCAGCATGTCGCCGGAACAGAGCTCCAGGCCGGTTCCGCCCGTGGCCGGATGCAGCCCGGCGACGGCGAGGGCCCGTCCGGTCTCGACCTTGCAGGCGATCGCCCGGTCGTCGATCGCGCCCTTCGCCCGCAGCGTCACCAGGGCCTGCGCCGCATCGTCGCGATAGGCCTGCTTCAGCGGCGCCTGCAGCGCCTTCAGTTCGGTTGCATCCATGGCCGTCGATCCTGAGCTTCCGCCGGTGGCGCCCGGCGGAATCCGACATTCCTCCGGGCCCGGCCGCAACGCAATTCCGACGTTGGCGGCGCCGCGCGCGGCATCGTGATGAGGCGTGATGACGCCGGTGCGGGAAGCGGCGCTAAGGTTCCGGCCGTATCCTGACGGACGGCCCGACAAAGGCGGCTCCCATGCGATCGACCACCCTCATCGTCGGCTTGGCGCTGGCCTTCGGCCTTGCGCCGGCATCGGCGCAGACCCCGTCCAACCGCATTTCCGGCACCATCGTCGCCGTTGCCGCAGACAAACTCACGGTCAGGCAATCGGATGGCGGGGAGGCGAGCATCGCCCTGCCGGAGGGCGTCAGGATTGGCGCGGTCGCGGATCGCAAGCTCGAGGACATCAAGGCCGGGGACTTCGTCGGCTCCGCCGCCGTCGAAGGGCCCGACGGCAAGCTGCACGCTCAGGAGGTCCACATCTTCCCGGAGGCGATGCGCGGCACCGGCGAGGGCCATCGCCCGATGTCGGGGCCCGGGCAGACCATGACCAACGCCACAGTCGCCACGGTCGCGAGCGCGCCGAAGGGGCGGACGCTGCAACTGGCCTACAAGGGCGGCACGCAGGCGATCCAGGTCGACCCCGGCGTGCGGATCGTCTCCCTCATCCCCGGCGACCGGAGCCTGCTCAAGCCCGGTGCGGCCGTGTCCGTCTTCGTGACGCGCGCCGCGGACGGCAGCCTGACGGCCCGCTCGATCCAGGCGGAGAAGGACGGCGTCAAGCCGCTGATGTGACGCCGGCGGCCGGGTCAGACAGCGGCGAGGATCCGCGCCTTCAGCTCGGCGGCCGCCGCATCGGCGCCGCTCCGATCACCGTGCGGCAGCGTCACGCGCTGGTCGAGGGCGATGGTGCCCTCCCGCAGCACCAGCACGCGGTCGGCCAGCGCCACCGCCTCGCCGACGTCGTGGGTGATCAGGACGGCGGTGAAGCCGCGCTCGCGCCAGAGTCGGCAGAGAAGCTGGTGCATCTCCTGGCGTGTCAGGGCATCGAGCGCTCCGAACGGCTCGTCCAGCAGCAGCACGCTCGGCCGGCTTTCCAGGGCGCGGGCCAGCGCCACCCGCTGGCGCTGGCCGCCCGACAGCGTGCCCGGCCAATCGTCGGCTCGATCGGCCAGGCCGACCGCCTCTAGCGCGGCAAGGGCGTTGGCGCGCCATCCCGGTTCGCGGGCAATGCCGACATTGGCCACGACACGTTGCCAGGGCAGCAGCCGCGCGTCCTGGAACATCAGCCGCGCGGTGGCGGGGATGCCCCGGATCGGCACGCCGCCGATGGCGACCATGCCGCTGCTCGGCCGGTCGAGGCCGGCCAGCAGGCGCAGCAGCGTCGACTTGCCGCCGCCCGAGCGTCCGACCACGGCAACGAACTCGCCGGCGGCGATGCCGAGGTCGAGGCCGCGCAGCACGTCGCGCGCTCCGAAGGCCTTGGTCACGCCGCTGAGCTCGACCGCCAGGCCGGCACGTGCCGGCTTGCGCGGCGCCGGCACCTCCTCGCTGCGCGCCTGCGGCAGCAGGGCGGCTCCGAAATAGGGATCTTCGAGGAATTCGGCGGTGAGACTCATGCGCGTGCCTCCGCTGCAGCGGCATAGCTCGGATGCCAGGAGAGGGTGGAGCGTTCCAGCGCCCGGGTGATCACGTCGGAGAGCTTGCCGAGCAGCGCATAGACGATGATGCCCATCAGCACGATGTCGATCTGCATGAACTCGCGGGCGTTCATGGTCATGTAGCCGATGCCCGAGGAGGCGGAGATGGTCTCGGCCACGATCAGGGTCAGCCACATCAGGCCGAGGCCGTAGCGCAGGCCGACGAAGATCGAGGGCAGGGCGCCCGGCAGCACCACCCGGAAGAAGCGGGCGAAGGGGCCGAGGCCGTAGACCCTGGCCATTTCCACCAGCGCCGGATCGACGGTGCGGATGCCGTGATAGGTGTTGAGATAGACCGGGAACAGCACGCCGAGGGCGACGAGGAAGACCTTGGCCTCCTCGCCGATGCCGAACCACAGGATCACGAGCGGAATGATGGCCAGGTGCGGCACGTTGCGCAGCATCTGCAGGGTCGAATCGAGCAGGAGCTCGGCCGGCTTCCACAGGCCGTTGAGCACGCCGAAGGCAAAGCCGATCAGCCCGCCGATGACGAGGCCCTGCAGTGCCCGCAGGCCGCTGATCGCCACCGCGTGCAGCAGGGTGCCGTCGTCGAGGGCCTGCCGGAAGGCCAGCGCCACGGCGCTCGGCGCCGGCAGGGTGCGGGCAGAGATCAGGCCGGTGTCGGCCGCGATCTCCCAGCCGGCCAGCAGCAGGATCGGCAGCAGCCAGGCGGCGGCGCCGCGCGGGAGACGAAGGGAGGAGGCGGTCATGGCCGCACCTTTCCGGGAATGGCTCAGGATCCGTTGCCGCGCACCGCGTCCTGGACCGTCAGGGGCTTGGGGATCAGCTTCAGCGCGTGGAACGTGTCGGCGATCTTCTGCTGTTCGGCGACGACTTCGGCCGAGATCGGCCTGACGCCCCAGGACTGGCGGCCAAGGGCGAGCTTGAGCACCGGGACCGGGATGCCGACGGCCGGCGAGAGCTCGGTCGCGGCCTGGTCGATATTGGTCCCGGCCCAGTCGTCGATCTCCTTGATCGAGGCGACGATGGCATCGACCGCGGGGCCGTTGGCGGAGACGAAGCCACGTTCGCCCAGATAGAACTGGTGGTTGGACACCAGCCCCTCGCCGCTGGCCAGGGTTCGGGCTTCCAGGGTCACTTCGGCGGAGGCCTGGAAGGGATCCCAGATCACCCAGGCATCGACATTGCCGTTCTGGAAGGCGGCGCGCGCATCGGCCGGCGGCAGGAACACCGGCGTGATGTCGGCATAGCTCAGGCCGGCCTTCTCCAGCGCCTTGACCAGCAGGTAGTGGACATTCGAGCCCTTGTTCAGGGCGACCTTCCGGCCCTTGAGCTCGGCGACGCTGTTGAGCGGGCTGCCCTTGGGCACCAGGATCGCCTCGCTCAGCGGCGCGGCCGGCTCGTTGGCGACATAGACCAGCGGCGCGCCGGCAGCCTGGGCGAAGATCGGCGGCGCCTCGCCGGTGATGCCGACGTCGAGTGCCCCGACGTTCAGTGCTTCCAGGAGCTGCGGCCCGCCGGGGAATTCGGTCCAGGCGACGGAATAGCCGAGCGGTTCCAGCTTCTTCTCCAGGAGGCCGCGGGCTTTCAGCAGCAGGAAGGTGCCGTATTTCTGGTAGCCGACGCGCACCACCTTGTCGGCCGCTTGGGCGGTGCCGGCGGCCAATGCGGTTGCGAGGGCGACGGCGGCGGTGACGCGGGCCAGGCGCCCGAAAAGCGATCTCATGGAAAATTCCCCTCTTCGGCGTCGGCCCGGCGGGCCTCTGGGAAAGCGATCTAATAATTCTGTATAGTATATAAAATAAGTCAACTAAAATGCGTGAACGGAGAATGGCGACGGACGGCTCAGGGCGGCGTGGACGGACTCCGGCCGGCATCCTATCTTCGCGCCGGGATTGTCGGCGCTCTCGAAGCGCCGGGGCTGCGAGAGGGAAGGACGGGTATGGGGCAGGCATTCGAAGGGGCAGCGGCTCGGCGCGGGGCTGTGCATGCCGGCGTGCGGCCGGACGTGCAGGCCGAGATGAACTATCTCGGCGAGCAGGCGGACAAGCCGCTGTTCCACACCAGCGACCAGCGGCAGTCACGCCTCGTGGTCGATCCCCATATCGTCTCCGTGCGCGATGCGCGCGCGCTGGCCGCGCCTTCGCTCGATCGGGAAGGCTTCCAGCTGGTGCGCCAGCCCCTGCCGGACATGGATCTGCGCGATGCCTCGATGCGCGATGGCCCCTATCTCCTGATGGTGCAGGATCTCGTCCGGGAGGCTCTCGGCGCCGCTAAGGTGATCGCCAACACGTCGGTCCTGCGCCTGCCTGGGCCGGATGCCTTCCAGGTGCCGGTGCTGCGCGTGCATTGCGATTTCACGCCGGCCTCGGCGCGCCAGCTGATCGCCGAATGCTGGGACCAGAGGCTGAGCGCCGAGGACGGCCTCGCCGACACGGCCCGCCTGATCGCCGAGACCGTCGATTGCCCGTCGCCGGAGCGTCGCCGCTACGGCCGCGTCATCGCCCTCAACTGCTGGCGGACGATCTCCGATCCGCCGCACGATTACCCGCTGGCGGTCTGCGCCCGGGATTCGCTGGCGCCGGCCGACGTCCGCCGGGCGGACTTCATCGAAGAGGTGGAGGGGACCGAGGCCTATCGCGGCGAGCTGTCGCTGTGCCGCTACAATCCGCATCACGCCTGGTACAGCTATTCGGACATGCGCACCGACGAGGTGCTGCTGTTCCTGGGCTACGACTTCTCCGAGCCCGACCGCTGCGGCGCCATGCATGCCGCCTTCCGCGACCCGAGCTGCCCGCCGGACGCACCGGGCCGCGCCAGCGTCGAGGTCAGGCTGTTCGCCTTCTACGACGCCTGAGTCGCGGGGAGGGATGCCGGCGGCATGGACCGGAGAGGCTCCGGCCCATGCCGCCGTCGAAGGTCAGAAGTCGAACTGGCCGACATTGTCCTTGGTGAAGGTGAAGGGCGAGCCGAGCAGGATCTCGCTGCCGTTGATCACCTTGAGCTCGCCGAGCCTGCCGGCCTTCACCGAGGTGTCGCCCGGCTTCAGCGTGCCGTCGACGGCGGCGCGCAGCACGTGCATGGCGGCATAGCCCAGGTCGACCGGGTTCCACAGCACCACCGACTTGACGCAGCCCGAGTTGACATAGGGCTTCATCGCATTCGGCGTGGCGAGGCCGACGACGCTGATCTTGCCGCATTTGCCGGCCTGGGTGACGGCCTCGGCGGAGGCGGGCGTGGCGACGCTGGTCATGCCGAAGATGCCCTTGAGGTCGTCGCCATATTTGTTGATCAGCGTGGTCGCCTGGTTGAAGGACAGGATGTTGTCCTCCTGCGCCTCCACCGTCTCCAGCCATTTCAGCTTGGGATGGCACTTGGCCTGGTAGGCCTCCATCTCCGCGATCCAGCGGGCCTGGTTCGGCGTGGTGAAGGTGGAGGTGACGATGGCGAAGCTGCCGTCCTCGCCGATCTCGGCGGCGATGGTGTCGACCAGCGCCTTGGCGATGCCGTTGAACTGCGCCTGGTTGACGAACCATTCGCGCGCGTCCGGCGTCGAGTTGGCGTCGTAGCCGACGACGTGGATGCCCTTCGACAGCGCCTTCTTCAAGACCGGCGCGATCGCCACCGGGTCATTGGCGGCGAAGAGGATGCCGTTGACGCCGGAGGTGATGTAGTTGTCGATGAAGGTGATCTGCTCGTCGATGTTGGCCTTGGTCGGGCCGTCGGTCTTGACGTCGACATTGCCGAGCTCCTTGGCAGCCTCGGCGATGCCCTTGGACGTGGCGTTGAAATAGCCGATGCCGATCAGCTTGGGGACGTCGACCACGGTGATCTTCTTGCCCTTGAGATCGGGCGCGTTGGTCGGCTGGCCGCCGTCATAGGGCGCGGCCTTGGCTTCGGCCGGCGTGGCGTCGCAGGCGAGCGGATTGGTCGGCAGGTCGTCGCCGCCGGTCCAGCTCGCGGCCTTGGCACCGAGCGTCAGCGACAGCGACAGGGCCAGGACGCAGGTTGAAAGGCGAAGCATGGTTTCCTCCTTCTTGGCGTGTTCGATGGTACGGCAAGGCGTCTTATTGTCGGCGTTCACCCGTTGCCGTCGCGGTTGAACAGGTTGCTGGCGAGAAGCGCCAGGATGAGGATGGTGCCGATCACCACGATGGTGCCGTCGCCCTTGATCCCGGCCAGCGACAGGCCGTTCTTCAGCGCCTGGGTCAGGATCAGGCCGAGCGCCGTGCCGATCACCGTGCCGCGGCCGCCGAAGATCGAGGTGCCGCCCAGGACGACCGCCGTGATGGCGTCGAGCTCGATGCCGGTGCCCATGTCGGAGCGCGTGGTCGAGACGCGCGAGACGAAGATCACGGCGGCGAGCGCCGCGGCAAAGCCCGACGCCGCATAGATCGCCAGCTTGGTGCGATCGACCGCGATGCCGGAAAACCGCGCCGCCGTCTCGTTCGAGCCGATGGCATAGGTCGATCGCCCGAAGGTGGTGAGGCCGAGCACGCCGGCGGCGACCAGCGTGGCGGCGCCGAGCAGCCAGACCTGGGTCGGCACGCCGGCGACCTCGCCCTGGCCCAGCACGTAGAACCAGTCGGGATAGCCGCGCACCGAGCGGGCCTGGCTGATGCCCTCGGCGAGGCCGCGGTAGAGCGCCAGCGTGCCGAGCGTGGCGATCAGCGGCGGCACGCCGAAGCGGGTGATGACGAGGCCGTTGAACAGGCCTGCCAGCGTGCCGGCCGCCAGCCCCGCCAGGACGGCGATCGGCAGCGGCAGGCCGGCATTCTGCCACAGGACGCCGACCAGGATGGCGACGAGGCCGAGGATCGAGCCGACGGAGAGGTCGATGCCGCCGGTGACGATGACGAAGGTCATGATCAGCGCCACCAGCCCGACTTCGGCCATGAGGCGGGCCTGGTTCAGCAGGTTGTCCACGGTGAAGAAGCGGTCGGACTGGCGCGCCAGCAGAACGAGGACCAGCGCGACGATGACGGCCAGGATGACTTCGTGGCGGAGGAGACTGCGCAGAGACATCGTCGCTCCGTCATGTCGAGCGATGGCGGCGGACCATGTCGGCCAGCACCGTCACCAGGATGAGCACGCCGAGCACGGCGCGTAGCCAGTAGGCGGAGACGCCGACGAAGATCAGCGCCGAGCCGATGGCGGCGAACAGGATCGCGGCCAGGGTCGAGCCGATCACCGTGCCGGTGCCGCCGAGGATCGAGACGCCGCCGATCACCGAGGCGGTGATCACGGTCAGTTCCAGGTTGGGCGGGACGGTCGACTGGATGACCTGGAGCTGCGTGGCGAACAGCACCGAGGCCAGGCCCGCGAACAGGCCGTGCAGGGCGAAGATCGCCACCGTCCGCGGGCGGATCGGCAGGCCGACGGCGCGCGCCGCCTCGACATTGCCGCCGATGGCGTAGATCGAGCGGCCGAAGGCGGAATAGCGCATCCAGGCCGCGACCAGCAGCGTCAGCACCACCATGAAGTAGACCGGCGCCGGCACGCCGAACAGGCGGAACTGGGCCAGGAGAAACTCCGGCGGCAGGTTGGAGATCCAGGCCCCGCCCGTGGCGCTGATCAACCCGCCCTTGAGGATGGAGAGCATGCCCAGCGTCACCACGATGGAAGGGATGCGGGCATAGGCCACCAGCACGCCGATGAAGGCCTCGACCAGGACCCCCAGGACCAGCGGCGCCCCCCAGGCGACCCAGACCGGGTAGCCCTGGACCGCCAGCGTCCCCGCGACCACGGCGAGCACGCCGATCAGCGCCCCGACGGCGACGTCGATATGGCCGGCGATGATGATCATCGACATGCCGATGGCCGCCACCGCGATATAGGCGTTGCCGGCGAAGATGGTGTTGAGGTTGTTGGGGCTGATGAAGCGGGGATTGATCAGGCTGGCGACGAGGAAAAGCACGAGCATGGCGACGAGCACCACGGCTTCCTGGCCGAAGGCCCAGCGCGGGCGCGAGCGGCGGGCGGGGAGGGAGGCTGCCGGCTGGTTCATGGTGTCGCCTCCGCCGGCTGGCGCGCCTTGATCATCGCGGCGCCGACGGCGTCCGCCGTCGCGGCGCTGCGCTCGAAGCTGTCGACGATGCGCCCCCCGCTCATCACCAGCACCCGATCGCTCATGCCCAGCACCTCCGGCAGCTCGCTGGAGATCATCAGGATCGCCAGTCCTTGGCGGGCGAGCTGGCCCATCAGGGCGTGGATCTCGGCCTTGGCGCCGACGTCGATGCCGCGCGTCGGCTCGTCCATGATCAGGATGCGCGGCTCGGCTGCCAGCCACTTGGCCAGCACCACCTTCTGCTGGTTGCCGCCCGAGAGCTGGCGCACCACCTGCTCGGGACCGCGGGCCCGGATGCCGAAGCGCTCGATGCCGGCGCGGGCCTGCCGCGTCTCGGCCCGGCGCGGGATGATCGAGGCGCGGGCGATGCGGTCGAGGATGACCATGGAGATGTTCTCGCGGATGGTCATGGGCCGAACCAGCCCTTCACGCCCGCGGTCCTCCGGCACATAGGCGATGCCGAGGTCGCGGGCGGTGCGGGCGCTGTCGATGACGACCGGCTTGCCGTCGATGCGGATCTCGCCCTGCGTCGCCGGCGTGATGCCGAAGATGGTGTGGGCGAGCTCGCTGCGTCCCGAGCCGATCAGGCCGGCGATGCCGAGGATCTCGCCGGCCCTGAGCGACAGCGAGATGCCCTGCACCTTGGTGCCGTGCGAGACGCGGTCGAGTTCGAGCACCACCGGCCCCTGCTCGACCTCGACCTTCGGGAACAGCCGGTCGATCGCACGGCCGACCATCATCGCCACCAGCGCCGGCTCGTCGACCTCGCCGATGGCGCGGGTGCCGACCAGGGCGCCGTCGCGCAGCACGGTGACGCGGTCGGCCAGGGCGAAGATCTCCGGCATGCGGTGGCTGACATAGACGATGGCCACGCCCCGCTCGCGCAGGCGTCGCACCACGTCGAGCAGCCGGGTCACGTCCGCTTCCGTCAGCGCCGCCGTCGGCTCGTCCATGATCAGGACCCGTGCCTCCTGCGACAGCGCCTTGGCGATCTCGACACGCTGCTGGTTGGCGACGGAGAGGCTGCCGACGCGCGCGTCGACGTCGAGGTCGCTGCTGTCGAGGGAGTCCAGGAGCTTGCGCGCCTTGCGGCGCATCGCCGGCCAGTCGAGCCCGCCCCAGGCGGTGCGCGGGGCGTGGCCCAGCAGGATATTCTCCGCCACGCTGAGCTCGGGGAACAGCAGGAGCTCCTGGTAGACCGTGGCGATGCCGGCGCGCTGGGCATCGCGGGGCGACGAGAAGCTGACCGGCTCGCCGGCGACGCGGATCTCGCCGCCGTCGGGCCGATGGATACCCGCCATCATCTTGATGATCGTCGACTTGCCGGCGCCGTTCTCGCCCAGCACGGCATGCACCTCGCCGGCCATCACCGACAGGCTGACCCCGTCGACGACGCGCACGCCGGCGAAGGACTTGGAGACGCCGGCGAGTTCAATGATGGCGGTCATGGCGGCTCGGGCGAGGATGATCATTTTTCGTCAGGGCCAGCGGATTTGCAATCACGCGCACGGCCGACCGGCGATCGGCAGCGACCCCTGATCTTGCCGTCGTGCAGCAAGAAATATTGTGCATTGCACTGTTCCTCCCCGGAACCGCAATCGTTTTCTTGCGGTTGCCACCGTGGACACTCTCTCGGTGCCCTTATGGTGTAGAGTAATCATGGTGCGACGATCGAGGTCAACCGTCCGCCGCGCGATGGTTGCGGATGATCCGACGCCGACGCTAGGGTGCCTGGACGGTCATGGTCGGGAGCAGAGCCATGACTGTCCGCATACGCTGGGATGAGCGATGCCCCGCGGGATGCGACCGGGGCGGCCGGGAGGGGAGGGACGGCGATGCGGGTGGAGGCCGGCGAGCGGGAGCGGTATCGGCTGATCGTCGAGACGCTACGCGGGCGCCCCTTCGCCACGGTGCGCGACCTGATGGCGGTGCTCGACGTCTCGCCGGCGACGGTGCGGCGCGATATCGCCAAGCTGCACGAGCGCGGCGAGATCCGGAAAGTGTTCGGCGGCATCGCCGCCGCCAGCCCGGTCTCGGAGCGGCTGTCGGCCAAGCCCTTCCAGGAAAACAGCGTCCTCAACGTCGAGCGCAAGAAGGCGATCGCGGCCGAGGCCGAGAAGCTGTGCCGCGACGGGGATTCCATCATCATCCATGGCGGAACCACCTGCTTCCTGTTCTCGCAGCGGCTGGCCGAGCGCAGTCTCAAGATCTACACCAATTCCATGCCGGTGGCCTCGACGCTGTGGGATCACGGCATCTGCCATCTCGTGCTGGCCGGCGGCGAACTGCATCGCGAGTCGGGCATCGTCTTCCCGCACCAGGACCGCGAGGCGGACTTCTACGCCTCCAAGTTCTTCGTCGGCGCCCAAGGCATCGGCGCCGACGGCCTGATGGAATCTCATCCGCTGACGGTGCGCGCCGTCGCCCGCCTGGTCGAGCAGGCCGACGAGGTCGTGGTGCTGGCCGATTCGACCAAGTTCGCCATCCGGGCCCGTCACATCGCGCTGTCGCTGTCGCGCGTCGGCACGCTGGTGACGGACCGGGGCTTGAGCGCTGCGGACCGGGACATGCTGATCGCGGCCGGCGTCAAGGTGATCATCGCCGGTCCGCCGGACGGGCAGGGCTGAGCGATCCTCCGGTCTCGCCGGAGGACGGCCATGTCGCGCGGGTGCGGCTGCCGGGACACACCCAAGCGGAAATCCGGTTAGCACCCGTTAAGTTTCACCGCTTAGTTTGCTATGCATGTGAGGCGCCGGAGGAACGGCGTCTGCCGTTCTGGATGACCCGGATGCCGCGCCCGACACGCCGCCTTTTCCGTCCTGCCATGATGGTTGCGGCGCTGCTGGCGCTGGCCTCCTGCTCCTCCATCGAGAATGCCGGCATGCAGAGCGCCCGGGGCGACTACGCTGGCGCCGGGCTCGGCGGCGACGAGCCGCACCAGTTCCCGGTGCACGGTATCGACGTCTCGAAGTACCAGGGCAAGATCGACTGGGCCGCCGCATCCAAGGGCGGCGTGCGCTTCGCCTGGATCAAGGCCACCGAAGGCGGCGACCGCAACGACGACATGTTCCGCACCAATTGGGACGGCGCCCGTGCGGCCGGCATCCCGACCGGCGCCTACCACTTCTATTATTTCTGCCGTCCGGCGGCCGACCAGGTCGCCTGGTTCAAGACCCATGTGCCGCCGGCCCGCGACGCGCTGCCGCCTGTGCTCGACATGGAGTGGAACCCGGACTCGCCGACCTGCAAGATCCGCCCCCCTGCCGACCAGATCCGGTCGGAGATGCGGGTGTTCCTGCGCGAGATGGAGGCGTTCTACGGCAAGAAGCCGATCATCTACACCACGGTCGACTTCCATCGCGACGTGCTGCCGGGCGAATTGAACGAGTATCCCTACTGGGTGCGCTCGGTGAAGGCCCATCCGTCCGCGCGTTACAGCGGCCGCAGCTGGGCCTTCTGGCAGTACACCGCAACCGGCTCCGTCCCGGGCGTGCGCGGCAAGGTCGACCGCAACGTCTTCGCCGGCTCGGAGAAGGACTGGCAGGCCTTCATCAACCAGACGCCGAACCCAACCGAGACGATCATGCCGGTGAGCATCGTCGACTAAGCAGGTTCTCTCGAACCTGCTTACACTTGCAAGTTTGAGCAGCATTGATTTCGCATTGAAAATGCCAAATCAAGCGTGGCGAGAGCCACCGGAAGCTGCTTTGGCCGCAGCCTTCAGTCCTGCCGCGCGACGCCGAGCTTGTAGACGCCCTTGAAGTCGTCGGGATCGACGGGCTTGCCCTTGCGATAGATGACGAGGCGGCCCTCCTTGGCCAGCCGGACGGCGACGCGCCGCAGCGGCTGCATCACCGGCCCCCATTGGTCGCCGGCATCGCCGGCGATCCGGCGCGCCACCTCGGTGGGGCTGACGATCCCGTCGGGGCCGCTTTCGGCCAGGAGGCGCAGGATCGTCTCCTCGATCAGGGCGGGGTCGGTCATGAGCGTCAATCCTTCGCGGTGTCGAGGGCGTGCAGCGCCGACGAATCGAACTGCCGCCGCACCATGATCAACAGCACCATGGCCGTCGACGCCAGGAACACATAGGGGCTGATGAACCAGCCGAGATAGCCGAGGGCCAGGAAGAAGGCGCGCTGGCCGCGGTTGAAATGGCCGCCGCCGGCCTTGTTCATGGCCGCGGCGCGGCGCGCCATCGCCTGGGCCTCCGGATCGGTGGGATCGGTCGTGTTCGGCGTCGCCGCGATCAGGATCGCCACATAGTTCATCACCCGATAGGCCCAGGCGAACTTGAAGAAGGCATAGGCGAGGACGATGCTGAGGCCGATGGCCTTGACCTCCCAGGCCGAGGCCGTCGTCGCCTCGGCGAAGGGCAGCGTCGCGAACACCGCGACCGCCTCGTTGGAATAGCGCAGCAGAGAGACGCTGCCGCCGAGCGCCAGCAGCGCCGTCGAGGCGAAGAAGGCCGTGCCGTTCTGCAGCGAGCCCATTACGGTGGAATCGAGGATGCGGACCTCGCGCTCGATCATCTGCTGCATCCAGCGCTCGCGGTAGCCGTCCATCCGGCCGTTCAGCGTCCGGTGCGACAGGCGCGGATGCTCGATGACCAGGCCGTAGCCGAGCCAGACCGCCACGAACCAGCCGGCGGCGATGAAGTCGGCTGTCGTGAAGACGTTCGTCATCCGTCGCTCCTCCCCATGGACGGACGCCCGCCGTCTTGCCCCGGGCCCTTATGCGGCAGGGCGAAGCCCGCCCGCAACGGCCGGCTTCAGAGCCCGATCACGGTTTGCCGCAGGGACGAGGCCGCGCCCTGCCGGGGATGGAGGGGAAAGTCTTGGGCGCCGAAGTCGTCGATTGTGGGCAAGAGGTATAATAGTCTTGCGAATATGACTCCGTCTGCAGATCAGTGTTAGTGACGCCGAACCAGTCTAGGAGGGGTAGCAGGATAGTTCGCGTGTTTGGCGACCGCGAACTGCATCATATCCGGAAACGACGTATGGACGGACGCGGTGGCCAGAGCTATTGTTGGCGCCATCATGCGTCCTGTCCCGATGTTTCCCTACGGTGCCTGCGTGCTGAGCGACCGGGTCAACCTGCCGGAGCCAGGAGGGCATGGCGTTTTGCCGGTGTCGTTGCGCCGGCCCGGCGACCGTGTCCGGAAGCCGGCCGCGGACGGTGGTGAACTGGGCTACGGTGCTGCGTCCTTGTCGGTGGACGCCGCCGTGACATCTCGAAAGCCCTGGTGGGGGGCGGGCCTTGGGGTGGTAGCATGAACATTCGTGTTCAGACGTCGGTCACGATCGAGCGCTTCTGCACCAAGATTCGCAACGCCTTGCTCAATGACGACGTCTACACCCTGCTTGACCAGTGCAGCTTTCCGCTCAACATCGTCGTCGGCGGCCAGACCACGGTGATCGAGGAGCCGACGGCGGCCGAGAAAATCTACGACATGTTCCGCATGTTCTACGATGACATGGGCGTGGCTCGTGTCGAAGCCCAATGGGTCGTCCCCAATCGGCTGTCGCGGGACCATGCGGTGATCGACGTGCTCTGGCGGCTGCTGGACGCCAACGGCATCATGCTCGCCGAGCACGGTACCACCTATATGCTGCGCTGCAATATCGACGGCGCCAAGATCGTCGGCGTCGTGCTGCACCCGGATACGCCGCTGCGCCGTTGCAATGCGTGATGCACGCCGCTGATCCCGTCCATCGAGAATTGTCGTTTGTGCCGGCGGCGGCGCCGGGTCATGGTGCGCCCCGCGCCGGGGCTGCGGCCGGGCCTCCGTCCTGAGAGGCCGGCGGCCGCTGAGATGTCGTGGCCCGGCGGCGCGGGGCCGGCCCCTTCCGGGCTGCGGCCGAGCCTGGAGGACACGCGGTGAAGCTGCTGATCGGCAACAAGAATTATTCGTCCTGGTCGATGCGGCCCTGGCTGGCGGCGAAGATGGCGGGGATCCCCTTCGAGGAAGAGATGGTCTGGCTGCGCCAGCCCGATACATCGAGCCGTATCCGTGCCCAATCGCCCAACGGCCGGGTGCCGGCTCTTGTCGACGGCGGACTGGTCGTCTTCGAATCGATCGCCATTCTCGAATATCTCGCCGAGCGGGCGCCGGAGCTCTGGCCGTCCGACCGCGAGGCGCGCGCCCACGCCCGCTCGATCTGCGCCGAGATGCATGCGGGATTCGTGCCGCTGCGCAGCCGCTGCCCGATGTCGATCAAGCGCAAGCCCGCAGCCATCGCCCTGGAGCCCGATGTCCAGGCCAATGTCGACCGGGTCGTGGCGATATGGGTGGACTGCCGGTCCCGCTTCGGCGAGGGCGGCGACTTCCTGTTCGGTCGCTTCACCAATGTGGACGCCATGTTCGGACCGGTGGTGAATCGCCTGCACGCCTATGCCGTCCCGGTGCCGCCGGTCGTGCGTGCCTACATGGACGCGGTGATGGCGACGCCGGCCTGGCAGGAGTGGGAGAGGGCGGCGCTGGCCGAGGCTCACGTCATCGCCGACGCCGACGCGGTCTGCTGACGGCGAGCCGGCCGAAACCGCTGGACATCGCCCGGGCCTGCTTGATCCGGCCCGTCGATCGTGGGAAGCGGGGGGCTGCACGAGGTCCGGGATCATGGCGTTGCATCTCATCAAGCTCTGCGTCGGCGCGGAGTCGATCGCCGATCTGGAGGAATGGGTCGCCGAGCGCGTGGCGCTGGCCGGCGAGCAGATCCACACCACGAGGATGATGCCCAAGCGCCGCGAGGATATCCTGGCCGGCGGCTCGCTCTACTGGGTGATCAAGGGCGAGCTCAATTGCCGGCAGGCGATCCTCGACCTGCGGGCCGTCGTCGATGCCGAAGGCATCTCCCGGTGCGAGATCGTGCTCGACCCGGCCGTGGTTCCCGTCCATCCGCGCCCGCGCGGTCCGTTCCAGGGATGGCGCTATTTCGAACCCAAGGATGCGCCGCCCGACCTCGTCGGCCCGGCCGGGACGCCCGACGACCTGCCGCTCGAGCTGCAGCGCGAGCTGCGGATGATCGGGGTGCTGTGAGCCGGCAAGCTCGGACTTGTCGGGGCGCGTGACTCGTGCAGCGCAGTCATTCAACGATCGATACGGTATTTTATTACCAATAAATTATCGATGGGGTAGTTGAATCTGTGTGGCAGCTCTGTAATGCGCAGAGTTGAGGAGCATTTCTCTGCGTGATGGCGGTCGATGCGGCCAGATCGTGCTTGCGGAACCGCCGGGAGCATTGCTAGTCTCGAAGCCTCCGTTCGGTTTGGTTCCGGGGTGCCATGGACTTGCCTGCAGATCCCCCAAATCCCCCGGCCATCGTCCAGGCCCAGCTCCAGGCGGCGCCACGCCGCGATCCAGCGATCGCGGTGCAGGAAGAGTTTGACGCCGCGATGCGGTCGGGCACCGCGGCGGCGCTGGATCTCTTCATCCGCCGGCATCCGGACAGTCCTCTTGCCGCCGAGGCGCGGCGGGCGCTGCACAAGCTGCGGCAGAGCGGTCGATGACCCCTGTCGCCTCGTCCGATCGGATCTCAAGCCACATCCATGAATGAACGCGCGGCGATTCAGGAGCCCGAGACATGCCTTTGACCACGACCCAGGGTGCGACCGGCGACCGCAACATCAATGGGGTATTGAGCGGCTATAAATGGGGGATTACGACCCTAGCCTACGCCTTTCCGACCCTGGCCTCGCAATATGGCCCCAACTACGGCGATGAGACGCTGCCCGGCAACTGGGTCGGCCCAATCTCGAACGCCGCCCAGCAGAGCGTGCTCAAGGCCTTTGCGGCAATCTCGTCTTTCACCAACCTGAACTTCACGCTGACCTCCGACCCCGGCACGGCCCAGTTGCGCTTTGCCGAATCAAAACCGGCGTATCCCACTGCCTATGCCTATTATCCCAACGGGCAGCCCCAGAGCGGCGACGCCTGGTTCAGCACCAACTATGCCGAATATCGCTCGCCCAAGCTCGGCGATTACGGGCAACTGACGATCTGGCATGAGCTTGGCCATGCGCTCGGCCTCAAGCACGGGCATGAGACGGGCGGCCCTGCCAATGTGGCGCTGACGACGGACCGGGACTCCATGGAGTTCTCGGTCATGACCTACAAGTCCTATGTCGGCGCGGACTCGACTGCGGGCTACCAGAACGAGCAGTTCGGTTATGCCCAGAGCTACATGATGTACGACATCGCCGCGCTGCAGGAGATGTACGGCGCCGACTACACCAGCAATGCCGGCAACACCACCTACACGTTCTCGGCCACCACCGGTGAGATGTTCATCAACGGCGTCGGGCAGGGGAGGCCGGGCAACGGCAATGGCGGTTCGTCCAACCGCGTCTTCCGCACCATCTGGGACGGCGGCGGCGTCGACACCTACGACTTCTCCAACTATGCGAACGCCCAGACCATCGACCTGCGCGCCGGCAACTGGTCGAAATTCTCGAACCTCCAGATCGCCAATCTGGGCGATGGCCATTACGCCCGCGCCAATGTCTTCAACGCGCTGATGTTCCACGGCGACAAGGCGTCGCTGATCGAGAATGCCATCGGCGGCAGCGGCAGCGACCAGATCAAGGGCAATCAGGTCGCCAACGTCCTGACCGGCAACGCCGGCAACGATAAGCTCTACGGCTTCGAGGGCAATGACACGCTCAACGGGGGCGCCGGCAACGATTATCTCAGCGGCGGCATCGGAACGGACACCGCCACCTATGCCACCGCCACGGCCGCGGTGAAGGTCAGCCTGGCGATCACGGCCGCCCAGAACACGCTCGGTGCCGGCACCGACACCCTGGTCTCGATCGAGAACCTGATCGGCTCGAAGTTCAACGACACGCTGACCGGCAACAGCGCCGCCAACACCCTGACGGGGGGCGCCGGCAACGACCGGCTGGATGGCGGTGCCGGCATCGACACGGCCAGCTACGCCACCGCGACCGCGGCGGTGAAGGTCAGCCTGGCGATCACGGCCGCCCAGAACACGCTCGGTGCCGGCACCGACACCCTGGTCTCGATCGAGAACCTCCTCGGCTCCAAGTACAACGATACGCTCACCGGCGATGCCGGCAACAACCTCATCAACGGCAGCCTCGGCAATGACACGCTGAACGGCGGCGGGGGACACGACAGATTGGTCGGCGGGGCCGGTGTCGACACCCTGACCGGCGGCACCGGCAACGACACCTTCATCTTCGCCAGGGCGAGCGAGTCGACGCCGACGCAACGCGACACCATCACAGACTTCGTCCACGGCACCGACAAGATCGACCTCACCGGTCTCTATGCCGGCACGCTCCACGTCATCTCCGGCGACTTCACCCATGCGGCCGGCCAGGTGCATGTCGTGGCCAGCGGCGCCGACCGCGTCGTCGAGGCCGACCTCGACGGCAACGGCACGGCGGATTTCGCCGTGCTGATCAAGGGCGCGGTGACGCTGACCGCATCCGACTTCCTGCTGTAGGCCGCGGCCAGCGGCCGGACCGGCCTTGCCCGGCCCGGCCGTTTCGGCTGGAGTTGGGGCCATGGCCCGCTTCGCACCCGGCCATATTGACGGCGCAGCGTCAGGCATGTTCCTTGAGCCTATGATGACACCCCAGGCCAAGCGCCGCGCGAACCCGCTTTCGCTGCCGAACATTCTGACCTATGGCCGCATCGCCGCCGTGCCGGTGGTGGTGTTCTGCATGCTGTGGCCGACGGATCTGTGGGTCCGCTGGGTGGGGTTCGCAGCCTTCGCCGCCGCGGCGATCACCGACTACTTCGATGGCTATCTCGCCCGGGCCTGGGGACAGCAATCCTCCCTCGGGCGGATGCTCGATCCGATCGCCGACAAGCTGCTGGTCGCCGCCAGCCTGATGATGCTGGCCGCCGACGGCACCATCGCCGGCTCGTCGCTCTGGGCGGCGCTGATCATCCTGTGCCGCGAGATCCTGGTCTCGGGCCTGCGCGAGTTCCTGGCGGAGCTGCGCGTCTCGGTGCCGGTGACCTGGCTGGCCAAGTGGAAGACCACGGCGCAGCTGGTGGCGCTCGGCTTCCTGCTGGCCGGCCCGGCCGGCGAACGCGTGCTGCCCGGCACCACGATGATCGGCCTCGTCCTGCTGTGGATTTCCGCGGTGCTGACGCTGTATACCGGCTATGATTATTTCCGCAGCGGCGTGCGGCACCTGATCGAGGACGGAGCGTGAAGATCCTGTATTTTGCCTGGCTGCGCGAGCGCGTCGGCTTCGGCGAGGAGATGGTCGATCCCCCGGCCGGCGTCGAGACCGTGGCCGAGCTGATGCAATGGCTCGCCGGCCGCAGCGAGGCCCACGCCCACGCCTTCGAGAACCGGAAGGTGGTGCGGGCGGCGATCGACCGCGTGCATGTCAAGCCGGCCGCGCCGATCGCCGGAGCCGGGGAGGTGGCGTTCTTCCCGCCGATGACCGGAGGCTGAGATGTCCGTGCGTCTGCAGCGCGAGGCGTTCGACATCGGCGCCGAGGTGGCCGCGCTGACGGCGGGGCGCACCGATATCGGCGCCGTCGTCACCTTCACCGGCATCTGCCGGGCCGGCACGGGCGACGCGCGCATCGCCGCCATGACGCTCGACCATTATCCGGCGATGGCCCAGGCGGAGCTGGAGCGGATCGAGGCCGAGGCCCTGCAGCGCTGGCCGTTGCAGGGCGCGCGCGTCATCCATCGCTTCGGCCGGCTGACGCCGGGCGAGGTCATCGTTCTCGTCGTCACCGCCTCCGCGCACCGCCAGGCGGCGTTCGAGGCGGCGGAGTTCCTGATGGATTTCCTCAAGACCCGCGCCCCGTTCTGGAAGCTGGAGGAGCGGGCGGACGGGGAGGCCGCCGCCTGGGTCGACGCCCGCGATGCGGACGACGAGGCGGCGGCGCGCTGGGACAGGCCCTGACGGATCATCGCACCTGCTGCAGCGCGATCTCGCCGACGCCGACGGCGATGTTGAGGCCGGTCTGGCCCGACACGGACAGGGGCTGCAGCGCCACCGAGTTCTGCGAGCCGCCGACCAGCACGTTGGCGCCGAGCCCGGCCACCAGCGTCGCCTGGGCGGTCGCGCCGACATAGGTGCCGCTCAGGCCCTGGCGGTGCCTGCCCGGCTCGAACACCGCCCAGACCAGGGTGCCGCGCTTGGTGGCGCCTATGTCGAGGCCGAACTTCCTGATGGAGCCGGTATAGGTCTCGCGCCTGCCCCTGCCCGGCTTGAACGTGCAGGTCAGCGTCTGCTTGGAGGTGATGATCAGGCCGATGCCGGCCGAGACGTCGCACACCAGCGTCCCGGTCTTGACGCGGGCCTGGGCCGCCGGGACGGCGGTAAGCGTGGTGGCCGCGAGCACGGCGGCGAGAGCGGCGGATTTGGCGAAAGGCGTCATGGCATTCTCCGGACTTGCAAGGCCCGCGCCTGCGGACCGTCGGCATTTCTACCGAAGGAACGGTCGAAACGCGACGGGATCATGGTGTTCCGCGCGTCGATTCCGACGCTTTGCTTCTGGTCCACAAGGGCCGGCAAAATGCGGTCCCTCCTGTCCGCGCCGAGCACGGATTGCGCCCCGGCGCCCCTGAGGCGATGCAGCCGCCATGCAAGCCGCGACGCCGAGCACCCGGGATCGATACGGACGACCGCAGGACGGCGGCGGCCGGCGACGCCGCGGGTTCAGGTCCCCGCCCGCCGCGGCGGGCTGGCGGCGTCATCGTCCCTTGCGTCAGGCGGCGGGAATCACCGCGGATTGAAAGCGACGGGGATTGCGTCCATGCTGAGGTGGGCGGACAGGGCCGCCACGCCCGTGGCCGCGCTGACAGGGGGAAGCAGTCATGGATATTCTGATCAATCTCATCGCCGGCGCCATCGGCGGCAACGCCTCGGGCGCCGCGCTCAAGCAGTTCGACATGGGGGCTCTGCTCAACACCATCGCCGGGGCGGTCGGCGGCGGCGTGCTCGGCCAGATCCTCACCGCGCTGATCCCGGTGCTGCAGAGCGGCAACCTCGACCTCGGCTCGATCGTCGGCCAGCTGGTCGGCGGCGGCGCCGGCGGCGTGATCCTGCAGATCATCGCCGGCCTGATCAAGAACAAGATGGCTTCCTGACGCCGGACCGGCGCAGACGAACCCGGGCGCCGCCGCGGGGCTGCCCGCGGCGGCGGCGCGTCATCGGGCTTCGATCGCGGCCGGCGCTGCGGCATGCCCGGCCTGGGCCGGCTTCAGCGAGGAGGCTAGCAGCAGGATGGCCAGGACCAGGGCCACGCCGGCGACGATGCCGGTCATGACGTCGATGGTGACGCCGGCCGAATCGTCGGACTTGTTGGCCGGTGATGCGCCGAAGATGTTGGAAAGACGCATGGCGCGGCTCCTCTGAGGATGTTGTCTTCGCATGCCGGGGTTAATGGACGGTGCAGACGCCACCTGCATTTGCACCTGTCGCCGCTTGCTCCCGTGCGACATCGCACGGGGCGAAGGCCTTGCTGTTCCGCCGGCGTGGCGGCAGTGCTAGGTCTGGCCGGAGCGAGGGAGGTGCCGGCATGAGCCACGGTGCGACATTGCGGTGCATGGTCGCCCTTCTCGGCCTCGTCCTGCTGGCAGGCGTGGCCGAGGCGGCCGGCCGGGCGGCGCTGGTGATCGGCAACGGCGCTTATCGCAATGTGACGCCCCTGGTGAACCCGGCCAACGACGCCGAGGACATGGCCGCTTCGCTCGGCCGCATGGGCTATGCCGTCACCCTGGTGCGCGACGGCGACCTCGCGGCGATGAACGACGGCCTGCGCGCCTTCCTGCGCAACGCCGACCGGGCCGACGCGGCGCTGGTGTTCTATTCCGGCCATGGCGTCCAGGTGAACGGCCGCAACTATCTCATCCCGGTCACGGCCAGCATCGCCGACGAGCTCGACCTCGACACCCAGGCGCTGTCGCTCGACAAGCTGATCGACCTCCTCGACAGGGCCGGGCCGAAGGTGCGCGTCGTCATCCTCGATTCCTGCCGCGACAATCCGCTGGCGCGCACGCTGGTGCGCGGCGCCGGCAGCCGCGGGCTGGCGCGCATCGATCTCGACGCCGCCTCGGCCAAGGGCACGCTCGTCGCCTTCGCCACCGCACCGGGCTCGGTCGCCCGTGACGGCGACGGCCGCAACTCGCCCTTCACCCACGCGCTGCTGGCCCATATGGAGGCGCCCGGCCTCGACATCCGGCTGTTGTTCGGCAAGGTGCGCGAGGATGTCGACGTCGCCACCCAGGGCGCTCAGACACCGTGGGTGAACGAGGCCATCATCGGCTCCTTCTCCCTCTCCGGTACGGCCGCGCCGGCGCAGCCCCGGCCCGTGGCCCTGCAGGCGTCGACCGAGCCCCCGCTCGAGCCCGGGCTGAAGCAGGTGGCCGTCGCCCCAATGGCCGTCCCCGCCGCTCCGAGCTTTCCATGCGACGGGCGCCTCAACCCGATCGAACGCCGGATTTGCGCCAGTCCGGCCCTGGCGACGCTGGATCGGGCCATGGCCGACGCCTATTCGAGCCAGTGGCAGCAACTCGCCGGCCTGGAGCGCAAGCGCTTCGCCGACGGGCAGTTGCGCTGGATCGCCGAACGCGATGCCTGCGGCGACGATGCCGCTTGCCTGGAGGAGCGTTATCGCCAGCGCGTGGCGGCGCTGGGATTGAGGATATCGGGCCTTCCGGCGCTCGGGCTCGACGCGGCGTCGGCGGGCAACCCCGGGCCGAGCTTCCCCTGCGACGGCCGGCTTACCCTGGTCGAGGCGCGGATCTGCGCCAACCCGTCGCTGGCCGACCTCGACCGCCGCCTGGCTTCCGCCTATGGCGGGCAGGCAGCCGGCCTTGACGGCTCCGGCCGCAAGGGCCTGGCCGCGGACCAGAAGCGCTGGGTCGCCCGGCGCAACGCCTGCCGGGACGAAGCCTGCATCGCGGCGCGCTACCGCGAGCGCCTGGCGGATTTCGGGGCGCGGTGACGGCGGTCGCCGTTCGGCCGGCCCTCATCTGTGCTTGAGCAGGCCAAGCTGCTCGCGCCGCATCCAGCGCCATGTCAGCAGCACCGCGACCACGGCGAGGCCGCTGGCGAGGCCGATCCAGATGCCTTCGCCGCCGAACCCGAGCGGGAAGGCCAGCACCAGCGCCAGCGGCATGGCCAGGCCCCAATAGCCCAGGGCGGCGAAGATCATCGGCACGCGCGTGTCGTGCAGGCCGCGCAGCATGCCGGCGCCGGCCACCTGGGCGCCGTCGGCGATCTGGAACATGCCGGCAAAGGCGAGGAAGACGGTGGCGTAGGCGATCACCGCGGCGTTGGCGGGATCGGCGAGGTCGACGAACAGGCCGATCAGCAGCCGCGGCGCGACCAGCATGGTCAGGGCGGTGAGGGTCATGGCGCCCACGGCCATAGCATAGGCCGTCCAGCCGGCGCGACGCATGCCCTCCGGGTCGCGGGCCCCGTAGAACAGGCCGACCCGCACGGTGGCGGCCTGGGCCAGGCCCAGCGGCACCATGAAGGAGACCGAGGCGATCTGGATGGCGATGGCGTGGGCGGCGAGTTGGGCTTCGCCGATCAGGCCCATCAGGAAGGCGGCGGCGTTGAACACCGTCACCTCGAAGGTCAGGGTCACGCCGATCGGCAGGCCGAGGCGCCACAATTTGCGGAAGCGCGGCCAGTCCGCCTGCCACAGCCGCCCGAAGGCGTGGTAGCGGCGCAGGCGCCGGTCGAGCGCGATCACCAGGGCCAGCGTGCCGAACATCACCCAGGTGGCGATGGAGGTGGCGATGCCGGCGCCGACCAGTCCGAGGGCGGGCAGGCCGAGCTTGCCGAAGATCAGGCTCCAGGCGAGCAGCGCATTGACCAGGATGGCGACGACGCCGGCCCAGACCGCCGGGCGCGGCCGGCCCAGCGCGGCCACGAAGGCGCGCAGCACGATATAGCCGAGGAACGGCGGCAGCGACCATTGCAGCGCCCGCATGTAGCGCGCCGCCTCGCGCGCCAGCGCCGGTTCCTGGCGCAGCGCCAGCAGGATCGTCTCCGTCGCCCACAGGGCGATCAGCGCCGGGATCGAGACGGTCGCGGCGGCCCACAGGCCCTGGCGCAGGGTGCGGCGCACGTCGCGCACGGAATGGGGCATGCGGCCGATCTCCGAGGCGACCATGGGCGCCACGGCGGCGACCAGGCCGATGCCGAAGATCATGAAGGCGAAATAGAGGTTGGTCGCCAGCGTGCCGGCCGCCAGGGCCTGCGGTCCGAGGCGTCCCATCAGCATGATGTTGGTGGTGGTCAGGGCGACCTCCACCAGCGTGGTCAGGATCATCGGCCAGCCGAGCGCGAAGGTCGCGGCGATCTCGCTGCGCCACGCGCCATTGCGTCCGGGCGATGACATGGCGATATCGGACATCGGGACCTTGGTTTCCTGCATGGGGTGCCGGGATCGGGAGACGCGAATGCCCCGGCGTGGAGGCCTCCGCGCCGGGGGAGAAACGATCCTGCCGGGATCTTCGGGGCCGGACGGCCGGGCCTGCCCCGGGCAGGCCGTCCGACGAAAGCTATGCCGTCTTGGCCGGGATCGAGCGGTGCTCGATGTTGGGCAGGAAGACGGCGAGAAGGCCGATCGCGGGCAGGAACGAGCAGACCTTATAGACGAAATCGATGCTGGTGTGATCCGCCAGCTCGCCGAGCGCGGCGGCGCCGAGGCCGCCCAGGCCGAAGGCGAAGCCGAAGAACAGGCCGGAGATCAGGCCGACCTTGCCGGGCACCAGCTCCTGCGCGAACACGACGATCGCGGAGAAGGCCGAGGACAGGATGAAGCCGATGATCACCGCCAGCACGCTGGTCCAGAACAGGTTGGCGTAGGGCAGGGCAAGGGTGAACGGCAGCACGCCCAGGATCGAGCCCCAGATCACGTATTTGCGGCCGAACCTGTCGCCGATGACGCCGCCGAGGATCGTGCCTGCCGCCACGGCGAACAGATAGACGAACAGGTGCAGCTGCGCCGACTGCACCGAGACGCCGAAACGGTCGATCAGGTAGAAGGTGTAGTAGCTCGACAGCGAGGCGAGGTAGACGAACTTCGAGAACATCAGCGCGATCAGCACCGTGATGGCGATCACCACGGTGGTCTGCGACACGTTCGGCGCGGCCAGGACGGGGCGCGGCTTGCCGGCATTGGCGCGCCGGTGCGCCGCGTACCAGTTGCCGACCCGCCACAGGATGAGCATCGCCAGCAGCGCCACCAGCGAGAACAGGGCGATCGAGTGCTGGCCGAGCGGCAGCACGACGAAGGCGGCGAGCAAGGGGCCGATCGCCGAGCCCATGTTGCCGCCGACCTGGAAGACCGACTGGGCGAAGCCCGGCCGGCCGCCGGAGGCCATGCGGGCGACGCGCGAGGACTCAGGATGGAACACCGAGGAGCCGACGCCGACCAGCGCGGCGGCCAGCAGCACCGTGATGAAGTTGGGAGCGAAGGCGAGCAGCACCAGGCCGGTGAGGCTGAGGCCCATGCCGATGGTCAGCGAATAGGGCTTGGGCCGGTGATCGGTGTAGAGGCCGACCAGCGGCTGCAGCAGCGAGGCGGTCAGCTGGAACGCCAGCGTAATCAGCCCGATCTGTCCGAAGGTCAGCGAGAAGTTTTCCTTCAGCATCGGGTAGATCGCCGGGATCAACGACTGGATGAGGTCGTTGAGCATGTGCGAGACGCTGATGGCGGCAAGAATAGCGTAAACGGTTCCCTGTGCGCCGGCAGAGGAAACGGGGTGGCTCAGGGCGGCCTTGGACGTCATCGGATTACCAGGCCCGCGGGGCTGCGCAGGCGACGGACCGCGTGGCGCGGTGCATTGCGAGGAAGCGCGAGCCTTCCGCGCCATCATCTCATCTATCCGATGCCGGCGATCCCGCAAACCGGATCTCCGTGATGCCGTCCATCAGGTTTTTTGATCGATTGGACGAGAAGCGGTGATCGGCAGCCGCGGCCGCGAGAAAACCGGCCGGGGGGACGCTCGGTTGTTCAGGATCGGCCGTCCAGGCGGCGGGTGCGGCGCAGCTCCGGGAACCAGAACCACCAAAGCACCGCCACCGCGACGGTGCCGACGCCGCCGAGCACCACCGCCGGCACGGCGCCGATCAGCCCGGCCGAGATGCCGGCCCGGAACTCGCCGAGCTCGTTCGAGGCGCCGACGAACACGCCGTTGACCGCATTGACCCGGCCGCGCACCGCATCCGGCGTCCAGACCTGGATCAGGGTTTCGCGGACATAGACGCTGACCATGTCGAAGCCGCCCATCGACGCCAGGGCCAGCACCGAGAGCCAGACGAGGCTGGAGGCCCCGAACACGGCGGTGAACAGTCCGAACAGGGCGACGCAGGCGAACATCGCCACGCCGGCATGATCGCGGATGGGATGGCGCAGCAGCAGCGCCGCCACGGCGATGGCGCCGATGCCCGGGGCGGCGCGCAGCAGGCCGAGGCCCCATGGGCCGACCTCGAGGATGTCGCGGGCATAGACCGGCAGCAGCGCGCTGGCGCCGCCGAGCAGCACCGCGAACAGGTCGAACGAGATCGCGCCGAGCACGATCTTCTGGCCCCAGATGTAACGAAAGCCCGCCAGGATCGTCTCCAGCGTCGGCTTCTCCTTCAGGCTGCGCTGCGCCGGCTTGGGGATCAGCGTGGCGATCCCGGTCGAGACTGTCAGCATGGCCAGCGCCGTGCCGTAGGCCGCGTCGGCGGACAGGCCGTAAAGCAGGCCGCCGACGACCGGGCCGACCACCGTGGCGATCTGCCAGGAGGAAGTGCTCCAGGCGATGGCGCCGGCGAGGTCCTCTTGCGGCACCAGGTTGGGCAGCAGCGATTGCTGGGCAGGCCCGAAGAAGGCGCGCATGACGCCGAGCAGGATCAGCAGCGCGAAGATGACGAGCACGTCCTGGCCGCCGGCGATGGTGAAGGCGAGCAGCCCGAGCGCGCACAGCGCCTCGCCGGCCAGGCACAGCGTCATGATCCGCCGGCGATCGAAACGGTCGGCCACGGCACCGGTGACCAGCACGAGCAGGAAGCCGGGCAGGAATTGCACCAGGCCGATGATGCCGAGATCATAGGGATCGCGCGTCAGGTCGTAGACCTGCCAGCCCACCGCCACGCTTACGATCTGCACGGCGAAGCTGGCGAGGAACCGGGAGGCCCAGTAGCGAGCGAAGCCGCGATGGCGGAAGACGCCGGCGCGCGGCGTGGAGGCGTCGTGTATCGTCCGATGGCGGGCTGGGGGAGACGAGAAGGACAGGCGGTCCGTTTCTAGGCGCATCACCCCGGACGCGCAACCCGCCGGCCTGTCACCGGGGCGTCATCGCTGCATGGGAGATGGCGCGTTTCCCCGCAACCGTCGACGGGACGCCCGCCATGACCGCCAAGCTCGGCCTCCAGCCTTCGATCGATCCGACCGCCACCGTGCTCGATTGCGAGCTTGGCCGCTATACCGAAGTCGGGGCGCGCACCCGCGTGATCGAAAGCTCGATGGAGGATTATTCCTACGTAGCGAGCGACGCCGACATCATCTACAGCCGCATCGGCAAGTTCTGCTCGATCGCCGCGCACACGCGGATCAACCCGGGCAACCATCCGATGCAGCGGGCGAGCCAGAGCCATTTCACCTATCGCGCATCAGTCTATTTCGAAGGCGAAGCCGACGAGGCGGCGTTCTTCGACTGGCGCCGCTCCCACGCCGTGACCATCGGCCACGACGTCTGGATCGGCCACGGCGCCGTAGTGCTGGCCGGCCGGTCGATCGGCGACGGGGCCGTCATCGCCGCCGGCGCGGTGGTCACCAAGGATGTCCCGGCCTACGCCGTCGTCGGCGGCAACCCGGCCCGGCCGATCCGGCGTCGCTTCGACGAGGCCGTGGCCGGGCGGCTGCAGCGGCTGGCGTGGTGGAACTGGGACCACGAGCGCCTGCGCCGGGCGCTGCCGGATTTCCGGGGCCTGCCCGTGGAGGGGTTCCTGGAGCGGTACGAGCGCTGAACGCCCGCCTCTACGGCTTTCAGCCGAACAGCCGGTCACCCTGCTCGTCGATGATCTGGCGGCCCTTGGAGAAGGAGAATTGCACCGCATCCTCCTGGGACGCGTGGCGATCGGCGCGGATGAACTTGTGCTCCTTCTTCACGCCGTCGATCTCCTTGGTGATCAGGCCGGCGGTCTGGAACTGGCCGTTCTCCTTGAAGGGCGTGGCGCGGACCACGAAACCCTTGTGCTCGATCTCGGCCTTGACGGCCGGCTCCGCGGGACTGGCGCTCTTGCCGCCGCCGAACAGGGATTTGAGGAAGGACATGGTGCGGCTCGCTCGTGGTGTGGTGTCGGAATCCGACGATCTCGCGAGAGAATAGCGGCTTGCGAGGGGCGGGCCAATGGCGCTGTTGCCGGATGCTGCCGCCGATCACCGGTTCAGCCGGCAGTCATCTTCGGCATGCGAAAACGGACCGTCGGCCCGGACCGGACGGGCGGCAGGCGCCGCCGCCGATTGGCGGGAACAGGAGGTTTTCTTGATGGATTTGCCTGGATCGAGCTGGATCCGCTCGGGGCTTTTGGCGATCGGGGTGTTGATGTCGGGTCTCTCGTCCGCCGCGGCGGACGAGGCGTTCACGACCGGCGACGTCAATCTCCGCACCGGGCCCGGCACCGGCTACGCCCGGATCGTGACTTTACCGGAGGGCACCGCCGTCGATGTCGAGACCTGCACCGGCGGCTGGTGCAGGGTGCTCGCCGGCCGCACCGTCGGCTGGGTGTCGCAGAGCTATCTCGGCGGAGGGTATCGCCCGCCGATCGTGGTCCAGCCGCCGGTGGTCGTGCCGCCGCCGGTGGTGGTGACGCCGCCGCCGATCTATGTCGAGCCGCCCTATTACCGGCCGCCGCATTACCGGCCGCCGAACTGGAACCGGCCGCCGCCGCATTGGAACAGGCCTCCGGGCTGGAAGCCGCCGCCCGACTGGAACCGCCCGCCGCGGCCGAAGCCCCCCGTCGTGCGCCCACCGCGGCCCGAGCCGCCGATCGCCCGGCCGCCGCGGCCCAAGCCTCCAGGCGTGCACCCGCCTCGGCCAAAGCCCCCCGTGGTGCGCCCGCGCCCATCGCGCCCGGCGTTCGCGCCGAACACCTGACGGCCCCCGCGACGCGCCGTCCATGACATGAAAAAGGCGGGGCGCGAGCCCCGCCTTTTGACCATCGCGATGGCCGGACGTCAGTTGTCGAGGAAGCTGCGCAGCTTGCGCGACCGGCTGGGGTGCTTGAGCTTGCGCAGCGCCTTGGCTTCGATCTGGCGGATGCGCTCGCGCGTCACCGAGAACTGCTGGCCGACCTCTTCCAGCGTGTGGTCCGTATTCATGCCGATGCCGAAGCGCATGCGCAGCACGCGCTCCTCGCGGGGCGTGAGAGAAGCCAGAACCCGCGTCGTAGTTTCGCGCAGATTGCTCTGGATCGCCGCATCGATCGGCAGGATCGCGTTCTTGTCCTCGATGAAATCGCCGAGATGCGAATCCTCCTCGTCGCCGATCGGGGTCTCCAGCGAGATCGGCTCCTTGGCGATCTTCAGGACCTTGCGCACCTTCTCCAGGGGCATGGCCAGCTTCTCGGCCAGTTCCTCCGGCGTCGGCTCGCGCCCGATCTCGTGCAGCATCTGGCGCGAGGTGCGTACGATCTTGTTGATCGTCTCGATCATGTGCACGGGGATGCGGATGGTGCGGGCCTGGTCGGCGATCGAGCGGGTGATCGCCTGCCGGATCCACCAGGTGGCGTAGGTCGAGAACTTGTAGCCGCGGCGGTACTCGAACTTGTCCACCGCCTTCATCAGGCCGATATTGCCCTCCTGGATCAGGTCGAGGAACTGCAGGCCGCGATTGGTGTACTTCTTAGCGATGGAGATGACGAGGCGCAGGTTGGCCTCCACCATTTCCTTCTTGGCCTGCCGTGCCTCGCGCTCGCCCTTCTGCACCATGTGCACGATCTTGCGGAACTCGATGATCTCGAGGCCGGTCTCGGTGGCGAGGTTGTGGATGTCCTCGCGCATCGCCTTGATCGTGTCGAGCTCGGCGGCGACGAACTCCTTCCAGCCTCTGGAGCCGAGCTTGGAGACGCGCAGGATCCACTTGGGATCGAGCTCGGAGCCCTGGTAGGTCTTGAGGAAGTCGGTGCGCTCGACGCGATAGCTCTCGGCCAGTCGCATCAGCCGGCCCTCATAGCCGATCAGGCGCTTGTTGATGTCGTAGAGCTGCTCGACCAGCGCATCGATGCGGGCCTGGTTGAGCGACAGCGACTTCACGTCCGAGACGATCTGGTCCTTCAGCGTCTTGTACTTGCGCTCCTGGGCGGGGCTCAGCCGGGCATTCTGCAGGCGCTGCTCGACATTGACGTCCTGCAGGCGGCGCAGCTTCTTGTAGTTGTCGGCGATGTTGTCGAAGGTCTCCAGCACCTTCGGCTTGAGCTCCGCCTCCATGGCCGAGAGCGACACGTTGTTCTCCATGTCGTCCTCGTCCATCTCGCCGTCCATCGGCGGCATGGCGTCGTCCGTCTCGCCCTCGGCGGCGGCCTCTGCGCCTTCGCCGGAGGAGACCGGGGCGTTCTTGCCGTCGGGACCGGCATAGGTCGCCTCGAGGTCGATGATGTCGCGCAGCAGGATCTTGCCGTCGTTGAGCTCGTCACGCCAGATGATGATGGCCTGGAAGGTGAGCGGGCTCTCGCACAGGCCGGCGATCATCGCCTCGCGGCCGGCCTCGATGCGCTTGGCGATGGCGATCTCGCCCTCGCGCGACAGCAGCTCGACCGTGCCCATCTCGCGCAGGTACATGCGCACGGGATCGTCGGTGCGGTCGGCCGGTTCCTTGGTCGTGGTCTCGGTGCGGGCCGGCGTGCGGGTCTGCTGCGCCTCGACGAGGTCGCCACCCTCCGCCTCCTCCTCCTCGCCGGGGGCCTCCTCGCGCTCGCGCTCGTCGTCGTCCGTCTCCTCGGTCTCGACGACGTTGATCCCCATCTCCGAGAACATGCCGAGCACGTCCTCGATCGTGTCGGGATCGACCTTGTCGGAAGGCAGGACGTTGGCGATCTCTTCCTGCGTGACGTAGCCGCGCTTCTTGGCGCGCTTGATCATGGCGCGAACGGCAGCGTCCGAAAGGTCGAGAAGCGGGCTGTCCTTGTGCGGCTCGTCGCCTTCCGGCGTCTCGTCCTTCTCGGGGGGCTTTGTCGCCATTCCGTGTCTCCTCAAGTCCTTCGACGCTGAACGAGCCTACGCCAAAAAGGGCAGCACCCGTCCCCCGGAGCCGCCCGCGTGGTGCCTATACACTTAGACGGTCAAAAATTAAACCGCCCTTAACCCTACGAAGTCTGCGTCACATCGACATCGTCTCATACCGATCCGCGCCTGCCGCGGCCGGACGATGCGCCGAAACCTTCGATCGTTGCCTCGACGCCTTCCATCGTGGCGATCTGTGCCTTGATGGCGGCCAGGTGAGCGAAGTTCTCGTCGGTAAAATCCCGTTCGAGCGCAGCAGTGGCGAGCTTCAACTCCCTATGTAGCGTTCGCGCCTTGCGATGCAAGGTGACGACATGTGCAAAAGCCTGCTCGACATCGTTTTCAGCGGCATCGGGCCGCACCCACCAATGCATGTCGGCCGCCAGCCGCTCGAGGATGCGGGCAAAGCCCTCCGCCTCGAGCCGGGGCAGGAGGGAGGCGGTCTCGCGGATGTCTTCGGCCGCGCAGTCGACCAGGCAGCGGCGCAGCCGATCGGCGTCGGCATTGTCGAATTCGAGTTCGGCCAGGGCCTCGCAATGGCGCTCCAGCAGGAAGGGGTGGCCGACCACCACGGCCAGGATCAGGGCCTCGCGCGCCGGCAGGGCGCTGCGGCCGCCGCGCATCAGCGCCCCCTCGCGCACGCCGGGAGTGACGAGCTGGGCAATCGGCGGTGAGGGGCCCGCGCGCCCCTCACGCGGGCGGCCCTTGCGGGGGCCATCGCCGGCGGGCGAAAGGCCCTGGCGGGCCGGCGGGCCGAACAGCGCCTTGAGCCGCCCCTCCATGTCGGCGCGGTAGTGCCGGCGCACCGTCTCGTCCTTGATCGGAGCGATCGCCTCCATCAGCCGGCGCTCCAGCGCCGCGCGGCGCTCGGGGGTGGTGATGTCACCGCTCTCGGTCTCCCGCGCCCAGAGGATGTCGGAGAGCGGCCGGGCGGCGCGCAGCACATCCTCGACCGCGCCCGTGCCGGCCGAGCGGACCAGTTCGTCCGGATCCTGGCCTTCCGGCAGCAGGGCGACGCTCAGCGTCTTGCCGGGGCCGACATGGGGCAGGGCGACGTCGAGAGCGCGCCAGGCGGCGCGGCGTCCGGCCTTGTCGCCGTCGAAGCACAGCACCGGCTCTTCGCTCATCCGCCACAGGAGCTCGAGCTGGTCCTCCGTGAGCGCGGTGCCGAGCGGGGCGACGGTGTTGGAAAAGCCCGCCGCGCTCATCATGATGACGTCGACATAGCCCTCCACCGCGATCACGCCGCCCTTCTTGTGCGCGGCCTCGCGGGCGCGGTGGTGGTTGTAGAGGCAGGACCCCTTGTGGAAGAGCGAGGTCTCGGGCGAGTTCAGGTACTTGGCCTGCGCCTCCTTCGCCATGGCGCGGCCGCCGAAGGCGATGGTCTTGCCGCGCGCGTCGTGGATCGGGAACATGATCCGCTCGCGGAAGCGGTCATAGGGCACCTGGATGTCCTCGGCGTGGATCAGCAGGCCGGCCTCGATCATGGTGTCGCGATCGACGCCCTTGCCGGCGAGATGGTCGCGCAGCGCGAACTTCTCGTTGGGCGCAAAGCCCAGGCCGAACTCGGCCTGGATCGCCGGCGTCAGGCCGCGATCGGCCAGATAGCCGCGCGCAGCCGCGCCTTCCCGGGCATGCAGCCGGCTCTGGAAGAACTTCGCCGCCATCTCCATCGCCTCGTGCAGCGTGGCCCGGCGCTCCTCGCGGCGCACGTCCTCGGCGGTGCTCTTGGGCAGCTCGACGCCCGCTTCCCCGGCCAGGCGCTCGACTGCCTCGGGGAAGGGCAGGCCCTCCGTCTCCATCAGGAAGCGGAAGATGTCGCCGTGCTGGCCGGAGGAGAAGCAGTGGTAGAAGCCCTTCTGGTCGTTGACATAGAAGGAGGGCGTCTTCTCGGCCTGGAACGGCGAGAGCCCGCGCCATTCCCGCCCCTGCTTCTTCAGCTTGACCCGCCGCCCGACCACCGTGGAGACCGGCAGGCGCGCGCGTATCTCATCGAGCAGGGACGGCGAGAATTTCATGGCTCTAATGTGAGGCGGCGACAAAGCTTGGCAAGCGCCGCGGTCCCCAGGATCGCGGCGCTTCGTCGCAATTCTATGGCGCCGGGGATCGGCGCCGGTCGGTTATCCCCGCTATCCCCCGACCGGACGGGGGCTGAGATCGGGGCGAGAGGGCCCGGCCGCCGCGGTTGAGCTGCCGCCCTCGGGCCGCCTCAGGCCAGGGCCTGCTTGACCAGCGGGCTCGCCTTGCCGAAGTCCATCTGCCCGGCGAAGCGTTCCTTCAGCACGCCGATGACCTTGCCCATGTCCTTGGGGCCGGCGGCGCCGACCTCTGCGACGATGGCGGCGATGGCGGCCTTGACCTCGGCCTCGTCCATTTGCCGGGGCAGGAAGGAGGACAGCACTCCGATCTCGGCGTTGGCCTGGTCGGCGAGGTCGGCACGGCCGGCCTTCTCGGCCGTCTCGCGCGATTCCTGCGCCTGCTTGATCATCTTCTGCAGCATGGACAGGATATCGGCATCCGGGATCGGGTCCTTGCCGTTGCCGCGCGCCTCGATGTCCCGGTCCTTCAGGCCGGCCTGGATCATGCGGACGACGGACAGACGGGTCTTGTCGCCCGCCTTCATCGATTCCTTGACCGCGGCGCTCAACGTTTCCCGCAGGGACATCTGGCTTTCCTCACTCGTCCGGAACGAGCGCCGCATGCCGAAGGCATTTTGCAAGCGCTCCACTAAGTATCTGATATGCCGTATCTTTATTGAAAGTGTCCGGGGTTGACGCGTCGCGGCCGCCCCCTTACTTTCCGCGCCACACCGGCGATTGCCCCATTTCGGCACACCGCCGCCCGCGCAACGGGGACTTAGGACGAAAATGACCGGCACACAAGTCGCGGCCCCTGGCCAGGCATCCCTCACTGCTGCGCAGGCGCCGGACGCCTGGGTCGAGCCGAAGGTGACGGCGTTGCTGGTGCTGGCGGACGGGACCGTGCTCGAGGGGCAGGGGCTCGGCGCCGAGACCGAGGCCGCCGGCGAGGTCTGCTTCAACACGGCGATGACCGGCTATGAGGAGATCCTCACCGATCCCTCCTATGCCGGGCAGATCGTCACCTTCACCTTTCCTCATATCGGCAATGTCGGTGTCAACGACGAGGACATCGAGACCGTCAACATGGCTGCGACCTCGGGCGTGCGCGGCGTCGTGGTGTACGCTCCGATCACCGAGCCGGCCAACTACCGCGCGACCCGCCATTTCGACGCCTGGCTGAAGGCGCGCGGCATCCCCGGCATCGCCGGCATCGACACGCGGGCGCTGACCGCGCTGATCCGCGACAAGGGCATGCCCAACGCCGTGATCGCCCATGCGCCGGACGGGATCTTCGATATCGCGGCGCTGAGGCGCCAGGCCGCGGCGCTGCCCTCGATGGACGGCCTCGACCTGGTGCCGCCCGTGACCTCGGCCCAGCGCTTCGACTGGGACGAGACCGTCTGGCGGTGGAACGAGGGCTATGGCCGCCAGGAGGCGTCGCGCCATCGCGTGGTGGCGGTCGACTACGGCGTCAAGCGCAACATCCTGCGCCTGCTCGCCAATGCCGGCTGCGCCGTGACGGTGGTGCCGGCCACGGCCACGGCCGACGAAATCCTGGCGCTGCAGCCCGACGGCGTGTTCCTGTCCAACGGCCCGGGCGATCCGGCCGCGACCGGGGCCTATGCGGTGCCGGTGATCCGGGCCCTGCTCGAGCGCGAGGTGCCGGTGTTCGGCATCTGCCTCGGCCACCAGATGCTCAGCCTTGCCGTCGGCGGGCGGACCACCAAGATGAAGCAGGGCCATCACGGCGCCAACCATCCGGTCAAGGATCTGACCACCGGCAAGGTGGAGATCGTGTCGATGAACCATGGCTTCGCCGTGGATCGCGGCAGCCTGCCGGCCAATGCGGTGGAGACCCATGTCTCGCTGTTCGACGGCTCCAATTGCGGCCTGGCTCTGACCGACCGCCCGGCCTTTTCCGTGCAGCACCACCCGGAAGCGTCTCCCGGGCCGCGCGACAGCCATTACCTGTTCGATCGTTTTGTCGCGATGATGGATAAACGGCGCGCCGCGAAGGCGGCTTGAGGGAATGCTGATGCGTGCTGCGATCGCCACCGGCCTGGTGCTCCTGGGGCCCTGTGCCGCCGTGGCGGGCGACGCCGTTCCTCTGCCGGACTATTTCGAGGCGAGCTGGGATGTGGTGGCGGCCGAGCCGCTGGCGACCTATCCGGCGCCCTCTCCCAAGGCCCGGCCGATCGTCGGGGTGGCGCGCGACCTGCCGCCGATCATGCTCGCCGGCGTGCCGACGCCGCCGGAACGGCCGGTGGTGACGCCGGGCGCCGCCGCCTATGCCTCGCTGTCGCCGGACGTGGCGCTGTCCCGGCCGGTGCCGGAGGCGATCTCCGTGCCGCTGCCGGTGCCGCGGCCCCGCGTCATCGACCAGGACGAGGCGGCGCAGGCGGCCGCGCCCGTGCCGGTCCCTGCGGCGCCCTTGCCCCGCGCCGCTCCGGCCGATCCCGCCGCCGTCATCCCGCCGCTGCCGGCCAAGGACGGCATGGTGCTCCGTCCGGATGCCAGGTCCGCGGCGCCCGAGACCAAGGTGGCGATGCTCGGCGGCATGCCGGGGGCGGGCATGGCCATCAATGCCCTGGCGCGGATGGAGCCGCTGCCGCCGATCGTCAAGGGGGCCTGCAGCGTCGCACGGCCCTACAAGGTCACGGCGCTCGGCCCCAACGGCCGCACTTCGCTGGTGCCGCCGGCGACGCTCGACGTCGGCATGGTGCAGGGGCTGGCCCGATGGGAGGCGGAGGTGCAGGCGGCAGCCGCCAAGACCCTGGGCGAGCCGATCGTGGCCATGAAGGTCGCCGCCTCCTATGACTGCCGCACCATGAATCATCGTCGCCGCGCCCGCCTCAGCGAGCATTCGCATGCCAATGCCGTCGACATCGCCGCCTTCGTCACGGCGAGCGGCAAGGAGTATACGGTCGAGCGTGATTTCCACAGCCGCGGCGCCAGCGGCGCTTTCCTGAAGCTGGTCCATGCCGACACCTGCGACGTGTTCCAGGTGGTGCTCGGCCCGGGCTCGGACGGCATGCACGAGAACCACCTGCACATGGATCTCGGCCGCTGGAAGGCCTGCCGCTAGCGCGCGATCCTTGCCTGTCATGTCGGCAGGGCAGATGCCTGCGGCGACGGTATGTCGCTGCGGCCACTTCACGGGACTTTGTCGACGCGCGTTACCGGCATTAGCCGAACATTAAGCGCATTGCTTTCTCGTGACTGTCGAGCACCCAGGCAGGGCCCGACCGGATCGTATTCATGCGCTTCACCGACTTCAAGCTGATCACCCAGATCGCTGTTCCGCTGGCGGTCGTCGTGACCGTGGGAGCAGGGGCCTTGGTCGGCCTGGCGGCGACGACGCTGCGCAACGCCGAGGAGACCTACACGCAGTTGCTGGATCAGGACGCGACCGCCATGCTGTCGCTCACCGGCGCCGCCCAGCGCATCGCCGACATGAACCGGCTGATCTTCCAGGCGGTGGCCGAGACGGACGAGGCCAAGATCATCGTCCTGGCCGAGGGCGCTGCCCAGGTGCGCGCGCGGGCGCAGGGCGCGTTCACGGCCGCCCGCTCGGCGTCGCCGGAGATCGCCGGCAAGGTCGACGAGCTGCTCGCCGAGTTCGGCGACAAGGTCCAGCCGGCGATGGAGCAGACCCTGGCGCAGGCCAAGGGCGGCGCCAGGGCCGATGCCCTGGCGACGTCGCAGCAGACACTGTCGCCGGCGATCCGCCGGGTGACGCGCAAGCTGGAGGAACTGGTCGAGGCGAGCGGCAAGCGCATGGCGGCGGACCGCGAGGCGAGCCGGGTCGAGCAGGCGAACGCCTTGCGCATCATGGTCGGCGGCGCTGCCGCCGGCGTTTTCGTGCTGGTGCTGCTGCTGGTGCTGCTGGTTCGCGCCACCGCATCCCGGCCGCTCGTGCGCCTCTCGGCCGCGATGAGCCGCCTCGCCGACGGCAACCTCGACGTCGCGGTCGAAGGGGCCGGGCGCCGCGACGAGATCGGCGCCATGGCGCGCAGCCTTGCCACCTTCCGCGAGAACGCGATGAAGGTGCAGGCGCTCGAAGCCGAGCAGGGCCGCGCCAAGGCCGAGGCCGAAGCCGAGCGCCGCGCCGCCATGGCCGGCCTCGCCGACAGGTTCTCGGCCGAGGTCCAGGGCATGATCCAGAATTTCGGCGCAGCGGCCCGCCAGCTCGAGCAGAGCGCCCAGGCGATGGAGGCCTCGGCCGACGACAGCCGGCAGCGTTCCAGCGTCGTCGCCACCGCCTCGGAAGAGGCGTCCTCGAACGTGGAGACCGTGGCTGCCTCGGCCGAGGAGCTGACCGCCTCGATCCGGGAGATCGCCCGCCAGGTGGAGGAGGCCTCGGGCATCGCCGGCGACGCGGCCGGCCAGGCGGCGGATGCGCAGGCCCTGGCCCACGGCCTCGCCGTCTCGGCCCAGAAGATCGGCGAGGTGGTGAGGCTGATCAACGACATCGCGGCGCAGACCAACCTTCTCGCTCTCAATGCCACCATCGAGGCGGCCCGGGCGGGCGAGGCCGGCCGGGGCTTTTCGGTGGTCGCCTCGGAGGTCAAGTCGCTGGCGGCGCAGACCAGCCGGGCGACCGAGGACATCGCCCACCAGATCAACGCCGTGCAGGGCGCGAGCCAGGGCGTGGTCGGAGCGATCGCCGGCATCGACCGGACCATCCAGCGCATCAATGAGATCTCGGCCGCGGTCGCCGATGCCGTCGGCCAGCAGGATGCGGCGACCCGGGAGATCGCCCGCAATGTCGGGCAGGCCGCGCTGGGCACCCAGGAGGTCAGCGCCAACATCGTCTCGGTGAGCGCGGCCTCGGCCCGCACCGGTGCCGCCGCGGTCGAGATCCTCGCGGCCGCCAGCAACCTGTCGCGCGACTCCGAGCGGCTGAACCACGAAGTCGAAGGCTTCGTCGGGCAGATCCGGACGGCCTGAGAGCCTCTCCGAGCGGCCCGGCCCGCGACCCGAAAGGTCGGCGGCCGGGCCTTTCCGTTCAGCACGGCCGTGCGGCCGCCTCGCCCGGCCCGGCCAGCCGCTCTCCGAAGGCGACGAGGACGCGGCCGAGCCGCATGGCGGCATGGCCGAGAAGCCGCCGGCGCCGGCGCGGTGGCTCGGCCGGCGGCGCGTCACGCGGGATCCGGACCGCCAGGGTCAGGCCACGGCTCCATCCGGCCATGAGCGAATCTTGGAACATGACGGCCCTCCGTCTTGCTGCCCATGCGGCGACACTGCGCCGGTTTCGGGAAATATGCTTTGGATTGAAGGCCATGCCGGACTTGTCCGCAAACGAGCTTTTCTTTCATCGAACTTGCTATTAAGAAGTTCTGCTCATGAATGAGCGGAGGCCGCCATGGGCGAGCGCCTGCCTTCCCTGCCAGCCCTGCGGGTGTTCGAGGCTGCCGGCCGCCTGCTGAGCTTCACCCGCGCCGCCGAGGAACTGCACGTCACCCAGGCGGCGGTCAGCCACCAGATCCGCGTGCTGGAGGACCAGATCGGGCAAGCCTTGTTCCAGCGCAGCACCCGGCGCCTGCAACTGACGGCGGCGGGGCGCATGCTGCTGCCGGCGGCCTCCTCGGCCTTTTCGATGCTCGAGCGCGCTATCGCCGACCTCGGCCGGGCCAGGGCGATGCTCGGCATCACCGTCAGTCCCTTCTTCGGCGGGCGCTGGCTGGCGCCGCGGCTGCGCCGCTTTGCCGGACGCCATCCGCAGATCGAGGTCTCGGTGCGCCACACCCAGACCGTGCTCGACCTGGCGTCGGAAGGGCTGGACCTCGCCATTCGCAGCGGGCGTGGGCGCTGGCCGGGCGTCGAGGCGGAGCGGCTGTTCTCGCTGGACCTGACGCCGGTCGCAGCGCCCGAGCTCGTCCGGCGGCTCGGCCCGGACGTGCGGTCCGTCATCGGCGGGGCGGCGCTGCTGCACTCCGAGACCCGGGAGGAATGGGCGGACTGGCTGACCATGGCCGGGCTCGATCCGCGGCTGGCGGAGCAGGGGCTCGTCTTCGACGACGAGCACGTTCTGGTCGAGGCGGCCCTGGGCGGACAGGGGCTGGCCCTGGTGGAGGCCGGCCTGGTCGCCAAGGAGATCGCGGCGGGGCACCTCGTCGAGGTGACCGATCTCGCCATCGGGAACTGCGGCTACTACCTGGTCTACCGGCCCGGCGCCCTGGAGGTGCCGAAGGTCCGGGCATTTCGGGATTTCATCATGGCCGAGGCGGCCGCCGGCAGCCTGTTGCCCGCGAAGGCCCAGACCGGCCGCGGGGCGGGATAGGCGCGCCGATCGGCAACATCATCCTTCCCCCGGACGCCAAAATGCTCTAATCCCACGGCTCGATCCGTCCGGCGCCGCGGTGTGATGCCCCGCGGCTTTTTCATGCCGGTCTCCCGCTATTCGGACGAGCAATGCCCAAACGCACCGACATCTCCTCGATCCTCATCATCGGCGCCGGCCCGATCGTCATCGGCCAGGCCTGCGAGTTCGACTATTCCGGCACGCAGGCGGTCAAGGCCCTGAAGGAAGAGGGATATCGTGTCGTCCTGGTCAACTCGAATCCGGCGACGATCATGACCGATCCGGAGCTGGCCGACGCGACCTATGTCGAGCCGATCACCCCGGAGATCGTCGCCAAGATCATCGAGAAGGAGCGGCCCGACGCGCTCCTGCCGACCATGGGCGGCCAGACCGCGCTCAACACCGCCCTGGCGCTGGCGGCGTCGGGCGTGCTGGAGCGGTTCGGGGTCGAGATGATCGGCGCCAAGGCCGACGCCATCGACAAGGCCGAGGATCGCGATCGCTTCCGCGCCGCCATGACCAGGATCGGCCTGGAGACGCCGCGCTCGGCCATGGCGCATTCGCTGGTCGAGGCGCTGGAGGCGCTGGAGACCATCGGGCTGCCGGCGATCATCCGCCCCTCCTTCACCCTCGGCGGCACGGGCGGGGGCATCGCCTACAACCGGGCCGAGTTCATCGACATCATCGAGCGCGGCCTCGACGCCTCGCCCACCAGCCAGGTGCTGGTGGAGGAGAGCGTGCTCGGCTGGAAGGAGTTCGAGATGGAGGTGGTCCGCGACAAGGCGGACAATGCCATCATCGTCTGCTCGATCGAGAACATCGACCCGATGGGCGTGCACACCGGCGATTCGATCACCGTCGCCCCGGCCCTGACGCTGACCGACAAGGAATACCAGGTCATGCGCGACGCCTCGATCGCGGTGCTGCGCGAGATCGGCGTCGAGACCGGCGGCTCCAACGTGCAGTTCGCGGTCAATCCCGCCGACGGCCGTCTCGTCGTCATCGAGATGAATCCGCGCGTGTCGCGCTCCTCGGCCCTGGCCTCGAAGGCCACGGGCTTTCCCATCGCCAAGGTCGCGGCCAAGCTCGCCGTCGGCTACACGCTGGACGAGATCGAGAACGACATCACCGGCGGCGCCACGCCCGCCTCGTTCGAGCCGACCATCGACTACGTCGTCACCAAGATCCCGCGCTTCGCCTTCGAGAAGTTCCCGGGCGCCGAGCCGATCCTCTCCACCGCCATGAAGTCGGTGGGCGAGGCGATGGCGATCGGCCGGACCTTCCAGGAGAGCCTGCAGAAGGCGCTGCGCTCGCTGGAGACCGGGCTGAGCGGCCTCGACGAGATCGAGATCGAGGGCCTGGGCAAGGGCGACGATCGCAACGCCATCCGCGCCGCGCTCGGCGAGCCGACGCCGGAGCGGCTCCTGCGCGTGGCGCAGGCGATGCGCCTCGGCCTCAGCGACGCCGACATCCACGCCGTGTGCAAGATCGATCCCTGGTTCCTGGCCCAGGTCCGCGGCATCGTCGAGACCGAGCAGAAGATCCGCCGCCTCGGCCTGCCGTCGACGCCGGGCGCCTTCCGGGCGCTGAAGGCCATGGGCTTCTCCGACCGGCGCCTGGAGACCCTGGCCGGCCTCGCCGACGGCGCGGCCTCGGCGGCGCGGCGCGGCCTCGGCGTGCGCCCGGTGTTCAAGCGCATCGACACCTGCGCCGCCGAGTTCGCCTCGCCCACCGCCTACATGTACTCGACCTATGCCGCGCCCTTCGCCGGCGCGCCGGCGGACGAGGCCGCCCCCTCGGACCGGCGCAAGGTGGTGATCCTCGGCGGCGGGCCGAACCGGATCGGGCAGGGCATCGAGTTCGACTATTGCTGCTGCCACGCCTGCTTCGCGCTCTCGGACGCCGGGTTCGAGACGATCATGATCAACTGCAACCCGGAGACGGTGTCGACCGACTACGACACGTCCGACCGGCTCTATTTCGAGCCGCTGACAGGCGAGGACGTGCTGGAGATCCTGGAGACGGAGAAGTCGAGAGGCACGCTGCACGGCGTCATCGTCCAGTTCGGCGGGCAGACGCCGCTGAAGCTGGCCGCCGCGCTCGAGGCGGCCGGCATCCCGATCCTCGGCACTTCGCCCGATGCGATCGACCTCGCCGAGGACCGCGACCGCTTCAAGCGCCTGATCGACAAGCTGGCCCTGCGCCAGCCCAAGAACGGCATCGCCTATTCGGTGGAGCAGTCGCGCCTGGTGGCGGCCGATCTCGGCCTGCCGCTGGTGGTGCGGCCCTCCTATGTGCTCGGCGGGCGGGCCATGGCGATCATCCGCGACGAGGCCACCTTCGACGACTACCTGCTCGGCACGCTGCCGCAGATGGTGCCGCCGGACGTCAAGGCGCGCTATCCCAACGACAAGACCGGCCAGATCAACATGGTGCTCGGCAAGAACCCGTTGTTGTTCGACCGCTATCTCTCCGACGCGGTCGAGGTCGACGTCGACTGCCTCAGCGACGGCAAGGACACCTTCATCGCCGGCATCATGGAGCATATCGAGGAGGCCGGCATCCATTCCGGCGATTCGGCCTGCTCGCTGCCGCCGCGCTCGCTGTCGCCCGAGATCATCGCCGAGCTGGAGCGCCAGACCCGGGCCATGGCGCTGGCGCTCGGCGTCGGCGGCCTGATGAACGTGCAATATGCCATCAAGGACGGCGCCATCTACGTGCTGGAGGTCAATCCGCGCGCGTCCCGCACCGTGCCCTTCGTCGCCAAGGTGATCGGCGAGCCGATCGCCAAGATCGCGGCTCGGATCATGGCCGGCGAGACCCTCGCCGCCTTCGGCCTGGTGTCGAAGCCGCTCGGCCATATCGCGGTGAAGGAGGCGGTGTTCCCCTTCGCCCGCTTCCCCGGCGTCGACACGGTGCTCGGGCCGGAGATGCGCTCGACGGGCGAGGTGATCGGCCTCGACACCGATTACGGCGTCGCCTTCGCCAAGAGCCAGCTCGGCAGCGGCACCAAGGTTCCCACGGAGGGCGCCGTGTTCGTGTCGCTGAAGGACGATGACAAGCCGCGCATCGTCGAGACCGTGAAGCTCCTGGTCGAGCTCGGCTTCACCATCCTCGCCACCGACGGCACGCAGCGCTTCCTGGCCGAGAACGGCATCGCCGCCACGCGCGTCAGCAAGGTGCTGGAGGGGCGTCCGCACATCGTGGACGCCATCAAGAACGGCGGCGTGCAACTGGTGTTCAACACCACCGAGGGCGCCCAGGCGCTCAGCGACTCCCGGTCGCTGCGCCGTGCGGCCCTCTTGCATAAAGTGCCGTATTACACCACTCTCTCCGGTGCGATTGCGGCGGCGCAGGGGATCAAGGCCTTCAGGAGCGGCGATCTGGAAGTGCGCTCGTTGCAATCCTATTTCGGGGCCGCTGCCTGACGGGCAGACGGCGGCGCCGGGCGTGAAGTCCGACAGTGCAACCGACCGCGGGCCGGATTCCATGCCGGCCGCGTGAGTTTTTTGCGTCTTGGTAGAGAAGAACGACGATGGACAAAATCCCGATGACCCCCGCGGGTCACGCGGCGCTCGAAGCGGAGCTGAAGCAGCGCCAGCAGGTCGAGCGTCCGCGCATCATTGCGGCGATCTCCGAAGCGCGCTCGCATGGCGACCTGTCCGAGAACGCGGAATATCATGCCGCCAAGGAGGCGCAGGGCCACAATGAGGGCCGCGTCGCCGAGCTGGAGGACATGCTTGCCCGCGCGGAGGTGATCGACGTCTCCAAGCTGTCGGGTGACATCGTCAAGTTCGGGGCTCGCGTCACGCTGATCGACGAGGACACCGAAGAAAAAAAGACCTACGTCATCGTCGGCGAGAGCGAGGCGGACGTGCGCTCGGGCAAGATCTCGATCGGCTCGCCGCTCGCCCGCGCCCTGGTCGGCAAGAAGCAGGGCGTCTCGGTCGAGGTCAACACGCCCAAGGGCCCGAAGGCCTACGAGATCGCCAACGTCGCCTGGGGCTGAGACGAGCCGGGCGGCGGCCGCCGCCGCCCATCCGTCCGGAGGACCGACATGCTCGACCGTCGCGCCATGCTGGGCCTCGCGGGCACATCGCTGCTCGCCGCGCTCGCCGCCGGCTGCGCCACCCCGGTGCCGCTGCCGCTGGAGGCGCGCAACCGGCCGATCGGCGCCATCCGCGCCAGCGGCTCGGCCAACGTCACCCTGGCGCAGCTCGCGCCCATGGTCGCCGAGGCGCTCGCCGTCGAGCTAGGCCCGCGCTACGTGCCGGGAGCGAAGGGCGGGTCGACCCTGATCGTTCAGCTGAAGACGGTCGTCCTCGAGGATGACGGCGGCGGACGGGACGATTTCCGCATTGGCTTCGACTCCGTCGATCAGCTCGATGGCCGGGTGGAACTGGTGGGGCCGCGCGGCGAGGCCTATGCGAGCTTCCCGCTGCTGGCCAGCACCGGCCAGGTCTTCGGCTCGATCATGGACATCTATCCTGATCCACGCCGGCTCAGGAACCTGGCCCGCACCTACGCCCACTGGATCGTGGTCAAGCTCGCCTGAGTCGAGGCGTCATCCGCGGCCAGGCGAAAGCTGCGTCAGTCCGGCAGCGGCAGTTCGGCCGGGACGATCGCCTCGTCCTTGACCGGGCGCAGCGTCAGCGCCGTCTTGACGTTGCGCACGGACGGGGCGGCGGTCAGCTCGACCACGAAGGCCTGGAACGCCTTGAGGTCCGGCGCCACGCATTTCAGCACGAAGTCGGCATCGCCCGACAGCATCCAGCATTCGCGCACCAGCGGCTGGCCGCGCACATATTCCTCGAAGGCCGCCAGGGCGGGGCCTGCCTGCGCCACAAGGTTGACCATGGCGAAGACCGTCACCTCGTAGCCGAGCGCGCTCGCATCCAGCAGCGTGCGGTAGCCCTTGATGACGCCGCTCTCCTCCAGCGCCCGCACCCGGCGCAGGCAGGGCGGGGCGGAAATGCCGACGCGCGACGCCAGTTCGACATTGGTCATCCGGCCGTCGGCCTGCAATTCCCGCAGGATCTTCCAGTCGACGGTATCAAGGCGTGCACGCACTGGCGATTTTCCGTTGCGAACAGGGGTTCCGGTCCCTGACAGGCTCTAGACCGGGTCATGGAAGCAAGGCAAGCATCTTTATGGCGCGGGACGAGCCATCCACGACATAAGCTTGCGCGCAGCCCCAGTACGAAATCGCGAGACCCATCGATGCCGATTGCCTTTCACGAGACCATTCCGATCCTCCGCATCTTCTCGGAGGAGAAGGCCAAGGCCTTCTATGTCGGCTTTCTCGGCTTCGCCGTGGACTGGGAGCATCGCTTCGACGATGCCGCGCCGCTCTACATGCAGGTGTCGCGCGGCGGCCTGGCGCTGCATCTGAGCGAGCATCACGGCGACGGCACGCCCGGCACCATCGTGTTCGTACGCATGAGCGGCATCGAAGCTTTTCACGCCGAGGTCAATGCCAAGGGCTACGGCTTCATGCGCCCGGGCCTGGAGGAGGCGCCCTGGAACGCGCAGGTGATGGAGGTGATCGATCCGTTCGGCAACCGCATCCGCTTCGAGCAGGCGCGCGGCCACGAGGAATGAGCCTGGGCATCGGCCGCGCCCGAGGGCGCGGCCGGCGCGGGGCAGGGGGCCGAGCCCGTCAGTCGGCCTGGAAGGTGACGTTGACCTCGACGTGCAGCTCGCTCTCGCCGGCCTCGATCGGCACCGGCGCCGAATCGCCGGCCCGCTTGGCGAATGCCGCCATCGGCACCGGGGCTTCGCGCGAGGCACCCTCGACGATGCGCGTTACCTGGCCGAGCTTGCGGCCGGCCGCCGTGGCGTAGATCTCGGCCTTACGCCGAGCGTCGGCCACCGCCGCCTTGCGCGCTTCGTCGAGCAGCTCGGACTGGCGCGACACCCGGAACTGGATGCCGTTGACGGCGTTGGCGCCGGCGCCCACCGCCTTGTCCATCACCGCGCCGAGCTTGCCGAGATCGCGGATGCGCACCGCGACGTTGTTGTTGACCGTATAGCCGGTGATGCGCGGCGGCATCTGCTCGCCGTTCTGGGGATAGACGTAGACCGGCTGCAGCGAGAAGTCGGAGGTCTGGATGTCCTTGGCGTCGATGCCCTCGGCCTTGAACAGGGCGATGACCTTGGCCGTGGCCTGGGAATTGCCGTCGAGCGCCTCGCGCGCCGTCGCGGCCTGGGTCACCACGCCGGCGGTGATCACCGCCATGTCCGGCCGGGCGCTGGCCGTGCCGTCCCCGACGACGGAAATGGTGAAATCGTCGCGATCCGCCGCGACGGCGAGGGTGGCCGCCGGCACGGCGAACGCGAACAGGGCGAGCGCCGGGGGAGCGAGGAAGCGAAACAGCATGATCTCTCCTATGGGCAATGTGCCGGCGCGCTGGGTGGCATCGCATCGCGGCCGGATCGTGGCGAAGGCGCGCTCCGCCGGGATTGCGGGGGGCCGCGCTCTCGCGTAAACGCTAGGGATGCGTTGCGCTACGGGCCTGTAGCTCAATGGTTAGAGCCGGCCGCTCATAACGGTCTGGTTGGGGGTTCAAGTCCCTCCGGGCCCACCAACGATTTCAATATGTCACGCAGATTGCTCACGGGCACACTGCGAACACGGCAACGTTTCGGCCGGGTCGGCGCACCTGTGGCCGCTTGCGCCGCGCTTCGACATAGGCGCGCAGGACCGCGTTCATGTCTGCTTGCCGTCTGCGCCTTGATGATCCCGCCGACGGCTGTTCCGGCCGCTCCGGCAGGCGCCGCCGCTCTTCCCCGCAGACGGGTGGCGGCTTGACACAGCCACCCGTCCGAATCGTCGCTCAGAGCTCGCTCAGGTCGAAGCCGCTGTCGTCGCCGCCGTCATCCTGCGACTGCTCCTCGGCCTTCGGCTCGGAAGCCTTCGCCTCGTCGCCGCCGAACATGCCGGCGATGGCGTTGCCGAGCAGGACGCCGCCGGCCACGCCCATCGCCGTCTGCGCGGCGCCGGCGAGGAAGCCGCCGCCGCGCTGCGCCGGCTGGGGCTGGCCGAAGGGCTGCTGCATCGGCGGGGCCTGGATCGGCGCCGCGCCGGCCGGGCGCGCGGCCTGGCGGCTGTCGCCGAACAGGCTGGAGAAGAAGCCGCCGCCACCGGCCGGTCGGGCCGCCTGCTGTTCCAGCTCCTCGATGCGGGCCTGCGCCGCGTTCAGCGCCTGCTCCTGCACGACGATGGTCTGGGCCATGTAGTAGGGGGCGGCGGGCTGCTGCGCGATCCGGTCGCGGATGAAGTCGCTGGCGCCGGCGTCGCGGTGCGGCGCCTGCCGCTCCACCTCGGCGAGCCTGCCGAACAGGCCCTCGATCGCTTGCTGGTCGTTTCTGTCCATTGCCGTGGGAACTCCGCTGGGTGTCGGGGCAGGTTCTCTCGAGCCTGCCCGCATTCATGCGCCTGGACGGCATCGGTCCCGCGCCGGACATGCAAAACCGGTCGTGGCGAGAGCCGTGCGATGCTGTCCGGGGCTGCTTACTCTTCCCGCTCGCCGGTGAGCTGCAGCAGAAGCTGGAAGATGTTGATGAAGTTCAGGTAGAGCGAGAAGGCGCCGAACACCGCCATCTTCTGCTGGGACTCGGCGCCGAGGTTCTCGGCATATCGTTCCTTGATGGTCTGGGTGTCCCAGGCCGTCAGGCCGACGAACACCAGGATGCCGACCACCGAGATGATGAACTGCAGCGCCGAGGAGCCGAGGAACAGGTTCACCAGGCTGGCGATGACCACGCCGATCAGACCCATCATCAGGAACGAGGAGAGCTGCGTCAGGTCGCGCCTGGTGGTGTAGCCGTAGAGGCTGGTGGCGCCGAACATGGCGGCGGCCATGAAGAGGGTGCGGGCGATGCTGGTGCCGGTGAAGACCAGGAACACCGAGGCGAGCGACAGGCCCATCACCGCGCAGAAGGCCCAGAACATGCCCTGGGCGCCCGCCGCCGACATCGACTCGATGCGGAAGGAGAACAGGAACACGAAGGCGAGCGGGGCGAGCATCACCACCCATTTGAGCGGGGTGGAGAAGATCGGTACGTAGAGGGCCGGCGTCGAGCCGACGATGAAGGCGACGATGCCGGTGAGGACCAGGCCGAGGCCCATATAGTTGTAGACGCGCAGCATGTGCTGGCGCAGGCCCTGGTCGAACAGGGCGGCGGACTGGGCGGTGCCGGTCCGATATCCGTAGGCAGGCGTGTTCATCGGGTTTGTCCTGGTGGAACGATCAGTACAGGGAGGCCGAGAGTTTCCCGGCGATGCGGTCGAGATGCTCGGTGCCGGGCTGGCCGACCAGCACATAGGCCACCTCGCCGATCTGGAAGTAGGCGGCGGTGGCCTCCGCGGTGCTGGCCACCGTCGGCGGGATGACGTTGAAGCTCCCCGGCCGGACGGCGAAGAGCGAGAGGCTGCCCTGCTGCTCGGACAGGAGCGCCATCTCGACGCTGGGGCCGAACTGCGAGGGGTAGACCTGCACGTCCCGGACCTTCCAGCCCTTGGGCAGGGCAGGCAGGACGATGGCCGTGGCGGCGCGGATCTCCGCCGGGTCGAAGGTCCGGATGGCCGGCTGCGACGCCATCGACGCCCGGACCAGGCTGGTCCTGTGGGCCTGGATCGCATCGCCGACATAGGAGGGCGAGGGCGTGGAGGCGACGCTTTGCGTCACCGTCAGCGGGCCGGCCACGTCGTGGGCGAACCATCCGGCCGCGACGAACAGGCCGACCGCGGCCACGCGCTGCACCTTGCCGAGGAGCCAGCCGCGGGCAAGGCCCCGCTCGAGCCGGCGGGCGACGTCGCCCGTGGCGGGCCGCGGCATGCCGGTGGCGCTGGCCAGCGCGAGGCGCAACTCGTCGCGCATACGCAGATCCGTCATCACCCGGGCAGCGACGTTCGGATGGGCGGACAGATAGGCCTCCACCTCGATGCGGCGGGGCGTGTCCAACTGGTCGTCGACATAGGCGTCGAGGTCGGCGTCCAGGATAGGGTCGCGCGGCTCGTTCATTCCGTCCCCCTGACGATCCTGAGATGGCCGCGCGGCTGGGAGGGGGCCGTCCCCTCCGTCTCGCGCAGGCTCGCCCGGGCCCGGCCGATGCGCGACATCAGCGTGCCCGGCGGGATGCCGAGCGTGTCGGCTGCCTGCTGGTAGGTCAGGCCCTCGACCGCCACGAGGTGAAGCGCCGTCCGCTGTTCCTCCGGCAGAGCGAGGAAGGCCCGCCGGATCTGCGCCAGGCGCAGGACATGCTCCTGCGTCGGTTCGGCGAAGGGCTCGACCAGATGCTCGGCGGCACTGACGCGTGCGGCCTCCGCGTGCCGGGACCGGCTGCGGTCGATGAACACGTTGTGCAGGATCGACAGGAGCCAGGCGCGCAGGTTGCCGCCGGCACGGAAGCTGCCGCGCCGCTCATAGGCCCGCACCAGCGCGTCATGCACGAGATCCTCCGCCTCGGCGGTGTCGCGCGCCAGCGAACGGGCATAGCGCCGCAGCGAGCCGAGTTGGCCGAGCACGTCGAAGCGGGATCTTGACTTGTCCATGCTGCGTATACGGAGCCGTGGCCGGGGTTCATCCCGCGGTGCCGCGATTTTTTCATCGACGCCGCCGGACGAGGCAATGGCCGCCGTCGATCCAGGCGTCGCGCCGGGGCAGGCGCATCCGGGCGATCAGGCTGTGGATATCGCTTGCCTCGATCGGCGCGAGACGCCTGTGCCGTCGGGCGGAAGGGATCGTCCGGCAACACGTGCTCCGGCTGTCGATCGGGCGCGGCCTCTCAATCAATCATGGCCGGACTTGATCCCATAGGCGCCAAGATAGGGCCGGACCACGTTGCTCCGGGGAAAGGCGATGCCCTTTCAGCCGTCATGGCCGGACTTGATCCGGCCATCCACGCGCACGCTACCGCACGGAATCGGGTGACGGCGGCACCCAACAGTCGTGTCCATCCCGACGAGATCGCATGCGACCTCGTCGGGATGGACAGGGCAGGCCTGTCCGTGGCGATCGGGTTGGCGCCCTTGTTCCCCGAAAACGCCGAGCGGCGCGGGCCCGATGGCAGGGCGACGGCTCTCGGGGCGTTCTCAGAACACGAAGATGTCGCTGGCCGTGACGGCGGCGTGGTTGGTCAGCGTCGCGACCAGGTGCTGCTGCTGCGCGCCGGTGCCGTCGGGATCGTAGAACAGCTGGCCGGTCGTCTTGTCGTAGATGATGCGGTCGCTGGCGTCGTGGGCATGGGTGCCGGCATAGAATGCGCTGGCGGCGAGCTCACCGAGGGGCAGTGCCTTGAATGCCGTCCGCTGGAGGTCGATCACGTCGACATTGTGGGTGAAGTCCTTGATCGTGTCGCTGTCGGCGGCGCTGAAGGAACGGAAGACGAAGGAATCGGAGCCGGTGCCGCCGGTCAGCGTGTCATGGCCGGCCCCGCCGTCGATGCCGTCATTGCCGGCGCCGCCGTTGAGGCGGTCATTGCCGCCGAAGCTCTCGAGATAGTCGTTCTTGCTGCCGCCGATGAGCACGTCGGCGCCCCGCAGGGCGTTGCGCAGCAGCGCGAAATCGTCGGCCAGCGAATAGGTGTCGGCGGCCCTGGTGATGGCGCCGGCATCGATCGACAGGCCGCTTATCTTGAAGACGCTACGATCGTACTGGTCCAGGAACTGGTAGGTCTTGACTGTTCCGGAATAGAGATCGCCATAAATGTCATAACGCAGGTTGCTGCCGGTGAAGACGTCCTGTGCACCCGTCGGATAGAGAACCGAGAACGTCGTGCTGGTGCGATAGTAGTCGTCGCCGTAGAGGAGATTGGTGAAGTCAATGTCGCGCAGATCGAAGCCCGTGACATTGCCTGCAACGATCGTGACCATCGGTCCGTTACTCCATACTTACCCTTGGCCGGTCCCGCCGGCGAGATGGCCTAGCTCAACTGCGTCGCATGGCAATTTGAGGGCGCCGGCGTGGCCGCTTCGCGCCAAGACGGCCGCTGCCGGCGCCGATGCTGTTTCCGCCGTCAGAGCGGTCGGACCCAGTCCCAGATCTGACGCAACATCCCACCCCGCGCCACCGCCCGCAGGCGGCTGGCGACCTTTGCGCCGGTCATGGTGCCCCGATAGTGGCAATCGCACAGCAGTCGATGTGCCGTGCGGTCGTTCAGGCCGAAAAAGGTCAGCGCATCACCGAAGGTGTCGCCGTTGAGGCCGTCGGCGCGCAGAACCGGATCGGCGAAGGCGACGGAGATGGGCGAGCGGTCGCCGCGCAGGGCCCTGCGGTCCTGGCGCGAATAATGCTCGACCCGCAGCAACGGCGACAGCGAGTCGGTATGGTGCTCCAGCACCGCGGCCCAACGCTCGAGGCGCTCGCGCCGGGACAACGACGGTTCGTCGAGCAGCGGGGCGACATCGGCCTTGAGCTTCAGGTCCTCCAACGATTCGTGCTTCATGACAGCCTCCTGGGGGCTTGGCGATCGGGAGAGAGCCGAAGCGGCTCGACCGGGCTCGCAAGCGCCATCTCGCGGGGCGCGGCCGCGCATTGGCGGCCCGGCGGCGGGGCTGGTCTCCCGGATCCGGAAACGCGCAGGGGCCCTACTCGTTCCAAAAGTTTTGCGAGGGCGCCAGCTCTCCCACCGGAAGTCTGTCCGGCAAGCCGCTCCGGCGAGCCTGGCGTCAGCCGGCGAATGCCGCGGCATCGGCGCGTCGATCCGCTGCCCCCCGAGGCCGGCTTTGCGCATCCGGCCCGGTGCCGTCCGCCGGCCGCGAACGGCCCGCCTTCCACCGTGCAGTCCCCCGGACCGGGCCTGGAGAAAAGAGGCTGGGCGCGCGGCAGCGAACTGCCGGGCACGGGCCGGCGTCGGCAGCCCGGCCGCCGGCGCGGCGATATCGGCCGGGGCGATCGAAGCTTCATGGGCCGTGATCGCGTTCGAGATCATCACCCGGGCGCGCGGCGTGGAGAACGGCTCTGACGGTGCGCCGCTGTCCGCCCGGTCGGCGTCACGTTTACGAAGCGGCAATATCAGCCCCGCGCATCCTGCCCGGGCATGTCGCCCGGGGCCGCCGCCAGGGGCTTCCGGCGTGGCCGCAGCATGGCGGTCAGCCGGCCGTCGATGGCGGCGAGGCCGCAGGCGATCAGCGCCATGCCGAGGACATGCCGGGCTTCCAGTTGCTCGCCGAGGGCCAGGGAGCCGAGCAGGACGGCGCTGACCGGGATCAGGAAGGTCACCAGCATCAGGTTGGTGGCGCCGGCCGTCGCCAGGATGCGGAAGAACAGGACATAGGCGAGGGCGGTGGAGAGCAGGGCGAGGCCGGCGACGGCCGCCCAGGTCGCCGGGCCGGGCAGGGCGAGCGTCCAGGGCCGGTCGACGACGAGGGCGATCGGCGCCATCAGCACGGTCGAGGCGCAGACCTGGCCGGCGGCCGTCGCCAGCGGCGGCACGCCCATCGCCTTGAAGCGCCGGCCGAAGATGCCGGCGAAGGCGTAGGAGAGCGCGGCGCCGAGCACGGCGAGTTGCGCCCACAGGTTCGAGCCGAGGCCGGAGAGCTTGTTCGTCCCGATCATGACGGCGACGCCGAGGAAGCCGACGACCACCCCGGCGAGCCGGTTGCCGGTCATCTTCTCGTCCGCGGTCAGGACATGGGCGACCACCACGCCGAACAGCGGCGTCGTCGCATTCAGGATCGAGGCCAGGCCGCTGCCGATCCGGGTCTGGCCCCAGACGATCAGGCAGAAGGGAATGACGTTGTTGAGGATGCCCATGCCGACGAAGGCCGCCCAGACGCGTGCATCCCGCGGCATGGCGAGGCCCAGGGCGCGTATCAGCACGAGCAGCGCCATCGCGGCCAGGCCGACGCGCAGGGTGACGATGGAGAGCGGCGGCAAGGCCTTCACGGCGATGCCGTTGAAGAAGAAGGAGCCGCCCCACAGCACGGACAGCACCACGAGCATGCCCCATTCCGCCGGTCCCATCGCCCTTGGGGTCGCCATGTCGCCTGCTCCATCCAATGATTGAGTTGTGCTCGGCGCATAGCATCTTGCCGCCCGCCGGAAACTCTCTAACTTGCCCTGGAATTTTCCGAGCTCCCGGCCGATGTGGATAGGACAGATGGGATGCGGCGACAATCGAGTGTTTCTCGCCGGATGATTGAGGATGGCTAAATCATGGCGACCCCGTTCCCGCCGCTCGGCGGCCTGCGCGCCTTCGAGGCGGCCGCCCGCCATCTCAGCGTGACGCTCGCGGCGCGGGAGCTGAACGTGACGCCCGGCGCGGTGAGCCTGCAGATCAGGGAGCTGGAGAGGGCGCTCGGCGTGCCGCTGTTCCTGCGACGGCCGCGGCAATTGTCGCTGACCCCGCAGGGCCGGGACTATTTTGCCACGCTCCGCACGGCCTTCCGGCTGGTGCGCGAGGCGACGGCGGCGATCGTCGACCATGCGCGCTCCTCGGTCCTGACCGTGAGCTGCACCTCGGGCTTTGCGGTGCAATGGCTGCTGCCGCGCCTCGGTCGCTTCGAGGTGATGCGGCCCGGCGTCGATGTCCGGATCAGCGCCTCGAACCGGGTGGCGGATTTCGGCCGCGACGGCATCGACCTGGCGGTGCGGCACGGCATGGGCCGTTATGACGGCCTGGTCAGCGAACGCCTGCTCGATGACGAACTGGTGCCGGTCTGCAATCCCGAGCTGGTGCGGCAGGCCGGCGGCCTGTCGTCGCCGGCCGATCTCGCCGGCGTGCCGTTGCTGCACGACGAACACCGCCATGACTGGCGGCTGTGGCTGGAGGCGGCGGGAGTGCGGCAGGTCGATGCGGCGCGAGGCACGGTCTTCGCCGACGGCAACGGCGCCATCGAGGCCGCCAAGGCCGGCCTCGGCATCGCCCTGGTGCGCGTCTCCCTGGTCGAGCGCGAGCTTGCGGCCGGCGTCCTGACCGCGCCTTTCAGGCAGGGAATCGCCAGCGAGCTCGCCTACCATCTGGTCTATCCGGCAACGGCTCTCGACCGGCCGAATGTCGCGGCGTTCCGGGATTGGCTGCTGGCGGAGGCAGGGCGGCGATGAGCGGCCGGCGCCCTTCGGTCAGGCCGGCCCCAGGCCCGCCCAGGTCGACAGGATCGCGGCAACCGCCTGCTGCACGCGCTCGCTGGCTGTTGCGGCGCCGGGCCGAAGCCCGAGCAGGGTCTCGATCGCCCGTTCCGGCGGCAGCCCGCCGGTCCTGGGCGGGCGGGCCTCGAGCCAGGCCCGGCCCATCGCCAGCTGCAGCTGCTCGGCCTTGAGCTCGGCCGCCTTCACGGCCTGGCGCAGCGCCTCCTTGTCGGCGTCGAGCCCGGGGAGCGGCGCCTTCAGGAAGCGGCGGGCCGCCCGTAGCGGGAGGACCGCTCCCGCGCGCCAGTCCAGCATGGCCGCGCCGAGGTCGGCGATTTCCGCGGCGTCGAGCCGCCGGCCGATCCGGTCGGCATAGACGACGGTGATGAGATGCACGACGTCGAGGCCGCCCTCGTCCTGGAGCGTCAGGCAGGCGGCCGAGATGCCCGGCCGGCCGTAGAAATCGAGCGCGAAGTCCCAGAGCGATGCGGTCATGGCGAGGCTTTCGTGTCGGCTGCTGCTGCGGCGAGTTCGCCGACGGTGATCGGCTTCAGCGGGCTGCGGATGCGATAATAGCCGGCATCCGCCGGGGGGAGGCCGGCCGCGCCGGCGATCACGCCGGTCACGGTCGGGCCGCACAGCCGCCCCTGGCACGGCCCCATGCCGCAGCGCAGGAACGCCTTGGCCTGGTTCGGGCCGAGCACGCCCTTGCCGACGACGCCGCGCAGGGCGGCGGCGCTCACCGCCTCGCACCGGCAGACCAGGACCGGGTCCGGCGGGTCGAGCACTTCCGGGCGCGGCCGGTAGAGGCGGTCGATGAAGGGACGGGCGGCAAGGTGGGCGCGGCGCGCCCGCTCGGCGGCCGCGAAGCGGCGGTCGCGCTCGTCCGGGGCGAGGCGCCCGAGCGCGTGCAGCGCGGCAAGTCCCGCGATCGTGCCGTCATGATGGCTGGCCTCGGCCCCGATGATGCCGCCGGCGTCCCCCGCCACGGCGATTCCCGGGCGCGAGGTGCCACCCCAGGCGTCGCGCCGCGGCCGGAAGCACGCCTGGGCCGTGTCGAAGTCATGCGCGCAGTCGAGCGATCGCGTCATCTGCTGGTGGGGAATGATCCCCTCGTGCAGGCCGACCGTGTCGCAGGGCAGGCGATAGGTGCGGCCGCGATGGCTGAAGCGCACGATCTCGGCTCGGGCCTCGCCTTCGACGGCGATGTCCCGTACCCCCGCATGGACCAGCACCCCGGCGCGGCGGAGCGCGGCCAGGAGCTTCAGCCCCTTGGCGAGGTAGCGCCAGCCCTGGCCCGCGAGGGCGCCGGGCAGCAGGGGGAGGGCGTCCCAGCGTCCGCGGGCCGGGGCGGTGTCGAGCAGCACGAGATCCCGGACGCCGGCCGTCACGCACTGGTGCGCGAACAGGTAGAAGAGGGGACCGCTGCCGGCGAGCACGAGACGGCCGGACGGCACCAGGGCCGCCGACTTGAGCAGGATCTGCAGAGCACCGATGGTCATGACCCCCGGCAGCGTCCATCCCTCCATCGGCACTGGCCGTTCCATCGCGCCGGTGGCGATGACGATCGTCCTGGCGACGTGGCGGCCGACGACGCCGTCCGTCCGTGTCCAGACGGCGAGGTCGTCGTCGATGCGCCAGGCCAGGGTCCGCAGCGCCAGCCGTGCGCCGCTGGCGCGCAGGCGATCGACCAGCGCCGCGCCCCTGAGATAGTCCGGCCCCAGGATGCGGCCGAGGGTCGGATCGGCGCGGTTGCGCTCGATGGCACGATAGATCTGGCCGCCGGGATCGGGCTGCTCGTCGACGACGAGCGTGAGGGCGCCGCCCTCCGCCAGGGTGGCCGCGGCCGCCATGCCGGCCGGGCCGGCGCCGACGACCAGGGCGTCCCACCGCTCAGACATTGCCGGTCTCCGCGATCAGCCGGGCGCCGGATTGGCGGCGGACCGCCATGCCCGGTCGGGCTGCGATCAGGCAGGACTGCTGGTTCTGCCGCCCGTCGATGTCCACCAGGCATTCGAAGCACACGCCCATCATGCAATAGGGCGAGCGCGGCGAGCCGTCGGCCGGGCCGTCGCGGAAGGAGGCGACGCCGGCGGCGAGCAGGGCCGCGGCGACGCTGTCGCCGGGCCGGAACGGGACCTCGCGTTCCTCGAAGGTCAGCGTGCCGGCTTGGTCGCCATCCGCGCCGTCAATGCGCCTGAACATCGAACCTGTCGCTCCTGAAGCTGGAAACCGCCTCCGGCAGGGCGCCGGCGGCGATGGCCGGGCCGAGGACCAGCGCATGGACGCTGCAGAGCGTCACGCCGCTGTGGCAGGTGGCGGCGAAGGCGCCGGGATGGCGTGGCGATTCCTCGTAGATCGGCAGCCCGTCCGGCGTCATCACCCGCAGCGAGCCCCAGGTCCGGACCACGCCGACCTCCGCCAGCTGCGGAAAGGCGCGGATCGCCGAGGCGCAGAGCCCGGCCCCGGTCGCCACATCCGTCGCCTCGCTGAAGCCGGCCTCCTCGTGGCTGCTGCCGATCAGGACGGAGCCCTCGGCCGTCTGGCGGACGCCGCTGCCGACATAGGGAAAGAACGGCTTCACCCGCTCGGTGACGACGATCTGCCCGCGTTCCGGCCGCACCGGCATGGACAGGCCGAGCTCGGGGGCGAGGCGAGCCGCCCCGAGCCCGGCGGCGACGACGACGCGCCGGCCCTGCACCGGTCCGCGCGCGGTCTCGGCGGTGAACAGGCCTGCCGCCGCGCGCAAGGCCGTGACCCCGGCTCCCGGCCGATAGGCGCCGCCGCGCGCCTGCAGGCCCTGCTGCAGGGCGCGCAGCAGATAGAGCGGGCTCACATGCGCATCGATCGGCGAATAGGAGCCGCCGACGACCGCCGGGCCGATGCCGGGAACGCGTTCGCGCAGCGCCGGTCGATCGAGGATCTCGATGGCGATGTCGCCGCCGTCGGCCCGGGTCTGCGCCGCGACGCGCCGGCGCTTGTCCAGCTCGGCCTCGGAGAAGCAGAAGTGCAGCCCGCCAGGCTGGCTCCAGCCGATGTCGATGCCGGTCTCCGCCGTCAGGGCTTGCGCGAAGCTGCGCCAGAGATGCCCGGCCTGCAGCGACCAGTTCATGTATGCGGGCTTGCCGACGCCCTTGCCTTGCAGCCAGATCAGGCCGAAATTGCCGCGTGCCGCCCGGAAGGCGACGTCGCCTTCGTCGAGCAGCGCGACGTCGGCGCCCGCGCGGCATGCCCCCCAGGCGATCGCCGAGCCGATCAGGCCGCCGCCGACGACGAGGAGATCGTGAGGCGCCGGGCGCGCCATCTAGCGCCCGTCCCCGGCAAGGCCGAAGCGCCGCGGCCGCAGGCCCGCATGCATCCATTCCACCAGCGTGACGATGTCGTAGACCGGAAGCCCGAAGGTGCGCCGGATCGCCGCCGAATGGGGCGGCAGGTTGGCGCATTCGGCGACGATCGCGCCGATGGACGGGGTCTCGTCCAGCATGCGCCCGACGACCTCCAGCACCTCGCGCTCCTGCGCCGTCGGGTCGGCCAGGGGAGCGTTGGCGCGCATGTGCGAGCGGATCGGGCCGTCGAAGGGCAGCTCGCCGAGCGGCAGGCCGACCGGCGCGCCGACATTGCGGAAATGCGCCTCGTGGAGCGCGGCCTTGTCGGAGACGACGATGCCGACGGTCCGGCCTTCCGGCAGCAGGCTCAGGGCGAGCGGGATCTGCATCAGGCTGGACGTGGCGATCGGAACCGGGCTGTAGCGGCGCAGCTCGGGATGGACGGCGGCCAGGAAGCCGCAGCTCGTGGTGATGCCCTCGACGCCGAGGGCGACGAGGTCGTCGATCGCCTCGTGGAAGCGCGCCAGGGCCTCGGCCGGGTTGCCCTCGATCACGTCCTGGGGCCGCACGCCGCGCACCACGCGGAACTGCACCGGAAACGGCCAGGTCTCGGCATTGGCGATGTCGCCCGGCAGGCGGTGGAAGCGCGTGTCCAGCACCATGACGCCGATCATGGTGCCGTGTACGGGCCGGGGACGCGGCGTGCGGGGCGGGGTCATGCGGGGGCTCTTTCCATGCCGGGCGCGTCAGGCCGGATCGGCGCCGGCTTTTCGGGCAGCGGCGATGCCGTTCCATCTGTGGCAGGCGTTTGTATCGATGTCGAAGAGGTCGAGGGCGCGAGCGACGGAGTGGTCGACCATGTCTGCGAGGGTTTCGGGCCTGGCGTAGAAGGCGGGGACGGGCGGCATGAGGACGGCGCCCATTTCGGCGAGGGCGGTCATGGTGCGCAGGTGTCCGAGGTGGAGCGGGGTCTCGCGGACCATGAGCACCAGGCGGCGGCGTTCCTTGAGCACGACGTCGGCGGCGCGGCTGATCAGGCTGGAGGTGACGCCTGTGGCGATCTCGGACATGGTGCGGACCGAGCAGGGGGCGATCAGCATGCCGAGGGTGCGGAAGGAGCCGCTGGCGATGGCGGCGCCGACATCGGCGACGGCGTGGACGACGCCGGCCTTCGCCGCCACGTCGGCAGGGCTGAGGCCGAGCTCGTGCGACAGGGTGAGGTGGGCGGAGCGGGTGACGACGAGGTGGGTCTCGATGCCCGCCGCCGCCAGGAGCTCGAGCGCCCGGACGCCGTAGACGGCGCCCGAGGCGCCGCTGATGCCGACGACGAGGCGCGGGCGCTGCTGGGTTGGGGTTGGGGTCATGGCGCGGCCCGCTCAGGCGCCCGGGAACCAGTGCGCCAGGTCGACGGTGTCGGCGAGGCGGATTGTCTTGCGCTCGAACTCGGCGCGGCGGTGGAACGGCTTGGTGGCGTCGATCAGCAGGCGGCCCCAATGGTCCTTCTGCTCGTCGCGGTAGAAGGAGGGGGTGTCGGGGATGATCATCATGTCCTTGTCCGGGCGGCAGCGGGTCAGGATGGCCCACATGACGTCGTCCATGTCGTAGATGTCGACGTCGGCGTCGACCACGGTGATCACCTTGGCCCAGATCGGCTCGGCGCCGATCGTCGCCAGCATGACCTGGCGGGCATGGCCCTCGAACTGCGGGTCGATCTTGACCACGGCGTGGGTGACGAAGGGCTGGCAGGTGACGTCGAGGATGCCGGGCAGGGCCGCGCTCAGGCGCTGGTAGATGTTGGCCGAGACCGAGAGCTCCAGGGTGAGCACCTCCTCGGCCGAGCCGCACAGGATGGAGTGGAACACCGCGTCGCGGCGGACGGTGACGCCGAGCACCTCGAACACGGCGTTCGGGCCCTCGGGCACATAATAGCCCATGAACTCGCCGAACGGGCCCTCGGGCCGGCGTTCGTTCGGCAGGAAGCGGCCCTCGATGACGATCTCGGTGTCGGCCGGCACCTCCAGGTCGATGTGGCGGCACTTGCGCATGGCGATCGGGCTGCCCTTGAGGCGGGCGGCCACCTCCAGCTCGTCGACGTCGTAGGGCAGCGGCGCGGCCGCGGTCAGGAAGGCGGTGGCCGGGGCGCCGATCAGCATCGCCGCCTCCAGCGGCCGGCCCAGCTTCTCCGCCTTCTCGTGGTAGAGGGTCAGGTGGTGGCGCGGCGCCAGGCGGCAGCGCAGCTCGCGGTCGCTGACATACATCGAGCGGTGGTAGGACAGGTTGCCGACGCCGGTCTCCGGGTCCTTGGCGATGAACATCGCCGAGGTGAAGTAGGGCGCGGCGTCGCGGTCCGAATAGGTGATCAGCGGCAGGTCCGACAGCGTGCACTCGGTCAGGCCGTCGTCCCCGGCCGGCACGAAGGGCGCGCCGCCCTGGCTGCCGAGATGGGCCAGGTTGCTCCATTGCCGGCAGAAGTCCCGGGCGTCGATGCCGATGACCTCGGCCAGGCGCTCGCGCGAGCCGTAGACATTGGTGACGACGGGAAAGCGGGTGCCCTTGACGTTGGTGAACAGGATCGGCTTGCCCCAGCGCTTCTGCGCCGCATGGGTGACGGCGGCCAGCTCGTGGAACGGGTCGATCGCCTTGTCGACCACCAGAAGGTCGCCGCGCTCGCGCAGGCGGGCAAGATAGGTCCTCATCGGATTCTCCGGGGGGAAGGGTTGGTCGGGGGCGGCGTCGCGGGCCCGGGCCGGGGGCCGCCGGAGCTGGCCTCGTGGGCGCTGCGCAGGCGGTAGCGGTCGCCCGGATAGAGGAAGCGGCTGCGCGTCACCGGCACGTCGCCGCGCCAGGTGCGGCGGTCGAGCAGCAGGCAGGGCTGGCCGGCGTCGATCTGCAGCGCCGCCCGGCTCTCCTCGTCCGGGCGGATGGCGCGGATGGTGTTGTCGACATAGGTCACCTCCGTCTCGCGCAAGAGGTAGGCGTGCGGCGTCATCCGGGTGAAGTCCTGGTCGAGATAGCCGGGGGCCTCCTCGGCGTTGACGAAGCGGTCCTCCAGCTGGATGGGGGTGCCGTCCTCCTTGTGCAGGAGGCGCGAGTGGAAGACGACGCCGTCCTGGGGCAGCGCCAGCAGCTTGGCGCGGGCGTCGTCGGGGGCGAGCGCGCAAAGTGATATCACTTCGCTGGCGTGCACGCCGCCGTCGCCCTCGATCTCCTCGGAGACGTCGGGCAGGTCGAAGATGGCGCATTGCATGCGCGGGCCGATGACGAAGGTGCCGCGGCCCTGGATGCGCACCAGCACGCCCTCGGTCTGCAGCTCGCGCAGGGCGCGGCGGACGGTCAGCCGCGAGGCGCCGAACTCCTCCGCCAGCTCCTCCTCGCGCGGGATCTGGAAGTCGGCCGGCCATTCGGCGGCGCGGATGCGCTTCTCGATCGCCGTCTTGATCTGGCCGTACAGCGGCTGGGCAACCGGCAGTGTCCCGCTCATGGAGCCTCGGTCGGATGACAAATGAATATCACTTTCGCCAGGATACGCGGCCTTGCGCGGCGCTGTCCAGCCTCGGATGCGGCAAATGCCGCGAAATCCCGCCAGAACCCGCAAGAGTCCGCTTGACAGGCCCGGGATAATCCTATCCATTCCCAGCAAACGAATATCATTATCCACGAAAAAACATAGACATTTGTCGGCCGCGGCCCCTGCGCCTGCCGCCGCACCCCGGCGGCCGCGCCGGATCATGGAGAGACCGGATGATGGCGGGCGCGTTGCCGAAGCTGGACATGTACATCGACGGCGCCTGGGTCGCGCCGGCCTCGGGCGCGTATTTCGAGACGGTCGACCCCTTCACCGCCAGGCCCTGGGCCCTCGTCGCCCGCGGCGGCGCCGCCGATGCCGACCGCGCCGTGCGCGCCGCCCACAAGGCCTTCACCGACGGGCCATGGCGCCGGATGCACCCCTCCAGGCGCGGCCGCATCATCCACCGCCTCGGCGAATTGATCGAGGCGCATGCCGACGCCCTCGCCGAGATCGAGGTCCGCGACAATGGCCGCCTGCTCGCCGAGATGCGCCACCAGATCCGCTACATCCCGAACTGGTACTTCTACTATGCCGGCCTCGCCGACAAGATCGAGGGCGCGGTGCACCCCTGCGACAAGCCGGCGCTCAGCTTCTCGCGCCACGAGCCGCTCGGCGTCTGCGTCGGCATCGTGCCCTGGAACGCGCCGCTGTTCCTGTTGTCGCTCAAGGCCCCGGCGGCGCTGGCGGCCGGCAACACCCTGGTGCTCAAGCCGGCCGAGCACACCTCCGCCACCGCCCTCAAGCTGATGGAGCTGGTCGAGCAGGCCGGCTTCCCGCCCGGCGTCATCAACGTCGTCACCGGCTACGGCAAGGAGGTCGGCGAGCCGCTCGTCACCCATCCCCTGACCCGCCATGTCGGCTTCACCGGCTCGACCGCCACCGGCGCCCATCTCTACGCCCTGGCGGCCCGGGACGTGAAGCGCGTCAGCCTCGAGCTCGGCGGCAAGTCGCCCAACATCGTCTTCAACGACGCCGACCTCGACAACGCCGTGCGCGGCGTGGTCGGCGGCATCTTCGGCGCCGTCGGCCAGACCTGCATCGCCGGCTCGCGCCTCCTGGTCCAGCGCGGCATCCACGACGCCTTCGTCGAGAAGCTCGCCGCCTTCAGCAAGTCGGCCCGCATCGGCGATCCGCGCAACCCCGCCACCCAGATCGGCCCGATCGCCAACCGCATGCAGTACGACAAGGTGCTCGGCTATATCGACATCGCCCGCCAGGAGGGTGCCGAGCTGGTGCTCGGCGGCAAGCGCCCGGACGCGGCCGAATGCGCCGAGGGCTTCTTCGTCGAGCCCACCATCTTCACCGGCGTCGACAACCGCATGCGCATCGCCCGCGAGGAGGTGTTCGGCCCGGTGCTCTCCACCATCGTCTTCGACACCATGGAGGAGGCGGTCGCCATCGCCAACGACACCGAGTTCGGCCTCGCCGCCGGCCTGTGGACCGCCGACATGAAGCAGGCGCTGCGCATGACCGAGCTCCTCGACGCCGGCAGCGTCTGGGTCAACACCTACCGCGACGTCTCCTACACCACCCCCTTCGGCGGCTACAAGAAGAGCGGCATCGGCCGCGAGAACGGCCTCGAAGGCGTCCGCGAATACCTCCAGACAAAGGCCGTCTGGCTCTCCACAGCTCACGAAATCGCAAACCCGTTCGTCATCGGGTGAGCAGGACCGCACCGGGCGGCGGCCGCCGCTCCGCCCGGCTCCGTACGACCCCAGGAAGGTTTCAGGCATGCTGGCGAAGCGCAAAGGCAGTGAAATCCTGGCCGACGAGCTCGCGCTCAACGGCACGGAGATCGTCTATCACGTGCCGGGCGAGAGCTTTCTGTGCGCGCTCGATGCGCTGGGCGTGCGCCATCCCGTCATCCGCACCGTCAGCTGCCGGCATGAGAACGGCGCTGCCCAGATGGCCGAGGCCTATGGCAAGCTGACCGGGCGGCCCGGCGTCGCCTTCGTCACCCGCAGCCCCGGCGCCACCAATGCCGTCAACGGGGTCCACACGGCCTATCAGGACTCCTCGCCGATGATCCTGATCGTCGGCCAGGTCAAGCGCGCCTTGATGGAGCGCGAGGCCTTCATGGCCTATGATTTCCGCACGATGTTCTCGCCCATGACCAAATGGGTGGCGCAGATCGACGATCCCGCCCGCATCCCGGAATTCGTCCAGCGCGCCTACCAGACGGCGATGACCGGGCGCATGGGACCCGTGGTGCTCGTCGTCCCCGAGGATGTGCTGGAGGAGGAGGCGACCGTCCCGCCCGGCAAGCCCAGCGTGCCGGCGCGCGCCGGCAGCCCGTCGCCGGAGCAGGTCGAGGCGATCTTCGCCATGCTCGCCGCCGCCGAGCGGCCCCTGCTGATCGTCGGCGGCTCGGGCTGGACCGAGGCGGCGCGCGACGACATCCAGGCCTTCGCGGCGGCGAGCAACGTGCCCGTCGTCACCACCTTCCGTCGGCGCGACATCATCGACCATCGCCTGGCCTGCTATGTCGGCGAGATCGGCATCGGCTCGAACCCGGCGCTGCTGGCGCATATCAGGGACACCGACTTCGTCATCATGTGCAACGACGCGCTGAGCGACGTGAACACGATCGGTGCCGGCTATATGGAAGGGTTCACGCTCTTCGGCATCCCAGCGCCGAAGCAGAAATTCGTCCATGTCACCAGCAGCTTCGCCGAGCTGAACCGCGTCTTCCAGGTCGACCTGGCGCTGCTGGCCGACAACGACGCATTCTGCCGCGAACTGGGCCGGCACGCGCCGGCGGCGCATGCGGCCCGCGACGCCTGGACGGCATCGCTGCGCCAGACCTTCGAGGCCGAGACCCGGCCCGGCCCGTGTCCGGGGTTGATCGACCTGCCGCAGGTGATGAAATGGCTGCGCCAGCGTCTGCCCGAGGACGCCATCGTCACCAACGGCGTCGGCGCCTACGCCACCTGGAGCCAGCGCTACTTCGCCCATTACCGGCTGCACACCCAGCTCGGCCCGATCAGCGGCTCGATGGGCTACAGCTTGCCGGCCGCCATATCGGCCAAGCTTCTCCATCCCGACCGGGTGGTCGTCGATTTCGTCGGCGACGGTTGCTTCCAGATGAGCTCCGAGGAACTCATCACCGCCGTCCAGTACGGCGCCAACATCATCGTCGTTCTGTTCAACAACAACATGTACGGCACCATCCGCATCCACGAGGAGAACCGGCTGGACGGACGGGTCAACGGCACCCAGCTCGTCAATCCGGACTTTTACGCGCTGGCGAGGGCCTATGGCGCCCATGCCGAGCGGGTGCGGACGACCGAGGAGTTCGGCCCAGCCTTCGAGCGCTGCCTCGGCGCGGGCAAGCCGGCCCTGATCGAGATGAGCATCGACCAGGAGGCGATCCATTCGCGCTATTCGCTGACCGACCTGCGCAACCGCCGCAAGGCGCGGCTCTGACTCCATCGTCTCCGCCGGACGGCGGCGGCGCACCGGCTGTCGATGCCGGTCGTCCCATCCCTCCGCAGAAGAGGGAGGTCACGGAAAAGAAACCGAAACGGCCCAGCGCAATCCAGAAAAGGGACCAGATCATGAAGACGTCATTGCCGGCCTTGCTCCTCGCCGGAGCCCTCGCAGCCGCCGCCTCGCCGGCGCTCGCCGAGGACTGCACGCTGCGGGTCACGACCTGGGGCGGCACCTATCAGAAGACCTACGAGACCGTCGCCAAGGCCTTCGAGGACGCAGAGAACTGCAAGATCCAGTGGGTGGTGGGCGCCAGCCCCGACCATCTCATCAAGTCCCGGCTCGGCCAGGTGGATGTCGCCACCAACACCTTGCTGAACTCGATCGCCGGCGAGAAGGAAGGCCTGTGGATGGAGCTCGACAAGAGCAAGATCCCGAACATGGCCAACCTCTACGCCAATGCGGTCTATTCGCCCTATACGATCTTCGCCAATGTCGGCGACTATGTGCTCGCCTACAACACCGACAAGGTGAAGGAGGCGCCGGCGAGCTGGGACGAGCTCTGGAAGCCCGACTACAAGAACCATGTCGTCATCTACGGCTTCCAGCACATTCCGACCCTGAGCCTCACCGTGCTGCAGGCCCAGAAGAACGGCGGCAGCATCGACGCCATCCAGCCAGGGCTGGAGAAGATGGCGGCGCTGGTGAAGAGCGGCAATCTCATCGGCGCGCTCGATGTCGAAAGCCAGATGGTGTCGCTGTTCCAGACCGAGGACGCCTGGCTCGGCATGCTGGCGACCGGGCGCATGAAGGAACTGCTCGAGAAGGGCACGACCAACGTCAAGTTCGCCCGGCCGGCCGAAGGCACGTTCCCGCTGATCACCAGCGTCAACGTCACCAAGGCGGCCAAGAACCCCGACAAGGCCTTCGCCTTCGTCAACTACATCCTGAGCCCCGAGGTGCAGCTGGCCTTCGCCACCCGCAACCTCTACGCGCCGACCGTGCAGAACGTCACCATCCCCGCCGACTTCGCCTACAAGGACCTCCTGGTGCAGAACGAGCAGTTCAAGCGCCTCTTCCTGCCCGACCAGGAGAAGGTCACCGCCAACAAGGCGAAGTGGGTGGAAGACCTGAACAAGCTGACGAGCAAGTAGAACGAGCGCAAGGCGGGAGGCCGGCGCCGTCCGGCCTCCCGCGGGCGCGGGCGATGCCGGCGCCGACCCGGAACGGCTTCGACCGGCGACGCGCGGCCCGGCCGTCCGCGCCCCGACCAGCCTGGAGACCTCCGACGATGACCGAACCTGCCCGCAAAGCCATCGCGGTCGAAGGCGTCTGCAAGCGTTACGGCCAGGCCGCGGCCGTGAGCGACGTGTCCTTCGACGTGCGTCACGGCGAGTTCGTGTCGCTGCTCGGGCCGAGCGGATGCGGCAAGACCACCACCTTGCGCATGATCGCCGGCTTCGTCCCGGCATCGGAGGGGCGCATCCGCATCAACGGCCGCGACGTCACCCGGCTGCCGCCGGAGAAGCGCGAGGTCGGCTTCGTCTTCCAGAACTATGCGCTCTGGCCGCACATGACCGTGGCGGAGAACGTCGCCTTCGGCCTGAAGCTGCGCAGGCGTGACAGGGCGTTCATCCGGCGCAAGGTCGAGGAGTCCCTGGCGGTGACCGGCCTTTCCGGCTTCGATGCCCGCCTGCCGCGCCAGCTCTCCGGCGGCCAGCAGCAGCGCGTGGCGCTCGCGCGGGCGCTGGCGCTCGAGCCGCAACTGCTCCTGATGGACGAGCCCCTGAGCAACCTCGACCGGGCGCTGCGCGTCGCCATGCGCCGCGAGCTGAAGAAGCTGCAGCAGAGCCTCGACATGACGACGCTCTACGTGACGCACGACCAGGAAGAGGCGCTGTCGATGTCGGACCGGGTGGTGATCATGAGCGGCGGCCGGATCGCCCGCATCGCCCGCCCGGTCGAGGTCTACGAGGATCCGCAGTCGGAGTTCGTCGCCGATTTCGTCGGCACCACCAACTTCTTCGACGGCGTCGTGGCCGAGCTCGCCGACGGCGCGGCGACGGTGCGGGTCGGCAAGGGCCTGATGCTGGATGTCGGCCGCCGGGCCGGCCTGGCCAAGGGCGCCGAGGTGCGGGTGCTGCTGCGGCCCGAGCGCGTCCGCATCCTGCCCGATCGGCGGGAGGGACCGAACGTCGTGTCGGCGCGGGTGGACTTCATCGAGTATTACGGCCCGACGGTCCGCTACACCGTGGTGCTGGCCGGCGGCGAGAGCCTGCATGTCGAGAGCCATGCCATCCACGGAGCGGCCGGCATCGGCGACACGGTCTGGCTCGGCATCGAGCCCGACCATTTCCGGCTCATCGACCGCCGGGGAGCGTCGGCGTCATGAAATCGCGCAACGCCGCCCTCCTGCTTGCTCCCGCCCTCGTCGCGCTGACGATCTTCGTCGTCCTGCCGCTGCTGTGGGTGGCGCGCACCAGCTTCAACCAGACCGTGGACGGCGCCTACATGGTGTCGGCCTTCACCTTCGACAACTACACGCGCTTCCTCGGCTCCGGCTGGTACCTCGTCAACACGCTGTGGTTCTCGATCCGCATCGCGGTCGTGACCACGCTGATCTCGGTGCTGCTGGGCTATCCCGTCGCGCTGTCCATCGCCCAGACCCGCGGCCTGCAGCGCAGCATCCTGGTGACGATGGTGCTCTCGCCGCTGCTGATCGGGCTGGTGACGCTGGTCTACGGCTGGATCGTCATCTTCCGCGGCGGCGGCCTGCTGAATTCGCTGATGATCGCCCTGCGGGTCTATGACGAGCCGGTGCGCTACATGTGGGACCTCAAGGGCGTCGTCATCCTGCTGGTCTATATCGGCATGCCCTATGTCGTGCTGTCGCTGCTCGACTCGATCGAGCGCCTCAATCCCTCCTTCGTCGAGGCGGCGCGCAATGTCGGGGCCAGCCGCTGGCGGGCGTTCTGGAGCATCACCTTTCCCCTGACCCTGCCCGGCCTCTATGCCGGCCTCGTCATCGTCTTCACCCTGAACTTTTCGGCCTTCGCCGTGCCGCTGATGGTCGGCGCCAGCGACACGCAGATGATCGGCCTCGTCATCTACACCGAGGCGCTCCTGAACAATGACCTGCCCTTCGCCTCGAGCCTGTCGGTGATCATGATCGCCGCCAATGCGACCATCCTGAGCGGCATGGCCTTCATCTTCGGCAAGCTGATCCTCAACCGGCTCCAGGCCACCCGATAAGGCCGCCAGACATGCGTACGCTCGACACCGGCACCCTGGCCCTGCGCCTCTTCACCTATCTGGCGATGGCCTTCCTGTTCTTCCCGATTCTCATCACGCTGATGGTGTCGGTGAACCCGCGCGAGTTCATCCTGCCGCCGTCCGGCTTCACGCTGGAATGGTTCAAGGCGGCCTGGACGTCCGACAGCTTCGTGCGGGCGATGGGCGTGAGCCTGACGCTCGGCCTCACGGCCTCCGTCATCGCCAACACGCTCGCCCTTCTCGCCGTGCTCGCCATGGTGCGCTACGACTTCAGGGGCAAGGCCTTCATCAACCTCCTGATCATGTCGCCGCTGCTGATCCCGACGACGATCTTCAGCCTGGCGCTCTACGTCTTCTTCGCCCAGCTCGGCTTCGGCGGCGGCATCACGGTGCTGGTCATCGGCCATTCCATCCACGTGCTGCCCTTCGCGGTCCGCATCCTGACGGCGAGCATGCAGAACTTCGACCTGTCGCTGGAGGAGGCGGCGCGCAATGTCGGGGCCGGGCCGCTGCGCACGATGGTGTCGATCACCCTGCCGGTGATCCGCACCGGCCTCATCTCCAGCTTCGTGCTCTGCTTCGTCCTCTCCTGGAACGACTTCCCGATCTCGGTGTTTCTCGCCCCGCCGGGCTGGACGCCGCTGCCGGTCGAGCTGTTCTCCTACATCAAGTACCAGTACGACGCGGTCGGCGCGGCGCTCGCGAGTTCGCTCATCCTGATCTCCGCCGTGGCGATGGTGATCGTCGACCGCCTGGCCGGGCTGCGGCGGGTGATGCAGCGCTGAGGGGCGCCCGAGCCCGAAGGTCGGGCAGGGGCCTTGCGGGCGCGTCGGCGCGACCAGGGAGAGGGCGTGCCGTCCTTGCGCACGAAGCGGCCGTCGGCGTTGGCGCTTGTCGTATCGATATCGGAGCGGGTGGCGGCGTCGGCCGGCCGGCGCGAGCCGATCTCGAGACAGACCGCGGTCGCGTCCGGCCAGTCGATCAGGCGATCGCCTCATCGCCGACCCAGCATCTCAGAAGCCGCGGCCTCCGGCAATTGCGACGCGGTTCACCCGAATGTGATGGCGGGAGCCGGCGCGATGGCGCGGATTTCGAAGCCGACCTCCCGCGCGCGCAGACGGCGCGGGCGGCGGTGCGGTACAAGGATGCACCGTGCCGGACACGATCCTCCGGGGCGGTCGCCGGCGTGCGGTCCGTCACCCTCTCGTGCCCGCCGGCCCTCCAGCCGGCGCCCCCCGGACCGGGCGTCGGCTCAGCGACGTCGACAACGACCTCATGGGAGCACGCGGATGTCCTTCATCACGACCGGAGACGGCACGCAGATCTTCTACAAGGATTGGGGGCCCAGGGAGGCCCAGCCGATCGTCTTCCATCACGGCTGGCCCCTCAGCGCCGACGATTGGGACGCCCAGATGATGTTCTTCCTGGCCCGGGGCTTCCGCGTCGTCGCCCATGACCGGCGCGGGCACGGCCGCTCGAGCCAGACCTGGACCGGCAACGAGATGGACACCTATGCCGCCGACGTCGCCGCGCTCACCGATGCGCTCGACCTGAAGGGGGCGGTGCACGTCGGCCATTCGACCGGCGGCGGCGAGGCGGCACGCTATGTCGCGCGGGCCAGGCCCGGCCGGGTGGCGAAGGCGGCGCTGATCGGCGCGGTGCCGCCGGTCATGCTCAAGTCGGAGGCGAATCCGGGCGGCACGCCGCTGGAGGTGTTCGACCAGCTCCGGGCCGCCTCGCTCGCCAACCGCGCGCAGTTCTTCCTCGACCTGCCGTCGGGGCCCTTCTACGGCTTCAACCGGCCCGGCGCGAAGGTCTCGGAAGGGATCATCCGCAACTGGTGGCGGCAGGGGATGATGGGCGCCGCCATCGCCCATTACGAGTGCATCAAGGCGTTTTCCGAGACCGACTTCACTGAGGATCTGATGGCCATCGAGGTTCCGGTCCTGGTCATGCACGGGGATGACGACCAGATCGTGCCCTATGCCGACTCCGCGCCCCTTTCCGTCAAGCTCCTGCGGAACGGCACGCTCAAGACCTATGCTGGCCTGCCGCATGGGATGTGCACGACCCATCCGGAGATCATCAACGCGGACCTTCTGGCCTTCATCCGCGGCTGACATGGCTCCGGGCCGCTTGCAAGAGGCAAGATACCTCACGGCCGCGGACCTCTCATGGGCCTGCGGCTTTCCGCCGTGCGCGGCTTCGCCGTGTCGGCTCAGGCCGCCGGCGGCGCGGGCGCGCAGGCCTGCAGGGCGTCGCGCAGCTTCATGATCTGGCCCTGCAGGCGCTTGAGCTCATTCGGCGTCAGCCCGGAGGCTGCGAGGATGCAGGCCGGAACCGCCGCCGCCGGCTCGGAGAGCGCGCGTCCTTCCGCCGTGAGCCGCACGCGCACCTGGCGCTCGTCGCGGGTGTCGCGGGCGCGGCGGATCCGGCCCTGGGCCTCCAGCCGCTTCAGCAGCGGCGTCAGCGTGTTGGACTCCAGCGACAGCTTTTCGCCGAGCTCGCCGACGGTCTGGTCGTCCTCTTCCCAGAGGGCCGTCATGACGAGGTATTGCGGGTAGGTCAGGCCGAGCGGGTCGAGCAGCGGCTTGTACACACGATTGAAGCTGTGCCCCGCCGCGTAGACGGCAAAGCACAGGAAGTCTTCCAGCTTCAGCCTGGTGGGCGTGGTGTCGTCGGGCATGGCGCCTCCTCATGTCATAAATAAATCGCGCACGATTTAAACGCAAGCGCTTGACAGTCGGCTCGATCGAGGTATTTTAAGCGCAGACGATCTGATCGTGGACGATATAAAACTTTCGGAAGATGCCATGGCAATGGTCTTCGCCTCCGCGGCGCCGTGCGGGGTCATCCGCCGGTTTGCGCGGCGAGCCCCCTGGACGCCGGCGCCGATCGGGTCGATGGTCCGGATGGGCCCTCGGCACGAACGGCCGCCGGAGAGAGGAGGGGAGACGCGGGCCCGCACGCCCGCCAAGGCTTCGGCGCTCCGCGAACGCGCCCCGGCCCGCTGACATCTTCTCCAGCCCTCAACCACAGGAGACCCGACATGTCGGTCAATGTTCTCTACCGCACCACCGCCACAGCGACCGGCGGCCGCGACGGTCGCGCCCGCACCGAGGACGGCGCCTTCGAAGTGACGCTCGCGACGCCCAATGAGCTCGGCGGCGCGGGCGGCGCCGGCAACAACCCCGAGCAGCTCTTCGCCGCCGGCTATTCGGCCTGCTTCCTCGGGGCGATGAAGTTCGTCGCCTCGCAGGGCGGCCCCAAGGTCCCGGCGGACGCCACCGTGACGGCCACGGTGGGTATCGGGCCGCGTTCGGCCGGCGGCTTCGGCCTCGAGATCGCGCTCGCCATCAAGCTGCCGGGCGTGGAGCGGGCCCAGGCCGAGGCCCTGGTGGAGAAGGCCCATCAGGTCTGTCCCTATTCCAACGCCACCCGCAACAATGTCGACGTGAAGCTCTCCGTCGTCTGATCCGCCTGTCCGGGCGCGAGCGCCTGCAGCCTCGCGCCCGTCTCCCGCCCGGAGGCTGCGAGCGCTGTCGGCCGGCGGATGCCCGCCATCATCCTTCCAGCCCGCCCGCCGACAGGCCGTTTTGCTCCGCGCCTCTTGCAAAGCGCCGCCACTTCCCGCAAATGGCTGTGGATGGAGAGGTGGCCGAGCGGTTTAAGGCAGCGGTCTTGAAAACCGCCGTGGGTGCAAGCCCACCGTGGGTTCGAATCCCACCCTCTCCGCCAATTCTCTAATAAAATCAATGATTTGCGACGAAAAGTGGAAAATTTTGCCGCTCGTCATAATCTCGGTGATTGGTGGCGTCCGACGCTCGCCCCCTAAAGGTGGTCAACCTCTTCCGCATCGTGGCCGTCCTCCGGCCAGTCGTCCATCTCGATCCCCTCGTCGTCGAGCTGCGCGAGTGGTCGCGTATGGTCGAGGAGTTGAAGGACGCGCGGACGCGGCAGACCGCGCAGGACAATCCGCCCGAATACGGTGATGCTGAAGGCCGCGCTCCCCGCCTCAATCCGGCCAGGTGCCCGGCGAGGTCTCTGCCCCATCGTCGAATTGCGACAGGTAGTCGAGCGCGATCGGCCGCCAGCGGGTCAGGCCCTTGTAGTCGATCAGCTCGGGCGGCAGGTCGCGCAGCACGCGGTGCATGCGCCGGGCCCATTTCGGGACGGTCACCAGCTCTTCCAGCTTGATCAGGTAGCAGCGGATCGGGAAGACGATGGCGTTGGAGCGGGGCAGGCGGAAGAAGGTCTGCAGCTCGACCCGCAGATGCACCTTGTCGCCGACATTCTCCGGCGTCACCGACATGCGGTCGACGCCCCATTTGTGATAGTTCTCCGGGCTGGTGTCGAGCCGCGGGTTGACCGTCATCGTCCAGTTGAAGCGGCGCACCGGCGAGCCCTGGCGCAGGTTCAGCATGAATTTCAGCGCCCGCTCGAACACGCCGATCTGGTGCGCCAGCGGCACGGGCCCGTGCCATTCCATGAAGTTCATGCCGATGTCGAAGTCGAGCGACCAGTCGGCCTGGGTGGTGACGATGCCGGCGTCCATCCACAGATTGCCGTCGCGCTGGTCGAGCAGGCAGAAATCGCCCTGGGACTGGCGGGTGATGTACTCCATCGGCCCATAGGGCAGCGTGGAGACGTCGCCGAAGGTGAAGGTGTCGTCGATGCCGAGCGGCCGGTTGATCCAGCGCCATGTGTCGCCGTCGCGGTGCAGTTCGAAATGCTCGGGATAGCCGAGCGCCTGCTGCTCCATCAGGAGCTCGAGCAGATCCCACCCCGCCAGCGTCATGTGCGGCAGCGACTGGCAGCGCAGCGGGTCTTCCTTCAGCACGATGGCCCGGTCCCGCATCTCCGAGACGTAGTGCTCGTCGACGTCGATCAGGTTCTCGTAGACCGATCCCTTCGGCCCCAGCACATGGGGCTCGATGTTCACGGCATACATGTAGTTGTCCTTGTCGAACGGAAACGGAAACCGCTGGATCGCCGCCGGGCTGTTGCGGAAGGTGAAGTCGTCGCGGAAGGTTTCCTGGCGAAATTCGATGCCCATCTTATCCCATCCTTCTCATCAAGCGTGTCGACAATGGCGCGCGGGCGCGGTCACAGGTCGAGCACCAGGCTGCGGCCCTCGAAGCGGGAGACGCAGGGCATGATCTTGGTGCCCGACGCCTTCTCCTCCGCCGTGAGGTAGTGGTCGTTGTGCAGGAGCGTGCCGTCGCAGGACAGCACCCTGGCCTCGCATTGGCCGCAGGCGCCGCCGCGGCACATATAGGGCGCGTCGACGCCCGCCGCCTCGATCGCCTCCAGCATGCTCTGGTGCGAACCGACATGCGCCGTGCGGCCGGACAGCGCCAGCGTCACCTCGTAGGGCTGTCCCGAGGCCGGCGCCAGGAACTGCTCGGAATGCAGCGCCTGCTCCGGCCAGCCGCAGGCGCGGGCGGTCGACAGCACCCAGTTGATCATGCCGGCCGGGCCGCAGACATAGAGATGCGTGCCGAGCGGCTGGGTGCCGAGCAGCCGCTGCAGCGGGATCGCCTCGCCCTGGTCATCGCAATAGACGTGGAGGCGCTGGCCGTACAGCGCCGCCAACTCCTGCAGATAGGCGCCGTGCGCCGTCGAGCGCACGGCGTAGTGCAGCTCGAAGGACCGGTTCTCCGCGGCGAGCTGGGCCATCATCGCCAGGAAGGGGGTGATGCCGATGCCGCCGGCGAAGAGCAGGTGCTTGCGGCCGCGATGGTCGACCGGGAACAGGTTGACGGGATGGCTGATCAGCAGCTCGCTTCCTTCCCGGACCTTGTTGTGCAGGAACAGCGAGCCGCCGCGCCCGACGTCGTCGCGCCGCACGCTGATGGTGTAGCTCTGCGTCTGCTGCGGCGGGCTCATCAGCGAATAGGGGTTGCGGCGCAGCGTGTCGCCGTCGCGCATCTCCACCACCACATGGGCGCCGCCCGAGAAGACCGGCATGCTGGCGCCGTCGCGCGCCTCGAAGCGGAAGCGCTTGATCAGCGGGGTGATGTCGGTGATCTCGGTGACGCGCACCGCGATTTTCGGCGTCTTGTCGCTCACGGGAAGAGCTCCTCGGTCGGCGGGATGACGCCCGGCTCCTCGGCGTCGATGCGCACGCCCTGGAAGGCGGCGATGCGGCGCGAGTAGTGGTCGCGGACCAGGAGCGTCAGGCCGCAATGCGCGCAGACGGCCGGCTGGGTGCGGACATCCTCGGTGATGCCCTTGCAATGCACGCATTGCACGCGGCGCGCTTCCGAGCCGCGATGCTCGGTCTGGATCGAGGCATGGTCGACGCCGGCCTCGATCGCCAGCCGCATCGCCTGGCCGATCAGGCCTTCGGTGCCGGCGAGGTAGATCTGCGTGCCCATATGGGCGGTGGCCAGCGTCTGGGCGAGGCGCGGCAGCGCCGCCGCGATCGTCGGCCCCTGGTAGAACTGGTTCGGCGCCAGCGCCTGCAGCTTGGCGCCGTAGTCCTTGGGCGCCGCCCCGGCCGGCACGTAGATGATATGCGCCTTGTCGAAGAATCCTTCGGGCGCGGTTGCCGCCATGTCGAGGATCGCCTGCGCGCCTTCCGCGTCGGCGATGATCAGGTGCAATGTCCCGACCGGACTGGCCTTCAGCGTGCCGTAGACCGGCCGGCTCTTGATGCCGTGAACGAGCATGGAACTGTCTTCGTCTCCGAATTGCCGGGCGGCGTCGCCGCCGCCCGTGACCTGGCGCCGGCGGGGCGGGCCGGGGCCCGCCGCGCCGCGGGCCTCAGCCCACCGCCGTGCGCTTCTTCTTCTGCGGGTCGTCGAAGTTGATGGGATGGGCGATGGCCGAGCACGCGCCCCCCTTGCCCTTCACCTCCAGCTTGGCGCCCATGCGGGCGACGTCGACCGCCATGCGGGCGATCGCCATGGAGCGCTTGGTCAGGCGCGAATACATGCCGCAGGTGACGATGCCGACCTTCTTGCCGTCGGCCCAGAGCTCGTCGCCGGCGTCGAGCACCTTGTCGGTGTCGGCCAGGACGCCGAAGATCTTGAAGCGCTCCTTGCCCTTCAGGCGGGCATGCTCCTCGGCGCCGCGGAAGCCGGTCTTGCCGGGCGAGACCGTGAAGTCGAGGCCGAGCTCCCACAGCGTGTCGCCGGGGCCTTCGTTCTCGAACGGATACATCTGCGAATTGTCATAGGGGTAGAACAGCAGGTAGCTCTCCACCCGCAGCCAGTCGAGCGCAGTGAAGGAGGCGGGCACGATGCCCATCGCCTTGCCCTCGGCCAGGATCGTATCCCAGATCTCGACGGCATCCTCGGCCCGGCAGAAGATCTCGTAGCCGCGCTCGCCGGTATAGCCGGTGCGCGAGATCATCACCGGCTTGCCGAACAGCGTCGTCTGCAGGTGATGGAAATATTTGAGGTCGCGGATGCCCGGCACGTGCCTGGCGAGGTAGTTCACCGCCTCCGGCCCCTGCAGCGACAGATCCTGCAGGTCGTCGTCGAACAGCACGGCGACGTTCTTGCCGATGGTCTCGCGCCCCATGTCCTCCAGGCCGGTGCCCGAGCCGTAGACCGTCATCCAGGAGTTCGGACCGGTGCGATAGAGGATGCAGTCGTCGGCGAACTTGCCGCCGTCGGTCAGCACGGAGGCATAGACCGACTTGCCCGGATAGATCTTGCGCACGTCGCGGGTGGTCAGGCGCTGCAGCACCTGGTGCGAATGCGGTCCGACCAGATGCGCCTTGCGCAGGCCCGACACGTCCATCAGCGCCGCCTTGGTGCGGATCGCCTCGTGCTCGTCGGGGAGAGTGCTGGCGGTATAGGTCCAGGCGGTCTCCATCCCGTTCCAGTCTTCCAGGGTGGAGCCCAGGGCTCGGTGACGGGCTGCGAGCGGCGAACGCCGCCAGGACATGACACTCATGGATGTTCCCTTCTGTGATTTGGTGGCCGGTCTTCGGACCAATTCTGGTCAGGCCCGTGTGGCCCGGGGAGCCGGGTTTGGTTCCATCCTCACCGCTCTTGTCAGGAGGCGTAATGGGGACAGCGCATGCCCTCGGCTGGTAAGGCCTTTTGCCATTCGCTGAGCTCAGGATTCGGAACGGCTCGAAACCGAGTTCACAGAACGGCTCGATCCCCCACATTTGGGTGACGACAGCGGAGGATTTTGAATGGTTCAGTCTCAGGCCTGTTTGACCTTGCGACCGCCCGCCACTCTCCCTGTGTTCAAGATTTTTGTCTAGTGAGAAAATTGGTCAATGGCGGCATTTTTTGCGCAGGAACTTTTGATTATATAAAAATTATAAATTTTAAATAAAATTAGATTGGGCAGCCAACAAGCCAAAAACGGCGCCTGAAGGCGATCCTTGGCGCTCAATCGCCCCCGCCTGTGGACTATTGCCCGTCTTCGCCAAGAACATGCCCGAGGAAAGGCTTCGGGCATGCGCACCGCTGCCCACGCAAAAAAACCGTTTGGCGGATTCAGTATTTTGTGCCTATGCTACCGGTTACGTTCAACAGAGAACGCGGTCACGGCCCATTGCGCAGCGCGCAGTAGGTATGGTGCGTGATCATCCCTCCCAACATAAAAGATAATCGCACTGCACGACATGCGTTGTGCTGTCCGGATCACACTGTCCAACGTAAATTTGGAGGAGTCCGCCTATGAATATAGACGGAAGACTAAGCAGCTCTGCGTCTAAGGGGGCACGTGTTCGAGTTGCCATCGACGTTGGAGGAACATTCACCGACGTTTTCATTCTTGACTCCAACGGCAATCAAACCGTTGCAAAAGTCCCAAGCACGACCAATCCGATTGACGCTGTCATGAACGGAGCTGCTGCGGCTCGGATTGATTGGCATGACGTGGAACTGTTTACCCACGGCACGACGATCGCCACGAATGCGCTGATAACCCGCAATTTCAAGCCCGCGGCAATGGTGACGACCAAGGGCTTTCGTGACGTTCTCGAAATCGGGCGCGGTACCAGAGAAGACCCCTGGGATGCATACAAGGAAGGCACTCCGCCCTATGTTCGCCGGCGCGATCGTTTCGCTGTTACCGAGCGCATCAACTATCGCGGCGAGGTCATTGAGCCATTCAACGAGGCCGAGGCTCGCGAAGTCGCGCGCATCCTGCGCAAGCGGAAGGTGACCGCGGTCGCGGTGTGTTTCATCAACGCCTATGTCAACGGCGCTCATGAACTGCGAATGGCCGAAATTCTTGCCGAAGAACTTGGGCCGGATGTCGCAATCACGACCTCGCACGAAACACACCCGGAGATCTTCGAGGACGACCGATTTTCGACGACTGTCGCCAATACGATATTGGCGCCGATCATCCGCCCCTATGCGCGCGATATCGACCGCAGAACCAGCGAAGCCGGCTATGAAGCCGACGTGCTGCTCCTGCATTCCGGTGGTGGGGTGATAACGCCGGCGACGGCGGAGAAATATGCGGCGCGGCTCGCGGCTTCAGGCATCGCGGCAGGGGCGATCGCGAGCAGGCATTTTGCCGGCCTGTGCGGCTACAAGAATGCCATCGGTCTGGATATGGGTGGAACGTCGGCCGATATTTCGCTCGCGGCAGACGGACATCTGCGGATGACCGACAAATGGGAGGTCGATTGGGGCCACCCGATCTGCTTCCCCTCGGTCGAGGTTCTCACCATTGGCGCCGGCGGTGGCTCGCTCTCCTGGCTCGACAAGGCGGGATCGCTGCGTAACGGTCCGCAATCGGCCGGCTCCGTGCCCGGTCCCGCCTGCTACAAGGCTGGGGGAACCGAACCGACCAACACCGATGCGAACATCATTCTGGGGCGCGTTGGTACCGAACTGGCCGGCGGCACGATGAAGCTCGATCGTGATGCCGCCCTGGTGGCAATGGCGAAAATCGCCGAACCGCTCGGGCTCAATGTGATCGATGCCTCGCTCGCGACGCTCCGGGTCGCAAATGCCAATATGGCCGATGCAGTTCGCTTGATCTCCATTGCCCGGGGCCACGATCCTCGTGATTTCGCGCTGGTGGCTTTTGGAGGAGCCGGCCCCTTGCACGGCGTCGACATCGCGCGCGAGCTCAACATTCCGGTCGTGGTGGTTCCGCCAAACCCCGGTGTGACCTCCGCGGTCGGCTGCATGCTCGTCGACGTCCAGCACGATGTGACCCGGATGTTCTTCAAGGACGCCGTCGAGGCCGATCCGGCCGACATCGAGGCGGCGTTCAGGGAGATCGAAGCCGAAGGGCGCCAGCGGCTGGAAACCGACGGCGTCGACGGGAAGGACATGACGTTCCAGCGTCTTGTCGACATGCGCTATCGCGGCCAGTGGCGCTCGCTGGCGGTGCCGGTTTCCGGCCAGATCAAATCGATGAAAGAGGCGATCGCGATCTTCCACAATGAATATCAGAAGGCGCACAACTTCCGGCGCGAGGACTTCCCGGTCGAGATCTATCGTCTGACCGTTCGCGCGATCGGCGTCACCCCCAAACCGTCCTTCCCGAAAGTCAAGATCGACAAGGGTGCCCAGGCGACGCCCAAGGGAACGAGGGACGTGTGGTTCCATGGACGGTCCGAGGCAATGACCACCAACCTCTATGATCGCGATCATCTGGCGGCAGGGGTCACGATCAAGGGGCCCGCCATCATCGACCAGCTCGACTCGACCACCGTCATCCCGCCGGATTGCGTCGCCCATATCGACGAGTGGCTCAACATCCAGATCAAGCTCGATGCCGCATAAGCGATGCCTGGCATAGGAACATGGAGAGGAAGAACAGCATGAGCAACTCCAGCAAATATGCAGGACTTTCCGACAAGGGCATCCAGCATCCGCCGCTCCCTGCGGATCGGAAGACGGTGTTCAAGACCACACTCGATCCGATTACATTCGAGGTTCTACGCAACGCCTTCGTCAATATCGTCGATCAGATGGCAGAGCAGTTGCTGAGGACCTGCTATTCGTTCGTGATCTACTGCCGCGATTTCTCGTCGGGGCTGAGCGATCCCCAGGGTAACCTGGTGATGCAGGGAACCGGCGATATCGCCGCGCATGTGGGAACACTCCACTATACCTGCAAGGCGGTGATCGAGGCGTTCGGCGACGATATCCACGCCGGCGACGTCTTCATCATCAACGACCCCTTCCGCGGCGGCAGTCACTTCAACGACACGCGGATCCTGCGCCCGATGTTCTACAAGGGCGAACTGGTGGGATACTCGCAGGCGAACGGCCACTGGGCCGATATGGGGGGCGCGGCGCCAGGGTCCTTCAATATCACGGCGCTCGACCACATGGGCGAAGGGCTGCGCATCACGCCGGTGCGGGTCTGGAGCAAGGGCGTCTGGCTCGAAGACGTGGCCCGCATGATCGCCGCCAACACGCGCAATCCCGGCGATGTCATCGGCGACATGCAGGCGCAGGCCGAGGCGACCGCCGTGGCCGAGCGCGAAATCGTCCGGCTTTGCGACAAGTACGGCGTCGAGACGATCAAGACCGCGTTCCAGGAAGTGCAGGACTACGTCGAAGTGCTCATGCGCGCCCGGCTTGCCGAGTTGCCGGACGGTACCTGGTACGCCGAAGACTATATTGATCAGGATCCCAAGCTCGAGGAGGGCCTGATCCCGATCAAGATCAAGTTCACGATCGACGGCAATCACGCCCATTACGATCTGTCGGGATCGCATCCGCAGATTTCCACCTTCCTGAATGCGGCCTATGGCGGCTCGTTCGCGGGCATCGTGGCGGGAACCAAATATCAGTTCCCGGATCTGCCGCTGAACTCCGGCCTCTACCGAGCGGTAACCGTGAACGTCGGGGAACCGGGGACCGTCGTCAACGCCGATTGGCCGAGCCCCTGTGCCGGTTTTTGTTCAGGCCCGTTCGAAAAGCTCATGAACTCGGTGTTCGGCCTTTGGGCCGAAATCCTGCCCGAACGAACCATGGGATGCGCCTTCAATCTCGAATATCTGCTCGTTGGAGGGCGCGATACCAGGATCAAGGGGCGTCCCTATTTCATGTGGTATGATTGGATGGCAGGTGGCTGGGGCGGCCGCAATGGTCGAGACGGCTTCAATGCCACGGCCCCGGTGTTCGGCGCCCAATACGGCATTCAGCCACTCGAGGGCCAGGAGCGCCTCGCTCCCGTGCTGACGAAATGCCATGATTTCGTCCAGGACTCGGCCGGCCCCGGGGAGGCCCGAGGCGGGCTCGGCGCCGAGAAGGGCGGTTCCGTCTTCGAAGGCGAGCGTATCGTGGTGTCCTATTGCTGCGATCGCGAGCGCTCAGTCACATGGGGCATGTGGGGCGGCCTGCCCTCGATCCCGCACGGCGTCTGGCTCAACAAGGGGACGGAGAAGGAGCGCTATCTCGGGTCCATCTTCTCCAATCTGCCGATTGAGCTGGACGACGTGTTCACGCGTCCATCCGCCGGCGGCGGCGGCGTCGGCGACCCCCTGCTGCGCGACCCGCAGCTCGTTTGCGAGGACGTGGCCGACGAATATGTCAGCGTCGAGCGGGCAAGGATCGACTACGGTGTCGTCATCCGGGTGATCGACCGCGATCTGGCGCAGTACGAGGTCGATGTCGAGGCAACCGAGAGGGAACGCCAGCACATCGCTGCGGCTCGCCTGGGCTGGCTCGACGAAGATGCCGAAAGGATCGCCGCAGACTACCGCGCCGGCAAGCTCAACGAGATGGATTGCATCCGGCAATACGGCGTTATCCTCGATTGGGGTGATGGCACGCTCCTGCCCAACACGACCAGTCAGTTTCGCCAGATGCTCAGGCGCAGGGTCGTGCCCTATTGGGGCAAGACGCTGGCAGTCCTAGGCCAGGAAGCAACCCAGAGATCCCGGGCCGCCTGAGGCGGTCGTGGATGGGAGGCGGAGCGCCGAACGCACCGCCTCCGGACCAGTGCCGCCAGGCGAGGCGGCCTGCAATGGCGATGGATTGGCTGCAAACGCCAATGCCATCGCGTTCGGGGCAATGCGCATTCTCGATGATGCCGGCTCTCCTCCGGTTGCCCTTTGGGCCAGGAGCACACTCGCGCATGAACCTGTTCAAGGCGGCTCTCACATGTAGGCCAATAGCCATCCGCGACGAAAGACGGTTGGCACTTCGCATCCTGCGGACCGGCCACTGAAGCCTGGTTGCCCAGCTGACATTGGTACGACCGCGACCACAGGAGGGGACACCGTGGATACAGCCAGTACCATTCCAAAACCGGAGATCATCTATCAGGACGAACCTGGCGTCTTGCGCCAGGCCGCGGCCGAGGATTTCTCGCTGCATATCGTGCCTCCGACCTGGCGGAGCTCGCGTTTTTCGCTCGCGATGGCTTGGTTCGGCCTGATGAGCGCCATGTTCTGGGTCGTCGTCGGCAGTACCGTCGCACTGTCGGTCGGCACGATCGATACGCTGATCGGCATTGCGTTATCGACGGTGGTTTACGGGATTCTGTGTAATGTCGCCGCTCGCTTTGCGGCACGAAGCGGCACGAACGTGGCGCTGTTTTCCCGAGCGGTTTTCGGACAGGTCGGCGCGACGTTCGCCGCGCTGCTGTTCGGGGTGACAATCACCTATTATGCCATTGCCGAGGGCACCATCGTCGCCATCGCTCTTCAGGACTATTTCGGTGGACCGATGAGCCTGTGGTATTTCATCGTCTGCTGCTACAGCGCCCCTCTGGTCATGCGTGGTGTCCGCACCTGGCTGGATCGGATCAATGGGGTACTGCTTCCTTTGTATGTCCTTGGTCTTGTCGCCTGTGTCGTCTGGGCGATTGTTACGCACGGTTATTCAAACAACTGGCTGAATCACCTTCCAGTAAAAAATGCTGACATGGGTGTTCCCGGCTGGTGGTTCGCCTTCACGGTCTACATGGGCGTGTGGGTCGTGGTGATGATGACGTGGGACGTGGCTCGCTTCGGCCGCAAGGAGGATGCCGTCGCCAACGGCAATACGAGCTTCGGCATTCCCTTCTATGTCGTCACATTGCTGATCAACGGTGCGGTCGGGATCTTCATCGCCGAAACCATTCCGATCGTGGGACCGTTGTCGGAGACTTCGGCGATCATCGGCATCGTGGCACTGATGGGGCCCTTCGGAGTGCTCCTGGTCTGGGTCAGCCAGACGAGAATCAACACGATCAACTTCTATCTTTCATCCACGAACATGCAGAACTTCTTTGCGCGGGCATTCAAGATCTCATTGCCCCGCACCGTGTGGGTGGCGATCATGTCGGTCGTGATATTTCTTGTGATGCTCACGAATGTCTTCGGCTACCTTCTGCAGACGCTCCAGTTCCAGGGCGTGATCATCGTCGCCTGGGTTGGTGTCGCCATTACCCATATCGGCTGGTGCTATATGCGCGGGATCAAGGCCGATATGCTGGAGTTTCGTCCCGGTCGGGTTCCGCTGGTCAACCCGGGCGGACTTGGAGCCTGGGTGGTCGCATCGGTGGTCGGCTGCCTTCTCCTGGTGTTTGGCGGCAGCTTCGGCGGCATCTGGGCGCCGCCGATCACGTTGGCGATAGCCGTCGTCATCTATGCGGCGTCTCTGGGGATCGCGCGCGCGAACTGGTATATCGTGGAGCGGCCACACGATCCCAGAAGCGAAGTCGCCGATCCATGGGCTGCGAGGATCCGCTGCAGTCATTGTTCCCAGGCCTATATTGCCCACGAAATGGATCGCGATCCTTCATTCCGTCATGAACCGATTTGCCTGGCTTGCGCATCCGACCGCCGCGAATTCCTGCTCGCAGCCCGGGCGGAGGCAAGAGCCTATGCCGGACGCTGCGAGCCGGTCACGCTCGGCTCTCGACGCACTTCGATGACGTAGAACATGATTGCGGGCTGCGCCCTCGGCGCGGCCCGACCTACATGCCTCCCCTCGGGGAGCGATAGCATCAGATCCGGTTCAAGATCGGACCTGATGCTACAGGCCTTTGTTGTCACATCGTTTTTTTGAATGCCGGTGCCCGGCTTCTGGTACGGTGCTCCACGGCGGCATCTTCCATATATCTTTGCCGGACCCTGCCGGGCTCCGTCCGTATCCGTTACGGAAATTCACGATCGCACCATTCTTTGGAGGCCGTCTGCTCGTCTTCGTCGCACCAGTCGAGTGCGTTCAAAATCTCGCTGGAAACGACCTCCACCGTGGTGCGCCGTCTCATCGCCAGCTGCCGCAGCATGCCATAGGCTTCCTGCTCCGAGCGACTGTTTGTAAGCATCATCGCAAGCTTGGCGCGCTCAATCGTCCGGCAGGTTTCGAGCTTGGCCTGCAGGCGATTGAGGTTTGCGTTGAGCCGTTTTTCGCGCCGGAAGTTGTTAACCGTCACCAAAAGATTGGTAAGAATTCCGAAAGGCCGGATCGGCAGTCCGATGACCGAATTCGCTCGCATTCGCAGCAATCTGTCGATCGCAAGCGGATTTTCATAATCGATGACTCCAATCAAGACCGCAGGGGGATCGTCAGCCTGCCATCCAAATGTCATCTTATGTTCTATGATTTGGTCGAACATCGCGAAAACGATATCGATGTTCTTGAAAGTTTCCGGAGGAGGCCAGATTTCTTCCACATGGCAGCCGATGCGCATCAGGTGAGAGCGCAGAGCCGCACCTTCGCTGTTCTTCGGCTGTACGAGCAGGACACGCAAGGATCGCAAGTCCTTGACCAAAATCATTTGATCCCTCTCCTTGCCACTGGAAGAATGGGGACCCCGCATGATCATACCCTCCCACCGGCATCCGTTTGTGGCGAGCGGCTTGCCTGCCGACGCGTGTGGGGACCCTCCGGCATCACTGGATCACTCCTGGGTGCCGAACGAGTCAGCTCGAAGCGTTTTTGGCAGGTCGGTGGTCTGCAATGGCGTGTCCTCGTCATCCAGGAAATAGGCAGCCCGATACGGGTCGGGGGGGACGGCGTGGCTGGTCTCGGCAACGATCTCGAATTGCCCGTCGCCTCGCACGACTCCGATCTTTGGCCAGACATGCGCGTGGGCATTCAACGGGTCGATCGTGATCACGCCCTGAGGGGCGTCGAAGGTCGAACCAAGGATTTGCGCGCGCACGAGGTTGATGTTGTCCGAATCGCATCGCCTCATCGCCTGGGCAACCACATGAGCCTGGGTGTACGCGGCCTCCCAGCCCATGTTCGCATTGGGCTGTTCGCCGCGCGCGGCCTGATATCGTTCAAGGCACGATCGGTTGGTCGAATTGGTCTGTGACTGGAAATAGGTGGCGGCGGTAATATGGCCCGATGCTGCGCCGATGCCAATCTCGCGTATATCGGTTTCGCTGGTCGTCAAGCTCGCTACGGGCATCTGATGTGCGTCGAGGCCATTCTCCGCATAGGCCTTGTAGAATTTCACGTTCGAGTCGCCGACGAAATTGTTGAACACGATATCCGGTTTGCGGCTTTTCATGTCCTTGATCAGAGCGTCGAACTCTTCAAATGACGCTTCTTGTCGAAGGTAGCGTTGGCCGACGATCTCGCCGTCGCGGGAACTGATAAGATCTGCCATTATCCTCCCGGACTCACGCGGCCACACGTAATCCGATCCGACAATGTACAATCTCGGTGTAAAGTTCGCTAGAAGATACGATCCAAGAAAGAAACTATTCTGATTGGGAACTGCACCAAAATAGACAGCATTTCTTGAATACTCAAAGCCTTCATATTGCGCGGGATAGCACAACAATCCGTGCTCTTTGTCAAGAACACTTAAGACTGCCTTGCGCTGACTGGACGTGTAGCATCCAAGAATAATGCTCGCCTTTCTTTCCGACAAAAGTTCACGGGCCATATCCTGATATGCTGACGGCTTTCCTTCCGGGTCGCCATAGATCGGAACGATCCGGCGCCCATTTATTCCCCCCGCTTCATTGATTTCGTCGATGGCGAATTCGGTTGCGGACAGCATGCTGCGCTCGGTTGCTGCCGTCCAACCCGTTTTCGAGAACAGCACCCCAATATGGATTGGTCGATCACTTGTCATTATTGCGCAAGACTCCATCACACCCGAATGGGGCAAGCCGCTTTTAGGCAGAAACGCGCCATTCCAGCCGCACTATCGTCGCAGACAGTCTTAAACGCTAGATGAACCAACCTAGGCGGTCAATGATTTGTTCGAGGCTGGCCGTCTTCGATTATATACGAATGCTTATGAATCACGGTTCATGTCAAATGTCCTTGACTTGATCAAATCGCCGCCTCGGGCTCGAGTGGGGCGGTGGAGATGCTCAATGCGCCAACTACTTCAGCTCGTGCGGATATAATCCTACGCTCACAGCTTGGCCGGCGCCGGCCGTAAAATCGACCGTGCCGGCGCAACGCAGTGTCCGCTCCGTTTTCGGCGTGCCCGGCATATTCCGGCAATGCCGACGCACGCGACCGGCGCGGATGGTTCCGCCGGATGATCGCCGGTCCGGCGCAATTCTTGACAATTCCCTGCAAGTTCAATATGTTGCATCGCAGGTGGGCAAGTGTCTGGCCTCGTTCCAGGGAACCTCCGCGACGCCCTTGAGTGGCCCGCGCCGAACAGAGCCATGCATGTCCGCCGCGGGCTGGCGCTGACGGGCACGGGCGCCAGCCCTATGACATTCCATCGTTCATGAGCCGCGACTGCGGCTCTTTCTTTCTGTCGGATTGGGCCTGCTCGATCTGGAACTGGTCGCCGCTTCGGCCGGAGCGGCACGGCCGGTTTCGGTGCCTGGCCACCTCAAGGTCGTGTTTGCAATCCGGGAGCAACGGCGGCACTTGGGCCCTGCCGGGCCGGCATCTTGGCGAGGCGCCTCGTACGATTCGACTAGACATTGTCTCTTATTTTTGCTCTATTAACGCTGCGGAATTGTTGACATGATTTTCGGCGTGTTGCGTGAGCGCAATCAAAAGAATATAATATAAGGGGAAGAAACATGGTCGATATTCCCGGAGATACTGGTACGACAGCCGTATTTCCCCAGCCCGTTTACAGCGGGGCTTCATTTGGAAGTGACTTTGAAGTCTCCGGAGATCAGGATGCGGTGCAGATTCAACTCACCGCAGGCGTCACCTACAGCTTCTATGCGCATGTCGACACCGGAGCTGGCGCTCATGCCGCATTCGCACTCGTCGATTTCGTTGGAAGGCCGGTTGCCAACTCCTTCAGCGGCGGCGTTGGCCAGAATGCTTTTTTCACCGCGACGATATCGATAACGGCAACGTATTTTGTCGCCATTCTTGACATAGCGAACGGCGTCGGGTCCTGGTCGATCGACGTCACCGGCGTCGCTGCGACGAACCATCTCCTGACGACGGGCGACGACACTTACACCGGCGCAGCGGGCGAGCGCATCCTTGGCGGATCGGGCAACGACACCCTTGCGATCGGTGCCGGCCTCGATGCCCTGGGCGAGCAAGGCAACGACGTCATCACCGGCAACGGCCTCGACAATTTCATATCCGGCGGCACCGGCGTCGACACGATCCATGGCGGTGACGGAAACGATGCCTTGTTCGGCGATTCCGGCAATGACACGGTCGACGGCGGCAATGGTGCGGATCGCATCTATGGCGGGGATGGCTCTGATGACCTCTATGGCGGCGCCTTGAGCACCATCACGGGCGATGCCGGCGGCAACCAGATCCATGGCGGCGACGGCGACGATCGCATCGCCGGCAGCGACGGGCAGGACAGCCTCTGGGGAGACGACGGCAACGATATTCTTCTTGGAGGCGCCGGGGCCGACAAGCTCGTCGGCGGCGCGGGCGCCGATGCGATGTGGGGCGGTAGTGGCGACGACACCTATTACGTCTACGACGCGGGAGACGTGGTCAACGAGAGCCGAACGGCGCCGGGCGTCTTCACCCCCGCCGGCGGCATCGACAAGGTCTACTCGATCGTCACGCTCGATCTGTCGGATTCGTCGCATGTCGTCGGCGACGTCGAAACCCTGGTGCTGAACGGCACCGTGGCGATCGACGGCACCGGCAACGCTCTCGACAACAGCCTGACCGGCAACAACGCGGTCAACCATCTCAGCGGCCTGGACGGCCGCGACCGGCTCGACGGCCGCGGCGGCAACGACATCCTCGACGGCGGCGCCGGCAATGACACGCTGATCGGCGGCGCCGGCGACGATGTCCTGACCGGCGGCACGGGCGGCGACCGGCTGCTCGGCGGCGCCGGCGCCGACAGCTTCGTCTTCCGCTCCCTCGCCGAAAGCACCATGTCGACGGCCAACCGTGACTGGATCGTGGACTTCAACGCCGCGGAGGGCGACAGGATCGACCTCTCCGCCTTCGACGCCGACAGCACGCTGGACGGCCAGCAGCACTTCACCTTCATCGGCACGGAGAGCTTCACGCGCCATGCCGGCGAACTGCGCTACCGCGTCATCGGCGACAAGCTCTACCTCTACGGCGACACCAACGGCGACGCCCGCTTCGACTTCTCGGTGATCGTCGACAAGACCGCCGTGCTCCACGCCGACGACTTCCTGCTCGGCTCGGGCTGACCGTCGATCCGTTCGGCAGGCGGACTTTCTCGCCCTGCTCCGGCGCCAGGTCGCGCGGCGTGTCGACGCCGAAGCGGCCCGGGACTTGCGCGCGACGACGAACCGGCGGCCGGCATGCGCGGCTACGGCGCTTTCGGAAGCACTTTCTGGAACAGCTGGCCGATCGTCAGATCGTGGTCGAACGTCCCGCGTTGCAGAAACTCCAAGGTCTGCGCGATCACCAGCGGGTTGTTCATCATGAACGTATGCGTCGTCGACAGGACGATGTGATCCTTCATCCCGTCGAGGCGGGTGCTCTCCACCGACACCTTGCCGTCATTCGGTCCGTGAAACATCGATGAGAGGAAGGGATTGATCGAAAGCTCGCCGGCGATGACGCCAAGCTCGAAATCCGCCGGCCCCAGGCGGTTCGGCAGGCTGTCCGGCCCGGTGCCCAGTTGCAGGCCCGCCGGTCCGTTGAAATACTCGAACAATCGCAGGGTGCCGAAAGCATCGACCAGCTCGGACCCGTGGTTCGGCGGCGCGAGCATGACGACACGCCCGAGATTTGCGGGGCGGTTCTTCGACAGCCAGAGGCGGGCCAGGATGCCGCCCATGGAGTGCGTGACGAAATGCACCTTCGTTGCCTCGCCGCATGACGCCACGGCGGTGTCGACATAGCCGGTCAGTTGATCGAGCGGGGCATCGTTGGACGGATAGCCGTCGTTGACGACCTTGTAGCCATAGGAGCGAAGCGCCTCTTCCATCACCAGCAGCGAAGTGTCGGTTCGGGAAAGGCCGTGCAGAAGCACGACACACTCTCCGGCGATTGCCGGGGACCAGGCGAACAGGGCGAGGACAAGAACCAGCACGAAGCGCATGACTGTTCCCGGAAGAGTGCCGACCGGAGGCGGCGAGGCACCCTCAGCTATTGCGGCGCGCGGCCTTTGTCGATTCCGATGGCCGTCGCTGCTGTTGTCAGACCCTGGCTGAACGGCCCCTGAGACGAAGCGAGCCGGGCTGTCTCTAGAGCAAAGCGTGTTTCGGAGGAACCGCGCTTTGCTCCAACTCCTTGTTTCGACGCGTCTTTGCGACTTGACGCGATTCCGTCAAATCGCGAAGCGCTTCATTCGCTTGCCGGAACGGGCGGACGTCCGACCGGCATCCACATCGTGGCTGCCGAATAGTCCCCCTGGAAATAGGAGCAGAGGGCCAGGGCGGCCTCGAAATAGGCGAGGGAGCCCGGATTGCGGTTCCGCGTCTGCTCGATCATGCTGCAGCCGCGCGCCCAGTCGCCGGCCACCGCGACGCGGACGCCGTACTCGCCGGCGAGCTCGGCGTCGTTGGGGTTGATCGCGACGGCGCGCCTGCCGACCTCCAGGGCGGCCTTTTGGTCGCCGCGAAAATACAGCCAGCATTTCCGCCTGCAGGCCGCGGATGTTGTCGGGGCGAGGGCAATGGCGCGCCTGGCTGCCGTTAAAGCATCCTCCAGGGATGCCGGGTACGACGCGCCGCCGGTAAAGCCGAAGCGCAGCTCGTCCACATAGGTCTGCGACAGCAGCGCCCAGGCGGTCGCATAGAGCGGGAATTGCGCGACGGCGGCCTCCAGGCATTTGCGGACGCTGGCGCGGGCGCCGGCATCCAGGTTCGTCCGATAGGCATAGCAGGACAGGGTGCAGGCATAGGCCGTCCAGCCGTCAGGCGCGTTGGCCGGCGTCTGCGCGGCGTCCGCCTGGAAGATCACGCCATAGGGCTGTCCAAGGGTGGTCGCGACCTGCTGTGCGATATCGACCTCGATCTCCATCGCCTTCGAGGCGCTGAGGTCGCGGTCATAGTCGCTGGCCCAGAGGACGGCTCCGTCGGACAGCCGCTGGACGCGCGCCTGCAGGCGGATGCGGTCGTCGGTGATGTTGAGGGGGCCGGCGAGCGCATAGCGGATGGGGCGCTCGCCCGCATCTTCGGGCTGGCGCAGTCCCCTCGACCGGAACAATGTTCTTGAACTTGACGAGCTGCCCGATGACCTCCTGGGTCAGGCCGCCCTGCGCGATGGCTTTCGAGCCGCCCTGGCTCGTGAGGTCGTCGAAGGGCATCACCAGGAGGCGCGGGAGGTCGGGCGCGGACGGCCGTATGCCCGGCGTAAAGCGAACAGGACGGGCGCCGCCATCATTGCGGCAAGGACGCCGTCCCGCCTCGCGGCAGGGGGCGCAGCCGCCGTCTCCCGCGGCGGCCCCCTGCGCCGGAGGGGCGGGGCGCATCCACCCTTCGGAATCGTGATCTCGACGGGATCACCGACCCCCGCCGTCAGACAATAGTGCTCCATCGCCCGGCGCAGGTGCCCGGCCTCGACGCGCACGATCGGATCGGAATGCGCGTCGAACGACGCGTCCCGGCCGAAGACATCGGTCGCGACGGTGAAGGCCTTGATGCGATCGGCCCGGCCGGCAAGGGTCTCGTTCACCACATAGGCGAGGAAGGCCCGCATGCGGTCCGTCGCGTTGAAGTCGCTGCTGCCGACGATACGCTGCAACTGCCCCCTGATGCTCTCGGCGTCGAGGTCCTCCGCTTCAGGCGGACCGGGGCTGGCAGCGGTCTGAAGCCTGGCGCCGGCACGCCTGAACCGCATCGTCGGAAAGGACCCCATCAACGTTCGCGTCGCCGGCTACGCGTATTGTCCACGCAAATTACGCAGAGAGAAAAGGCTCGGATGGCATGCCGCGGAGGCAGTCTGGAAAGCAAGGGATTTGACCGGGAGCCTGGGCGGGGCGGGGGCCATGACGTCTATACAGGATTCGGATGCGGAGCGGCGGGCGGCAAGCGAGCGTGCAGCCAAGCGCAGGTTCCCGGAAATGAGTACGATCATTGACGAGCTTCTCAAAAAGGATGAGAACTTTTGTCAGATGTGTGAGGAGCTTGCGGACATCGACCGAGCCATCTCGGAGGCCGATGTCATGCCCCTGCGGCACTCCGAGCAAGCCGTGTTCGAATGGAAGCCGTGGAGCTTGCGCCTGACCGCGGAGATCGAGGAGGCGCTGTATCGCGCCAACGTCATCCCGATGAAGCCGTGCAAGCAATATCCGAGGCTCTGATCGGCACGACGGAGGGCGCCGACGATGGGGCCGGTTCGCCCTGGCGCAGGCGCCGAGCAGCGCCTGTGCGGTCTAAAGGAGGCCGCTGCGACATCTCGGGGGGAGTCCCGCTCATTGCGGGACGAGACATGCATGCGACCGGGAACCAGGATCGAAACGAGGATTTCGATGTTCACACCGGCTGACTTGTTTACGGAACTCGCCCGGTCCGGCCCGGATCGGGTGAAGGCGGCCACCACGGCGCGCGTGGACGAACGGTTGGCGCCGACGGGAATTGAGCGCCTCTGCGCCAAGAACGAGGTCATCTTCGGCGAGGGGGATGCCGCGACGAGCTACTACAGGGTCGCCTCGGGAACGGTGCGCTCCTGCAAGTTCCTGGGCGACGGCCGCCGCCAGATCGCGGAATACCACGTTGCCGGCGAGTTCTTCGGCATCGAGTTCTACGGCGAGCATCAGTTGGGCGCGGAAGCCGTCAGCAGGGCCAAGGTCGTGTCGTTTCCACGCCAGCCGGTCGACTCCTCCGAGCCGGCCAACAGCTGGCTGGCGCGCAACATCGTCTCGTCCGCACCGGCCAACGGCTGGCTGGCGCGCAACATCGTCTCGTCCGCGCTTCTCAACCTCGACCGCGCGCGGGGGCATGCGACCCTGCTCGGCCGGAAATCGGCGCCCGAACGGGTCGCGACCTTCCTGCTCGACGTGTCGGAACGCGTCCGGAGCGATTCCTTCTACCTGCCGATGCCGAGGATCGACATTGCCGACTATCTCGGACTGACGATCGAGACGGTATCGCGGACGCTGACCCAGTTTGCCAAGGAGTGCGTGATTTCGCTGCCGGCAGCGCGGCGCGACATCGTGCTGCTCAACAAGGCCGTGCTGTGCAGGCTCAGGGAGGGCTCGCTGCCGGAGTGGTGCGCGACGAGCTAGGGGCTGACATGGCCCGGCAGGTCGGGAACGAGAGCGGGAACATTGCCGCCATGCCCCTCAGGAAAGTTATCGACGCAGTCCCGCTGGCGAGGGCCCTTGCGACATACCGGCTGCAATGGCTGCGCAGCGACGCGACCGCCGGCCTGTCGATCGCCGCGGTCGCCCTGCCGAGCGCGATCGCCTATCCGGCCATCGCGGGCCTGCCGCCGGAGACCGGCCTCTATGCCAGCCTGCTGCCGCTGATCGGCTATGCCCTGTTCGGGCCGTCGCGGACGCTGATCGTCGGTCCGGATGCCGCGACGATGACCGCGCTTGCCGCCGCCCTGGCGGCGATCATGGCGATTGCCCCGGTCGACCGCGTCATGGCGGCCTCGGCGCTGGCGGCTGGCGTCGCCGTCTGCTGCTTCGCCGCCAGCCTCCTGCGGCTTGGCGTCATCGCGAGCTTCCTGTCGCGGCCGATCCTGATCGGCTTCATGGGCGGAATCTCGCTGTCGATCATGGTCGGGCAGATCAACCGGCTGACCGGGGTGAAAATCGACTCCGACGGGCTGGTGCCGCCGCTCGTCGAGCTCCTGCGCAAGGCCGACATGATCCATTGGCCCTCCCTGGTGCTCGGCGTCGCCATGTTCGGGCTGCTGCAGGCCGCGAGGGCCTGGCGGCTGCCGGTGCCGGGGCCCGTCGTGGTCGTGGTGGTGGCGGTCGTGCTGTCGGCGGTCTTCAACCTGGCGGGGATGGGCATCAGGATGGTCGGCGAGATTCCGCCGGGTCTGCCGCCCTTCGCGGTGCCGGCGATCTCCGCCCTGCCGCTGCGCGAGTTCGTCCTGGGCGCCATGGCGGTGTGGCTGGTGAGCTTCGGTGCCGGCGTCGTCACCGCGCGCAGCTTTGCGGCCCTGACCAAGACCGACGTGGACGCCAACAGGGAGCTCGTCGGCTTCGGCGCGGCCAATCTGGCCTCCGCGCTGTTCGGCGGCTTTCCGATCAGCGCGTCGGACTCGCGCACCGCGGTCAATCTTTCGGCGGGGGGCAAGACCCAGGTCGCCGGCCTCGTCGCAGCCGCCGCCCTGGCGGTGATCCTCCTGTTCCTCAACGAGGCCCTGCGCTTTCTCCCGACGCCCGCCCTCGGCGCGATCCTCGTCTCGGCCGCGCTCGGGCTGATCGACATCGCCAGCCTGCGCGAGCTCTGGCGCATCAGCCGCATGGAGTTCGCCTTCGCTCTCATCGGGATGTGGGGCGCCATCAGCCTCGGCGCCCTGAGCGGCGTCGCCCTCGCGGTCGGCGCGACCCTGCTCTACGTGCTGCTGAAGGACATGCGGCCGCGCGACGCGCTGCTGGGGCGGATTCCCGGTCGCGACGGCTTCCACAAGCTGCATCGATCCCCGGATGCGCGGCCGGTTCCGGGGCTGGCGGTGTGCCTCATCCAGGGCAGCCTGCTCTTCTTCAACGTGGACTATGTGAAATCCCGCCTGGAGGCGATCCTCGCCGGGCTGCCCGCCGGCACCGACTGGTTCATCCTCGACGCCAGCGCGGTCACCCAGGTGGATTCCACCGCCGCCGCGATGCTGGAGACGCTTCGCAAGACCTTGTCGGAGCGAGGCCTGCAACTCGGCATCGCCGAGCTGCACAGCGAACCCGCCGCGATCTTCAGGCGCGCGGGCGTGCTCGACGAGATCGGCGGGACGATGGTCTTCGCCGACCTCGGGGAGGTCATGCCGGCCTATGAGAAATGGCGGTCGCAGCGATGACCGTGGCAGCCTTCCCCCTGCGCCGCTGCGGGAGGGGACTTGCGCGTCGCGGCCGGCGCGAACCCGGGTTGGGAGTTTGATCCACCGCAAACGCGCTGGCGCCGCCGTATGCCATTGTCACGAAGGAACCGGAACCTGCCCTTGTCCTGTGGGGAGGACGATTCTCCCGTCGGAACGGCGGGGCTTCAGGACGGTCATGGCGCCGCCGGAGTTGCATCCTGCGGCCGAAGGGGAAGCGGGGCGGAACATGCGGCGAGGCGCTTCGGTCGACAGCCTGGGGGCGTCGAGACGGTGTCCGGGATCGGAGGTCGCCATGGACGCGATCCGGTCGAGCCTGTCCAAGGGGGCTCTCTGCCTGGCTCTCGTCCTCGCCTGCGGATCGCCGGTCTGGGGCGCGTCGGGCGATGCCGCGGCGTTCCAGGGCGCGTGGGCGCAAGGCGATGCCTGCAAGGAGACCTTCGTCGCCGGCAAGAAGGGCATGGTGTTCAAGGATCCGACGGATGTCTTCGCCCAGGGCTTCATCATCTCGGGAAAGCGGCTGCGGACGCCCGGGGCCGTCTGCCGGATCCGTTCCGTATCGAGTGCGGGCGAACGGATGAAGCTGTCCCTGTCCTGCACGACCGCCGTCGATACCGCCCCCGTCAAGACGGAAATGTCGCTGGGACAGGATGGTGTGCTGACCCGCTTCTCCGACAGCGAGGACAGGACCGGCAGGCAGTATCGGCGCTGCGGGTCATAAGTTTGTATTGGACTTCAACGGAGGAAGCGACATGGCGTCACCAACGACTTCGAATGCTGCCGATCTCAGCGACGAGAGCTTCATGTCGGCGGACTCCCTGCGCAAATACATGACCGACATGGAAATGGCGCGGATGTCGAAAGAGTTCACCGCCATGGACAAGGCCGAGCAGGCTCGCCAGGAGCTCGAGCGGACCTTGCGGGAGCGCGTCGATCTCACGCCGCAGAAGATCGGGGAGATCAAGCAGAGCCTCGCCATCAAGACCCGCGCGGCCGCCTCGCGCGGCGAGACCGAGGTCATGGTGATGCGCTTTCCCAATTCGCTCTGCAGCGACCACGGGCGGGCGATCAACAATGCCGAAAGCGACTGGCCGGAGTCGCTCACCGGCCGGCCGCGCCAGGCCTATGAATTCTGGAAGGAGCACCTGCAGCCCCAGAAGTACAAGCTGAAGGCGATGATCATCGACTGGCCGGGCGGCCTGCCCGGGGACGTGGCCTTCTTCCTGAGCTGGTCCTGAGGGAGGGGAGGCCGCGGCCGATGGAAGCCCAAGTTGGAGAGCGTTTGAAGCGAAAGGCCTACGAAGCCAAGCTGCGGGAGCTGCACGGCGAACTGGTCAACCTGCAGGAATGGGCGAAGGAGACCGGGGCGAAGGTCTGCATCCTGTTCGAGGGGCGGGACGGCGCCGGCAAGGGCGGCGTCATCAAGGCGATGACGGAGCGCGTCAGCCCGCGGACCTTTCGCGTGATCGCGCTGCCGCCGCCATCCGACCGCGAGCGCTCGCAGATGTACATTCAGCGATATGTGCCCTATCTGCCGGCGGGCGGCGAGATCGTGATCTTCGATCGCAGCTGGTACAATCGCGCCGGCGTCGAACGGGTGATGGGCTTCTGCACCGAGGAGCAGACGCAGCGCTTCCTCGCCCAGGTTCCCGCCGTGGAGAGGGCGATCGTCGATTCCGGCGTCATCCTCCTGAAATACTGGCTCGAAGTCAGCCCGGAGGAACAGACGCGCCGGATCGAGGAGCGTCTCACCGATCCGCGCAAGATCTGGAAGCTGTCGCCGATGGACGTGAAGTCGTACAGTCGCTGGTACGACTATTCCCGCGCGCGCGACGACATGTTCCGGGCGACCGACAGCGATTGGGCGCCATGGTTTGCCGTGCGCTCGGACGACAAGCGGCGCACGCGCCTCAACGTGATCTCGCACATCCTGTCCTCCGTCCCCTACGAGAAGGTGAAGCGGGAGAAGATCAAGCTGCCCAAGCGCCAGAAGCCGGACGACTACGAGGAGAACCGGTTTGCCCATCATTGGGTGCCGGAAGTTCACTAGCGCGCCGCGAGCGCGGACCCGAAGGGCAGAGACGTGCCCCCCGATCGACATCCGCCCGCTGGCTTGAAGACGCCGAAAGCGGCCGCGATCGCGGGCATCCTGTTTTCGGTCCTGCTGCTCGCGTCCCTGTTGCTGCTGCTGAACTCGATCCAGAACCGATCCACGGATCCGGGCGAATGGCTCGGTCCCCAGTCCTGGAAAGTGGCGCTCGCCCTGAACCTCGTGCCGTTCGCCGGCATCGCCTTCCTGTGGTTCATCGGGGTGCTGCGCGATCGGTTCGGCAGGGCGGAGGACAAGCTGTTCGCGACGGTCTTCCTCGGCAGCGGCCTCCTGTTCGTCGGCCTGCTGTTCGTGTCGGCTTCGGCGATCGGGGCGATCCTCATCGCCTATGCCAGCGCGCCGACGGAGTTCCGGGGCTCGGCGGCGTTCATCCTGGCGCGCTCGCTCGCCTACCATCTCACCACGATCTACGCCTTGAAGATGGCCGGCGTCTTTCTGATGACGGCCTCGACCATCGTTCTGCGGACCGGCATGACCGCCCGCTGGACGGCGGTCGCCGGCTATCTCGCGGCGGCCGTGATCCTGATCGGCAGCCAGGTCATGGACTGGACCTTCTTCGTGTTTCCGGCCTGGGTCCTCGTGGTCAGCGCCAACATCCTGTTCGAGGAGTTCCGGCGGCCGAAGACCCCGCCGGCGACCGCCGAGCCGCGGCGCCGGGAAATTGCGGGGGGCGAGCCATGAGGCGCTGGACGGTCCCGACGATCTACACCCTCGCGAGCATCCTCGCCGCCTTCATCCTGCCGCGGCTCGAGGACAGCCTGCTGCCCGGCTATTCGCACGGCATGTCGGTCGCGTCGGCGACGGCGTTCCTGTCGGCGGTGTCCTCGGGCATCATGGCCTTCACGGCGATCGTCGTCTCCATCGCCTTCGTCATCGTGCAGTTCAGCACGGTCGCCTATTCGCCCCGCCTCGTCATCTGGTTCGCGAACCGGCCCCAGCTCTATCATGCCCTCGGCATCTTCATCGCCACCTTCACCTATGCCCTGGCGACCCTGCTGTGGACCGATCGCCACGGATCGGGCTCGGTGCCGTTCTTCTCGACGATGCTGGTCCTGATCCTCCTGATCGCCAGCATGCTCATCTTCTCCCGGCTGGTGCAGAGCCTGTCGCAACTGCAGATAACCGAGGTGCTGCGCCTGATCGGGAACGAGGGGCGGCGCGTCATCGCGGCCCAGCAGCAGATGTTCGACCAGCCTCGGGCCAACCGGGTCGCGGCGCCGGGGGAGGGGCGGCTCCCCGGGGCGAGGCCCCCGCAATCGCTGTCATACGCAGGGCCGCCCTGCAGCGTGACATCCGTCGACATCCCGGCGCTCCTCCGGCTGGCCCGCGACCACGACGCCGTCCTCGTCGTGACGGCGGCGGTGGGCGACACCGTCATGGAGGGCAGCACCCTGCTGCTTGCCGAGACCGCGGTCTCCCCGGTGCCCGAAGCGGAGCTGCGCCGCGCGATCGGGCTGGGGCGCGAAAGGACCTTCGAGCAGGATCCGAAATACGCCATCCGGCTCCTCGTCGACATCTCGATCAGGGCTCTCTCGCCCGCGATCAACGACCCGACCACGGCGGTCCAGGCGATCGACCAGATCGAGGATCTGCTGCGCCACCTCGGGCGGCGGGAGCTGGGAAGCCTGTGGCTCGGCGATGGGCAAGGCCGCTCGCGGGTCTTCCTGCCGATGCCGACATGGAACGACTACCTGTCGCTCGCCTTCGACGAGACGCGCCAGTTCGGCATGCAGTCCGTGCAGCTCGTCCGGCGGCTCGGCACGGCGTTGGACAGTCTCCAGGCGGTCGTTGCCGACCCCGACAGGCGCACGGCCGTGAAGCGCTATCGCTCGCACCTCGACCGGATGATCCGCAATTCCGAGTTCGACACCCTGGATCGCCTGACGGCCCGGCAGGCCGATCCGCAGGGGCTCGGCCTCAGCAGGGATGCTCCCCGGCGGGAGGCCGGCCACCGGAGGCATCGCCCGGATCATCCCTCTGCCGGCGCGGCCGACGTCGCCGAGGCGGAGTCGAAAACGGCAGCCGGGGTGGAGAAGGCGGAATGAGCCGGAGCGAGGCGCGTCCCGTCGCGGGCCGATTTCGCTGTCTGCGAGCGCAGCGTTCAGCTGCGCGCTTCCCGTGCGCCGTCGCGGTCCGGCGGACCGTCCGAACCGTGGTGGCCGGAGCCTGCAACGACCGTGGCTTCCCGGCTTCCACGTCCTCCCTGACCGGAGATCGAGATGCCGGATGACACGCCCGACGCCGGCGACACGCGGTCCCCGCCCGGGCTCGGCACCGCCGGCCTGATCGAGCGCAGCATCACCTTGCTGCTGGTCGTGGTCCTGCTCGTCGGCGTGCTTGCGATCTTGCGGCCCTTCGCCGCCGCCATCCTGTTCGGCGCGACCCTGGCGATCGCCGCATGGCCCTTCCGGCAATGGCTGGTCCGACGGGGTCTCGGGCGCCGCCTCGCGGCGGTGCTGCTGCTCCTGCTCTCGCTCCTGGTGATCGTGCTGCCGGCGCTGATCATGGCTCCGGTCCTGACCGACGAGCTGAAGGCTTTCGCGGTAAGGGTCCAGGCCTACTTCGCCGCAACGCCGCCGCGTCCCGCCTGGCTCGAAGGTGTGCCGCTCGTCGGCGACAGGCTTGCTTCCGCATGGGACGGCCTGCTGCGGGCGAAGGGGGATGTCGCCACGGTGCTCGCCCCCCATTCCGAGACCCTGCAGCAGTCGCTGCTCGCGGCGGCGCGGGCCCTGGGCGACAGCGTCGTGCAGATCATCCTGGCGCTGATCGTGGCGACCATGTTCTGGGTCAACGGCAGCGCGCTGGTCCGGGAGCTGGACGACATCGTCGGCCGGCTGGGCGGTGCGACGGCGCGCGCCAGCCTGCTCGCGGCGGCCGGCGCGGTACGCAGCGTCTCCTACGGCGTCATCGGCACGGCCCTGGCCCAGGCGGCGCTGCTGGCGCTCGGCCTGGCGCTCGCCGGGGTGCCGGGGGCCACGACTCTCGGCTTCGTCGGGCTGCTGCTGTCCATCAGTCAGATCGGCGGGCCCCTGCTGGTGCTCATCTGGGGCGGGGCGGCGTGGTGGCTGTTCGGGCAGGGCCAGGTCGGCTGGGGCAGCTTCCTCATCGGCTGGGGCGTCCTGGTCAGCATGGTCGACAACATCCTCAAGCCGTGGCTGATCGGCCTCGGCATCCGCATGCCCATGTCCCTGACGATTCTGGGCGTCTTCGGCGGCTTCATCGCCTTCGGCTTCCTCGGCCTGTTCGTCGGGCCGACTCTGCTCGCCGTGGCCTTCGTCCTGCTGCAGGCATGGCGCACGGGGCTGTCCGACCGACGGGCCGATCCCGGGCCATGACCGACGGCCACCCGGGCTTTCGGCGTGCCCGCCCTCGATCGCCGGCCGTTCCCTTCGGAACCCAGGCGGCGAGGCCATCGGCCCGGACTGGGGAAACACCTGTTCGGCTGGGCAGGCGTTGGCTCACGATTTTTTGCAAATACAAAATGAAGATGTGAGCTATTGTATTTCTGTTAACATCTTGTTTGTCCGTATATGTGAAATGAGTTGAGGGGAAGTGTACGAAAAATCATGGTAATTTCCACGATAGTTTTGATAAACTTTAATTTTTACTTGTTAAGTACATCATAAAGTGCTATTATTCCAGATGCCAATGTCGCTTGGCATCTGTTGTCGTCGATACCGGTTCGGCGGCCGTCGTAACACGGCTGACGGATCTTGCTGTGATTGGTGCCTTCCTCACATCTCACGCATTGGAGATCGTCATGACGAAGATTTTGCGTGTCGGCTTTGCTGCGCTCTGCATCGCCGGGTTGCCCTGTCTGGCCCACGCCGAAGGGCCCCTCATGGAGTCGGGACGGGGGCAGCCCAGCGCCGTGGAGCTTCAGAGCCTCACCGAGGCGCGGCTTGCGATCATCCGGGCGGCTTTGCAGCTGACGCCCGAGCAGGAAAAATATTGGCCCGCCGTCGAGCAGGCCATTCGCTCGCGGGCGGCGGGGCGCCAGGCGCGGTTGGCAAACGTCGCGGCGCGGCTCCATGAGTTGCGCGACCGCGACGCGGTCGAGATCCTGATCCAGCGCGATCCGGTCGAATTCCTGCATCGACGCGCCGACACCCTGGCGCAAAGGGCCGCGGAGCTGACGCGTCTCGCCGACGCATGGCAGCCTTTGCGCCAGACCCTCAATGCGGACCAGAAGATGCGGCTCGGTCTCGTGGCGCTGTTCGCGTTCCGGGAGATGAGGGACGGCCTCGAAGAGCGCATTCTGTTCGAGGACGAGATGGAAGGCGGCGAGTGAGCCGCTGCCCGCGACCGGCGCCCCGCCGCCCGCCTTTCCGCCGGCCGGCGAGGATTCATCGAAAGCCGCGCGGCGGGAGCCTGGCCCGACCGATTTTCGAGCCAGGCTCCGGGGGCCGGCGCCGACCTTTGGCGCACCGGGCCTTCCCCCGCCTGCCGTGACGCGGGGCGGGGGGCGGCGGCGGAGCCTGCCCGGGCTCGGCCCGTTCATCAGTGCCCGCTGAACACGAGCGTCTGGATCGGCAGCAGCAGCGCCTGGATCCGCAGGATCGCGGCGTGCACGAGTCCGACGGCATCGACCGCGTGGAGGGCCGCGCCATGGACGGTGCCGAGCTTGCCCGAGGCGATCAGGTCGTGGTTGCTGGTGTAGGCGTTGGCGATGCAGCTGCTCCCCGGCGTGACGCCGTCGAGCCCGTCCTCGTACAGGGGTTCCAGGAAGACGAGGATCGTGCCCGGCTGCCTGACCTGCTGGGCGTCGATCAGTTGTTCGCCGCCGCGGAACTGGCCGGCGGCGATATAGTCTTGGACGCTGGTCACCACCATCGGGATGACGGTCCAGGGCTTGGAGACGCAGGTTGCTTCCGCGACCATGCCGACCTTCATCACCTGCGCCTCGATCTGCCCGAAGCCCGCCTGCAGCACCTCCCGTCCGGCTCCGGACGGGATCAGGACTCCCGCCGGCCGCATCAGCGGGTTGACCACGTCGCCGACGCGCAGCGTGAACTGCTCCACCCGTCCGTCGACGCCGGCCAGCACGGTGGTCTTGCGCAGGTCCACCTCGGCCTGGGCCAGGGCCGCCTCGGCGCTGGCCCGCTGCGCCGGCAGCAGGGTCGAAATGCGGGTCTCCGCCTGCTCCCTGGCCGCGACAGCGGCATCGATCGTGCCCTGCCGGCCCTGGACGGCCACCTGGAGCTTCTCGATATCGCGCGTGGCCACGATCCCGGCGTTGCGCCGGTTGAGCTCCTTCTTGGTGTCCAGCTCGTCAAGCGCCTGCTGGTAGGCGCTCCTCGCCTCCTGGATCTTGCCTTCGGCGGCGGCCACGTCCGCACGGGCGGCAATGATCGATGCATCGACCTCGGCGATCTTGCGGCGGGCGGTTTCCACGGCCGCCTGCTGGGCCGAGTTGTCCAGCCGGAAGATCGGATCGCCCTGCTTGACCGCGCTGCTGACGCCCTTGACGTAGATCTCCGCGACCCGGCCATTGGTCTCGGGCACGATCGGGATGGTGCGGAAGAAGGCCGTGACGCTGCTCGTCGAGGGGTGGTTGTAGAAGATCACGGTGATCAGCCCGATCGTGAGCATCAGGCAGGTGACGATGCCCCACCGCAGCTCGAACCACATCGAGAAGAGGGTGATCTCCTTGCCGATCCGCTTGCCCTGCGCGTAGCGCCGGTAGAGGTAGTCGGGCAGGATGGTGATCATGGAACAGAGGATGATCTCGAGCATGGGGTCATCCCTCCGTCACGGCCGGAACGGCGTCCGGCGAAGTTCGAGGCGGCGGCAGGCTCTGGCCGGCGGGGGCGTCGCCGCCGTCCGCCTCGCGCCGGGCCGCCTCGGGGGACGCACCCGACCGCAGGCCGGCGATCCGCTCGAGGGCGCCCGCCATCCGTCCGAAGACGCCGCTGAAATCGGGCAGGTCGATCAGGGCCAGGAGCAGGCCGATGACCCAGAAGATGTGCATGTGGGTGAACAGGGCCAGCAGGCCGAGGACGGCGACGATCTCGAACTGAAGCTTGTGCCCTCGATGCGCGATCCTCTCCGGCAGCGTGTGCAGATGCAGGAAGAGGAGGCCGACGCCCAGCACCGCGGCAAGCAGGAAGATGGCCATCGCCACCATGAGCACGTCGGTCTCGCCGGGCGCGGTGATGAAGACCGGCAAGTGGTGCGGGGCGGCGGGATTGAGAGACGCTGTCATACCGGTCCTTTCCTGGATGTCTCGTCGCCCGTCGGCGCGACCGCGGGCGACGACCGTCGCAACGCCTCGCACGCCGACAGGACGGCGGCCTTTCTGCCTGATGTTCGATGCCTGCGACGCCGGCCTGTGAGGGAGGTACGCATTCCTCCGGTACCTCTCACCTCGGCGGCCCCTTTCGAGGATTGCTGTCGAGCTTTGCCCGAACGTCGCGGCAGAGGGCGCCTTTTATATGTCAAGGATAACACTGGTGACGAGACTTGACGAGACCTTTGCCTCTTATCATCGCAAAAGTGGATTCGGAGAATTATGTTGCATGACGCAAGTTTTTTGGCACACCATTGATATGAAGTGGGGTTCTTGGTGGGGGAGGCCTGCCCGTGATCAAAGTACGCGCGTATCCGGTGCTCGGCATCGGCTTCTGCCTGATGCTTGGCATGTCTTCCCCGGGCAGAGCCGAGACCGCCGACTTTTCTGCATTCGAGGGCGCCTGGCTGAAACCTGGCGTGTCCTGTGCCGACATCTTCGTCTGGGGAAAGAAGGGGGCTTCGTTCCGAAAGCCCCTTCGTCTCGATGTCCCCGCCCTGATCGTCACGCCGAAGTCCATCGCGACCGTGAAGGCGTCCTGCCGGATCCGCTCGATGTCCGGAACGCAGGATCGGCGAATGCTCTCCTTGACCTGCTCCACGCCGCTGAAGTTCACGCCGAAGAAGGAAATCCTCTCGATTTCCGCCGATGGCGCGCTCCTGCGTCATTCCCGCCCGGACGACGGCGTCGGAACCCGGTATGAGCGCTGCACTCCGTAAGGGGCCGTTCGTCGATCCGTGACGCAACCTCGCCGTCATGGCCGGACTTGATCGCATGAGCGCTAAGATAAGCGATCGTCGGAGGAACGGGCTCGACCTCTCAGGAGCGTCATGGCCGGACTTGATCCACGGCTGTCCGGTTGGTTTTGGTAGACAGGTTGCATGGCATTGATTCTACTTGTTTCCAAGCACTTGCCGGTGTTTTGGACACGAGAAGGAGCCAACGCCATGCGTCACCACAATAGCGTATTGCACGGGCTTCTGAAGCATGTGCCGTGGTCGGTGTTCGATCGGCTTGTGGATGAACAGGGAACGGATGCCCGGGTTCGGCGGCTGAGCACCAAGAGTCAGTTTGTGGCGCTGCTTTACGCGCAGCTTTCCGGCGCCGCCTCGCTGCGCGAGATCGAAACGGCGATGTCCAGCCACGCGGGCAGGCTCTATCACCTGGGCGTGCGTCAGGTGTCGCGCTCGACCTTGGCCGACGCCAACGCCCTGAGAACGCACGAGGTCTTCTCGGGCCTGTTCGCCCATATGGCGGCCCAGACCAGCCGGGGCTTTCGTCGGTCGAGCGCCGAGGTGGTGCGCCTGATCGACTCGACGAGCCTGCGGCTGTCGGGGATTGCTGCGGCCTGGGCACGCTTCTCCCGCAGCGCCGTCGGCGCCAAGGCGCACATCATCTACGACCCGGACGCCGACCGGCCGCTCTACCTTGAAGTCACGCCCGCCAAGGTCAACGACATCACGGCCGCGCACGCCATGCCCATCGAGCCCGGCGCCACTTATGTCTTTGATCTCGGCTATTATCATTACGGTTGGTGGGAGCGCCTGAACGCAGCCGGCTGCCGGATCGTCACCCGGCTCAAGAAGAATACGCCCCTGGCTCCGGTCGCCGAACAGCCTCTGCCGCCCGGATCGACCCTGCTCTATGATCGGATCGGCCACCTGCCCGAACGCCTGACGACGACGCGCATCAACCCCTTCCAGGATCCCGTGCGCGAGATCGGCGTCGTTCTCGATGACGGCAAAACACTGCGCATCCTCACCAACGACCTGGACGCCCCAGCCCAGGAGATCGCCGACCTCTACAAGCGCCGCTGGGCCATCGAACTCTTCTTCCGATGGGTCAAGCAGACCCTCCGCATCAAGCACTTCATCGGGCAATCGGAGAACGCCGTGCGCATCCAGATCGCCGTCGCCCTCATCGCCTACCTGCTGCTGCGCATCGCCAACGACGCCGTCAAAATCGTCGACAGCCCACTCGCCTTCGCCAGGCTCGTCCGCGCCAACATCATGCACCGTCGCAGCATCGACCAATTGCTCAAGCCGCCCACCATCCCAAAAAGCGACCCTCGCCAATTCCATCTGGACTTACTCCCAACATGAACCGGACAGCCGTGGACTTGATCCGGCCATCCACGCGCACGCAACGATGCAGAATCGGGCGACGCCAGCCCCCAATCGCCGTGTTCCCTGACGAGATCGCATGCGATCTCGTCGAGATGGCCGGATCAAGTCCGGCCATGACGGCCGATAGGACGCCGCCTTTCCCAGCAGCAGCATGGTTCGGCGCCAACTTAGCGCCCATGCGATCAAGTCCGGCCATGACGGTTGAGAAGAGGCGCCCCACGAGTAACGAAGCACGTGTTCGCGGACGAGGCTTGAAAAAAGCTGCGCCGCGATGACGGCGCGGGCGCCCGCGAGGCCCGTCAGTGGACGGACGGGGCGCCCGGAAGAACCGGCCTCGCTGGGCTCGTGTCGCTCACGCCATGATGCTCAAGCCGCCGTCGACATAGGTTGTCATTCCCGTCAGCCGCCGGGCGAACGGGGTGGCGAGGTAGGCCGCGGTCAGGCCTACATCGTCGATGTCGACGAGCTCGCCGACCGGCGCCCGCTCGATTGCTTCAGCCAGGAGCAGGTCGAAATCCTTCAGTCCGGAGGCGGCGCGGGTCTTGAGCGGACCGGGGGAGACGGCATGGACCCTGATCTGCTTGTCTCCGAGCTCGAAGGCGAGATAGCGCACGGCGCTTTCGAGCGCGGCCTTCACGGGCCCCATCAGGTTGTAGTTCGGCACGACCTTGTTGGCCCCGTGATAGCTCATGGCGAGGAGCGTCCCGCCGTCCTTCATCAGGGGCTCGGCCAGGCGAGCCATCCGGATGAAGGAGTGGCAGGAAATATCCATCGCAACCTTGAAGCCCTCGCCCGAGCTGTCGACCAGGCGCCCCTGCAGATCCTGCTTCGGGGCGAAGGCGATCGAATGGAGCGCGATGTCGAGGCCGCCCCATTCGCTCGCGATCTGCCCGAACACCGCCTCGAGCTCGCCCTCCCGGCCGACGTCGCAGGGCGCGAAGATGGTCGCGCCCAGGTCCCGGGCGAGCGGCTCGACATAGGGCCGCGCCTTGTCGTTGAGATAGGTGATCGCCAGCTCGGCTCCGAGCCGGCGGAACACCCTGGCGCAGCCATAGGCGATGGAGTGTTCGTTGGCGATGCCGACGATCAATGCGCGCTTGCCTTCGAGCACTCTCGATCCGAACTCCGCCGTCGCCTGCGTTTCAGCCTGTCCGCTCATGCGCTTCGCCTCTTGCTGCCCGGGGTGGAGTGGGCCCGTGCCGAGCCGAGACGGGCGAGGGGCGTCGGCGCATCGTCGAGACCCGAAGGCTCCTCGAGCAGCCGGCGGATATTCCCGAGAAGGGAGACCTGCTCCGGGGTGAGCTCGAGCTCGCCGTCGAGCCGGTCGAGCAGTTCGAGCGCGAGCCGCCGGTCCCCCGGGCCGGCAAGCAGTCGCGGCAGCGTCGCCAGGGCTCGGTCCGGTTCGTACTCGACCACGTAGGACTGCCTGTGGATGAGGTCCCGCGCCGTGTCCGGCGGCAGGGCCTGCAGGCCGGCGTCACGCCCGACCAGCTCGCGTACCCGCTTGATCGCCGAGAGCCTTCGCCGGCCGGTGCCCGCCTTCATGACCAGCAACGCCGTGCGCACCAGTCCGCTGGTGCGGTCGCCGTCCTCGATATGGGCGAGGGCGGTCCTGACCGCAGCCGTGTCCCGGGCGTCGGGGGCATGGCCGGAAGCCTCGTCGTCCGATCGGGCCAGCAAGCCGGCCGGCCCATAGGTCCGGAAGAACAGGGTCTCCACCCAGGCGTCCCGCAGGTCGCGGTAGAGATCCCAGCCGGCGGAGGTCATCCCCGCGGTCCATCGCTCGGCGGCGGCGTACGGTCCGTCCGCATCCCGTGGCGTCCGGTTCGCCCGCACGGCTTCGGCCATGCCCTTGAGCGGCCACAGCAGCGGGTTGAGATCGGACAGGAGCCAGCGCTGGGCTCGCTGCGGATGGAGGAAGCGCGCCGCCTGCGCGGCCGCGGGCGTGACCGTCGCGGCGAGGACGGGGTGCACCAGCGCCTCGTAGGCGGACGCGAGCTTTTCGGAGGTGGCCTCGACGGCTTCGAAGGGGATCTCATCCCGCCGCCCGTGCTTTTGCAGGACCTGCAGGTCCTCGACCCGGCGCTCGGTGAGCATCACGTCGTAGCGGATCGCGCCGTCCTCCCGGCGCTCCTCGATCTGCATGCCGTAGAGCCCCGGCGGCAGGCTCTCGACATAGTCGATCAGGTCGACGATCTGCGTGTGTTCCTTCTTGGCGATCTGGCCGGACACGAAGATGCCGAGATGGCCGACGCTCTCATGCATCATGCCGACGATGACCTGCCCATTGGCCTTGAGCGCCTCCGTCGTCGGATAGAGGTCGGCCACCCAGTTGAAGGCTTGCTGGGGCGGCGTGATGTTGTCGCCGAGCGAGGCGAAGAGGATGATCGGTGAGCGGATGGCCCGGAGGTCGAAGGCGCGGCCTTCCGACCATTCCGCCTTGCCGGCGGAGAGCCGGTTGCCGACGAACAGGTTCTCGACGATCCACTTGATCTCCTGGCGGTTCATCATGAAGAAGCCGCCCCACCAGCGCTCGAACTCGAGGAAGCGCGCCGGCTCGGTGTCGATCTTCGAAAAGAGGTTGTAATACTTGTTGAAACAGGTGTTGGCGGGGTTGAGGTACTCGAAATTCTCGACGAGGTTGGCGCCGTCGAACTTGCCGCCGCCGAGATCGCTGGCCAGCAGCGCCGGCCAGATGCCGCCGAGCATGCCGCCGGCGTAGCGCATCGGGTTCTCGCCGTCGTTGCCGGCCCAGTAGGACATCGGCGCGCCGTTGATCACGATCGGGCCGGGCAGGTCGGGATCGAGTGCGCCGACGAGCATCGCCGCCCATCCCCCCTGGCAATTGCCGATCACCACGGGCTTGCGGGTCCCGGGGTGGCGCTCCCGGACCAGGCGGATGAACGCCGCTTCGGCGCGCGAGACGTCCGCCATGGTCTGGCCGGGGACCGGCTCGGGGAAGAAGATGACGACATAGACGGGATGTCCGGCCCTCAGCGCCACCCCGACCTGCGAGTCCTGCTTGAACCCGCCGATGCCCGGGCCATGGCCGGCCCGCGGGTCGATGACGACGAACGGCCGGCGGTTCGGGACGGTGACGACGCCCTCCGGCGGGATGATGCGCGCCAGGGCGTAGTTGCACGGGTTCTCGTAGCGGCGCGCATCCGCCACGATCTCCCACTCGAAGTCGAGCAGCGGCGGCTTGCCCGCCTTCTCGTGCTCGATCCAATTGTTGCCGCGCTGGCGTAGCGTGTCCCAGAACAGGACCGACCGCTGGGCGAAGTCCAGCCAATAGGCTGTGCCCTCCGACCAGAGCTGCGCGGGCGTCGCCGGATGGGCGGCCGGCGGCCGCAAGTCCTCGCGGGCGTCCCCGGCCGCCTGCCCGTAGCGCTTCAGCGCCGCCGAGCATCGCTCGCGATAAATTTCGGCGATCTTCGCGTGCGCGCCGAGGAGATGCTGGAACGCGTCGAGAGCGTCGCTTCGGCCCTCTTTGCTCGTGGCGTCGGACTGATCCATGGATGAGCTTCCGGTTTGAAGACGTCTGTGCTGCGCAGCGGCGGACCGCTCCGCTGGATGGCGCGGGCTCATGACGCGCCCGCCGCGAGCGCCGCCTGCATCTGGCGCACGATCACGAGTTCCTCGTTGGTCGGAATGACGAAGGCTGCGGCGGCGCTGCCGGCCGTGGAGATCCGCGGTCCTCCGGACGCGTTTGCGGACTCGTCGAGCGTCAGCCCGGCCCAGGCGAGGCCGGCGACCACCTCGGCGCGGGTCCTGACGTCGCCTTCGCCGATGCCGGCGGTGAAGACCAGCCCGTCGAGGCCGCCGAGCGCCGACACGAGCGATCCGATTTCCCGGACGATGCGATAGACGAAGAGGTCGATCGCGCGGCGCGCATCGGGATTGGTCGCCGCGGCGGAGCGCAGCGTGCGCATGTCGTTGGAGAGCCCGGAGACGCCGAGGAGGCCCGACTGGCTGTAGAGCATGCGCTCGGCCTCGGCAGGGCTCAGCTTCATCTCCCGCAGCATGTAGAACACGACGGCCGGATCGAGCGCGCCGCACCGCGTCCCCATCGGCAGGCCGTCGAGCGCCGAGAAGCCCATCGTCGTCGCGATGCTCGCGCCCGCCTTCAGGGCGCACAGGCTCGCGCCGTTGCCGAGATGGGCGACGACGACTCGGCCCTGCGGCAGCCGTGGGTCATGCCGGCCCAGGACCGAGGCGATGTAGTCGTAGGAGAGGCCGTGGAAGCCGTATCGCTTCACCCCCCGGTCCCACATCGCCTGCGGCAGCGCGAACATCCGCGCCAGCTCCGGCTGGCCCTGGTGAAAGGCGGTGTCGAAGCAGGCGACCTGGGGGATGTCGGGCAGGCGCCGGCGGATGATCCGGATCGGCTCGAGATTGTGGGGCTGGTGCAGCGGAGCGAGAGGGACCAGCGTTTCCAGCGACGCGATCACCGCATCGTCGACGACCACCGGGCCGGCGAACATCTCGCCCCCGTGCACGACCCTGTGCCCGACCGCCGCCAGCGTGTAACCGGCCTGATGTCGGCGCAACCACGCCACCAGGTGCACCAGGGCATCCTCGTGGCCTAGCGCCGCCCCCGCCTCGAACCCGACGGTGTCGAGGGTGGTCCCCTCCGGGTCCTTGGCGACGAAGCGGGCATTGCCTCCGAGGCCTTCGAACCGCCCCGTGAAGACCACGGCGGGGTCGCCGTGCTCCCGACCCGCGAAGACCTGGAACTTCAGGCTCGACGAGCCGGCATTGAGCACCACGTAGACAGGCGCCATCGCTCAGACCTCCTGGACTGCGAGCCTGGAGCGCTGCCACGCGGCCACCAGAGAGGCGACGGCACAGGAGGCGAGGCGGGTCTTCTTCGAATCCGCCCGGCTGGTCAGGATGATCGGCACGCGGGCGCCGAGGACGATGCCGGCCGCGTCGGCGTCGGCCAGAAAGGTCAGGCTCTTGGCGAGCATGTTGCCCGCCTCCAGGTCCGGAACCACCAGGACGTTGGCCTTGCCGGCCACCGGTGAATCGATGTTCTTGAGCTTCGCGGCCCCCAGGTCGATGGCATTGTCCAGGGCCAGCGGGCCGTCGAGGATGCCGCCCTTGATCTGGCCGCGGTCGGCCATCTTGCAGAGCGCTGCGGCTTCGATGGTCGACGGCACCTTGGGGTTGACCGTCTCCATGGCGGACAGGATCGCCACCCGAACCGCGTCGACCCGCAAGGCCTGGGCGAGGTCGATGGCGTTCTGGACGATGTCGACCTTGTCCTCCAGCGTCGGCGTGATGTTGATCGCCGCATCGGTGATGATGAGCGCGCTGTCGTGGCTCGGCACGTCGAGCACGAAGCAATGGCTGATCCGCCGTGCTGTCCTGAGGCCGGCGTCACGCCGCACGGCCGCTCCCATCAGTTCGTCGGTGTGGAGGCTGCCCTTCATCAGCGCGTCGGCCTCGCCGGCGCGGACGAGCTCGACGGCGCGTTCGGCCGCCGCGTGGCTGTGCGGCGCCTCGACGATGCGAATGGCCGAGAGGTCCCTGCCCAGGACCGATGCGGCCGCCGCGATCTTGCCGGGTGGACCGACGAGGATCGGCTCGATCAGGCCGAGATCGGCTGCCTCGAGCGCCGCTTCGAGCGAGACGGCGTCGCAGGGATGGACAACCGCCGTCCTCAGGCGAGGCAGGGCCTTGGCGGCTGCTATGAGCCTTTCGTATTTTTCACCAGGACGCGCGGGGGCAGGCGTGTCCTGGGCTGCGGTTGTAATCGGCATTGTCCCTCCTACCGAGATGCGATGAGAATAGCGTCCGGAATCGGGAGGTTTCTTGATTCAAATCAACATCTCAAGTCGCCGACTATGGCGAGAATTTTCACAGACGCTTGCTGCTATTATTGCAGGTTTTGCATGACGAAACTATGTCAAACAGGATATTATTCTGTGGATGCTGCGCTTTTGGGTCTCGTGCGGCAACGCGGGTCAGAGCGTTCCTGTCCGGCCCGATATCGTTGCGCGGTCCGCCCGCGTCCGCCGCCGATCGGCAGGGCCTCACTCGGTGACTTCGGTCCAGCCGCTTCCGGGATCGAAGCTGTCGATCGAGGGGGCGACCTTTGCGGTCTCCTTGCCGAAGTTGCGCTGGTACACCCGTCCCTGCTGGCTGCACAGGAACGTCATGACGCCGGTCTCGCCCCAGCTTGCCGGATAGGCCACCATCGCGAAGCCGGCCAGCAGGCGCCCGCCGACCACGTAGTTGTAGGCTCCGCCGGGCGCGGCGGCGCCCTGCCTGGTCAGGATGCGGTAGATGTATCCGAGATAGGGCGTCGGCTTGCCGGTCGTCCTCGCCTGCTCGGCGGCGGCAGGCGCGATCCTGTCCCCGAGCGGGCTCATGTCGGTCGGGCCGCTCGGCTCCCACCACAGCCCGTCATGCAGGGACGGCGAGCTGATGAAGCGGCGGGCATATTGCTGGACCGGCTGGTCGTCGTGGAGGGAGGCGAAATACTCCCTCTGCGCATCGACATAGTCGGCGCAGGCGCCGATCGCTGCGAGCTCGTTGCGCCCGACGGCGCGGTCGATGACCTCCTGCCGGCCGGCCGCCAGATCGAACGTCCACTTTCCGTCCTTCTGGCGCAGCGGCACCGGGAAGCGCCAGCCCTGATCCCCGAACATGAGCACCTTGAGGCCGTCGTCGCCATCGGTCACCGAGCTGCCCTTCGCCGCGAGGTCGAGAAAATCCTCGATGCGTTGATGGTCGACGCTCTCGTCGCCGGAGCTGAGCAGATCCTTGCCGCCGGGACCGAAGATCTGATCGAGCCGTCCCTCGCCCGGCTGATGGGCCGCGTCGACCAGCGCGTGGGCCGCATCCTCCGGGGACGTGAAGGTCTCCTGCGCCGGAGCCTTGCCGGCCATGGCCAGGACGAGGGCGCCGGCGAAGAGACCGCAAACTGTTCTGGCAGCGCTGCGCATGACCACCTCCTCACCGTCCACGCCGGCCGCCGCCACCGCGGCCGCCGCCGCGGAAGGCTCTTCCGCCACCACCGCCGCCGCCGCGGAACGCGGGTCCGCCCCCGCCCCTGAAGGCAGGACCGCCATGGAACCCGCCGCCGCCGAAGGAAGGTCCGCCGCCATACCGGACGGGGCTCGAGCGGCTCGCCTTGCCGCGCTTCGCCGCGGCATTGGACGCGCCGTTGAGGCGGGCGTCGCCGAAGGCCGAATTGCGGGCCTGCTTCTTCGCCGCCGGCCGCTGCGCGGCCGGACGCTTGGTCGCAGGCCGCTGCGCCGCGCGCGGCGGGGTCTTGCCCGGCCGCTGCGCCTTGCCGCCTCCGGGCCGGGCCACGCCTCCGGCAGGGCCGCCGCCGGCCTGCGGACGGTCGATCGCCCCGCCGCCTGGACGATTGCCGGTCGCCGGAAGCGTGCCCGGGCGCGGCCGGCCGGCACCGCCGGCGAGGCCGGGCTTGCTGCCCTGGCCCGGGCGATAGCGGCCGGGATCGGGCCGCCACGGCCGCAGATTGCCGCCGCCGATGTTGTTGCCGTTGCCGCCGCCGATATTGATGTCGTTGCCGATGTTGATGTCGCCGCCGGCGATGGGATGGGTCGGGCGCAGGCCGTTGCCCGGCCCGTAGCCCGGCGGCCGATAGCCCGGATAACCCGGGCGATAGCCGGGATAGCCGGGCCAGCGCGGCGGATAGGCCCAGCCGTTGTTCCAATCCCAGTAATTGTTGTCGAAGGCGGCGCCGACGGCGACGCCGAGTCCGAAGCCGATGAGGCCGGCACCGACGGTGTACACGGTGCTCGGGTCATAGGTCGGCGTGTAGATCACGCCGGGATCCGCCGACTGGATGACGATGTATTCCTTGTCGCCCTGCTTGGAGACGTCGACCCGCTGCTGCTTCGTCGTCTTGAGCGATCCGGCCTGCTGTGCCTTCCGGCGCAGCTCCTGGATCACGGCCGCCACGTCGTCCGGTTGGTTGACGAAGGCATCGCCCAGGTCGGTCGTCGCGTCGAGGTCGGCATTGAGCTTTTCGATGACGTCGGGAAAGCGCGCGAGCGCCTTGACCGTCGGATCCCAGTCCTGCTTGTCGAGGCCGGAGAAGTCCTTCTTGGCCACGGCGCTCTTGTTCTTGGCGAGCCAGCGCGAAACCTGCACGATGTCGATGGGATAGGCGCAAGCCGGCAGCAACTGAGCGAGGAGTTCGTCGGGATAGAGGGCATAGGGCGCGAGCAGCTTGGTCAGCTCTTCCTTGCTGAAGACGCTGGCCGTCGAGGGGTTGTCCGGGGTCGCGGCCGGCGCCGGCGTGGCTGCCGGGATGGCCGCACCAGCGGGCGCCTGGGCCGGCGGCTTGGCCCCGTCCTGCGCCCGGGTGTTGCTCATCTGCCCGAACACCAGCGCCGCGGCGAGCGCGCCGACGACCCCGCACGCGCAGCCACCGATCCTCAGCGCCATGACCGCACCTCAATCATCCAAGGGCATTACAGCGGTCGGCATGAGACGCCTGCGCCGTGCTCGCCTGCTTCCGTCGCCGGCAGCAGGCGCGCCCAACCATTATCAGCAGAGCGCATCTCGGGTTTCGAGTCTTTGATCCACATCAAGGGACGGATGCCGCGCTTCGAACGTGCCCGTAGCCCCTGTCCGCCTCGCTCCGACCGAAGCCGCTCGAGGTGATCGCAGCAGCCGGACGAACCTCGCCGCTCCGCTCGACCGGGGCGAACCCGGCGGCAAGGAACGGCCGGAAGATCCGGCCGGGGCGCCTCGATCTTGACGAGCGTCGACGACTCTCGTCCGATCTCCGACCGCTCGGCTCATTCGATTTCATACGGGCGGCGGGGACCTTCATGGATTGGAAATTGCCGCTCCGGATCGCGCCGCTCGTCGTCCTGCTGCCGAGCCTGATCGGTCCCGTTGCGGCCGGTGCGGCCGGTGCGGCCGTTGCGGCCGGGCATGCCTCCGTTCGCGTCGCCCATGTGCCGCCCAAGGACCGGGCGCACGAGCCGATCTATCGAATGTTGCGCGAGAAGCGGTGCTGGAGCGGATCCGCGGCGGCCTCTCGGGGCTGCAGCTCCCCCGGACGTTGCTGATCAGGACCGAGGGATGCGACGGGGACATCGACGCGTCCTACGACGCCGAGGAGGCCACGGTGAGCTTCTGCTATGAATATCTCGCCTATATTCAGGAGCTTTCCCGCAATATTCCACCGGCGGCCGCGGCTCACGGGTTGACGCCCGAGAACTACGTCGCGGGCGCCTTTCTCGATGTCGTCTTGCATGAGGTCGCACACGCGATCTTCGACCTGAACAAGGTGCCGATCCTTGGGCGCGAGGAGGACGCGGCCGATCAGCTCGCGGCCTGCCTGGTGCTTCGCCTGGGAGAGCAGGAGGCGCGCAGGGCCGTCGCCAGCATCGCGGCCATGTATGCCAGCGAGGCGAAGGAGGCGCCGCCGAAGCTCAGGGATTTTGCCGATGAGCACGGCGTGCCGGCGCAGCGCTTCTTCAACCTCCTCTGCATCGGCTGCGGGAAGGATCCGCGAGCCTTCGGCGACATGGTCAAGAGCTTTCTCCCGGCAGAGCGCGCCGAACATTGCGAGGACGAGTACCGGCAGGTCGAGTTTGCGATTGCCCGCCTGATCGCTCCGGCATGGAAGAAGGTCGGCAACGCCAAGCACCGGCGTCGAGCGGCCTCATGACGTGAGGCGCCGGCCGGCCGGGAGGGGCCTGAATCTGCCATGACGGCTTCGGGCCGAGCCCGGGCGTTGCTCACCTGCCCGAGTACCGGGGCCGCAGCGAGCCCTCCGACGACCGGCACGCGCAGCCCCCCGATCCTCAGCCCGCGATCCTCGGCTCGATCGCCGCGCTTCGAACGAGCCTGTAGCCCCTGTCCGCCTTGCTCTCCGGCTCGGGTCGGAGCGCAGCCGCTTCCGCCAGCAGGCGGGCGACGGCAAAGAGGGAGCCGATCTCGCCGGCGCGAAGCTCCACTTCGAGCTCGTGGAGGGGCTCGCTCCGGCATCCGTCGGTGATGAAGCCCTCGTCGATCGCAACGCTGATCATGCTGCCGTTCCAGACGAAGCGCCACTCGGTCCGCTCCATCTCGACGCGGAAGAGCGGCCGCAGCGGCTCGGCCAATCTCTGCTGCAGCGGCCCGGACAAGCGCGCTCGCAAGGGGGCCAGATCCGGGCTGTCCCCGGTGATCGGGATTTCGAGCTGATCCCGGATGAACAGCCCGTGCGATCCTCCGATCCGTTGCTTCACGGTCTGGACGACCTTGTCGCCCGTCTTGCGCAGCCGCAGGGACGCGCGCTGCTTCCGCAGCCCGTGATCATCAGTGTCGAAATAGACGGAAACGAAACGCGTGGTCGACGGCTGCTTGCCGGCGAGCAGGCCATGCTGCTTCGCCGTCGCAGCGGCGGCGGCGTCGAGCGCGAACTTGAGTTCGATCTCGTTCGTGCCGACGGTGCCGTCCCGCCTCATCTCAGCGCATGCTGATGACCACGCCATCGGCGCCCATCGACAGCATCAGGCCCCTTCGCTTGGCTACGAGGGCCATGACCACCCCCTGGTCGTTCTTGAGCCACATCTTGCCGACGCTCTTGTCGCCGACGACCATGCCGGTCCGCGCCGCGATATAGGTTCCGGGAAACTGCCGGGCCGAGTTCATGTTGTAGACGGTGCCGCGTGCCTCGACCGAGGACGCGCCCATGCCGCCGAGGCCCAGGCCGCCGATCTTGAAGGGGTAGGTCCTCCCCTTGAACTTCAGCGCGCCGCCGCCATAGCCGGCGGTGATGATGAAGCCGGCCTGGCCCTGCGAGATGGTGACGGTGCCGGAGCGCCGGAGCTGCTCCTGGGCTTGACCGGGCAGCGAGACCAGAAGGGCCAGCGAAAGCCCCGCGAGGAAACTCGTCATCGTCTTCATGGCGCGCATGGATCCTTCCCCATTCCGGCCTGGCGATCGCTCGGCGGTGGCGGCCTGCAGCGACGCGGCCGATAAAGGCGTAACAGGAATGCCGCAGCGCAAACTTGCGTTGGATCAAAGATCCGGCAAAGTCTGCGCCGTCGTCCGGCGCCGACCGTCGAGGATGCTTGGCCTTGGCCGTCATGAACGCGGAAAGTCCCGCGGCCCCGCCGCCGAAGGTGTACGGGGTGGTCGGGAGCTGACATCGGCCGTTCCGGAGGCTACCCTCGCAGGTCGATCCCCATCCAAGCCCCGCGAACCAGGACCGGTGTCGAACAATGGCGATTGATCCGCGCAACATCCTGCGCCTGAACATGCCGCAGTGGCAAGGCGGCGACCGACCCAACTACCGGATCGGGGGGCGGGTGCTTGCCGCGATCGCTCCCGACCCGCTGGGGCCGGAAGAGACCGTCCCCGTGCCCGGGGCCGGAGACGGCGAGCGGCCCATCGACGGCGGCATCGTCTCGCGAAAGGCCCTGCTCCGGCAACTCGCCGATGCTCGCGCCGCCATCGACCGGCACGCGCCGTCGTGACGCTGGGCGGGACTGCCACGTCGACCTCGCTCCCATCGCCGATCTCAGCGAGCGCTATGGCGACGACCTGGCGGTGCTGTGGATCGATGCCCATCCGGACATCATGGGGCGGCCCAGACCCGGTGCGCCCACGCTCATGTCCTTGCGATGCTCATGGGCGAAGGCGATGCCGATTTCACGGCGACGGTGCGCCGTCCCCTCGCATCAATCCGCATCCTCCATGTCGGCCTGACCGGGACGACGCTGTTCGAGACCGGGGTCCTCCGGGAGCGTGCGATTGCCCGGCTCGATCCGGAAGAGCTGGCAGGCGCGCCGGACCGCGTGCTGGAATGGCTGCGCGCCTCGGGCGCGACGAAGGTGGCGGTTCACTTCGACGTCGACGTGCTGCTCGATCCCTCGCTCTGCGGCTTCGTCCTGTTCCGTGATCCCCAGGCTGCACCGGGGACCTGGCCATCACCGAGTACCTGCCCTGGAACGCGATCGAGTTGTCGCGCTCCTTGCGCTCGCTGCCGCTCCTCGGCGGCGGATAGCGTTGGCCTGAGCGGACTGTCTTCAAATGTCCGCAGGTGGCGGCGCGTGGCGATGTCGGGTGCGGTCGCTGCTGCGGCGCGACGAACGTGCATGGGCGCTGCGGCCGAGACGGTGCGGAACACTTGCCGTCGCCGACCGTTTGCCTGGGTGTGCAGGCTGGCTCTCGGTCGGCTCCAGCCCAAGGCCTGCACGCAGGTCGCCTCGGGAAACCGAGGCGGCCCCACTGCTTTCACCGTGCCTTTCGCGTGGGGGCGGCGCAAATGCTGCGCGGCCAGGATGTTTGCCGAGCGGCCGGCCGCTTTGCCCGGCTCGGTCTTGAAACACTCTTCCCGGCTCGGCAGGCAGGCATTCGCAGGGGGAGGAGAGTTCTGTTCGCTGTCGCGATACCTACTGTATGTATGCTGAAAATCGAAAACCCCGCCGAAGCGGGGGGTCGAAAAACGATGGTGCGAGGTTAGTCACCATCGTGTCGAAGTTGACCCCTCTTCTGGGGTTTGGTCGCAGGCTTTGGGGGCGCCTTTGACGGAGGTTTCATAGCCGGGGGAACTGGCGCGAGACAAATTAAAACTTGGTTATCATTGCGGAGATCAAATTTTCGCCTGTTCCAGTGCGAAGTCGAGCGCGGTCCGGGCCGCCGGCCCGCTCCGTGGGCCGGGCGAAAAGGCGCCGTGCCGCCGCGCCTGTGACCGGCCGGCAAGGAACCGGCGCTTTCCGAGGGGCTGCGGCCGACGGCGGCGAGGGCGATGGTCGCCGGATGGATGAGCCGTCGCATCTCGGCGTTGTTCCGCCGCGGACGGCCGGTGCCGTCGACGGCATCGGCACGTCCTTGCGAAGGGGCAGAGCGCTCAGGGCCTGGCAGCGAGGCGGTAGACGGATACGTGCGAACGCGCGTCCGCGGTGAATTCCGAGCCCTGCCAATCCGCGTGCCTGATCTCCAGCTCAAATCCGGCCAGTTGCGCCATGAGGTCCAGCTCCGCCGGCCAGATGTAGCGGTGCGAGGAGCGGAACAGCCGTGCCTGGCGGTTCTCGCCGAATGTGAAGTGGTGCGACACGACGTGCTGGCGGAGCACATCATAGGCGTCCAGTCCGACGGAGCCGGCTTCGGCTTGCCAGACGACCGCCTGCTGGGTCGGCGGCAGCTTGCGGAGCTCGGGCACCCATAGCTCGATGACGAAGCGGCCGCCGGGCGCGAGGTGGCGCGCGGCATTGTGGAAGCAGGCGACCTGCTCGGCCTGGGTCAGCAGGTTCGAGATGGTGTTGAACACCAGATAGACCAGGGAATATCGCCCTGGCGCGGCGGCGGCGGTCATATCGCCCTGGACCACGGGGATCCTCGCCTCGTCGGCTTTCCGGCGAAGCCGGGCGATCATCGCCGGCGACAGCGCGATTCCGCTGACGGGGACGCCCCGCTCCGCGAGCGGGATCGCAACGCGGCCGGTGCCGATCGCGAATTCCAGGACCCGGCCGCCCCCCGCGAGTTCCGCGAGGCGTTCGACGGTCGGCCGCAGCACGTCGGGCGGGAACATCCCCGTGCCCGGCGTGTCGTAGCTTTCAGCGGCTTCGGTATCCCAGATGTCGTCGCTGCTCATGACGGCCAATGTGCAGCCTGGACGCGCGGCCTGTCCAGGCATTTGGCCTCCTGCGGCCGCAGCGGCCTTGCGCGCACCCGCGCCGACGGTGCGTTGCGCGCGGGCCATGGGCGGATCGATCCTCTCTCGTCCGAGCGTCGCGGCGGCGGCCGCCCTGCGACGAGGGCGCCGCAGCCTCCCGGCCCCTCGGCAATCGGGCTCAAAGTATCGACGGTATTTTTCTACCTGAACGGCACAGTTTTTCCACAATGCCGATGGCTCGAATCGGCGGCGATTGCGGCGGAATCGGCGCGCAACCATGGTTCGTCCCGATCTGGGATAGACTGGGCCTTGAGAGCAAAGTCCAGTTATTCCAATAGGATACGCTGATCTGCGTGATCTGGTCGCAGGCTTTTGCCTGGCAAATTTTTGCTTCCCGTCGGCCGGATTTTGATTACAATCCGTTCACCATACTGAAGCGTCGGCGTATTCTTGACGCATTCAGGCAACTATGTCCGACCAATCGCGTCGGGCATTGTGCTAGGCACGCAGGGATAACTTGCGGCGCAGGTGAAACGGGTCGGCGTCGAGAGACGGGTGGCATGTGGGCCGCGAGGCCAGCGTGCCGGTCTTATCGAACGTGGGAAGGGATTTTGCGATGACGAATGGCGTCCGGGCCTTACGGGCCAAGGTCGAGGCGTTTGCGTCGCCGGTACCGGCTTTTCCGGGGGCCTTGTTCAAGATGACGGTGACGGCGGTGGGGTGCGTGGCGCTGGCCAGCTGCTCTTCCAGCTCGATGACGAAGACGGGGCGCTCCAAGGATCCCAAATACGGTGTCTATGCCAGCCCGCGGGTGGTGGCCGGCGCCGAGCCGATCGACCCGTCCGTCTCGCGCCGCGGCGTCTATCTCGTCGGCAAGCCCTATATGGTCGCCGGCAAGCGCTATGTGCCGAGCGAGAACAAGAACTATGCCGCGGTCGGCACCGCGTCCTGGTACGGCGACTCCTTCCACGGTCGCCTGACCGCCAATGGCGAGGTGTTCGACATGCACGACATCTCGGCGGCTCACAAGACCATGCCGCTGCCGAGCTATGCGCGCGTCACCAATCTGAGCAACGGCAATTCGATCATCGTGCGCGTCAATGATCGCGGCCCCTATCATGGCGGCCGGGTGATCGACGTATCCCGCCGCGCCGCCGATCTCCTGGCCTTCAAGGCCCAGGGCACCGGCCGGGTGAAGGTCGAATATGTCGGCCCGGCCCAGCGTACCGGCTCCGACAATGCCATGCTGCTGGCCTCGCTGCGCACCGACGGCTCGCCGGCCATGCTGAACGGCACCGGCAACCCCAACACCATGATCGCCGAGGCACCCGCAGCCGCGCCGCAGCCGGCCGCCCCCGCCGCTCCGGTGGTGCTGGCCTCCTACCAGGCGCCGCAGCCGGTGGTTGCGGCCCCGACTGTGGTGGCGCAGGCCGTGCCGCCGGCCATCGCCCAGCCCGAGACGCTCGCCGCCGAGACCTTGGCCTATCAGTCCGGCGTGTTGCCGCTGCCGCCCGAGCGCCCGCCGGAGATCGACCAGGCCGTTCAGGTCCTGCCCGTGGTTGCGCCCGGCGCGCCGGTCCAGGCCAATGTGGCGCCGCCGCTCGACCTCGAAACCATCCCCAACGCGGCGACGCCGATCCCCTCCAAGGCCAAGCCGACCCAGATCCAGCGCAAGCTGCCGCAGGTCAACGCCGACGCCGGCGCCCGCCTGATCAAGACCATGCCGATGAAGCTGCGCATCGCCGACATCGTCGGCACGGCGGCCACTCTGGGCGACACGCCGATGGTCATGCCGGCGCTGGCCTATGCCGAGGCGGTGCCTGCGCCGCAGGGCCCCGATCTCTTCATCGACGCCGGCGTCTATCGCGATCAGGCCAGCGCCGAGCAGATGCGCTGGGTGCTGTCGCAGGCCGGCGAGGTGCAGTTGCTGTCCTATGAGCGCGACGGCAAGACCGTCTGGCGCGTGCAGGCCGGCCCCTTCACCGATCGCGCCGAGGCGGATGCGATCGTCTCCATGGCCCGCAGCGCTGGTGCCGCCGGCGCCGACGTGATGGAGTGAGGGGGCGGTTCGCCGAACCGGCCGACCGGATGCATGAAACGCAAAAGGCCCTCTCCGCCGTGACGGAGAGGGCCTTTTGCGTTGTGTTCCGGCCGTTCTGCGGCTGCCGGCCGGCGCCTCAGCCTTCGGCCTTGCCGGTGACGACCGGCAGATCCGCCCGCGAGCCCCATTCCGCCCAGGACCCGTCATAGAGCCCGACTTCCGGCTTGCCGAGGCTGTCCAGCGCCAGCGCCAGGATGGCGGCGGAGACGCCCGAGCCACAACTGGTGATGACCGGACGCTTCAGGTCCACGCCGGCGGCGGCGAAGGCGCTCGCCAGCTTCTCCTTGGGGGCGAGGCGGCCATTGTCGATCAGGGCGGCGTAGGGCAGGTTGCGCGCGCCGGGCATGTGGCCCGAGCGCACGCCGGGGCGCGGCTCCGGCGTCTCGCCGGTGAAGCGGTCCGCCGGGCGGGCGTCGACGACCTGGGCGTCGCCCGTGCGCAGCGCCTCCGCGACGCCGGCGGCGGTGGCCACCGCGCCGACATGGAACCAGGCCTCGAAGCGGGCAGGGGCCTTGCGCACCGGCCCGGCCTCGGTCGGCCGTCCCTCCGCCGTCCAGGCGGGAAATCCGCCGTCGAGGATGAAGACGCGCTTGGCGCCGAACACCCGGAATGTCCACCACACGCGCGGGGCCGAGAAAAGGCCGACGCCGTCATAGACGACGATGTCCATGGTGTCGGCGATGCCCATCGCACCGGCCGCCTCGGCGAAGGCCGCCTCCGAGGGCAGCATGTGCGGCAGTCCGCTGCCGGTGTCGGCGATGGCGTCGATGTCGAAGAACACTGCGCCGGGAATATGCGCCGCCTGGAACTCCTGCGCGGCGTTGCGGTTCTGGGCCGGCAGGTACCAGGAGGCGTCGACGATGGCGAGGCCGGGATCGCCCAGGCGTCGGGCGAGCCAGTCGGTCGGGACGAGATGAGGCGAGGGCATGGCGCAGGCTCCTGTTCGGATCCCCTTCTAGAGGCTGCCATAGGCCATGGATAGGGTTGCGCGCAGGCCGCGGGTGTCCGGCACGGCTTCACCCCTTCCGCCTTCGGCGGAGAGGGCTTCGCGCGCCCTTGCCCGCTCCGGAGCGGTTCAGCTCTCGCCCAGCGCCGCGCTGTCGACGAACCAGCGCACGCCGGAAGCTGCCGCCGCGCGCGCCGCCGGCAGATCCTCGCCGGCCAGCACCCGCGCCAGCACCGGCCGCTTGTCGGAGCCGGCGACCAGGAAGGCCGTGGCGCGGCTGGCGGCGAGGGCGGGGAAGGTCAGGGTGACGCGCGGCACGAAGGGCTCCAGCCCTGGCGGCCCGGCCACGGCCCAGCGCCGCGTCTCCTGCAGCGCCGGCGACCCCGGGAACAGCGAGGCGGTGTGGCCGTCCGATCCGAGGCCGAGCAGCATCACCTCGAACAGCGGGCGGGCCGGGTCGAGCGTGGCGGCGCCGTAGTAGCGCTCCAGCAGGGCCTGGTAGGCGGCCGCCGCGGCGTCGGGGTCGAGGCCGGCGACCGGCACGGCGTGAATCTGCTCGAGGGGCACCGGCGCGTGATCGAGCAGGGCCTGGCGCGCCATCAACTGGTTGCTGCGCGGGTCGTCGGCCGGCACCACGCGCTCGTCGCCGAAGAACCAGTGCAGCCGCGGCCAGGGCAGCTTCGCGCGCCGCGGCTCCCGCCCGAGGCGCTCATAGAGCCGCTTCGGCGTCGAGCCGCCGGAGAGGCAGAGGGCGATGCGTTCGCCGGGGGCGGCGGCGAGGCGTTCCACCAGCCAGTCGGCCGCCCGGTCGGCCAGCGCATCGGCATCGGGCGAGGCGATGATCTCGGCCATGGGCATCATCCCAGCTTGCGCCAGCTGCGGCCGTCGGCGGCGAGCAGCGCTTCGGCTTCTGCCGGCCCTTCCGAGCCGGCGGCGTAGGTGGTGACGCCGTTGCTGCCGGCGGCGCTCCAGGCGTCGAGGAAGGGTTGCACCGCCCGCCAGCCGGCCTCGACGCCGTCGGCCCGCTGGAACAGGAGGGCGTCGCCGATCATGCAGTCATAGATCAGCGTCTCGTAGCCGGTGCTCGGGGAGCTCTCGAAATAGTCCTTGTAGTTGAAGGTCATGGCCACCGGCGCCAGCGACACGGCCGGTCCCGGCACCTTGGCATTGAAATGCAGGGTGATGCCTTCCTCTGGCTGGATGTTCAGGACCAGGTAGTTCTGGCTCATGGCGCCCTCGGCGGCCGCACCCAGGCGCGAGTCGCGGAACATCGAGATCGGCGCCTCCTTGAACTTGATCGCCACCTCGGTCTTGCGCCGGGCCAGCGCCTTGCCGGTGCGCAGGTAGAACGGCACGCCGGCCCAGCGCCAGTTGTCGATGGCGAGCTTGATCGCCGCATAGGTCTCGGTGGTGCTTTCGGGATTGACGTCCGGCGCCTCGCGATAGGCGACGACGTCGGCGTCCTTGACCCGGCCGGCGCCGTACTGCGCGCGCACCGAGTTGGCGATGGCCTCCTCCGGGGTGTAGACGTCGATGGCGGCAAGCGCCTCCGCCTTCTCCAGGCGCACGGAGTGGGCGTCGTAATGGGAGGGCGGCTCCATCGCGACCAGCGACAGGAGCTGGCTCAGATGGTTCGGCACCATGTCGCGCAGCGCGCCGGTGGCGTCGTAGAACTTGCCGCGGCGCTCGACATTGACCGTCTCGGCCACCGTGATCTGCACGTGGTCGATGAAGTTGCGGTTCCAGATCGGTTCGAACAGGCCGTTGGCGAACCGCATGATCATGATGTTCTGGACCGTCTCCTTGCCGAGATAATGGTCCATCCGGAAGATCTGGTCCTCGGTGAGCACGCTGAGGAGCTCGCGGTTGAGGGCCTTGGCCGAGGCGAGATCGGTGCCGAAGGGCTTTTCGATGATGACCCGCCGCCAGCCGGTGCCCTCGCCCTCCTGGGTGAGGCCGGCCTGCGCCAGCTGCCGGGTGATCGGCCCGAAGGCGTTCGGCGGCGTCGCCAGGTAGAACAGGCGGTTGCCGCGGATATGGCGCGTCGCCTCGACGCGCTTGAGGTGCTCGCCGAGCCGGCGGAAGCTGTCGGGGTCCTCGGTCTGGCCCTCGACGCAGCTGACGCAGCCGAAGAGCCGGTCGGCAACCGCCTGGTCGACCGCGCGCGTGGCGAACTGCTTGAGGCCGTCCGCCAGCACCTGCCGGAAAGCCTCGTCGGTCATCGGCGTGCGCACGAAGCCGACGATCGAGAAATTGTCCGGGATGAGGTCGCTGGCCGCCAGATTGTAGAGCGCCGGGATCAGCAGGCGCTTGGTGAGGTCACCGGTCGCGCCGAAGATCACGAAGCTGCACGGATCGGGCTTGCCGGCCTTCCCGTTCTTCAGGGAGGCCATCACTGCTCCGCTTTCTTGGGCTCGACATGGCCGCCGAAGCCCTTGCGCATCGCCGACAGGATCTTTTCGGCGTAGGTGCTCTCCTGCCGCGAGCGGAAGCGGGTGTAGAGCGCCGCCGACAGCACCTCGGCCGGCACCGCCTGCTCGATGGCGGCCTGCAGCGTCCAGCGGCCCTCGCCTGAATCCTCCACGTAACCGGAATAGCCCGAGAGGCTGGCGTCCTCGGCCAGGGCCGAGGCCGTGAGGTCGAGCAGCCAGGAGGTGATGACGCTGCCGCGCCGCCAGACCTCGGCGATGTCGGCGATGTCGAGGTCGAAGCGCTCGTCCGCCGGGCGCTCCTCGATGTCGGCGGATTTGAGGATGTCGAAGCCCTCGGCATAGGCCTGCATCAGGCCGTATTCGATGCCGTTGTGGACCATCTTGACGAAGTGGCCGGCGCCGCTCGGGCCGGCATGGATATAGCCGAGCTCGGCGCGCGGATCGCGCCCCGCCCGGCCGGGGGTGCGCGGCACGGAGCCGAGGCCCGGGGCGAGCGCCGCGAAGATCGGGTCGAGCCGGTTCACGGTCTCCGCCTTGCCGCCGATCATCATGCAATAGCCGCGTTCCAGGCCCCAGACGCCGCCGCTGGTGCCGACGTCGACATAGTCGATGCCCTTGGCGGCGAGCTCGCGGGCACGGCGGACATCATCCTTCCAGAAGGTGTTGCCGCCGTCGATGACGACGTCGCCGGGCGAGAGCAGCCCGGCGAGGTCGCGGATCGTCGCCTCGGTGATGGCTCCGGCGGGCAGCATCACCCAGACGGCACGCGGCGGCGTCAGGCGGGCGACGAGGGCGGCGAGGCCGTCTGCGGCCACGGCGCCCTCGGCGGCGAGCGCCTGCGTCGCCTGCGGATTGCGGTCGAAGACGATCCCTTCATGCCCGTGCTGCATGAGGCGGCGGACGATATTGCCTCCCATCCGCCCGAGGCCGATCATTCCTAGCTGCATAATGCATCTCCTGGTCCGCAGGGCGCCAGTCGCACAGCGCGATGCTCACGGTTGGTGTAACGCCTCCCGCAGCCCCGTCAATGCGATAGGTCCGGCCGGCCCGACCGCGATGGAGCGCCCGGCCGGCCTGCCGCGGCGCGCCACTGCCGCGTTTGCAGGCAGTTGCTCAAAAAAGGATCAGCAATGCCGCTCGCTGTTGCAGCTCATCTGCCTGCCTTCTATGCAGACGGCGTGCAATGCCCGACCTTTCAGGAGCCACGATGCCGGAAGAGAGTCTTCTCGGTCATGCCCTCGTCCGCCTGGACGAAGCCGCAGCCCATCTCAACATCGACCCGGATGTGATCGAGAAACTGAAATATGCGCGCGAGACCACCAAGGTCCGCCTGATGATCCGCATGGATGACGGATCGCGAAAATCCTTCCTGGCGTGGCGCTGCCGTTATGACGACACCCGCGGCCCGACCAAGGGCGGCATCCGCTTCCATCCCGATTCGACGGCCGACGAAGTCGAGACGCTGGCGTTCTGGATGACGTTCAAGTGCGCGGTGATGAACCTGCCCTATGGCGGGGGCAAGGGCGCCGTGCAGGTCGACCCGCGCAAGCTGTCGAAGGCGGAGCTGGAGCGCCTGTCGCGGGCCTATATCCAGGCCTTCGCCCGCATCATCGGGCCGGATCGCGACATCCCGGCTCCGGACGTCTACACCAACGCCATGATCATGGGCTGGATGGCCGACGAATACGCCCAGATCGTCGGGCAGGTCGAGCCGGCGGTGATCACCGGCAAGCCGATCACGCTCGGCGGCTCGCTCGGCCGCGGCGACGCGACGGCGCGGGGCGGCTACTATCTCGTGCGCCATCTGGCCGAGGATCTCGGCCTTGCCCGCAGCATGCGCGTCGCCGTCCAGGGCTTCGGCAATGCCGGCCAGCACATTGCGCGCCTCCTGGCCGCCGACGGCCACCGGATCGTCGCCGTCTCGGATTCGGAGGGCGCGGTGAAGGCCGAGGCCGGGCTCGACGTCGGCAGGCTGGTCGCCGCCAAGGCAGGCGGCCGGCCGGTCTCCAGCACGGCCGGCGAGGGGGGGCACGAAGTCCTGCCGGCCGACGAGCTGGTCACGGTCGATTGCGACCTCCTGGTTCCGGCCGCGCTCGAAAACATGATCGACGAGCGCAATGCGCCGTCGGTGAAGGCCAGGCTCGTGCTCGAGCTCGCCAACGGCCCGGTGACGCCGGATGCCGACGGCATCCTGGCCGGGAAGGGCGTCGTGGTGCTGCCGGACATCCTGGCCAATGCCGGCGGCGTGACCGTGTCCTATTTCGAGTGGGTGCAGAACCGCCAGGGCTATTACTGGACGGAACAGGAGATCCATGAGCGCCTGCGCGCCATCATGGAACGGGAGGGGCGCGCGATCTGGAGCCTCTCGCGGGAGAAGGGCACCACGGTGCGCACCGCCGCCTACGTCCATGCGCTCGGCCGTCTGGCCGAGGCGATCGAGGCGCACGGGACGCAGAGCTTCTTCGTGAGCTGAGGCTGTCCCGGCGAACAAGCGATCCTGTCGCGGCACCGCGGCAGGACCCGGGCGGCAAACCCGGAACATCCGTCTTGACCGGCTTCGCCCCGGCGCTTAGAGACAGCCGCCATGCGGTGTCTTGACCGCGGGGACGCGAGGCCTGCCAGGCGATCGCGCTTCTTCGCTGCGGGTCAGGAACGGTTGCTTGGTGCGGGCCGGTAGCTCAGCGGTAGAGCACGTGACTTTTAATCATGTGGTCGAGGGTTCGATTCCCTCCCGGCTCACCAAGAATTTCTAAGAAAATCAAGGCATACGCGCCGGGAGCGCGGAAACCGGACGAGGATCTGGGACCCGTTTCCGCTCCGGAAGAAGGATCGCACAGGCCGCACGTGCGACGTTCGTTCCAGTCATGCGCCCAAGGCCGGAGCGCCGGCGTCGCGACTCCGGTAATCCGTTGCCCGCGGCGGCGGCGTCCGCCTGCCGGTCACGTCGGCTCCAGCCCGTCCTCCTTGAGAACGCCCCGGTGCAGCAGGAACCGGAAGATGACGTTCACGAGGGGGTTCGACCAGCCGCTGATCACGCTGAAGTCCCTTTCGAGCGTCCGATGGTGGATCGCATGCGCCTGCGGCGTCATCAGCAGGCCGACCCGGCGCATCAGCCCGATGAACCAGGGATTCTTGTCGCGATGCAGCGTGCCGTGAAAATACTGGCTGAGGCTCGAGGCGCCGATGAGGACGATAGCGCCGAGCAGCAGCCATCTCGGCACCGGCCAGAGCAGGCGCGCGCCGTTCAGCATCAGCGAGGCGGGCAGGGTGCCGACGAGGATCGTCGACTTGACCTGGTAGATCAGGCTGCGCCGGCCGAGCACCTCGGGCCTGGGGTGATGAAACTTGAAATCGAATGCGAGCCGATCGATCAGGCCGACACGGGCGAGGGCCTCGCGCCTGAGGACCTGATAATGCTCGGACGCGCGGGAGCCCTTGTAGAAATAGACCTCCGCCAAGCCCGAGCCCGGCGGGCACGGCCGATAGTCCATGTACATGTGGACCAGGCCGGACGCGAGATCGGCGAGATACCAGGCCGCCAGTGCCGCAACGGGCATGCGCCAGTCGAATGGGCCGACGAGCCAGGCGCAATTGGCCAGGAGCGAGATGACGAAGAGAAGCAGGGCCAGGCGCGTCTTCATCGGAGGGATGTGCCTTGTCTTTCGGCGGCGACGCCGGACGATAGCATATGTCCGCGCGCGCCAGAGGAAAATGGTGGAGCCCCGGAGATGGCGCGAAGCCCGTAGCGGCGGCCGAACGGAGGATCGTCCGAGCCACGACGATCCTGGCCGTGGCTGCGTTCGGCCCGCTGCCGGGGGATGCCCGGCCATGGTGGCGAGGAGAAAGCGCTCGGGCAGGATCGAGGGCAGGCTCCGCAGCCACCCGGACGGCTCTCGGGAGGGCTTCCGCCGCGGGGGCTCCTCGTGTTCTATAGCCCGGCGGCGTGCCGTCGCCGGGCTTTCTCGCCGGGCGACGGCACGCCGCCGGGATCACGGCATTCCGGAAGGAGAGGAGCATGACAGCGATTGATCGAAGGACCATGCTTGCCGGCCTGCTCGGCGGCGCGGTCGTCGCAACCGTCGGGTCGGTCTTCCTGCCTGATGCGGCGGAGGCGGCGTCGCCAGCAGCCGACAAGGCCTGCACCGTCACGCCCGAGGCCTTGGACGCGGAGATTCGGGATGGCGCGAGCCGGACCCAGTTCGTATCCTCCTCCCGCCGGAGCAGGGGCCGCTGGGACTGCTGGTGGCATCGCGGCCGTCGTATCTGCCGCGAGCGCCGCTGGACCTGCTGGTGGCGCAACGGCCGCCGTGTCTGCGGCTGGCGCTGAACCAACGGGCGGCCTCCCGCTCTCGCTCGGGGGGCTCGCCGGCCGGGCAAGGGTTCCTCCCGGCCGCCTCATCATGTCGTCGACGGGATTGCCGGATCACCCATGAGCCGTATCGCCTATGTCAATGGCCTCTATGTCCCGCTGCGCCAGGCCTGCGTGCACATCGAGGATCGCGGCTTCCAGTTCGCCGACGGCGTCTACGAGGTGTGCGAGGTGCATCTCGGCCGCCTGATCGACGAGACGCGCCATCTCGAGCGGCTCAAGCGCTCCCTGCGCGAGCTGCGCATGGCACTGCCCGTGTCGGAGCGGGCGCTCAAGGTCATCCTGCGCGAGACCGTCCGGCGCAACCGGGTTGCCGAAGGCATGGTCTACATGCAGGTCACCCGCGGCGCCGCCAAGCGCGACTTCGTGTTTCCGGCCGAAGGCACGCCGCCATCTCTGGTCGTCATCGCCCGCCGGATCGACCGCAGCCGGACCGAGGCCGTCGCCGTCGCCGGTATCGCCGTGATCAGCCTGCCGGACAATCGCTGGGAGCGCGTCGACATCAAGTCGGTGTCGCTGCTGCCCAACGCCCTGGCGCGCCAGGCGGCCAAGGAGCAGGGCGCGCGGGAGGCCTGGTTCGTCGATGCCGAGGGCTATGTGACCGAGGGCGCCGCCAGCAACGCCTGGATCGTCACCCACGAGAACACGCTGGTGACGCGCCCGGCCGAGTTCGGCATCCTGCGCGGCATCACCCGCACCACGCTGCTGGATCTCGCCCGGGAATTGAACCTGACAGTGGCCGAGCGCCCGTTCACCCTGGCCGAGGCCAAGGCGGCGAAGGAGGCCTTCATCACCGCCGCGACCAACGTGGTCATGCCGGTGGTGCGCATCGACGGCGACCCGGTGGGCGAGGGCAAGCCCGGTCCGCTGGCCGGGAAGATGCGCGCCGCCTTCCATGAGGTGGCCGAGGCCGCGTCCTGACGGCAGGCGGAGCCGGCCTGCGCCGGTCCGCCACGCGCTTCGGCGGGGTGGGGCCTGCGGCTCCCGGGCGGCCGGCCTGCGTCCGGCGCGGGCCCTGGGGGAAACTTTTGCTTGCGTGTGCGCACGTCCCCGCCGACTATGGGGACGATTGCATGGATTCATGCTTCGTCGCGTGTGCCGGAGGCCGGCGCATGCGGCTATGGCGTCAGGTTCGCGGGACAACTGCGGCCTGGAAATTTCGGGGGTCTTGATGGCGGCGGAACGAGCACAAAATCTACAGGACACGTTTCTCAACAATGTCCGCAAAAACAAAGTGCCGTTGACGATCTTTCTGGTAAACGGCGTGAAGCTTCAAGGAGTCGTGACGTGGTTTGATAACTTCTGCGTGTTGCTGCGCCGTGACGGGCATTCCCAGCTCGTCTACAAACACGCCATATCCACCATCATGCCCGGCCATCCGATCCAGCTTTTCGAAGGCGGAGAGATCGAGGGCGCCGACAAGCTCTGAACGTCCACCCGGGAGGTCCACGGCTGAGGATCGCAGAAGGGGTTTCATCGTTTCGGCTCATGCCTGCCGCCGCCGCTGTCGTCGATAGCGGTGGCGCTGGCGGCATGTCGGATGGGTGTGCCCTCGCGCGAGCCGGCCGGCAGGGCCATCGTGGACTTCGAGCCAGCGGCAGGGGCCGGGCCGGCGGTGGCAAATCCGTCGGAAAGGTTCATCGTGAAGCCTGACTCATCGAAGTCCGAAGCGGCCGCCAAGGTCGCTCAACGCATCGATGCGCACGAGCTCGAGGTTGCCTCGGGCACGCGCACCTATGTGGTCGTGCCGGTGCTGACGCGCCGGCCGGCCGAGAGCGAGCCGGCGCGCTCGCCCGCCGCCAAGCTGGAGGAGGCGGTAGGCCTTGCCGCCGCGATCGACCTTGCGGTCGTCGGCTCCGGCCTCGTGCAGCTCTCCGAGATCCGGCCCTCGACCTATCTGGGCAAGGGCAAGGTCGAGGAGATCACCGGCCTGGTGAAGGCGCAGGAGGTGACGCTCGTCCTGATGGACGCGGCGCTCTCGCCGGTGCAGCAGCGCAACCTCGAAAAGGCCTGGGGCGCCAAGGTGATCGACCGCACCGGCCTGATCCTTGAGATCTTCGGCCGCCGCGCCCGCACCAAGGAGGGCGCGTTGCAGGTCGAGTTGGCGCATCTGAACTACCAGAAGGGCCGGCTGGTGCGCTCCTGGACCCACCTGGAGCGCCAGCGCGGCGGCGGCGGCTTCCTCGGCGGCCCCGGCGAGACGCAGATCGAGTCCGACCGGCGCCTGCTGCAGGACCGCATCGTCAAGCTGGAGCGCGAGCTGGAGCAGGTGAAGCGCACCCGAGCGCTGCACCGATCGAGCCGACGCAAGGTGCCTTTCCCGATCGTGGCGCTGGTCGGCTACACCAATGCCGGCAAGTCGACCCTGTTCAACCGGCTGACCAATGCCGAGGTGATGGCGCAGGACATGCTCTTCGCCACGCTCGACCCGACGCTGCGGGCGCTCCGGCTGCCGCACGGCACCAAAGCGATCCTCTCCGACACGGTCGGCTTTATCTCAGACCTGCCGACCATGCTGGTCGCCGCCTTCCGCGCCACGCTGGAGGAGGTGCTGGAAGCGGACGTGATCCTGCATGTGCGCGACATCTCTCATGGCGACACCGACGCCCAGGCGGCCGACGTGCGCTCGATCCTGGCCGGCCTCGGCGTCGACCGGGAGGAGGGGCGTGTCGTCGTCGAGGTCTGGAACAAGGTCGACCTGGTCGAGCCGGCTGAGCGCGAGGCCCTGGTCAACGCCTCGCAGCGCGATGGCGCCGACCGGCCGGTCGTGGTCTCGGCCCTGACCGGGGAGGGGACCGGCCTGCTGCTCGAACGCGTCGAGGCCCTGGTCTCGGCCGGGCGCCTGACGCTCGACATCGACGTCCCGCCTTCCGACGGCGCGGGCCTGGCCTGGCTGCACCAGACCTGCGACGTGCTCTCGCGCGAGGCCGACGACGAAGGCACCGTGCATGTGCGCGTGCGCGTCGCGCCGGAGCGGGCCGACCAAGTGCGGCGCCGGTTCGGCCTGGCGGCCTGAGCAGGGCCGGCGGGCGGGTTTCCCGGAGAGATGGCCGGTTCATCGAGCCGAGACAGCGGGCTCAGGCGGACATCCGGCCCGACGTGATCCGGGCGCTTCTCCCTGAAATGGGAGAGGTCTCGGGCCGCTGCAGGCCCGGCTGCCCCCGGTCGCTCCCGGCCGGCGCGTCGGCGACGGCCGATTCGCCGGGATCCGCCGTTCGCGACAGGCGAAGCGTGACATCCTGCCCGTCGCGGACGGCCGCCGCGGCTGCATCGGCGGCCGCTTCGAAGGCTGCCCGCGCGCTGGGGTAGGTGGAGCTTTCCTCGCCGTCGTGCTCGAAGATCCAGACCGGACCGGAACCGACGATTTCAAAGACCGTTTCCGTCATTCTCCTCTCCTCGTGGCTGGAAGCCTTGTCCGGCGTGCGGCGGCCGTTCCGGTGGACGGACGATCTCGGCCGGAAGCACGCAAAGAGACGGCGGCCGAGACCGCCGGAGATGGGAGGAAGACCGGCCGCCTCCGTGCTGCCGGCCTGTCGGCGAAACGCGCCGGACGGTGTCCGGTTCCAGGGTCGGCCGATATCAGGCCGGTTGGCCGCCTAGATGCGTCCCATCAGGGCCAGCACGAGCAGCACGATCAGGATGAGGCCGAGGCCCCCGGAAGGGTAGTAGCCATAGCCCCAGCCCGCCGAATAGGGCCAGGTCGGAAGGCTGCCGATCAGCAGAATCAGCAGGATGACGATCAGGATCCAGCTCATGGTTTGCTCCGGGTTTCTCGCAGTCCGACTTGGAATAGGACGCCCCGGCCGGCGACATGTTCCATCCGATGGAAGGCCTCGACACCACAGGTCGAAAGGTGCAAGTTTTGCCGGTGTGCAGCAGAGGAAGGCAGGTGTCATGGTCGACCGTGAAGCCCTCGCAGAGCTCGACGCCCGTATCGCGACCTTGCGCCAGAACATCCGCGACCTGACCGAGCAGGCTGCCGCCGTCTCCGGCGCGGCGAGCGAGACCCTGATCGCCGACCGCATCGCCGATCAGGAGGCGAGCCTGGCCGCCCTGCTGCAGGAGCGCGACGCGCTGGCGAAATAGCCCGCTCGGATCAGGCTCTCAGAGGCCGGCTTGCTTGGCCTCGGTCCATAGCCCGTCCATCTCCTCCAGCGAGGATTGCGCCGGCGTGCGGCCGCGGCGGGCGAGCGCCGCCTCGATGAAGGCGAAGCGCCGCTCGAACTTGGCATTGGCGCCGCGCAGCACGCCCTCCGCGTCCGCCCTGGCGTGGCGGGCGACGTTGGCGACGGCGAAGAGCAGGTCGCCGATCTCGGCGGCGACGGCGTCCTGCGACGCGCCCTGGTCGAGGGCCGCCTCGATCTCGTCGGCCTCCTCGCGCACCTTGGCCAGCACGGTGCGGATGTCGTTCCAGTCGAAGCCGACCTTGCCGGCCTTCTCCTGCAGCTTCACCGCACGGGTCAGAGCCGGCATGCCGACGGGAATGCCGGCGAGAGTGCCGCTCCCCGTGGGCGCACCGCCGTGGCGCGCCGCCCGCTCCGCCTTCTCCTCGGCCTTGATCGAGGCCCACAACGCCTTCACCGCGTCCGGCTCCAGGTTGCGCGCATCGCCGAACACATGCGGATGGCGCCGGATCAGCTTCCGGGTGATCGCCTCGACCACGTCGGGAAAGGCGAAGGCGCCGGCCTCCTCGGCCATGCGGGCATGGAACACCACCTGCAGCAGCAGGTCCCCCAGCTCCTCGGCGAGGTCGGCCATGTCGCCATGCTCGATCGCGTCGGCGACCTCGTAAGCCTCCTCGATCGTGTAAGGCGCGATGGTGGAAAAAGTCTGCTCCAGGTCCCAGGGGCAGCCGGTGACCGGCGTGCGCAGCGCCGCCATGATCGCGATCAGGCGGGTGATGTCCCGGCCGGGCTGCATCGGTTGCGGGGGCGTGGCGTCATCCATGGCGGGTCTCCGGGCCGCCCTTCTATCCGATCCCGGCGCGCGACGGGAGACGTTTTGCGGATCCCGGCCGTCCGCCGCGGAAAATATGGTATGGCCCTCGTCCCTTCGTCCGGAGACAGAGACCATGACCACGACGCAGCCCGCCGCTTTCCTGCCCTATGGTCCGCCGATCACCCTGGACCGGGCCAAGGCGGTGATGGAGGCCGCCGAGGCCGAGGCAGCCCGCGAGGGCTGGCCGATGGTGATCGCCATCGTCGACGCCGGCGGCAATCTGGTGATGCTGCACCGCATGGACCAGGCCCAGCTCGGCAGCATTGCCGTCGCACGGCAGAAGGCCGAGACGGCATTGCGATTCCGCCGGCCGACCAGGGCGTTCCAGGACCTCGTCGCCGAGGGCGGCATGCATTTGCGGCTGCTGGCCATGCCCGACGTCCTGCCTCTGGAGGGCGGCCTGCCGGTGATCGAGGACGGCCGAATCATCGGCGCGATCGGCGTCTCCGGCATGAGCTCGGCCCAGGACGCCCAGGTCGCCCGGGCCGGGCTGGCGGTCCTGCCCTGAGCCTCAGGCACGCTTGCCGCACGAATTTGCGAAAGAAGCGTGCCCTTCCCTTGCCAAGCCCGCGGCTTTTGTCTATCCGGGCACACCATGGAGACGTGGCCGAGAGGCTGAAGGCACTCGTTTGCTAAATGAGCATACCCCACAAGGGTATCGAGGGTTCGAATCCCTCCGTCTCCGCCAATCACTTAAGTTTTTGAGATTAGACGAGAATTCAGGGAAATTGTGTCCGGCGTCGTAGCGGGGAGCGGCTGCGGGATGGGCGGATCGGTTCGGCGCATTGGACCTTCGATCCGGGGCAGCGAGGCCGGCGATCGCCGAAAGGCTCCCCGCATGTCACCCGGCGCAAGCTGCCAATGGTCGACGCGGCCACGGTCCTGGAAGATCTACGCGTTCCGCCGGATTCCGGTGACACTCCATTTATCCGCTGTCGTCACCCCTGTCCGTGCCGGGTCGCGGCCCCGGCTTGCCGCGGCGCAGACGCCGTCCGGTGCTGGCCTCCATGCGCTCCAGGAAGGCCTCGCTGCCGAGGGGCCGGCCGACGCTCTCGGCCTTGCGCAGTCGATCGAACAGCGCCTTGTCCGGTCCGAGGTCGAGAAGTCCGGCAAAATCCGGGAAGCGCTCGCGGACCGGCGCCGGCGTGGTGAGGCCGTCATCGAGGCCGGTGAGATGCGCGCGCGTGCTCGACCAGGGCCAGTCCTGCGCCGCCGGCACCAGACGGGCGCGCACCGGGTTCAGGGCGACATAGCGCAGCGCCGCAGCCAGGTGCGCCTCGTCCATGACCACGGCGCCGAACCGGCCTTGCCAGAAATGGCCCGTGCGCCGGCGGCGCGCATGGATGTAACCGGCATAGCGCCGATGGGCCGGCGCCAGGGCCCGCCGCAGGCCGTCAGGGTCGGACGGCACGAGGATGAGATGCACGTGGTTGGGCATCAGGCACCAGGCCCAGACCTGCACGTCCGCCGCCCGGCAGCCCGCGGCCAGGCAGGCCATGTAGGCCTGGTAGTCCGCGTCGCCGAAGAAGGTGCGCTGGCGGCCATTGCCACGCTGGGTGACGTGGTGCGGCAGGCCGGGGATGACGACACGGGGGAGGCGAGCCATGCCCCATCCTGCGGCAGGACCGGGGTCCTGTCAATTGACTGCACTGTCACCGAGATTCCCAGATCAAATGCTTGCGCTCTGCGAAAGAAAGAAGCTCCGCCTAACACGCGCCTGCCATCACCCCAAAGTCACCATAATACTCGTAATACTGATTTGAATTACGGATTCATCTGCTTTTTAACAATTACCTTACTCTGTCCCGGCGAAATATCGCCAACATATTCCAGTGCCTTTCCGTAAAAAGGATCATCAACCTTATATTCTTTATACACCTCCGCCTCAACACCTTCGATTGATCTCGCACGAAAACGAATAATTATCGACCTATTATTAGTCATCTCGACCGCAGCAACGATATCTTCTTTAGACATCTTATCAACCTCACTTTCAGCAGCGAAACACGGCTGTGAAATCGTCATAAAAAGGCAAGCCAATATGACTTTTAATAATGCCATTGCGCTCCGCTCCAATAAGAATTCAAATTTGGATTATTTATTCCATATTGTGCATTTCCTCCAAAATAGTTAGCAAAACTTTCGGCAAAAGCCTCTGACAAGTATCCGTTCGGATTACCGGACTGCGTATAATATGATTCCGGTGACACTCCATTTATCCGCTGTCGTCACCCCTGTCCGTGCCGGGTCGCGGCCCCGGCTTGCCGCGGCGCAGACGCCGTCCGGTGCTGGCCTCGATGCGCTCCAGGAACGCCTCGCTGCCGAGGGGGGGCGGCCGATGCTCTCGGCCTTGCGCAGTTGATCGAACAGCGCCTTGTCCGGTCCGAGGTCGAGAAGTCCGGCAAAATCCGGGAAGCGCTCGCGGATCGGCGCCGGCGTGGTGAGGCCGTCGTCGAGGCCGGTGAGATGCGCGCGCGTGCTCGACCAGGGCCAGTCCTGCGCCGTCGGCACCAGACGGGCGCGCACCGGGTTCAGGGCGACATAGCGCAGCGCCGCGGCCAGATGCGCCTCGTCCATGACCACGGCGCCGAACCGGCCCTGCCAGAAATGGCCCGTGCGCCGGCGGCGCGCATGGATGTAGCCGGCATAGCGCCGATGGGCCGGCGCCAGGGCCCGCCGCAGGCCGTCAGGGTCGGACGGCACGAGGATGAGATGCACGTGGTTGGGCATCAGGCACAGACCTGCACGTCCGCCGCCCGGCAGCCCGCGGCCAGGCAGGCCATGTAGGCCTGGTAGTCCGCGTCGCCGAAGAAGGTGCGCTGGCGGCCATTGCCACGCTGGGTGACGTGGTGCGGCAGGCCGGGGATGACGACACGGGGGAGGCGAGCCATGCCCCATCCTGCGGCAGGACCGGGGTCCTGTCAATTGACTGCACTGTCACCGGAATGCCCGGATCGGAGGCGTGGACTGCCCCCCTGAAATGAGACAGTGGAGTTTAGGTGACAGGGGATGTGTGTTGACGGGTCCAGTCGGGTTATGGGTTTGAGAGGTCGGCTTCGAATTCGGTCGGGGGTTTGTAGCCGAGGGCGGAATGGAGCCTCTGGCGGTTGTAGGTTGTCTCCAGGAAGGTAGCAATATTGCTCCTGGCTTCGTCGATTGACGAGTAGGTTTTTGCGTTGACCTCCTCCTTCTTCAGCGTCTTGAAGAAGCTCTCGGCCTTGGCGTTGTCGTAGGGATTGCCCGGCGCGCTCATGCTGAGACGGATGGCCCGGTCTTCGAGACGCTTGGTGTCGTCGCCGCAGGCATATTGGATACCTCTGTCGGAATGATGGATCAGGCTGTCGGGCGGCGGCCTGCGGTGGTGAAGGGCCATGTCGAGGGCGGCGAGCGCGAGCTCGGCGCGCAAGTGATCCTCCAGCGCCCAGCCGATGACACGGCGGGAGAAGGCGTCGAGGATGACGGCGAGATAGACGAAGGCCTCGGCCAGGCGGACATAGGTGATGTCGGCCACCCAGATCTGATCGATCCCGGTGGGGATGAGCGAGCGGATGAGGTTGGGCGCGATGCGAAAGCCGTGATTGCTGTCGGTGGTTCGGGGCACGAAGGCCCTGGTGCGCAGGACGAGCAGATTGTCCTCGCGCATCAGGCGCAGCACCCGTTTGGCGTTCACCTCGATGCCCTGGCGTTTGAGCTCCCTGGTCATGGGGCGATAGCCGTAGTGCTTGTGCTGGAGGGCGATGCGGTGAATGGCATCGCGCAGATCGGTGTCGGCTCTGGCCGGGGCCTTGCGCTCGAGAAAGCGATAGTAGCCGGCGCGCGACACGCCGGCGAGGCGGCAGAGCTGGTCGACGGCGGGGGCGCCTTGCAGGGTGCCGTTCCCGGTCATCGCTTGGACGACCGCGTAGAGCCGGGCACGGACGGATCGGGCGTCTTGCCCGCGTCCAAGGCCTGCAAGGCACGTTGAAAAAAATCGAGGCCCGCCTGCTGGCGGCCGATGATGCGTTCGAGTTCGCCGATCCGCACCTCGGCCTTGGCCAGGGCCTCGGCCGGATCCGGTGCGGCCGGCTCCGGCGGTGGCGCCAGAGCCGCCGCCAGGCGCCGCTCGCGCAGGCCCGGCTTCGGGCCGCGCTTGTGGCAGAGCCCGGCGGCTCCTTCCGCCCGCCAGAGCGCGCGCCAGCCATAGAGCACCTTGCGGCTGATACCGAGGTCGCGGGCAACCGCCGCCAGCGCCGCGCCGGCGTCCAGGCGCGCCATCGCCGCCTGCTTGAATGAGGGGGAGAAACTCCGGGTCGGAGTCCTGGGCTTGTCAGACATTCTGCCTCCGATAAGCCCTGTCACCCTAATTCCTGAGTCTCACAAGAGGGGGGCAGTCCAGGCGCAAACCCCGCGCCACACGATCTTGGCATCCTCGCCCACCACGCAGATGTGCGTCGACTTGAGGGACACGTCCAATCCGGCATAAACTCGCATCGCTTCCTCGGTTCCTCGGGGGACATCGCCGAAAGCGCCTCGAACGCTCCGGCAAGGCAGGCGCCTAACACGCGCCTGCCATCACCCCAAAGTCACCGGAATTCGGGAATTCCGGTCAGCCCGAGCGGTGATCCATAAGAGTTCGATTTTCCAAAACAACTTGCGTCACGCAAGCAGATGGCATACAAGCCATAGTGATTGTAAATTGCAAGCGGATGTGCGTGGCATGGCGAAGCTCGTGTCCGGAATGAACGCGTCCCCGGACGGCCATGTGGACCATATGGCGCCCGAGCCAACCCGCGCTCTTCCGCCGCTTCATCGCGGACGTGTGCGGCCTGGCCGGCAGCGTGCAAGAAAATGGTGACGGAGATGAAAAGATGAGCGCCGGCGCCTCAATCGCCATCACGCCGATCCTCGTTGCCGACCTGCTCGCCGAGGGCGAGCGGATGCCGGTCTATGTGCACGTCATCGACCATCCCGATGCGCGCATACTGGTCGATACCGGCATGACGGAACTGCACCCGGCGCTGGCTGACCTTGATCCCCGCCTCCATCCACTGAGCGAGCAGGACTTCGACCTCGCCGGCATCGATATCGTCGTCAACACGCACCTGCACGCCGACCATTGCGGCGGCAACCACCTCTTCGCCGACAAGCCGATCTACGTTCAGCGTCGCGAGCTCGACGACGCCCGCGGCGATGTCGACTACACCATTCGCGAGTGGGTCGATGCGCCCGGCGTGCGGTATGTGCCGGTCGATGGCGAACTCGAGCTGCTTCCCGGGCTCCGGCTCGTCCCGGCACCGGGCCACACAGCCGGCATGCAGGTCGTCGTCGTCGAGATGGGCGGGCGCCGCCCGGTCGTCGTTGGCGGCGACGTGGCGGTTTGGTTCGGCGAGCTTGACGAGCCGCATTCCGAAGGCCAGTTGCGGGTGCGCGCTCTCGACCCCGATCTGGTCTGGCTCGCGCACGAGCACGAGCCGTGGCGCCCCCGCGCCGTATAAGGCATCATGCCGGCGCTCCCTAGCGGGGCGAGGCAAGCACATAACTCAAATATCACCGTGCCCAGGCACGGATCGTCTTGCATTGCGCCTCGGTCGCGCGACGCTTGGGAGAGAAAAAGGACATGGCCAAGCTCGTATTCGGAATGAACCAGTCCCTGGACGGTTATGTCGACCAAGGGGAATTCGCGCCGGATCCCGACCTCTTTCGTCACTGGATAGAGCACGTGCGCGGCCTGTCCGGCAGCGTGTACGGCCGCCGCATATACGAGGTCATGCGCTATTGGGACGAAGACCATCCTGAGTGGACACGGGACGAGCGCGAATTCGCGACGGCATGGCGAAGCCAGCCGAAGTGGGTCGTATCGCGCACGTTGGAGACGGTCGGTCCCAACGCCACGCTTGTCGAGGGGGACGTCAGGACGGCGATATGTGACCTGAAGGCCCGGTTCGCTGGGGAGATCGCGGTTGCCGGACCAGACCTGGCGCGAAGCCTGACCGAGCATGGTCTTGTCGACGAGTATCGACTCTACTTCCACCCCGTCGTGCTTGGTCGCGGCAAGCCGTTCTTCGCCGGGCCCCGGCCGCCTCTCCGCCTTGCGGCCAGTGATTTGATCGGCGAGGACGTGATCAGGTTGACATACGTCCCAGCCTGATCAGGTGGAGCGGAAACCGCCCGAGGGCCGGCGCCTTTGGTGACCGCGGACCAAGGATGCCGGCTGACGTCACGTATAGAGGTGCTGCGCCTCGGCGGGCTTCGCCCGGGTTCAACCGTCGGCATGGTCCCGCGAGAGGGCCAGGAGCGCGCGAACCTCGTCGTCGCTGGTCTGGGAGAAATCGCGGTACCAGCGTCCGACGTCGACGAAGGGCTCCGGCATCGTGGCGCAGATGACCTCGTCGGCCTGGTCCGCCACCGCCCGGCAGGTGTCGCGGCTGCCCACGGGAACGGCGGCAACGACACGGGCCGGCTGCTTCTCCCGAAGCGCCGCGATTGCCGCCCGCATGGTCGAGCCGGTGGCGAGTCCATCGTCGACGAGCAGGACGATCCGCCCGCGAAGCGGGAGCGTCGGCCGCTTGCCGCGATAAAGGCGCTCGCGGCGGAGAAGTTCCTTTTCCTCTCTGGCGGCAGCCTCCTCCATGACGTGAGGCGGCAGATCGAGGCTGTCGACGACCTCCTCGTTGAGGACGAGCACGCCCGAAGCGGCGATCGCCCCCATGGCCAGTTCCTCATGGCCGGGAACGCCGAGCTTGCGCACGACGAAGACGTCGAGAGGCGCTTTCAGCGCGCGCGCCACTTCATAGGCGACGGGCACCCCGCCGCGAGGCAAGGCGAGGACGACGACGTCGTCGCGTCCCGCATAGGACCGGAGGAGGCGGGCGAGTCGCCGTCCGGCCTCGCGACGATCCGAGAAGACGGCTGCCATGGTCCTTGGCTCGATTGCATCCGGACGCCCCGATCCACGCTCGAAGGAACGATCGGGGCCGCACAACGGCAACCCATGCAGGACTTGCGAGTTCCGCGTTCCGATCGGAAAATTTTGAGGGAACGGGCCTGCCCGGGAATGGGGCGAGGCGCGATTGCATGCTGTCGCAGGCACGGTTGCGGCACGACCGCTGCCCGATGCCGCCGGAATTCGCCGGCCGCCACCTGCGCACGCGCCTTCGGCGGGCCTCATGCCCGGGAGCCCGGCAAGGATAGGCGAACATATCCGGCGCGCGTCGAGGGCCGGCCGGTCTCGAACGCACCCTGCGCGATGTCGGCCCGCGCGATGGATCCCATCGCAAGGGCCGACGGCTTCGCGAGCACGGCGACGCTCGTCGCCGGTCCGAATTCAGGCCACCTTGGCCTTCCTCTTGCCCCGCACCGGCTTCGCGACCTCCACGACGCTCGGCGCCGCGGTGGCTGCCTTGGCCCTTGCCTGCCCCAGGCCGATGGACTTCGCCAGTTGCGAACGTGCGGCCGCATAGTTTGGCGCGACCATCGGATAGTCGTGCGGCAGGTCCCACTTCTCGCGATACTGTGCAGGGCTCAAGTCATAGGCAGTCCTGAGGTGGCGTTTCAGGGACTTGAACTGCCGCCCGTCCTCGAGGCAGATGATATAGTCGGGTGTGACGGACTTCCGAACAGGAACCGCCGGTTTCGGCGCCTCGACGGCAGGCGACGGCTCGCCGACCGTGAGCCTTTTGAGGGCCGAGTGCACGCTGTCAATCAGCTCGGCCAGATCGGACGAAGCGAGCGAGTTGTTACCGACATAGGCCGAGACGATGTGGGCCGTCAGATCGAGAAAGTCGATCGGGTCCCCGTGAGAATGCGCGTCCATGATTGCCCCTGATCTCCAATAGATGGCCGTTTAATCGCGATGCATGCTCGTCATGCATCGCAGGACCATCCGACGTGGCAAGTGATTATATTTCAATGCCGGAAAAAAGTATAGGGCAGATGAATTATGGGCGTCATGAAATTGAAAGTGGCGACCGAGTGGCTTAGCTGTTCGGTTTCGCCTCCGCAGATCCAGATGATCGGTTCTCACCACCGCCTCTCCGCCCGAGTGTCCCGCGTCACGTCCTGGCCTGCGCGCCGTGCGCGTGGACGGAAGGAGGCGTGCCGGGCAGGGGTCGAGCGCGGCCGGTCTCGTCGCCTGTCCGCTTGAAACGGCTGGCGGCCCATATGGTTAGCGAATGGTTCTGCTACGTGTTCACTGGCGCGGGCGGCTCCAAATCGATGCTTAACTTTTCCCCGTTACCGATAGGCGAGGGTGGGTGACGCTTCGTTCGGACGGGTAGGCTGGGCCATGGCGCGCATCGTTTCAGACAAGGGCGACAGGTCGCTCCGACGCTTGAAGCAGCTTTACGACGAAGCGGCGCAGCTTGCGCGGATCGGCGCCTGGCAATGCGACCTCGAGGATGAAGCATTGATCTGGACCGATGGTGTCTACGACCTGTTCGATCTGCCGAGGGGCTCGCGGCTGCACCGTCCGGCGATCGTCGACATGTATTCCAGTCAGTCGCGCCGCGAGCTGGAGAGCATCCGGGAGGACGCGATACGCTGCGGCCAGGGCTTCTCGTTCGACGCCTGCATCCAGACGGAACGCCATGCGACGCGCTGGGTGCGCGTGACGGCCGCCGTCGAACGCGTCGGCGACCGTCCGGTCCGCCTGTTCGGAACCAAGCAGGACATCACCCATGAGAAGGCGCTCTGGGATCGCCTGAGGCAGCTGGCCGAGTATGATGCTCTCACCGGGCTCGCCAATCGCGCCATATTCGAGGCGCGCTACGGCGAGTTCATGAAATCCGACGACGGCAGCCTGTGCGCTCTCGCGCTCGTCGATCTCGACGGCTTCAAGCAGATCAACGACCGGTTCGGGCATGCGGCGGGAGACGAATGCCTCCGCCAGACCGCGGCGCGGCTGCGCCAGGCCTTCGAGAGCGCCGCGCTGATCGCCCGGATCGGCGGTGACGAGTTCGCGGTGCTTCTCACCGGCCCGTTCGGCGCCGGCCTCCCGGATGTCGATCTTGCGCGGGCGCTTCACATGCTGTGTCGCCCCGTGTTCTGGCGCAGCACCCGGATCGACGTCGGCGCTTCCATCGGCCTGGCTCCGGCGCGGAACAGGCCGCAGTCCCGGGCGGAGAGCCTGTTCGCCGAAGCCGATGCGGCGCTCTATGCCGCCAAGGCCGGCGGCCGGAACATGGCGCGGGTGTTCGGGGAGAGTGAAGCGCTGGCGCATGTCCCGCTGGCGGTCCGCCATCCTCCTGCCGCCTGAGGCGGCGGGACGGATCGAATGTCGGGATAGCGTCCCGCTAAAGCGTTTTGCGATTTGACGGACTCGCGTCAAGTCGCAAAGACGCGTCGAAACAAGGAGCTGGAGCAACGCGCGTTTCCACCAAAACGCGCTTTGCTCTAGCGCTTGCGCGCGACCACCAGGAAATTCTCGGCCAGTCCCGCGGGTGCCCCGATGGCCTTGCACGCCCTTTCGGTGGGTGCGACCAGGGCTTCACAGAGCTTGGGCAGGAGGGAGCCGGGGCGCGGAAGGTAGCCGTAGAAGATCATTCGTTCGATCGAGAACCCTTCTTCCCGCAGGAGTTCCTCATAGGCCGGCGCGCCCATTGTGTTTCGTAGCGTCATGCCGGGCACGTGATTCAGGAGCCGCGCGGCCAGCCCGGCCGGCGAGCTCGCATTCGCGTGGATGTTGGAGACGAAGCGTCCGTTCCGATCAAGGTGCGCGTGCAGGGCCCGCAGGACCTCCCGCCTCAGATGCTCCTCCGCATTGAGGAAGAAGCGGAAGGCGGTGATGACATCGAAGGTCTCGCCGAGGCGTTCCCGCGTCAGGTCGATGTTGAGCAGGCGCATGTTCGGCGCTCTCGGCACGCATGCCAGCATGGAGGCTGATATGTCGGCGCCGACGACAGAGCCGAAGCACGTGGCGGCCACGGTCGCGATCCGGCCGGTTCCGCAGGCGAAGTCGAGGCACGTCCGGTCCGTTCCTCCGAGCGGACGAAGGACGGTCTCGAGCAAGGGTCTCTCGACGCTCCGCCATAGGGCGGCGTAGTAGCCGGTCTGGAAGGTCCTGTCGTAGTGAGCGCCATAGCCCTCCGTCTGATGGCTGCTGCGATAGCCGGCCGCATCGGCAGCCTGCGGGGAGGGCAGGGCGTCGGCCCGGGGCTCCGCCTCCTCCGGCCCCGCTCCGGCCCGGCCTGCGAAGGCCGCTGCCGGCTCCGTGCCCATCGACAGGCCGGGCCCGCTCCCGGCGCGATCCTGATCATTCATCGGCTCGGCCTCCCTCCGCCGCAGCGGTTTGCCATTCCGCGTTTCGCGGTCCCACGGCGCCTCCCCGGATCGGTCGTCGGCGCCCTCCGGGGCGCCGATTTCTGCTGCAGGGGCCGGCGGCCTTCCTGGAGCGCGCTCATTTCATCGGAATGCCCGCCTTGGCGAGCGCTTTGGCGATCGCCGTGTGGCAGGTCGCGTCGTCATCCGCCTTCATGGCGGCCACGGCTTTCGGTGTGGCGGCATCCAGCGCGGCCTTGGCGTCCGGCTTCAGGTTGGGCGCCTTGAGCGCGTCCTCGAGCTGGATCATGTCGCTCTCGCAGTCGGCGCGCGCTGCTCCGGCCACCGCGCCGCAGATGGCGGCCGACAGAAGAATGGTCTTGAGTGCGCAAGTCATCATGGGTCTCCTTCACGAGCGAGGGGGGAAGTTGCAGCCGCGGCACAGCCGGCGGCCGCGCGTCATTCCGCTGCGGGTTGCGGAATTCTGTCCGCCTTCGAGACGGTCAGATAGAGCACGGTCAACAGGATGATGCCGAGGAACAGGATGCTCGTCGTCACCGTGCCGAGCCCGAGTCCGCCGGCGAGCCCGGGCTTTGCCAGCCAGTCGCCGATGGAGGCGCCGAGCGGACGGGTCAGGATGTAGGCGGTCCAGAAGCACAGGATCGCGCTGAGGTCGACGACGCCGTACAGGCCGGCGACGAGGAGAATGGCGAGCCCGAACACGATCGCGGCCTGGAGGTAGCCGAGGTCGAGCTGTTCGGCCAGGAGATCGCCGACCGACGTGCCCATGGCGAAGGTGAACAGGATCGCCGCCCAATAGAAGGCCTCGCGCCGGCTGGTGAAGACCGTATGGATCGAAAGGGTCTGTTCGCAGGCGAACCAGGCGGCGAACACGGCTGCGAGGCAGATGGAGAAAGCGATCGACGTCGTGACCAGGCTGATGCCGAACCCGTCGACCAGATTGTCGGAAATCAGGGTGCCGACCACGCTGATCAACACGACGGTCAGCCAATAGACCGGCGGAACATAGCGGTCGAGCTTCATCTGCCAGGCCAGGGCTGCGAGGAACATGGCGGTGACGATCGCGGACGTGATCGTAAGGCCCATGTCGAATCGGACGGCCAGGAGATCGGCGGCTGTTTCGCCGACCGTCGTCGCCATGATCTTGATGATCCAGAAATATGCCGTGACCTCCGGGACTTTGTTGTGCATGCGGGGCGCATGTCCGGGATCGGTTGGGCTTGTATCTTTCATCAAGTCGGACCCTTGCTGGAGGCGGGGCCGCACGGGCTCGAGGGGGAGCCGCGGCAGCATCGGGCCGCGACGTTATGGGCGAAGACTTAGCTGGGGCTGAGATGGGCGGAGGCGGCCGGCGCTCGCGCCCCGCCGCCCCGCGGCGGGGGAGGGAGCCCGCATGGGGACCGCGTGATGCCGCAGCCTCGCGGGCGCCTTGCGCGCGTCCCGTCCGGCCGAGGGATCATCCTGTCCGGTGCCCGGTCCCGGCGGACGCGATCAGGGGAAGCGCCCGGATGCCGGCGAACGACGGCCTGCCTCGACCGCCTGCTTTTCGGCGGCGAGCGCGTATCGGATCTGACGGCGCCGCGCATCCAGCGCCGGCGACAGGAGCCATGGAAGCGTGACGACGGCGAGGAAGCCGAGCATGAAGAGATGGCCGTAGCCCCCGCTGCGCCCGGCATCGGTGTCGATGAGACGGAGGATCGCCCATCCGCCGACTGATACGGCCAGGGCCGCGGGCAAGCGCCGGACGGTGCCGGCCAGTCCCGACGGCGGTGGTGCGGCGGAGCGGGGCTGCTCCTTCGGCGATTGGGGCATTTTTCCGTCCTCCACGAGGTTGCGGGATGCTGGGTGGACGCACGAGGCGCCGTCTTAACGCAGGCGAATGAGACGGGGATGAGAGCCCGCCCCTTCCGCCGCCGCCGCCCGTCGGCGCCTTCGACGGCCGGCGGCGGGAGGGCGGCGGACGAAGCTGCGGACCGGTGCCGCCGACATGGCCGGTGCCCGAAGGCGCATCGCCCTCAGACCGTCTCGGGAGACCCCTTGAAATGCGCCGCCAGTTCCTGATGGGCGAGGAGTATTTCGCGAAGGCGGATCGAGCACCACGCCATCTCCGACTCGCGTTTTGCAATCGCCATCGCCCGGGCCGCGTCCTCGCCCAATCGGTTGACCCGATATTTCTTCATCCGCTTCCGGCCCTGGGCGTCGGTCCAATAGGCGAGCCAGACGACGGACCGGCTCCCCTTCTGCACATAACGCGTGACACCCGGGATTCCCGACTTGGAGGACTTGCGGACCAGGAGCTTGCGGGACAGCGAAAGCGCCTCGTCGCGGTCCGATGGAATCCGGTCCACGAGATCCTTCGCGGCCTCATAGGCAGGTGCCTCGCCGCCGAAATCCCTGTCCTGCAGGAGGAAATGGAATTTCTGCCTGCCGCGTCGATATCGAACCGACCAGCCGGCGAGGCTTTTCGTCGGCAGATCCACCCGGTGGATGAGAGCGTCCAGCGTGACCGCCGCGGTCCCCGCCATCGATTGCCGGTGTTGAGCCGGCCTTTCGCTGTCAGGTCTCAAGGTGTCCCCCCGGCATTGGATCGACCGATGGGGGCAGTCCCGCGAAACGCCGCCCACCGACCGGCCCAGCCGCACCACGTCCCATGGCACAGGGGGGAAAGGGGCAGGCGGGAGAACCTGGAACCCTCGTCAGGCGCTGCGGCACAGGACCCAAGGAAGATAACAGATCACACTTCCGCCACGCAGCTGAAGGATCACGGCGAATCATGCCCGCAACTTACTGCTTCGTGCGTTGCGGCACCCTGATAGCCTGTGTAAGCGGATTGTAAGCTTCATCCGCCATGCCGAAACCCGTCTTTCGACTACGCCGGGAGCTCGGTTGGCTTGCCACAATGCATCCTGAGCCACGGTGCCGGTGCTCGATCTGGACGGCGGCCGGCCCAGGGCCGGCCGGCTCCTTGCCGACGCGCCGCAGCCGCTCGAGCCCGCGGCCGGAAAACGGTGATTGCCTGGAGCGTTTTGCGATTTGACGGAATCGCGTCAAGTCGCAAAGACGCGTCGAAAACAAGGAGTTGGAGCAAAACGCGTTTCAGCCGAAACGCGCTTTGCTCTAGAAATGGCGGGTGGCGACGAGAAGGGAGGAGACCAGCAGCACGACGACGACCGCGGCCGCGAAGGGCAGCATGATGCGATAGGCCTCGCGCTCTTTCCCCGGCGTTCCGGCGAGGCCGCAGACGATGGACATCCGCACCGGCGAGACCATGTTCAGCGAGAGGGCTGCGGTGTGCTGCAGCGCGATCACGGCGGCGACGTCGAGGCCGGCTTCCGTCGCGAGGCTGACCTGCGAGGCCATGAACAATCCGTTGGCGGCATTGCTGCTGTTGGCCAGGGCCCCGAACATTGCGGAAATCAGCGGCGTCGCGACGATGGCCCAACGGTCCAGCGCCGTGAACATGCCGCGCGCCACCCCTTCGGCGATCCCCGAGCCGGAGAGAAGCTCGGCCATCATGGAAAAGGTGATGATGGTCAGGACCGCCAGGCGTCCGGTCTTCCAGGCTGCCCTGATCTCACCCGGAAAGGCGGATGTGTGCCCGCGCACCAGGCCGGTCAGGATCGCGCCGACGACGAGCCATGTGCCCGCATGAAACAGCGGCGACCATCCGGGCGCGCCTGCGAACAGCTGCATGCGGCCGACATGTTCGAGGGCTTGCTTCAGCGGCGGTAGAAGCCGGGTCAGGACGAGCCAGCCGATCAGCAGCGCGAAAGGCGCCATCCGCCGGATGGCGAGGCTGACTGAGCGATGATCGGGGCGTTCATCCGCCATCCAGCGCAGCACGATCATCGGGCCATAGGCCGCGAGCATCGCGGTTTCCGGGCCGAGCAGTGCCGTCGCGCCGATCACGAAAGCGAGGCTGACACCGAGCCAGGCAGCCTCGCCGAACCTTTCACGTCCGCCGGCGCCGATACCGGCCTCGTCCGCCAGGCGCCAGTAGAGCGGCAGCCAGAGCGCGTTGAAGATGGCGAGAATGAAGCTGGAATGGACCGCGAGCTCGGTCGGGTCCGTATGTGCAAAGGCGGCGCCGACGATGGCGCCGCTGCCCATCCCGCCCCACAGGATCATGGTCTGGCTGAGCAGGCTGAATGCCAGGAGATAGACCGGCGCCACATCCAGTCGCTTGACCAGCATCATCGTGCCGATGATCCCGACGCCGAAGCCGGTGGCCGATTCCGCGAACGGACCGATGAGAAAGCAGGCGGTGAACAGCAGCCGGCGTCTGGCGCGGGCATCCGGCAATGCGGTCTCGACCGGCATGGCGGCGTCGCCCGGCCGGATGGCCATCTGCCAGAACAGAAGCCCGCCGAGGATATAGGGCACGACGATCCAGCCGATCCAGGCGCCGCGCGTCAGGGAGGCAATCGCGTCGGCTGCGTGGAAATCGCGTGGCGCGGCGGTCAGCGCGACGACCAGGGCAGCGGCGAGGCCGAGGAGCGAGGCTGCCAGCGTGCCGAGCCGGCCGCTCGCAATCGCCGCAATGACCGCGAGCGCCGGCAGCGTCCAGAGAAGATAGGTCAATCGGGTCCGCCTCCTGCGCCCTGCCTCGCTCCGGCCGCATGTCGCGTTCCGGTCGGGACAGCCGATCCGCGAGCCCCGCCCGGCGTTCGCTCCGGGGCGCTGGCGCGTGCCGGCATATGTCTGTCGGGTGGTATCCGGGGGGCGCCGCTCTTCACCCGCCTTTTGGCTTGCCGGCGGCGGCGCCGTCTTCGATACGAGGCAGGAACCAGGTCAGAAGGCCGGCCAGAGGCAGGAAAGCGCAAATCCGATAGACGGATTCGATGCCGAAGCTGTCCGCCAGTCCGCCGAGGACGGCGGCCGCAATCCCCGCCAGCCCGAAGTTGAGGCCATAGAACAGCCCACCGATGAGACCGATGCGCTCCGGCATCAGTTCGATGGCGTAGATCAGGATCGATGCAAAGGCGCTCGCGATGATCAGGCTGATCAGAACCGTCAGCACTCCGGTCCAGAAGAAATCGGCATAGGGCAGCAGGAGCGTGAGCGGCAGCGGGCCGAGGACCGAAATCCAGATGATGCGATAGCGGCCGATCTTGTCCCCGGCGATGCCGCCGATCAGCACGCCCACCGCCTGTGCCAGCAGGAAGACGAACAGCATCACCTGCGAGGTCGGTATCGACACCCCGAAGCGTTCGATCAGGTAGAACGTATAGAACGACCGGAAGCTCTCGACATAGGCGACCTTCGAGAACATCAGCAGTGTGAGAATCACCAGCCCGGCCATGACGGTCGTCGTCGAGTGCGGCCGGCCGCTTGCGGCGCTTCCCGAAAGAGAGGCCTTTGTGGTCGCAAAATGCTTGCGGATTGCGGTGTGCTGCCCGGCCGTCCACACCATCAGCACCATGGCGAGAAGGGCCACCGATGTGAACCAGGCGAGGCTCGCCTGGCCGTGCGGCACAATGATGAAGGCAGCCAGGAGCGGGCCGAGCGCGCCGCCGGCCTGCCCGCCGACCTGGAAGATGCCCTGGGCAAAGCCTTGCCGGCCGCCGGACGCATGGCGCGCCATGCGGGTCGCCTCGGGGTGGAAGATCGCCGAGCCGATGCCGATGCAGGCCACGGAGACGAGGATGAGGCCGTAGCTCGACGCGAAGCCGAGGCTGGCCAGACCGACGAGGGTGAAGGTCATGCCGATGATGGTGGAATACGGCATCGGGCGCTGGTCGGTGACGTACCCGACGACCGGCTGCAACAGCGAGCCCGCGATCTGGAAGGTGAAGGTGATGATCCCGATCTGAACGAAATCGAGCGCGTAGGCGTCCTTGATGATCGGGTAGACCGCCGGGATGAGCGACTGGATCAGGTCGTTCAGCAGATGCGTCAAACTGAGGACGACCAGAACGGCCATATATGTCCTCGGTTGCGTGGCGGAGGATCGGGAGGGATTCAACTGGAGGGTCATTTCGGGGGGCGTCGGCTTCGCGGTTCGCGGGATCTTGCCTCAGGCTATCGTCACACTGGCCTATGGAGAATAGCCAGTCGGCGGCAAACGGCGTGGTCCAGTCGGCAAATCGAACCATCGACGCCGGCCGACGAGTTGCGCGCGCGGCAGACCGACGAAGCGCGCGCCGGCGATACCCGGGACACGCCCGGGTTCCGCCTGCGACAATTCTTGGGCCTGTCGAAGCTTGCCGGGATCGAGTGCCGGCGCCTGCCGCGTTTTCGTCCCGTCACACCGCGGGCGCCGTTGCGCGCCCATCTTCATCGGCATTCGGGATCGAGGGATGCGCGGGCCGGCGGCTCGAACGCGAGGACGTCCGACGTGTAGGTCTCGATCACTTCGCTGAACGGGGTCCCGTCGGGCAGGGTCAGGACGGCGCGATGCTGCAGCACCTGCGGCGGGATGGCCAGGGGCGAGCAGTCGGGACGCGGCGCGGCCGCCTGCATGTCCCAGCCCTTCGCAAGGGGCGACCACATCATTTCGGCCGAGATCGTCCGGCGCTGGAAGCGCAGGCTCTGCACGGCGCGGCCGAAGGCGATGTTCGAGGTGTCCAGCGCCTGGTTCATCGCCGGCGTGAGGCGCGCGGGAACATACCAGTTGTCCGCCTCCGACAGCACGCGCTCGCCGCACATCAGCTGCACCCGGCGATAGCGCACGGGTTCGTCCGGCCCGATGTCCAGAAGCCGGCGCTGCTCTTGCGAGATCGGCTTGACGATATCGGTCTGCCGCCGGGCCACGATCTTGGCGGGCGTGGCAAGGCGATGGTCGTCGCACCAGCGGTCGAGGGTGAGCGTCGCGCTGTCATGGCTCAGCAACTCGCTGTTCAGGCTCTGCAGCACGGCCAGCGCCTGGACCCGTCCGGTGAAATCACCCGGCCAGGACTGGGCCAGCGCGGAACTGGCGAACGCCAGGCCGGCAAGAATGCCGGGAAGCAGCTTCATCATGTCGGTGCCGTTGTGTCCCGGGGCCGTTCCGGCCGCGATACGATTGTCGACGGCTCAGCTTAGCCCCGGACAGCAGGCCGCGTCACGTGCTCCGCCCGCACCTGGGCTCCGCAGGGGAGGCGATCTTCGTCATCGGGGTGAACGAGCCTGGCAATTTCGGTGGCACGGGCCAGCGCGGGTCCATGCCGCGCGGCCTGCGCCGGCCATGCCGTACCAGGCAATCGAATTATTGTCTTATGTTGCGCTAAATATCAATAATATCAAAAATTTATAGATGAATGTTAAATTGTTGTATGATCGTGATGGCTCGCGCTCAGGTAGAAAGTGCGGGGCTCGCTTCGCGGATCCGCCTGTCGTTCTCCATCAGGTTGAGACGTGCGACCAGGGCCGCCCGGTTCTCCACGCCGAGCTTCTCGAAGGCGCGGAACAGATGCGCCTTCACCGTGCCCAGCGCGATGCCGAGTCCGTCTGCGATGTCGTGATTGGTGCAGCCCTGCCGCACCAGTTCGGCCACCTCGATCTCGCGCTGCGTCAGGCGGCAGCGATTCATCAGGACATGGCGCAGGTAGCGCGGCCTGATGCGCGAATGGGTGCGCAGGTTGAACTCGATATAAGGCTGCATGGTCTGCGCGAGGCGCAGGGCTTCCGGGCAGAAGGGCGGATCGGCCCGGGTCTTGTGGATGCCGAGGCCGGCGAAGGGAAAGCCGTCATGGTAGAAGATCAGGTCCATCACGTCCGTGACCGCGCTGTCGAGCAGATAGTCGGCATAGACCGAAAATTGTGCATCCGTCGTGCCGTTCCGGTCGCGCGATAGCACACCGATGGTGCTGCCGGCCGAGACGAGGCGCTTGACGCTCAGCGGATCGAGATCGGCCATGCCGGCGTGGTAGCGAAGAATATGGTCTTCGGGCAGGCCGGTCAGGACCTCGTCATGCATCGCCAGATCATCATTGATCCAATAGAAGACCGCCGCCGACGCGCGGAACGCCGCCAACGTAAAGCGTTGAGTTTCCTCGATGTCCGTATCCATGTCGTCTCTTGCCCGTGACCGCGTCCAGTCCACTGGGAGCGGCAATGCTAGTCGCCCACGGATTTCTGACAAGCAAGGAATGTACTAAAATGCCTTTCAATCACGGCCATGTGTTGCGCCGCGGCCGAAGTCAGCGGGTGGGATAGTGGCAGGCGGCGTAATGGCCGTCGCCGACCGCCAGGAGCGGGGGAACGATGTCGGCGCACATCTTCTTGGCGCGCGGGCAGCGCGTGCGGAACCCGCAGCCGCTCGGCGGATCGGCCGGGCTGGGCACCTCGCCGCCCAGCACGATGCGGCGCTGGCTCCGGGCGGCCCTGGGGCTGGCCGGCGGCACGGCGGAGAGCAGGGCCTGGGTGTAAGGATGCGCCGGCTGGTGATAGAGCGTGTCGCGGCCGGCCAGTTCGACGATCCTGCCGAGATACATCACCGCGACGCGATCGGAGACATAGCGCACCGCGGCGAGGTTATGAGCGATGAAAAGGTAGGACATGCCCAGTTGCGCCTGCAGGTCCTTCAGCAGGTTGAGGATGCCCGCCTGGACGGAGACGTCGAGGGCCGAAACGGATTCGTCGAGCACCACGACCCTGGGGTCGACGACGAGGGCGCGGGCAATGCCGATGCGCTGGCGCTGGCCGCCCGAGAAGGCGAAAGGATAGCGCCCGCCGTACTCGGGCAGGAGCTGGACCCGCCGCATGGCCTCGCGCACCCGCGCATCGCGCTCGGCACGGTCGCCGCCGATCATCCGCAACGGTTCGGCGATGATGTCATGCACCGTCATGCGCGGATGCAGGCTGGCATAGGGGTTCTGGAAGACGAACTGAAGGTGGCGCCGGTAGGGGCGCATCGCCCCGGCGCTCAGCCCGGCGAGATCCTGCCCCTCGAACAGGATCCGCCCCCGCGCGGTGCGAACCAGGCCGACGATGGCGCGGGCGAGCGTGGACTTGCCGCAGCCGGACTCGCCGACCAGCCCGACGGTTTCGCCGGCTTCGAGCGTCAGGGACAGGTCCGAGACGGCTTTGACGTGGCCGACCGTGCGTTCGAAGATCAGGCCTCGCCGTATTGGGAATTCGACGGAAACGTTCTCGAGCGCGAGAAGGGGCTGTGCGTCAGAGGCCATTGGCGACCCTTTCTCGCGACAGGTGTTCGGAGGCCCGGTGGCACGCCGTGGCAAGGCCCGGCACGACGTCCAGCACCGGCGCCGGGCGTTCGGCGCAGACCGGAACGGCCATCGGGCAGCGCGGCTGGAACGGGCATCCCGGGCCCCTGCTGCCGATCGCCGGCTGCAACCCGTCGATCGCGACGAGCCTGGCATCGCCCTCGATCTCCGGCGTCGCCCCGATCAGACCCAGGGTGTAGGGGTGGCGGGCCTCCTCGAAGATGGCGTCGACGGTCCCCTGTTCCATGGTGGAACCGGCATAGAGAATGGTCACCTTGTTGGCGAGGGTGGCGACGAGGCCGAGGTCGTGCGTGATCAGCAGGACCGACAGCCGGCGCTCCTCGCGCAGCTTCTGCAGCAGGTCGACGATCTGCGCCTGGATGGTGACGTCGAGCGCGGTGGTCGGCTCGTCGGCGATCAGCAGCTCCGGCGCGTTCGCCATGGCGATGGCGATGACCACGCGCTGGCGCATGCCGCCGGAAAGCTCCATCGGATATTGCTGGAAGCGCCGCACCGGCATCGGAATGGCGACCAGCTCCAGGAGCTCGATCGACTTGTCGCGCAGCTGGCGCCGGGTGAGCGAGGGGTTGTGGATGCGAAGGGCCTCGGCGATCTGGGCGCCGACGGTCAACACCGGATTGAGCGCCGTCATCGGGTCCTGGAAGATCATGGCGATGCGCCGGCCCCGCAGCGAGCGCAGGGCGCGTTCGGGCTTGCCGACCAGCTCCTCGCCGGCGAAGCGGATCGAACCAGAGGCATGGAAATTGTCCGGCAGCAGGCCCATCACCGCCAGCATGGACAGGCTCTTGCCGGAACCGGATTCGCCGACGATGCCGACCACGTCGCCATGGGCGACATCGAGGTCGAGTCCCGTGACGACCGGCAGGTGCCGGCCGTTCGTCTCGAACGAGATCGACAGGCCCCGGATCTCGAGGATGTTCCCCGTCATGCCCGGTTGCCCGAGCGCGGATCGGCCGCGTCGTTCAAGGCGTCCCCGAGGAAGTTGAAGGACAGCGAGATGAGGAGGATGGCAAGGCCGGGCCCGAGGGCGATCCACCACTGGTAGAAGGCCTGGGCGCCCTCGGCGATCATCTGTCCCCATTCAGGCGTCGGCGGCTTGGCTCCGAGGCCGACGAAACTGAGGCCGGCCGCCAGCAGCACGACCTGGCCGACGTCGATGCTGGCGTTGACGAGGATCGGCGCCCGGCAAAGCGGCATGACGTGCTTGAACAGGATGCGCGGGGGCGAGGCGCCGCAGGCCACCGCAGCCTCGACATGCTCGAGCGCCTTCACGTTCAGCACTTGGGCGCGCATGAGGCGTGCATAGATCGGCCACCAGACGATCATCAGGGCGATGCCGGTGTTGACGAGGCCGGGGCCGAGGGACGCGGCGATGGCCATCGCCAGCAGGATGGGCGGGAAGGACAAGGTGATGTCGGCCAGCCGCATGACCGCGCCGTCGACCCAGCCGCCGACGAAGCCGGCGACGGCGCCGAGCATCACCCCCACGCTGACGCTGACGCCGAGGACGAGGGCGGCCAGCGGCAGGGAATAGCGTGTGCCGTAGAGCGTCCGGATCAGCACGTCGCGGCCGAGTGAATCGGTGCCGAGCCAATGGGACAGGCTCGGTGGGCGCAGGCGCGGGCCCGCCAGGCCGACGGGATTGTACGGCGTCCACAGATCGATGGTGAGCGCGACCAGCACGAAGGCCAGGATCACGAAGCAGCCGACATAGGCGGCCGCCGATCCGCCCCGGAGGAAGGGCGGGCGGAACGTTCGGCGGCTCGTGGGCGCGGATTGGGCGAAGAGCGTCATGGCCTTGCCTCACCGGAGCCTGATACGGGGGTCGGCTGCTGCATAGGCGATGTCCGTCAGCAAGTTGGCGATGAGGAAGCCGAGGCCGCCGACGATCGTCACGCCGGTAATGGCAGGGTAGTCGAGGCCGCGAGAGGCATCCACGGCGTATGATCCGATGCCCGGCCAGGAGAAGATCGTCTCGACCAGGACCGAGCCCGTGATCAGGTAGGCGAAGGTGAAGCCGAGAATGGTCAGTGTCGGGATCAAGGCGTTGCGCAGCGCATGATTGAGCAGGACGCGCAGGCTGCCGGCGCCCTTGGCCCGCGCAAGCTTGACGTAGTCCAGCGCCAGGACTTCCAGCAGGCTGGCCCGGATCATGCGCGTGACGATGCCGATGACCGACCAGCCGAGGACGCAGGCCGGCAGGACGAGATGGGAAACCGCTTCGCGGAAGAGGTCGAGGCGCCCTGCGATCAGGCTGTCGAGGATCATGAAGCCGGTGACGGTCGGCGGCGCCAGCGAGCGGATGTCCAGGCGGCCGGGTCCTGGGAGCACGCCGAGCTGAACGGAGAACACGTAGAGCGCCAGCAGGCCGAACCAGAAGACCGGCACGCAGGAACCGAGCAGCGCGACGAAGCGGGCCGCGTAGTCGAAGCCCGAATGGGGAAACTGAGCCGATATGAGGGCCAGGCCCAGGCCGCCGAGCGTGCCGACGATCATGGCGGCGATCACCAGTTCGATCGTCGCCGGCAGGCGGGTCGCCAGATCGTCGAAGACCGGCTGCTTGGTGCGGAACGAGGTGCCGAGATCGCCGGTGAGCAGGTTCCGGACATAGATGACATAGCGTTCCGGAACCGATCTATCCAGGCCCCAGCGCGCCTTGGCCGCCGCGACGGCCTCGGGATTGCCGAGCTGCCGCGAGCCGATGATGGAGACGAGCGGATTGCCCTTCGTATACTGCGCCAGCACGAAAGTGGCGGTGACGATGCCCAGGATGAGAAAGGGCATCATCACCAGTCGTCGGAGGATCAACTGCAGCATCGACCGGCAGTCCGTTGGTCAGTTCTTGTCGAGTTCGGAGAGCGGCAGGTTGCAGCAGGCGCTGTAGCGCACGCCCTGGACGCCCTTGCGATAGGCCAGCACGAGGTCGGGGCTGACCAACGGCAGCACGATCCGGTCGTCGATCATCATGCGCGCGAGCTTGGAATAGGCCTCGGTCTGCTGTTCCCCGGAGGAGGAGAGCGCGGTCCTGAACAGGGCCTCCTGGGCGTCTCCGTCCAGCCCGGGGGTCTTGCCGACGCCGGCGCGCTTGCCCCACGGCATGTCCTTGAGCATGGAGAAGAACTGGATGTACTGGCCCGTGCCATAGTAGTCGGGGGCATAGTAGGCGATGGTCAGCGGGATGCCGGGATCGTCCACCTCGGAAATCCAGACATTGTAGGTCGTGGGCAGCAGGTTGAGCTGCACGCCGATGCGTCCGAGGTCCTGCTGCAGCTTCTGCATCGCGAGCGAGATGTCGACGCCATAAGCGTTGCCCGTGGCGAACCGGGCGTCGATGGTGAAGCCGTCGGGCTGGCCGCCCTTGGCAAGGAGCTCCTTGGCCCGCTCGAGATTTTCCTGCGGCTCGGGCAGGCCTTCCGTGCCCGGGAAGCCGTTGGGGATGGCGACGGGCTGGTACTTGCCCTGTCCGCCGATGGTGAAGTCGATCATGCCCTTGTAGTCGATGGCGAGCGCGATGGCTTCGCGGATGTCCTTGTTGAGCTCGACCGGCACGTCCTTTGCCGCCGGGCTGAGCGCGGCATAGACGAAATTGAACGAAGGCACGACCTCGAAGACGATATTGGGATCGCTCACCGTCTTGGACGTGTCCGGATCGACCTGCATGGCGATATCGGCGGCACCCGATTGCAGCATCTGGAGCTGGGTCACGGCGTCCGACGCCTGCTTCATGATGACGGTGGCCGTCTTGGGCTTGGCGCGCCAATAGGCCTCGTTGCGCTGCAGGCGCAGTTCATCGTCGGCCTTGTAGTACACCAGCGTATAGGGGCCGCTGCCGGCCGACTCGGTGAACAGCCACTTGTCGGCGGTATCGGTCGCCGCGGCATCGGGACCGGCCGTCGCGCCATGGGCGATGGCGAGATCGCTGTTCAGGATGCTCGCATAGGGCACCCCCAGCAGGCTGACGAGTTCGGAATTGGGCGACTTGGTCTTGACGACGACCGTCGAGGCATCGGGCGTCTCGATCGAGGCGATGGAATCGACGAGGAAGGCGGCGCTGCCCTTGATGTTCTGGAAGCGCTCGAGCGACCACTTCACGTCCTTGGCCTCGACGGGCGAGCCGTCGGCGAACCTGGCGTCGGGATCGAGCTTGAAGGTGAACTCGGTGAAGTCCTTGTTGGATTCCCAGGACTTGGCAAGGCGGGGCTCGATGGTCTTGTTGTCGGGGCCGAGCGTCACGAGCTGCTCGTAGGCCGCCGTCAGATAGATCTGGCAGGAATCGCACCAGCCGCGGGCGGGGTCGAGCGAATTGAAGTCCATCGCGCGGGCGACGACGATGGACGCTCCGTCCGCCCTGGCGGGCGCAGCGTGGGTCGAAAGACCGATGAGCACGGCGAGGGCAACGCCGTGGGCCAAGCCCCGGCCGGCGGACCGGCGGACGTGCCGATGATCGCGATCGAGCATTTCTCTGTCCTCAGTAGGGGTTGCCGGTGAAGGGATTGAGCGTCGGCGGGGCCGCGAGCTGCGCCGGCGTGAGGGCCCGGATGGCCTTGAAGCCGTGCTCGGCCGCGTCGAGGGCGCGGGCAATGTCCTCGGACTTATGGGCGGCCGAGATGAACATGTTGTGCAGCGGATGGAAGTAGACACCCTGATTCAGGGCGGCCTGGCAGAATGTGTAACCGCGAACATGATTGGCGTCGCCGTCAAACAGCACCTGCGGCATCTGCACGGGGCCGGTCTGGCGGATACCGATGTCGTACTGCCGGCTCAGAGCATCGAGCCCGTCGCGCAACATCTGGCCCATCTCGCGCATCCGGCCGACCCCATCGTCGCGCTCCAGGGCACGCAGGGTGGCGACGCCCGCCGCCATGGCCACGGCCGAGCACCAGAACGAGCCGGTGGCGAAAACCCTGGTGCCCGCCTCGCGGAAGCGCTCGTTGCCGGTGACGGCGGCCAGCGTGTAGCCATTGGCGATCGATTTGCTGTAGGCCGCCAGGTCGGGCCGAACGCCGAGGTTCTCCCAGCTTCCGCCGAGGTCGAGACGGAAGGCGGCGCGCACGTCGTCGAGGATCAGCGCGGCTCCGACGGCGTCGCACAATTCGCGCAGGCGTGTGGCGAAGGCCTTGGTCGGCAATTCCTGGTCCTTGGCGTAGTCGTGCTTGAAAGCCGAGACGAGGATGCCGGCAAGGTCGTCCCCGGCTTCGGCCGCGGCCTTTTCCAGGCTCGGAATGTCGTTGAAGTCATAATAGAGGATGTGTGCGCGATCCTCGGCGGTGACGCCTTCGAGGGAGGGCGAGCACCAGGGCACCGAGCCGTGATAGGCGCCGCGGGCCACCAGGATCTTGCGCTTGCGGGTACCGGCCCGGGCCAGCGTCACGGCCACGGTCGTGGCGTCGGTGCCGTTCTTCTGGAACAGGACCCAGGATGCATGCGGAACCAGCCGCACGAAGGTCTCGGCCAGTTCGACCATGGACTCGCCCGGCCCGTTCAGGCAGTCGCCGAGACGAAACTGGCGTTGGGCAGCCTCGTCGACCTCGGGGTGGTGATGGCCGAGGATGACCGGCCCCCAGCTGCACATGAAGTCGACATATTCATTGCCGTCGACGTCCCATACGTGGCTGCCGGCGCCCCTCGAGAAGAACTGCGGATAGCCTGCCGGCAGCGAGGCCGCATTCATGTGCCCCCACATGCCGCCGGGAACGACGGCCAGGGCACGCTGGCGCAAGCTTGTGTCGAGTGAATTGGTCCGGCTGCCCATATGCGGCCTCTCCTGCTTTGACTGGCATCGACGCTAGTCAAAAGGCCGACCAGGTGGAATCGACCGAAAGTTACAGACGGCCGCCGATGACGGCAGGGTCCGCCGGGGGCGCCCGAGCAGGTTCCCGGCATCCGGGCGCGTCACTCCCGCGGGGCCGGGCGTCGCCGGCCGACTCTTCGACGCTGGCTTTCAAGCGCAAGCTCGGAAAACGTCACATGTTCAGGCGCTTCCGGCTTGGAGCAATCCTCCGGGCTTGTTCCGAGGGGCGGCCCGCGGTACCGCCATGCGCGATCGGGGACTGACGCAGCCGACTTATGCCGGTCGGCGGTCCAATGTCATCCGGCGATCACCGCCCGTCGGGCAGGGGTCTCATCCGGATCTCTGCGATCGACCGGACCTGCCGGCCGTCCTTGAAATTTGCCGGATCCAGCCAGCCCTCCATCGCGGCGCGGTTGGCGGGCCATTCGGACGCGAGCATCGAATAGACGCAGATATCTCGCGGCCGGCGCTTGAGGAACAGGCCCTGGCGGAGCGTTCCCTCATAGACGAATCCGAGCCGGTCGGCGGCGGCGCGCGACCGGTCGTTCTCGGCCGTGCAGGTCCATTCCAGGCGACGGTAGCCGAGATCCTCGAACACGTGCCGGATGATGAGGTAGAATGCCTCGGTGGCAAGTCGAGTGCGCTGCATCCGCGGCGTGAAGAGCACATAGCCGAGCTCCACGACCTGATGAGCGATCCGGGCTTCCATCAGGCAAAGCCAGCCCAGCACGGCGTTGTCCCGATCCACGACGGCGAAGAAGGCTCGCTTCGGGTCTCCGGCCAGCTCGCCGACATGCTCGGCAAAGGCCGGTTCGTCCGCAAACGGACCGACTTTCATCTCCGCCCAGGTGACGGCCGTGTTCTCGTCATGCGAAAGCCGATAGAGCGCCGATGCGTCCGCATCCGCGTCGAGCGGCCTCAGGCTGCCGTAACGCCCGGCGACGGTGGTCGCGGCGGGCCGGCGCGCGGCGGGTTTCTCACTCATGGCCCTTTTCCCCCTCCTGTCGAACAGCAGCCCGGCGGCACCGGCAGGTCCGCGGCGTGCCGCCCCGTCCGCCATCGACCGCCGGAAACATGCACGTCGCCCCGCTCAAGTCATGTCGTCCGCGCCAAAGGCGCGGATCGGGCGGGAAGCCGGTTCGATGTCCCGTCCGGCAAAGGTGCCAGATCTTCGGCCCGCGGTGGAGGGCCGGCGAGCCGACGCGACCACGGCATTCGAGAGATTCAAGGAGGAGGGACGTTCCGTGTGGGGTGGTGCTTCCTTCTGGCCCTTCGGCGCTGCCCGCCAAAGGAGCCCGCCGATGTGATCGCCGTCGCCGCAATTCGACAGGCGCGCGGTTTCAATCGTGCGCCGCGGCCCCTATCTCTAGAGCAAAGCGCGTTTTGGTGGAAACGCGCTTTGCTCTAGCTCCTTGTTTCGACGCGTCTTTGCGACTTGACGCGAGTCCGTCAAATCGCAAAACGCTCTAGGGACGTGCCTGAGCCGCCATCCGTCGGCGCAAACCCGAACGGGGCGTCGCGCGGCGATGCCTGAGCGTTCGGCAGTTCCATGGGCTCCCGGTGCGACGGACTTGCGGGCGCCGGAGGGACAGACTGGAGCGCGAGCATGAGCACGGCGGCTGACGCGTTTCGGCAGGACGGGATCGCGGTGGTGCCGACCGCGGACGGCGTCGAGCTTCCGGTGATCGACATCACGCACCCGCGCTTCACCGTGCCGGATGCGCCCGAGGACATCGAGGCCTTGCGCGAGGCGGTGCTGGCCAGCGACAGCTGGTGGCGCTGGCTGCCGGGTTTCATCGCCCGCGGAATGCTGAGGGCTGCGGCGCAGACCTCGCCGCTCATGCGCGCGCTGTTCGGCGGGGACGCCCCGTTCCTCGACAGTGTGAGCACCTATCTTCTGAAGCTGGGGCCCGGCAACCTGCCGCCGCCTTATGACGGCCCGCTCGACCGGGAGTTCGCGGCCTCGCCGCATCTCGCCCTGATGCGGCTGCGCCTGCAGCAGATGGCGAAGCTGATCGCGGCGGGCGCGCTGCGGGCGGTGAGCACCGACGACCGGCCGCTGCACCTGGTGGATATCGGCGGCGGCACGGCGATGGACGCCATCAATGCGCTGATCCTGCTGGCCCGCTCCTCTCCGGACCGGCTCATGCGGCCGGTCGTGGTCCATGTGCTCGACCTGGATCCGGCGGGCCCAGCCTTCGGGCGGGCGGCATTGGCCGCGTTGAAGTGCGAGGGCGGCGGCCTGCGCGGCTTCGACGTCGAGCTTCGACCTCGGGACTATGACTGGCGTGACGCGTCGCCTCTCGGCGAACTGATGGACGAGCTCGGCCGGCAGGGCGGGATCGTCGTCGCCGCATCCGAGGGGGGATTGTTCGAGTATGGCAGCGACGACGCCATCGTCGCCAATCTCGCCGCGCTGCGGGCAGGCGGCAGCGGTGCCAGCTGCGTCGTCGGTTCGGTGACGTGCGCCGACGACCTCCGCCGCAGGATGATCGCCGGACACCGCTTTGCGCTCGTGCCGCGGGGGCTCGAAGGCTTCCGGCCCCTGGCGGCGCAGGCGGGGTTCCGGATCGTCGAAGCCCGTCACGCCGTGTTGAGCGACCAGGTGATGCTGCAGCCGATGCCGGCCGCGTGAACGCGCGAACGGCGGCGGCACGCCGGACCGGCGCACCTCGCGGCCGGCCGGAGGCCGCGCCGAATGTCCGGGATGCCTCTCAGATGGAACTGTCGCGGAGCAGAAGCCGGGTGGAGATGGCAACGGTCTGAGGCTCCTCCAGCCGACCATCCAGCGCATCGAGGATGATGGCCGCCGCCCGGGCGCCGATCTCGTGCGGAAACGGATTGATGGTCGTCATCGAGGGCACGCAGATCGCCGCGATCTCGTAGTCGCCGAAGCCGGCGATCGAGATCTGGGCCGGAACCGGGATATGGCGCCTCTGGCATTCCGTAAGGGCGCCGAAGGCCGAAAGATCGGAGACGCAGATCGCGACCTCGGTGTCAGGCATGGTTTCGAGCAGATGCGCCATCGCGGAGGCACCCTCGCGCATCGAGATGGGCGGCTGTCCCGCGGCAATCAGACGGTGCGTGTCCAGCCCGTGACGCCGCATCGCGGCGACGAAGCCGGCCCGTCGATCGGAGCCGCGCGTGTCCCGGCTGGTGTCGCCGCCGATAAAGGCTATCCGGCGCTTGCCGGCGGCGACGAAATGATCGACGAGCGCCCCTACGGCAGCAGCGTTGGAAAATCCCACCACGTGGCCGATGGGTTTTTCGGGCATGTCCCAGGTCTCGATGACCGGAATGCCCGCATTCTCGAGCCGGCTGCGCGCGCGCGGCGTGTGCTTCCCGCCGGTGACGACGATAGCCTCGGGGCGCCGACGCAGAAGCTGCTCGATCAGGTCCTCTTCCTTGTCGACGTCATAGTCGGTATAGCCGAGCAATATCTGAAGCCCTCGAGGCGTCAGGTTGTCGGACAGACCCCTCACAGTATCGGCAAAGTTGGCATTGTTGATCGAGGGGATCGTGACGGCGACGAAATTGGTGCGTTGCGAGCGCAGATTGGCTGCCGTACTGTCAAAGACGTAGCCGAGTTCTTCAGCCACCCGCATAACCGCCTCACGAGTCTTGGCAATCACGGAGCCATCGTTCTTGAAGGCTCGGCTGACCGTCATGGAGGAGACGCCGGCCGCACGAGCGATGTCGCTCATGGTCGGCGGTTTGCGGGGTTGGGGCATCCGGCTCCGCATGCAATGGCACCGTTCACGCGGCAGTTATCAAGACATCGAGCGTGAATTCAAGGGCGCCCGTCCCTCACGGCTCGAAATCATGGGCGACGGTGACATGATGGTGGATGCGGCCGGTGAAGAAGCGCGCCAGCACGGATTCTGTCGCCGCCTTGGCTTCCGCACGGACAGGGCTGGCAAGAGCGGCCTCGACGGCGGCAAGGTCAGGATAGCTGATGGCAAGTATCATCGGATATTCCGGCGCGCCGTCGTCGCGGGATTCGGCAAAGTTGACGCGCACCGCCAGGGCGCGCGGAAAGGCCTTCCACTTGGGCAGGACCTCGCCCAGCACCGCCTTGCGGAAGGCATCGGTCTGGCCTGCGTGGAGCTTTCCCTCGAACAGGGCGTAGCGGGTGATCATGCGAACGGCTCCTTGCCTGGTCCTTTGAAGAATTCCATCAGCGCGGCCTGGTCCTCGCCGCCGAGGCCGGCGGCGGTCAGCAGGCGATGCACCTCGGCGCAGATGGCGGTGAGCGGCATGGCGGTATGGGTGAGGCGGGCGAGGTCCTGTGCGCCGTCGAGGTCCTTGACCATGTTGTCGATGCGCCCGGTGCGGCGATAGTCGCGCGCGGCGAAGCGGGGCATGTATTCCTGCAGGATGGCGCTGTCGGCGCGCCCGCCCTTCAGGGCCTGCGGAATGCGCGCGGCGTCGACGCCCGACGCCTCGGCCAGCGCCGTGGCCTCGGCGACCGCGAGAAAGTTGAGCGCGCACAGCACCTGGTTGACGAGCTTGGTCGTCTGGCCGGCGCCGACCGCGCCCATACGGGTCTGGTTGGAGGCGAGTTGCGCCAGCACGCCCTGGGCTTCGGCGACGTCCGCCGCCGCGCCGCCCTGCATCAGCGTCAGATGGCCGATTTCCGCCTTGGGCGCGCCGCCGGAGAGCGGGCTGTCCACCCAGCGCAGTCCCCTGGCGGCGGCGTCGGCCGCCAGCTGCTTCGTGGCTTCGGGGTTGGTCGAGGACATGTCGACGACGAGGGTTCCGGCCGCGGCGCCCTCGGCCACGCCGGCCGGCCCGAAGACGGCGGCGCGGACGATGTGCGGGGCATTCAGGCTCAGGATCACGGCCCCGGCGCCGCGTGCGGCCTCGGCCGCGGATGCCGCGGGGACCGCGCCGAGCGCCGTCAGCGCCGCGACCTTGGCGGCATCCGGGTCGAAGACGTGAAGGTCCGACCCCGTGCGGGCGAGCCGCGATCCGATCGCGCCGCCCATGGCGCCGGCTCCGATCAGGGCGAGATGTCCGGTCACCACCGCGTCGTTCCTTTCAGGTCGGCCGCGATGGTCGCCACCAGCACGGCGATGGGAGGCCCGATGTCCAGGGTAAGCGCCTCGTCGGGGCCGGGTGCCTCCAAGGCGCGGAACTGGCTGTCGAGCAGGGAGGGCGGCATGAAATGGCCGGTGCGCCCGGCCAGGCGCGCGGCAACCATGTCCCGGCCGCCGGCGAGGTGGACGAAGCGGACGGGCCCGCCGGCGCCGGCGCGGATGCGGTCGCGGTAGGCCCGCTTCAGGGCGGAGCAGGCGACGATCGCCGGGGCGCGGTCCGACAGGGCGGCGGCGACCTCGTCGAGCCAGGGCCAGCGGTCGTCGTCGGCCAGGGGAATGCCCTTGCTCATCTTCTCGACATTGGCGGCCGGATGCATGTCGTCGCCGTCGAAATATCGCACGCCTATGCGAGCCGACAGCGCCTCGCCGACGCTGGACTTGCCGCAGCCCGAAACCCCCATGATGACGGCGCGGAGCATCACAGCGAGGCCGTGATGCCGCCGTCCACATAGAGGATATGGCCGTTGACGAAGCTGGATGCGTCGGAGGCCAGGAAGATGCAGGCGCCCACCAGTTCCTCGACCTTGCCCCAGCGCCCGGCGGGCGTCCGCTTTTCCAGCCAGGCGGAAAAGGCCGGGTCGGCGACCAGCGCGGCGTTCAGCGGCGTGTCGAAATAGCCCGGTGCGATGGCGTTGCATTGCAGACCGTATTTCGCCCAGTCGGTCGCCATGCCCTTGGTGAGGTTGCCGACCGCGCCCTTGGTCGCGGTGTAGGGGGCGATCGAGGGACGGGCGAGCGCGGTCTGAACGCTGGCGATGTTGATGATCTTGCCGCGCCCGCGTCCGATCATGTGCCGGGCGACGGCCTGTCCGACATGGAAGACGCTGGCGATGTTGGTTTGCAGGAGGCGCTCGAACGCGTCGGCCGGGAAATCCTCCAGCGGCGAGCGGAACTGCATCCCGGCATTGTTGACCAGGATGTCGATGGCGCCGTGCTCGGCTTCGAAGGTGTCGACGGCGGCCCGGACGCCGGCATGGTCGGTCGCGTCGAAGGACAGTGCCGTCGCTCCCCCGATCCCGGATGCGGCCCGGCCCAGCTTGCCGGCGTCGCGTCCGTTCAGCACCACCCGCGCGCCGGCGCCGGCGAGACCCTTGGCCAGCGCCAGGCCGATTCCCTGCGACGAACCCGTGACCAGGGCGCGCTTGCCCGTGAGATCGAACAGCGACGATGTCATTCCTCTCTCCTCGGCCGGAGCTTGCAAATCGACTCTCGACAAATCGACGTCGCTTAGATATGTTATCGTTAACATGCGATGTCAAGCGTGAAAGGAAAGTCAGGAGGCATGAGCAAGCCCGAGATCCTGCAGATGGGGCCTTATCCGGACTGGGATCAGGTCCCGCTCGAGGAGGCCTTCTCCGTGCATCGCTACTTCGAGGCGGCGGACAAGGCCGGGTTCCTGGCCGAGGTCGGCCCGCGCATCCGCGGCATCGCCACGCGCGGGGAGCTGGGCGCGAGCGCCGACATCATCGCTGCCTGCCCGAAGCTGGAGGTCATCGGCGTTTACGGCGTCGGCTTCGACGCCGTAGACCTCGGCGCGGCGCGGGCTCGCGGCATCCGGGTCACCAACACGCCGGATGTCCTGACCAACGACGTCGCGGATCTCGGCGTCGCCATGATGCTGGCGCTGTCGCGCGGCGTGATCGGGGCGGAGATCTGGGTGCGCGATGGTTCCTGGGCGTCCAAGGGCCTCTATCCGCTGAAGCGCCGGGTCTGGGGCAAGCGCGTCGGCATCCTTGGTCTCGGCCGCATCGGCTGGGAGGTCGCCAGGCGCCTTGCGGGCTTCGACATGGACATCGCCTATTGCGATGTCGGGCCGAAGGATACTGCCGGGCAATGGGCGTTCGTCGCCGAGCCGGTCGAGCTGGCCCGGCGCTCCGACTTCCTCTTCGTCACCCTGGCGGCCTCGGCCGCCACCCGGCATATTGTCGGCCCCGCGGTGATCGAGGCGCTGGGGCCGGAGGGCATGCTGATCAATATTTCCCGGGCCGCCAACATCGACGAGGATGCGCTGCTCGGCGCGCTGGAGAGCGGCCGGCTGGGCTCTGCGGCGCTCGACGTCTTCGAGGGCGAGCCGAGGCTCGACCCGCGCTTCCTGAGGCTCGACAACGTGCTGCTCCAGCCCCACCACGCGTCAGGCACGATCGAGACGCGCCAGGCCATGGGCAAGCTGATGCGCGACAATCTGAGCGCGCATTTTTCCGGTCAACCCCTGCTCACACCGGTGCTGTGATGAAAGCCATCGTCATTCATGCCGCGAAGGATCTGCGGATCGAGGATCGTCCCGAGGAAGCGGCCGGCCCCGGCCAGTTGCGGCTGAGGCTTGCCAATGGCGGCGTCTGCGGCTCGGATCTGCACTACTACAATCATGGCGGCTTCGGCGCCGTCCGGCTCCGCGAGCCGATGATCCTGGGCCACGAGGTCTCGGCCCGGGTCGAGGCGATCGGCGCGGGGGTGAGCGGCTTCGGCATCGGCCAGCTCGTCGCCGTGTCGCCCTCGCGGCCCTGCGGCCACTGCAAGTTCTGCCTCGAGGGACTGCCGAACCAGTGCGCCGCCATGCGCTTCTACGGCTCGGCCATGCCGTTCCCGCACATTCAGGGCGCGTTCCGCGAGGTGCTCGTGGCCGACGCGATCCAGTGCGTCGACGCCACCGGGCTGACGCCCGGCGAGGCCGCCATGGCCGAGCCCCTGGCCGTCACGCTGCATGCCACGCGGCGCGCCGGCGACATGCTCGGCAAGCGGGTGCTCGTCACCGGCTGCGGCCCGATCGGCATCCTGTCGATCCTGTCGGCGCGCCGCGCCGGCGCCACCGAGATCGTCGCCACCGACCTGTCGGACTTCACGCTGGCCATGGCACGCGGGATCGGCGCCGATCGCACCATCAACATGGCCGCGGAGCCGGAGGGCCTTGCCGGCTATGCGCCGGACAAGGGGTATTTCGACGTGCTTTACGAATGCTCGGGCGCGGCGGCGGCGCTCGCCGCGGGCATCGCGGCGATGCGCCCGCGCGGCGTCATCCTCCAGCTCGGGCTCGGCGGCGACATGACCCTGCCGATGATGGCGATCACGGCGAAGGAACTGGAGCTGCGCGGCTCGTTCCGCTTCCATGCCGAGTTCGCGGTCGGCGTCGAGCTCATGCGCAAGGGGCTCGTCGATGTGAAGCCGCTGATCACGCACACCGTCCCGCTCGCGCAGGCCGAGACCGCCTTCCGTCTCGCCTCGGATCGCTCGCAGGCGATGAAGGCGCAGGTCACCTTCGCGGAGTGACCCGCGCTGCCGCCGCCCCATCCCGCGACCCGTCGCGGACGGCCTGGTTGAGCCAGCGCAGGGCGGCGTCCTGCATGGCCACGTCGAAGCGGTGCGGTCCGGGGTAGAATTCCCCGCGATAGGCCGCCCGCGCGCCCTCGGCCGCATAGCGTTCGCCGATGGCGGCGTCCGATCCGCGCATGCCGTCCACGGTGAACTGCGCATCGTCCAGGAGATACTGGACGAGCAGCGGTTTCGGCGGGAGGCTGCCGGCCAGATCCGGCCAGTCGCCGAAGCGGCTCAGTCCCGGCGGGAAGAACATCCAGGTGTGCTCGGCCATGCAATGGTCGAGCAGTTCCTCGTAGGTGTTCATCATCCCGGCGATCGCGCAGGCCGGCAGCCGGTCGGAGGTGGCGCGCAGCAGCGAGGAGCGCAGCCCGCCGCCGGACAGGCCGATGCTCGCCACCCGGTCGGCGTCGACATCGTCGCGGCCGAAGAGATAGTTCAGGCCGACGCGGTCCTCGTAGGCGACGAGAGCGGCGAAGCTCGTGCCGAGAACGCGGCAGTATTTTTCCGCCAGGTGCTCGTGGAGATAGGCGGCGCCGTTGTAGGCGCCGATCTCCGCGCCTTCGGCGCCGTCGCCGATCGTCGGCGCGATGGCGGGGCCGACCGTCCGGTCGCGATCGGGCATGACGTCCAGCGGAAACTTGCGGCTGCCCCACAGGAACACGTCGTGGACGACGACCAGGTAGCCTTCCCGGGCCAGGGTATTGGCGAAAGCCCGGCCGCCATAATAGGTGTCGCGGAACGACCGGAGGCTGGCCAGGGGCCCCTCGGGACCGTCGGCGATCTTCTCCTTGCCGAAATACTTGAAGTGGCCGTGGTCGTGCAGCGCCAGGATGCCCGGCAGCCTGCCGGACGCACCCTGCGGCTTCAGGACCCACGCCTCCGTCCGCGGCCCGTAGCCGACCGACCACGAGACCTGCCGGCCCTCGACGCCGTCGGCGGCCCAACTGCCCCCCTCGCGCACATCCACCGGCTGGTCGCCGTTGAGGGTGAAGGCGAGCATCTCCTTGAGGCGCTTTCGAATCTCGGCATTGCCGAGCCCCGTGCCGAACAGCGGCTGTTGCGCCTTGGCGGCGGGGACGATGTCGCTGTACGGACCCAGATGGCGAAGGGACATGCTTGCACTCATATGACTTACTTGACGATGGCGGTCTTGGAGCGGTCGATCGTGAAGGCCACCGCACCCGCGATCAGGACACCATAGGCGATCGGCTCATAGGCGGGGTCGAGGCCGACCACCGCCGTGCCGACCCGCAGCACGCCGATGGTGAGGGCGCCGACCAGCGTTCGCAGCAGGCTGCCGACGCCGCCGGTGATCGCGGAGCCGCCGACGACCACGGCGGCGATGCTCGGCAGCAGCAGGCTGTCGGCGATCGTCGGGTTGCCGCTCTGCGTGCGCGCCACGAGCATCATGCCTGCGAGCCCGGCGCACAAACCGCTGATCGCGAACACGATGATCTTGGTCCGCGCCACCTTGACGCCGGAGAGCAGGGCGGCGAGCTCCCCGAGCCCGATGGCGTAGATGTGCCGGCCGAACGGCAGCCACCGCATCGCCGCCAGCAGGACCAGCAGCAGCCCCGTCGCGAACATGAAGGCGCGCGGCACGCCGTAGAGGCGGCCGGACAGCCATGACACCGCTTCCTTGCCGCCCTGCAGGATGATGGTGGTGTGGCCGATGACCAGGGCGGCGCCGGAGAGCAGCCCCATCCCGGCGAGCGTCACGATGAAGGACGGGATCTGCGCGCGCGCGTGGATGTAGCCCTGCAATGCGCCGATCAGGGTCGCGAGGAGCAGCACGCCGAGGAGACCGGGCACGCCGGCGACGGGAAGGACCAGCGCCAGCAGCACCGATGTCAGCGACGCCAGCGCGGCCATGGAAAGGTCGATGCCCCCGAGCAGGATCACCAGCGTCTGGCCGACGGCCAGCACGAGGATGACGCTGGATTCTCCGGCGAGCACCCCGAGGCTGTATCCCGAGAGGAAGGACGGCTGTATCGCCCCGAACACGGCGAGAAGCGCTGCGAAGACCGCGGTCGGCGCAAGCTTTCCCAGGAGCTCGGTGAAATCCGGTCCCCTCGCCGGATGCCTGTCGGTGGATGCGCTCGTCATCTCAAATCATCCGCTCAAGGATCTGGAGCTGGGTCGGCGGCGTGTCGCGTGCATCGAAGCGGCCGGTCACGGCGCCGTCGCGCATGACCAGGATCGTGTCGCTGAGGGCGATGAGCTCGTCCAGGGTGTCGGCGATCAGGATGATGCCGATGCCGGCCTTGGACAGGTCGCGGATCAGCCCGAAGATCTCGGCCTTGGCGCCGACGTCGAGCCCGCGCATGGGATGATCGAGGATGAAAATCTTCGGATTGTCCGCAATCAGCCATTTGGTCAGCGCGACCTTCTGCTGGTTGCCGCCGCTGAGGAGGCCGACCGGCGTCTCCGTGGTCCGCGTCTTGATCGACAGCCGGTCGATCCAATGTCCGGCCAGCCGCTTCTCCCTGCTCCTGTCGACGAACGGGCCGCGCATGATCGGGCGCAGATGGGCCAGCGTCATGTTTTCGCGGACGCTCATGCCGCCGACGATCCCCTCGATGCGCCTTTCCGACGGCAGATAGCTGATGCCGGCGGCAACCGCCTCGGACGGATCGGCGAAGCGCAGGGACCGGCCGTCCAGCCTGACCTCGCCGGCCTCGATGTCGTGCGCGCCGAAGATGGCGCGGCAGACCTCCTCGCGGCCGGAACCGCCCACGCCGGCGAGGCCCAGGACCTCGCCGCGCCGCACGTCGAAGCTCACGTCCCGGAAATGACGTCCGTGCGAGAGATTGCGCAGGCTGAGGCGCACCTCGTCGGAGAGGGCAGGGCGATCCTGCGGCCGGCGGCCGTATTCGCCGCTGAGCTCGTGCCCGAGCATGAGCTCCTGGAGCTCGGCCACGTCGCAGGAGGCGCGCTCGCGCTCGGCCACGCAGCGCCCGCCGGTCATGACATAGACACGGTCGGCGACTTCGAGGACCTCGTCGAGGCGATGCGAGATGAAGACGACCGAAGCGCGCTCCCGCAACCGCCGGATCTGCTTGAGCACCATGTCGACCTCCTCCGCTTCGAGGACGGAGGTCGGCTCGTCGAACAGGATGACCGGCTCGTGCCGCGTCCGCTCCTCCAGCGTGAGCACCTTGGCGAGCTCGACGATCTGCCGCTCGCCGAAGGACAGCGAGTCGGTCTGTGCCGAGGGGTCGATGGTCGAGCCCACCTTGGCAAGCTGGGCGCGGGCGAGCGCGAACAGCTTCGGCCAGTCATAGACGCCGAAGCGCATCGCCTGCCGCTCCTGCCCGAGCAGGATGTTCTCGGCCACGGTGATGTTGGGGAGGAGGGACTGCTCCTGGAAGACCATGCCGATGCCGTTCCCGGCGGCATGGGCGACGGATTTCAGCCGGACGTCCTCGCCGCGCAGCACGATGCGGCCGCTGTCGGGGGCGTAGAGGCCGGCCAGGATCTTGAGCAGCGTCGACTTGCCCGCGCCGTTTTCGCCGATGAGCCCGACGACCTCGCGCGGGCGGATCTCGACGGAAACGTTGTCCAGCGCCTTCAGCCCGGGGAACGCCTTGCTCAGGCCTTCGACACGCAACACGGGGGCGGTCATTTCACGATCCTCAAGCGATGGCGCAGATGCCAGGTGGCGCCGAGGATGGCGATCAGGATGATGGCGCCCTGGACGGCTTTCTGCACGAACGGCGACACGCCGACGAAGATCATGCCGTTGGCGAGGACGGCCAGGATGAACACGCCGATCGCCGATTGCAGCACGCCGCCGCGCCCGCCGCCGAGGGACGTGCCCCCGATGACCACCGCGGTGATGGCCGCGAACATCTGGCCCAGGCCGATATCGACATGGCCCAGGCCGATCCGGGCCGACTCCATCGTTCCCGCCAGGCCTGAAAGAAGCCCGGCGAAGGCGAACACGAGCAGCTTGTAGCGGTCGACCGGCAGGCCGGAGAGGCGCGCGATGTCCTCCCCGCCGCCGATGACGTAGCAGTAGCGGCCGAAGCGCGTATGGTTCTGCACGCCCCATGCCAGGACAAGGACGAGGGCCGCGACGATGAACAGGTTGGGAATGCCGAGGGTGTAGCCCAGGCCCAGGGCCCGCAGCGTCTCGTCGCGGATGAGCGGCGGCGAGCCGCCCGACATGAGCATGGCGACGCCGAGGCTGGCGGACCAGATGCCGAGCGTGACCATGAAGGAGGGCACCCGCAGCCTGGTGACGATCACGCCGCTCAGGACGCCGAAGGCTCCGCCGGCCGCGACGCCGACCAGGATGCCGAGCGGCCCGAGATCGAGGCCGGTGCGGTTGTTCAGGACCACCATGCCGAAGGACAGCGAACTGACCGCCATGATGCCTTCGACCGACAGGTCGATCGATCCCTGCAGGATGACGAATGTCATGCCGATCGCGAGGACGAGGGGAATGGCCGAGCGATTGGCGATGGTCTGGAGGTTCTGCCAACTGGCGAATGTCGGGTCTACGATGGCGAAGCCGGCAAACAGGACGACCAGCGCCAGAAGCGGCCCCCATTGCCTCAATCGGAACAGCACGGATACCCCAGGCCTGGCCTGCGCTGCCGTACCCTGGACGGGGAGGGAGTTGTTCACCGGCGCCATATCCACTCGTGCCGAAGGAAGCCAGACGACATTCTGTCCACGCTATGCCTATGCATGACTGCCGGCGCGGCGTGGAGGAGACGCCGCGCCGGCAACGCAGGACGCGCCAGTATCAGGGCGCGGCCGGACCCGTGCTGCGACTGAAGACCTTGTCGCATTCCCACGTATCGACATAGGAGTCCGCGACCGGCTCGGTCAGATATTGCGAGGCATTGCTCTTGTTGATGACGACGAGCTTCAGATAGAAATCGCGGTGCTCGGCCGGCCAGTCCTTGGGCTGCGGCAGTTTGCCGGTGACGACGCAATAGCCGAGGGCGAGCCCGATGCTGCCCTGGTAGGTGGCATCGCTCGACACCGTCGTCAGCATCTCGCCCTTCTCGACGGCCTGGATCGCCTCGGGGATGCCGTCGACGCCGACGATCGGGATCTTGCCGGCCAGCCCGGCCGCGCGAAGCGCCTCGAGGGCTCCCAGCGCCATGTCGTCGTTGGCGGCCCAGATGCCCTTGATCTTGCTGCCATATTTCGTGAGCCAGGCCTGGACGATCGGGAACGATGCCGTGCGGTCCCAGTTCGCCGTCTGCTGGTCGAGCAGCTCCACTTTCGGATTGGCCGCCAGGACCTGCTGCAGGCCCTTGAAGCGCCCCTGCGCCGTGTCGGTGTCGAGGCGGCCCTGCAGGGCGACGATCCCGCCCTCACCGCCGACGGCCTCGACCAGCGCCTTCGAAATATCGACACCGGCCTCCAGGCTGTTGACCGCGACGTGGGCCATCCAGTGATCGTTCTCCGTCACCTTGAGGCTCTCCGGATGGCCCCAGTGCGTGACCAGCCATGAGCCGGTCTCGTTGGCTGCCTCGATCATCGGCTGGAAGGCGGTGTCCGAGTTCGGCTCGACGTTGAAGATCGTGCATTCGGGCTTCGTCGCGAGCAGAGACCGCATGAGCGAGACCTGCTTGTCGGAATCGCCCTGATTGAGCTGAAGCACATACTGGTCGGGGATGCCCGCCCACTTGGCGAACAGGCGGCCGCCTTTGTCGAGGGCCGCGTGGAAGGGCTGGGCAATCTCGCGCATCGAGTTCACCAGGCGAATATCGCCCTTGGCGCAAATCGCATCGGCCGCGAAAGCCTGGCCGGACGCCGCAAGCACGGCGATGGCTGCCCCCGCGAACAAGCCGTGTCTCAATTTGTTCGTTTTCATGATCTTTCCCTCTCCGCGTCGCTTCGATGGCAAGGGCGTCTCCCGGGCACCATCATCTGTCTGACTGATGGATCGCCAGGCTTGTTCGCGACGGTGGCCAACCCTATTTGTTATCGATACCATCTGTCAAGGGATCGCCTCGCAGCTTCCTTTCCATGCCGTCTTGCGGCGCAAACGGCGGTTCGGCGCGAGACGGTCCTGCCCGGAGACGATGGCGCATCGGTTGGGGCCGGTCGTCGGCCCGGTGCCGGCGACCGCCCTCCGGGCGCCGGCCTGTCCGATGATCACGATCCTGCCTGACCGGCTCGCCGGCATTGACCTTCCGCCGCAGGCCTCGGGCGTCCCGGATGTCGGGGAACGGCGAGGGCCGGTCACGGGGAGGGGCCGGCCGCTCCCTGCCCGCCGGCCGCGAGGCCGCCGAGACCGCCCGTCCGCTCGCGACGCCACAGCCCCGGACTCGTCCCGACCTTGAGCGTGAGCACCTTCGTGACATGGCTCTGGCTGGAGAAACCGCATGCTCCGGCGATCTCGGCGAGCGAACCGTCCGCGGAGCGCAGCGTCATGTCAGGGAGCAGGTGCTCCTCTGGACGCCGAAGACGCGAGAAGCGTCGAGGATCAGGTCTGTTCGTCCACGAAATTTGCGGCCATCGTCGATACGCAGACCGGGCGCGAGATCAGGCCGGCCGATGGGTTGCGGGGCGCCGGAAGCGAGCCGGAGGTGCTGCATTCCCCCGCAACACGGGTCTCGCTGATCCAGATCCCCGCGGCGCGCAGGAATGCGCTGGAGCTTTCACGGGGTCCGCATCTGCCTTTCGGATCGGGGGCGGTCGTTCACGTCTCGACCTGCGGCGTGTGTGGCCACGCGATCCTTTGCAGCACGAATTTCCGGCAGGCCGTAGGACAGGTCCGGCGTCACGTCCGGCCGCGCCGCTGGCAAGCGTTGCCTTCTTCCGAGCAGGTGCTGTCGCCGCCTGGACATCGGATGCCATCTTCCGGAATCGTGGTCGATGCTCGGCCGCAATTGGGGCGTCGTGGACATGCGGATCGGCATCCACGGCCTCCTTCACAGCGACGTCATGCGCCTGCCTTCGCGCCGCCAGGCGCGCACTGGCCTGCTGACAGGCACCTCGCTCCCGTTTCCGGCCGGGCCCTGTCGGCTGCGATATCAGCCGCGGACCGTGCGCGACCGCATCGCGCGGAGCCGGTCAGCGGCGACGGGCGGCGAGCCGCGACGCTCACCGCCCCAGCGAAGAGACCTCTGCCGACGCAACCCTCAATAGCCGTCGTTGTAGCGGTAACGCCAGGCCGGACGCTCATAGTAGGAGCGGTCCGAATAGTAGAGCTCGGGCGCGTAGCGCCGGCGCCAGACCTGGCGCATGTACTCTTTTGAATGCAGGCCGTATCGCTGCCGGTAGACGTACTGAGGACTATGATAGCCGTAGGGCGTGTCATAGTAATAGTATCTGCCACGATAATACTGAATCGGCTCGATCGAGCCTGTCAGAGCTTCCGTTCCGGCGACTGATTGGATCGGCGCTGCTGCGGCCGGCCCGACGGCAAGCACCGCCGCTCCGGCGGCCGCTGCCGCGACAAGGAGTGTCGTGCTTATACGCATAGGTATCTCCGTACTGTTGAGCCCCAGCCAACGATAACAAAAGAATGCCGATTCGTTGCTTAATGGAACCTGAACGGGCGCTTTAGGGCTCGTTAATCCTCGTGGCGTTCCCGCCCCGCTGTCGGCGCGGCGGGGCGGGTGCAACGTTGCGCCACGCGGCGGTGAGGGCGCTGCGCAGCGTGGCCTCGTCGGCCCGGCCGAGCGCCACCCGCGTCCATCCCTGGCGCCCCCATCCGCCCGGCACGGCGGCGAAGACGGCCGGCTCCGCCCCGGTCATCACGGCCTGCTGCTCGGCCGTCAGCTTCACCACCGCGGTGGCCGCGTCGGGCAAAGTGGCGAAGATGCGGTTGCGGACGCGAAAATCCGCCTTGCCGAAATGGGACTTCTCCTCCGTCTCCGGGAAGGCGAGGGCGAGGCGGCGGACGTCCTGCGGCGTCATGGGCGATAGGTGCCGAAGCACCACAGCCGGCCCTCCGGGTCGCGGGCCGTGTACTCGCGCGAGCCGTGCGGCGTGTCCGCCGGCGGCATGACGATATCGGCGCCGGCCGCCCGGGCCCGGGCATGGTGGGCGTCGACGTCGTCGACCGCGACATAGACGCCGCCCGGCGCGCTCGACCAGGGATTGGCCGGATCGGCGGGCCCGCCGCCGGCCAGCATCACCATGCCGCGGCCATGGGCGAGCTCGGCATGGGCCACGCCGCCGTCGGCGCCGGGCACGGCGAGGCGGCTGTCGAAGCCGAAGACGCGGACCAGCCAGTCGATGGCGGCCTGCCCGTCGCGATAGCGCAGGACCGGATAGATGTCGGGCGACGGCGTCGGGCGTTCGGGCATGGCATTGTCCTCCTGAGCTGCGGCGGCGATGCTGAACCCTTACCGGGCTGCCGTCTTGGACGGATTTTCCCGGCTCAGTCCGGCGCCGGCAGGGCGGGCCGCGATCGCAGCTCGCGCCGATAGGCGCCGGGGCTGAGGCCGACGAACTCGCGAAAGTCGCGGTTGAAATGGGCCTGGTCGTAATAGCCGGCCTCCAGGGCGATCGCCGGCAGGTCCGGCGCCGGGCCCGCCAGCTGCCGCACGGCGTGCTGCAGGCGCAGGACCCGTGCCGCCAGCTTCGGCGGCAGCCCGACCTGCCGGCGGAACTCCTCGATCAGGCGCTTGCGCGTCAGGCCGGCCTCCTCGGCCAGGCGCCCGATGCCGATGCGGCCGCCGGTGCGCTCGAGGCCGGCGAGCGCCGCCTGCATCGCCGGCGTCAACCCGCCGCGCTCCGCCAGCCCCTGCGCCAGGAAGGCGTCGACCAGGGCGAAGCGCTCGGCCCAGCCGCCGGCATTGCCGAGGCGCTGCGCCAGCGAGTCGGCCGCCGGCCCGAACAGGTCGGCGCAGGCGACGACCCGGTCGCTGATCTCGTGCATCGGCCGCCGCAGCAGCCGGCAGGCACCCTCGCGGGTGAGGTTGGCCTGCACGCAGAGCACGCGCCCGCTCTGCTCCACCATGGCGTGGCCGCGATGCGCTCCGGCGACGAACGAGGCGAGGCGCACCGGCGCCCCTCCCGCCGCGCCGCCCGAGGTGACCGTGAAGCGCTCGCCGAAGCCGAAGATCACCGGCACCATCGGCACCGGCATCTCGCGCCGGCGGATCGGCCCGGCCGAGCTCTCCTCCCAGCCGACATATCGTCCGACCAGGAAGGGCCGCACTGCCCCGCCGGCCGGCGCGAACGCCGCCCGCCACGACGATGCCCCGGTCTCGCCGCCGGCCTGCCCCCGGTCGCTCATCACGGCAGGCTAGCACGGGGGCGGGGCGGGGAGAACGGTTCCATGATGGGCTTGCGGGGCCTGGGATGAGAGTGTCACCAGGGCCGTGGCTTCCCTACCGATTTCCCCGTGGTAGGCTTGCCGCGCGGAGGGCCCGCAGGATGTCGCTGCCGTGGCTTCCCTACCGATTTCCCCGTGGTAGGCTGACCTCCTCAACATAGGAGCAACGTCATGGGCCGTGGCTTCCCTACCGATTTCCCCGTGGTAGGCTCTGGTCAACGCGCTGGTGCCGCCACCGGAGGCCGTGGCTTCCCTACCGATTTCCCCGTGGTAGGCTGCTCTGTTGATGGCCTCCCGATCCACTGCAGCCGTGGCTTCCCTACCGATTTCCCCATGGTAGGCTTGTACGGCGCTCGGCGGGGCGCTCGTCGCCGCCGTGGCTTCCCTACCGATTTCCCCATGGTAGGCTATCTTGGCGGCGGTCACGCTGACCGGGACGGCCGTGGCTTCCCTACCGATTTCCCCATGGTAGGCTATCAGCACCGGGCAGGACCGGCTCCTACAGGCCGTGGCTTCCCTACCGATTTCCCCATGGTAGGCTCTCGACTTCCTCGCCAGATACCTGCCCAGCGGCCGTGGCTTCCCTACCGATTTCCCCATGGTAGGCTAGCGCGCGGATCGGCAAGAATCTGACGTGGGCCGTGGCTTCCCTACCGATTTCCCCATGGTAGGCTCTTCCTGCCCGGGCACGTCTGCTCCGCGGAGCCGTGGCTTCCCTACCGATTTCCCCATGGTAGGCTGTGCACTGCACCTGGGTGGCGCCGGACGGCGCCGTGGCTTCCCTACCGATTTCCCCATGGTAGGCTTTCGCCCTCGACGCGCGCCTCCCCTCTGTAGCCGTGGCTTCCCTACCGATTTCCCCATGGTAGGCTGCGTGCCCAAGCGCTCCGCGATAGAGAGCGGCCGTGGCTTCCCTACCGATTTCCCCATGGTAGGCTACAGGCCGCATTGTATGCGACGGAGGAGGCGCCGTGGCTTCCCTACCGATTTCCCCATGGTAGGCTAACTTCTGACCCGAGGCCACCGGCCGCGCCGCCGTGGCTTCCCTACCGATTTCCCCATGGTAGGCTCCCGGAGAACTTCGACATGCACACCTGGTAGCCGTGGCTTCCCTACCGATTTCCCCATGGTAGGCTCCGCCACGTGTAACTGGCTGGAATTGCTCTGATTTCTGCCTTCTTGCCGAGGCCGAAATCAGAGCAGGACCAGCTGTTGCGGTGCGACTCGCTCATTTTTGGTCGGCTCTCCGATCAGCAGCTTCATGCGGGCATATTGACGTTCAGTCACTGTCAATGTGCGCACGCTGCCGCACGGCGGAAGGTTCTTGGTGACCCGGTTCAGGTGCTTATCCACAGCTTCCTCGCCGCGGATCACGCGGGAATAGACCGAAAGCTGCAGCATCAGGAAGCCGTCATCCTTCAGGAAGTTGCGGAAACGCGTGGCATGGCGGCGTTCGGTCTTGGTGCCGACGGGCAGGTCGAAGAAGACGAACAGCCACATGTAGCGAACCTCCGCGGCCTTCATGGTGCGGGAGCCGGCGTCGGGGCGAAGCTCGGCAGCGCCATCAGGGCAGGGCTCGCGGTCTCGATGCAGCGCGCGAGGCCCTCCGCGGCTTTTTCCGTGGCGACGAGCAGGCTCACCGTCTCGCCGCCGACACGACAGTCGGCTGTGAGAATGCCGGCCATCGCCCGCCGGTCGTCGATGGTGAGTTCATCCTCCGTGGGCCGCCCCTCGGCGCGGGCAAAGCCCAACCGGTCGACGAAGGGACGGAACGGTTCGACGATATCGTCCGCGAGGTTGAAGGCGTTGGTGATGCTGGCGTGGTTCAGCCCGATACTCGGCAGCAGTCCGTAAGCGACGAGGGCGCGGGCGACGCCGGCGCGGATCACCGCGTAGCCGTAGTTCAGCAGTTTGTTGCGGAGATCGGCCGGATCCTCCCGGACGAAGCCTTCGAACAGGGCGCGCCAATAATCACGCGCCGCACGCGCCTCGACATTGTCGGGATCGCCCGAGCCGACTCGCTTGGCCATGGCGAGAAGCGCGTCGGAACCTGGACGGCCGCGCACCGCAAGGTGCGCGGCCTGGTTGCCGATCTTCGCCACGACCACGCGCTGCCAGCAGCGCTTGCGGAACGGCTCGGAGAGGGCGAGTTGCGCGGCCGCCACCCCGGCCTGCCGATGGTGGCTGTGAAAGGGCAGCATGATGCCGTTCGGAGTGTGGCGCTGGTCGACGCCGACGATCACGATGCCGGCATCCATGCAGGCGCTGAGGAGCGTGCTGGTCAGTGTCGCATGCGGTGCGTCGAGGATGATGTAGGCGACGTCCTCCAGCGGCAGGCGCACCTCGCCGTCGTCCTGCGCAACCACGATCTGCCCGTCAGCGGTGTTCAGACGAGCCGGTCGGCTCAGATGCACGCCCTTCCACGCCATGTCCGTATCTCCCGTTCGATCTCGAACGTTCGACCAAGACGATCCACTGTAAATTTCCTGAAATGACTTAACGTCCGCGCGCCGATTCCGGTCTTGATGTCGGTTTGGTTGACGATGCCTGAAAGGCTGATTGCACCTGTGATGCGATGCATTCCTCGAAAATAGCCGAGATTGCCGTCAACCTGCCCGGGAAAGAAGACGCTTCCGTTCCGGTCGACCGCCTTCAGCAGGCTCATCGGTACCAGGGACCACAGGAAGTCGTAGGTCTCGTCCATCGCCACCCACTCGCTCTCCGGCTTGTAGGCGACCACGGCCCGGTTCGGCGGCTGGTCGAGCGTGGCGATCTCGTGCGGATAGATCGGCACGAGGAAATATTGTCGCACGCCCTTGGGCGTCGCCTTGGCAAAGACGTCGACACGCGCCATCTCGCCGCGATCTACCGTGCCAGGTGGGTTTGTGGGGCCGCCGCGATAGAGCCTCACCGCGACCTTGCCCCTGGACTCCAGCCGCACCTTGGCGATCGGGTCGCCCTTGGGCGAAAGTGGCGGACGGTCCTTCGGCTTGCCGTCGGTGATCCAGGCGGCGAGGCTGGCGATCAGGGCGGCGTTGCGCTCCCGGTCCTTGACGCGATCGAGGTCGGCCGCCTTCAGGTCGGCGACGCGCTTGCGCTCGAAGACGATTTCCTCGCCGTCCTTCTCGCCGATCTGGCGGATGGTCGCGTCATGGGCCTTGCCGCGCGCCCGGCGGCGCTCGGCCCGGGCGACGAAGACGCCTTCGATGGCCTCGAGTGCCTCAGCGCGGAAATCCGGCCAGGGCGGCGAGATGCTCTTTGTCAGGTCGTAGGACAGGCCCTGAGCCTCGATCTTCTGCACTTCGCGAGTCGCGCGGTTGAGCAGCGATTCCGTCATGCCGGCGGTGATCAAGCCGTCGCCGGCATGGTGCCGGTCGTCGGGAATGCGCTTGCCGTCCGCATCCTTTTTGCCATGCTGCAAGCCCCAGGCCCGGCGCATGCGATCGGTCAGGCTGCCCGGCCGTGCAAAGACGCGGCGGCGCAGGATGTCCTGGCCCCTCTCGTTCTTACGGCCGGTCGGCTGGTCGGGCAGCACCTGGCGCAGGGCTTCGGCCAGCAGGCGACAGCTCCAGCGCGTATCGTTGAGATTGCGGGTCCTGAACCGCTCCACCACCTCGTCGGCGTTCTGGAGCAGATAATTCCGCCGCTTCATGCCTTTCATGTAAGGGATGGATCTGACGCGAGCGACGAAGGCCTCCCACGCGGTTTCGTCCCCGCCCAGCCATTCGTAGGGCGTGCGGTCCCGCTTGGCCTGGTTGGCGCCGGCGAGGCACAGCGTCTTGTTGTGGAAGCTGTCGTCGCCGAACCGGCCCCAGGGCAGGATATGGTCCACCTGGACGGTATTGTCGTCTGCGAAGAGCTGCGGCGGCGAAATATAGGTGTCCGTATAGAGGCAGCGACAATTTTGCTGACTCCAAAGCTCGAAGCGCAAGAGCTCTTCCGTACCGGGTTGACCCTCTCTTGGCGCGCGTCCCACCTTGCTTTCAAACTCCTGCCGCAGCTTGTCCTTCTGCCTGTTGCGTTTCTCGATGCCGCGCTCGATCTCCTCTCGCTCTTCGATCGACTTGCCGACGTCACGGGCGAGCTCGACATGGATGCGGTCCGGCAGGCCATGCTCCTCGATGACGGCCTTCACCTGCTTCAGCGCCTCGATCAGTGCCTTGCGCGCCGTCGGGCTGCCGACGAGGTCGCGCGAGATGCGCTCCTCTCGGATCAGGCGGGCCAGGGCTTCCTTGCCCTCGGCTCCGGTGTCGAAAGCATGGCGTTCCCGGCTGGCAGTGTGGTCGTAGCCGACGGCGGCACAGGCCTTGTCATAGGTCAGCCCGTCCTGCAGGCCGGGCAGGATGGCGCGGGCCGCCTTGGCGGAAACATGGCCGGCGCCGCCGAACATGTCGAGCTCGCCGGCCCGGGCCGCCCGCTTCAGCGTCTCCTGGATTGCGGGGTCGAGACCGGCCTCGGCCAACCCCCTGGCGATGCTGTCGAGGTCGCTGCGGAACGAGACGATCTCGGCGATCCTGTCGAGGAGCTCGGGTCGGGTGTCGGCAAGCGAACGCCACGCCATCTCGCCATGCGCGCCGGCGATGAGCTTGCGCAGCCGCGCTGTGCCGCTGGCGGCGTCGCCGCTGCGTGAGACCACGTCACGCTTGCCTTCCTCCTCGGTCTTGACGCCGCCGAAGGAGACGCCGACCGGCAGGCCGAGCTTCTTGCGAAGGGCGGAGAAGCTGATCCGCGCCGTGGCGCCGAAATCGGCGAAGGCGGACGCGATCTCCTCGCGGGTGAGACGCTTGGCCTCGCGCCCCTCCAGCGACAGGGCGTTGAGGCGCGAGAGATAGCGGAAGCGCTCGAAGGAATAGCCGCGCCGGGCCGCCCGCCGTTCGGCCGTCTCGAAGGGGCAGGACGCGACGAGGTGCTCGCTGTCCTGCAACGGGCGTTGATCCATGGCCGCCTTCAGGAAGCGTTCCTCAAGCTCGGTCGTGGCCTGGGCAAGGCCGAGGCGGCGCTGGGCACGGAAGAGGTCGCGCACCTCCAGGCCGAGATCGTCGCGCAGCAGTGAACGAGAATAGTCGCCTTCGCGGTTGCGCAGCCGCCGCACCGTGTCGACGCCGCCGTCGCGGCGCGGCGTGCGGCGCAGCACGAAGCTTTCGTCCTCGGTCAGCACGCGGGCCGGCGTCCCGAACCTTGCCAGCTTCTCCCGCGTCTCGGCGCTTGCCTTCAGCATCTTGCCGTCTTCCGGATCGTTGCCGCCGTTGCCTTTCGCGTTGGACTTGAAGCCGCGATGGCGGGCGATGTGGCCGAGCGCGACCGCGAATTGTCGCGGCGTCAACCGCTCTTCCAGCCCGTCGACCCGTAGCTGCCAGGGGTCGCAATCCGGCGCCCGCAGGGCGTCGCGGTCGGACGATGCCAGCAGGCCGGTTTCTGCCAGCAAATGGCGCACAGCATTCATGCGCTGGCGCCGGCGGCGGATCACCCGGCGTTGGCCGCGAAACACGCGGCGCATTTCCGAGCGCAGCTTGGTGCCTGTCTGGGTCTTGTCCTCTGGTGCATCGTGCATCCACACGCCAGCGGCGATCACGCTCGGGACAGCAGCGCACGCCTCGTCGGGATCGGTGATCTCGATCAGCCCCCAGCCAACCGATGCGATACCGACATCCAGTCCCAAGACGCGCATGCCCGTCCCCTGATTTGTTCCGCTCGCTTGATCAAGCCCTATTGACGAACGCTGCGCAAGAAGCCAAGGTCCACATGGGAAATCGGTAGGGAAGCCACGGCAAGGTGGTTTTACCATTGAAGGATTACCCCCATCGTCGAAGGGCGATGGGGGGATTCCTTTCAGTCATATTATGAAATTTATGCCCTGGTGATGATGCCGGGGTTTGTTGTGTTTTTACATGCGATAGCTACCCCCGAAGCCCGGCGCGCTGGCGGAGACCCGAGCCCTGCTCGCGGCGAGGGACGAAGCCGGCTGCTTCCTCGACAGCGGTGCGACATCTGGGGAAGGGCCAGACACAGCCTCCTTCGCAGTGCAGGAACTGGTCGGCCGCAACGAGCATGCCGAGGTCTGCCGGACGTTGCGGGCCGACGGGCGTTCAAGCAGGGCGTGGCCTTGAAGTTGCTGCGGCGATGGCCGCATCGCCTCCGCCGGACGAAACGGATCGGTGCGGTCGATCCGGACAGGCCGGCGGTCACGCCCGCGGCGCGCCGCGTCACGATCGGCCGGAGGGATGCATCAAATTGCAGCAATGGCCGAAACCGGCCCTTACACCCCGCGATGCTACCAGCACGGGGTCGGCAGACAGGAATCCATGGCATGAGCTTCGGAGAGCATTCGGCACTGTGCCTTTTCAACTGGGGCTCGTCCGCGTCGATGGTGGATGACGGATCCTACATCAACTGGCTGGAAGGCACGCGCGTGCTCGAGGCGGCGATCGACATCCTGCCGATCGGCGTCTCCCATATCGGCACCGAGGCCGTCGGGCCCGAAGCCCGGCGCCTGCACCCGGAGGCGGCCGTGGCGGCGCTGGCCGAGGCCGGCGTCAGCCGGGCGCTGCTGGCCGGCAACTTCATCGAGCGCGACATCATCCCCTTCGCGCTCGGGCTCGCCCCGCTCGGCATCCGGCCGATCATCCTGTTCGACGTCTGCGGCACGCTCGACCCGATGATGAAATGGCGGGCCCTGGCCATGGCCGTCGACGAGGGCGTGACCGTCTCGACGGTGCAGCAGACGCTGCGCATGCTGCTCGGCGAAAGCACCAATCCGGACCTGAGCGCCAAGATCACCGGCGTCATCCAGGCCAATCTCGGCGAACACGCCGTCGAACTTTCCGCCGCCTGAGGACAGGTTTCATGAGTCAGTCGTTGAGTGCGCTCCTGACGGAGCTGGAGTCCGCCATTGCCGAGCAGGATCCGATGCGGCATGTCCGCTCGCTGAAGAGCATCACCAACCTGTTCGTCGCCACCGCCGACAGCCTCGCCGAGACCCATGTCGAGGTCTATGACGAGGTGATGCGCCGTCTTCTCCACGTGGTCGAGACCGAGACGAGGGCGAGCGTCGCCCGCGTGCTGGCGCCGATCCCGAACGCGCCGAAGCAGGCCATCCACGATCTGGCGCGCGACCATATCAGCGTCGCCGCGCCGGTCCTCGCCCAATCCGAGCGGCTGTCGGAGGCGGAATTGAGCCGGATTGCCCGAGAATCCGGCCAGGAGCACCTGCTGGCGATCTCCAGCCGCAAGGTCCTCACCGCCATGGTCACCGACGTCCTGGTCGAGCGCGGCGACCGGTCGGTGCTGCGGTCGGCGGCGGGCAATCCCAATGCCGCCTTCTCCGAAGGCGGCTTCGAGACGCTCGTCCACCGCTCCGAGGACGATCCGGCGCTGCAGCAAATGGTGGGCCTGCGGGTCGACCTGCCGCCGCAGCACTTCAAGCTGCTGGTCGAGAAGGCGGCCAAGGACGTCAGGGCACGGCTGGCGCGCCGGAGCGACCGCGAGACGATCGGCGCGCTCGACAAGCTGGTGCAGGCTGCGGCGGCGACCCTCGAGACGCAGGCCCGGACCGGTGCGCGCGACTATGCGGCGGCGATCGAGGCGGTGACCCGCGTCGCCAATTGCGGCAAGCTGAACGAGCCGGCCGTAGCCGGCTTCGCCCGTTCAGGCAAGTTCGAGGAGGTGGTCTGCGCCCTGTCCGGCCTGACCAAGCTGCCGGTCGAGGCGGTGGAGACCGCATTGTGCGCCGACAAGAACGGCGGTCTCATCCTGATGGTGCGGGCGCTGAACTTCACCTGGGCGACGATGAAGCTGGTGCTGCGCCTGCGCCCGCAGGGTTCGCCGGGACGCGGCGACCTGGAGGACCTGAAGCGCGAGTTCGAGGGCATGACCCCCGCCACCGCCCGGCGCGCCCTGCGCTTCATGGTCGCCCGCGACACCAACCGCGCCATGATGGCGGCTTGATCGCCTTCGGGCCGGCCTCACGCTTCGAGGGACGCCGCCGTTTTCGCGGTTCTCACGAAGGAGCCGTTCCTGCAGCCGGCAGCCGGCCGGCGCCCATGGCGGCGGCATAGCCGGCCGGCGAGAAGCGCAGGCAGAGGACGGCCACCGCGCCGACGCTGGCCAGGTGCAGCAGCCATCCGGCCGTGAAGGCGCCGGTGCTGTCGTGCAGCAGCGCCGCGATCCAGGGCGCGACGGCGGCGATCAGGAAGCCGCCGCCCTGCATCAGGGCCGAGAGAGCGCCGGCCTCGGCCGGGTCGGCGAGATGGTCGAGCGCGACCACCAGCATGAGGGCGAAGCAGCCGCCGAGGCCGGCGCCGACGGTGACGGCCCAGGCCAGCGCCGCAGCGTCCGGCCAGGCGGCGAGACCGGCGAAGCCGACGGCTTGCAGGCCGAGGGTCAGCCAGAGCCAGGGGCGGCGGTCGCGATGTCCTGCCGCCAGCGTCGGCAGGGCCAGCGCCGCGACGGCCTGGGCCGCCGCCATGACGGCGATCAGGCTGCCGCCGGCGGCACCGCTCCAGCCGTGGGCCCGATAGAAGGGGGCAAGCCAGGCGACGCTGGTGGAATAGCCGCCGTTCACCAGGCCGAAGCAGGCCATCAGCAGCCAGGTGCGCGGCCGAGCCAGCAGCGCCGTCGCCTGCGGCGGCACGCCTTCGCCCGCCGCGCGCCGCGGCAGGATGCGCCATCCCAGGGCCAGCGCCAGGACGGCCGGAGCGGCGAACCAGGCGAGGGCGGGGCGCCAGTCGCCGGACCAGCCGGCAAGGATGGGCGACAGCTGCGCGCCGAGCGCGCCGCCGCCCATCATCATCGCCGAATAGAGGCCGGTGACCACGGCGACGGCCCGGGGAAACTGCTGCTTGATGATCCCGGGGAACACGGCCTGGATGATCGCCGCGCCGAGGCCGCACAGGGCGGCCGTGCCGATCAGGGCGGCGCCGGTCCCGGCGAACAGGCGCAGGCCCGAGCCGAGGCCGAGCAGGGCGAGGCCGCCGAGCACCGCCGCCCGCCCGCCGAGCCGGCGCTGCAGCGCCGGCGCCGCGAAGGCGCACGCGCCCATCAGCAGGATCGGCGCCAGGGTCAGCCAGGCGAGGCCGCGCAGGTCGAGGCCGGTCTCGGCGCCGATCTCGGCGGCGAGCGGGCCGACCGCGGTCAGGAACGGCCTGAGGTTGAGGCCGACCAGCGCCACGCCGAGGAGGAGCAGGGCCTGTCGCGGCGGCGCGGAGACCGGGGGCGGAGCGGCGTTCATGCCCGCTCCGCGGCGGCCCGCCATTCGGCGTAGAGGTGGCCATGGCCCTCCGGCCGGACCGGCACATGGGTGATCGCCATCGACTGCTCGGCGAAGGGCCTGGCGAGGTCGGCGTAGACCGCCGCCGTGGAGAGGCCATAGGGCGCGGCCTCCTCGTTGGAATGGGCGTAGGCGACCGCGGCGACGCCGGTCATCCGCATGGCCGCCAGGCACATCGGGCAGGGGTGGCCGCTGGCATAGACGCTGCAGCCGTCGAGCCGGGGCGTGCCGAGGGCGCGGCAGGCGGCGCGGATCGCCGTCAGCTCGGCATGCGCCGTCGGATCATGGGTGGCCACCACCTGGTTGACGCCGGAGGCGATGACCTTGCCGTCCTTGACGACGACGGCGCCGAAGGGCCGGCCGCCGCCGGCGATGTTGCCGCGCGCCAGCTCGATCGCCTCGCACAGGAAACGCTGCGTGCTCTCCATGTCTGCTGTCTCCGATAGGGAATGGGGCAGGGCCGGCTCAGCGGGCGCCGGCTTCCGCCAGGATCGTCGCCATCTCGGCATGGCCGTGCCTGCGGGCGTGCTGCAGCGGCGTGACGCCGTCACCGTCCGCCAGGTTCACGTCGGCTCCGGCATCGACCAGCAGCCTGACGATGGCGACATGGCGCGGTCCGCCGTCGCCGAGGATGATCGCCTCCAGCAACGCCGTCCAATGCAGCCGGTTGACGTGGTCGATGTCGACGCCGGCCTCGATCAGGGTGCGAACCGTCTCGACATGGCCGCGCTCGGCCGCCGGGATGAGGGCCGTGCCGCCGTAACGGTTGGTGCTCCGGAGGTCGGCGCCGTGCGCCAAGGTCAGGCGCAGGATGTCGAGGTGGCCGCGGGCGCCGGCGTAGAGATAGGGGCTGTCCTGGATCGCATCCTTGGCGTTGACGTCGGCGCCGGCCTCGATCAGCGTCCGGGCCGCCTCGACCCGGTTGGCCTGGGTGGCGACCAGCAGCGGGGTGCGGCCGCGGTCGTCGCGGGCCTCGATCCCGGCGCCGCGGGCGAGAAGGTCGCGGATGGCTGCGGCATCGCCGCCGGCCGCCGCCTGGTGCAGTTCGCTTTCGGGCATGCCGCCTCCGCCGGTTGCGGGGGAAAGCCAGGCGAGGGATGCGACGACGAAGGCGCAGGCAAGTCTCGGCCAGAACCGCGGCATCCGCATGTCTCCCCGCTGGTGTGCAATGCGGCCGGGACCCGCGGCCGCGGCTCGCCCCTGCAATAAACGCGTCCATTTCCAGTTCAAAATGAAATGTTTCACTGCTAAGCAGTGGGATTATGAATAGTTCGGCTTTCGACCTCGACCTGCTCCGCGCCATCGTCGCCGTCGCCGATACCGGCAGCTTCACCGCCGCGGCGCGCCGCTTGAACTCCACCCAGTCGACCGTCAGCCAGAAGGTGCTGCGGCTGGAGGAGGCGGCGGGGCAGCGCCTGCTCGAACGCAGTCGCCGGCGCGTCGCACCGACCGGTGCGGGCGAAACGCTGCTCGCCTACGCCCGGCGCATGCTGGCGCTGAACGAGGAGATGATCGCGGCGCTCGCGGGCACGAAGCTGGCGGTGACGCTGCGGCTCGGCGTGCCGGAGGATTTCGCCGCCGGCGCCACCACCCGCGTGCTCGCCGCCTTCAGCCGCCGGCACGAGCAGGTCAAGCTGGAGGTGATCAGCGGCCTGAGCCGCGACCTGCGCGAGCGCTACGGCCGCGGCGAGTTCGACCTGGTGCTGGTCAAGCAGCGCCGCGGCGCCGGCGAGGGCATGCTGTGCCGGCTCGAGGCGCTGGCCTGGATCGACAGCGGGCGATATCCCTCCGCCGCCCTCGACCCGCTGCCGCTGGTCGCCTTTCCGCCGCGCGGCCTCTACCGCGACGACATGATCGGCGCGCTGGAGGCGCGCGGCCGGCGCTGGCGCATCAGCTATACCTCGTCGAGCCTCGCCAGCATCCAGGCGGCCGTGGCGGACGGTCTCGGCATCAGCCTGTTGCCGGAGCGCGTGGCGACGCCGACCCACCGCGTCCTCGGCCCCGACAGCGGCCTGCCGCCCGTCGAGCCCATGGAGATCGCCCTGCATCATCGCCCCGATGCCGGGCCGCTGGTGGTCGAGCTCGCCGGCGCGCTCGCGGCGGCGGTGGAGGGGGCATAGGCGGCGCTTCTTGCTTCTCCCGCGCCGCGCTATAAACCGGCGGGGACGCCGGAGTTGTTTCATGAGCGAGACTTTGAGAACCGTCACGGCCGCGATCCTCGTCATCGGCGACGAGATCCTCTCAGGCCGGACCAAGGACAAGAATATCGGCTACATCACCGAATATCTCACCGCCGTCGGCATCGACGTGCGCGAGGTGCGGGTCGTCCCCGACGTCGAGGCCGAGATCGTGGCGGCGGTCAACGCCCTGCGCGCGCGCTACGACTACGTCTTCTCCACCGGCGGCATCGGCCCGACCCACGACGACATCACGGCCGATTCCATGGCCGCGGCCTTCGGCGTCGGCATCGGCCACGACCCGCGCGCCGTCGCCGTCCTGAAGGCGCGCTATGCCGACGGCGAGCTGACCGAGGCGCGGCTGCGCATGGCGCGCATCCCCGACGGCGCCGAGCTGATCGACAATCCGGTGTCCGGCGCGCCCGGCTTCAGGGTCGGCAACGTCATCGTCATGGCCGGCGTGCCCAACATCATGCAGCGCATGCTCGACAGCGTCGTGCCGACCCTCCAGGCCGGCGCCCGCATGATCACCGAGACCGTGTCGCCGGGCTACGGCATCGGCGAGGGCCTGATCGCCCAGCCGCTCGGCGCCATCGCCGCCGCGCATCCCGACGTCTCGATCGGCTCCTATCCGTCCTTCGGCCCGAAGGGCTTCCAGACCCAACTGGTGATCCGCGGCAAGGACCCGGCCGCGGTCGCCGCCGCCAAGGCGGCGGTCGAACGGATGGTGGTCGAGGTGATCGAGCACCAGCGGCGATGAACCGGCTGCCGGGCCGCGGCTTGGGACTTGTGGAAAGCGCGCGCATGCGCTTTATCGCGCGCCACCCTGGCGCGCTGGCCGCGCCGCCTCGCAAAAGGACCGGACGATGAGTTCACCCTTGCCCGACAAGGCCTTCCCTGTTTCCTGGGACCAGTTCCACCGCGATGCCCGCGCGCTCGCCTGGCGGCTGTCCGGCTCGGGCCCGTTCTCGGCCATCGTCTGCATCACCCGCGGCGGGCTGGTCCCGGCGGCGATCATCTCGCGCGAGCTCGGCATCCGCCTGATCGAGACCATGTGCATCGCCAGCTACCACGACTACACTTCCCAGGGTGGCCTGCAGGTGCTCAAGGACGTCGACGACAAGCTTGCCGTCAACGGCGGCGAGGGCATCCTGGTCATCGATGACCTCGTCGACACCGGCAAGACCGTGCGCGTCGTGCGCGACCGCCTGCCCAAGGCGCATGTCGCCACCGTCTACGCCAAGCCGCTCGGGCGGCCGCTGGTCGACACCTTCATCACCGAGGTGAGCCAGGACACCTGGATCTACTTCCCCTGGGACATGGGCTACGCCTTCCAGCCGCCGATCGCCCAGGCGTCCGCGGGGTAGCGCAGGACGCTCCTTCTCAGCCGATCTGCTCGATCCGGTCGATCCGGTCGGGATAGAACGCCAGGTGGCAGGCGATCGGCTGCATGGCCGGGAAGGGCTGCTCGTAGCTCCAGACCGCGTTCTCCGCCTCCCGGCCGTCGGCGACCACGGTGAAGTAGCTCGCCTCGCCCTTGTAGGGGCAATGGGTCTCGTGGTCGGTGCGGCGCAGCAGGCCCATATTGGCGTCCTCCCGCGGGATGTAGAGCACTTCGGGATAGGCAGCTTCCTTCAGCACCAGCGCCCGGATCGTGTCGGCCACGACGCGGCCGTTGAAGAGGACGCGCACGCGACGGGTGCCGGGCTTGATCGTGATCGGGTGGTCGGGGCCGGACAGCTTCATCGGACGCCTCCTGCATGCCGCAACATGGGATGGCGGCCATGGCTTACCACCGTCCGCCACGCATGCAGAATACGTCCCGTCCCCCCAACTCTCAATGGCCGATCATCCCGTGCCACCAGGCCCGGCTCGCCGGCGCTGCGCTCGCGGCGGCCGAGGGCGCGCAGCAACGCCGAGTTCGTCGGATTTTGATGCCGAGCGGCGACGTCGCTCGCGCGCTGTCGCGGCACGCGCGGCCCTCGCGAATGCAGGGGAGGGATGTCGCAGGGAGCTCCCCGCGCGGCCGGCCGGTCACTGCCTATGCCGCAATGCAATATGTATTATTTTCTGGAATTATGCACTTTCGGCTTTTCGACAAGTCTTCGTCATGTACAATGATCGTCGATAACACAGGTGCGCTCCATGAAGGGCGCCCATTCCAGAAGGGGACGATCGCATGCAACGGCCCGGGACTGCCTCCTCTCTTGCAAACGTCGCTCGTGCCGGCCTGCTGGCCCTCGGCACCGTCCTGGCGCTCGGCGGCTCCGCCGACGCCGGCGGCAAGCTGGTGATCTCCAACTGGGACGCCTACATGCCCAAGGACCTGCTCGATCGGTTCAAGGCGGCGACCGGCTACGAGGCCGAGCTCACCGTCCACGCGACCAACGAGGAGATCATGGGCAAGGTCACCGCCGGCGGCGGCAAGGGCTACGACGTCCTGTTCGTGTCCGGCCAGTTCGCCCAGGCGCTCGACAAGCTCGGCCTGGTCGCCAAGCTCGACCACGCCAAGATCCCGAACCTCAAGAATCTCTATCCCGAGGCCTCGCAGCTCAGGCACGATCCGGGCAATGCCATCTCGATCCCCTACGCCTGGGGCACGACCGGGCTGTGCTACCGCTCGGACCTGGTCAAGACGGCTCCGGCGAGCTGGAACGACCTGCTGAAGCCGGCGCCCGAGCTGGCCAAGAAGGTCACCATGCTCTCGACCGACCGCTGGCTGCTCGGCGCCGGCTTCAAGGACCAGGGCTTCTCGGTCAACGAGACCGATCCGGCCAGGATCAAGGACACGGTGGCCCTGCTCAAGGAGACGAAGAAGTCGCTGCTCGCCTATGATGACACGACCTTCTACTCCAAGCTCGTCTCCGGCGAGGCGCTGCTGGTCCATGCCTGGGACGGCTGGTGCAATTACGGCACCGCCGAGAACGCGGCGATCAAGTACGTCGTGCCGAAGGAAGGCACCGACCTGTGGGTCGACACCATCGTCGTCACCGCCGCCTCGGAGAACAAGGACGCGGCGCACGCCTTCCTGAACTTCATCCTGCAGCCCGACGTGGCCAAGTGGGTGTCCGAGAACATCATGTACAAGACGCCGAACAAGGCCGGCATGGAGAGCCTCGACAAGGCCCTGTTCGAGAAATATCCGAACCTGGCCATGACGCCGGCCGAACTGCTCAAGCAGGAACAGCTTCTCGATGTCGGCAAGGCGCAGAAGGACTACGCCCGCGCCGTCACCGAGATCATGGCGGCGAAGTAGGGCAGGGGGGATAGCATTCAGGCGCGACGCCTGCCGATCCCCTCCCCCTTGCGGGGAGGGGTAAGGGGTGGGGGTAGTGGACGCAGGGCTCGTCCTGTCCTGTACGACCCCCACCCTTTATCCCTCCCCGCAAGGGGGAGGGAAGACGCAGGCGTCGCGGTGAGGACGGAACCGTGGCGCTTCCCACCGCCGCAGGCAACGCCGAGGACTCGCCCCGATGATCACCTCGCGATGGTCGCGAATGCTGCTGGCGGCGCCCGGGCTCGGCTGGATCGCCCTGTTCCTGCTGGTGCCCTGCGGCGTGCTGTTCTTCAACGCCTTCTTCGAGCGCGGCGTCTATGGCGGCATCGACTACGAGGCGCAGACCTTCGACAATTTCACCCGTGTCCTCGACCCGCTCTATCTTGAAGTCTTCCTCGGCTCGGCCCGCGTCGCCCTCGTCGCCACGGTCATCGCCGTGCTCGTCGCCTATCCCGCGGCCTTCGCCATCTCGCTGGCGCCGCCGCGCCGGCACACCACGCTGCTCTTCCTGGTGATGCTGCCGTTCTGGACCAACTACCTCATCCGCACCTATGCCTGGATGGTGCTGCTCAACCGCAAGGGCCTGATCAACGGCGCGCTCGGCGCCGGCGGCCTCGTCGAGCAGCCGGTCGACATGCTCTACAGCGAGCCGGCCGTCATCCTCGGCCTGGTCTATTCCTACCTGCCCTTCGTCGTGCTCTCGATCTACACCTCGATCAGCCGGCTCGACCGCTCGCTGCTCGAAGCCTCGGCCGATCTCGGCGCCGGGAGCCTGCGCACCTTCCTGAAGGTGATGCTGCCTCTGACCCTGCCCGGCATCGCCACCGGCGCGGTGTTCATCTTCGTCCTGTCGATCGGCAACTTCGTCTCCGCCGACCTGCTCGGCGGCGGCCAGGTGCAGATGATCGGCAACCTGATCTACGACCAGTTCCTCACCGCGCGCGACTGGCCCTTCGGCGCCGCCCTGTCGCTGGTGCTGATCGCGGTGATGATGCTGCTCCTCTTCGCCCAGGCCGCCCTGACCGGCCGGGCGGCGCGGCGGGGAGCGGCGGCATGAGAAATCCCCTCGGCCTGCCTGTCCGCTGGCTCCGGGCGCATCTGGCGCTGGTCTACGGCTTCCTCTACGTGCCGATCGCCATCGTCGTGCTGCTCAGCTTCAACGAGGCCGGCCTGCCGACGGTCTGGTCCGGCTTCTCCACCAAGTGGTATGCCGCGCTCGCCGCCTCGACCAAGATCCTGCATGCCGGCTGGAACAGCCTGATCGTCGCGGTCTCGGTCACCGCCATCTCCACCGTGCTCGGCACGCTGCTCGCCTTCGGCGTCGAGGCGCGCGGCCGGCGGCGCGGCGCGGGGCTGCTCGACGCGATCCTGACCATGCCGCTGATCATCCCCGACATCGTGCTCGCCATCGCGCTCCTGTCCTTCTTCACCGCGCTGCAGATGACGCTCGGGCTCTATTCGATCGTTCTGGCCCACGTCACCTTCGATGTCGCCTATGTCTGCATGATGGTGCGCACGCGCCTCAAGCACTTCGACTTCACCCTGGTGGAGGCCTCCGCCGACCTCGGCGCCGGCGGCATGCGCACCTTCTTCAAGGTGGTGCTGCCGGCGATCCTGCCGGGCGTGGTCGCCGCGGCGCTGCTCGCCTTCACCCTGTCGGTCGACGAATTCATCATCGCCTATTTCACCGCCGGGGCCGGCGCCGCCTCGACGACGCTGCCGATGCAGATCTACGCGATGATCCGCTTCGGCGTGACACCGGAGATCAATGCCCTGGCCACCCTGACGCTCCTGTTCACCTGCACCCTGCTCTTCCTCGCCCAGCGGCTGTCGCCGGCCGACGAGGCCCGGCCATGACCGCCGCCAACCCCATCCTGGTGGTCGACCGGCTGACCAAGCGCTTCGGTGCCCTGGTCGCGGTCGACGGCGTCGAGCTCGGCGTCGGCGCCGACGAGTTCTTCGCCCTGCTCGGCCCCTCGGGCTGCGGCAAGACCACCCTGCTGCGCATGATCGCCGGCTTCGAGACCTCCGATGCCGGCCGCATTCTGATCGGCGGGCAGGACGTCACCGCGACGCGGCCGAACCGGCGGCCGGTCAACATGATGTTCCAGTCCTACGCCCTGTTCCCGCACATGACGGTGGCCGAGAACGTCGCCTACGGCCTGGAGGCCGAGGGCGTCGCCCGGCCGGAGGTCAGGCGGCGCGTCGGTGACATGCTGGCCCTGACCCTGCTTTCCGACCTCGCCGCCCGCCGCCCCTCGCAGCTCTCCGGCGGCCAGCGCCAGCGCGTGGCGCTCGCCCGCGCCCTGGTCAAGCGGCCGCGCCTGCTGCTGCTCGACGAGCCGCTGTCGGCGCTCGACCGGCGCCTGCGCGAGCAGATGCAGCTAGAGCTCAAGCGCATGCAGCGCGAGATCGGCATCGCCTTCGTCGTCGTCACCCACGACCAGGAGGAGGCGCTGGTGATGTCCGACCGCATCGCCGTGCTCGACCGCGGCCGCATCGCCCAGATCGGCAGTCCGGCCGAGGTCTATGAACGCCCGTTGAACCGCTTCGCCGCCCGCTTCCTCGGCCAGATGAACCTGATCGAGGGCCGCGTCAGCGGCGACCGCCTGATCGCCGATGGTCTCGGCGCCTTCGCCGGCACCAGGGCCGAGGGCGTCGGCGACGGGCCGGGGTGCCTCGCCATCCGGCCCGAGCGCCTCAGGCTCACGCCGGCGGGGCGTCCCGACGACGGCGCGCCGGCCCTGGCCGGCACGGTCGCCGAGATCGCCTATCACGGCGTCGGCCAGAGCGTGCACCTGAGGCTGGCGAACGGGGCGACGCTGATGGTCGACCGCCGCGCCGGCGATGTCGACGCCGCCCCGCTCGCCGTCGGCGACCGGGCGACCGTCCTGTTCGATCCGGCCCATGCCCGCCTGCTCGGCGGCGGGTCGGATTCCGCTGCAACGATGCCAACGACCTGAAAGGGAACGCCCCATGGCAACGATCGCGTTCTTTCCCGAGGCCGCCTACGGACCCGCGCTCAACTCGGTCGGCATCGCCCAGGCCTGCGAGGCGCTCGGCCACAAGGCGGTGTTCATCACCGCCGGGGACATGGCCGGCACCTATGCCGGCTACGGCTTCGCCGAGCATGTCGTCACCATGGCCCCGCCCATGGGCGCGGACGAGCTGGCGCAGTACTGGCAGACCTTCATCAACGGCCACATCCCGAACTTCAACAAGACGCCGTTCGAGCAGGTCGGCACCTATGTCCGCGACTGCTGGGACGCCATCGTCGACACCGCGGTCTGGGCCCAGAAGGACCTGCCGCGCGTGCTGGACGAGGTGAAGCCCGACCTGATCTGCGTCGACAACGTCATCCTGTTCCCGGCGATCAAGCAGTATGGCAAACCCTGGGTCAGGATCATCTCCTGCAGCGAGAACGAGATCCCGGACCCCGACATCCCGCCGCACCTCTCCGGCTGCGCCGAGGACGACAAGGCGGGCTTTTCCGCCTACGAGGCGCATTTCAACGACGTGATCGGGCCGATCCATGCCCGCTTCAACGACTTCCTCACCGAGAACGGCGAAGAAGCCTATCCGCTCGGCCAGTTCTTCGAGGCCTCGCCCCACCTCAACATCCTGCTCTATCCCGAGGCCGTGCGCTTCCGGCGGCGCGAGCCGCTCGATCCCGTCCGCTTCCAGTACCTCGAAGGTTCGGTGCGCCAGGACAAGCCTTACGCCGTGCCGGAGTTCGCCGCGAACCGGGACAAGCCGCTGCTCTACGTCTCCTTCGGCTCGCTCGGCTCGGGCGATACCGAGACCCTGAAGCGCCTGATCGCGGCGCTCGGCACCATGCCGGTCAGGGCGCTGGTCAATGTCGGCGGCTATGGCGAGGCCTATGAGGCGCCGCCGCCGAACGTCATCCTCGGCAGCTGGTTCCCGCAGCCCTCGGTGATCCCGCAGGTCGATGCGGTGATCCACCACGGCGGCAACAACACCTTCACCGAGTGCCTCTATTTCGGCAAGCCGGCCATCGTCATGCCCTATGTCTGGGACGGCCACGACAACGCCCAGCGCGTCGACGAGACCGGCCACGGCATCAGGATGCACCGGGCGGACTGGAGCCTCGACGGGCTCGCCGCCAATATCCAGCGCCTGCTCACCGACGAAGCCATGGCCGCCCGGCTTGCAAAAGCCTCGGCGGCGATGCAGGCAGCCCACGGCCCGACCACGGCCGCCCGACGTCTCGACGCCCTCCTGAAGGAAACGACCGCGTGACCGCGCCCTCAGCCACATCCTCCGCGCCCCACATCCACGACGTGACCTCGGACGGTCTCGACCTGGTCGACTGGGGCCCGCAGCCCGACATGATCGAGGGCCAGTCGCATTCGAGCGGCCGCCTGGTCTTCAAGGGCGAGGGCGGGCGTCCCGAAGTCGGCCTCTGGCGCTGCACGCCCGGGCGCTGGCGCCTGACGATCCCCGCCGACGAGCTCTGCCATTTCGCCAGGGGCCGCGCCACCTATCGCAGCGACGCCGGCGAGACGATCGAGGCCGCGCCCGGCACCGTCGTGCACTTCAAGACCGGCTTCACCGGCGAGGCCACGGTGCACGAGACCATCGTCGTCACCTATATGCTGTGCCCCGGCGGCCCGGCCGAGGCGACGCCGCTGCTGCGCGAGGCCGCCACCATTCCCGCCGCCGGGGACTGGGGCGTGATCCCGACCATGATCGAGGGCGAATCGCACACCTCCGGCGTGCTCTTGTCGCGCGAGCCGGACATGCGGGCGGAAAGCGGCATCTGGATCTGCACGCCGGGCTTCTGGAACTGCCACGTGGTCTCGGCCGAGTACTGCCATTTCCTCTCCGGGCGCTGCACCTATGTGCATGAGAGCGGCGAGGTCATCGAGATCACGCCGGACACGCTGGCCTTCTTCCCCGCCGGCTGGCGCGGCACCTGCCGCGTCCAAGAGACCGTGCGCAAGGTCTACATGATCCAATGACGACGCTGTCCGCCCTGGTGCCGCACATCGCCGACGCCGCCGCCTTCGCCGACGGGCTGGTCGACTGGGGGCCCCACCAGATGCCGATCGACGGGCGTTCACTCAACCGCGGGCGCCTCCTGTTCAAGGGCGAGGACGGATTGCCCGAGGCCGGCCTCTGGCGCTCGACGCCGGGCTCCTGGCGGCTGATCCTGCCGGCGGACGAGCTCTGCTACTTCGTCTCCGGCCGGGCCCGCTACGTCTCCGATGACGGCGAGACCATCGAGGCCGGGCCGGACACGCTGGTGCACTTCAAGCAGGGCTGGCGCGGGCGCGCCGAGGTGACCGAGGACATCCTCGTCACCTACATGCTGACGGAGGGCGGCCCGCGTGCGGTCACGCCCGTGATCCGAAGCCCTTCGACGCTGGCCCTCGATGATTGGGGCATCGCCGTCACGCTGGACGGCCGGCTGGCCGGCCTGCGCGGCGTCGAGATCGCCAAGGAGCCGGACGGGCGGGCCGCGAGCGGCATCTGGGAGTGCGATCCGGCCCGGCGCGCCGTCACCATCGCGCGTGACGAGTTCACGCACTTTCTCGCCGGTCACGCCGTCTACACCCATGCGAACGGCGAGAGCCTGACGGTCCGCGCCGGCACGATCGCCTTCTTCCCCGCGGGCTGGACCGGCAGTTGCGAGACCTTTGCCGTCACCCGCAAGATCTACCTCGATCGCTGAGGCGCCATGCCGACATATGACCCTGCCATCGCCACGCTGTTCGTCGGCAACGCCTTCGTCCCGGCCGGCGGCGCCGCGCGCGCCGTGATCAACCCGGCCGACCTCACCGAGGTCGGCCGGGCGGCCGAGGCGGATGCCGCCGACGTCGACCGGGTGCTGGCGGCGGCCGAGGCCGCCCGCGCGCCCTGGGCCGGGCTCGACGCCAAGAGCCGGGCCCGGCTGCTGCATGACCTTGCCGCACGCATCGAGGCGGCGGACCCCGAGCCCGTGGCGCGGCTGATGTCGCAGGAGATGGGCAAGCCCTATCCGGAGGCGGTCGGCGAGCTGGCCAACGTGCCCTCGGTGTTCCGCTACTACGCCGAGATGGCGCGCGACGAGGCCGGCCGCATCGCCGGGCCGATCCAGCCCGGCTCCTTCCAGTTCTGCACCTATCATCCCTACGGGATCAGCGTGCACATCCTGCCGTTCAACTTCCCCGTCCTGCTGATGGCCTGGACGCTGGCGGCCTCGCTCGCCGCCGGCAACGTGGCGGTCGTCAAGCCGGCGGAGGCGACGACGCTCTCGACCCTGCGCTTCATGGAGCACATGCGGGCGCTGCCGCCCGGCGTGGTCGGCTGCGTCCCCGGCGGGCCGGCGGTCGGCCGGGCGCTGGTGGAGAGCGAGCGCACCCATGCGGTCGCCTTCACCGGCTCGGTGGCGGCGGCCAAGGCGGTCGGCGCCGCCTGCGGGGCGCGGATGAAGCCCTGCGTGCTCGAGGCCGGCGGCTCCGACCCGATGATCATCTCCGAGCATGCCGATCTCGATGTCGCCATCGCCGGCTCGGTGATGGCCGCCTTCCACCTCTCCGGCCAGATCTGCACCTCGGCCGAGCGCTTCCTGGTGCACGAGCGCGTGCACGACGCCTTCGTCGCCGGCCTGGTGCAGCAGGCCCGCCGGCTTCGCATCGGCGGGGGGCTCGGCGAGACCGAGATCGGCCCGCTGGTGTCGGAGGCGGCGCGGGCCAAGGTCATGCGCCTGGTCGGCGACGCGGTCGCCCGGGGCGCCCGGCTCGAGGCCGGCGGCCGGGTACCGCCGGGCCGGGACGTCGGCTGGTTCTACGAGCCGACCGTGCTGACCGGCGTGACGCCGGACATGGCGATCGCCCATGAGGAGGTGTTCGGGCCGGTCGCCGCCGTCAGCCGCGTCGGCTCGTTCGCCGAGGCGATCCGGCGGGCCAACGACACCCCCTTCGGCCTCGGCGCCTCGGTGTTCACCCGCGACCTCGGCGAGGCGATGCAGGCGGTGGCCGAGATCGAGGCCGGCATGGTCTGGGTCAACAACCCGCTGATCGACAACGACGCGCTGCCCTTCGGCGGCTGGAAGCAGTCCGGCCTCGGCCGCTCCCTCGGCCGCGACGGGCTCAACGCCTTCCGCCGCTCGAAGATGGGCGTGATCGACGGGCGCGCCATGGTGCAGGACTGGTGGTATCCCTACAAGCCGGATGTCTTCCACCGAACCGCCTGACGCCATGGCCGAGCCCGACGCCGACGACACGCCGTCCGAACGCACGCTGGCGCTGGCCCGCGAGATCCTCGACGTGGCGGAGGCGGAGGGCTGGGGCGCCGGCGACCGCCTGCCCGAGCCGGCCCTGGCCCGGCGCTGCGGCATCTCCCGCACGCCGGTGCGCAAGGCGCTGGAGCTCCTGGAGCAGCTCGGCCTCGCCGCGCGCCGGGAGGAGGGCGGCTTCGCCCTCGTCGCCGACCCCGACGCCGCCGGCTTCGATCGTTCGCGCCTGCCGGGCGAGGAGGTCGACCCGCTCTATCGCACCATCCTGGCCGAGCGCTTCGCCGGGCTGGTCGGCGACCAGATCTCGATCACCCGCATCGCCGAGCGCTACGGCGTGACGCGGGTCAAGGCGCAGGACGTGCTGGAGACGCTGCGCGACAACGGCCTGGTGCGCCGCTCCGTCGGCCACACCTGGATCTTCATGCCCGGCCTCGCCGACGAGGCCTCCTACCGCGAGAGCCTGGATTTCCGGCTGATCCTGGAGCCGGCGGCGCTGCTGGCGCCGGGCTTCGAGATCGCCCGCCGCGGCTTCGCGGCGCTGCGCCGCCGTCACGAGGCCGAGCTCGCCGCCGCCGACCGTCCGCCCTCCATCGCCGCCCTGGTCGAGCTCGACACCCAGTTCCACGACCAGCTCGCCCATTGCAGCGGCAACCGCTTCCTGCGCGCCGCCGTGCGCCAGCACACCGCCCTGCGCCGTTTCGACGAATACCAGCTCCACGCCATGCGCGGCTCCTACGCGGCGACGCTGCGCGAGCATCTCGGCATCCTCGACGCCATCGAGGCCGGCGACGCCCCGCTCGCCGCCGACCGGCTGCGCGCCCACCTGGTGGCGAGCCACGACCGCCAGCCCTCGCTCGACCAGGCCAAGGCCCTGGCCTTCCGCCGGCTGGTAAGGCGCTGAGGGGAGGGAGTTGCACCCCGGCGGTCTAGTCGGAGAGACCACCATCCGCCGGTTTCAATGATACCGTCCCTTGTCACGGACAGAGCGGCGTTTGTGGTCCCTGCCGACGTCAGATCAGTCCCGGTCGGAAATGAGGTCGCGAACAAGGGCTGCCAACGAGCCTTCACGCCCGGAGAAAACTGTCGATCATGACGTGAAGCACGCGGTCGCGATCCAATCCGTCGGCGTCGACGGCAAAGCCCGCGCTTTCGGCGAGAAGGATCAAAAATGCCGGCTGCGTGCGACCGTTCCCCTCTCGAAACGGATGGACGGCGTTGATCTCGGCGAGATAGTGCTCCGCATAGGGCTTCCCCTCGGCATCGGTCTGCCGGATCGGGAAGCGAAAGCCGCGCTTCGCGCCTTCGAAGCCCAGGATCTGGCCGCCTTGGCGCTTCGTGTCCACCGTCACGCGCGCGGCGCTGGGCATCCCGGCGAAATCACCGGGCTCCTCCCCGCTCGGGTAGGTTGACAGGTGTGACGTTCTCCTGAAAAGTTCATACGAAACACCACCCGCCCGACGGAGGGGATCGTGAGAAGGACCATCGCCGCGCTGTCGGCCGGCGCGCTGCTGCTGTCTGCCGCAGCGGCGCAGGCGCATTTCCAGGAGATCCTGCCCTCCACCGACACCGTCGGCCCGGAGGCCAAGGCGCTCTCGCTCGATCTGGTCTTCACCCATCCGATGGAGCGCGGACCGACCATGGACATGCCGAGGCCCGTGCGCTTCGGCGTCCAGACCAAGGATGGGGTCACCGACCTCCTGCCCAGCCTGACCGAAGCGCCGCGCGATGGCAAGTCGGCCTGGCGCGCCGACTATCAGCCGGACAAGCCCGGCGCCTACACCTTCTTCGTCGAGCCCAGGCCCTATTGGGAACCGGCCGAGGGCAAGTCGATCATCCATTACGCCAAGGTCGTTGTGGACGCCTATGGCTGGGGCTCGGACTGGGACCGACTGGTCGGCCTGCCCGTCGAGATCGAGCCGCTGGTGCGCCCCTACGGCCTATGGACCGGTAACCTGTTCAGCGGCGTCGTGCGTCGCGACGGCAAGCCGGTGCCCTTCGCCGAGGTCGAGGTGGAGTGGGTGAACGACGGCTCGGTGACGCCGCCGGCCGACGCCTACATCACCCAGGTCGTCAAGGCGGACGGGCAGGGCGTGTTCCACTATGCGCTGCCGCGGGCCGGCTGGTGGGGCTTCGCCGCCCTGGTCGAGGCCGACTACAAGCTGCCGAGCCCCGAGGGAACGCCCCAGCCGGTCGAGCTCGGCGGGCTGATCTGGGTCAAGGCCGTCGACATGAAATAGGCAAGCGGGAGCGCGCCATGGCCCATATCCCCGACGGTGTCCTGTCCGTGCCGGTCCTGGCTGGCGGCGCCGTGGTGACGGCGGGGGCGCTCGCCTTCGCCCTGCGGCAGCTCGACGAGGACAGCCTGCCCCGGGTCGCCGTCGTCGCCGCCCTGTTCTTCGTCGCCAGCCTGATCAACGTCTCCGTCGGGCCGACCAGCGTGCATCTCCTGCTGTCCGGCCTGATGGGGCTGGTGATCGGCTGGTCGGCCGTGCCGGCGGTGTTCGTCGGACTGGTGCTGCAGGCGGTGTTCTTCGGCATGGGCGGCATCACCACGCTCGGCGTCAACACCATGAACATCGCCTTGCCGGGCGTGGCCTGGGCGCTGGTCTTCGCGCCGTTGATCCGGGGGGCGCCGCCGTCCCGCGCCGCCCTGGTCGGCGCGGCGGTCTCCGTGCTCTCGGCCGCAACGACGGCGCTGATGGTGGTGCTGGTGCTGATGCTGAGCGACCGCGCCTACACCGTGTCGGCCTGGATCGTGCTCGCCTCCTATGTGCCGCTGCTGGTCGGCGAGGCCTTGATCGTCGGTGTCACCTGCGCCTTCCTGGCGCGTGTCGCCCCGGACATGCTGGCTCCGCGGCGGAAGGTCAGCCATGGCCTGCCGTAGCGCCGGGATCGCCCCCATAGGCGCTAAGATAAGTGATCGTGGGGAAAATGGGCTCGCCCGTTCAATCGCGTCATGGCCGGCCTTGATCCGGCCATCCACGCGAACACGACAGCTGACCAGTCCTGTGAGGCCACCATCGTATCATTCTGCCAGATCCGTGGTCGCGTGGATGGCCGGATCAAGTCCGGCCATGACGGCTGAGAGGGCATCGCCCTTTCCGGCAGCGTCGTGGTCCGTCTCTATCTCAGCGCCTATGGGATCAAGTCCGGCCATGACGGCTGAAAGGGCATCGCCTTTCCCCGGACCGAGGTGGTCCGGCCCTATCTCAGCGCTTATGGGGATGGCCCCGACGGTTTTCCTGGCTCTGGCGCTCGTCGCGACGGCCGGCGAGGCGTCGGCCCATCGCCTGCGGGTCTTCGCGTCGCTGATCGGCACCGGCGTCGAGGGCGAGGCCTATTTCGTCGGCGGCGGGCCGGCGGCCGATATCCTCGTCACCCTGCGCGACGGCGCCGATGCCACCCTTGCCTCCGGACGCACCGACGGCGCCGGGCGCTTCGCCCTGCCGGCGCCGGCCGCCGGCAGCATCGTCGTGGTCGCCGATGCGCAGGACGGCCATGTCGCCCGCTTTTCCCTGGCCGGAGCCGCGCCTGCGCCCGCGCCGGCTGCGGCCCCCGCTGCCGCGTCCGTCGGCCAGGCGGCCGCGCCGCCCACCGATGCAAACATCGCCATTGCCCGGCAGATCGCGGCGCTGGCCGAGCAGATCGACGCGCTGGAGACCTCGATCCGCCTGCGCGACATCATCGGCGGCGTCGGCTACATCGTCGGCCTGTTCGGGCTCTTCGCCTTCCTGAAGGCGCGCCGGCGGGGGGAGGGGCGATGAGCGGCAACGCCGGCGCCGCGGCGATCTTCCCGGAAGACCGGGATACCGGGCCGCTCGCCGGCATCGACCCGCGCGTGCGCCTGGCGGCGGCGCTGAGCTTCCTGGCGCTGCTGGCCGTGCTGCACTCCGCTGCCGCTCTCGCCGCCGCGCTGCTGGTGGCCGCGGCGGCGGCCGTCTTCGCCCGCCTGCCGGCCGGCCCGACGCTGCGCCGGCTCACCGCGGTGGAGGGCTTCCTCGTCTTCCTGCTGGTCACCCTGCCGCTGACCGTTCCCGGCCCGGAGCTTTTTCGCCTCGGCGGCCTCGTCGTCTCGGCCGAGGGCGTGCGGCGCGCCCTGACGATCATCGTGCGGGTCAATGCCGGCGTCCTCCTGGCGGCGGCGCTGCTGTCGAGCATGGGGTCGGCCCGGCTCGCCGGCGCCATGAGTGGCATCGGCATGCCCGGGCGCCTGGCGCATCTCTTCCAGCTCACGGCCCGCTATGTCGCCGTCTTCCACGAGGAATATGCACGGCTGCGTCGGGCGATGCGGGCCCGCGGCTTCCGGCCCGGCAGCAACCGGCACAGCTGGCGCAGCCTCGGCTATCTCGTCGGCATGCTGGTGCTGCGCAGCGCCGAGCGGGCCGAGCGCGTCGCCCGCGCGATGCGGGCCCGCGGCTTCACCGGCCGCTTTCCCGCCTTCGTCCATCGCCGCCTCGGCCGCGCCGACCATCTTGTCCTGCTCGCCTGGCCGGCACTGCTTGCCGGACTTGCCGCCTTGGAGTTTGCCGCATGACCGGGCCTGCCCCCTTGATCCGGCTGACGGGCATCGCCGCCGGCTATGGCGGCCGACGGGTGCTGGATGGGGTCGACCTGACGCTCGCGGCCGGGGAGCGCATGGTGCTGCTCGGCGCCAACGGCGCCGGCAAGAGCACTCTGCTGCATGTGATCACCGGCTTCGCGCCGGCGCTTGCCGGCTCGGTCGAGGCCTTCGGCAAGGCCCGGCGCACCGAGTCGGAGTTCCGCGATGTCCGGATCAAGGCCGGCCTCGTCTTCCAGGACGCCGACGACCAGTTGTTCTGCCCGACGGTGATCGAGGATGTCGCCTTCGGCCCGCTCAATCTCGGCCAGCGGCGCGACGAGGCGTATGAGACGGCGCGGGCGACGCTGCGCTCGCTCGGCCTCCTGCACCTGGAAAGCCGGGTGACGCATCATTTGTCTGGCGGCGAGAAGCGGCTGGTCTCCATCGCCGCGGTGCTGGCGATGCGGCCGGAGGTGCTGCTGCTCGACGAGCCGACGGTCGGCCTCGATCCCGACGCCTATGCCCGGCTCTGCGAGATCCTCGCCACCCTGCCGCAGGCGATGATCATCGTCGCCCACGACGCGCATTTCATGGTCCGCCTGGCGACCAGCGCCACGCTGCTCCGCGACGGCCGCAGCCATCGCGGCACCATCCACGAGCATGCGCACAGCCACAGCCATGCCCATGTGCATTTCGAGCATGAGCCCGGCGACGGCGCGGCCGGCGATCCGCGCGACACCGGTTCCGCCGCCTGAGGATCGGCACGGCGGCGCTTCGGGACTCGAGCTGAAAGCCGCGGTGCCGACTGTCAGTGATGGTGCCCGTCCTCGTCGTGCGTGTGACCGTGCCCGTGATGATGCGGGTGGCGGTGCGGCTCCGCCGCGCGCCGCTCGGCGGGGATGACGTGGAAGGCGCCGTGCCGGACGCCGCGCTGGCTGGTGACGCTGTCGGCGAAGGCCCGGAGCTGGTCGAGCGGCCCGCGCAGGATCGAGATCTCCAGGCAATTGCAGGGATCGACATGCACGTGGGTGGTCGAGATCGACAGGTTGGAATGATGGTGGTGGTTGGAGGTGAGCCGGCTCGCCAGGGCCCGCGTCTCGTGGTCGTAGACATAGGTCAGGACGGCGTGGCAGACCTCATGCGGATCGCGGCCTTCGTCCCGCGCCGGATCCGGGCGTGCGAACTCGGACCGGACGATGTCGCGCAGCGCCTCCGAGCGGCTTTGATAGCCCCGGCGCGCGCAGAGCGCGTCGATCTCCTGCAGCAGATCGTCGTCGATCGTAACCGTCACACGCTGCACCGCGCTGCTCCCTCGCTGGATCCGGTCCGGGACTATAGGCCCGAGCCGCCGCCGCCTCCACTCCCGCCTCAATCCGGGAGGGGCTGCCGGCAGGGCCTTGGGGGGCGGGCAGCCGAGGGTCGAGAACACGGTCGGTCCGGACTGGCGGGCGATGGCGCGGTAGGGTGGCGCCGCACCCAGGCTGCCCGGGCCTCGCCGACCGTGTTCTCGTCTCGTCGGGGCGGAAGGCACACTGCGTCGTCGCTACGCAGAAGCGATCCGCCCGTTCCCCGAGGGGCGGCCAAGCCAGCGTCCCACGTGAGTCGATGTCATGACTCTGCTTAACGCAAGGTAGCAATCGCGACAATAGGCTAAAATCCGTAGATGGATCAACAACCGGGCCGATGATGGCGGGGATTTCCTGTCCACCGCTTGCAGTATTCCGGACGAGGCAGCCGTTCCTCACTGCCGGCGCGGCCGCGGTAGCCGCCGATCTGCGCTCCGGGGCCTGGGCAGAGCCTTCGCGAGGCGGGCCCTTGTCCAGGCGGGCCGGAGCACGTGCGGAAGCTTATGCTTCGTCTCGCGGCAGGCTGGCAAGGTGGGCCGCGAAACTCTCGTGGCTCGCCTCGATCGGCCCGGTGAAACCGTAGCCGACGGCTGCGTCGCGCTCGGCCATGGACGCGAAGCGAATCACCAGGGTGGAGCGGGTGCGGCCGCCGAGATCCTCCAGCGTGGAGGTGAAGTGCGGCCGCGGGCCCTCCTCGATCGCGCCCGGGCCGGGCTGGTGCCAGACCAGGCGTGCCGGCGGCTCGACCTCGAGGAAGACGAAGTCGAGCCGCATCTCCCGGCCCTCGGGAAAGCGCATGACATGCGTCCACCGGCCGCCCGGCCGCAGGTCGATCTCGCACACCGGGCTGGAGCAGCCCGGGCCGCCCCACCATTGCCGGATATGGGCCGGCTCGGTCGAGGCCTGCCAGACCAGATCGCGCGGCGCCTCGTAGATGCGGGTCATGACGATCGTCGGCTCGTCCGCCGGAATGTCGGTGCGCGTGCTCATTCGGGCTTTCCTTTCCGTGGCGTCCTGGCCTGCAGCGCCTGGAGATAGGTGCCGAGGCCGTCGAGGTTGCGTTCCCAGAACTGTCGGTAGTCGCCGACCCAGTCGGCCACCGCCCGCAGCGGCGCGGCGTCGAGGCGGCAGGGACGCCACTGCGCCGCGCGGCCGCGGGTGATCAGGCCGGCGCCTTCCAGGACCTTCAGATGCTTGGAGATGGCGGCCAGGCTCATGTCGTGGGGCTCCGCCAGCTCGCCGACGGTCGCCTCGCCAAGGGCGAGGCGGGCCAGCAGGCCGCGGCGGGTGGGGTCGGCGATGGCGAAAAGCGTGGCGCTGAGTGGATCGGGGGGCATCGTTATTCAACCAATTAGTTAATAACTGATTGGTTGAATAATCGACGGGACCCTATGGTGTCAAGCGGCGAGGGATGGGTGATGACCGCGAATCAGCCGCGATGCCGGTCTGCGACCGGCGAGGCGGCGGGGAGGGAGGCCTTGTTGCGTGTTCTGGTCGCTCTTGTCCTGAGCCTCGCCCTCGCGGTTCCCGTCCTGGCCGAGCCCGGTGCGCATTGGCAGGCCGTGGATGCGCGAGCCGCGCCCTGGGCTGCCGCGGTGTCGCGACAGGTCGAGGCCTATGCGGCGGCGCAGAGGCCCGCCGCGGTCGTCATCGTCCGCGACGACCGGATCGCCGCCGCATGGGGCGAGGTCGACCGCAGGCTCAACGTGCGCTCCGTGCGCAAGAGCCTGCTCGGGACGCTCTACGGCCTTGCGGTGGCCGAGGGCCGCATCGATCTCGACGCCACGCTGGCGCAACTCGGCATCGACGACAAGCCGCCCGGCCTGACGGTGGCGGAGAAGCAGGCGCGCGTCCGCGACCTGCTCGCGGCGCGCTCCGGGGTGTTCCATCCGGCCGCCTACGAGACGGAGGATATCCGGCGCAAGCGGCCGGCCCGGGGCAGCTATCCGCCTGGTGCATTCTGGTTCTACAACAACTGGGACTTCAACGCCCTCGGCACGATCTATCGGCGGGCGACCGGCGAGGACATCTTCGCGAGCTTCGCCCACCGCATCGCCGGGCCGATCGGCATGGAGGATTTTTCCGCCCGCGACGGCCGCTACGTGCTGGAGGCCGCCTCCATCCACCCCGCCTATCCCTTCAGCATGAGCGCGCGAGACCTCGCCCGCTTCGGCCTGCTGATTCGCGATGGCGGGCGCTGGAACGGGGCCGAGATCGTGCCTGCCGCCTGGGTGCGGGAGGCGACCGCGGCTCGCTCCCGCACCGACCGCGGCGATCGCGGCTACGGCTATCTGTGGTGGGTGCTGTCGCCGGAAGAGTGGGGCGAAGGGGCGGTGATGGCCACCGGCTATGGCGGACAGATCGTCGCCGTGGTCCCGTCCCGGCGGTTCGTCGCCGTCCAGACCGTCGACCTCGCCCGTACTCCGAAGGGCGTGCGCACGACGGCCTTCCTCGACCTCCTGCGCGGTGTTGCGGCATCCATGCGGTAGGCCCGATCCACCGCGAGGCGAGTTCCCGGCATCCGGAACCGAAGCACGGATCGCGACTCGGCGTGGGGCCGGCCGCCGCCCGAGCAGTCCCCGAAGCCCCCCGTTTGCACGGTCTTTCCCAACGCGGCGCCGCGCCGACGGCCCGTCGGCCGGCCATCGCGTCCTTCGCCGAAGCGCATCTTCGCCGCCTTCCCAATGGCGACCGCTTGCCAGTCCGGATTTTCATATGCATAATATGAACATGGTATCCACTATATGGATATTGGAGGACGGCATGGGGTTGCGGATCGCCATCGACACGGGCGGCACTTTCACGGATGTGGTGGCCATCGACGAACGGACGGGCGGGATCACCGCCGTCAAGACTCCCTCGACGCCGGCCGATCCGAGCATCGGGCTGCTCAACGGCGTGCAGAAGGTGCTTGACGAGGTGGGCAGCACCCATGCGGACGTGCGCATGCTGCTGCACGGCTCGACCGTGGCGACCAACGCCGTGCTCGAGCACAAGTTCGCCGGGCTGGGGCTGGTCGTCACCCGCGGCTTCCGCCACATGATCGAGATTGCCCGCCAGTCCGTGCCGGACGGCTACGGCAACTCCTTCTTCTGGGTGAAGCCGCCGCGTCTGGTGCCGCTGCATCTGGTGCGCGAGGTACCGGGCCGCATGGCCTTCGACGGCTCCGAGCTTGAGCCCCTGGACGAGGCGGCGACGCTGCAGGCGGTGCGCGAGCTGGTCGAGGACGGCGTCACCTGCATCGGCGTCTGCCTGCTGCACGCCTACGCCAACGGGGCCCATGAGGAGCGCATCGGCGCCCTGATCCGCGAGCATTTCCCGGACGTGTTCGTCTCGCTCTCCTCGGTGGTGCTGCCGGAATACCGCGAATATGAGCGGGCGATGACGACGCTGATCGACGTCCTGGTGAAGCCCTACTGCAAGACCTATCTGCAGAACGCCGCCGACCGCATCCGCTCCCAGTCCGGCGACATCCCCTTCCTGATCATGCAGTCGAACGGCGGCGTGGTGAAGCATTCGACCGCCGGCGAGCGGCCGGTGACCATGCTGCTGTCGGGGCCGGCGGCCGGCATCCTCGGCTCGATCCACATGGCCCATCTCGCCGGCTTCAAGGACATCCTGACCATCGATGTCGGCGGCACGTCCACGGACGTGGCCATCATCGAGAACTACAAGCCGATGTACACCTCGTCCTCCATGGTCGAGAGCTATCCGGTCAAGACGCCGATGCTCGACATCGTCACGGTCGGCTCGGGCGGCGGGTCGATCGCCTGGACCGACCCCTATGGCCAGCTCAAGGTCGGGCCGAAGAGCGCCGGGGCTGATCCCGGGCCGATCTGCTACGGCCGGGGCGGCACCAAGCCGACGGTCACCGACGCCGCCATCGCGCTCGGGCGCCTGCCGGCGGCGCTGATCGGCGGCGCCATCAAGCTCGACCTGGAGGCCGCGCGCAAGGCCTATGCCGAGCTCGGCCGCGAGTTCGGCATGTCGGCCGAGGAGGTGGCGGCCGGCGCGCTGGAGATCGCCGCCGTCAACCAGGTGTTCGGCATCCGCCAGGTCACGACCACCCGCGGCCGCGACCCCGGTGCCTATGCCATGGTCGCCTTCGGCGGCGCCGGCGGGCTGTTCGCCACCGAGGTCGCCGACTTCCTCGACATCCGCACCATCGTCTCTCCGCCCAATCCCGGCAATCTCTGCGCCTTCGGCCTGCATGTCTCCGATGTGCGGCGCGACTATATCCGCACCCTGGTGCGCCAGCAGTCGAACGCCGACGTGGCCGAGATCCTGGCCGCCTGGGACGAGCTTGCCCGCGGCGGCCTCGCCGACGTCGCCGCCGAGGGCATCCCGGAGGACAAGGTCGAGATCCATCGCATCGCCGACGTCCGCTATTTCGGCGAGGGCCACGAGGTGCAGGTCGACATTCCCGCCGGCCTTTCCGGCGAGGCGGCGATCGCGCACATGTGGAAGGATTTCCACCGCGTTCACGATCAGACCTTCGGCTTCCACTACGAGGGCGAGCAGGACGTCGAGCTGGTCAATCTGCGCGTCCAGGCCGTGGGCGTGCAGCACCGGCCGACGCTGAGCCCCGACACGGTCAGCCGCGAGCCGGCCCGTCCCTTCGCCAGCCGTGAGGCCTATTGGCGCCGGACCGGCTGGATCGACTGCCCGCTCTACCGCCGCACCGAGCTCGCCGTCGGCCAGTCCGTCGCCGGGCCCGCCATCATCGAGGAATATGGCTCGACCGTGGTGGTGCCGACGAGTTGGAGCGTGCGGGCCGACGCCTACGGCAATCTGATTCTTGAAAAGAGCCAGTGAGGGAGGGGACCATGCTGGACAAGACGCGCACGACGCTCGGGCCGATCGAGCTCGAGGTCATCCACGGCACCATCCGCGCCGCCGAGCTGGAGATCGAGGCGGCGGTGGAGCGCACCGCGCGCTCGCCGATGATCCGCGACCAGCACGACTATCGCGTGGCGCTGTTCGACGCCAAGGGCCGCAAGCTCACCGGGCGGTCCTATTCGGCGATCGTCGAGCCGGTGTTCGAATATTTCGGCGCCGACGACATCCATCCCGGCGACGTGTTCTTCTGGAACGACCCGTACAACTCCTGCGGCGGCATCGGCCACGTCCCGGATCTGTGCACCACCGTGCCGATCTTCCACGGCGAGCGGCTGATCGGTTTCAGCCAGGTCTTCGGCCATCACGACGACATTGGCGGCTCCGTGCCGGGCAGCTTGCCGGTGCACGCCACCGACAGCTGGATGGAGGGCGTGCTGATCCCGCCGATCAAGCTCTACGAGCGTGGCAAGCTGAACGAGGCGGCGTTCAAGATCATCATCCGCAACTCGCGCCTGTCCGAGCACCTGGCCGGCGACCTCGACGCCGAGATCGGCGCCGCCAAGCTCGGCTCGCGCCGCATCGTCGCCCTGGCCGAGCGCTACGGCGTCGAGACGCTGGAGGCGGCGTTCGACCAGATCCTGCGCAACACCGCCGAGATCTTCCGCCGCGAGATCCTGCCGCGCATCAAGGACGGCGAGTACCATTTCGAGGACTATATCGAGGCCGACGGCGTCGATGAACCGCGCCTGCATGCCCTGCGCATCAAGATGACCAAGACGCCGGAGAAGATCATCCTCGACTTCACCGGCACCGACCCCGAAGCCAAGGGGCCGATCAACTGGTCGCTGGACGAGGTGGAGGGACGCTACTTCCGCAAATGGCTGGCGCCGACCCTGCGCTCCCTGGCTGCCTCGCCCGAGCGCGCCGCCGAGATCGACTCCAACGAGGGCGTTCTCGACGTCATCGAGGTGGTCTTCCCGGAGAAGGGCACGCTGATCACGCCGACCTTCGGCAAGCCGACGGGCATGCGCTTCTTCCTGATGCTGCGCACCCTCGGCTCCTTCGCCGCGTGCCTGTCCAAGGCGACCGGCGGGCGCATGCCGGCCGACCACGAGACCATCCGCATCTGGGGCGTCACCGGCGGCCGGCGGCAGGAGGACTTCTACTTGTTCCGCGAGGTGCTCGGCGGCGGCAGCCCGGGCCGGCCCTGGGCCGACGGCTCGGACGTCGTCCACATCGTGCCGAACTCGAAGAACCTGCCGGCCGAGTTCTCCGAGACGCGCTATCCGATCCTGGTCGAGCAACTCGGCCTGAAGCAGGGCTCGGGCGGGCCGGGCTACCATCGCGGCGGCTTCGGCTACGACAAGCGCATCCGCACGCTGGGCGAATGCCGGCTGATCTCCAACGCCGATCGGTCGCTGCTCGGCTGCTACGGCGTCAACGGCGGCAAGGCCGGCGACAACTACCAGGTCTCCGTGGTCGAGCCCGACGGCCGCGAGACCTCCCATCCCGGCATGTGCGACACGGTCACCGTCGCGCCCGGCTCGGTGATCCGCATCGTCACCACCGGCGGCGGCGGCTGGGGCGACCCGCTGCAGCGCCCCGTCGACAAGGTGGTCGAGGACGTCGCCTGCGGCCTGGTCTCGCCCGAATCGGCCCATGACGACTACGGCGTCGTGCTGATCCGCGACGGGCGCAAATGGTCGGCCGACGCGGGAGCGACCGAAGCTCGGCGCAAGGCCCTGGCCGAGGCGCGCGGCGTGCCGCCGATGTTCGACCGCGGGCCTTATTTCGCCCGGTTGAAGGCTGCCGGAAAGGTCTCGAGGCCGGAGGGCTGGACGGACCCCGACGCCGGCTGGTACGCGCAACCCGTCGCCTGATGTCGGCGGCCGCGCCCCCGGCAGGTTCTCCCGAACCTGCCGGGGGCGCGGCCTCCGAAGGCTGCCTGGAGGGGAGCTAGGTAATGAAGATCACGCAATCGTTCGAAGTGGCCCGTCCCCTGGCGGCCGTATGGGACCTGTTCCAGGACGTGCCGGCCGTCGCGGCCTGCATGCCGGGAGCGGAGCTGACCGAGGACAAGGGCGGCGGGCGCTATGCCGGCCGCGTCGGCATCAAGCTCGGCCCCTTCGGCGCCTCATTCGAGGGCGAAGCCGAGGTGACCGCCAATCCCGCCGAGCATAGCGGCCACGCCGAGGGCCGCGCCCTCGACAAGAAGGGCGGCAGCCGTTCCAAGCTGGTGCTCGACTATCGCCTGGCCGAGGTCGCGTCCGGCACGCGTGTCGACATCGATGCCGATGTGCAGCTGTCAGGCCCGATCGCCCAGTTCGGCCGCACCGGCATCATCACCGAGACGGCCGGCATCCTGATCGGCCAGTTCGTCCGCAACGTCGAGGCCCGGCTCGCAGCCTTGCCGCCGGCGCCGGCCGCGGCGCCCGCTCCCGCGGCGGCGACTGCGACCCCGGATGCGCCGGCTCCCACCGTCGCCATGCCTACGGCGGCCGCCGCGCCGGCCGCAGCACCGCTGCCGCCGGCCGCGCCCGGTGGGGAAAACCAGATCAGCGCCCTGCGCATCCTCGGTCTGCTCATCGCCTCCTTCTTCCGTCGCCTGGTCGGTCGGCAGGCGTAGCTTCGGGCGGCGGGACTGCCCTTCCGGCTGGGAAGGGAGAATGGTGCGAACGCAGGGACGGGTTTGCCGTCGCGGGTGAGCCGGAGAAGCGAGGACGCCGCTATGTCCGATCGACTCTCGCGGACTTTTCTCGAATGAAGGGCCGCGCAGCGGCTGCAATCTTCGATAGGAACGACGGGCTGAATCGACCGAGAACCTCGGCGTTCGGATCGAGACAGCAGGACGTCTCCGCGATATCGTAGTTGACCTCGGAGACGGTGATCCAGGCGTCCTTCCACTCACGCAGGCCGGCGCGACGGCGTTCAAGGGGCGGAATCGTCAGGGCCGTCTGATCGGATCGCGGCGGCGTGCCTGAGATGGCAAGCAGCAGGACATGGGTGGCCTTGTCCGATGGGACGGCCAGCAGAAGACACACGGGCCGCTCCTTGCTGCCCTCCGTTTCGCGCCTGTCGGCCTGCCGGCGCCAGAGATAGGGGTAGACCAGGACAGATCCAGTCGTCGGCAGGGCCTCATTGTCTCGACGGCCTCCATGGCTGCCGATGGCGGCGCCAGAGCCTGCTCCTGCCCGTCGCGCCGCCGAACACGCAACTTGAGGCGGTCAGCTTCGGCCAGTTTGGGCAAAGGCGCTGCCATCTTGCGATCACGGTCCGACAGACCGGCAAACTGGACAACCTGGTTGGCCATGGCAATGCCTCCTTGCCGGGCCAGGAAGGCTTGCATCAGGTGTATCTGCAATAACTGAAGGCGGAGAAGCCAAAGTCACTTGCGGCTCGTTGCCGGCTCCTACCCGTACAACCCCGCATAGGTCTGGCGCATCAGGGCCTTCTGGACCTTGCCCATGGCGTTGCGCGGCAGGTCGTCGACGAAGATCACCCGCTTGGGCAGCTTGAACTTCGCCAGCCGGTCCTTGAGGTGGCGCAGGATCTCCTCCTCGCTCGGCGCGGCGCCGGCGGCGCCCACCACCACGGCGGTGACGCCCTCGCCGAAATCCTTGTGCGGCAGCCCGATCACCGCCGATTCGACCACGCCGGGGATCTGGTCGATCTCGCTCTCGACCTCCTTGGGATAGACGTTGAAGCCGCCGGTGATGATCAGGTCCTTGCCGCGGCCGACGATCGAGACATAGCCGTTCGGGTCGATCCGGCCGAGATCGCCGGTGATGAAGAAGCCGTCGGCACGAAATTCCTCGGCCGTCTTCTCCGGCATGCGCCAATAGCCCTTGAACACGTTCGGCCCCTTGACCTCGATCATGCCGATCTCGCCGGCGGCGAGCGGTGCGCCCGTCGCCGGGTCGGCGACGCGCACCGAGGTGCCGGGCAGCGGCAGCCCGACGGTGCCGGCCAGGCGCGCGCCCTCATAGGGGTTGGAGGTGTTCATGTTGGTCTCGGTCATGCCGTAGCGCTCGAGGATGGCATGGCCGGTGCGGGCTGAGAATTCGGCATGGGTCTCGGCCAGCAGCGGCGCCGAGCCGGAGACGAACAGGCGCATATGCGCCGTCGCCTCGCGGGTCAGGCCGGGATGCTGCAGCAGGCGGGTGTAGAAGGTCGGCACGCCCATCATCGTCGTCGCCTGCGGCAGCAGGGCGAGCGCTTCGTCGGCGTCGAATTTCGGCCGGAACAGCATGGTGCCGCCGGCGAGCAGCAGCGTGTTGGTCGCGGTGAACAGGCCGTGCGTGTGATAGACGGGCAGGGCGTGCAGCAGCGTGTCGGCGGCGGTGAAGCGCCAGGTCTCGACCAGCGCCAGGGCGTTGGAGGCGAGGTTGCCGTGGGTGAGCATGGCGCCCTTCGAGCGGCCGGTCGTGCCCGAGGTGTAGAGAATGGCGACGAGGTCGTCCCAGCCGAGCGGCACGTCGGCGAAGGCGCCGTCCTCGGCCAGGGCCCTGTCCATCAGGCTGCCGTCGCCGGCCGTGCCGAGCGAGACCGTGGCAGCGACGCCGTGGCGTTCGCCGAGGCTCCGCAGGGCCTCGACGCGCTCGGGCATGGCGACGATGACGCGGGGCTGGGCGTCGCCGACGAAATAATCGAGCTCGGCCAGGGTATAGGCGGTGTTGAGCGGCAGGAAGACGGCGCCGGCCCGGGCGCAGGCCAGGAACAGCCCGATCACCTCCGGGCTCTTGTCGACCTGCACCGCGACGCGATCGCCCTTGACGACGCCGAGCCCCGCCAGGGCCTGTGCCATCCGGCCGGCGAGGGTCCAGAGATCCGCGAAGCTGAGGTCGCGGCCGTCGGCGTTGCGGATGAACGGCTTGTCGGGCGCGGTCATCCGGGCGCGGACGAGGGCGGGGAGGCTGGTGACGGTCGGATCGGCCGGATAGGACCACGTCATGGCGGACTCGCGTCTGGTTCTCTGGGTGGGGGCTTGGAAAGGTTCGTCAGGCGCCGGGGCTGGTTTCGCGCGACTGGCGGGATTGCTCGGGGGGCGTGGTCGCGGCGGGGGCCGGTGAAGCCCGCCCCGTCAGCCGCGACAGGCCGAGGCCGAGGCCCGGCTTCTCGACGGCCAGGAGCTTGCGCACCGCGGTCGAGCAGGCGATCTCGCCCTTGTTGGCGAAGGCTTCGTGGTTGGCTTCGATGGTCGGCAGGTCGTAGAGGTAGTTCACCATCACGCCGTGCGATTGCCGCAGGCCCTTGGCCGAGAGATCGGCGCCGGCATGGATCTTCTCCAGCCGGGCTCCGTTGCCGAGGTGGAAGCGCGCCACCGGGTCGAGCGGGCGGCGATTGGCGCTCTTGGCCTCGACGAGATAGGCCGCCGCCGCCTTGAGCAGGGCCGGCTCCAGCGCGGTGCGGGTCTCGGACGAGGCGTGCCAGTCCGGCTTGTCCAGCGCGGCGAGGCCGTCGTCGGCCGTCGCTTCGCCGCGCCGCCGCCCGGCCAGCCAGCCGGCGAAGCCGGGCAGGGGCGACAGGGTCACGAAGGTCTTCAGGTTGGGCATCTCGCGCACGAGATCCTCGACAACCTGCTTGATCAGGAAGTTGCCGAACGAGATGCCCTTCAGCCCGGCCTGGGTGTTGGAGATCGAATAGAACACCGCCGTATCCGCCCGGTCGGGCTCGATCGGCGTGCGCGTGTCGGCGAGCAGGCGGTCGACACGGCCGGGAATGCCCGATGTCAGCGCCACCTCGACGAAGATCAGCGGCTCGTTTGGCATTTGCGGGTGGACGAAGGCGAAGCAGCGCCGGTCGCACGGCTGCACGCGGCGGCGCAGGTCGTCCCAGTCCTGGATCGCGTGCACCGCCTCGTAGCGGATGATCTTCTCCAGGATATGGGCGGGCGACGACCAGTCGATGCGCTGCATCAGCAGGAAGCCGCGGTTGAACCACGAGCTCAGGAGGTGGACGAAATCGCGGTCGACGGCGTCGAATTCGGGGTGCTCGCCCAGCTGGCCGAGCAGCGCCGCCCGCATGCCGACCAGGGCGGCCGTGCCGCCCGGGGCCAGGTTGATGCGTCGAAACAGCTCCTGGCGCAGCGGCTCGGCCGCGCTGGAGAGGTCCTGCGCCGTCGTCGGGGTGCGCGCGGCACGCCAGGCCTCGACCGCCGCCTCCAGCCGCCGCTCGTCGGCGCAGAAGTCGCGCGCCAGCGTGCCGAACCAGGCGAGGCGGCCCTCCGGCGTCAGGGCGTCCCAGGCGGCCAGGAGCTGCATGGCCAGGGCGACGCCCGAGGCTTCGCCGCGGCTGGAGATCAGCCGCCGCGCCAGCTCGGTGATCGGGCTGGCCGATGCCGGCGCCGCGGCGCCGCGGCCGAGCAGCCGGCGGCTGCGCTCGGCGATGCTGCCGAACAGCTCGGTCATGAAGGCGGTGTCGCGCTCGAACGCACCCATGCTCCCCTCCGTCAATCGTCGCCATCATATGCGATGGCGCACCAACCCTCAAAAAGGCGGTTGCCTGCGCGGCGATCTGATGTTCATATTGTAAACATCGTATCCATATTTTGAGTATGGCTTTCAAGCCTCTCCCACGCAAGCCCGAACCGAACGGAGCCGCCATGGAACACCGCATGTCATCGATGACGCAGATGGAAATCGCCGAGGCGATCGCCGCAAAGCGGGCGGTGATCCTGCCGACCGGCGCCACCGAGGCGCACGGGCCGCACATGCCGACCGACACCGACACGCACCAGGCCGAACACATCGCCTGGCTGCTGGCCCAGCGCATCGGTGCCCTGGTGGCGCCGCCGCTGGCCTACGGCATCTCCAAGACCTTCGAGTTCTTCCCCGGCACGATCTCCCTGTCGATTCCGACCTATCAGCTCATGCTGTTCGAGGTCGGCTCGGCCCTGATCAAGCAGGGCTTCGAGCACCTGATCATCCTCAACGGCAACCGGCCGAACGGCACCGCCAACGACGCGGTGGCGCGCCATCTCGTCGACGAGCTCGACACGGCCCATACCTTCAAGGTGTCGGCCGTCAGCTACTGGGAGCCGGGCGCGGCCAGGGTGCACGCGCTGCGCAAGTCGGTGCCGGGCGGCATGGGGCATGGCTGCGAGTTCGAGACCGCCTTCCAGCTCGCCACCCGGCCGGAGCTTGTCAAGATGGAGCGCCTTGCCGGCGCGCACTACGGCCCGGTCGGCTGGGATCTGGTCGCGCCGACCGAGCCGACCCGCACCTATATGCGCCGCCCGCGCCCCGAGGCCGGCCATGCCGCGATCTTTGGCGACCCCACCCACGCCACCGCCGAGGCGGGCGAGGTCTTCATCGCCACCGTGGTCGATGCCCTGGAGGAGACCTTCCGCAACCTGCGCGGCTCCTACGAGGAGCGGCGCTGAGCGGGAAGGGCGGGGCTGCGGGCAACTAGCCGTGCTGGCGCTGCTGCCCGGGCTTCCATCCCAGGTCGATGGAGATGGAATGGGCGGCATGCACCAACTGCTCCTGCAGCTCCTCGCGCTTCTTCTCGTTCTTCGCCAGGGCCTTGCGGAAGACGAAGCACAGGCAGGCGATGACCCTGGCGGAGCCGTCGCGGATCGGGGCGGAGATCGAGCCGGTGAAGGGCTGCACGTCGGCGATGGTCAGGGAGATGCCGCTCTCGCGCACCCTGGCCAGCACCTCGCGCAGGACGTCGGGATCGGTGATGGTCTCGGTCGTCAGCCGCTCGAGATCGCGTGCGAGATAGGCCTCGATGAAGGCCGGCTCCTCATAGGCCAGCAGCACATGGCCCTTGGAGCCGCAATGCAGCGGGAAGTGATAGCCGTAATGCGCCTTGGTGATGTCCTCGTCGACGCGCTGGTGCGAGTAGATCGCCACCGACTGCCAGCCCACCCGCTCCACCACCTGCATGGCGACGCCGTCGACCGCCTCCAGCCGGGCGAGGTAGGGCATCGCCACCTTGAGCACCCGGTGATTGGAAAGATAGGCCGAGCCGACATACCACAGCCGCGGGCCGATCTCGTAGCGGTTGGTCTCCGGATCGCGTCGCAGGAACTGCGCCTTCTCCAGCTGGATGATGGTGCGGTGCACCGTCGCCCAGGGCAGGTCGAGGGCACGCGTCACCTCCACCACCCGGCTCGGGGCGGCTGCGAGGAAGTCGAGCACTGCGAAGGACCGGGCCATCCCCCGCAGCGCCCCGGCCTTGGCCGGTGCCGCACCGCGGGAGGTCTTCTTGGCCGGCGCCTTGCCGCTTGCCGCCACCGGCGCCGCGACTGCCGGCGCCGTCCGTCGTGTCGATCCGCTAGAACGCTTCTGGGATGTCATGAGCCGCATTTCATCTGGTGACGAGCCATTCTTAGGTCAGGACTTCTATCCACTCAATGGATATGATAGCAACAATAAGGCTATGGGCGGGGGAGTTGCGGTCGTGAGCGGGCCGGCCTGGACGCTGTCGGCGCGGGCTGCCGTCGCTGGCCTGTCGCGTGGAGAGTTCTCGCCGGGGGAACTGCTGTCGGCGCTGCATGCGCGCATCGAGGCGGTCGATCCAGCGGTCAATGCCCTGCCAACCCTCTGCTTCGACCGGGCCGGACGGGCTGCTGCGGCGCTTGAAGCCAAGCCTCGCGGCCAGCGCGGTCTGTTTGCCGGCCTGCCCTGGCCGATCAAGGATTCCTACGCGGTCGCCGGCGTGCGCACAACCTATGGATCGCTCGCCTATGCCGACCATGTGCCTGCCCATTCCGACCATGCGGTCGAGGCCATCGAGGCGGCGGGCGGCGTCGTCTACGCCAAGTCGAACACGCCGGAGTTCGAGGCTGGCGCCAACACCTTCAACGCCGTGTTCGGCCACACCCGCAATCCCTGGAACCTCGCGCGCTCGGCGGGCGGTTCCTCCGGCGGAGCGGCCGTCGCGGTCGCCACCGGCATGGCCTTCCTGGCCCAGGGATCGGACTTCGCCTGCTCGCTGCGCTATCCCGCCGCGTTCTGCAACTTGGTCGGGCTCCGGCCGAGCCCCGGCCTGGTGCCGCAGGGCCCGAATGCCTTGCCGTTCCAGACGCTGTCCGTCATCGGCCCGATCGCCCGCGACGTCGCCGATGCCGGCCTCGCCCTCGACGGCATGGCGCGCTTCGACCCGCGCGACCCGCTGACGCGCCCGCGCGGGGAGGCCTCCTACCTCGCGGCCGCGCTGGCGCCGCGCCGCCCGCCCCGCGCCGCGTTCAGCATGGATCTCGGCGTCGCCGTCGTCGACGCCCCGGTGCGGACGTCCGTGGGCCGCGCCGTCGAGCGCCTGGCCAGGGAGGGGCTGGCGCTGGAGGAGGCCCATCCGGACCTTGGCGGCGCGAGCCGGGCCTTCCTGCCGCTGCGGGCCTTCCAGTTCGCCGCCCTGCGCCATGAGGCGCTGCGCCGGCACCGCGCCGCGCTGAAGCCCGAGGTCGTGTGGAACATCGAGGAGGGCTTGAAGCTCGCCGCGGCCGGCCTCGCCGCGGCCGAGGCGGAGCGCGCCGCCCTGCGGCGGGCCATACTCGCCTTCCTCGACGTGCACGGCGTGCTGATTGCGCCGACCGCGCCGGTCGAGCCCTTCCCGGTGGAGGAGCGCTACGTCGCCGAGATCGGCGGCCGCAAGCTTGCGACCTATCTCGACTGGCTGATTCTCGGCTATGCCGTCACTGTGTCCGGCTGCCCGGCGATCTCCATTCCCTGCGGGCTTAGCGCCGCCGGCCTGCCGGTCGGCATCCAGCTCATCGGCAAGCCCTATGGCGAGGCGGAACTGCTGCGCACGGCCGCCTGGTGCGAATCGGTACTCGGCTGCGGCCTGGCGGCGCCGATCGATCCGAGGGGGAGCGCGTGAGCCGGCCGGCCCTGCGCCGCCTGGAGCCTGTGCTGCTGCTGTTCGCGGCTGGATTTTGCATCGGCCTGATCTTCCCGCTCGGCAAGCTGGCCGCCGGGCACGGGCTGTCGCCGCTGGTCTATGCCGGGGCAAGCGCCGCCGGCGCCAGCCTCGTCCTGGCGCTGGCCTGCCGGCTGGCGGGCCAGCGGATCGCCGTCGACGCCGCGACCCTGCGCTACGCCGCCATCGCCGGCCAGATCACCTTCGCCATCCCGTTCGGCACGCTGGTGCTGGTGATGGTGCATCTCGGCTCCGGCGTGCCGGCGATCATCCAGGCGCTGGCGCCTGTCGTCACGATCGGCATCGCCTATGGGCTCGGCCTCGAGCGCCCGCAATGGGCGCGCGCCTTCGGGCTCGCGGTCGGCATGGCGGGGGCGCTGATCATCCTGCTCGCCCGCAATGGCGGCGGGGAGGGGGAGGGCGCAGGCCTGGGCTGGTATTTCCTGGCCCTGGTGACGCCCGTGTCCCTGGCGACGGGCAATGTCTTTCGCTCCACCCATTGGCCGGCCGGACGCGGTCCGCTGCCGCTGGCGATGCTGACACTGGCCGCGGCGGCCGCCGGCATCGCCGTGCTGATCGCGGTCCTGGCCCTCGTCGGCCAGGCGCCGAACCCGGCCGCCGGCCTGGCGTCGGGCTGGCCGCTCATCCCGGCCCAGAGCCTGGCGATGGGGATCGGCTATGCCTTCTTCTTCCGGCTGCAGCAGGTCGGCGGGCCGGTCTATCTCAGCCAGATCAGCTATGTGAACACCGGCGTCGGCGTCGCTTTCGCCGTGCTGTTCTTCGGCGAGCGGCTGTCGCCGTGGGTCTGGCTCGCCGTCGCGCTCATCCTCGTCGGGGTCGCCCTGGTCAACCGGACGCGGGCCGCCTGACGGCGCCGCGGGCGGACAACGGCTGTTTTTGAGCCGTTCCGGACAGCGTCGATATTGACATCGTCACTCGCGGCGGTATCCTCTTTTTAAATATGCTATCCAATATACGGATACAGAAAACAGTCAGAGCCCGCCCGCAAATTGGGCAGAAACGGGCAAGCCGCATCCAGGGACAGGCATCGGGCGCACCGTCGGTTGCCCGATTCCGCGCAGTCATCGTCCGGCCGCACGGCGCGTCCGGGCCATGGGGAGAGATCATGAAGCCGCCGCTCTTCGAATACACCGCCCCCCGCACCGTGCCGGAGGCCGTCGCGCTCCTGGCAGGCGACCCCGGGGCCCTCATCCTGGCCGGCGGCCAGAGCCTGATCCCGGCCATGAACCTGCGTCTGGCCAGCCCGAGCCGCCTGGTCGACATCCAGCATATCGAAGGCCTGCGCGGGATCGTGGTCGAGGGCGGGCAGATCGTCGTCCGGGCGATGACGCGTCATCGCGAGCTCGAGCTCGACGAGGCCGCGTTTTCAGCCAATCCGCTGATCCGCGAGACCATGGCGCATGTCGCGCATGTGCCGATCCGCAACCGCGGCACCGTCGTCGGCAGCCTGTGCCATGCCGACGCGGCCGCCGAGATGCCGATACTGCTGCTGCTCACCGGCGGCAGCCTTGTGGCCGAAGGATCGTCCGGCCGGCGCGAGATCGCCGCGCAGGATTTCTTCCAGTTCCACATGACCACGGCCCGCCAGCCCGACGAGGTGATCGTCGAGGCCCGCTTCCCCGTTCTTCCCGCCGGCGCCGGCTGGGCCTTCGAGGAGTTCACGCGCCGGCACGGCGACTATGCCATCGCCGCCGTCGGCGCGATCCTGCGCCGCGACGGCGGCCGTGCCCGTGTCGCGCTCGGCGCCTGCGGCATCGCATCGCGCCCGGTGCGCCTGGAGGCGGCCGAGGCCCTGCTCGAGGGTTCCGATTTCTCGCCCGAACGCATCGCCGCGGCCGGCGAGGCGGCCAAGGCCGCCGTCACGGCGCCCGACGACATGCATGCCACGTCGGCCTATCGCCGCCACCTCACGGCGGCGCTGGTGCGGCGGGCGGTCGAACGAGCCCTGGTGCGGGCTCAGTGAGTGGAGTGACCGGGATGACCCGTGGAAAGATCAAGCCCAAGCTTCCCGACACCTCCTGCGACCCGAAGGCGATGGTCACCCTGACCATCAACGGCGAGAGCGTCTCGCGCGAGGTCAGCGTCCGCATGCTCCTGTCGGATTTCCTGCGTCATGAGGTCGGCCTGAAGGGCACCCATGTCGGCTGCGAGCACGGCGTCTGCGGCGCCTGCACCGTGATGATCGACGGCGTCGCCGGCCGGTCCTGCCTGACCTTCGCCGTGCAGGCGAACGGCGCGCAGATCCGCACCATCGAGTCGCTCGCCGGCGAGGACGGCACCCTGCATCCGCTGCAGCAGGCCTTCCGCGACTGCCATGCCCTGCAGTGCGGCTACTGCACGCCCGGCATGATCATGAACATCCTCAGCCACTTCGAATCCGGCGTGCCGATCGACCTGTCGGAGGAGGCGATCCGCGACGTGCTGTCGGGCAACCTCTGCCGCTGCACCGGTTATCAGAACATCGTCGCCGCCGTCCGCCAGGCGGCGGACGCGATGGCTCGACCTTAAGGAGACGCGCCATGTCGACCAGGGCCTTCGGCTCGCGCGTCCAGCGCAACATCGACCCTCAGCTCCTGCGTGGCGAAGGCGCCTTCGTCGACGACATCCCGCTGGTCAACCCGCTGCACGTCGCCTTCGTGCGCAGCCCCTTCGCCCGGGCCAGGATCAATTCGATCGACGTCTCGGCCGCCGCCGCCCACCCCGGCGTCGCCGCCGTCTACACCTGCGACACCATCGGCGATCTCGACATCGCCATGCCGCTGCTGATCCCGCATCCCTCGATGACGGATGCGCGCACCCAGCGGCCGCTCGCCCGCGGCGACGTGCACTATGTCGGCCAGACCGTGGCGATGGTCGTGGCCGTCGACCGCTACACCGCCGAGGACGCGGCCGCTCTGGTCGATGTCGACTACGACCCGCTCGGCGTCGAGATCGACCTGGAGCGGGCGATCCTCGACGAGGCGCCGCGCGTCCACGAGACCCACCCCAACAACATCGCCGCGCATCTCGTGCAGGTCTGCGGCAAGCCGGACGAGGCCATCGCCGGGGCCGAGCACGTCACCCGCATCCGCGTCCAGGTCGATCGCTCCACCGCCGCGCCGATGGAATGCCGGGCCGTCGCCGCCGTCTTCGACGCCGTGTCGGGCGAGCTCACCGTCTGGGACGGCACCCAGGCGCCGATCTCGGTGCGCGGCGGCCTCGCCTCGATATTCAAGCTCGATGAGGACAAGGTCCGGGTCATCGCTCCGAACGTCGGCGGCGGCTTCGGCCAGAAAGTGCTGCTGTTCTATCCCGACGAGCTGCTGGTGCCGATGGCCGCCATGCAACTGGGCCGGCCGGTGAAATATATCGAGGACCGGCGCGAGAACTTCGTCGGCTCCAGCCAGGAACGGACGCAGATCCACTACATCGAGCTCCATGCCCGCAGGAGCGGCGAGGTGGTGGCGCTTCGCGACAGCTTCCTGCACGACACCGGCGCCTACATCCCCTACGGCATCGCCGTCGCGCAGGTCGCCTCGACCTCGATCGCCGGGCCCTACCGCATCCCCAACATCTGGGTCGAGTTCAAGGCCGTCTACACGCCGACCGTGCCGGTCACGCCCTATCGCGGCTGCGGCCGGCCGCAGGCCTGCTTCGCCATCGAGCGGGCGATGGACCAGCTCGCCGACGAGCTCGGCCTCGACCGTTTCGAGGTCCGGCGCCGCAACCTCGTGGCCGATCACGAGTTCCCGCTGCCGCGCCCCGGCCTCGTCTTCGCCGACGGCCTTGCCGTCAGTCTCGACAGCGGCCAGTACCACAAGGCGCTGGAGATGATGGCCGAGACGCTCGACGTGGCGAATTTCCCGGCCGAGCAGGAGAAGGCGCGCCAGGCGGGGCGGCATCTCGGCCTCGGCATGGCCTTCTACGTCGAGGGCACCGGTCTCGGTCCCTATGAGGGGGGGCACGTCAAGATCCACCCGATCACCGGCAAGGTCTATGTCAACACCGGCCTCACCTCGCAGGGGCAGGGCCACGACACGGTGTTCGCCCAGATCGTCGCCGACCAGCTCGGCGTCAAGGTCGAGGACGTCATCCTGGTCGAGGGCGACACCAAGGCCTTCGACTGGGGCGTCGCCACCTTCGCCAGCCGGGCGGCGGTGGTGTCCGGCAACGCCATCCACAAGTCGGCCCTGCTGGTCCGCCGCAAGGCGCTGCAGGCGGCCGCCAACATGCTGGAGGCCGCGGTCGACGACGTCGAGCTGCGCGACGGCGCCGCCTGGGTCAAGGGCACCGACCGCAAGGTGCCGCTGGCGGCGGTCGCCACCGCGACCAACCCGCTGCGCTACGCCTTCAACGAGGCGGCGAAGGCCGCCACCCAGTTTGCGCCCGCCAGCCGCCATGACGGCCCGGCCCTCGACGAGGGCGAGCATCCCGGCCTGGAGGCGACGGACTATTACAGCCCGGCCTGTGCCACCTGGGCCTATGGCGTGCACGGCGCCATCCTGGAGGTCGATCCCGAACTCTGCGCCGTCAAGGTGCGCCGCTACGTCTGCATCCACGACTGCGGCAACATGATCAACCCGACGATCGTCGAGGGGCAGGTGATGGGCGGCATCGCCCAGGGCTTCGGCGGGGCGATGTACGAGAAGATCGAGTTCGACGCCGACGGCAACCTGGTCAACGCCAATTTCGTCGACTTCCTCGTGCCCTACGCCACGGAGATCCCGCCGGTCGAGATCCTGCACCTGGAGACGCCGTCGCCGCTCAACCCGCTCGGCGTCAAGGGCGTCGGCGAGGCCGGATGCATTCCGGTCGGCGCCGTCATCGCATCGGGCGTCGAGGATGCCCTGCGCCCGCTCGGCGGCGGCCCGTTCCGCCACACCCCGATCACGCCGAGCATGATCCATCAGGCGCTGACCGCCGCCTGAGGCGCGGCCCATTCGCGATCGATAAGGATCCGGCGCGCCGCGTCGGGGAGAGTGTCGGGAACCAGATACAGATATCCGGAGCCGCCCGCAGTGGCGGCCCGGCATCAGGAGGGGTAAGACCATGATCCGGACCTTGGTGAAGCCACTGATCGCGGGGCTTTTCGCCGCGATGCTCGCCTGCCTGCCAGCTGCGGCGGCCTTCAAGCTCAACGGGCCGCCCAAGATCGCCCTGATCATCTTCTCCCAGAAGAATGACGGCGGCTGGTCCCAGTCCCTCGACGAGGCGCGCCAGCGCATGGAGAAGGAGATGGGAATCAAGATTCCCGTCGTCGAGAACGTGCCGGAGAACGCCACCGCCATCCGTCCGGTGGTCGAGCTCTTCATCCAGAAGGGCTTCAACATCATCATCGGCTCGGCCTTCGGCTACTCCGACACGTTCAAGGAGCTGGCGGAGAAATATCCGAACGTCGCCTTCCTCAATCCGGCGGGCACCACCAACGGCCCCAATCTCGAGAGCTTCTACGGCCGCACCTATGAGAGCCAGTACCTGTGCGGCATGGCTGCGGGGGCGGCCTCCAAGACCGGCAAGCTCGGCTTCGTCGCCGCCAATCCCTTCGGCCTGGTCAACTGGACGGTGAACGCCTATGCGCTCGGCGCCCGCCAGATCAATCCGAACGCCACGGTGACCGTGGTCTACACCGGCGCCTGGAACGACCCGGTGAAGGAGCGCGCCGCCGCCGAGGCGCTGATCGAGCAGGGCATCGACGTGGTCGGCCAGCACGTCGACACGCCGGCGACCCAGATCGTCGCGCAGGAGAAGGGCGTCTACGGCACCGGCCACCACCGCGACTTCCGCGAGTTTGCCCCCAAGGCGACGCAGTGTTCGTCCGTCTGGGTCTGGGACCGCTTCCTCGTGCCCCAGATCAAGAAGATCGAAGCCGGCACCTGGGAGCCCGGCCCCTACGGCGCCTTCCTGTCGATGAAAGAGGGCGGCACCGACATCGCCTGCTGCGGCGACGCCGTGCCGAAGGAGGCCGTCGACAAGATCATGGCCGAGCGCCAGGCCATCTTCGACGGCAAGAGCCAAGTCTATGCCGGCCCGCTGCAGGACCGCGAGGGCAAGGAGCGCGTGCCCGCCGGCCAGGTGCTGGGCGACGCCGAGCTGTGGAAGATGGACTGGTACGTCCCCGGCGTCATCAGCCAGAAATAGCGTCCGGGGCGTCGTTCGGGAACAGGCGCTTCGTTGCGGTTGTCTTCCGGACCCGTCCTTTCAACAGTCATGGCCGGGCTTGTCCCGGCCACCCACGCGAACACCAGCCGATGTCGCGTGCGCGTGGATGGCCGGGACAAGCCCGGCCATGACGACCATCGGCGCAACTCTTCTCGATGCCTGACGCCGCGGCGACGGACGCCGCGGCCCCCTTTGGCGAGGTTGGATCCCGATGGTGGCGGCGCTCGAACTTGACGCGGTCTCGAAGTCCTTCGACGGCTTCCAGGCGCTCGCCGGCGCCTCCTTCGCCGTGGAGGCCGGCGAGGTGCATGCGCTCCTCGGCGAGAACGGCGCCGGCAAGTCCTCGTTGATGAACGTGGCTGCCGGCCTCTATCGGCCGGACGAAGGGCGCATGCGCGTGCAGGGCCGCGAGGCGGCGTTCGCAGGCCCGCTCGAGGCCCGACGCCTCGGCATCGGTATGGTCCACCAGCACTACAAGCTGGTGAAGGCGTTCAATGCGGTCGAGAACATCGTGCTGGCGCGCGGCGGCGCCGGCTATGCCCGGCAACTGGCCGAGGTCGAGGCGGCGATCCGCCGCCAATGCGAGGCGCTCGGCTTCGAGGTCGACCTCAAGCGGCCGGTCGGTAGCCTGTCGGTGGCCGAGCAGCAGCGCATCGAGATCCTGAAGGTGCTGGTGGAGGGGGCTGGGATCCTGGTGCTCGACGAGCCGACGGCCGTGCTCACCGACCGGGAGGCCGAGGGGCTGCTCGCCACCATGCGGCAACTGGCGCGCCAGGGGGCGGCCGTGGTCCTGGTCACCCACAAGCTCGGCGAGGTGAAGAACCACGCCGACCGCGTCACCGTGATGCGCGGCGGCCGCACCGTCGCCACCGCCGATCCGGCCGGCCTGTCGATTGCCGACCTGACGACCATGGTGGTCGGCGCCGGCGTCGGCGAGACCGCGCGTCGGGCGACCGCGGTGGGCGGCCCCATCCTGACCGTGACCGGCGTCGCCGGCTGCCGGGCCGATGGCCATCGCAGCCTCGCCGATGCCGGCTTCGAATTGCGCAGAGGCGAGATCTTCGGCATCGCCGGGGTCGGCGGCAACGGCCAGACCGAGCTGGCGGAGATCCTCATGGGGGTGCGCAAGCCGCTGGCCGGCCGCATCACCCTGGCGGAGGCCGGCGACATCACCGCCGCCGGCGCCGCGCGCCGGCGCGAGCTCGGGCTGGTGTCGATCCCGGCCGACCGCCACGCCTATGGCTTGGCCGGCGACCTCTCCGTGGCCGAGAATTATGCGATCGGCGGCGTCCGCGCCGGGCGCTTCGGCGGCTGGCTGCGCGTCGACACCCGCCGCTTGCGCGAGCGGACCGAGGCGGCCGTGCGCGCCTTCGACGTCCAGGGCGTGCGCGGCCCGTGGCAAAAGGCGGCGCTGCTCTCCGGCGGCAACGCGCAGAAGCTGGTGGTCGCCCGCGAGTTCGCCGAGCCGCCGCGCATCGTCCTGGCCCACAGTCCCAGCCGCGGCCTCGACGTCCGCGCCTCGGGCGACGTCCATCGTCGGCTGCGCGAGGCCCGCGACGCCGGCGCCGGCGTGCTGCTGATCAGCGAGGATCTCGACGAGATCCTGCTCCTCGCCGATCGGATCGGTGTGATGAGCCGCGGCCGCATCGTCCGTGAGTTTTCAGCCCCCGCCGACCGCCAGGCCATCGGCGCCGCCATGGTGCACCATGCTTGACGTCCAGCGCCCCGCAATGTCCCCGATCGCGCCGCTGCCGGCCGAGCGCCCGGCGCCCCGGCGCGGGCTCGGACGCCTCGCCCTCGAGGTGCGCCAGTCCATGCCTTCCTGGCAGCAGGCGCTGGTGCTGGCCGGCGGGCTCGCCGCCGGATGCATCGTGGCGATCGTCATCCTGGCTGCGGCCGGGGTCGGCCTCGCCGACCTCGCCGCCGAGTTCGCCGGGGCGCTGTTCGGCAGCCCGCAGAACCTCTCGGCCGTGCTGATGCAGGCCGCGCCTCTCCTGATCGTCGGCCTCAGCGCCGCGGTGGCCTTCCGGGTGCGCTTCTGGAACATCGGCATCGAGGGCCAGATGATCTTCGGCTCCATCGCCGCCACGGCGGTGGCGATCGGCGATGTCGGGCCGGCGCCGCTGCGCCTGGCGCTGATGATGCTGGCGGCCGCCGTCGCCGGCATGGCCTGGATCCTGGTGCCGGCGCTGCTGCGCCTGCGCCTCGGCATCAACGAGATCATCTCGACGCTTCTCCTGAACTACGTCGCGTTCAATTTCCTGCTGCACCTGCTCTACGGTTCCTGGCGCGACCCGCAGAGCAGCTTTCCGAACTCGCAGCAGTATGATCCGGCGGAACGGCTCGGCCTGATCGGCTGGGAGAACCTCACCTATGCGCTGCCCCTGGCGCTGGTGCTGGCGCTGGGGTGCTGGTGGCTGCTCAATGTCAGCCGCTTCGGCTTCTTCACCCGCTTCGCCCAGGCCAATCCCCGCATGGCCGGCGCGGTCGGCGTGCCGGTGACGGCGGTGCTGCTCGGTTCGGCGCTGGCATCGGGGGCGCTGTCGGGCATTGCCGGCTTCGCCATCAGCGCCGGGGTCGAATATCGCCTGACCCAGTCCTTCTTCGTCGGCTACGGCTTTTCCGGCATCCTGATCGCCTTCCTCGCCCGCAGCAATCCGCTCGGCGCGGTGGTCGTCGCGCTGTTCGTCGCCGTGCTGTTCGTGGTCGGCCAGAGCCTGCAGGTGTTCTACCAGATCCCCGGCTCGATGGTGCAGCTGATCCAGGCGATCATCGTCATCTGCGTCGCCGCGTCAGAATTCTTCATCCGGCACCGCCTGCGCTGGGTTCGATAGGGGCCGCCATGGTCGATTTCCTGATCAACTGGATCGCCAACACGCCGGCCTTCGCCGTGCCCTTCGCCCTGGCGGCGCTGGGGCTGATCGTCACCGAGAAGTCCGGCGTGCTGTCGCTGGGCGCCGAGGGCTTCATGCTGATGGGCGCCATGGCCGGCGCCGGCATGATCCTCTCCTTCGGCAGCCATCCGCTCGCGGCGCTGCTGGCGGCGGGGCTGGCCGCGGCGGCGCTGTCGCTCGTCTTCGCGGTCATGGTCGTCACCCTGCGGGTCAACCAGGTGATCGCGGGTCTCGCCATCGTCTTCCTGGCCCAGGGCCTGACCGGCCTGATCGCCGCCCAGCAGGGCTGGACCAACCGGCCGCTCGCCGGCCTGCAGCCGGTGCCCTTCGGGCCGCTGGCCGACATCCCCGGCCTCGGGCGCATCCTGTTCGGCCAGGATGCGATGGTCTATCTCACCGTGCCGATCTTCGCGCTGGTCGGCTGGATCCTGACCCGCAGCATGGTCGGGCTCAGGCTGCGCGCCGTCGGCGACGGTCCGGATGCGGCCGATGCCGCCGGCGTCGGCGTGGCGCTCTATCGCTACGGCGCGATCGCGGCGGGCGCGGCCCTGGTCGGCCTCGCCGGCGGCTATCTGTCGGTCGGCGTCGCCAAGATCTGGGTCGACGGCATGGCCGGCGGCCGCGGCTGGATCGCCGTCGCCCTGGTGATCTTCTCGCGCTGGCAGCCCTGGCGGGCCCTGGCCGGCGCCCTGCTGTTCGGCGGCCTGGAGGCGTTGATCCCGCGCATCGCCGCGGTCGGGATCGAGGTGCCGCAATATTTCGTGCTGATGGTGCCCTATCTCGCCACGCTGGCGGTGATGGTCTGGACCAGCCTGCACCAGCAGGGCCGCTTCCAGGAGCCGCGGGCGCTCGGCCAGCCGCATCTGCGCGAGGAGCGGCATTGAGGGGACGGGGCCGGTGGTCGCCCGGGCGGGAATTCCCGACGGCACATGCCGACCGAGCTCGTCTCGGCCGGCGCGGTCTCCGAGGACAGCCGGGCTCGGACGGCCGGGCGGGTCTGTTTCGGCGGGGCGGTCCAGGATCGGCCCGGCAGGCCGGGCGCGCCGAGCTGCCGACGCGGATGGGAGCGCCGATCCGGCTCAGGGCTTCGTCCAGGGCGAGGGCCGCCACGATCGCGTCTGCCCGACACATTGGCCTGTGCGTCGGTGGGCCGAAGATCGATCTGGTCGTGCTCGGCGGAACTGAAGTCGAGGATCGTGTCGCGGCCTGAGCCCGACTCGTTGCTCTCGGCGATCTTGTTGAAGATGAAGGTGTCGGCTCCCGTACCGCCTTTCAGCTTGTCGGCTCCGGCCCCGCCCGTCAGCTTGTCGTCGCCGCCGGCGCCGCCGTCCAGCATGTCATTCCCACCCCAGCCAGGTAGCCCTGCGCCATCAGCAGGCTGGGCCGCGCAACGGCGGCGCCGGCGGCGATCGCTGCGGCCGAGCGAAGTAGGTCCCGCTTCGTCAACATTCGCGATACTCCGTCTTCGTTGCGGATCTGTCTCAGCAGGAGCCGGTCATGGTGTTGATTGTTTCGAGGTCGGTTGCAACTGTCGAGATAGACGCAAGTTTAATCCGCCCCTCGAAAGCCGTCCCGTGCCTCTCGCATGCATGACGCTCATTCCGTACTGCACAAAGCAGCTTTCGGAGTTTAAAACTTGCCATTTTGCGCCAAGAGCCAGAATGCTTCCGATCGCTGCGGGCTTCGATCCCGAGCGGTGCCGTGGGGCCTCGAACGGCCTAGCGTGCCCGCGCGATTAGCGCCTTGACGTGCCACCGTAGGTGCCTGCACGGGCTGTTTTGCCGCGGAAAACCCAATAGACGCAGATCGTATAGATGGCGATGACCGGGAGCACGGCGATACCGGCGTAGAAGAAGAAGCGCAGCGAGGCCTCCGGCGCGGCCGCGTCGGCGACGGTGAGCGCGTAGGGGATCATATAGGGCCACATCGTCAGGACCAGTGTGGCGAAGGCGGCAACGAAGAACACCGCGGTCAACGTGAAAGGGAGGCAGTCCCATCGGGCTTTGGCAGCGAGCCAGACGCTTGCCAGCGCGGCCGCGGCGCCGGTCGGGGCTGCGAGAGGCCAGGCGGACAGGTCCTGGGCGCCGCGCCGCAAAGTGCCGGTGAGATCGACGGTCACCGCGACCGCGAAGGCCAGGCCGAGCACCACGACGACGCAGGCGACAAGCCCGCGGATGCGGGCGTACGCCCAGTCGCGCAGTCCACCCTCCGTCTTGAGGACCAGCCACCCTGCACCGAGCAGGGCATAGCCGAAAACAAGACCGATGCCGGTCAGGATCGGGAACGGATGCAGCCAATCGAGGCTGCTCCCGGCGAACTGTCCGTTCTCGACCAGGATGCCGCGCATCATCGCCCCGACCGCCGCGCCTTGCACATGCGGACGCTTCTGTCGCGAACAGCGCCCCGCGGCTGCGAGGCGCTGTCCGCTGTCCGGCTTACTTGACCAGCTCGATCTCGCTCGGACGCCAGCTCTTGTCGAAGAAGGACGGAAGCGGGCTGTAGAGGCGCAGGAGCGTGAACCAGCCCTTCTTCGGGTCGGTCTGGATCCAGTTGCCGCGCGCCACGCCCTCGGGCTGGGTGGGGCCGAAATAGACCGTGGTGGAACCGTCCTTGGCCGCTTCCGCTGCGGGAGACGGGTAGCTCTGGCTGCCGGCACGCGGGTACTTCTGCGGCGTTTGCAGCATCGAGCGCGTCTGGTTGTCGTAGAGCGTGAAGGACCAGAACGCCTCCGCCGGAATATCCTTGGGCAGGGTCACCTTGTAGGTCTTCGCGCCGTCGAACGATTTGCCGTCGGCATCGAGGAAACCCATCAGATATTGCGAGCCGACGCCGGGGACGCGCATGATCATGCCCGGTGAATCGAGCGTGTAGCCGTAGTAGAAGGCCGTGCGCGAATCGAGGGTGCGGGCGCCGGTCGGCGGCAGGGGCTTGAACACGCCCTTCTCGAACAGCGGCGGCGGCGTCTCGAAGAAGGCGCCGCCTTCCCACAGCATGTTGGCCCACTGCGATCCTTCGTAGTAGGCCCAGTCCGGATGCTTGATCAGGGGGCGCCAATTGAGCGCCCGGCCCGTCGCCTGTCCGACCGCCGCCGCATCGGAGAGGATTTTCTTCATCCGAGCGTCCGGCTTGAACTCCTTGCCGTGCACGATGCCGATCGCGGCGAGTTGGCCGGCGAGTTCTATGTCGTAGCTGGTGGCGGGCTCGTTCTGGACGTTCTCGTTGATCATCTCGAAGAAGCCGAAATCGCTGGGCGGGATCGTGTTGAACGAAAGTCCGGACGCTTCGATGAACTTCGTCTCGGGAATCTTCGGCTCTCCGGCAATCCGCACGGTTCCGTCGAGCGCCTGCGCGATGCTGGAGCCGAACGAGCCGGGCTCGTAAGGATAGATCTTCATGGTGCGCTTGATGTTCTCGACGGCCGGCTTCGGATCGTTGTCGACGAGATAGGCGCGTGCGGCATAAAGTGCGAAATTGGTCTTCGCGCGGGCGACGAAATAGCCCCCCTCGGGCAGCGGGCCGTCATAGTCGGGGCCGACGATCAGATACTTTCCGCCGAGCCCGCGATCCGGCCCCGGCCCGCCGATGTCGATAATCCACGAGAACCACATGTCGTTGATCGTGCCGACCGCGTCCGACGGCTGCTCGATGACCACCGGGCCTTTGCTCAGGTCGAGCCCGGCCACGTAGTAGATAGTGTCCGCATTGGCGGTCAGGAACAGTGAATTCGCATCCATCAAATCGGAGAAGATGACGACATCGCCGGGATTGGCGCCGATGCTTGCGAAGCCCTTGAGAAGAGCCAGGGCCGAGGCCCCCCGGAAGCTGTTGTTGTAGACGTTGAGCGCGTTTGTGAAGTCGAGGGTGTCGTAGACTTTCCGAGCGGTTTCCTCGGTCGGCGCGCCGTCGCGGAAATCGAGCTTGCCGGCCCGCGTCTCGATGGAGTCGGGCGCCGACAGGGATTGCACCGTCTTGGCGGATACGTCGGCAAACGCGGGACTTGCCGCGAGAGCAAAGACAAAGCTGCTGATCAAAGTTCGGCGGATCATCGTTCAGTCCTTTCCTGAGTTCAAGTTTGAGGGCGTTCTCGGCAAGCTTTACCCGCCGCCGACAGCGGCTTCGATCAGCCCATCGCGCTCGCGCACGGCGTAGGTGGCGAGGGGCTTGATCGCCGGACCGCCGGCGGGCTTGCCGGTGGTTATGTCGAAGCGCGCCGCGTCGCGCTGGGACATGATGACGGTCCCGATCAGCAATCCCGAAGAGAGCGGCGCGCCGTCGCTGGTGGAGAGATCATCGAAGGCGTAGAGCCGGCCGCCCGTCCGGGCGACCGAGACGCGCCGCTTCCGGTCTTCAAGGTAGTAGGGCATCACGTAGCCCTCGGATACATCCGCGGACTTGCCCAGGGTGCGGAATCCGGCCTCGCTCATCGCGCTCTCCCTCAGCGGTCCTGCGGCTGATCGCCGATCACCACGTCGGTGATCGAAAGGTCGTGGCCGAGCCGGTATTCGCCCGGCGCGCCGGCCGGCACCACGGGGTTCCGTGGCATGACCGGCCGTAGCTGTTCGTAACCCGATCCCAGCGGCGGGCGCGGATCCGCATCGCCCTTGTGCGGCCAGAACGACATTGACCGCCGCCTCGACGATGGCCGGCGGCGCCGTGTCCGACCCCGGCTTGCTGCGCAGCATGCCGTGCTTCCACGAGAGGTCGAGCCAGTCGTCGTGATCGCGCATGCACAGAAGGTTGAAACCGCGCTGCGACCATTCCCTGGGATAGTCGACGCTGATCGTGTCGATCGGGTGCTCGAGCAACTGCATGAGCCATTTTCGGAAGTGATGGTCCTCGCTGCCGTCGGGCTGGGCGGTGTAGAGCAGCGACATGGCGTTGCTGCCGACGCCGTAGCGCACCGGACCGATCGTCGCCTCGGCGTCGATCTGCAACGCGGCGGTGACCGAGGCGGCGGCCAGGCGTGATGACGACCTTGTCGGGATCCTTCCTGTAGTCCGTCTCGCTGCGCTGCACCGAGACCAGCGCCTCGGAATTGGTGCGCGCCCGCTTGCCGGCCTCGTCCGAAAGCTTGTCGAGGATGCCGTCGTGCTTCATCGACAACAGAAGCTGCGCCGTGCCGAAGGCATGCGCCGAGAGGATCACCTGCGCTGCCTTGTAGCGATGGTGCTGGCGCGTGAAGCCGAGCGGACCGGGATGCCGCGCGATCACCTCGAAGCCGCCGCCGTCGAGCGGCCGCAGGGTGTGCACCTCATGCATGTCGTGCACGACCGCGCCGCCCTTCTCGGCGAGGTAGAGATAGTTCGTCGTCGTCTTGTTCTTGGCGCCGTGCGGGCAGCCGATCATGCAGTCGTTGCAACTGATGCAGCCAGCGCGCGCGGGGCCCGCGCCGCCGAAATAGGGGTCCTCAGCCTCGACGCCGGGCGTGCCGAAATAGATGCCGAGCGGCGCCCTGAGGTACGGCCGCTTCATGTCGGCCGCCACCTCGCGCAGGATGCGATCGGAGTCCGTCTCCATGTAAGGCGAGACCTGGACGCCGAACATTCGGTTGCACTGGTCGTAATAGGGCGCGAGTTCCTGCCCCCAGTCGGTGATGTGCGACCATGTCGGATAGTCGAAGAACGTCTTCGCCGGCACGTAGAGGGTGTTGGCGTAGACCAGCGATCCGCCGCCGCCGCCGGCCCCGGAAAGGACGATGACGTCGTCGAGGTAGCGGATGCGCTGGATGCCGAAGAGCTCAAGCTCCGGCTGCCAGGCGAATTTCGGCACATTCCAGCTGGTCTTGGGAAGATCGGCGTCGCTCCAGCGCCGGCCGGCCTCGAGCACCGCGACGGAGTAGCCCTTCTCGACGGCTCTGAGCGCCGCAACGCTTCCGCCGAAGCCGACAATGACCACGTCGTAGTCGAAGCGCGCCATTTTTCCCCCGGCGAAGCGCAACATCGCGCATTGGCTTGAATGGCGTCTCGATCGCGTCGGCATGGCTGATCGAGACGGCACATAGTCACGGACCTCAGAGCGAAATCGCGACCCGTTACGCCCGCCCCTCATCGCAGGGATAGTCGGCGAGGACCTTGTTGACCTCCCCGCCCGCATCCGCCGATCGTTGCCGAAGCCGCCGCGACACCCGCTCACTCACTCAAGCCAGACCTATAGCGGCGGGGCTCCCGGCGGTCTTATCATTTCACGCCAGGCCATCGACGGGCCATTTCAGCACGACCACGGCTTTTCGACAGGATCGCCGCCTGGCGAAGGGGCAGCCATACCGCGGCCCCACAACGCGACGCCTACCGAATAATCTTGTCGGACGACACGTATCTGACAATCGGCGCGTGGTATGACGCAGCTGCGCCGGAGGTTCCCAGAATCCCCGCTTGTCACGCCCGGCGGCAGGGGCTAATCAAAACCATCCATTTTGCGACAAGCGCGATCCTGGAGCGCCTTCCAATAGCCGCAGTTCCCGTCATTTCCAGCCATGTTCTGCAGGGTTTGCCAGCATTCATACGTGATGAAATCGGCGAACGGGCGCTGCAGCGCGCCAACTCCGCGGCAGGCTTTGATGCCGAGCTGATAGAAAATCGGAACTGCTATATTTCCCAACGCTCCGTGCTGGATTTCGTCGGTGTGGTAGCGCGGTCAGCCGGCGTTCATGATCTTGGGCTGCTCCTCGCTCCGTCGATGAATGTCGCCGACTATGGGACGTTCGGGCGCTACATTTTCGCCGCGGAAACACTGGGCCAGGCGATCAAGCGCAGCATCGCGGCGTTGCGCTACCACAGCACCTTCGACACGCTGTCGCTGACGACGTATGGCGACGAACTCAGATACAGTTATGCGTTCGCGTTGGCCGGTTCTCAAGGATATGGTCCTGTCGCAAGCGCTGCCGCAGGCGAGCTGATCAGCATTTTCAGGGCCTATTTGCCCGAGAATTGGCGGCCCATCCGCATCGAACTGGACATTCCCAGGCCGACGCGAACGTCTGACTTTGAAGATGTATTTCAATGCCCTGTCATCTTCGGCGCACCAGCCGTGACGATTGTCACCGAACGGCACCGCATGATGGCTGCGTCGAAACGCATGTCGCGATCCATTTTCACAATCGAGGACGTCGCCCGCGACCATTCCGGAGGAGCGCCGCAAGGCTTGATGGAGGTCGCGTTTGCGCAGATCCGCGCTCAGCTCCACACGGGTGATGTGTCAATCGAGGAAGTCGCGCGTTCGATGGAAACCAGCGTGCGGTCGCTGCAGCGCGAGCTCAATCGGGCCGGCACGGACTTTCGCACTTTGACAAGCACCGTGAGAATCGAACGTGCGACCGAGCTTTTGCACGATACGAGCGTGTCAATCACCAGCATTTCCGAAGATCTCGGATATGCCTCTCCGGCCGGCTTCTCGCGCGCCTTTCGGAAGGCCACCGGCCTTGGACCGCGTGAGTACCGCAAGCGGGAGTGGGGTAGTCTGCGTGGCTCTGCTCCGGAAGATATCGAGCAGGACGCAGCGTAGCGGCCGTCGACGGCGTTTCCTCTACGCTCCTGCGTACCGCTCGCAGAGGCCGACGTCTCGACACTCGCCGACTATGGCCAGCTCGACCTTTGGCCGGACAAACGCGCCTGTCTCTTTTCAGCACACGAAAAACCAGGGTATTTCAAAGTGGTGCGGGCGGCGGGGATCGAACCCGCACGGCCGAGGCCGAGGGATTTTAAGTCCCTTGCGTCTACCAGTTCCGCCACGCCCGCGCCGCTTCGTGGATAGACGCTGCGGAGGATGCGATCAAGCCGGTGGGGCTGCGTAGCCTCGGAAGGACATGGCGGGATCCGGCGCCGCATTGCCGGTCTTCCATAAGCATGCCTTCGATCCCGGCCACGGGCTGGTCCTCGCCGCCGCGCGGGAAATAGAGCGGCATCCGGTCAAGCTATCGGCGACAAGGCTCTTGTCGAGTTCGACGTCTGCGCGCACGATCTCGTGCCGGTCCGGCGAAGCCGAACGGTCGAGACGGGAGCGGGCTCCATGCGCAAGTCGATCCGGCGTTTGATCCTTGGCGTGCTCGCGGCTTCGCCCCTGGCCATAGCCGCCGCGGCCTCTGCGCAACAGGCCGCGCCATGGCCGGTCGAGGGCAAGCTTGTCGGCAAGCCGAAGAACGATGCCGCCACGGAGTTCAAGACGTCCGAGGACGTCAGCGGCCTTGCCTGCGCGACCGCGAGCGGCTTTCCGCGCGTGTGCCTCCTCGTCGACGACGAGTCGCAAGGGGCGCAGATCGTCGTCCTCGACGAGGGCCGGCTGATCGCCGGCGACTACATCCGCCTGATCACGGATGCCGACGGCGGCAAGCCGCTGGAGCTCGACGCCGAGGGGGCGGCCTTCGCCGACGGCGCCTTCTACGTCGTCGGCTCGCATGGCCGCCCGCGCCACGAGAGCGGCGACGAGGCCCATAACGACGCCAAGGCCGCGGCAAGCCGTCATGCCTTCCGCATCCGTTTCGACCTCGGCGCCGTCGATCTGAAGACCGGCAGGCTGGCGGGACGGCCGGACGTCAAGGACTCCTCGGCTCTGGCCGGCATCATCGAGGCGCAGCCCGATCTCGCGCCGTGGTACGACAAGCCGCTCGAGGACAACGGCGTCACCGTGGAAGGGCTGGCCGCCGACGGGCAGGCCCTGCATGTCGGGATGCGCGGCCCGGTGCTCGCCGACGGCAGCGCGGTCATCCTGTCGGTGCCGCTCGGCGCGGTGTTCGACGGCAAGGCCGGCGCGGCGACGCTGCACCGGGTCGACCTCGGCAAGGACAGCCTCGGCAAGCCGCGCGGCATCCGCGATCTCGCCGCCTTCGACGGCGGCTTCCTCGTCCTCGCCGGCCCGGAACACGATCCGGCGATGCCGGGTGGCGTCGAGCCGGGCGACTACGCGGTGTTCCGCTATGACGGCTCGACTGCGACCAGGCTGCTCGACCTCGACGTCTACGGCCAGAAGACCAAGCCCGAAGTGCTGCTGCCGCTCGACGGTGCCGACGGCAAGCTGCGTGCGCTCATCGCCTTCGATGGACCGAAGGACGGCGCGCCGCGGCCGGTGGAGGTGCGGTTGCGCTAAGGGGGAGGAGGGACAGCGCCCGCCGAGCGCCGGAGCCGGGCGAAGGGGCCTGGCCGCATTCGGCAGGACGCAAGGCGGACGTTCGTCGAGAGAGGCGATGGCCGGCCAGGTTCGATGCTTCCCGCGACCGCAATGCCCTTCATGGGGCGATGGCCCAGGCGCCGCATCATGCATCGGCCGTCGCGGCCTCGGCTTCGTAAGAGGGGTAAAACCCCGGGCTGGTGTCGGCGAAACGGGTATTGAGAAGGCAGTACGGCCAAAAAACTCTGTGCTTTCAACGGCACAATTTTCGGTGTGACCCGATGCCTTGAGTGTGTGCCCGGGGTTTTGCCCCTCTTGCCCGGCTTCGCACCCTGGCCGGAACGCAACCGCATCATGCAAGGTGACGCAGGGGCGGTAACGGTACTCTCATTCGGAATGGTTGATAACAGCCTGGCCGGACAGGCCGCCCCGGGGGTGGGGCGCTCACCATTCCTTCACCGTGAATCGGTATGCACGAAGGCAATGTCGGCGCTGTGAAAAGCGCCGGCGCGTCTTCGACCTGCAATACGGATGAACGCGATGACCTCGCCGAGAGACGTTCAAATCGCACGCGCCGAACGCTTGAAGTTCATGGGCGTGGACGACCGGACGGCCGAGAGGCTGCGAGAGTTCTGGAAGGTCGTGGAGCCCAACCTCGCGACGATACTCGACGGATTCTACGTTCACGTCACCTCGGAGCCCCAGCTTGCGAAGCTGATCGGGCCGAACATCCCGCGGCTCAAGGCGGCGCAGAGCGGGCACTGGGCCAAGCTCTTCGGCGGGCGCTTCGACGAGGCTTATTTTGCCGGGGTCCACGCGATAGGGCGCGTCCACAACAGGATCGGGCTCCAGCCGCGATGGTACATTGCCGGCTACAATTTCGCCCTTGCCCAGCTCACGGCCCTCGCCGTCCGGACATATCGCTGGAATGCCGGCAAGCTGACCGCCGTCCTCGCCGCGACGAACACGGCGGTGATGCTCGACATGGAGCTCGCCATTTCGGTCTACCAGGACGAGATGCTGGCCGAACGCCAGGACCGGCAGGACAAGGTGGCGACGGCGATCGCCGATTTCGACGCGGCGATCGACGCGGTCCTCCAGACCGTCAAGACATCCGCCGCCGATCTGCAGGGGACGGCGAACGGACTGGAGGCCAACGCGCAGCAGACGATGAGCCGGGCGACGGCCGTCACGGCCGCGTCCGAGGAATCCTCGGCGAACGTCCAGACCATCGCCGCGGCGACCGAGGAGCTGGCCTCGTCCGTGGAGGAGATCGGCCGGCAGGTCACACAGTCGGCGCATGTCGCGGCGAGGGCGGTGGCCCAGGCCGCCCAGTCGAGTGCCACGATGCACAGCCTGGCGGAAACCGCGCAGAAGATCGGCGAGGTCGTGGGCCTGATTGCCAACATCGCATCACAGACCAACCTGCTGGCGCTCAACGCCACGATCGAGGCGGCCCGGGCCGGGGAGGCCGGACGCGGCTTTGCCGTGGTGGCCTCGGAAGTCAAGACGCTCGCCAGCCAGACTGCCCGGGCCACGGAGGAGATCGGCCAGCAGATCGGGGCGGTTCAGACGGCGACCAGGCAGTCGGTCACGGCGATCAGCGAGATCGGCGCGACCATCGAGGAGATCAGCGCCATCTCCGGAACCGTCGCGGCTTCGGTGCAGCAACAGCAGACGGCCATCGCGGAAATCGCTCGCAGCGTTCAGGAGGCGGCTCGCGGGGCCCTCGATGTGTCCTCCAACATCGGTGGCGTCAGCGCGTCGGCGGCCGAGACCGGCAAGACCTCGTCGACCGTCCTCAGCGCCGCCAACGAGCTGTCGGACCAGGCGCTGCGCCTGCAGCAGCAGGTCAGCGGCTTCTTCACGCAGATCCGCGTCGCCTAGCGGTCCGTGCCCTGAACGGACGGGGGGGCGCCTCTCCACGTCATTTCCGCGGTGCCCCTTCGAGACGCCCGCGTCGCGCGCATGAGCGTTCGGACGCAGGGCAGGCGTCGAGATCGCATGCGGGGGCGGGCAAGGGAGTGGTTCGTCGGCGCGGGGCCGCGGCTGGCCGACCTATGAAGCTGCGGCCGAAGGCATGAATGGTCCTTCGCCTTTCTCGCTCCAACGGCGGTTGACGTGGAGGGCGGCGGCTTGCGCGCGCGTGGCGACGCCGAGTTTGCGGAGAATCTCGCCGAGATGATACTTCACGGCTCGTTCCGAAAGACCGGTGATCGTCGCGATGTCGGTGTTCGACTTGCCCTCGGATACCCATTTCAGGATTTCCGCCTGTGCCGGGGAGAGGGCACGCAAATGCAGGCTCTCGTCGGTGGAGATCTCCGGGCAAAGACCCAGCGCTTCCGCCTTCATCTGTGTCGCATTGGCAAGGACGGTGGCGGCACTGACGATGGCCGGGCTGAAATGCCGCGCCTTGTGCGACTCCACCGAGACCGAGCTGAGCCTGCCCGGCCTGTGGGCAAGCGGGATGGAAAGGCCGCCTTGCAACGGCGTGCTCATGAGGAAGTCGATATAGCTTTGCTCTTTCGGATTGCCGTGCCGTTCTTCGATATTCCAGCTGAAGGTCTCGTCGACGGCGGCTGCGCGTGCGAGGTTGGGATTCCAGTCGGCCCAGTTCCGACGTTCATATTCGGCTACGAATGACGCAGGCCAGGTGCTGAGCGTCGGGTCCAGGGCAAGTTCGTGCTTGTTCGCCTTGTGACAACTGAGGCTGAAGCTGCCGAAGCCAAGGGCACAAAATCCGGAGCCGACTGCCCGTACAAGCTCATCCTTCGTCTGCGTCCTGCAGATCGACACCGTGGTGTCAGAGACGATCTCCAGAATTCTTGCATCCAAGGTCGGACCTCTCAATGCGGAGATGCTTCTGCGCAGAGTCGATTATGCTTCCAATGTATAATATTTTTAAATGATTGATAACTGTCTAACAAGGCAGGGCAGTCACCGCATACGCTCCCAGAGGGAAGGGGGAGGGTCCTCCGGGGGCGGGGCCGTCGATCCCGCAAGCCGCCGATTCCATCCCTGCGTGAGACGGGGGCGAGGCCTCTCGTCTCGGGCTCGTCTTCGGGGAACGAAGCCTGGCGCCGGTGTATCGCCCGGCGGGGCAGCCGGCTTCCGCCCTCAGGCCGGCGGTGTCCAGCCGTAGAGCCAGTCGTAGCGGCGCAGCAGCGCCCGTCCGCCGGCCAGGCGCAGGCCGAGGTCGCGGGCCCGGGCAAGCGGCCCGCGCCAATGGTAGCGCATCCCGTTGGTCCGGGCCTCGCGCTGGACGCGGGCGACGCGCGGGGCACGGCTCCGGGAATAGGCGGCGAGGCGGGCCGGCATGTCGCCCTCGCTCCCGTCGAGCCGGACGGCGAGCTCGGCGGCATCCTCGATCGCCATGCCGCCGCCCTGGGCGATGAAGGGCAGCATCGGGTGCGACGCGTCGCCGAGCAGGGCGATGCGCCCCTGCGCCATGGCCGGATCGGGTGGGCGCTCGAACAGCGGCCAGCTGCGCCAGGCTTCGCATCCCTCCAGCACCTTGCGGATCCCGGCCGACCAGCCGGCGAGCCGGTCGGCCAGCACGGCGCCGGTCCGCGGCTCCGACCAGCCGGGGCTGGCGTCGCCGTCATGCAGCACCGCCACGACGTTGAGCGCAGCGCCGCCGCGCACGGGATAGAAGACGAGATGGGCTTCGGCGCCCAGGCAGAGCGTGGTGACCGGGGCGGCCAGCCAGTCCGGCAGGTCGTGCCGCGGCAGCACGGCACGCCAGGCCCGCTTGCCGGAGAAGACGGGGGGCGTTCCCCAGCCGAGTCCGGCCCGAACCCTCGACCACAGGCCATCGGCGCCGACCAGAACCGCGGCCTCCACGCTGGAGCGGTCCTCGCCGCGTTCGATGCCCACCCGCACGCTGCCGGCTGTCTGTGTCACCGACGCGGCCCTGGCGCCCAGGGTGAGGGCGATGCCCGGTTCTCGGCGGACGGCGGCCAGCAGCGTGGCCTGCAGGTCGGCGCGGTGGATCACGCCATAGGGGGCGCCCCAGCGGCGGCGCATGTCGCCGAGCGGTATGTGCACGATCGGCTCGGCGTCGGTGCCGCGCCGCACCACCACCGCCTCGGGCTCGACCATATGGTCGGCGAGGGCCGGGCCGAGGCCGAGCCCGATCAGGACGCGCGTGGCGTTCGGAGAAAGCTGGATGCCGGCGCCGGCCTCCTCGAGGGCCTGCGCCTGCTCGTAGACCGCGACGGGAAAGCCACGACGTGCCAGCGCCAGCGCCGCCGTCAGTCCGCCGATCCCGGCACCGGCCAGGACGATGCGCGGACGCGTCACCGGATCAGGCGGCGACGGCGCAGGACGGCGGGTCGGCCTCGTGGCCGCCGAGCTTCGGGTCGTGCTTGTACAGCGTCGAGCAGTAGGAGCAGATGATCTCGTCGTCCGAGCCCATGTCGAGGAAGATGTGCGGATGGTCGAACGGGGGGCTGGCGCCCATGCACATGAATTCGCGCGCGCCGACCCGGATGCTCGGCACGCCGGGGTCGTTCTGGAAATGGGGGATCGCGTGATCGGCCATGTGTGGTTCCGCAGTCTGGTTTGCGCGGCGACCATAGCGGGGCGGAGGCGGATAGGGTAGGGCCTAGTCGGGATTTCGTCGACGGGGCCGCAGCCCCGCCGCAGACAGTCGCGGGGATGGTGCGATGCCGGTGTTCGCCAACGGGGCCGTGGAACTGGCCTATATCGACGAGGGCGAGGGCGCGCCGATCCTGCTGGTGCACGGCTTCGGCTCCAGCCTGTCGGTCAACTGGGTCGGCACCGGCTGGGTCGAGACGCTGAAGCGGGCCGGCCGGCGGGTGATCGCCCTCGACAATCGCGGCCACGGCGCTTCGACCAAGCTCTATGATCCCGCCGACTACCACACCGCCCGCATGGCCGGCGACGCGGCCGCCCTGCTCGACCATCTCGGCGTCGCCCGCACGCCGGTGATGGGCTATTCGATGGGCGCGCGCATCTCGGCCTTCCTGGCGCTGGCGCGGCCGGAACTGGTCGATGCGGTGATCCTCGGCGGCCTCGGCATCCACCTCGTCGAGGGCGTCGGCCTGCCGACGACGATCGCCGATGCCATGGAGGCGCCGTCGCTCGCCGATGTCGGCGACGAGATGGGGCGGATGTTCCGCGCCTTCGCCGACCAGACCAGGGCCGACCGGCGGGCCCTGGCCGCCTGCATCCGCGGCTCGCGCCAGACGCTGACGGCCGAGGAGGTCGGGCGCATCGACCAGCCCGTGCTGGTCGCCATCGGCACCCGCGACCGCATCGCCGGCGAGGCCCGGCCGCTGGCGGCGCTGATGCCGGACGCCTCTGTGCTCGACATCCCCGGGCGCGACCACAATCCGGCGGTCGGCGACAAGGTCTACAAGCAAGGCGTGCTGGCATTCCTGGCCGAGCGCGGCCTCTGACGAAACGACCCTCCGGACCGGACGCCGCGGCGTCGCCCCGCCGGATCGGCCGGGCCGGCATATTCGCAGAAGGGCGGTCGAGGGGAGGCGGACATGGCGGCAGGGCCGCAGCCGAGGCGAGGTTCATTCTTCCTTGTCGATGCGCCTCAGGATCGCGCGATAGCGAGCGAGGACGGCGGGATCTTCGTGAACGACTTCCTCCTTCAGGATATCGTCGAGCGTAATGCCGGGAAATTGGGGGTAGGATGACTTGATTTTTTCAAGGGTGGCTTCGGCCAGTCTCGTTTCGCCCAACTCGGCATTGCAGATCGTGAAATAGACAAGCGACCAGGATGTCGCCGTCGACAGTTTGGCGAAGCTGGCGAGCGCCTCACGATAGCGTCCGGCGTTCGTCAGGATGATGCCGAGGAAATCCTCGAACCATCCCACGGCGAACGGGTCGCGTCGCCGCGCCTGTTCCAGTTCATCGAGCGCGGCGTCGTACCTGCCGACATAGTTGAGCAGGAGCGCGCGGAAGCTGAGGATGAACGGGTCATTCGGGTTCAAGGCGACGGCGCGGTCAAGGCCTGTTTCGGCTTCCCGGAACCGGCGCATGAACGTCAGAGCAAAGCCGGTGGCGAGGTGCCCGTAGGCCTCCTCGGGATCAAGCTGCAGCGCGGCTTTTGCGATCCGCAATCCGGATTCCAGATGCCGGGGGTCGTACGACCACCAGAATTTGATCGACTCGACGAAGCTCAGCACGGCGCGCGCGCCGGCAAATTCAGGGTCCAGTTCGACGGCTCTCTGCAAAAAGGGTTCCGCCTGGATCACCGTGTCATATTGGCCGGCAAGCTGCAGGGCCCGGAGGTAACTTTCATAGGCAGACAGGTTGCCGGTCGGGCGAACCCTGGTGCGCGAGGCGATCGCGGCCCTGGCCTGCCGGGCCAGGCGCGCCGAAATCATCTGGGTGATTTCGTCCTGGATGGCGAAGATATCGTCGAGCTCGCGATCGTAGTGCTCCGCCCAGACGTGCGCCGTCGAAGACGCGTCGATGAGCCGTACGCTCACCCGGATCCGGTTGGCGGCCTTCCGTACGCTGCCTTCGACGACATACTCGACGCCGAGCTTCTTCGCCACCTCGGCCAGGTCATTCGCCTTGCCGCGGAACCGGAAGGAGGAGTTTCGGGCAATAACCAGGAAATCCTTGAACTTGCTGAGCTCCGCAATGATGTCTTCGGTGATGCCATCGCTGAAATAGTCCTGCTCCGGGTCGCCGCTCATATTGTCGAAGGGCAGAACGGCGATCGACGGCCTGCGCTTCTCCTGGGGTTGTGCGGCAGCCGGCGAGGGCCTGGGGCCGGCATATTTGTAGCCGCGGCCGTGCACCGTCGTGATCATGCCGGGGGGAAGCGCCCTGCGCAGCGCCGAGACGTGGACCTGCAGGGTGTTTTCCTCCACCACCATGCCGGGCCAGACGGCGTTGAACAGATGCGCCTTGTCGACCACCTCGTCCGGCTTGCCCAGCAGCGTGTCGAGAATGTCGAAGGATCGCGCCGAAAGCTCCACCGGGCCATCAGGCCCGATCAGCGACCGGCCGGCACGCTTCAGCCGATAGTTCCCGAACTCCAAGTCCATCCGGTCCGCCTCCGGGGAGACCGGGGCAGGATAACCGCAAACGGTCGTGAAGGCGAACTTCAGGCAGACTTCAGGACACTTCAGGTTGCGCGAAGGACCTGAGCGGGCGGCGGTGTCATTCTCTCCCTGAAGGAGGACGCCATGACCCATGTTTCCATTGCCACGACCCGATCACCGTCGATCCCGCATCCCGATCGGCGTGACCCGCCAGCGACAGGCGCTCCGGACGTTCGCGCTGTTGCCAGGTCGGGCGAGGATCGGTGTGAAGCTGTCATGACGATGGCCTTCAGCACCGATCCGGCGGCACGATGGGCCTGGCCCGACGCGCTTCAGTACGTCAATACGTTCATGCCATTGGTGACGCTGCTTGGCGGCAAGTCCCATGACCACGGCACGGCCTATGTCATCGGCGACTTCCTCGGTGTCGCGCAGTGGCTGCCTCCCGGAGTTCAACCCGACGATGAGCAGATCGGCGAACTCTTCAAGCAAAACATGGTCGAGCCCAGGCTCGGCGAAGTGCTGTCTCTGTTCGAGCAGATGGCCGGTTTCCATCCTCGCGAACCCCATTGGTACCTTCCTTTGATCGGGGTTGATCCAATCTTTCAGGGCAGGGGATTGGGATCGCGGTTGCTGCGGCACGCGCTGACTGCCTGCGACCGCGATCATCACCCCGCCTATCTGGAAGCAACCAGCCCGGCCAATCGGTCCCTCTATGAGCGCCACGGCTTTCGGGTGTTGGGAGAAATTCGATCAGGCGATTCACCGCCTTTGTTCCCGATGCTGCGCGAGCCCCGCTAGCCCGGCGTCGCCCATGCGGTCGCCGTTCAAGCGCGTCGGCTGCGGAGCGCCGGAATGGACCCGGGTGCCGCGCCTGCCCCTGGTCGGCGAGGAGCGCGACCACGTGGTGGCGACGGTCCAGGCGGCGATCGCTGCCCTCGGCGCTCGCCGGCGTTGAGCGCAAGGCCGGCATGCGGCTGGATTGTGCGATGCGTCAACGCTGTTCCAGCCGCCTTCGACCTATGCTAGACAACGCCCCTTGCGATCCGCACAGCCTGCGGGAGGTGTTTCATGAACCAAGCCAAGCGCATCACCAACCATCGCCTGGACGTGGTCGACCCTGTCTGGAGCCGGGTGCGCGATGAGGCCGATGCGGCCACCCATGCCGAGCCCCAGATCTCCAGCTTCATGTTCGCCAACATCCTGCAACTGGGCTCGCTGGAGGCGGCGGTGGTGCAGCGCGTCGCCTCCCGCCTCGACCATGCCGACGTGCCGGCGACGCTGATCGCCCAGGCCTACGCCCAGGCGCTCGAGGCCGATCCGGACATCGGCGCCGCCTTCCGTATCGATATCGGCGCGGTGGTCGATCGCGACCCGGCGGCGACGCGCTTCATCGAGCCCATCCTCTATTTCAAGGGCTTCCACGCCATCCAGACGCATCGCCTGGCCCATTGGCTGTGGAACGCCGGGCGACGGGACTTCGCCCTCTACCTGCAGAGCCGCGGCTCCGCGGTGTTCCAGGTCGACATCCACCCGGCCGTGCCGATGGGCCGCGGCGTCTTCTTCGACCACGCCACCGGCATCGTCATCGGCCAGACCGCGGTGATCGAGGACGATGTCTCGATCCTGCAGGGCGTGACGCTCGGCGGCACCGGCAAGGAGAGCGGCGACCGGCATCCCAAGATCCGGCGCGGCGTGCTGATAGGCGCCGGCGCCAAGGTGCTCGGCAATATCGAGGTCGGCCGGTGCGCGCGCGTCGCGGCGGGCTCGGTGGTGCTCAAGCCCGTGCCGCGCAACACCACGGTCGCCGGCGTGCCGGCCCGGGTGGTGGGCGAGGCGGGGTGTGCCGAGCCGTCGCGCTCCATGGACCAGATCCTGCACGAGCCGCTGCTGAACGACCCGTTCTGGCACGACGTGGGGCTCTGACGGCGCGTCCGGCGGGCTCTCCCGTCGGAGCCGGGCCATGGGCACACGAGCCGGGCGGCAGCTGCTGTCCGCTCGACACGCCGAAGCCCGTCGCCGGCGATGTCCGGGGTGTCGACGGGCCGCTGGTCCGCTTCGGCATGCCGTGGCCGAAGATGCCGTTTCCGACCCGCATGGCCGCTGGTACGACAGGGACGGGACCGCCGAGATGCGGCGGGCTTTCCGCCGGCTGCTCGACGGGCCCGCGGGCTGACGCCGCCGTCGCGGCGCGCCGGCCGCCGTCATGCCGGCGTGCAAAAGCGCCGCTGCGTGCCCCCGCAGCCTTGCGGCGCGGCGCTGGGCATGGCAAACGCTCGGCCCCCGCCGGAGGGGTTCTCCGGCCTTCAAGCGGACAAGGGCCGGGCCATGGACAAGAAAGACATGCAGCGCGTCGAGGGCTACCTGCGGCGCACCTTCGGCAATGCGACGATCCGCGTGGTGCCGCGCGCCCGCAAGACCGACAGCGCCGAGGTCTATATCGGCGAGGAGGCCATCGGCATCATCTCCGAGGACAAGGAGGATGGCGAAACCTCCTATGATTTCCACATGGCCATCCTCGACATCGATCTGGAATAATCGATTCAAAGGCGGCATTCGCTGTTAACCCTTTCTTAACGCTTTCATTGCGCGGGCGGCGCCTCGCCGGGTAACGGTTCGTTCACCGAACCGTCCGACCGGGGATCGCGCCCAATGCCGCCCGAAGCCGCCGCCAACATCTACGCCGTTCTGCTCGGGTTCGCGGTCGCCGGCTTGCTGGCGAGCGCCTACCAGGCCTGGGCGAGCAAGCCGCTCAGCTTCCGCCTCCTGAGCGAGCAGACGGGCTCGGCCCTGGTCTCGGTGCCGCTCCTCACGTTCGGCGCGCCGTTCGTGATCATGCGCAACACCATCCGCGGCCGGATGATCGAGCGTCGTCGCTTCGAATATGCAATGGTCGCCACCGTCCTGGCCTGCTTCTGGAGCCTGATGTCCGGCACGGTGGTCGTGTCGGTCATGCGCAACCTGCCCTGGTAGCCGCCGGCACGGTTGCCTCGCGGAAATTTGAGCCTATGGATGACGGATGGTGTACGCGCCCGCCGGCTGGCGGCGCCGCGACATCGGTCATGACGTCCGGGAGCGGCCATAGCGCCGGGCCCGCGAAGCGGCGAGGGGAGAGATCATGCCGGTTTATGCACTTGACGGGCGGGCGCCGGTCCTGCCGGCGCCGGGCGAGTTCTGGCTGGCGCCGGGCGCGCAGTTGATCGGCGACGTTGCCGTCGGGCGCGACGTCAGCTTCTGGTTCAATGCCGTGGCGCGTGGCGACAACGAGGTCATCCGCATCGGCGACCGCACCAACATCCAGGATTGCGCGGTGCTGCATTCCGACTGGGGCTTCCCCCTGACCATCGGCCAGGATTGTACGGTCGGCCACAAGGCCATCCTGCACGGCTGCACCATCGGCGACGGCACGCTGATCGGCATGGGCGCGACCGTGCTGAACGGCGCCGTCATCGGCAAGGGCTGCCTCGTCGGCGCCAATGCGCTGGTGACCGAGGGCAAGACCTTCCCCGACCACTCGCTCATCGTCGGCGCGCCGGCCCGGCTGATCCGGCCGCTGGACGAGGAGGCGGTGGCCAAACTTCTGCGTTCGGCAGCAGGTTATGCCGAGAACTGGAAGCGCTACGCGAAGGGGCTGGTCGAGGTCGCGGCCGGCTGAAGCGCGGCGGCGAAACGAAGAAGCCGGCGTCTGGGGAGACGCCGGCCTGGCAAAATCCGGTCCTTGGGGACGGGGATGGGGACGTGACCGGATCCGCCATGTCTCGGGCGCGGCGGGGGAGCGAAGCCCGCCGCCGGAGGATGGTCCTACTGGCCGGCCGCCACCATCGCGGTCGTCTGCGTGTCGCCGAGCGAGACCCAGACGTTCTGGTTCGTCTGCGACTGGCGCTTCACATAGCGGTAGCCGGTATCCTGCCAGGCCAGGATGCGGTTTTCCTGGTTGTCGAGCACGAACTCGCCCTTGTCGGTCTTGACCATGAGCACGGCATGGCCGGCGCCCTTCTTGTCGCGCACCACCGCGATCAGCAGGGCCGAGCGCGGCCAGCCGGCGTCGACCAGCAGCTTGCGCTTGAGCAGGACATAGTCCTCGCAGTCGCCCTTGCCGTTGGTGGGATAGGCCCACCATTCCTCGCGGCCGTAATTGTCCTGATCGGTCACCGGCTCGACGGCCCGGTTGACCTGGTCGTTCACCGCATTGAGGTCGCGCCACGCCGCCTTCGACAGCACCACGTCGCGGGCCTCCTGCTCCTCCGGCCGGCAATCCTGCGGGTTGATCTGGCAGAACTGCGCATATCCAGAGGGCGTCGACGTCACCTCGCCGACCGGCGCATAGACCGGCGTCGCCTTGCCGGCGGCGGCCGCCGGCGCAACCGCGCCGCACAGACCCATGAGCAGCATCGCGATCCCCACCACGACGCTGGTACGCAACTCAACCATCGGAAACGTCCCCTGTTCTCGATGGCCACAGTTATGACACGAATGTTTTGATGCCGCAGAAAGGTCGATGCGGAGTTTTGAGCGATGAACGCAAGTGTCTGGTAAGACAATAGAGATGGCGCGTTAACCACGAGTCGGGCGGCAGGCTCGCGCACGATAGCCGGCGAGGGCCGGCCCGTCGACTCAGAGCCCGCCGAATTCGGCTTCGAGGACGCTCGGCAATTGCTGGGTGCGGAACTCGATGCCGATGCCGCCCTCGAAGTGGCGCACGACATTGGACTGCATCCGGCCGAGCATCACGGCGCTGCCGATCTCGAGCTTGAGCTCGGTGGCGACAGCGGCGCCGGAGAGGGACATGTCGATGACGCGGCAGGGATGCACGACGCCGCTGGACAAGGTCAGGGTCGTGCGCGGATTTTTCGGCACGATGCGGTCGTGCCGGCGGTCTTCCGGCAGATTGAGCACATGGCGGTTGGCGAGCCAGGTGAGCTGCGCCGCGAATTTTTCACGCTTGCGCGCCGTGGCCGCGATGGTCATGGCGAAGCCGTTGGTCAGGTGGCGGACGATCTGCCCCTCGAGCCGGCCGACATGGTCGAGGTAGCACACCACCCGCTCGCCGGGGTTGCCGACCACCGGCGCCACCAGCGCCACGCCGCCGGGCGACATGTTGATGGCTTGGCAGGGATATTCGCGGCGGCTCTCGAGCATGTACCGGCCGAGCAGCGAGATCTTCACCCGCTGGAATCTGCGACGGTCCTCGGCGAGGGACAACGGCTGCACGATCATCAGTCAAAGCCCTGGGCCAAGGCCCCTCGCGGCCGAAGAGCGCAGGGACATTAGCAAGGTAGGGTTAATGACCTCTTGATCGACGAGCCGGACGCCGGGGCCGCGGCTTTCAGCTCCGTCCGCCGTCGACGACGGTCAGGTGGCCGAAGCGGCGCATGCCCGGCGGCAGGGGCGGAGGGATCGGCGCGGCCGCGATCGGCCCGCGCGCCGACGGCCAGAGGATGCGGATCGAGTGGATGGCCAGGCGCTCGATCGGGCACACACCGATCCAATATGGGACATCGCCCGGCGTCAGGCTGCCGAGAATGCGCGAATGGGTCTTGCCATGATGGCGCAGCGGCAGCAGCAGCAGCTCCAGCTCCAGCGTATGGCCCTGATTCGAGACGGCCTCGATGCCGGCGACGACCGCGGCCGAATCGTCGGACACCGCGGCGAGCAGGCGCGTCATTTCCACCGCGTCCGCATCCCGCCACATGCCGAGCATGGACAGGCCGCGCAGCTCATGGCCCATCAAGGCGCAGAGCCGTGTTCCGGCAAGCCGATAGGGATAGTTGCGCTGGTCATCGACTTCGATGATGAAGGTATCGCCCAAGACACGGCGAATGGCGCCAGGGTCGATGTCTACCCGCTCAGGGGCCATCCGCGCTCCGCGCAGATTGTCCCAGTAGCAGTAGAGATCGCGCGTTGCCGCGTGCTTCATTGTCATGGTCACCATGCTTCCAGGTCTGCCAGGATCAACGCTCCCGTCATGAACAGTACGAAAACGGGACACTGTTCGATCCAGCGCATTGCTGTCCGGTAACCGTAGCATCGGGCGTGCCACCACAGGCCGGAGCCCGGTAGCGTCCACAGCTTTGCAGATCCTTAAGGTTAATGAAAGGTTGACGTGGCGCCGGGCGGCCAAATGCGCCACAAAGGCGGGGCTCCAAGCTTTCGTGGCCTCGGCAGGTGATGCGTCCGCGGGCACGGCAGACTTTCCGGATCTCCGGGGAGGCGGGACGTGACAGGCGCGAAGCGCCGCTGGATCGCCAGTGGGGGAGGGCTCAGGCCCTCCCTTCTTTTTCGCGTTGCGGAGCTGCCGGGCAGGTCCTAAGTGAGCATCATGAATGAAATGGTGCGCCCTCCGGTCGAGCCTGCCGCGCGCGAGCCGGCGATCAATGCGCCGGGCGTGATCGTTGCGCTCCTGGCGATCTTCACGCTGATCCACCTCGTCCGCTCCTTCGTCTCCGACGCCACCGACGAGCGGATCCTGCTGCTGTTCGCCTTCCTGCCGGTGCGCTACGACGCGTCGGTGCTGCAGGGTTTCGTGTTGCCGGGCGGAACCGGGGCGGACCTGTGGACCTTCCTGACCTATGCCTTTCTGCACGGCGACTGGGCGCACCTGATCTTCAACGGCATCTGGATGCTGGCCTTCGGCTCGGCGGTGGCCTGGCGCTTCGGCGTCGTGCGGTTCCTGGCCTTCTCGGCGATCACGGCCATCGCCGGCGTGGCGCTGCATCTCGCCTTCCACTGGGGCGATACGATGCCGGTCATCGGCGCGTCCGCCGCCATATCCGGCCACATGGCCGCCGCCACCCGCTTCATGTTCCAGCCCGGAGCGCCGCTCGGCCTGTTCCGCGTCCGCGGCGCCACCGCGTTCCGCGTGCCGGCCCTGCCGCTCGGCGACGTTCTGCGCGACCGGCGGGTGCTCATGTTCGTCGCTCTGTGGTTCGTCGCGAACCTGATCGCCGGCGTCGGCACCCTGTCCCTGGCGGGAGAGGATCAGAGCATCGCCTGGCAGGCGCATATCGGCGGCTTCGTCGCCGGCGTGCTGCTGTTCCCGCTGTTCGACCCAGTGCGACCCGGCGACAGCGTGCGGCCATCGGCGGACGACCGGACCGGCGCCCCGCAGGAGCCCTGACTCTCGGAGGGCTTCCGGAAGGCGCTGGTGGCGAGCCGCTGGCCTCCGCAAAAGGAAAGGGCGCCCAGGGGCGCCCGTTCTCTGCGGACTTTACCGACGGTTCAACGCGGGGCCGGACGAGCCCCGGCGGCGCCGCGCGGCACCTTCGGCTTCGGGGCCGGCAGCAGGCCTTCCTTCTGCGCCTGCTTGCGGGCAAGCTTGCGGGCGCGGCGGATCGCTTCCGCCTTCTCGCGCACCTTGCGCTCCGACGGCTTCTCATAAGCGTTCCGGAGCTTCATCTCCCGGAACACGCCTTCCCGCTGCAGCTTGCGCTTCAGCGCCTTCATTGCCTGTTCGACGTTGTTGTCGCGGACCAAGACCTGCAATGCACGTCCTCCTTCAATTGTTGCGAATGCGAAAAGGGCCAGACCGAGGCCCGACCCCTTTCAGCCTTTATAGTCGCATGCGCCACGCGGCGCGACAGGAAAAGCTCTCAGGCGGCCTGAAGCTTGTCGGCAGCCAGCTTGCCGGACCGACGGTCCTGGACCAGCTCATAGCTGACCTTCTGGCCTTCGCGAAGGTCGTACAGGCCTGCCCGCTCGACGGCGCTGATATGGACGAAGACATCCTTGCTGCCGTCATCCGGCTGGATGAACCCGTAACCCTTCTGGGAGTTGAACCACTTGACGGTGCCCGTGCTCATGACGAACCCTATTTGGAAGTGAAAGACAGTGTCGATATTCGAGGGAAGGTCATTAGCTTGCGCACTGCCAAATGCGCGGGGCCAAGTCGTCCGGCCGAGATCGATGGCGGGATCAATGCGGCAACTCTGGGCGTTCGTCAAGTATCAAGTCGCCGGCTCCGAGTTCGGGCCCCGGAATCGTGATGTTTCCTTGCGGCGGACCGCAATAGCTTGGGCTCTATTCGCTGCTCTCCGCCGGATGGTCCAGGGCTTGCTGCATCCTGTACGGACAGCTCGAGGGACTTCCTGATAAAACCGGTTTCTTCAATCTGCCTTGTCCGAAAGCCCCGCCAAGGCACTGAAGCTCTTGCACTCCTGCGGCCGACGCCTCATCTTGATCGTGCGGGGTTGGCTGGCCCCAGGGCCTGACTGATTCCGGGAACAAGACGCCGAAGGCGCGGTTGCTTGTCGAGGAGGATGGGCCATGACCGTTGTTGCACAGATTCTGAAGAGCAAGGGGCGGGACATCGTCACGCTGCCGCCACATCGAAGCATGGCTGAAGCCGCCAGCCTGCTTGCCGAGAAGCGTATCGGCGCGGTGATCATCACCGGCTCGGACGGAGCGATCGCCGGCATCCTGTCGGAGCGCGACGTGGTTCGCGCCCTGGCGCAGTCGGGAGCCTCCGCCCTCGATCATCCCCTGTCCCGGCACATGACGGCCAAGGTCGCCACCGGCCGCGAGAGCGATACGCTCGGCGATATCATGGCGCGCATGACCACCGGCAAGTTCCGCCACCTGCCGATCGTCGAGCAGGGCCGGCTGGTCGGAATCGTCTCGATCGGCGACGTGGTGAAGTATCGCCTGGCCGAGATCGAAGCGGAGACGCAGGCGATGCGGGACTATATTTCCGCCTGACCCGCTGCGCGGGGCCTGCCGTCCCAACAGGAGAGGCCGGCAGGCGTCGCGTCGGGTCCGTGGCCGGCGGTGATGCGTCCCGGCGTGCGTCGCGTTTCGCGGCAGCCCGTCGCAAAGAGACGCACGGGCCGCCTTCACGCCAGAGCGTCGGCCATCTCGCCGATGGCATCGAGCGCCTTCACCGTCGCCTCCGCGCCAAGCTCGATGATCTCGTCGGCACGGTGGAAGTCGAACAGGCCGATTCGCCCGAGCCGCGGGCCGATCATCACGTCGGGCGGGTCGCCGGCGAGGCGCGAGCGCGAAATGCGATCCTGGGTGATGTTGAAGGCGTCGACGATCACCGTCGAGATCCCGGGCGTGCGCGGTCCGCGCGGCGCCACCCGCTTCGGGGCGAAGCCGAGCTGGCGCTTGATCAGGGCGGTGGCGGCGCCGATCGCCGTGGTGCGCAGCTGCTGCTCGAGCGGCGTCGGCTCGTCCTCGTCGCTGGAGCCGTAGGCCGGCACCACGGCGCCGCGGCCGGTCAGCTCACCGTTGAGGTTGACGGCGATCACCATGCGGGCGCCGAGAGCCCGCGCCGTCGACACCGGGACGGGATTGACCAGCGCGCCGTCCATCAGCCAGCGGCCGCCGATCTTTACCGGCTCGAAGATGCCGGGCAGGGCATAGGAGGCGCGGATCGCCTTCACCAGGCTGCCGCGGGTCAGCCAGACCTCGTGGCCCGGGCCGATCTCGGTGGCGACCGCGGCGAAGGGAAGGGGCAGCGCCTCGATCTGCGTCGATCCGAGGTCGCGCGCCAGGAGGTGCGCGAGGCGCGAGCCGGCGATCAGGCCGCCGCCGCCGAGGCTGATGTCGAGCAGGCCGAGCACGCGGCGCTTGGTCAGCCCGCGGGCCCAGCTTTCCAGCTCGTCGAGCTTGCCCGCCAGGAAGCAGCCGCCGACCACAGCGCCGATCGAGGCGCCGGCGATGACGTCGACCTGGTAGCCGGCCTGCAGCAGGGTCCGGATCACGCCGATATGGGCAAAGCCGCGTGCCGCGCCGCCGCCGAGGGCCAGGCCGATCGAGGGCCTGGGCGGCCTTGCCGGCGCCGGGGTCTCCGCCGGCGGCAGGAGCTCGGGGTCGCCGCCAAATCCGATCCACGCAATCGACTGGAACTTCACGCTGTCACCTCAATGATCGAGGGTCTTCTCAACCCTGCAGTCTTGGCGAAATTGCGTCGCGAGGCCAGAGGGCCGGTGCGGCTTGCCCGCGCCGTGGTGGTGAAAGGCGGGCTCCTCCATTCCTCGAACCTTTGGGAGATATGGGGGGATCGGTCGGCCAAACCAAAACCGCCCGGGCAGCGGCGGCTGCCCGGGCGGCGGAAGACGGAACGGGATCGGGGGCCTGCGTCAGGCCGTCGGCTGCTCGTCCTGGGCGTCGTCGACGCCGGGGATCGCCACGTCCTCGGGGTTCTCGTAGGTGTCCTCGTCATCGTCGTGGCGGGCGGTGACGTCCTCGCCGCGGGCCTGGCGCTGCGCCTCGTCGGGCGAGCGGGCGATGTTGGCCGTGACCTTGACCTCGACCTCGGGGTGGAGCTGGACCACCACCGAGTGCAGGCCGAGCGTCTTGATCGGCGTGTTGAGCACGAACTGCGAGCGTTCCACCGTGAAGCCGCCCGCGGTCGCGGCGTCCGACAGGTCGCGTGCCGAGACGGAGCCGTAGAGCTGGCCGGTCTCGCCGGCCTGGCGGATGAGGATGAAGCTCTGGCCGGCCAGCTTCTCGGCGACGGCCTCGGCCTCGCTCTTCAGCTCCAGATTGCGGGCTTCGAGCTGGGTGCGCTCCTTCTCGAAACGCTCCAGGTTGCCCTTGGTGGCGCGCAGCGCCTTGCCGAGCGGCAGCAGGAAGTTGCGGGCATAGCCGTCCTTCACCTTCACCGTCTGGCCCATCTGGCCGAGCTTCGGCACGCGTTCAAGCAGGATGACTTCCATTGTCGTTCTCCTTCGTGTCAGGAATTGTCGTTGGCAGGGCGGGACTTGCGCCGTATTTCCGCGCGGGCGCGAAGATGGAGGATGTGGTCGGCGAAGCCGACGATCGCCACGACCAGGACGGCGATCCAGTTCAGCACCAGGGTGAAGGCGTAGCAGGCGCCGAGGACCAGCGGCCGGGCGGCGACGCCGCGGGTGACGAAATGCAGCGTCGCGTAGCCGGCCATGGCGAAGGCGCCGATCAGGCCGGCGACGAGAAACGTGCCGGCGAGCCCGATCATGCCGGGTGCGAAGGTGAGGAGAACGCCCAGGCCGCAGGCCGACAGCGACCAGCGCGGCAGCTGCAGCGCCGCGACGTCGGGCCAGGGGCGCGGCAGGCGGTTGGAGGCCCGCACGACCCGCGCCGCCAGCCAGAGATTGAACAGGATGGCGAACACCCAGAGCAGCGCCGAGACCGGCAGCAAGACCGCCTTGAGCAAGCGGATGAAGGCGTCGGCATCCGGAAGGGCGATCGGCGCGCCCTCCGGCGTGCCGGTGACGGCGCGCAGCACCAGCTCGATGTACTCGCCGAGCGCGGCGCTGTAGGTCTCGTAGGTGAAGCCGAAGGACAGGGCGACCAGCATGGTGATGCCGGCGCTCAGCAGCGCCGTCGCGGCGACGATCGCGCCGAGCGGATACCATTCGGCGACCTTGCCGGAGCTGTCGGAGCGGCCGAGCAGGGCGAGGTAGGAGAGGAGCCAGGCCGGCAGCGCGGTGGAGGCGAGGAAGGCCAGGGTGAGGCTCAGATCGATCCCGGCCTCGCCGCTGAAGCCGATGCCGAGCAGCACCGAGGTCACCACGGCGGCGATCAGCCCGGCCCGGTGGGTCCAGCCCAGGGCGACGATCATGATCGGCAGCGGCGCCATCAGGCACAGCAGCAGCGACAGCGGCGAGCCCGACAGCGTCGACGCGAACAGCAACGCCGAAGCGATGCCGGCGACCAGTCCTGTGAGGGCGTTCTGCATCATCCGTCGAGCTGTCCCGCTTGCGCGGTTAGAGGCAGGCGCCGCCGATCGGCGCCATCACCCCAACCATGGCCGGCATGTCAGCCGGCTGACCCATAACATCCACCGATTCGAGAACCGGCTTGTGACGGTCTTGCTCCGGCCCGCGAGAGGGCCGAAGCCTGAAAATGCCATGGCCGGACGAGGCCGGCCATGCGGGAACCGGAAAGCGGCGTCCCGGATCGGGACTCAGCCGATCACGTAGGGCAGCAGCCCGAGGAAGCGGGCACGCTTGATGGCCTGGGCCAGCTCGCGCTGCTTCTTGGCGGAGACCGCCGTGATGCGCGAGGGGACGATCTTGCCACGCTCGGAAATGTAGCGCTGCAGCAGCTTGACGTCCTTGTAGTCGATCTTCGGGGCGTTCGCGCCGGAGAACGGGCAGGACTTGCGACGACGGAAGAACGGACGGCGTCCGGGTGCCATGGCCATGATTTACTCTCCCGCAGCCTGAGAAGCGTCGCCTTCGGACCGATCGCGGCGCGGCCCGCGGTCGCGATCGCCGCCGAAGCCGCCGCGTCCGCCGCCGAAGCCGCCGCGTCCACCGCCGAAGCCGAAGCCGCGGTCATCGTCGCGACGCTCGTCGCGATCGCTCTTGCGCAGCATGGCCGAGGGGCCTTCCTCCAGTTCGTCCATCTTGAAGGTGGCGAAACGGATGACGTCCTCGGAGATCGACATCTGCCGCTCCATCTCGGCGATCGCCGCCGGCGGAGCCACGATGTTGAACAGCGAGAAATGCGCCTTGCGGTTCTTGCGGATGCGATACTGGAGCGACTTCACGCCCCAATATTCGGCCTTGGTGACCGAGCCGCCATGCGCCTCGATGACGCCCTTGTACTGGGCCGTCAGCGCCTCGACCTGCTGCGAGGTGACGTCCTGGCGAGCCATGAAAACATGCTCGTAATTCGGCATAGATAGGCCTGTCCCTAAACGTTGCGTCCATCGCCCCGGCGCGAAGCCCCTCGCGGGCCCTGCAGGCCTTGGAGGATTGTCCCAGAGAGCGGAGACACGGGACGCCGGGATCGGAGTGATCCCTGCTGTGCGGGCACAGCCGTCCGTTCAGCCTCCGGCCGAAGCGAAGGCGGTCCCATACAGGCTTTGGTTGCCGGATGCAAGGCCCGAAACGGTTCGTCACCGCAGGCAGAGGGGCGAACCGGTGCGGCCGCCGGTATCGGCGGCATCCTCGCCATGAACCATGACCGGCAGGCCGTGGACGACGATATCGCGGGACATGGCTAGCCGTCCACATGCGGCCTGGCCTGGGACGGCCTGAGGAGGGAGGCGATGATCGCCGTCAGCAGCACGACGAAGGTGATCACCATGGTCAGGACGTTGTCGAATTCGCCGACCAGGCGCTCGTAGAAGATGGTCGCGCCGATGAAGGTCAGCAGCACGGACAGCGCCGTCTTGAGGTAGAAGAATTTGACGATCAGTGCGTCGATGACGAAATAGAGTGCCCGCAGGCCCAGGATCGCGAAGATGTTGGACGTGTAGACGATGAACGGGTCCTGGGTCATCGACAGCACCGCCGGCACGCTGTCGACGGCGAAGACGATGTCGGCGACGTTGATCACCATGAAGGCCAGGAACAGCGGCGTGGCATGTGCCGCCGGCCGGCCGCTGTCGCGGGCGATGCGCGTCAGGAAGAAATGCTCGCCCTCGATGTCGGTGGTGATGCGCAGATGGCGCATCAGCCATTGCACGGCGCGGTTGTTGCCCAGATCCGGCGCGGCGTCCTGGGCGAACAGCATGCGGATGCCGCTGACGATCAGGAAGGCGCCGAAGAGGTAGAGCAGCCAGTCGAAATGGGCGATCATCGCCGCGCCGAGGCCGACGAAGAGCGCGCGCAGCACCATCGCGACGAGGATGCCCCAGAACAGCACCCGGTGCTGGTGCTCGCGCGGCACGGCGAAGAAGCCGAAGATCACCGACATCACGAAGACGTTGTCGATCGACAGCGACTGCTCCAGCACGTAGGCGGTGAAGAACAGCGAGCCCTTCTCGGCCCCGAACCAGCCCCAGACGCAGGCCCCGAACAGCACCGCCAGCAGCGAATAGCCGGAGGTGAGCAGCAGGGATTGGCCGAGCGACAGCACCCGCACGCGCTGGTTGAGGTAGCCGAGGTCGAACACCAGGACCGCGAGGATGACCGCCGCGAACGCCGCCCAGAACCAGAGCGGGGCGCCGAATATGTCGCCGGCGGACGGATACATCCCGCTCAGTCTCGCATTGCCCTGTCGCGCTGTGATGGCCGGGCCGGGCAGGGGATGTCAACCGGCAACGCGGTCGCAGCGGGAACCGGCGGCGAGCGGGAAAAAAAGGCGGCGCCGGACCGCTGCATCCGCCGTCGGCGCGATGTAGAGAGGCGGGACAGACAGGAGCACGGGATGCCGTCCATCAGGCCGCCGGCCGGACATGTCATCGTCGTCGGCGACATCATGACCGACATCATCGTCCGCCCCGAGGGACCGATCGTGCGCGGCTCGGACCGGCGCGCGGCGATCGCCGTGCTGCCCGGCGGCTCGGGATCGAACCAGGCGGCGTGGCTGGCGCATCTCGGCGTGCCCGTGCTGCTGGCCGGCCGGGTCGGGCGCGGCGATGCGCAGGCCCATGTCGCCGCGCTCCGCCGCCACGGCGTCGAGCCCCGGCTCGCGGTCGACGACAGCCGGGAGTCCGGGCGGCTGGTGACGATCGTCGCGCCGGACGGCGAGCGCAGCTTCCTGACCGACAGGGGCGCCAACGACGCGCTCTGCCGCGCCGACCTGCCGGACGCGCTGCTCGACGGCGCCGCGCTGCTGCACCTGTCGGGCTATGCGCTGGTCTCGCCCGGTCCGCGCGCCGCCGTGCTCGATTTCGTCCTGGCGGCGCGCGGCCGCGGTGTTCCGGTCTCCGTCGACCCCGGCTCGGCCGCCTTCATCGCCGAGATCGGCGCGGCGGCGTTCCTGTCCTGGATCGCCGGCGCCGCCATGCTGTTCCCGAATGCGGACGAGGCCGAGGCGCTGACCGGGGTGGCCGAGGAGGCGGCGCAACTGCGGCGGCTGGCGGCGTTGTTCGACCTCGTCGTCCTGAAGCGCGGCGCCCGCGGCGCGGTCGCCGCCCGTGGCGAGGACCGCTGGCGGGCCGGCGCCCCGGCGGTCACGGCCGTCGACACCACCGGCGCCGGGGACGCGTTCCTCGCCGCCTTCCTGGCCGGCCATCTCGGCGGCGCCGGCATCGAAGCCTGCCTCGCCCGCGGCAACGCCGCCGGCGCCCGGGCCGTCGCCTCGCCGGGCGGGCGGCCCGGCTGAGCCGCACCGGCATGCGCGTCTATGATCCGGCCGCCGGCGGCGCGCGGCCGGCGGCTTTTTCCCCAACCGGTCCCGCCCCTGGAGCGATGAGGCGGCCGGGCAGGCGGGCGACCACCGCCAGACCGCCGAGGTCGGAGCGGCCGAGCGCGAGCGTGCCGCCATAGGCCTCGACGATGTCCTTGGCGATGGCGAGGCCGAATCCTGTCCCGCTGACCGACTCGTCCAGGCGCTTGCCGCGCTCGATGAAGGGGTGCTCGGTGTCCTGCGGCAGGCCGGGGCCGTCATCCTCGATCGTCAGCACGGCGGCGCCGGCCGCGGCGTCGGCCGACAGTCGGGCCACCACCCGGGACGCCGCCCATTTGCGGGCGTTGTCGAGCAGGTTGCCGACGATGTTGGTGAAGTCGCTCTCGTCCATGCCGATCTTCACCTCCTCCGGCGCGTCGAGGGTGAAGTCGAGGGCCCGGTCGCGCGACAGCCGCTGCATCACCGAGACGATCCGCGCCAGGCCGGGCACGGCATCGACACGGCCGGACATCTGCGCCGCCGCCAGGCTGGCCCGGGCCTGGGCCAGCGTGCGCCTGACCTGGGTGTCGACGCGCCGGACTTCGTCGCGGATCGCCGCCGCCGCCGCGCCTTGCCCGGCTTCGGCCAGGGTCCGGGCCGTCGCCTCCAGCACCGCCAGCGGCGTCTTCAGCCCATGGGCGAGATCGCCGGCCCGAGCCCGCGCCTGGGTGAGCTGCGCCTCGCGCGAGGCGATGAGTTCGTTGAGATCGTCGACCAGCGGCTGGATCTCGACGGGGAAGCGCCCGTCGATCCGCCGCGCCGATCGCTCGCGCACGGCGCCGAGCGCCACGCGCAGGTCGTCGAGCGGCCTGAGGCCGTAGCGCAGGAACAGGACGACGGCGCCGAGCAGGGCGGTCATCAGCACCGCCAGCGAAGGCACCATGGCATAGAAGAAGCGCCAGCGCGCCGGGGCGAGCTCGGTGTTGTCCAGGGCGATCAGCGCGGTGACGGACTGGTCGCCGCTGGCGGTGGAGATGACGATCGAACGCTCCACCGCCAGGAGCTGGACGCCGTTCGGCCCCACCATGTCGGTGGCGCGGCCGAGGTCGCGCGGTTCCGGGTTCAGCCAGGGGAGCTTCTGGTCCCACAGCGACTGGGACTGCAGCTCGACCGTGCCGTTGCGCCCGACCTGCCAGTAGAAGCCGCCATTGGGCAGGTCGAAGCGCGGATCCTGCGGGCCATCGTCGATCGAGATCTCGTTGGACGGGCTGATCTCGATGCTGGCGAGCAGCAGGCGCATCTCGTCGTCGATCTCCGAGAGCGCCAGGGCGCGGATCGCCAGGCCGGAGATGGCGTCGATGCCGATGCCGGCGAGGATCGTCGCGATGACGATGGCGACGAACGACCCCAGCAGCAGCCGCTGCCTGAGCGAGAACAGAGTCACGGCGACGTCGGCTCGTTCGGGATGATGTAGCCCTGGCCGCGGCGGGTCTCGATCACCGAGCCGTCGAGCTTGCGGCGCAGGCGCGCCACCACCACTTCCAGCGCGTTGGAGCCGTGCTCGGTCTCCTCGTCATAGATGCTCTCGGTGATCTGGGCCTGCGAGACGACGCGCCCGGCATTGTGCATGAGATAGGCCAGCAGCCGGTACTCCAGCGGCGTCACCTGGGCGGGGGAGCCGCGGAACGAGACGCTGCGCTGGCGCGTGTCGATCTCCAGCACGCCGTTGGACAGAACCGGCGAGGACTGGCCGGCGGCCCGGCGGACCAGGGCCCGCACCCGGGCGAGCAGTTCCTCCATGCGGAAGGGCTTGGTCAGATAATCGTCGGCGCCCGAATCCATGCCGTCGACCTTGTCGCGCCAGTCGTCCCGCGCGGTGAGGATGATCACCGGCATGCCCCGGCCGGCCGAGCGCCAGCGCCGCAGCACGGTCAGCCCGTCGAGCTTGGGCAGGCCGAGATCGAGGATGACGAGGTCGAAATTCTCGGTCTCGCCGGCGAACAGCGCCTCTTCGCCGTCGGAGACGGTAGAGACGACGTATTGCTGGGCCTCCAGGCTGCGGCGAATATCCGCGACGATGGCGCGCTCGTCCTCAGCGATCAGGATTCTCATTGGGCTTGCTTCTCGATACCGCGAGCGTCACGCTGTCGAACACGATATCGCGCCGCTTGCCGTCCGGTCGCAACACCCGGACGAGGTAGAAGGCCCGCCCGCCGCGGCGGATGAGGCGGATGCGCAGGATGCGGCCGGGGGTCTCGTGCGCCACGGCCGCCGCGATCTCCTGGTAGGAGCGCGGTCCGTTCCGGGAGGAGGAGCGGTCGTCCGCATCCACGCGGCCGGCGACCCCCGGCGCGGCCGGCCCGACCGGCAGCATCACCAGCAAGGCGGCCAGCAGCGCCCCGGCAAGATGTCGCAGGCCGGCGGACGGGCCCCACCGGACCGTGCCGGATCGGAACACGGCCCCCGTTCGCGACTGTCTGCTCGGACGATGCATCATGGCTTCGCAGGGCTCCCCAGGGCGTCGCGGCATGTTCGCCGCACATCTTACCGATGCGGGCTTACAATTGGCTTGCAATCGTTGTCAGAGGGGTGAAACGCCCTCCGCAGTAGTGTTTCGCCGATTGATTCCGACTTGCCGCACCGCGGCAGAAGGGTAGCGGCGTGACACTCCATCTTTCCTCCGTGCAGGGCGCGCGCGCTTGCGCGGCTCCCGGCATGACGTCCGAACCGGGCCGGCACGGCGGCTTCGCGGAACCGGCCGGGCTCGCGGCTGCGGCCGCCGCACCCGCGGGGGCCTGCCTCGAGGGCGAGAGCCGGCCCGAGTTCCTGCGCGAGGAGACGCTGGCGGACATCTTCCGCGCCACGGCCGCCGCCTGGCCCGGCAAGGTCGCGCTCGGCCTGATCGGCACGGACGAGGCCTTGACCTATGCCGAGCTCGACCGCCGGTCGGACCGGGTCGCCTCCGCCCTGGCCGAGCGCGGCGTGCGCATCGGCGATTTCGTCGGCCTGTGGTTCCGCCGCTCGCTCGACCTGCACGTCGCCCTGCTCGGCATCCTCAAGGCGGGCGCGGCCTTCGTGCCGTTCGACGCCGATGCGCCGGCGGAACGGGTGGCCGCCAGCCTGCGCGATGCCGGGGCGCGGCTGCTGCTCACCCATGACGGCCTTGCCGACAAGGCCGCCGGCCTGCCGGCCGACATCGCCCATCTCCGCGACCTCCTCTCGGGCGCCCCCGAACCCATCGCCGCCTCGCCGGGCGGCGCGGGAGCGGCCTACGCCATCTACACCTCGGGCTCGACCGGCACGCCCAAGGGCATTGTCGTCACGCATCGCAACATCTGTCATTATCTGCGGGCCGGCAACGCGTTTCTGGGCATCGGCCCCGCCGACGTCGTGCTGCAGCAGGCTTCGATCGCCTTCGATCTCTCGCTCGAAGAGATCTTCGTGCCCTACCTCGCCGGGGCGACTCTGAAGGTCGCGACCTCGGCCGTCCTCCAGGACATGGACCGCCTGCCGGACATGCTCGAGGCCGAGGGCATCACCGTCATCGACACCGTGCCGACCCTGCTGGCTATGTTCGGCCGCGATGTCGCGGGGCTCTCCACCATCATCCTCGGCGGCGAAGCCTGCCCGCCGGCGCTGCTGCAGCGCTTCGCGCGGCCGGGCCGGCGCATCCTCAACACCTACGGGCCGACCGAGACCACCGTGGTGGCGACCTTCGCCGAGCTCTCGCCGGGCGAGGCCGTGACGATCGGCCGGCCGATCGCCAACGCCACCGCCTATGTCGTCGATGAAAACCTCGACCTGGTGGCACCGGGCACGGTGGGCGAACTGCTGGTCGGCGGCCCGGGCGTGGCGCCGGGCTATCTCAACCTGCCCGACCTGACCGCACGCAAGTTCATCGCCAACCCGTTCCGGCAGGGAGGCGATCCGGTGCTCTACCGCACCGGCGATGCCGTCAGCCTCGGCGTCGACGGGACGCTCGCCTTTCACGGCCGCATCGACGACCAGGTGAAGATCCGCGGCTACCGCATCGAGCTCGGCGAGATCGAGACGCTGATCGCGGCCCTGCCGGGCGTGCAGGCCGCCGCCGTGGTGGTGCAGCAGGGGGGCGGCGGAGACATGCTGGCCGCCCATGTCGTGCCCGTCGGCGAGGGCTTCGACCCCCAGGCCGCGAAGCGGGCCGTCGCGGCCAAGGTGCCGCCCTACATGGTGCCGGCCGCCTGGCAGACCCATGCGGCGCTGCCGCGCCTGTCCTCCGGCAAGGTCGACCGCAAGGCGCTGGCCGCGCTGCCGCTGCAGGCCGAGCGCACGGCCGAGACGCAGCCGCCGCCGGGCTCCTGGACCGAGGCCCGGCTGCTCAAGGCGGCTCAGGAGGTGTTCCGTACCCCGGTCGTCGATCTCGAGGCCGACTTCTTCACCGAACTCGGCGGCCATTCCATGCTCGCCGCCCAGTTCGTCTCCGAGGTGCGGCGCGTGCCGGCCCTGGCCGGGATGGCGATCCGCGACGTCTATGCCCACCGCAGCCTGCGGGCGATGGCTGCAGCGCTCGACGCGGGCGCCGCCGGCGCCATGGGGCCGGCGGACCTGTCCTTCGAGCCGGTGCCGCTGCGCCGCCGCGTGCTGTGCGGCCTCGCCCAGGCAGCGGCGCTGCCCTTCATCATCGGCATCGTCACGGCCGAGTGGATCGGCCTGCTCCTGTCGTCGATGCTGCTGATCGGCGAGGACGCCCCGCTCTGGCAGGACGTGCTCGTCCTTTCCGGGATCTATCTCAGCCTCAACCTCGGCGTGAAGCTGCTGGTCGTCGCCCTGAAATGGCTGGTGATCGGGCGCACCCGGCCCGGTGTCTATCCGCTGTGGGGCGCCTATTACTTCCGCATCTGGCTGATGCAGCGCATCGTCCAGCTCACCTCGCACAAGTTCCTCAAGGGCTCGCCGCTGATGCGGGTCTATCTGCGCGCCCTCGGCGCCGGCGTCGGCCGCGACGCGATGATCGACGAGTTCGAGGAGGGCGCCGTCGACCTGGTCTCGATCGGCGAGCGGGCGAGCCTGGGCACCAAGCTGAAGCTGGCCAATGTCGAGGTGATCGGCAACCAGGTGCATGTCGGGCGCATCGAAATCGGCGCCGGCGTCCAGGTCGGCAATGGCTGCGTCATCGGCGGCGACGCCGTAATCGGTGCCGGCGCGGTCATCGGCGACCTCACGGCCATTCCGGCCGGCGCGGCCATTCCCGCCGGCACGCATTGGGAGGGCTCGCCGGCACGCCGGACGGGCCTGGTCGCGGCGGCGGATCCGGCCGATCATCCCACGCTCGGCACCGCCGGCCGGCTGGCGCAGGGCGTGGGCTATTTCGTCGCCTACAATCTCAGCCTCATCGTCGGCCTGCTGCCGATCTTCCCGGCCTTCTTCGTGCTGGACGCTGTGCATCGCCTCACCTCCGGCGATCCCGACGCGTCGATGTCCTGGGGGCTGGTGGCCGCCTTATCCTGGCCGGCCGCCCTGGTGCTGATCGTGGTGTCGATGGCCGCGGCGGTGATGCTGCGCTGGCTCTTGCAGCCGCGGCGCGTCCAGCCGGGCGCCTACTCGATCTTCAGCGGCTTCTACTTCCGCAAATGGGTCATCGGCCTCTCCACCGAATCGATCCTGGAGACGCTGAACTCGCTCTATGCCACCGTGTTCATGCGCAACTGGTATCGTCTGATGGGCGCGAGGATCGGCCGCGGCACCGAGATCTCGGCCAGCTTCGCCGGTCGCTACGACCTGATCGAGATGGGCGCCAACAATTTCATCGGCGACGAGGCGGTGTTCGGCGACGAGGAGATCGTCAACGGCCGGATGGTCCTCAAGCGCATGAAGACCGGCGACCGCTGCTTCTTCGGCAACTCGGCCGTGATCGCCCAGGGCTCCGTGATCGAGGACGGCGCGCTGATCGGCATCAAGACGCGGCTGCCCGCGTCGCTCCGGGTCGAGGCCGGCCAGTCCTATTGCGGCAGCCCGCCGATCAGCCTGCCGACCCGCCAGCGGGTGGAGGCCGCCGCGGCGGCGACCTACGAGCCGCCGTTCCGGATGTGGCTGCTGCGCGTCGCGTTCGAGACGCTGCACACCTCCCTGCCGACGGCCGTGCTGATCATGACGGCCTATTTCACCGCCGACATTCTGGCGGCGAGGCTCGACCAGGGTGCCTGGACGGTGCTCGGCCTGTTCATGGCGGCCGGCCTGGTGACGTCGCTGGCGATGTACCTGATGGCGGTGGCGTGCAAATGGCTGCTGATCGGCACCTGCCGCCCGACCATGCGGCCGATGTGGTCCTGGTGGGCGATGCGCACCGAGGCGGTGGCGGTGATCTATGGCGGCCTCGCCAGCAAGATGCTGCTCGACTATCTGCGCGGCACGCCGTTCCTGCCCTGGCTGCTGCGCCCCTTCGGCACCAGGATCGGCAAGGGAACCTGGATCAACAGCACCGACATCTGCGAGTTCGACTGCACCGAGATCGGCGACCATGCCGTGATCAACATGGGCGCCTGCCCCCAGACCCACCTCTACGAGGACCGGATCATGAAGGTCGGCCGCATCCGCATCGGCCGCGGCGCCACGGTCGGCACCGCCGCCACCGTGCTCTACGACACCGAGGTCGGCGCCTTCGCCGAGGTGAAGCCCCTGACCCTGATCATGAAGGGCGAGGCCATCCCGGCGAGCACGGCCTGGGTCGGCATCCCGGCGCAGCTGGTCGCCGGCGAGACGGCGCGCGCGCTGGCCCCGGCCCCCGCCGACGTCCGGCCGCAGGCCCTGGATCTCTCCCACGCGGCCGAGTGAGGCGGCATGCCATGTGCCGGCCAAATGTCGAGGAGATCCTGCGGATCGGCGGGGCCGTCGCCGTCCTGGCGTATCGGGCGGGCGGGACAGGCCCGGCCACGGCGGCGGAGCGCATCGCGGCGGCAGCGGCGGCGTTGCGCCAGGCGACGGGACGCGGCGACATCGTCATCGGCAGGCGGGCCAGCGGGCGTCCGCGCCTGGAGCCGCCTTATCCCGAGCTCGGGGTATCGCTGTCGCATCGCGGCAGCATGCTGATCGTCGCCTTCGCGCCGGATGGTCCGGTGGGCGTCGACCTGGAGATCGAAGGCACCGGCAGCCTTGCCGATCCCCTGCGTTTTGCCCGGGATCACTACGCCGCAGGCGAAGCCGCGGCGATGCGGCGTCTCGACCGGACGGAGGCTCGCGACCTCTGCCACCGGCTCTGGGTGGCCAAGGAGGCGGCGCTGAAGGTCTCCGGCCGCGGCATTTATGACGGCCTGGCCGAACCGGACTTTACGACCTGTCTCGACACGCTGCGGCAGGGCGGCGTGGCGGCCTTGCCGGCGTGCCGGCGCCTGCCCCCGCTGCGCATCGGCGTCCGTCTGCTGGAGCGCCCGCTGGCCGGACGGGTCTATTGCGCCTTGGCCTGCGCTCCCCTGGCGGAATGAACCGGCGAGGGCGGCGGGGAGAAGCCCCTGTCGGGTTCCGGGGGCGGGCGGGGCAAGGGCATCCTGAACCGAGCCGACGATGGCGAATGGAGCGTTGCCGTACAGCGACGCCAGATGACGGTGCTGTCGGCAATACGAGATAGGGTGATCGAGGCGCCGTATCTGGAATTGGCCCACGGCTTTCGATACGACGGGTGGGAACGCCCCTGACGAAAGCATCCTGACTCCCATCCCTGTCATGACCAACAAGGGGAAAGCCCGTCCCATCCTCACCGTCATGGCCGAGTTCGGCCTGGGACCCTTCTTGTGGCACAATCGCAGCGGCGACGACCGGGCCGGAGTCGGCGGAAACTGCTGTGACTCCGTCTGGTGCTGCGGCAGGCATCCCATGTCTGAGGAATTGCTGGAGGCATTCCGAGCCTGGGTTGACGATTACGAAACTGCGCCTTGGAGCAAGGGGACACTGGTCGACCCCGCCGATCCGGAAAGCGGTTATGTCGAGCAGCCGCAATTGATCTTGGACTGGGACGATTTCAACGCGCGCGGTTTCGAGCTCGCCAAGCGGCTGAAGGCTGAGGTGGGTTCCGGGTTCCGTGTTGTTTACGACAGTCCCATGGAAGACCCCACACATGGTCGCGCAGAGCGCCGCGAAGTGATCGATGACGGCTCCGTCGTCCTTCTTCCGTCCCGCGCCGAGCTGTGCCGTGATCCACTGCGCTGCCTCATCACCCGCGTCGTTTCAGGTGGCCAGACCGGTGCCGATCGAGCCGCGCTCGACTGGGCGATGCAGCAGAAATTCGGCGTGGGCGGATGGTGTCCGAAGGGCAGGATCGCGGAAGATGGCGTGATCGATGCGCGCTATCCGCTCCGTGAAGCCGACACGGGTGGCTATCGGCATCGGACGAGACTGAACGTCCAGGACAGCGACGGCACGCTGATCGTCAACCTGGGGGACATCGACGGTGGTACCCTCGCCACCGAGGCCTTTGCCCGCAAGATCGGCAAGCCCCACCTTGTCGTGCAGCTCGACTCCGGCATCTCTGCTGGAATTTGCACCGCGGTCATGGCGTGGCTCCGCAGGTATCCCATCCATATCCTCAACGTGGCCGGCCCACGCGAAAGCAAGCGGCCGGGCATTTATCACCTGACCCGCAAGCTGCTCGGTTCCGTGAATGTCCTGAGCCTGCGCGAGGGGCGGAAGTTACAGAGGGCTTCCCATGGGCATGGGCAGCGACAAGCCGCTCATGCCGGGCGCGGGTGGCGGAAGTTTCTGGGAGCGTCCCACGGCCCAAGGCCGTGACGGCGCGCCTTTCGGAGAAACTCGGCCGTATCCTTCGCCGATCGACGCGGCGGGCCTCGGCGTCCGGGGTTGCGTTTCCGGAACAAATATGGAACAAACATTGCTGGGGATAAGCCCGGCCGCCCGCAGCGCGGCGTGATAGGACAGGCGAGGAGTGGCGGGGAGGGCGTCGCGGCGTGAGGCCGGGCGTTTCCGCCTTGGCGAAGGAAAGGATTTGGGATGTCGGGTTCCGTGAACAAGGTCATTCTGGTGGGCAATCTCGGCCGGGATCCCGAGGTGCGGCGGCTGAACTCCGGCGAGCCGGTGGTCAACCTTCGGCTGGCCACCACGGAAAGCTGGCGCGACAAGGCCACGGGCGAGCGCAAGGAGCGCACCGAATGGCACAATGTCGTGATCTTCAACGAGGCGCTGGCCAAGATCGCCGAGCAGTATCTGAAGAAGGGCTCGACGGTTTACATCGAAGGCCAGCTGCAGACCCGCAAATACACCGACCAGAGCGGCCAGGAGAAATACTCCACCGAAGTGGTGCTGCAGCGCTATCGCGGCGAGATGACGCTGCTCGGCGGCCGCAGCCAGGGCCAGGGCTCCGGTGACGGCGACCGCGACCGCGACTATGCCGGTTCGGATTTCGGCTCGTCCAGCCCGATGGAGCGCCGCCCGGCCCCGTCCTCCGGCGGCGGGGGCGGCGGCAAGTACTCCTCCTCCAACATGGACGACGAGATCCCGTTCTAGCAAAGAATGGGTTACGTTTTGTAAACTAAGAAACTTAACCCACTACTATCACACGCTTTTTAGTTGACAAGCAACTTAGAGTCTTCTCTGATTGGGGTCGTTGAGGTTAAGCTGCTCGTTCTGATTTCTCCGGCTTGTGTCGCTCCCGTGGGTCACACGCTTCTCTTCGCGGTCGACGCTTGGCCGCTGCATGATGGGGTCAGAAGGGCGAGGCGTCTCAATCTGTTTCACGACCTTGCAGGTTTGCCCCTGCAGGCTCTGGACTCTCAACGAGATCGCCTTGCCCATCGTCCCCACGGGACGATCCGGTTCACCCTTGATGCGGGTTCATGCGTGGTGTTGTGTCCTCCTGTTTCAGCACTGCGGCGTCATGCTGCGACCGGGGCGCCATTGGCAGGGTCTTTGCCGAAACGGAACTCCACACCGTCGCTCCACATGCGGTGGAGGATGACGGCGAGCTTGCGGGCGACCGCGACGCGGGCGCGGGCCATGCCGCGATGCCTGGCGATCTTCGTCCCCCAGGCGCGCAGGCTCGACCATTTCCGGCTGCGCACCAGCAGCGTGTGCGCCGCCTCATAGAGTGCCGTGCGGGCGAGTTCGTCGCCGCAACGGCTGATCTTGCCCTGGATGTCGGTTTCGCCGGACTGGTAGCGCGCCGGGGTCAGGCCGAGATGGGCGCCGACGTCGCGCGAGCGCCTGAACCGGTCGGGCCGGTCGATCGTCGCCCGAAAGGCGAGCGCGGTGATCGGGCCGACGCCCGGAACGCTCATCAGCCGCCGGCAGACCTCCTCCTTCCTGACGAGATCCAGGACCTGCCTGGTCAGACCGGCGAGCGCGGTCAGCATGCCGGACAGCACAGCCAGAAGCGGCTCGACGAGTGGCATCACCAGCGGGTCGCCCTCGGCCAACTCGCGCACGCGGCCAGCGAAGGCTGGACGCGAAGGGGTGCCGAGCTTGAGGCCGGCCTCGCGCAGGATCGCCCGCACCACATTCTCGATCGAGCGCATCTCGCCCAGGACCGTGCGGCGCGCCACCAAAAGCGAACGCCACAGTCGGCACTGGCGGCTCTTGACGTGAACCTGCCGGAACCAGCCCGTCCGCATGATCTGCGCCAAAGCGCGGGCGTCGTTGCGGTCGGTCTTGTTGGGCATCGTCTTCATCGCCGCATTGGCCTGGCGCGTCTCGATGCAGATCGCCGGCAAGCCCGCCGCGCGCAGACCGTCGTGAAGCCAGGCCGTCAGCGAGCAGGCTTCCAGGCCGATGCGCTCCAGCGGCAGGCCGATCTGGTTCAGCGCCGCGGCCAGCGCGTCAGGCTCGCTCGCCGCGCGCGCCTCCTTCACGATCCGGCCCGTTCCATCCACAACGCAGATCGCGGTCTCTTCCAGCGAAACGTCCAGTCCGGCATAGTATTCCATGGCTGCTCCTTCCCGATGCTTGTGGCCGATCAACACGGACCACGTTCCAACATCCCGAACGGAGCAGCCACCCTCAGGCCGAGACCCCAATCATCCCATCTGACTCGAAACTCAGGCACGTCGCGCGATCCTGCGAAGGAGGAGCATGACGGCGGCGGCGTAGAGGAAAGCTGTGGCGGAGGCGAGTGTGGCTTCGAAATCCTTGGCGAGGCGGCGATTGCGGTTGATCCATGCGAGGAAGCGCTCGACCACCCAACGACGTGGGAGCACGGCGAAGCCGACCTGATCGGGCAGTTTGCGCACGATCTCGACGACGATGCGCGTGGCTTCGGCGACCCGTTCGCCGGCATAGGCACTATCGGCGAAGACGCGTTCGACAAAGGGGAAGGCCCGGCGCGAGGCTTTCAGCAACGGCACCGCGCCGTCGCGGTCCTGGGTATCGGCGGCATGGATCTGCATCACAAGGGCGCGCCCGTCGGTATCGACCATGACGTGGCGCTTGCGGCCTTTGATCTTCTTTCCTGCATCGAAGCCGCGCGGGCCGCCGGCCTCCGTCGTCTTGACGCTCTGGCTGTCCACGATGGCGGCAGATGGGCTGGCATCTCGGCCGTCCGCTTCACGATCGAGCATCAGGAGATGGTGGTTGAGGCTCTCCTACAGGCCGCTGTCGCGGAACCGGACGAACCAGCGATAGGCGGTCTGATGGGGCGGAAAGTGCTCCGGCAGCATGCGCCATGAGACGCCACCGCGCAGCACATAGAACAAGGCATTGACGATTTCGCGCATCGGCCACCGCCGCGGACGCCCGGTCTCGGCGGGGATCGACAGGAGCGGAGCCAGAAGCTCCCATTCCTGATCGGTGAGGTCGCTGCCATAACGCAAATGATCCCGGGCATGCTGCGCCCGGGTGGTCTTGGTCCACATGAGGGGTCCAGGGAGGGTGGGATTCCTCCATAGATTCCATCAGCTTGCGATTTTTCAAGACCCACCCAGGCCGGTTTCGAGACAGCCTCGAGCCTCTTCACTTCCCGTTGCGTTTATTGTACAAGGAAACTCTCATATAAGTTGAGACAGCAGCTCTATTCCTGAAATCAGCGTACACGCAGTGCAAGTATCAAAAGGCGGTTGGCCATGGCGGTCGGTCGCGATGCAGCCTACCCCCGCTACGCGCGGGGCTTCGGAAGCAACATTGGCCAACAAGCAATTCCACGACGATTCGTTGATATTGGAGAACGAGCATGGACGTGACCGTAACTCGGGACGAGTTCTATAATGCGAACCTCGCTCTAAATTGGCTAGATTCAGAGAGAGAGTCGATAGTCAATGCGATTGATAGCGTAAAGCCCTCTTCGGTTGTCATGACGGATTGGCTCCTTGATAGCCCGGCAAACGTGGCCATCCTTATGAAAGAGGTGGCGGCCCAAGCAGTAAGGCACGATGCACCAGAAGGTGTTGTTGAAGGCCTAATGGTTTTTGTAAGGAAAACGTCTTCGGGTTCTGGCAAATTGTCTGAAGAAAAACATGTCGTTGACACTCTTCGATCATTGAAAGGGGAGAAAAACATTAAGGAAATTGAAAGGGCTATTACCAACGCTGTGAATACATCTCCATCCGAGTTATCTACTTCGATATTGCAATCCATGGCAAATCAGATATCTGGAGATGACGAAAACAATAATGTAGTCATAATGTCAGACCAAAAATTCCGTAAGCCATTTCCTGGAGGAGGTTCGGGAACTGACTCTGGAATAACCCCGCATATTCCGTGTTGTTCTATTTTTTGCCGTCTTTGCTTGTCTGAGGGCATCGTTGGGTGCGCGATATGCTGCTTGATCGGCCAAGGTATCTGCATGTTGTAATAGCCGCTGTTCCTGCCACCTTTCGGCGAAGGGCTACACAAAAAGCGGCTTCGGAGCAGTGAACCGTATCTTAGGGGCCGGAAGGGAATAGGCGAATCGGTTGGGCTTTTTGGTGATGTCGTGGGATTCCTGTCGGAGGCAGAGTGTCGTATCGTAGGGAATGATTGACGAAGTTTCCCTGCGCAAGCGCCAGTCTGCGCTTCTGCGGCACCTTGACGAACGGCAACGGCGGTTGTTTGCGGCCAGCGAGGCGAAGGCGGCCGGTCATGGCGGCATAGCGGCGGTTTCGCGTGTGACGGGCATCGCGCCGAGTACGATCGGGCGCGGGTTGAAGGACATCGCGGCTCCTGCGTCCCTGCCGGAAGGTCGCGTTCGTCGCCCGGGCGGCGGACGCAAGTCACTGGTTGAGAAAGCCCCCCAGTTGCTCCTTGATCTGCTGGGGCTGGTCGAGCCGGGCGCGCGCGGGGATCCGATGTCGCCGCTGCGCTGGACCTGCAAGAGCACCCGTCGCTTGGCCGCTCAACTCGGGGAACTCGGCCACAAAGTCAGCCACACGGTGGTCGGAGAGTTGCTGAAGGCGGAAAAGTTCAGCTTGCAGGCCAATCGCAAAACCCTGGAAGGCGCGGACCATCCCGACCGCGACGCTCAGTTCCAAGTGGTCAACGCCGCGGTCAAGACCGCTTTGGCGGACCAGCAGCCGGTCATCTCGGTCGATACGAAGAAGAAGGAACTGGTCGGCGACTTCAAGAACGCCGGCCGGGAATGGCGGCCCCGAGGCGATCCCGAGACGGTGCGCGTGCACGACTTTCTCATCCAGGAACTGGGGCGCGCCATTCCCTATGGCGTTTACGACCTCGCCGCCAACGCGGGCTGGGTGAGTGTCGGCATGGACAATGACACCGCGGCTTTCGCCGCGCAGACCATCCGCCGATGGTGGCGGGAGGTCGGCTGCTGTCGCTATCCCCTGGCCAGGCGCCTGGTCATCACCGCCGATGGTGGCGGCAGCAACGCCTCGCGCGGACGCCTTTGGAAGCTTGAATTGCAACGCCTCGCCGATGAACTGGGTCTCTCGATCGAAGTGCACCACCTCCCGCCGGGAACAAGCAAGTGGAACAAGATCGAGCACCGCCTGTTCTCGTTCATCGCCCAAAATTGGCGCGCGCACCCCCTCGTCAGCTATCGCGTCATCGTCGATCTGATCGCCTCGACAACCACGAAGACCGGGTTGACGGTCCTGTGTGAACTCGACACCAACACATATCCCAAAGGCATCGCCGTCTCCGACGCCGACTGGCAAAACATCAACATCCGCCGCCACGATTTCCACGGCGAATGGAATTATACAATCGACCCATCAACCCAAATACCAGAAGCGATTATTTCCTGACAGGACCTTAGGTTCAGATACCTCATTTAATTCTGGCAAAGAGGGACTGGAAATGTAAACTTTGTCTGCTGAAAAGCGGCGTCCGGAGCGGTGTTGTTTACATTTTTTGATGGCCATCCGCGCCATGCGGTTTGGAACCCCAAGAAGCTAGCAGGCTGCTGAAAATCGTTCAGCGTGACCGCCGATCATCGCGATGGGCGCGATTTTTTGACGAATTGCAGCCGGATATGGCCTGATCGCGGGGATTTCAGCGGTCATCTTGGCCTATTGACCTCCCTGAAGACACACTTCGCCCGTCGAACCGATCAATTTGGGAAGACGAAGGATGTTGTAGGCGGCAAGAGCAAAGGTGAAGACCGCCTTCACCTTGGCCAATCCGCGCACCTTGAGCTGGGTCAGCCCGGCCGTCGTCTTGATCCAACCGAAGATTTCCTCGATCCGCTTGCGGCAGCGCAGGCTGATCGCATAGCCGGTGCTTGCCGCAACCTGCGGCGGCACCGCCGTCTTGCGGACCTTGCCGGTCTTGCTCACCGCGCCGTTGATCGACACGTGCGGCACGAGGTTCCTGGCCTTCAGCTCCTCGACGAACTCTTCCACGTCGTAGCCCTTGTCGGCGCCCAGCGTCGCGCCGGCGTCAAGGCTCATGCTCATCCGGCTCGCCGCCTCGCGCTCGCCCGTGCTGGTCGCATGCGTCACCGTGCCGTCACCGTGCCGTCCACCGCAAGGCCATTGCGGTTCTCCATCAGCGCGTGGCCCAGATAGGCCAGCCGGCTCTCCTGGCCATTGCCCTTGCGGTACAGACGCGCATCCGGGTCCGTCGTCGAGACATGCGTTTCGTTCGAGCGCTTCTCCTTGCGAAAGTTGCGCTCGCCGTTGCGCCCGCCTTCCGGCGGCTCGTCCGATCCGTCCTTGGCCCGAAAGCTCTTCATCGAGGCGAACGCCTTCAGCATCGTGCCGTCGACCGAAAAATGCTCCGCGCTCAACAGCTTCCTGACCGCCGGCTGCGACAGCAGCGCCGACAGGAAACCCTGCGCGACCTCCGTCGTCAGCAACCGGTCCCGGTTCTTCGAAAACGACGAGGCATCCCACACCGCCTCATCGATCCCCAGCCCAACGAACCAGCGGAACAACAGGTCGTAGTCCAGCCGCTCCATCAACTGACGTTCCGACCGGATCGAATACAGCATCTGCAGCAGGACCGCCCGCAGCATCCGCTCCGGCGCAATCGACGGCCGACCCGTCTTCGCATAAAGCCCCGCAAACGCCCCATCCAGCGCCGCGAGCGACGCGTTCACCAACTCGGGCATCGCCCGTAGCGGGTGGCGTGCCGGAACCCGGGCCTCCAGGTCGACATACGAAAACAGCGCCCCGGTCCGCTCATCCCCTCCGCGCATCCAAATCAGTCCTGCTGCTGCCCTCCCGGATAGAATCACCCCTGCCATCAAAAAAACAGTGCGTTTTTCAGCAGCCTGCTAGGCCTCTCTCTCTCAGTTTACACTCCAGACTTCCCTATTACCGTTCTGAGGCCGGCTGCCGGCACGCGGACCGAGGACACTCCGTCGCAGCTCTTCGTCGCCTCGGCTATCCCGCTGCGGCGGCCCGCACGCCGTCCACCACGAACTGCACAGCCAGCGCCGCGACGATGATGCCGAGCAGGCGCGTCAGCACCGCATTGCCGGTGACGCCGAGCAGGCGGTTGATCGGCGCCGCCGCCTGGAAGACGGCGTAGCAGCAGAGCGTGGTGACGGCGATCAGCAGCAGCAGGCAGGCCAGCAGCAGCGGATCGCCGCCGGCCTGCGCCGACAGCAGCATGGTCGCGGTGATGGCGCCCGGCCCGGCCATCATCGGGATCGCCAGGGGAAAGACGGCGACGTTGGAGATGTGGTCCTTGGTGATCGCGATCTCGGCGGTGTTCGCCTTGCGCTCGCTGCGCCGCTCGAACACCATCTCGAAGGCGATCCAGAACAGCAGCAGCCCGCCGGCGATGCGGAAGGCCGGCGGGGTGATGCCGAGCAGGCGCAGGAACGGCTCGCCGACCAGCGCGAAGAAGGCGAGGACGCCGGTGGCGATCACCGCGGCGCGCCAGGCGACGGAGCGGCGCTGCGCCACCGTCATGCCCGGCGTCACGCCCAGGAAGATCGGTCCCAGCCCCGGCGGGTCGACCACCACCAGGAGCGTCACCGCGGCGGCGGCGAGATAGTCGACGAGAGGCATGCGGCGATCTTCCGATGCGGGAGGGGGTCCATCATGTCGCGGCTCCGTGACGGCCGCAATCGCCGCTTGCCTGCGGACGCGGCGTGCGGTTTCGGACCATGCCGGGGCCGTCGTCGTCGCGGCCGCAGCGGGGCGGCGCGCGGAATTGCGGCGCGCGGCGCTGCATTTGGCGCATTGACGCCTTCATCCGCCCTGACTAAGGCATCCCACGCGGGCGGAGCGTCTTGCATGCGGTGACGGGCGCGCCCGGCCCAGGCCGGGGGCGCGAGGCCCGTATCGACCGTCCGCGGACGACGCCCCCGCGTTTTCCCTTCAGGAGACCCGCCATGCCCGACCACTTTCCCGCCGAGCTCGTCGCGGCCGCCAGCACCTCGGCCGCCTGGCCGTTCGAGGAGGCGCGGAAACTCGTGGCGCGGGTGGAGAAACGTGGCGGCGACCGGCAGGAGGTGCTGTTCGAGACCGGCTACGGGCCTTCGGGCCTGCCGCATATCGGCACCTTCGGCGAGGTGGCGCGCACGACCATGGTGCGCCATGCCTTCAACGTGCTCACCGACGGGCGCTATTCCAGCAAGCTCCTGTGCTTCTCCGACGACATGGACGGCATGCGCAAGGTGCCCGACAACGTGCCGTCGCCGGAGATGCTGCGCGGCCATCTCGGCAAGCCGCTCACCAAGGTGCCGGACCCGTTCGGCAAGTATGAGAGCTTCGGCCACCACAACAACGCCATGCTGCGGCGTTTCCTCGACACGTTCGGCTTCGACTACGAGTTCGCCAGCGCCACCGAGTACTATGCCGCCGGCCGGCTCGACGAGAAGCTGCTGGTCATGCTGGAGCGCTATGACGACGTCATGGCGATCATGCTGCCGACGCTGCGCGAGGAGCGGCGCAAGACCTATGCGCCCTTCCTGCCGGTGCATCCGGAGACCGGCATCGTCATGCAGGTGCCGATCGAGGAACGCCATGCCGCGCGCGGCACCATCGTGTGGACCGACCCGGCCACCGGCAAGCGCTTCGAGACCGTCGTCACCGGCGGCCATGCCAAGGCGCAGTGGAAGCCGGACTGGGCCCTGCGCTGGGCCGCGCTCGGCGTCGACTACGAGATGTCCGGCAAGGACCACATCGACAACGTCCGCATCTCCAGCCAGATCTGCAAGGTCCTGGGCGGCACGCCGCCGGACGGCTTCAACTACGAGCTGTTCCTGGACGAGACCGGCCAGAAGATCTCCAAGTCGAAGGGCAACGGCCTGACCATCGACGAGTGGCTGACCTATGCCAGCCCCGAGAGCCTGGCGCAGTTCATGTACCAGAAGCCCCGCGAGGCCAAGAAGCTGTACTTCGACGTCATCCCGCGCACCGCCGACGAATATCTGCAGTTCCTCGGCAGCTATGAGCGGCAGGACTGGAAGAACCGGCTCGGCAACCCGGTCTGGCACATCCACGGCGGCAATCCGCCGGCGCCCGAGACCATCGGCGGGGAGGGGGAGCGCACCAGCGTCTCCTTCGGCCTGCTGCTCAACCTCGTGGCCGTGGCCAACGCCGAGACCAGGGACGTGCTGTGGGGCTTCCTCAAGCGCTACGCGCCCGGCGCCTCGCCGGAGAGCCATCCCCGGCTCGACGCCCTGGTCGGCTACGCCATCCGCTACTTCCGCGATTTCGTGAAGCCGGCCAAGCAGTACCATGTGCCGAACGCCGAGGAGCGCCGGGCCCTGGAGGCCCTGTCCACGGCGCTCGCCGCGCTGCCGGCGCATGCCGACGCGGCGGCGATCCAGGAGGCGGTCTACGATGTCGGCCGGGCCCAGCCGTCCTACCAGGACTTCAAGGCCAAGGGCGCGACGCCCGAGCGGCCGGGCGTGTCGCTGGAATGGTTCAACACGCTCTACCGCATCCTGCTCGGCGAGCAGCGGGGGCCGCGCTTCGGCTCCTTCGCCGCCATCTACGGCATCCCCGAAACCCGCGCCCTGATCGCCAAGGCGCTGTCCGGCGAACTCATCGCCGAGCAGGAGGCGTTCGTGGCGTCGCTGAAGCAGGCCTGAGGCCGGCTGCCGGGCCGGCAGCGGGGCTCCGCCTCGCAGAGCAGCCGCGGCCCCGCGCCGCCGGCCCTTCCATCGCCGGGCAGTTCGGCCTATCTAGCCGGTCGAGCTGCCTTCCCGATACGCCGACACAACAGGAGCCATCATGGCCGCCGATCCCGAAAACACGATCATCATGGAAACCACCAAGGGCCGCGTCGTCATCGAGCTGCGGCCCGATCTGGCGCCCAAGCATGTCGAGCGCATCAAGCAGCTGGCGCGCGAGAAGTTCTATGACGGCATCGTCTTCCACCGCGTCATCGACGGCTTCATGGCCCAGGTCGGCTGCCCGCACGGCACCGGCACCGGCGGCTCCAAGCACCCGAACCTGCCGGCCGAGTTCAACGCCGAGCCGCATGTGCGCGGCGTCTGCTCGATGGCCCGGGCGCAGAGCCCGAACTCGGCCAACTCCCAGTTCTTCATCGTGTTCGACGACGCCCGCTTCCTCGACCGGCAATATACGGTCTGGGGCCAGGTGACCGAGGGCATGGAGAACGTCGACAAGATCAAGCGCGGCGAGCCGGTGCGCGATCCCGACAGCATCGTCACCCTGCGCGTCGCCGCCGACGTCGCCTGACGGCAAGCCCGCAATGCCCGCGCCGGTGCTCCTCCTCGGATTGATGGGCCTTGTGGCCGGCGGCGGCATCGCGCTGCAGGCCGCCGTCAATTCCCAGCTGGCGCGCGGCATCGGATCGCCCGTCACCGCGGCGCTGATCTCCTTCTGCGTCGGCACCGCGGTGCTGTTCACGGCGACGCTGGCGACCCGCCAGCCCTTGCCGACGCTGGAGACGGCGCGGACGCTGCCGCCCTATGTCTGGTTCGCCGGCGGCCTGCTCGGCGCCTTCTACCTGTTCAGCGCCGTCTTCCTGGTGCCTCGCCTCGGCGTGGCGGTGGTGATGTCGACGCTGATCGCCGGCCAGTTGATCATGGCGGTGGCGCTCGATCATTTCGGCTGGCCGGCCGGCATCGTCCAGGAGGTCTCGCTGGGACGCGTTGCCGGCGTCGGCCTGATGATGGCCGGTGTCCTGATGATCCGCTTCCTGTGATGCGCATCTCCGACTTCGACTTCGACCTGCCCGAGGATCGGATCGCGCTGCGCCCGGCCGAGCCGCGGGGCGCGTCGCGCCTGCTGGTCGTCCGACCCGGCGCGGCCGGCTTCGAGGACCGTCATGTCCGCGACCTGCCGGACCTGCTGGCGCCGGGCGATGCGCTGGTGTTCAACGACACGCGCGTCATCCCCGCCAGGCTGGAGGGCGTGCGCCACCGGCCCGGCGGCACCGGCGCCGCGATGGAAGCCATGCTGCACCAGCGCCTGGCGCCGGACCGCTGGAAGGCGTTCGCCCGGCCGGCCAAGCGCCTGGCGGTCGGCGACCGCATCCGCTTCGGCGAGGCCCTCGACGCCGAGGTCGAGGCCAGGGGCGAGGGGGGCGAGGTGACGCTGCGCTTCAGCCTCGCCGGTCCGGCCCTCGACCAGGCGATCGCCGTCGCCGGCCACATTCCGCTGCCGCCCTACATCGCCGGCAAGCGCCACGAGGATGCGCGCGACCGGACCGACTACCAGACCGTCTATGCCGCGGCGGACGGCGCCGTGGCCGCGCCGACGGCCGGGCTGCATGTCACGCCGGACCTGCTGCAGCGGCTCGGGGACCGGGGCGTGTCCCGGCACTTCGTCACCCTGCATGTCGGGGCCGGCACGTTCCTGCCGGTCAAGGCCGAGACGCTGGCCGAGCACCGCATGCATGCCGAGTGGGGGCAGGTGACGGCCGAGACGGCCGCCGCCCTCAATGCGGCACGGGCGCGGGGCGGGCGCATCGTCGCGGTCGGCACCACCTCGCTGCGCCTGATCGAGAGCGCGGCCGGGGAGGACGGCGTCATCGCGCCCTTCGCGGGCGAGACGGCGATCTTCATCACGCCTGGCTACCGCTTCCGCGCCACCGACGTCCTGATGACCAATTTCCACCTGCCGCGCTCGACGCTGATGGTGCTTGTCTGCGCCTTCGCCGGCTACGACCGCATGCGGCAGGCCTATGCCCACGCGATCGCCGGCGGCTACCGGTTCTATTCCTATGGCGATGCCAGCCTGCTTTTCCGGGAGGATGCGGCGTGACGACGGGTGTTTCCTTTGCCATCCATGCCACCGAAGGCGCGGCGCGCACCGGCGCGCTGACGCTCGGACGCGGCGTGGTGCGCACGCCCGCCTTCATGCCGGTCGGCACCGCGGGCACGGTGAAGGCCATGTATGCCGACCAGGTGCGAGACCTCGGCGCCGACATCATCCTCGGCAACACCTATCACCTGATGCTGCGGCCGGGCGCCGAGCGGGTCGCCGCGCTCGGCGGACTGCACGAGTTCGCGCGCTGGCCGGGACCGATCCTCACCGATTCCGGCGGGTTCCAGGTGATGTCGCTGGCCGGCCTGCGCAAGCTCGACAAGCAGGGCGTCACCTTCAAGAGCCATATCGACGGCTCGATGCATCGCCTGACGCCGGAGCGTTCCGTCGAGATCCAGACGCTGCTCGACAGCGACATCATCATGCAGCTCGACGAATGCGTGCGCCTGCCGAGCGACCGCGCCAACATCGAGCGGGCCATGCGCCTGTCGCTCGACTGGGCCGAGCGCTCCAGGGCCGCCTTCGGCTCGCAGCCGGGCAAGGCGATCTTCGGCATCGTCCAGGGCGGCGACGACAAGCGGCTTCGCATCGAATCGGCCGGGGCGCTCGCGGCCATGGACTTTCCCGGCTACGCCATCGGCGGCCTGGCGGTCGGCGAGCCGCAGGCGGTGATGCTCGACATGATCGAGACGGTGGAGCCGCACCTGCCGGCGACGAGGCCGCGCTACCTCATGGGCGTCGGCACGCCGGACGACCTGATCGAGAGCGTGGCGCGCGGGGTCGACATGTTCGACTGCGTCATGCCGACCCGGGCCGGCCGGCATGGCCTGGCGTTTTCGCGCTTCGGCAAGATCAACCTGAAGAACGCCCGCCACGCCCAGGACAAGCGCCCGCTCGACGAGGCCTCGTCCTGTCCGGCGGCGCGCGACTACAGCCGCGCCTACCTGCATCACCTGACCCGGGCCAACGAGATCCTCGGCATGATGCTGCTGACCTGGATCAACCTGGCCTATTACCAGGAACTGATGGCGGGCATCCGCGCCGCGATCGCGGCCGGGCGCTTCGCCGATTTCCGGGCCGAGGTGAAGGAGGGCTGGGAGCGCGGCGACATCGCGCCGGCGTGATCGCCGTGCCGGCCGGGCCGACCGATCACGAAACGGCGAGGCGGTGGCGCCGGCCCGGGCCATGACGCGATCGTGAGCAACGCTTGATCGCGTCGGGACGTATAGGGGGCATACCCACGGTATGAGGCCTCCCATGCTGATCCGCCACGCGTCAAACCTCGCCCCGTCCGAGATCACGCCCCGCGACATCTATCTGGACCGCCGCCGCCTCCTGGCCGGGGCGGCCGGCCTCGCGCTCGGCGCCGCGCTGCCCGGCGAGGCCGCGGCGGCGCTTGACGCCGCCAGGAGCCCGTTCTCGACCGGCGAGCCGCAGACCAGCCGCGAGGACATCACCTCCTACAACAATTTCTACGAGTTCGGCACGGACAAGGCCGACCCGGCCGCCTATGCCGGCAAGCTCACGACCAAGCCCTGGACGGTGAAGGTCGACGGCCTGGTGGAGAAGCCGGCCGACTATCAGCTGGAAGATTTCGTCAAGCCGTTCGCGCTGGAGGAGCGCATCTATCGCATGCGCTGCGTCGAAGGCTGGTCGATGGTGATTCCCTGGGACGGCTTTCCGCTCGCCGAGGTGATCAAGCGGGCCGGGCCGAAGGGCAGCGCCAAATATGTGGCGTTCGAGACCCTGGTGCGGCCTGAGGAGATGCCGGGCCAGAGCGGCTTCTTCCAGCCGCTGGACTGGCCCTATGTGGAGGGGCTTCGCCTCGACGAGGCCCTGCATCCCCTGACCATCCTCGCCGTCGGCCTCTACGGCGAGACCCTGCCGAACCAGAACGGGGCGCCGCTGCGGCTGGTCGTGCCGTGGAAATACGGCTTCAAGGGCATCAAGTCGATCGTGCGCATCAGCCTGGTCGAGCATCAGCCCAAGACCACCTGGAACCTGCAGAATGCCGGCGAGTACGGCTTCTATTCCAACGTGAATCCGCAGGTCGACCACCCGCGCTGGAGCCAGGCCACCGAACGGCGCATCGGCGAGGGCGGCCTCCTGGCCAAGCGCCGGCCGACGCTGCCCTTCAACGGCTATGGCGACCAGGTCGCCGGCCTCTATGCCGGCATGGATCTGAGGGCGAATTTCTGATGGCCGCCCCCCGCACGCCCGGAGGGCTCGCGGTGCCGAAGGTGCCGGTCGCCCTGGTCTATGCCGCCGGCTTCATCCCGGCCGCCTGGACCTTCTGGCTCGCCTTTTCCGACCGGCTCGGCGCCGACCCGGTCCGGGCGCTGGAGCACGGCATCGGCCTGTGGGCCTTGCGCTTCCTGATCGCGACGCTGTGCGTCACGCCGCTGCGCCGCCATGTCAATCTCCTGCGCTATCGCCGCGCCCTCGGCCTCATGGCCTTCTGGTATGCCCTGCTGCACCTCGGCGTCTGGCTGCTGTTCGACCGCGGGCTCGATCCCCAGGCCGTGCTGGCCGACATCGTCAAGCGGCCCTACATCACCATCGGCATGGCTGCCCTCGCCATCCTGCTGCCGCTGGCGGCAACCTCCAACGCCTGGTCGATCCGCCGGCTCGGCGGCGCCGGCTGGGCTCGGCTGCACAAGCTCGTCTATGCCGCGGCCGCCCTGGCGGCGCTGCACTTCGTCATGGTGCTGAAGGTCTGGCAGATCGAGCCGCTGGTCTATGCGGCCATCATCGCCGGCCTGCTCGGCTACCGGCTGGTCAAGGCGGTGCGCAAGCCGGCACGGCCGCGGACGGTGCGGGCCTGAGGGCGGGGGCGGCCGCGGGCCGTCAGCCCCTGAGGGTATCGAGGATCTTCAGCGCCGTCCGGCTGTCGGTCACCAGGGCGTTGATCAGGCCGGCGCGCGCGGCGCCGATGATGGCGGCGGCCTTGAGCGGCGAGGCGGCGACGCCGATCAGCAGCGGGATGCGCTTGAGCTGCCCGGTGCTGATCGCCAGCAGCTTGTCCTGGTCCTTCCAGGCCACCATGCGGCCCGCGGCGTCGTAGTAGCGCAGCAGCACGTCGCCGGCGGCGTGGTCCAGCGCCGGGTCGTTGGGCGTCATCGCCGCGCCGCTGCTCGTCCGGTCGCCGCCATGCGGCCGGCCGATGCCGACCAGCGCGACGTCGACCCTGTCCCACAATTCGACGCTCTCGCGGATCACCGGGTCCTTCACCAGGGCGAGCCGCGCCTCGTCGGCGAGCAGATAGGGGGCATGGACGAATTTCGGGATGCCTTCCATCTGCGCCGCGGCCAGCCGGGCGAACTCGCCGATCTGGAAGTGCCGGGCCGCCTCCGGGATGCCGCCGCTCAGCGGCACCGTCGTCGTGCCGTGCGCCTCCGGCAGGCCGACCTGCAGCACCTCCCAGACGGTGCGCCCCCATCCCAGCCCCAGGACGGAACGGGGACCGAGACGGGCCTCCTTCAGCAGCCGCCCGACGGGGTCGGCGAGGGCCGCCAGGGTGCCCTGTTCCGATGCGCTCGGCGCGATGGCGACGCGTCGAAGCGTCAAGGCGGCGGCCAAATCGCCGGCCAGCGTGTCCGGCTCGACGAATTCGCTGATCTCGATGCGGACGATTCCCTCCTCGCGAGCCCGGCGCAGCAGGCGCGACACCGTTGCCGTGGACAGCTGCATCTGCTGGGCGATGTCCCGCTGCGACAGGTCCTGCTCGTAGTGGAGGCGCGCCACGGTGTGGAGCAGGGCCCGGGAGTCCGACGGGGGCGTGTCCATGAGAAACCTGTTGCAACTTTATTCAGAAATTAGTTACATCACTTCGTCGGCCGGGCCAATGCGCCACGCCCGCCCACGATAGCAGAAAGCCGGAACGGCTCTGCGTGCACAAGGCCATGATCTGGGAGGATCCTATGCGCAAAACCCTCGCTTCCCTCGCCTGCGGCCTTGCCCTGGCCGGCGCGGCCGCCTCCGGCGGCGCAGCCCAGGACAAGAAGACCGTCGCGCTGGTCTACGGCATCAAGGGCGATGCCTTCTATGTCACCATGGCGAAGGGCGCCCAGCAGAAGGCCGACGAACTCGGCGTCACCCTGGTCGCAGACGGTCCTTCCCAGTGGAACCCGGCCCTGCAGACGCCGATCGTCGACGCCATGATCGCCCGCAAGGTCGACGGCCTCATCGCCGTGCCGAACGACCCGCAGGCGATGGTCGCCGCGCTGCAGCGCGCCTCCGACGCCGGCATGCCGGTGGTGACCACGGACCAGTATATCGGCAACGGCGACTATGCCGCCGGGCCCGTGACCTTCCCGCTCAGCTACATCGCTTCGGACAATTTCGGCGGCGGCAAGCTCGCCTGCGAGTCGCTGATCAAGGGCATGGGCGGCAAGGGCAAGCTCTACGTGCTCGTCTCCACCGCCAACGTGCCCTCCGACACCGCCCGCCGCGACGGTTGCCTGGAGGCCATCAAGGCGACGAACGGGGAGGTGACGCTCGCCGGTGTCGACTACACCCAGAGCAACGCCACCATCGCCACCACCCAGACCCAGGCGAGCCTGCAGAAGACGCCCGACATCGGCGCGATCTTCGGCGGCAACCTGTTCAGCGCCCAGGGCGCGGCCGCCGCCGTCAAGACGGCGAACCTCACCGGCACCGTGAAGATCGCCTCTTTCGACGCCCCCGAGCAGGCGATCGACGACCTGCGCAACAACGTCGTCGACATCGTCATCGCCCAGCAGCCGGCGCTGATCGGCGCGACCGCCGTCCAGAACGTGGTCGATGCGCTGAACGGCAAGGCTGCCGACGTCAAGCGCAAGGTGGCGACACCCTTCGTCGTGATCACGCGCGAGAACGTCGACACGCCCGAGGCGCAGCAGGCCATCTACAAGAGCAACTGAGCCGCCATCCGGCTGCTCCGGCGCATCCAGGCAGGACATGACCGCCCAACCGACAGATGGCGCCGGCTCCGCCGGCGTCTCCACGCCGCAGGCCGGCCGCCCGGCGCCGGCGGCTGCCGCTCCCGGCGGGGGCCGAGCCCTGAAGCTGCTCGGCCGCGTCTGGGCCTGGCTGTTCCTGGCCGCCCTCGTCGTCTTCTTCTCGGTGACGACGCCGCATTTCTTCGACCTGTTCAACTTCCAGGCCATGGGCGCGAACGCGGCCGTCGTGCTCGTGCTCGCCCTCGGCCAGACTTTCGTCATCATCACCGGCGGCATCGACCTGTCCGTCGGCTATGTCATGGGCCTGGCCACCATCGTCATCTCGCTGGTGATGCAGAGCCTGGTCGGCTATCCCTTCCCATTGGTCGTGCTCGCCGGCCTGCTCTCGGCCCTCGGCGTCGGGCTGGTCGCCGGGCTGCTGAACGGGGCCATCATAGCCAAGCTGCAGGTCTCGCCGTTCATCGCCACGCTGGGCACGCTCGGCATCGCCCAGGGCATCGCCTATGTCCTCTCCGGCGGACCGCCGGTCAGCATCCCGCTGCCCGGGCTCGGAACGCTCGGCAACGGCTACGTGCTCTACTGGCATCCCGAGCAGGGCCTCGGCCTGTTCGGCATGCCGGCCGGCGTGGTCGGCGCCGAGGTGCGCAACGTCCGCGGCTTCCTGCCCTACCAGATCCTCTATGCCGGGCTGGCGACTGCCTTCTGCGCCTGGCTCCTCGCCTCGACGCGCTTCGGCCGGCACGTCTATGCCATCGGCGGCAGCGCCAAGGCGGCCCTGCGCGCCGGCATCCCGGTGCAGCGCAACCTGTTCAAGGTCTATATCCTGTCCTCGATCATGGCGGCGTTGGCCGGCTTCATGTACGTGCTGCGCTACACCGGCGGCGTCGCCAGCTCGGGCGACGCGCTGATGCTGTCCTCGATCGCGGCGATCGTCATCGGCGGCGCGTCCCTGCTCGGCGGGGAAGGTCGGATCCTCGGCACGCTGGTGGGTGCGCTGATCATCGCCGTCATCCAGAACGGCCTGGTCCTGCTCGGCATCGACCCGTTCTGGCAATATGCCGCGGTCGGCGTCGTCATCATCCTTGCCGTGCTCGCCGACAAGGCCAAGTTCAGGATCGCGCGATGACCCGGCCCGCAGACAATGCGCCTTCGACGCATTCCGCCGGGCCGCCGCTGCTGCGCTGCCGCGGCCTGGTCAAGCGCTTCGGCGGCCTGACCGCCGTCAACGGCGTCGACCTCGACATTCCGGAAGGCGAGGTGATCGCCCTGGTGGGCGACAACGGCGCCGGCAAGTCGACGCTGGTGCAGATGATTTCCGGCGTCTACCGCGCCGATGCCGGCTCGATCGAGCTCGACGGGCAGCCGAAGCAGTTCAACTCGCCGGAGGATGCCCGCAGCGCCGGCATCGAGACGATCTACCAGGACCTCGCCCTCTGCGACAATCTGAGCGCGGCCGACAACATCTTCCTCGGCCGCGAGATCGGGACGAAGCGCCTGGGCTTCGTCCCCGGCCTCGACAACCGCACCATGCGCGAGAAGGCCCATGCGGTTCTCGACGAGTTGCACATCCGCATCCCCGACCTGAGCGCGCCCGTGCGCCAGCTCTCGGGCGGGCAGCGGCAGGCGGTGGCGATCTCCCGCGCCGTCTACTGGCAGGCGCGGCTGATGATCATGGACGAGCCGACGGCCGCCCTCGGCGTGCCCGAGCAGCGCAAGGTCATCGCTCTGATCCGCATGCTGAAGGAGCGGCGCGTGCCGGTGGTGCTGATCAGCCACAACATGCAGGACGTTTTCGAGATCGCCGACCGCATCTTCGTGATGCGGCGCGGCAGCAATGTCGGCGACTTCCGCACCGGCGCGACGACGCCGAGCGAAGTCGTGAACCTGATGATCGGCGGGTGAGGCCCATGGTCCAGGGCGAGGCGATCGGCATCGACATCGGCGGCACGAACCTCAGGGTGGCGCGGGTCGACGCCTCCGGGCGCATCCTGGCCTCCCTGTCCGAGCGCATCAGCCGCGACCCGCAGGCGGCGCTGCACCGTATCCTCGCCCTGTCCCGGCAGCTCGACCGCGACGGCGTGGCGGGGCTGGGCGTCGGCATCCCGGGGCGGGTCGACGCCGCCGCGCGGCGCGTCCTCTCCGGCGGGTTCCTCGACCTTGCCGACGTCGCGCTGGTCGAGCGCCTGGAGGCGGAGACCGGCAAGAGGGTGGTGCTCGACACCGACTGCAACATGGCCCTCGTCGCGGAGATGCATATCGGCGCCGCGCGCGGCCGGCGCCAGGTCGTGATGCTGACCATCGGCACGGGCATCGGCGGCGCCATAGCGCTCGACGGGGCGATCGCCCGCGGGCGTGCCAGCGCCGGACAGCTCGGCCATCTCACGGTCGACGTCGGTGGCCATCCCTGCGCCTGCGGCCGGCGCGGCTGCGTCGAGACGACCAGTTCGGGCACGGCGCTCGGCCGGCTGATCGCCGAGGCGGGCCTGCCCGCCGGCACAAGGGTCGAGGCGCTCCTGGCCGCCGCCGGCGAGGACCCGGCGGCGAGGGCGGTGCTGGAGGCCTGGGCCGGGCCGCTCCGCGCCGCCGTCGACAGCCTTGTCGCCACCGTCGACCCCGAGATCGTCCTGCTCGGCGGCGGCCTCGGCAGCGCCGCGGCGCAGGCGCTCGCCCTCGCGCCCGCCCTGTCGCCCTGGTACCAGTGCCCGGTGGTCCCGGCCGCCCTGGGCGACGATGCCGGCGTGATCGGGGCGGCGCTGTCCGTCCTGAGCCGCTGACCGGGCTGCTATCCCAGCGCGATCCGCACCCGCCGGTTCTGCTTGCCCTTCTTCTCGATCTGCGTCACCGCCACCGGGCCGATCTCGCCGGTGCTGCGCACATGCGTGCCGCCGCAGGGCTGGAGGTCGAGGCCGGCGATCTCGACCAGCCGCACCCGGCCGGAGCCGCGCGGCGGCTGCACCGACATGGTCTTGACCAGGCCGGGATTGGCGTCGAGCTCGGCATCGGTGATCCAGCGCTCGCTGACGGCGGCATCGGCCGCCACCATCTCCAGGAGCCGGGCCGTGATCGCGTCCTTGTCGAGGCCGGCGTCCGGAATGTCGAAGTCGAGCCGGCCCTCGCCCTCGCCGATCGAGCCGCCGGTGACGGGATAGGGCAGGGCGACCGACAGCAGGTGCAGGGCCGTGTGCACGCGCATGCGGGCATGGCGCACCGGCCAGTCGAGGTCGAGCCGCACGGTCTCGCCGATGGCGGGCAGGGCGCCGCCTTCGGCCGGGACATGGGCGATCTCGGTCTTGGCGGCGTCGTTCCAGACCGCGGTGGCGATCGCAACGCGGTTGCCGTCCGCCCGCGTCAGCGTGCCGGCATCGCCCGGCTGGCCGCCGCCCGTGGCGTAGAACACGGTCCGGTCGAGCACGATGCCGCCGCGCTCGGTCACGGCGAGCACGGTGGCGGGCGTCGTCGTCAGATAGGCATCGTCACGGAAGAGCAGGGCAGTGGACATGGGGCGGTCTCGCGAACGGTCGAGCGCCTTCCCTGCACCGAACCGCGGCCGGCGGCAATATGGCGTCTCCCGGAGAAGGCTTCGAGCGCCCTTTCCTGCAGGGCCTCCGGCAGCCTACAGATACGGCACCTTCAGCGCGCTCTTGCGTTCCAGCCATTCCGGCACCGGCAGGCCCTTGGAGCGCATGAACGCCGGGTTGAACAGCTTGGACTGGTAGCGCGTGCCGTAGTCGCACAGGATGGTGACGATGGTGTGCCCTGGGCCCATCTCACGTGCCATGCGGATCGCCCCGGCGATGTTGATGCCGGTGGAGAGCCCGACGCACAGGCCTTCCTGCAGCAGGAGGTCGTAGACGATCGGCACCGCCTCCTCGTCCGGGATCTGGCAGGAGAAGTCGACTGGCGCACCCTCGACGTTCCGGGTCACCCGGTTCTGGCCGATGCCCTCGGAGATCGAGGAGCCGGAGGCGGTCAGCTCGCCGGAAGTGAAGAAGGCGTGCATGGCCGCGCCCATCGGGTCGGCGAGGCCGAGCTTGATGGCGCGGTTGCGTTGCTTGAGGCCGATGCCGGTGCCGGCCAGCGTGCCGCCGGTGCCGACGGCGCAGATGAAGCCGTCGACCGTGCCGCCGGTGTCGTCATAGATCTCCGGCGCCGTGGTCTCGATATGGGCCTGGCGGTTGGCGACGTTGTCGAACTGGTTCGCCCACACCGCGCCGCCCGGCGCCGTGCGCGCCAGCTCCTCGGCGAGGCGGCCCGACACCTTCACATAGTTGTTCGGGTTGGCGTAGGGCACGGCCGGCACCTCGACCAGCTCGGCCCCCGCGAGGCGCAGCATGTCCTTCTTTTCCTGGCTCTGCGTCTCCGGGATGACGATCACCGTCTTGAAGCCGAGCGCATCGGCCACCAGCGCCAGGCCGATGCCGGTGTTGCCGGCCGTGCCTTCGACGATGGTGCCCCCCGGCTGCAGCAGGCCGCGCTGCACCGCATCCCGGATGATGTACAGCGCCGCCCGGTCCTTCACCGACTGGCCCGGATTCATGAACTCGGCCTTGCCGAGGATGGTGCAGCCGGTCTCCTCGGAAGCGCGGTTGAGCCGGATCAGGGGCGTGCGGCCGATGGCGTCGACGAGGCCTGTGCGGAAGGGCATGCTGCATCAAATCCATGAAGTTAGTGGGCCAATCGTAGTCCTCCCGCGCCTGGGCGGCAAGCGCGGGATGCGATCGGTCCGGCCGGAGCCTTCACGGCATGTGGACGAGCGCCTCGGTCACCCCGCCTTGGTGAACACCATCTGGCGCACGTCGATGGAGCCCGCCCGGAAGCCCGCCTCGCAATAGGACAGGTAATATTGCCAGATGCGCTTGAAGCGCTCGTCGAAGCCGAGCGGCACGATGCCCGGCCAGGCGTCGAGGAAGCGGTCGCGCCATTCGGCCAGGGTGCGGGCATAGTCGAGGCCGAAGACGCGCTCGGACGCCAGCGGCAGCCCGACCTTCTCGCCGAGCTGGCGCATGATCGTCGGCGTCGGCAGCATGCCGCCGGGGAAGATGTAGCGTCTGATGAAGTCGACCTCGCGCGTATAGGTCGAGAACAGCTCGTCGCGGATGGTGATCACCTGGACGCCGGCCTTGCCGCCGGGCTTCAGCCGGTCGCTGAGCTGCCGGAAATAGGTCGGCCAATATTGCTGGCCCACGGCCTCGAACATCTCGATCGAGGCGATGCGGTCGTAGAGGCCGGTCTCGTCGCGGTAGTCCTGCAGCTTGATCTCGACCTTCTCGGCGAGGCCGGCCGCGAAGATGCGCTTGCGGGCGAAGTCGTACTGCTCGCGCGAGATGGTGAGGCCGGTGACGCGGGCGCCGGTCTCGCGCGCCACGTGCTCGGCGAAGCCGCCCCAGCCGCAGCCGATCTCCAGCACGTGATGATCGGGGCCGACGTCGATCTTCTCGACCAGCGCCCGGTACTTGCGGGCCTGGGCCGAGGACAGGTCGTTGTCGTGCGGCTCGTACAGGGCGGACGAATAGGTCATCGTCTGGTCGAGCCACTGCGAATAGAAGGCGTTGCCGAGGTCGTAATGGGCGTGGATGTTGCGGCGCGACCCCGCCTTGGTGTTGCGGTTCAGCCAGTGCCGGAAGTTCTGCCACAGCCGCGTCAGCGGCGCGTGGCCGAGCATGGAGCCGATGGCATGGTGGTTGACCGAGAACAGCTCCAGGAACTTCGCCACGTCGGGGCTGTCCCATTCGCCGCGGATATAGGCCTCGGCGAAGCCGATGTCGCCGCCCGACATCAGCCGCCTGGCAAAGCCCAGCGTCTTGACCTCGAGAGCGCCCTCCGGTCCCGGATGCGGGCCGCGGAAGCGCAGGCGCCGTCCGCCGGGCAGCACCACGGTCAGCACGCCGTGCCGGATCCTCAGGGCATAGCCCAGCGCCTTGCGCACGATCAGGGGAAGTCCTGCCAGAGCCTCGCGGGCATTGGCCTCGGTGACCTCGATTGCGTCATGGTGTTGCGTCATGTCGTTTCGCCCTTCCGCGGCCCTCCTTCGGAGTTTGCCTCCATTCCGCCGCGCCGCCGGATTTGTTGCAGGAGGACGACGGTGCCGGCCGCCTTCGCCTCCTTGGGCTTGTCGCCATCGGCGCAGCAGGCGAATCGGCGGCGAGCCCCCCACGAGCCACGGCTGAAAGCCTGGCAAATGGATAGCTTCTCCGGTTTCCGCCGTCAAAAGCGGAAGGCGCCGAGGCCGTCGGACTCTCGAGCGAGAGCCGGTCCGGAGGCCCTGCCCGGGCATCGTCCGGAACACGTGCGCCGGCCACGACGAGCGGGTTGGGGCCCTTGTTCCCCGGCGGCGCCTCAGGCCGGCCGGGGCGGCGGCTCCTCGATGCTGTCGGCCGCGCCGGCGGCGGCGACGCCGTCGGGCAGGCCGCGCCCGGCCATCTCGACCTTGACGCTGCGCTCGCCGAGCCTGATTCCCGCGCGGTCGAAGGCGTCGCGGATGCGCTGGTAGGCTTCGCGCCGGATGATGAACAGGGTGGAGTTGGGCTTGGCCGTGTACTTGACGCGCAGCACCATGCCGTAATCGTCGAAGCGGTTGATGCCCTGGCTCTTCAGCGGCTCGAGCAGGTTCGGCCCCAGATCCGGATCGGCGATCAGATCGGCATTGATGCCCTTGATGATCTTCTTGACCTGCGCCAGGTCGGTGTCGAACGGAATGCGGAACTCGAGCTTGACGATCGACCAGTCGCGGCTCTCGTTCGACACCGACTTGATCTCGCCGAACGGCACGGTGTGCAGCGCGCCGCGCTGGTGCCGCAGCCGCACCGAGCGCAGCGAGATCGCCTCCACCGTACCCTTGCGGCTGCCGACGTCGATGTACTCGCCGACCCGGAAGGCGTCCTCGATCAGGAAGAACACGCCGGTGATGATGTCGCGGACCAGGGTCTGGGCGCCGAAGCCGATGGCGAGGCCGACCACGCCGGCGCCGGCCAGCAGCGGCGCGATGTTGACGCCGATGGCCGAGAGCGCCACCAGCGTGGTCAGGCCGACCAGCAGGATCAGCACGGCGGTGCGGATCATCGGCAGCAGCGTCGACAGGCGCGAGGCGGCCTCGCCGTCGCCCATGCGCACCGACATGCGCAACTGCCGGTCGATGAAGGTGCGCAGCCACAGCCAGGCGAGGTCGCACAGCAGCACCACCGCGACGACGTTGACGGACTGCGCCACCACGCGCACCACCGGCCGCTCCGCCGCCTCCGGCATCAGCATGTCGACGCGCCAGATCGCCAGGATGATCACGAACGCGACCAGCGCCAGGCAGAAGCGCAGGAAGCGGCGAATCACCGGTTCATAGGCGCGCGCCAGGCCGATGACGTCGGGTTCCTGCTCCGTCCCGTCCGGATCGCCGCGCAGCAGCGCGTGCAGGATCGCGGCGCCGGCGAAGTCGGCGACGACGAGGACGGCGAGGACGACGAGCGTCCACACCCAGCGATGCCAGCCGATGAACCAGAGCACGGCGCCGGCGGCGAGCAGCGCGGCGAGGCTGAAGGGCAGGAGATCGGCGAGGCCCCGGCGCCCCGGCGGGCGGGCGGCCCGCCGGGTCCGCGACCAGGCCGAGAGCGCCGCCAGCAGCATCAGCCCCGTCAGCGCCGCGGCGACGCTGGCCGCGGCCCTGCCGACGTCCGGGGCGGCGAAGACGTCGAGCAACTGGGCCGCGACATAGCCGGCCCACGCCGTCGTCGCGATCGCCAGGACATAGGCATGGACGTGGCGCGCCGTGGCGTCGGTCCAGGGCCGGAGCCGATGGGAGCCGATGCGCGGCGCCAGCAGGTAGCCGGCCAGCAGCATGACGGCGCGCAGCGCGCCGGTCGATAGCGCCAGGACGGTCGCGATCGCCGTCACCACCGGCGGCAGGGTCAGCACCGCGGTGGCGGCGAGGGCGGCGCCGGTCGACAGCGCCACGCCGAAGGCGCGCAGGGCGAGCTGCTCGGCTCCGACCAGGGCGCGCTGGCGCGGCGAGGTCGGCCTGGCGGCCCTGAGCGCGCGCAGGGCCGGGCCGCCATAGCACCAGAACAGCAGCTCGCTGCCGGCCGCGATCATCAGCAGCACCATGAGATAGGTGACGACGCGCAGCAGCTCGCCGCTCGCCCATGCGCCGGCAAAGCCCATGGTCGCCGTCGCCCATTCGTTGCCGATCGTTTCCAGGTCGGCGACGAAGCGCTCGGCGGTGGCGACGGCGCCGCCGTCCTGGGCCGTGGCCGGTCCGGCGGCGAGGCTGGCCAGGGCGATCAGCGGGACCATGGCGCGCCGTCTCAAGGAAGGGCCTCAGCCTCGGCGCCGGGCCGCCATTCCCCGCGCGCCGCCGGCTCCGCGACCTCGACCGGCACCAGCCGCTCGACGGTGAGGGCGACCGGCTGCAGGATCCTTGCCTGGCAGGCGAGGCGGACGGCCCCTCCGCTATCGAGATGCGACAGGAGCAGGCTCTCGTCCGGCCGCGGCTGCGACAGCGCCCCCGCCGGCGCCTCGACCCGCACCCGGCAGGTGCCGCAGCGCGCATGTCCCGAGCAGACGGCGGAGTGGGGCACGTGGTTGCGCCGGCTGACGTCGAGCAGCGTCGCGCCGATCTCGGCCGCCAGCGTCGGCCCGCCGACATAGCGCAGCGTGGCCGTGGCGGGCGGCTCCAGGCGCCGGCGCAGCACACGCCACAGGGCGGGGGCGAGAGTGGCCGCCATCACCAGCGCACAGGCGGCGAGCAGGTCGTGCTGCCAGGCGACCAGCGTCGGCACCGTCGGCGCGGCGGCCTGGCCGGCCGCGTGCGCCCGGGCCTGGAACGCCGGATCGCCGGCCAGCCGGGCCAGGACCTCGTCGCCTGCATGGACGAAGCCGAGCAGGGCGAGGATCGGCAGGGCGAAGACCGGCGGGTAGGCGAAGGCCGCCACGCGTGGCCACCAGGGCCGGAGGTTGAGCCAGGCCAGCATGCCGATGCAGCCATGCGTCCAGACCACGGCGACGAGGAAGACCTGCACCAGGCCGTAACCCGGTCCCCATTTCCAATAGACGGTCAGGATCCAGGCATAGTCCGGCTGGAAGTCGGCGAGCAGCCGGGCGCCGCGCGTGGCCAGGACATGGGCGGCGAGCAGGGCCGGGATCAGGAGCCCGAAGGCGATCTGCGTCACGTCCTTCAGGGTCGGCGCCAGGCGCGGCCGGCGGACCACCGCCGCGAGGCCGAGCAGGGTGTGCACGGCCAGGCAGGCATAGAGCAGGACGATGCCGGGCAGGGGCCGCCAGGGCGCCATCAGCACCGGACGCCAGCCATCCATGGCCTCGACCGAGGCGAGCCCGAGCGCGGCATTGACGAGGTGGCCGCAGACATAGGCCATCAGCACCAGGCCGCTGACCAACCGGAGTTTCGGCAGGAGGGGGCTGTTCCACATGGCGGATGGCGCTCGGGCCGGCCCGCGGGATGGCGCGCCGCCCCCTATAGGTGCGGCAGCCCGGGCCCGATTGCAATGCGACGCCGCGGCCGCGGCGGCAGGCCGGATATCCCGCCGCCTTCAGCGCTTGCGGGCGCCGATCCGCTCGTCCCAGAGCCGGGCGGCGGTGATCATGCCGGCCGTGTCGAGCGGCGCCTCCAGCGGCGCGTCGGCAAGCCAGGCCTGGTAGGCCGGGCGATCGTAGGCCCGGATCATCTCCCGGCTCCGCCGCGGCGCCATGTCGAGCGTCACGCCCTTCGCGGCCGGCGCGGGATGGAACGGGCTCCGGTCGAAGGCCAGGGCCTGCTGCTCCGTCTCCAGGAGGAAACCCATGAGGTCGAGCAGCACCGCCAGCCTCTCGGCGGGCAGGTTTTTGGGCACCGCCAGGTACTGGGCGCTGGTGATCCAGCGGGTGCCCTGCAGCACGCCGACCGCCGTCGCCGCGGGCACGACGCCGAGCGCCCGGGGGGCGAGGTCCCACCCGGTGGTGGAGACGACGATGTCGCGCGTGCCTTCGCCGAGATCCTGCAGAGTGCGGGCGGCGCCCGCCGGGTAGGATTCGATGGTCTCGCCCAGCGCCGCCAGGTAGTCCCAGGTCCTGGTCCAGCCTCGGGCCGGGTCGCGCGGGTCGGCGTCGCCGAGGATATAGGGCAGGCCCATCAGGAAGGTGCGGCCCGGCTCGGAGGTCGCCGGGCGCGCATAGGCGAACTTGTGCGGGTTCTGCCGGGCCCAGGCCAGCAGCGCCTCGGCCGTATCCGGCGGCGCCGCGACCCGGCCGGGCAGATATTCGATCAGCGGCCCGCAGGGCTGGCAGGCGATGCACAGCGCCCGGCTGCCGGCCAGCGCCTGCATGCGGGCGGCCTGGGGCGTGAGCAGCGCCTCCGGCCGGGGTAGGGCGGCGGCGTGGGGGGCGAGGTCGGTCCACAGGTCCTGCGCCAGGCCGGCTGCGAGCATGTCGGTGTCGGCGAGGACGAGGTCGACGTCGGCGCGGCCGGCTGCGAGCTGCGCCGCCAGCGCCGGCGCCGAGGCCCCGGAGAAGGCGAAGCGCTCGACGGCCCCGGGCCGCGCCGCGCGGTAGCGTTCGATCGCCGGCCGGGTGAACGCCAGGCTGCCGGTCACGTCGACGACGGCGAGCGCCAGCGGGCGGGCGGGCGGAGCGAGGCCCGCCAGGGCGGCGCGCTGGGCTAGGGGCAGGCCGGCGAGACCGCCTGCGAGGCCGCCGCAGAAGCTCCTGCGAGTGATTGCCATGGGGTCCTCCGGGGGCCTGCCGCCCGGCGAGCCGCGGCCCGGGAGATCGCGGTGCGGCCGGCGAAGGAGAGCGGCGACCGGCGCCGAACAGCCGGGGGCCATCCGGCCCCGGCAACCGGCCGGCGCGCAATATCGGGCGTCACCGGGCCTGTCAATCGCCGGCCGCGCCGGGGACGGCGAGGTTGTTCTCGCGGCAAGGGGTCATTTGATGCAATATGAGGCAAAACGGCGATGAGGGCGCTGGCCTTCTCCGCTGCGTTTGGTCATGCGGGAGCACCATGCCACCACGGAACCACGACGTCGCCGGTCCCCAGGACGCTGCCGGGCGCACCGACGACGCGCACATGTTCGATCTCGCGCCGGTGTCGCTCTGGCTGGAGGACTACAGCGACCTCAAGGCGCTGTTCGACGACTGGCGGCGCGCCGGCGTCACCAGCCTGCGCGAGCATCTCAGCGCCGACCCCGCCCGGGTGCGGAGCTGCGCCGGCTGCATCGACGTCGTCAAGGTCAACCGCAAGACCCTGTCGCTGTTCGAGGCGAACGATCTCGACCATCTCGTGGCGCATCTCGACCGCGTCTTCCGCGACGACATGCTGGTGGCGCACCTGCACGAGCTGGAGCAGCTGTGGAACGGCCGGCTGGAGTTCGCCAGCCTCACGGTCAACTACACGCTGTCCGGCCGCCGCCTCGACATCCAGCTGCACGGCACCGTGCTGCCCGGCTACGAGGACAGCTGGGCGCGCGTGCTCGTCGCCATCGAGGACGTCACCGAGCGCGAGGCGGCCCGCCGCCAGGCCGCCGCGGCCGAGGCCTATGCGCGCGGCCTGTTCCACCATTCGCCGGTGTCGCTGTGGGTGGAGGATTTCAGCGCGGTCAAGCGGCTGATGGACGACGTGCGCGAGCGCGGCATTGTCGATTTCCGCGTCTTCACCGATGTCCACCCCGAATTCGTCAGCCGCTGCATGAGCGAGATCCGGGTCATCGAGGTCAACCAGCACACGCTCGAGCTGTTCTGCTCCGGCGACAAGCCGACCCTGCTGCGCGGCCTGCGCGACGTCTTTCGCGACGGCATGCACCAGCATTTCCGCGAGCAGCTGATCGACCTTTGGCAGGGCAAGCTGATGCAGCAGCGCGAGGTGGTGAACTACACCCTCGCCGGCGACGAGCTGCACCTGCACCTGCAGTTCTCGGTGCTGCCCGGCCACGAGCGCGACTGGTCGCTGGTGCAGGTGGCGCTGACCGACATCACCGCCCGCAAGAAGGCCGAGACCTATCTGGAGTTCCTCGGCAAGCACGATGTGCTGACCAAGCTCTACAACCGGTCCTTCTACGTCGACGAGCTCAACCGCCTGGAGCGCAAGGGCCCGTTCCCGGTCTCGGTGATCGTCGCCGACCTCAACGGCCTCAAGGGGGCCAACGACCAGCTCGGTCACGCCGCCGGCGACGAGCTGCTGCGGCGGGCCGGCGAGATCCTGGGCAAGCTGGTCGACAAGCCCGCCCACGCCGCCCGCATCGGAGGCGACGAGTTCGCCGTGCTGCTGCCGGGCGTCGACGAGCGCGGCGCCGAGCTGGCGATGGAGAACATCGAAAAGCTCGTGGCCCTCAACAACCAGTTCTACACCGGCGAGCCGCTCAGCTTCTCCCTGGGCGCCGCGACGGCGCTGCCCGGCGAGCGCCTGGAGCAGGCGATCAAGCGGGCCGACCTGATGATGTACGAGGCCAAGCGCGCCTATTACGCCGGCCTCGGCCGTGACCGGAGCAGGGGTCTCGCCGCCGAATAGGCCGGCGGCCCTCGCGCAGGCCCGCCCTCGCGCCGCGGCGGCCGGCGATGTCGAGCGCCTGCCGGGATCGCCCGTGCGACCGGCGCGCGGCCGGTCGCCTCGCGGCCGAGCCAGGGGAGGATGGCGCCCATTTCCCCGGCGCGCGTTCGGGGAAAGGCGGCCTTGATCCCGGCGAAGCCGTCGCGGATGAAGGCCTCGGCATCGCCGGCAGGCGTCTGGCATGGCCGGGCACGGCCGCTCCGATGATGATGATGAGGCCGGCAGATCCCGCATCCGGCGCGGCGAGCGCGAACCGGAAGCAGGCCCGCTTTCCCCCGGAGGTTCGCGCTGGCTGTAGAGCGTTGATCGGTCGGGATCTTTTGCTCGCAGTCGTCGAATTTTGGCGGGAGATTGGCAGCAGCCCGTTGAGGTTCGCGCGACTGCGGGCATTTTCAGTGCGGGTGGAATGGGTTAACTGTGGGGCGGTCGCGTCCCGCGTGGGACGCGTGGATTGAAACGCATTTGGTGACTCCGGAGTTGCGAGGGGATTGTGTCGCGTCCCGCGTGGGACGCGTGGATTGAAACGGCCAAAAAGTAGCACCTCTTTCGGATCATTTCGGTCGCGTCCCGCGTGGGACGCGTGGATTGAAACTCTCGCACCTCGCAGAGACCGGCCGCGTTGACTGGTCGCGTCCCGCGTGGGACGCGTGGATTGAAACACCAATAAATGCAGGGATATTTGTGCAGATTTGGGTCGCGTCCCGCGTGGGACGCGTGGATTGAAACTCAACCCGGAGAACGTCAATGTCGATCGAAAAGGCGTCGCGTCCCGCGTGGGACGCGTGGATTGAAACGGCCGCAGCAGCCTCGCCTACGCCATCGCCATCACGGTCGCGTCCCGCGTGGGACGCGTGGATTGAAACTCGTCCTCCGCGACTCGATCCGCGATCCGTGGGGCGTCGCGTCCCGCGTGGGACGCGTGGATTGAAACGCCCTCTCTGACGAGTCCCTCGCCCTCGCGCGCGGTCGCGTCCCGCGTGGGACGCGTGGATTGAAACTGCACCAGCACCGTCTTGCCCGCGTACATGTCGACGTCGCGTCCCGCGTGGGACGCGTGGATTGAAACTTGCACTGCAAACCACGCAATCCAATAGTCGGAGGTCGCGTCCCGCGTGGGACGCGTGGATTGAAACGATTGCGGCTTTTCGCGTTGAATGAAAAATGCCAGTCGCGTCCCGCGTGGGACGCGTGGATTGAAACAAAATTGACCGGAGCAACGCGCCATGTCTCGCGCTCGTCGCGTCCCGCGTGGGACGCGTGGATTGAAACTGGCTGTTGAGGTCGCGCAGAGCGTCGATGCCAGGTCGCGTCCCGCGTGGGACGCGTGGATTGAAACCATCGTCGGCGCGAAAGTGGCGTTGAGTGGCAACGTCGCGTCCCGCGTGGGACGCGTGGATTGAAACCGAGCAGCCCGGGTAGCGACGACAGGTCGGAAGGTCGCGTCCCGCGTGGGACGCGTGGATTGAAACGGTTTTTTCTCAATAACCATTTTGAGCGTGGATGCGTCGCGTCCCGCGTGGGACGCGTGGATTGAAACTTCCATTTGGCGAGGTAGGTGCCGGCGGCATAGGGGTCGCGTCCCGCGTGGGACGCGTGGATTGAAACGATCCGGAGGCGCCATGATCATCGCCCCCCTCATCGTCGCGTCCCGCGTGGGACGCGTGGATTGAAACGATCGGATCAACGGGCTGCTCTCGCATGGGCGGGGTCGCGTCCCGCGTGGGACGCGTGGATTGAAACGGTGCTTATTCGTACCCTCGTGACGATTTCGCCGACCGTCGCGTCCCGCGTGGGACGCGTGGATTGAAACCATGACTGTCGAAACGGGTAAGCGTCTTGTCGCGGTCGCGTCCCGCGTGGGACGCGTGGATTGAAACATCAACGCAGACGGCCAGACGGGCATCAACTGTGCGTCGCGTCCCGCGTGGGACGCGTGGATTGAAACAAGGCCATCGACTGGACTGTGCCGATCCCGATGATGGTCGCGTCCCGCGTGGGACGCGTGGATTGAAACTCGCCGCGCAAGCCTCAACAGAGGACCTGCGCGAAAGTCGCGTCCCGCGTGGGACGCGTGGATTGAAACATCGACGGCGATGAAGGGGAAGCGGGGCCACCGCGTCGCGTCCCGCGTGGGACGCGTGGATTGAAACTTGTCCCGACCGCGGCACTCTGGATCGACGACTAGTCGCGTCCCGCGTGGGACGCGTGGATTGAAACATGGACATGGGCACCGGCAAGACGCTGACGGCGCTGTCGCGTCCCGCGTGGGACGCGTGGATTGAAACTTCGGTCGAGACATCGTCGAGGTCGCGGCCGTAGCGTCGCGTCCCGCGTGGGACGCGTGGATTGAAACAGGAGCTCCTCGCCATCGTCACCGTGCCGGATCAGTCGCGTCCCGCGTGGGACGCGTGGATTGAAACGATCCGGAGGAGTGGTTCGGCTTCGCGCTCGACGGCGTCGCGTCCCGCGTGGGACGCGTGGATTGAAACAAGGGCGGGCTCGGCAAGGTGTATGACCGTGAGCGTCGCGTCCCGCGTGGGACGCGTGGATTGAAACATCAGGCCGACCCCACAGAGGGCCGGCTCAATGAGTCGCGTCCCGCGTGGGACGCGTGGATTGAAACGCCTTTGGCCATGTCTCCAGCTGCAAACACACTGTCGCGTCCCGCGTGGGACGCGTGGATTGAAACGCCTTTGGCCATGTCTCCAGCTGCAAACACACTGTCGCGTCCCGCGTGGGACGCGTGGATTGAAACCTTGACGGCATCGTGGCCGCTGGCCGCTACGGGAGTCGCGTCCCGCGTGGGACGCGTGGATTGAAACTTCGGTCGAGACATCGTCGAGGTCGCGGCCGTAGCGTCGCGTCCCGCGTGGGACGCGTGGATTGAAACAGGAGCTCCTCGCCATCGTCACCGTGCCGGATCAGTCGCGTCCCGCGTGGGACGCGTGGATTGAAACGATCCGGAGGAGTGGTTCGGCTTCGCGCTCGACGGCGTCGCGTCCCGCGTGGGACGCGTGGATTGAAACAAGGGCGGGCTCGGCAAGGTGTATGACCGTGAGCGTCGCGTCCCGCGTGGGACGCGTGGATTGAAACATCAGGCCGACCCCACAGAGGGCCGGCTCAATGAGTCGCGTCCCGCGTGGGACGCGTGGATTGAAACGCCTTTGGCCATGTCTCCAGCTGCAAACACACTGTCGCGTCCCGCGTGGGACGCGTGGATTGAAACGCCTTTGGCCATGTCTCCAGCTGCAAACACACTGTCGCGTCCCGCGTGGGACGCGTGGATTGAAACCTTGACGGCATCGTGGCCGCTGGCCGCTACGGGAGTCGCGTCCCGCGTGGGACGCGTGGATTGAAACAGTTCCGCGTCCAGCGCCGGCTTGACGGCCGACTGGTCGCGTCCCGCGTGGGACGCGTGGATTGAAACAGGAGGTCACCGGCGGCCTTGAGCGGGTTGTCGAGTCGCGTCCCGCGTGGGGCGCGTGGATTGAAACTGTGGCCGGTTCTTGACGTAACGGCATGATCCCCCGTCGCGTCCCGCGTGGATTGAAACCCGAGATGTTCAGCAAGCCGCGCCCGCGCGCCCCGGGTCGCGTCCCGCGTGGGACGCGTGGATTGAAACAAGCGGATCGTCACCTGTAGCTGGATGCCGCCGATGGTCGCGTCCTGCTCGGACGCGTGGATTGAAACCGTCACGCGTCCGGCGAATTTGCCGCCGCCCCTGTCTCGCCGCCGGAACATCCTCGCGGGGGCTTGATCTCGGGCCGCCGTCATCGCAGGCTGGCCCGTCGAATCCGCCGACGACATCGTTTGCGCGGATGCAAATGAATAGATTTGGGGATGGAGCGAGCATGGATAATGCGGAGGCGACGCGCAGCCTGTCGGCGTGGCTGGAGGCATTCGGTGCGGCCCTGGCGGCCGGTGACAAGGCCGGCGTGCAGGCGCTGTTCACGGAGGACGCCTATTGGCGCGACCTGGTGGCCTTCACCTGGAACATCCACACGGCCGAAGGGCAGCCGGCGATCCGCGCCATGCTCGACGCCACCCTGGAGCGCGCCAGGCCGTCGGCCTTCGCCGTCGAGGGGGAGGCGGCCGACAGCAAGGGCGTGATCGAGGGCTGGTTCACCTTCGAGACCGCCGAGGCCCGCGGCAGGGGCCATGTCCGGCTCAGGGACGGCAAGTGCTGGACCCTGCTCACCTCGATGGAGGAGCTCAAGGGCTTCGAGGAGAAGAAGGGCCGCCGGCGCGCCTTCGGCGCCCAGCACGGCGTCCACCGCGACCGCAAGACCTGGCTGGAGGAGCGGCAGGAGGAGGCCGCGACGCTCGGCACGGAGCGCCAGCCCTACTGCGTCATCGTCGGCGCCGGCCAGGGCGGCCTGGCGCTGGGGGCGCGGCTGCGGCGGCTCGGCGTGCCGACGATCATCCTGGAAGCGCATGAGCGGCCGGGCGACGCCTGGCGCAAGCGCTACAAGTCGCTCTGCCTGCACGACCCGGTCTGGTACGACCATCTGCCCTATCTGCCGTTCCCGGACGACTGGCCGGTCTACTCGCCCAAGGACAAGATCGCCGACTGGCTGGAAATGTACGCCAAGGTGATGGAGCTCAACGTCTGGACCTCCACGCCCTGCCAAAAGGCCAGCTACGATGCCGGGCGCGGCGAGTGGGCGGTCGAGGTCGTCCGCGACGGCAAGCCGCTGACCCTGCGCCCCCGGCACCTGATCCTGGCGACCGGCATGTCCGGCATACCCAACAAGCCGAGCTTCCCGGGAATGGAGCGGTTCAAGGGCGAGCAGCACCATTCCAGCCAGCACAAGGGCGGCGAGGCCTATGCCGGCAAGCGCTGCGTCGTCATCGGCTCGAACAACTCGGCCCACGACATCTGCGCGGATCTGTGGGAGCATGGCGCCGACGTGACCATGGTGCAGCGCTCCTCCACCCATGTCGCCAGCTCCGAGGGGCTGTTCCGCTACGGCACCAGCACGCTCTACTCGGAGACGGCGCTGGAGAAGGGGATCACCACCGACAAGGCGGATCTCCTCAACGCCTCGGTGCCCTACCGCCTGATGCCCGAAATCCTCAAGCCGGTCACCGCCGCGGTCAAGGCGCATGACGCCGAGTTGCTGCAGCGCCTGGAAAAGGTCGGGTTCAAGCTCGATTTCGGCGACGACGACTCCGGCCTGTTCCTGAAATACATGCGGCGCGGGTCGGGCTACTACATCGATGTCGGCGCCTCTGACCTGATCGCCGACGGCGACGTCAAGCTCGCCAGCGGCGATGTCCGCGAGATCACCGAGAACGGCGTGGTGCTCGCCGACGGCACCGAGCTGCCGGCGGACCTGATCGTCTACGCCACCGGCTACGGCTCGATGAACGGCTGGGCCGCCCGGCTGATCTCGCAGGAGGTCGCGGACAAGGTCGGCCGCGTCTGGGGCCTCGGCTCCGGCACGACCAAGGATCCCGGCCCCTGGGTCGGCGAGCCCCGCAACATGTGGAAGCCGACCCGGCAGGACGGGCTGTGGTTCCACGGCGGCAACCTGCACCAGTCGCGGCACTATTCGCAGTACCTGGCGCTGCAGCTGAAGGCGCGGATGGAAGGGATGGCGACGCCGGTCTACGGGCTGCCCGAGGTGCATCACCCCGCCTGAGGCGCCGGGCAGGCGGCGGGACCTCCGCCGCCTGCCTGCGCCGTCACTTCGCGGCGCGTTCCAGCGTGCCGAGGCCGACATCGTCGAGCGCCTCGATCGTCACCGCGCCCGCCTTGCCGTCCGGCCCCACGGAAAAGCGCACGGCCGAGGGCATGTCCGGCATTTCCGGCATGGTGAAGGCGAGGAACAGGTCGCGGTCGAAGTGCTTGAGCGGGTAGGAGCGGCCGCCGCCGGGCCCGACGCCGAGCACCAGGCTCCCGTCCCTGACCGTCACGCTCGCCTCCCCGACATAGGCGTTGGCGTAGCTGCCGGCATAGGCCGCGAGCGGCAGGGCGGGGGAGGCCGTGGCCGGCGGCGAGGCGTAGGCCGCCTTGGCCGCCGCAAGCGCCGGGCCGAACAGGCTCGAATAGGCATCGTCCCAGGGCTTCGACCAGTCCCTGCCCGCCTTGCCGTCGAAGACGAGGTCGGCAAAGCCGTCGGCGAGCGCCTCCGGCGCGCCGGTCGGAAAGGCGTTGGCGAGGACGACGATGCCGAGGTTCGACCGCGGATAGAGCGTCACCAGCGTCCTGGCGCCGACGCTGAAGGCGCCGGCATGGCCCCAGGTCAGGCCGTGCCGGCCGAACTCGACATTCCAGCCCAGGCCGTAGAAGGACGTGGCCGACGTGACCGGGTTGGCGCCCCGCGCCATCAGCGGCACATGGGTCTGGCCGATCGCCTCGGCCGGGATCAGCCGCTTGCCGTCGATCACGCCCCCGGCCAGCTCCAGCCGCATCCATTGCGCCAGGTCGCGGGCGCTCGAGCTGGCGCCGCCGGCCGGCGCCTGCGCGTCGGGATCGCGCTCGACCCTGGCGGTCCAGGCGCCGCCGATCCGCACATGCAAGGCGGCCCGGTTCGCCCGGGCCAGGAAATCGGCATGGCGCGAGCTGGTCGAGCTCATGCCGAGCGGCCGGTAGAGCCGCTCCTCGGACACCGTCTCCCAGTCCTCGCCGGTCGGCCTTGCCGCGGCCACGGCGCCTTCGGTCAGGCCGAAATTGCTGTAGGAATAGCCGGCGCGAAAGCTCGACGACGGCGGCACCAGCCGCAGCCGCCGCAGCACTTCGGCCCGGTCGTAGCCGATATCCTCCAGCTCGTTGCCGGCATTGCCCGGCAGGCCGCTGCGATGGGCGAACAGGTCGCGCACCGTGACCTCGGCGCTGGGATAGGGATCGCGCAGGCGGAAGCCCGGGTCGAGGTCGCCGATGCGCGAATCCCACCCGAGCAGGCCCTCGCCGACCAGCGCCGCCACGACGGTCGAGGAGATCGGCTTCGACATCGAGGCGAGCTGGAACACGGTGTCGCCGTCGACCACCTCGGGCTTGCCGGCTTGGCGCCGGCCGAAGCCCTTGAGGTAGACGAGCTTGTCGTCATGCACGACCGCGATGGCCAGCCCCGGCACGCCGCCGTCCTCGACCGCCTTGCGCGCCATCTCCTCCAGACCGGGCAGGGCGGCCGTCACCCGCGCCTCGGGCACCGGCTGCGCCGCCGCCGGCGCCGCGGCGGCAAGCAAGCCCGCGAGCCCGAGCAGGCCGCCGCACCGGCGGGTCTTCGTCCGAATCGTTCCTGCCATGATGCTGTCTCTCCCTGCGTCGCGCCAGGGTGGCGCAGCCGCGGGGCGACTCCAAGCAGAACGCGATTGCGGCGGCGTTGCGATCTTCGTTCCGGTTTTATCGGTCGGTCGGAAAACCGGCGGCCCGTCTCAGGGCGACAGCCGGCGTCCGTCCTTGGCGAAGACGTGGCAGGCCGCGGGGGCGAGGCCGAGCTGCTGCTCGGTCCCGACATCGGGCCGCCGCCCCGCATGGCGCACGGTAAGCGGGCCGGCGGGGTGGCCGGGCGCATGCAGGTGCACCGCGCCGCCGATATATTCGCAGACCTCGACGCGCATCGCCAGGCGCGCCGGCCCGTCGCCGCCGCAGGCAAGGTCCTCGGGCCTGATGCCGACGTCGATGGCGTCTCCCGGCTTCAGGCCGCTGCCGGCGGCGACCGGCAAGGCGAGGCTCGGCCGGTCCAGCCCGGCGATCTCGGCGTCGATCGCGCCGTCCCGCACCGCGGCGACGCGGCCGGCGAGCATGTTCATCCGCGGCGAGCCGATAAAGCTGGCGACGAAGCGGTTGCACGGCCGCTCATAGAGCTCGGCCGGCGCGCCCACCTGCTCGATGGCGCCGTCGCGCAGCACCACGATGCGGTCGGCCAGGGTCATGGCCTCGATCTGGTCGTGGGTGACGTAGATCATGGTCGTGCCCAGCCGGCGATGCAGGTCGGCGAGCTCGAAGCGCATCTCGACGCGCAGCTCGGCGTCGAGGTTGGACAGCGGCTCGTCGAACAGGAACAGCGACGGCTCGCGCACGATCGCCCGGCCGATGGCCACGCGCTGGCGCTGGCCGCCGGAGAGCTCCTTCGGCCGCCGGTCGAGCAGGCGCGTGATCTGCAGCGTCTCGGCCGCCTTGGCGACGCGCCGCATGCGTTCCGCCTTGGCCACGCCGGCCATGCGCAGGGCAAAGCCCATATTGTCGGCCACGCTCATATGCGGATAGAGCGCGTAGGACTGGAACACCATGGCGAGCCGGCGGCCGGCCGGCGGCACGCCGCGCACGTCGCGGCCGTCGAAGCGGATCACGCCCTCGCTCGGCGAGTCCAGGCCGCAGATCAGCCGCAGCAGCGTCGACTTTCCGCAGCCCGAGGGGCCGACGAACACCGTGAAAGCGCCGTCGGGGATGGCGAGGTCGATGCCGCGCAGGGCTTCGAAGGCGCCGAAGCGCTTGGCGACGCCGGTCAGTTCAACCCGCGACATGGCGGCCCCCTCTGTCTTGATGGGCCCTGGGACAGGGCAGGCACCGACGATACGGGCTCGGCGGCGATGCGGCGCCGCGGCCGCACCATGCGGCTCCCGAGAAGGGCGACGCCTCTCTCGGAGCAGCATGGTTTGGCCCTATCTCAGCGCCGATGCGGCTTGATCCGGCCGTGACCGGCACACGGGCCTCTGCTGTTTGCCGGCTCATGACAGCCGCACCGTGAGCGAGTGGATGCCCGTGACGCCGTCATGGTCGCGGGCGTAGTAGACGACGAGGATGGTCCCGTCGGCGCGCAGCGCGGCCGTGGGGTAGCCGATATCCTTGGTCGGCCAGTCTGCGGCCAGCAGGATGGGCCGCGCGTCCCAGGTCTCGCCCTGGTCCTCCGAAAGATGCATGACGATGCCGAAGGGCTTCTGGCGCCGGCCGGCGATACAGGCGAGGCGCCCGTCCGGCAGCTCCAGGAGATGGGCGGGGTAGGCGCTGATGCCGGTCGGCTCCGGCGCGCTCCAGCTGCGTCCGCCATCCGCGGAGGCCACCTGGTGCATGATGCGGCTGCCATTGTCGCGCAGCATCAACAGGATCCGGCCCGAGCCCAGCACCAGCCCCGCCGGCTCCTCGAACTCGTGGCCGGCGCCGCGCGCCGCCAGGCTCGGGGCGGACCAGGAGCGTCCGCCGTCGGAGGAGCGCACGGTGAACACCGCCGCGTAGCGCGGCACGTCGGAGAGCGGCAGCAGGATGTCGCCGTCCGGCAGCTCCAGGGCGCCGCGCATGCCGTAGCCGCCGCTGAAGGGGGCGGTGTCGATCCGCGGCGAGGCATGGAAGCTGCGGCCGCCGTCGTCGGACAGATGGACCACGGTCTCGCCGCCGCCCCGAGCCCAGGCAAAGACCGGTGCGGCGGGCTCGCCGCCGGAGACCGTGTCGAGCTCCGGCGAGGCCGCGAGCCCGGCCGCCAGCTCTCCGGGCCAGACGAGGTCCGGCCGGCCGAGTGCCTCGGCCAGCGGCAGGGGCAGCCATTCGAACCGCCACTGGTTGAGCAGGACGCGGCCGCTGCGCAGGGCCGTCAGCCCGGCGCATTCGACGCCGCTCCAGCCGTAGTCCGGCACCACGGCCGGCGCGCTCCAGCTGCGGCCCTCGTCGGCCGAGCGCATCATCAGGTTGCGGAACTCGGGGTCCTGCGGCGGGTGGAGGATGCGTTCGCGGCGTGGGGCGCGGTTGAACACCAGGAGAAAGGCGCCGTCCGCCGCCACCGCCATGTGCGGGTGGGCGCAATAGGCATGGGGATCGTGGTGGAGCGCCCGGCTCTCCACCACGTCGACGGTCGGGGTTGCGCCGCCTGCGGCCATCGTCCGCCTCAGACGCGGAAGCGCGTGCACAGCACGTATTGCAGCGGCTTGGGATCGTCGCTCCACTCGTGATAGGAGCACACGATCGTGCCGTCCGCGACCTGGCAGACGCTGGGATAGCCGATGTGCTGATAGATGCCCGGATGGTGCCAGTTCACGCCGCCGCCGGCGATCTTGCCGGACTCCGGCGACATCCGGCTGGAGCCGGGCGTCTCGGTCGCCGTCCCGCCGGGCACGCCGCCGGAGCGGATGACGAACTCATTCTTGACGTCCCAGGTCACTCCGTCCTCGGAGATGATGCCGCGCACGCCGTAGGGCGGGCGACGATAGCCGTAGACCATCAGGTAGCGTCCGTCCTGCAGGGCGATCAGCTCGGCCGGGTAGCCCCAGATGTTGGTCCATTTCGGCGGCGTCCAGGAGAAGCCGTCATCCTCCGAGACCACCATCACCATGTTCTTGGCGTCGCTGCTCGGCTGGGTGTGGGTGCGCATGAAGCAGACCAGCCGTCCGTCCTTGAGGCGCAGCAGCGCCGGCTCCTCGTAGTCGATGATGCTGGCCGGGTCGTAGGCCAGGGTGGAGAAGTACTCCCAGTTCTCGCCGCCGTCGTCCGAGCGCATCAGCGCCGAGCGCGTCGTCTCGCCTTCGCCTTCCTCCTCATAGCCGCGGATGCGCCCGTAGAGGCCCATCAGCAGCGAGCCGTTCGGCAACTGCCAGGAGCCGAGGCGGCAGCCGCCGTGCTTGAGCGGGCGGACATTGACCGGAACCGGCTTGGTCCAGGTCTCGCCGCCGTCCGTCGACTTGAGGACATAGGTGCCCAGCCAGCCCTGCAGCTTGTAGGTCCAGGTCCAGTCGCCCCATTCGGGCGTGATCGGGTGCGACGACCAGGAGGGCTGCTCCGGCCGGACGCCGCGCTTGAAGAAGCCGGTGATGGTCAGGTTGACCAGCAGCGTGCCGTCCTCCAGCTCGCAGATGCCGCAATCCCAGTTGCCCTCGGTGGCGCTCCACGGCAGCACCACCTGCGGCTTGCTCCAGGTCCGGCCGCCGTCCCTGGAGCGGGTCATCAGCGTCTGGCCGCTGTCGTGATGGAAGGGGAAGCGTTCCTCGTTGAAGACCGCAAGGATATCGCCGTTCTTCAGCGTGCGCTGGGCGATCTGGTTCACGCAATGGGATTCATGGCGGAAGATGTCGTGATGTTCGATATCGGTGATGATGCTCATCGTCGGCTCGTCTGCTCTTGGCTCGAGTGGCGGGGAGGGGTGGCGGCGGCGGTCCGGCTCAGAGCCGGATGCCGACATTCTTGATCTGCAGGTAGTTCATGATGCCCGGCAGGCCGCGCTCGCGGCCGATGCCGCTGTCCTTGATGCCGCCGGTCGGCGCCTGCTGGCCGCCGATGAACCAGCCGTTGATCCACACGGATCCGGCTTCGATGTCCTGGGCCAGGCGCAGCGCCGTGCCGATGTCGCGGCTATAGACGCCGGCGACCAGGCCGTAGCCGAGGCCGTTGGCGAGGGCGGTCGCTTCCTCGATCGTGTCGAAGGCGAGAGCCACGGCGACGGGGCCGAAGATCTCCTCGCGCGCCGCCGCGTGGGACGGCTCGACCCGGTCGATGACGGTGGGCTCGACGAAGTAGCCGCGGTCGAGATGCTTCGGGCGGCCGCCGCCGAGCCGCAGCCGCCCGCCGTCGCGACGGGCCTGGGCGATGTAGCCGGTGACGCGCTCGTGCTGCTCGGCCGAGACCACGGGGCCGAGGTCGCAGTCGTCGAGGCCCGGTCCGAGGGTGAGGCGGGCGGCGGCCTGCGACAGGCGGTCGAGGAACTCGTCGTGGATCGCGCGGTGCAGGATCAGCCGGGAGGATGAGGAGCAGACCTGGCCGCTGTTGCCGAAGGCGCCGTCGAGCACGTCGGTGACGGCGCGGTCGAGATCGGCGTCCGGCAGGACGATCAGCGGGTTCTTGCCGCCGAGCTCCAGCACGGCCGGCTTCAGGCCGCGCGCCGCATTGGCATAGACCAGCCGGCCGGTCTCCACCGAGCCGGTGAAGGTGATGCCGCGCACCTCGGGGTGGGCGACGAGCGCCGCGCCCGCCTCCTCGCCGAGGCCGGTGACGACATTGACCACGCCCGGCGGGATGCCGACCTCGCGGCAGCAGCGGGCGAACAGCATGGCGCTGAGCGGGGACTGCTCGGCCGGCTTCACCACCACGGTGCAGCCGGCGGCGAGGGCCGGCGCCACCGAGCGCGCCAGCATGCCGAGCGGATAGTTCCAGGGGATGATGTGGGCGGTGACGCCGGCCGGCTCCAGCAGGGTGAAGTCGATCACCGAGCGGCCGAGCGGGATGGTCGAGCCTTCCAGCTTGTCGGCGGCGCCGGCGTTGTAGCGCAGCGTCGCCGCCACGCCGTCCACGTCGCCGCGCGATTCCTTCAGCGGCTTGCCGACGTCGAGCGTCTCGATCCGGGCGATCTCCTCCTTGCGGGCGAGGAGGGCATCGGCAAGGCGGAACAGGAGCCGGCCGCGCTCGGCCGGCGTGATGTCGCGCCAGGGGCCGCGCGTCGCCCGATGCGCCGCCGCGACGGCGCGGTCGACGTCGGCGGCCTCGCCGCGGGCAGCCTCGCCGAGCACGGCCTCCGTGCTCGGGTCGATCGTGGCGAAGGTGGCGCCGGAGGCGGCGGCCTCGAAGGCGTCGTCGATGAAGAGGGTGCGCGGCATGTCGAGGCTGAGCGCTGCCGGAGGGCTGGAACCTGTGGTCACTGCTTGATGCTTCCCTGGGAGATGCCTTGGATGAAGTAGCGCTGCAGGAGGAAGAACAGCAGCAGGCTGGGCACGCTGAGGATGGTGATGCCGGCCATGGCGACGCTGAAGCCCTCGAGCTGCGTGTGTGTGCCGACCACCGGGGTGAAGGCCGCGATGCCGACCGGCAGGGTCTTCATGCTTTCGTCGAAGGTGACGAGCAGCGGCCAGAGGAAGTTGTTCCAGTTCAGGGTGAACAGGATGACCGAGGCGGCGATGGCCGGCGCCCGCGCCAGCGGCAGGGCGATGAGGAAGAACAGCTTGAACGGGCCGGCGCCGTCGACGCGGGCTGCCTCCTCGATCTCGTTGGGAAAGGTCAGGAAGAACTGGCGGAAGATGTAGACGCTAAAGACGTTGCCGATGGTCGGCAGGATCAGCGCCTGGTAGCTGGAGGCCCAGCCCAGCTTGATGAAGCCGAGCAGCATCGGGATGATCGAGACCTCGGTGGGGATCATCAGCGAGGCCAGGAACAGCGCGAACAGGGCGTCCCGTCCGGGAAAGCGCAGCCGCGCCAGCGCATAGCCGGCCATGGCGCCGAACAGCACGGAGAGGGCGGTCGACGCCACGGCCTGGATCAGGCTGTTCAGGCCCCAGCGCACCACCGGGTACTCGAAGACCTTGACGTAGTTGTCGAGGGTGATCCGGCTCGGGAACCACTCGATCGACTGGGTCATCACGTCGGACGGGTACTTCAGCGAGGTCGAGACCATCCACACGAAGGGCGCGAACCACATGAAGGCAACGGCCATGCCGGCGAGCCAGATCGGCAGGTCGACGGCGGTCATCCGGCGCGCTTCCAGCCAGCGCGCGAAGCCTTGCGGCAGGAGGGTCATCAGTCGCGCTCCCTGAGCAGGAGGCGCTGCACCAGCGTCAGCACCAGGATGCCGGCGAACAGGAGGAGGGCGATGGCCGAGGCGTAACCGAACAGGTTGCGCACGATCGCGACGCTGTAGATGTAGTAGATCGGCGAGGAGGACGAGCCGCCGGGGCCGCCATTGGTCATGACGTAGACCTGGCTGAAGATGCGCAGCGTCGAGATCAGCTGCAGCGTCACCACCATCGACAGCACCGGGCGCAGCTGCGGCAGGATGATGAAGCGCAGCCGCTGCCAGCGCCCGGCGCCGTCCACCAGCGCCGCCTCGGTCAGGTCGGAGGGAATGTCCTGCAGGGCGGCGAGGAACAGCACGAAGGCCAGGCCCAGATCCCACCATACCGAGGCGATGCTGACGCCGATGATCGACCATTGCGTCGAGGTCAGCCACGGGATCGCCTCGACCCCGAGAAAGGCGAGGTAGTGGTTGACGAGGCCGTACTGGGTGTCGAGCAGCCAGACCCAGACAAGGCCGATCACCGTGGCGGAGACGACGTTGGGCGCGAAGAACAGGGTGCGGGCGAGGCCCGAGAGGGGATAGCGCTTGTTGACGAACAGCGCGAAGGCGAGGCCCAGCACCGTCACGCTCGGCACGATCAGGAGCCCGTAGAGCAGCGCGTTCTTGAAGGCCAGCGCCACCCACTGGTCGCGGAAGGCGTTGCTGAAATTGTCGAGGCCTATCCAGCGCGGCGAGCCGACGATGCTCCAGCGCGTGAAGGCGACATAGATGCCGAAGAACACCGGCAGGATGTTGAACAGGAAGAACGGCACGGTGAAGAAGGCGACGAAGACATAGCCGATCCCGTCGAGCCGCCGGGGCTCCTGGCCGGCCCGCCCGTCGGGACGGGCGGGCCGGGTTCCGTCCGGGATCGCCGCTGATGTCGCTGCCGTCGTCACCATGGTCAAACGCTGCCGAAATACTGCCGGGAGCCGGGGACGGCTCGGGTCCTGGAAGGGCGCGGTGCCCCGGGCAGGGCGCCGCCGAAGGAAGGAGAGGGGCTCAGCCCTCGTCCAGGCCGCGCTGCCACTGCTCCTGCAGCGCCGCCATCGCCTGGTCGATCGTGGTCTGGCCGGACCAGACGCCGTCCAGCGTCTTGGCCAGGAAGTTGCCGCCGCTGTAGATCGTGAAGTCCGGGCCGGCGACGACCGGGATCTCGCCCTCGGTGGCGAAGGCCATGCCCTCGACGAAGGCGCCGCGCACGGACCAGGGCGCGCCGGCGGTCTTGTAGTCCGGCCGCGCCAGGATCGACTTGCGCGGCGAGGCGCCGCGGCCGATCGTGGTCCACAGGAAGCTGTTGTCCGACAGCCACTTGACGGCGGCGAGCGTCGCCTCGTAGCGGCTCTGGTCGGCCTGGGCATAGAGCTCCAGCCCGCCGATCTCCAGATAGGTGCGCAGCGTCTCGCCGACCTTGGGGAAAAGCGAGGTCTGGAAGTTGAGCTTCTGGCCGAGATAGCCGTTCAGCGTCCAGGGGCCGGTCCAGAAGATGCCGCCCTGGCCGGTGCCGAAGGCCTTGTAGCGGTCGGTGACGTCGCGGGTGGAGACCTTGTGCTTGTCGAACAGGTCGAGCACCCATTGCATGGCCTGCTTGCCCGCCTCCGGGTTGACGCAGGCCGTCTTGAGATCGTCGCTGGCGCGCCGGAAGCCCATTTGGGCGGCGATGATGCCCCAGGTGACGGTGGGCTGCACGCCGGCGCCGGTCATCATGATGCCCGAGCGCGTCACCTTGCCGCCCTCGGTCTTGGCCATGGCGGTGGCCCACTCCATCAGGCTCTTGGCGTCATGCGGCGGCTTGGCCGGGTCGAGGCCGACCTCCTTGGCGATGTCGAGATTGATCTCGGGCTGCAGGCTCATCAGGTCCATCGGGATCATGAAGAGCTTGTTGTCGTATTTGGGGTAGCGCGAGGCGGTGATCGAGGCGGCGCTGAAGTCGGCGAGGTCGAGCCCGACCTTGCCGGCAATGTCGTCGAGCGGCACCGTCACCTCGTCGCGGGCGAGGGCGGCGGCCTTGCCGGCGGTGCCCCAGCCGAAATCGGGCGCCTTGCCGGTGGCGGCGGCGGCGAGCACCTTGGTGACGTATTGCTCCTCCGGCACCAGCTCCATGCGGATCTGCACGCCCTTGTCCTTGTGGGCGTCGTTGAAGGCTGCGATCATCTTGGCCCAGACCTCGCCGTCCGAGGCCGCCAGCCAGCTCCAGTGGACGAGCTCGATGGGACCGGCGGCGACGGCAGGGCTCGCGGCCATGAAGGGCGCGCCTGCGGCCAGCGCCGCGGCCGCGCCGGCGCCTGCCAGGACTTGGCGCCGCGATGGCCCGCGCACGGGCCCGGCTGCCGGTTCGGTGACGATCTTCATGGTTCTTCCTCCCGACTGGTGTCGTTCTGCTCGCGTTGGACCGAAGTCGTCGCGATGTCCGCTGTCCGTTCGATCGAGGCCGGCCGCCGCGCTCGGCAAGGCCATGCCGCCTGCGGGAACGCACGTTCCTGCGGGGAAAGGCCGAGGTCGGTCTCGATCGGGTCGCAATGGGCGTCACATACGCAAGCCGGACTACCCGCCGGCCTCATCCATTGGTGATGCTATAGTGGACCAGAATCCGGTTCTGACTTGATCGAAATAGACTCGTAGTTTGCGTCCGTGGACATTTCGCGGGCCTCCCCGGGGCCGCTCGTCGAAAGGCGGCGCACCTCGGGCCGATAGGCCTGGTTCTGCTGGCGACGCAGGGACGCGCGGAACTCGCGCGGCGTCATGCCGAACTGGGCGTGGAAGGCGCGCGAGAACACCGACGGGTAGGAGAAGCCGCAGGCCGTCGCCACGTCCTTGATGCCGAACTCCTCATAGAACAGCATGTTGCGCGCAGCCTGCAGGCGGATGCGCAGGTAGAGCCGCATCGGCGTCTCCTCGAAGCTGCGGCGGCATTCGCGCAGCACCGTCTTGTGCGAGACCTCCAACTGGGTGGCGATGTCTTCCAGCGACAGCGGGAAGTCGAGGTTGCGCTCCATCAGCGCCACGATCCGGTCGGCGAGGGCGCGCTTGGCCGGCCGCGGCCGGTCGTCGAGGCGCTGCGGTGCCGCGGCCGCGCGCGGCGCATAGACCAGGGCGTTGGCGACCTCGTTGGCGAGCGTCGGCGTCTTCAGCCGGCCGATCAGGTCGAGCATCATATCGAGCGTCGCCACGCCGCCGGCACATGTGATGCGCTGCCCGTCGATCATGTAGATCTGGCCGTGCACGCCGATATCGGGGAAGCGCTCCCTGAAGGTCGGCACGGCCTCCCAGTGCAGCACCACCGCGCGGCGGTCGACGAGGCCGGCCTGGGCGAGGGCGAAGGTGCCGGTGTCGATCGCCCCGATCGTCGCGCCGAAGCGGGCGGCGGTGCGCAACTGGTTCAGGAGCTTCGGGGAGTTGCGCTGCATCGGCAGGTTGCCCTCGAAGACGAGGTAGAAATCCGCCGGCGGCATGGTCTGCAGGCTGTCGTCGGCGGACATCCACAGGCCGTTGCTGGCACGCACTGGCTGGCCGTCCTCCGAGACGAAGCGCCAGCGAAACAGCTCGCGCCCGCTGTTCTGGTTGGCGATGCGCAGCGCCTCGCTGGCCAGGACCAGGGCATTGAGGGGGAATTCCGGCTGGAGGATGAGGTTGAACGAGGGGATGGCCGGGTCGGCGGGCGTGGCGGTCACGGGTCTCTCGGTCATGGCGGCAACCCTCGGGGGCGTGGCGGCAGGTGCAATGGCTCTGTCCATAAACGTCAAAATCAAGTCCGTCCTTGTCAATTCTTTTGGCGCGACGGCGTGAACTATGATCGCAGGTCAAACATTCGCGGATGCGCCCGGCTCGCCGCCGCGGCGACCGGCGCCACCGACCCGTTGACATGAAGGGACACCAGGCACGGCGGCTCGCCCGCCCGTGAACGCGCCCGGCCATGCCGGCCGGCGCGGTGCCGTCCTGCGGCCGGCGCCGGCGTACCCGCATGGGAAAGAGGATTGGACGTGCAAACCGACGTTTTGAAGAAGAAGCTCGAGGGCTGCTACGTCACGGTACCGACGCCGTTTCGCGACGTCGAGGGCTTTCCGGTCGACGAGGAGGCGCTGCGCGCCTATGTGCGCTTCCTGGTCGCCGGCGGCCTCGATGCGGAGAACGCGGTCTTCCTGGCCGGCGGCGCGGCCGGAGACTTCTCCACCATGACCTTCGACGAGCGGGTGCGCGTCGCGGAGGTGGTGATCGAGGAGGTGGCCGGCCGGGTGCCGGTAGCCATGGGAGCCCAGACCACCAGCACGCTGGAGCTGGTTCGCCTGGCCAAGGCGGCCGAGCGGCTCGGGGCGGACTTCATCCAGGTGTCCTGCCCGTTCTACTTCACCCATACCGAGGGCGACTTCGAGGCCTTCGTCCGCGCGGCGGCGGCCGCCGCGCCCAATGTCGGCATCATCGTCTACAACACGTTCTGGACCACGACGAACCTGTCCTTCGCCATGGTCGAGCGCCTGGCCGAGATCCCGAATGTCGTCGGCCTGAAATGGGCGACGCCGCGCACCGACGCCATGGAGTTCGAGAGCGTCACGGCGCGCTTCTCCCGCCGCTTCACCATCATCGACAACAATCTCTTCTTCGCCTTCAGCGCCATGCCGGCTCTCGGCGCCCGGGCCTTCGAGGTGCATCTGTGCAACTTCTGGCCGGCCTGGGGCCTGAAGCTCATGAGCGAGATCCGGGCAGAAAACTATCCGGAGGTGGCGCGCATGCTGGTCGAGGAGGCCATGCCGTTCTACAAGCTCTGGGTCGAGATCGAGCGCGATTTCACCAGCGGTGACGGCTATCTCGACAAGCTGTGCATGGAGCTGGTCGGCCTGCCGTCGAGCCGCTGCCGCCCGCCGACGCGGGACGTGCGCGAGCGCTACCGGGCCGCGACCCTGGCCATGCTGCGCGGCATCGGCGCGCCCAACCTGGTGGAGGCTTGAGACGGATCATGACGGCAGCGGCGAACATGGTCGTCCTGGCGGCGGCGGACAATGTCGGCATCGCGTTGCGGGACATCGCGGCCGGCAGCCGCGCCCACAGCCTGGCCGGCCGCGCGCTCGAGGCGTTGGAGGCGATCCCCCAGGGACACAAGATCGCGCTGCGCGACATCGATGCCGACGAGCCCGTCATCCGCTTCGGCATGCCTGTCGCGGTGGCCACGGTGCCGATCGCGGCGGGGCGCCTGGTGCATGTCCACAACGTCGCCAGCCGCTATCTCAACAATGACGAGGATCATTATGAGTGACCTCTCCCGGGCAGCGGCCCTCGGCCGGATGCGCGGCTTTCCGCGGGCGGATGGGCGCAAGGGCATCCGCAACTATCTCCTCGTCGCTTACCTCGTCGAATGCGCCCACCACGTCGCCCGCAAGATCGCGACGCCCTACGAGGAGGAGGGCGTGCAGCTCATCGGCTTTCCCGGCTGCTACCCCAGCGAATACGCCGGCCGGGTGATGGCCGACCTTGCAACGCATCCCAATGCCGGCGCCGTGCTGCTGGTGTCGCTGGGATGCGAGGAATTCCAGCGCAGCCGCCTCAAGGCGGCGATCGAGGCTTCCGGCCGGCCGGTCGAGCTGCTCACCATCCAGCAATGCGGCGGCACGGCCGCCACCGTCGCCGACGGCCGTGCCTGGATCGAGGCGCAGCTGCCGCTGCTGCGGGCCGCGCCGACCGTGCCTCTCGCGCTGTCCGACCTGGTGGTCGGCACCAAGTGCGGCGGCTCGGACGGGCTTTCCGGCGTCACCATCAACCCGGCGGTCGGCCATGCCGTCGACCTGCTGGTCGATGCCGGCGCCACGGTGATGTTCGAGGAGACTTGCGAGCTGATCGGCTGCGAGGAGCACATGGCCGGCCGCGCCGCCTCGCCGCAGCTGGCGCAGGCCCTGCGCGAGGCCGTCGCCAAGGCCGACAGCTACTACCGCGACCTCGGCCACGGCAGCTTCGGCGGCGGGAACATCAAGTACGGCCTGTCGACGCTGGAGGAGAAGTCGCTCGGCGCCTATGCCAAGAGCGGCTCGCGGCCGATCGCGGGCGTGCTGAAGCCGGGGGTCCGGCCGCCCGGGCCGGGCCTCTACCTGATGGATACCGTCAATGACGGGCCGGTGCGCTTCGGCATCCCCAACATCAACGACACCCAGACCATCACCGAGATGGTGGCGAGCGGCTGCCACCTCATCCTCTTCACCACGGGGGCGGGCTCGGTGGTCGGGCAGGCGCTGGCGCCGGTGGTCAAGGGCGTCTCGAACAGCCGCGTCTTCGCCCGCATGGCCGGAGACATGGACGTCAACGGCGGCACCATCGCCGACGGCGTCGAGACCGTTGAGGATGTCGGGCGTCACCTTCTCGACGCCGTGGTCGCTGCCGCCGGCGGTGTCCCGACCAAGTCGGAGGCGCTCGGCCACCAGGAGTTCGTCCTGTCCTACAAGACCTATGAGCCGCTCGGCCCCGGTTGCCTGCCGGTCTGAGCGGTCCGTGTGGCGGTGAGTGTCAAGAACACGAATGGGAAGGGATCGTCATGACCGGACTGGGAAGCTGGAAGAAGCGGGCGGCCGCAGCCGCCTTTGCCGCCGCGACGTTCGCGTCCATGGGCGCGGCGCAGGCCAATGACAGCGTGCGGCTGCGCCTGAACTGGATGTGGTACGGCTCGCACGCCGCCTTCGCCCTCGGCAAGGACCGGGGCTATTTCAAGGATGCCGGGATCGACCTCGACATCCGCTCGGGCAACGGCTCGGGGTCCGCCCATCGGCTGGTCGCCAACGGCGACAGCACCTTCTCCTACGGCTCCTGCGCCGGCCTGGTGAACCTGGCCGCCAAGGGCGCGCCGCTGGTCTCGGTGGCGGTGATCGACGCCATGGGTACGGAGGCTGTCATCGTGCGGCCGGATGCCGGCGTCGCCAAGATCGGCGACCTCAAGGGCAAGAAGCTGCTGACCACGGCCAATGCCGGCGTCAACACCTTCCTGCCGCTGGTGCTCAAGAATGCCGGCCTGTCCGAGGCCGATGTCGGCATCACCAACGTGCCGGACGGTGCCCTCGTCTCCAGCTATCTGCAGGGCGCGGGCGGCTCGGTCGGCATCCTCGGCGGCCTCGACGACAAACCGGCGGAGATCATCGCCAATGGCGGCGCGCCGCCGGTGACCTTCGCCTACTCGGACTTCGGCGTGAACCAGGTCGGCTACTGCATCGTCGCCTCGAAGAAGACCATCGCCGAGAATCCTGACCTGGTGAAGCGCTTCGTCGCTGCCACCATCAAGTCCTACAAGGCGGCGGAGGCGGACCCGCAGGCTGCCGTGGACGCGCTCGGCGACATCGTCGGCGGCACCATGAACGAGGAGGCCGGCAAGAAGCAGGCACTGGCGGTGCAGAAGGTCACGCTCGACGTTCTCTACTCCAAGGCCAACAAGGACAGGGTGCTGGGCCTCAATGTCCCGGGCGATTGGGCCGACATGATCGCGCTGATGAAGACCTATAACGGCCTGGAGACGACCGAGCCGGACACGGCCTTCTACACCAACGATTTCCTGCCCAGGCCCTAGCTTCGCCGCGCCCGGCCGCGGTGGCGTTCGGGCACTCTCCTGCCAGTCGGCCGGCGCGAGCCGCGCGACGGCAAGGCCCGCCATCACGACACAGGGACGACCGACGCCCCATGGGAGCGACCATCGAAATCCGCGCCTTGACCAAGACCTTCGGGGCCGGGCCGCAGGCCGTGCACGCCTTCGGCCCGGTCGAGATGACCATTCCGTCCGGCGGCTTCGTCTCGCTGCTCGGCCCGTCGGGCTGCGGCAAGTCCACGCTGATGCTGATGATCGCCGGCCTGCTCGATCCCTCCCACGGCGAGATCCGGGTCGACGGCGCCCGTGTCGCCGCCCCGCAGACCCGCATCGGCATCATGTTCCAGGAGAACACCCTGGTGCCCTGGCGCACGGTGGAGGGCAATGTGGCGCTGCAGCTGGAGCTGCGCGGCCTCGATCCCGCCGCCCATCGCGGTCGCATCCGCGACCTGCTCGCCTCGGTGCGGCTGGACGGCTTCGCCGAGCGCTACCCGCACGAGCTCTCCGGCGGCATGCAGCAGCGCGCCGCCTTCTGCCAGGCGCTGGTGCACGACCCCGACACGCTGCTCCTGGACGAGCCGCTCGGCAAGCTCGACGCCATGACCCGCGAGAGCATCCGCACCGACCTGCAGGCGCTGTGGATGAAGCGCCGACCGACCGTGGTCTTCGTCACCCATTCGATCGAGGAGGCGGTGCAGCTGTCCTCCACGGTCTGCGTGATCACGCCCCGGCCGGGACGCATCGAGCGCATGATCGACATCGACCTGCCCTGGCCGCGCGATTTCGCCACCAAGGGCAGCCCCGCCTTCACGCGCTACGTCCACGACATCCAGGGGATCTTCCGTGACTATGGCGTCCTCTAGCCCGCCTCCGCTTGCCGGCCCCCTCCCGCGCCTTGCGGCGCGGCTCGGCACGGCGCTGCTCCGGTCCTGGCCGTTCCTGCTGTTCTTCGTCGGCTTCTTCCTGGTGTGGGAATGGTCGGTCGAGCTGTTCTCGGTGCCGGCCTACATCCTGCCCAAACCGACCGAGATCGTCACCAAGGGCTGGGCGGACATCCCGCGCCTGCTGAACGACACTGCCGTCACGGGGCTGGAGACCGTGATCGGCTATGTGCTGGCAATCCTGGTGGGCGTGCCGGTCGGCCTGGCGATCGCCTTTTCGCCTCTGCTGCGGCGGACGATCTATCCTTTCTTCGTCAGTCTGGAGATGGTGCCGAAGATCGCCTTCGCGCCGCTGTTCATCTCATGGCTCGGCTTCGGCATGCTGCCCAAGGTGATCATCGTGGTGCTGGTCTGCTTCTTCCCGGTCGCCCTCAACGCCATTCACGCCTTCGGCTCCCTCAGCGACGAGCTGACCCGCTTCTGCCGCTCCACCGGCGCCGGCCCGCTGCGCACTTTCTGGAAGGTGCGCCTGCCCGCGGCGTTGCCGCAGTGCTTCGTCGGCTTCAAATATGCCGCCGTCAACGCCACCGTCGGCGCCACCATCGCCGAGTTCATCGGCAGCGACCGGGGGCTCGGCTTCTACATCCAGATCGTCACCGGCAACATGCGGCCCGACCTGGCCTTCGCCGGCATCTTCTTCCTCACCCTGCTCGGCCTCGCCCTGTTCGGCTGCGTCACGCTGGCCGAGCGCCTGCTCATCCCCTGGCACATTTCCGTCCGCCGGCATTGAGCCGGGGCCCAGTCGCAAGGACCGTCCATGTCGCAGCGTTACGCCCATCACGATCTCGAGGCCCTCGCCGGGGCGATCCTCACCGCCGCCGGCCTGCCGGCCGAGCCGGCCGCGGCGGTCGCGCGCGGCCTGGTCGAGGCGGATCTGCTCGGCCATACGACCCATGGCCTCGCCCTCATTGCCGACTATGTCGAGGAGCTCGACAACGGTACCATGGCGAAGGTCGGCCGGCCCGAGGTCGTGGCGGACCACGCCGCCGTCGCCACCTGGGACGGGCGCCGCCTGCCGGGGGTGTGGACCACGGCCCTGGCGGTCGAGGAAGCGGAGAAGCGCGCCGCCGCCTTCGGCCTCGGTGCGATCGCCGTCCTGCGCAGCCATCATATCGCCTGCCTCGCCGCCTTCCTGGAGGAGCCGGCCCGGCGCGGCAACCTGGTGCTGGTGTTCTCCTCCGATCCGAGCGACAGCCATGTCGCGCCTTTCGGCGGGCTGACGCCGGTGATGACGCCGAACCCGATCGCAGCCGGCATCCCCGCCAGGCCCGACCCGATCCTGGTCGATGTCTCGACCTCGATCACCACGGCGGCGATGTGCGGCCGCGTCCGTGCCGCCGGCGGGCGCCTGCCGGGCCGCTGGCTGCTGGACCGGGACGGTGCGGGCACCGACGACCCGGCGGTGATGCGCGAGGGCGGCTCGATCCTGCCGGTCGGCGGCGTCGACCACGGCCACAAGGGCTATGGCCTGTCGCTGATGGTCGAAGCCCTGACCCAGGGCCTCGGCGGCTATGGCCGCGCGGACGAGCCGAAGGATTGGGGCGCTTCGGTGCTGGTCCTGGTCTTGTCTCCGGCCCTGTTCGGCGGACTTGACGGCTTCCTCCGCCAGACCGGATGGCTCGCCGACGCCTGTCGCGCCGCCCGCGTGCCGGCGGGCCAGCCGCGGGTGCGGCTGCCGGGAGAGGCGGGCCTCGGCCGCAAGCGTGCCGCACTGGCGGAGGGAGTGCCCCTGCTGCCGGGCATCGTCGCCGATCTCGAACGCCTGGCGGGCCGCTTCCGCCTGCCGGCCCCGTGCCCGGTCGCAGATTGACCCCATCCCAGCGAACGCCGGAGCCTTCGTCATGACCGAGCTCAAATCCGCAACGCAGTATCATGCCCTGGCCCGCGGCCTGGCGCTGCCGTCCAAGGCCTTCATCGACGGCGATTGGCAGGCTGCAGCCGACGGCGGCGTGTTCGAGACCGTCGATCCGGCGACCGGAGCCACGCTCGGTCTCGTCGCTCATTGCCGCGCCGGCGACGTCGACCGGGCCGTCAGGGCGGCACGGCGCGCCTTCGAGGACGGCGCCTGGTCCCGCGCCGCACCGGAGGAGCGCAAGGCCGTGCTGCTGCGCCTTGCCGATCTCGTGCGGGCCAACGCCGAGGAACTGGCGGTGCTCGAGAGCCTCGACAGCGGCAAGACCGTCAAGGACTGCCTCAACGAGATCGGCCATGAGGTGCCGACCTTCTTCCAATGGTACGCGGAGCTGGCCGACAAGAGCTTCGGCAAGGTCGCGCCGACCGGCGAGAAGACGGTGGCGATGATCGTCAAGGAGCCGGTCGGCGTCGTCGGCCTGGTGCTGCCCTGGAACTTCCCGTTGCTGATGGCGGCCTGGAAGCTGGCCCCGGCCCTGGCGGCCGGCTGCTCGACGGTGCTGAAGCCGGCCGAGCAGACGCCGCTCACCGCCCTGCGCCTCGCCGAGCTCGCCGTCGAGGCCGGCCTGCCGCCCGGCGTGCTGAACGTCGTGCCGGGCCTCGGCGAGACCGCCGGGCAGGCCATCGGTCGTCACGATGACATCGACGTCGTCTCCTTCACCGGATCGACCGAGGTCGGTGCCTATTTCCTGAAATATGCCAGTGAGAGCAACCTCAAGCCCGTCGGCCTGGAGATGGGCGGCAAGAGCCCGTTCATCGTGCTTGACGATGCCGAGATCGATGATGCGCTGGTGTCGAGCGCCGTCAGTGCCGCCTTCTGGAACGGCGGCCAGAACTGCTCGGCCAACATGCGCCAGATCGTCGATGCCCGGGTGAAGGACGGCTTCCTCGACCGGGTGCTGGCGAAGACCCGGAGGCTGCGGGTCGGCGATCCGCTCGACCCGGCGACGGATCTCGGCGCCATGGTCAGCGTCGAGCACCAGCAGCGCGTCCTGTCCTATATCGAGACAGGCAGGCGGGAGGGCGCGCGGCTGCTCGCTGGCGGCGGGCCGAGCGCCGGCCTTGCCGGCAGCTTCGTCGACCCGACCGTGTTCGACGGGGTCGAGCCCGGCATGCGCGTGGCGCGCGAGGAAATCTTCGGCCCGGTGCTGGGCGTGATCGGCGTCAGCGGCCTCGAGGAGGCGCTGCGCGTTGCCCGGGACACCGACTACGGCTTGCACGCCACCGTCTTCACCCGCGACATCGACAAGGCCTTCCACCTTGCCAGGCGGCTGCCTTGCGGCACGGTGGCGATCAACGGCTTCACCGAGGGGAATGTGACGACGCCGTTCGGCGGCTATAAGCGCTCGGGTTCGTTGGCTCGCGACAACGGCACCGAAGCGGTCGACCAGTATCTGCAGACCAAGACGATCTGGGTGTCGCTGCGCTGAGCGCCGGATCCGAAGTCGGGCACCCGGAGGAAGCGGCAGTCCCGGCGGCTGGTCAGAGCAGCGCGGCCGGCCCCAGGCCGATCGCGAAAGCCGCCGCGATCGTGAGATGGGTGACGGCGATGGCGAAGCGTGCGTCGGCGAAGAGGGCGGTCGTGGCGGCGGGCCGGCTCGAGGTGGATCACTTGCCGGCAGGTTGCGCCGACGAAGCCACCGGGGCCGTGCCCGTTCGCACAGGCCGGATGCTCGCTCCGTCCCGGAGCGTCAGGCGGCCTTGGCGCCGTAAACCTCTTCCCAGGCGGCCTCGAGCATGTCGCTGGTGTTGCCGCGGATATCGGCAAGGTCGCGCGGGGTCAGGCTCTGGATTTCAGCGACCAGCCTGAGGTAGCGGCGGCGCCTGGCGAGGCGGTCATGAATGTGGGCGATGATGCTGGCAAGAAACATGATGGTGGTCCTTCAACGCGTCGCCTGCTGGCGACAATCCAACTCCTCCCTGACTGTCCAGTAGCCTCGCACGCACCCGCCGGCTTGCCTAGGGTCTTGGTTGCAGTGCAGCAAAGACGGGGCTGCATGGCTGATGGGCCCGTTTCCGGCTACCATGACCCTGACGTTGGGTTCTTCGTCGGCCACGAAGCAGCCGCGCTATTGCCTTGTTTATGAATTAGGGCTTTCGCTTGGCATGCTGGGCCGAGGTCTGGCAGGGTAGGGTCATGTCGCGTGGTTCTGGGCGCAGACGCGACGACAGAGGGATGCTTGAATGCGCTTTTGGACGGTCTTGACCTGTGCGTTCGCGGCATGTGGCTGGGCGGCCCCCGGTCCGGCCGCCGCCGCGGAGTTGCAGCCGCTCCCGGTCTTCTTTCAGCAAAGCTGGGACATGGTGAAGCAGCAGCCTCTGGCATCACTGTCGGTCGCGCCTGCCGGTGCCCTGGCCGCGAAGCCGGCGGGCGCCTCGCCGGCCGCGCCCGCTCCGCCTCACATGCCCGCGACGCGCAACATCGCGACCGTCTCCATTCCGATGCCGTCCGAAGGCGGCCAGGCGCCGGTCGTCATCCCGACGCCCGGCGATGAAGCCGACCCTGCCGCCGGCGCCGATGCAGGCCCCGACGATGCCCCGCCGCCCGTCGAGGCCAAGCCGATCGACATGGCGAAGGTCGACGTCACGGTCCCGCCGGAGCGTCCGGCCGCGGCCGATGCCGCGGCTGCCGATCCGGCGACTCCCGATGCGGGGTCGGATACGGCGTCCGCGGCGGACGGTGATCCGGTGACCCTCAAGGTGCCGAAGGACGTGCAGGTCCGCGACCGGGCGTCCTTCATGGTCGGCAACAAGCTCTACCGCCTGACGTCCATCGAAGGCCTCGGAGTCGACACGCGTTGCGCCCCCGAGAAGGGCAAGCGCTGCTACTGGCGGCCGATGCGTTCCCTCAAGCGGGCGATCGCCGGCGTCACCCTCTATTGCACGCCGGCAACCGGCGGTGCGTGGACGTGCTCGAAGAAGCAAGGCGCCTGACGCCCTAATCCTCGTTCGACAGGGACGCGAGGATGGCATCTCCCTCCGCGTCGACCCTGAGCAGCAGGCTGGCGAGGCCCGACTCCTCCACCACGACGGACGCGTCGCCCGGGGCGACCCAGCGCACCTGGCGCTCGGCCTGTTCCTTCCAGGCCGGCAGGCTACCGGTCACGTCGAGTGGATAGACCGCCACGCGAACGAGGTCGGCGCCGTCGCCGCGGCGTTTCCAGTACTGATACGAGCCGATCGGCTTCTTGCCCGGCCGGCCGGTGACCCCGGCCTCCTGCTCGGCTTCGATCCGCGCTGCCGTGAAGTCCTTGCGGCCCTTCATCGGCCAGCCCTTCGGCACCGTCCAGCGGCCGCTGTCGCGGGTGGTGATCAGGCACACTTCGAGGCGGCCGTCCCGCTCGCGCATCGGCAGGGCCGCGACCTGTCGAAGGGGCGTGGCGGCGTCCCCTCCGCGTTTCTTGCCGGTGGGAGTCCTGGGCATCTTCTGTCGCGAATCGTCCTGGGTCTGACTAGTTTGGCCGAGTATAGAAGCAGTCGCGCATGTCCGGCTGTTTGCGGTACGACCCCTGCTGCGGCAGCCTCCTTGCCGACCCGCCCGGCCGATCGTGCGGCGCGCCGTCCGGGCGCGGAAGACCGGCCTGTCGCCGCATCCCATGGCAGCCAGCGGCGAGGCACGGATGAGCGGACGGTTCCACACTCTGGCTGCGGCGGGCATCTCGGTCTCGCTCGACCTGTCCGTCGGCCATCTGCGCGGCCTGGAGGTGCGGCGCGACGGCCGCACGGCCGCGCCGCTGCATCTGGCGCCCTGGGCCGACGAGCCGCAGGCGCAGGCCGAGCCTGACACGGCGCCGAACGTGATGGCCCTCGGCGGCGACTTCCTCTGCGCTCCCTTCGGCCGCAACGATGTCGAGCCGGCGCCGCCGCACGGCTGGCCCGCCAACAGCCCCTGGAGCCTGATCGAGGAGCGCGTCCATCCCGCCGGCGGGGTGACCGGGCGCTTCGTGCTCGGCAAGCCGGTGTTCGGCGCCCGTCTCGTCAAGGAGCTGACGCTGCGCGACGGCCATCCCTTCCTCTATCAGCGCCATCTCTTCGAGGGCGGGAGCGGGGCGATCACCGCGGCGCATCACGTCAACACCCGGCTGCCCCGGGGCGGCCTGCTCAGCTTCTCGGCCAAGGCCTATGCCGAGATGCCGAGCACGGCGCTGGAGAGCGATCCGGCCCGTGGGCGCGGCGTGCTCGCCTACCCCTCGCGCAGCGAGGATCTCTCGGCCCTGCCCCTGGCGGAGGGCGGCACGGCCGACCTGCGTCGCTACCCCTTTGCCGAGCGGCACGAGGATTTCCTCATGCTGGTCGAGGCCGCGGGCAGCCCGCTGGGCTGGACGGCGGCGGTGCGCCAGGAGACGCAGGACCTCCTCCTGGTGCTGAAGGACCCGGCGCTGCTGCCGGTGACGCTTCTGTGGATGAGCAATGGCGGCCGGTTCTATCCGCCCTGGAGCAGCCGCCATGTCGCCGTGCTTGGCATCGAGGATGCACGCTGCTGGTCGGGCTACGGCCATGCCGCGTCGATCGCCGACAACCCGCTCAGCCGCTCCGGCGTGCCGACGGCCTTCGACCTGAGGCCGGACGGCGTGCTGGAGGTCCGTCAGGTCATCGGCGCCCTGCCGGTGCCGGAGGGATGGGGGCCGGTCGCCTCCGTGCAGCCCGGCGGCGCCGGCCTTCTCGTCCGCGACGAGCGTGGCGCCGAGCTCGACCTTCCCTACGATGCGGCGTTCCTGGCGGGATAGGCCCCTGCCGGATCGACGAAAATCCCCAAGCAGGTTCTCCTGAACCTGCTTGCACCGATGAATCCGAGCAGTCTCCGGTGGCGACAGCCACGGGAGACCGCTCCGGGCGATCCTCCGCCGCTGGCTTTCGGGGCAGGCTCCTACACCGCCGCCGTCATGCCGCCGTCGACATAGAGGATATGGCCGTTGACATAGTCGGAGGCGCGGCTCGACAGGAAGACGCAGGCGCCGATCAGCTCGTCGACCGTGCCCCAGCGCCCCGCCGGGGTGCGGGCCTCGACCCAGCTGCAGAAGGCCTTGTCGTTCATCAGCGCGGTGTTGAGCTCGGTCTCGATATAGCCGGGCCCGATGCCGTTGATCTGGATGTTGTGCCGGGCGAGCTCGGCGCACAGGCCGCGCGTCATCATCCGCACCGCGCCCTTGGAGGTGGAATAGGGGATGATGGTGGCGCGGCCGAGCTCGCTGCCGACCGAGCAGATGTTGACGATCTTGCCGCGCTTGCGCGCCACCATGCCGCGCACCACCGCCTGGGTGACGAAGAACACCCCGTCGACATTGATGCGCTGCACCTCCTTGTAGGTCTCGGCCGGGAAGTCGACGAAGGCGGCGCGGCGCTGGATGCCGGCATTGTTGACCAGGACGTCGATCGGCCCGACCTCGGCCTCGATGCGGGCGACCGCCGCGGCGCAGGCCTCCGGCTCGCCGACGTCGAAGGGGGCTGCGTGGACGGTGAGGCCGCCCGCTCGAAGCTCCGCCGCCGACCTGTCGAGCTTGGCCGGATCGCGGCCGTTGACGACGACCTCGGCGCCGGCCTCGCCCAGGCCCCGGGCCAGCGCCAGGCCGATTCCCTGGCTGGAACCGGTGACCAGCGCGATGCGGCCGGTGAGATCGAACAGCTTGGACATGACGTTTCCCCCTTCGTTGTTTTGTAAGACAATAAGGGGCAAATGCCCGCCGCGTCAAAGCCGGGACGCAGCCTTGACGGGCGGAATGGCAGGGTTGGGGATGAGGTCGGGGATCGGCCGGGACGCGCTCTTTCGCGGGTCACGCAAACGTCATATAGCCGCTCTAATCCGGTCGGTGCGCCATGGTCCAGATCACTCCACAGCATGCCCGGCTGCCGGGCGATCGTTTCGCGCCGGTGGCGATTCCGGGACTCGTCTGGGCCTATCGGTTTCGCGAGGGCTACGAGGCCGAGGCCTTGGACATGGCCGATGTGGCGGCGGCGCTGGCGACCGAGGACGGCTGGCTCTGGCTGCATTTCAGCCTGACCGACAAGCTCGCCCGCACCTATATCGGCGGCCTGACCCAGCTGCCCGAGCCGGCGCGCGCCCGCCTGGTGTCGAGCGAGGAGCAGCTCGGCGTCGATGCGGCGGAGAATGCGATCTTCGGCGTCTTCGCCGACTTCGAGCACGATCTCGAGCGGACGACGCCGGACGTGTCGCGACTGCGCTTCGCGCTGACCGAGCGGCTGGTGGTGTCCGGCCGGCGCCATCCCCTGCGTTCGGTGGAAGACATCCGCCAGGCCGTCGACAAGGGGCTGGCCCCGAAGGGCGCCAGCGGCCTGATCGAAGCCATCATCGACCGGTTCTGCGACGCGGTGGCCCGCCTCTCGGCCTCGATGACCGACGAGCTCGACCGCATCGAGGACCATGTGGTCGCCGACATGGTGGAGAGCGAACGCGCCCGCCTGATGCCGGTGCGCCGCACCTCGGTGCGGCTGCACCGCCAGCTCGCCTCGCTCGCCGGCGTGTTCCGCGACTGGGAGGAGCGCGAGGAGGAAGCGGACCAGGCGCTGCGCATCGATGCCGGGCGCCTTGCCTCGCGCCTCGAATCGCTCGACCAGGACATTCTCGGCGTGCAGGACCGCGCCAAGCTGCTGCAGGACGAGGTGACGGCGCGCCTCGCCGACGAGACCAACCGGTCCCTGCGGGCCCTGTCGACCATGACGGCGCTGCTGCTGCCCGGCAGCCTGATCTCCGGCATCTTCGGCATGAACGTGCACGGCCTGCCGTTCCTGGAATCGCCCGGCGGCTTCTGGATCGTCTTCGTCATGGGCGTGGCCGCGACGGCGCTGTTCTACTGGATCCTGCGGCGGATCGGGGCCGGTCTGCGGCTCTGATCCGGCGGCGCTTCGGCAGAGCCCCGGTCAGGCCGCGGCCAGCCCGGCAGCCGCCACCTCCGCCAGCAGCCAGTCGCGGAACAGCCGGATCTTCGGCACGTTGCGGCGGGCCTCCGGATAGACCAGCCAGTAGTGGCAGCCATCGTCCTGTACCAGATCGAAGGGCTGCACCAGGCGTCCGGCCGCAAGGTCCGCGGCGAAGAAGGCCGGTGTCAGGATGGCGACGCCCTGGCCGGCGATGGCGGCGCTGCCCTCGAGCTGCTGCGAGCCGAGCTGCAGGTCCGGCTGGCAGTCCAGCCTCGCGTCGGGCACCCCGGCGGCGGCGAACCAGAGGCTCCACCACGGGTCGCTGGCGCCGATGATCGGCAACTGGAGGAGGTCGGCCGGGGAGGCGAGGCCGCCCGAGCGCCCGAGCAGATCCGGGCTGAGCATGGGCGTGAACCGGGCGCGCAGCAGCGCGTGCGTGGCGAGGCCCGGCCAGCTTCCGTCGCCGGTACGGATGGCGAGATCGAACTCCTCGCGGCTGAAATCGATAAGCCTGTGTGATGTGTCGAGACGCACCGCCAGGCGTGGATGGGCGAACTGGAAGGCGCCGAGCCGCGGCACCAGCCAGTTGGTGGCGAAGGTCGTCACCGCCGTGATGCTCAGCACGCCCGCGGAGGCTTCGCGCGCTGCCGAGAAGGCGCCGCGCAGCAGGTCGAAGGCCTCGCTGGTCGGCTGGGCCAGCCGCTTGCCGGCTTCGGACAGGGCGATCCTGCGCGGCAGCCGCAGGAACAGCGACGCTCCGACCCGTTCCTCCAGCAGCTTGATCTGGTAGCTGACGGCTGCCTGGGTCATGCCGAGCTCCGCCGCCGCCCGGGTGAAGCTGAGGTGGCGGGCCGCGGCCTCGAAGGCGCGAACCGCGGACAGGGGAGGGAGGTCGGTGCTCATGCATCAGTCCAGCTTATGGATGATGCTCGACATTCGATTGGAAGGCAAGCCGGACCCGGCGCATCGTGTCACGACATCCAAGCCTCTTCGGATCGAGACCATGACCGACACGACCTGCCCTTCGACGCCTGCGCCGAGCCTCCGGGCCTGGTGGAACCGGCTCGCCGGGATCGGCGCCGCCCTCCGGCGGCGCGGCGCGGTGAACCATATCGACCTCGACACCGCGCCGGCCGATCTCCTGCGCGACATCGGCCTCTGCGACGGCCGCGGTCCATCCCTGCGCCGGCCGGAGCGGTTGGGCTGAGCGGTGCATCATCGCACATCGGATCGCGGTTCGCCGGCGCATGCTCGCCTCATGGACCAGATGATCCGGGAGGCGGCGATGCTGATCGCAACCAATGAAGGGCAGGGCTGGCGCTACGAGGTGATCGCGGGGACGGACGGCTTCCTCGTCCAGGCACGCGATCTCGACACCGGCGAGATCTCTGCCGAGGACACCACCCTGTTCCGCAGCGCCTCGACCGCCCTGGCCTTTGCCGGCATGGCCGCCGCCGCCGACCGCTTCGCCGCGGCGCGACTCGCCGACGAGGCCGACGAGGAGATGGCCGAGGACTTCGCCCGGGAGTGCGACCGTTTCTCCGCCATCCGCCTGCTGCTTTCCGACGACGGCATCAGCCCCGATGCCCTGTACCAGCCGCCGGAGCGGCCCGCCTTCCTGCATTGACGAGGGGGGCGGCCGCTACGCCTCGGCAGCCTCAAGCTCGGCGCTGGCCGTGAGCCACGCCTCCTCGGCCAGGGTCAGGCGCTCGGTCGCCGTCGCCCGGGCCTTCGCCATCTCGGCAGCCTTTTCCGGCGCACGCTCGAACAGGCCGGGCTTCGACAGCTTCTCGTCGAGGTCGTCGATGATCGCCTGCAGCTTCTCCATCGCCGCCTCGATCTGCCGGACCTTGTCGCGGCTCGAGGCGGCGTTGGCGCGCTTGCCGGCCGCGGTCTTGCGCCGCTCGGCGGCGCTCGCGCCTTTCTCGCCCCTGTCGGCGGCGGGCGTGGCCAGCACCAGCCTGCGATACTCCTCCATGTCGCCGTCGAACGGCTTCACCGTGCCGCTCGCCACCAGCCAGAGCCGGTCGACGCAGGCGTCGAGCAGGTAGCGGTCGTGGCTGATCAGGATGACGGCGCCGGGAAAGTCGTTCAGCGCCTGCACCAGTGCCTCGCGGCTGTCGATGTCGAGATGGTTGGTCGGCTCGTCCAGGATCAGCAGATGCGGCCCGCCGAAAGTGGCCAGGCCCATCAGCAGCCGCGCCTTCTCCCCGCCGGAGATGCTCTCCACGGGCGTATCGGCCTTGTCGCCGGAAAAGCCCATCTGCGCAGCACGTGCGCGGATCTGGGGCTCCGTCGCACCTGGCATCAGCTCCGCCACATGCGCCCGGGTGGTCGCCTTCGGGTTGAGTTCGTCGAGCTGGTGCTGGGCGAAATAGGCGACCTTCAGCGCGTTGGCGCGCTGCATGCGCCCGCCCATCGCCGCCAGCCGGCCGGCGATCAGCTTGGCGAAGGTCGACTTGCCGTTGCCGTTGGAGCCGAGCAGGCCGATACGATCCTCGTTGTCGATCGACAGGTCGAGCCTGGAGAGCACCGTGCGCTCGCCATAGCCGGCGCTCGCCCCTTCCAGGGTGATGATCGGCGGCGACAGCGCCTTGGCCGGGGCGGGGAAGTTGAACGGCGCCACCTCGCTGTCGACGATGGCCGCCACCGGCTCCATCCGCGCCAGCATCTTCATGCGCGACTGCGCCTGCACGGCCTTGGAAGCCTTGGCCTTGAAGCGGTCGATGAAGGCCTGGATGTGGCGGCGCTGGTCTTCCTGCTTTTTCCGCAGCTTCAGCGACAGCGCCTGCTTCTCCCGCCGCTGCTTCTCGAAGCCGTCATAGCCGCCGCGATAGAGCTCGAGCCGGCCCTCGGTGAGGTGCATGATGTAATCGACCGAGGCGTTGAGGAGGTCGCGGTCGTGGCTGATCACCAAAACGGTATGGGGGTAGGCGGCAAGGTAGTCCTGCAGCCACAGCGTGCCTTCGAGGTCGAGATAGTTGGTCGGCTCGTCGAGCAGCAACAGGTCCGGCTCGGTGAACAGCAGCGCCGCCAGAGCCACGCGCATGCGCCAGCCGCCGGAGAATTCCGAGCAGGCGCGCTGCTGCGCGGCGTGGTCGAAGCCCAGGCCCGCCAGGATCGAGGCGGCGCGGGCCGGAGCGGCGTGGGCGCCCTTGTCGACGAGGCGGGTCTGGATCTCGGCGATGCGGTGCGGATCGGTGGCGGTTTCCGCCTCGGCCAGCAGCGCCGTACGCTCCTCGTCGGCGGCCAGCACCACCGCGATCAGGCTTTCCGGGCCGCCGGGAGCTTCCTGCGCCACCCGACCGATCCGAGCCCCGCGCGGCACCGAGACCGTGCCGAGATCCGGCGAGACCTCGTCCATGATCATGCGGAACAGGGTGGTCTTGCCGGTGCCGTTGCGCCCGAGGAAGCCGACGCGCGCATTCGGCGGCAGCGCCACGGTGGCGTTGTCGAACAGGACGCGCGGCCCGAGGCGATAGGTGAGACCATTGACGTGCAGCATGCGCGGCTTTTGGCACGATGCGCCGGCGCGGGCAACGGCAACAGCCGGCAGGGACCGGCTTTTGCCGCCGCCGGCGCCGGAAAGGCGGCTCGTGCGGCCTACTTGCCGTGCTTCTCCAGCCAGGCCTTCATCACCGCGATCTCTTCCTCCTGCGCCTTGATCACGGCTTCGGCGATCTTCCTGATCGCCGGGTCCTTGCCGTATTGCAGCTCTATCCTGGCCATGTCGATCGCGCCCTGGTGGTGCGGGATCATGCCGCGGACGAAGTCGACGTCGGCATTGCCGCTATAGGGCGTCATCATCGCCTTCATCATCGCGTCCATGGCAGCCTGATAGGCCTTGGTCGATGCCGCGCCATCGGCAGGCATGGCCATGTCGTGGCCCTGCATGTCGTGGCCCTGCATGCTCTGCATATCCTCGGCGAGGGCGGGAACGGCCGTCGATCCAAGTAGAAGAGCAACGATCGCCAGGGCCTTGAGCGGGTTTCCTGCAGTGAAGGGAGTCATGTTCGAACCTTTGTTGCCGGGCATCGCCCCGGCTTCGGGGAGAACCTTCCGCGCCGGCGATATTCCGCCCGGCGGCGACACGGATCGACGTCCGGATCGGGGCTCGGCGCCATGCTGGTCGCGGGCGTGATCAGGGCATGGCGCCGCCGTCGTCCGGGCCCCGCGCCGATGCTGTCCACGGGCCGGGACGGATCCGCCGTCGCCGGCCTCATGCCGGCGACGGCGTCGGTGCCCGCCCAGCGCGAAGCCGAGCGCTCGCGCCAGGCAGCTTCCCGTGGTTTTCGCCACGCTTGATCTTGCATTCTTCAATGCAAGATCAAGTCTGCCCAGACTCACACGTGCGAGCCGGTTCGGGAGAACCTGCTCAGCGGCGCACGAGGTCGAAGCGATCGGCGTCCATCACCTTCGCCCAGGCCGCAGCGAAGTCCTTCGCGAACTTCTCCCGCGAATCCGCGCAGGCATAGACTTCCGCGAAGGCCCGAAGCTGGGCATGCGAGCCGAACACGAGGTCGACCCGGGTCCCGGTCCACTTCAGCGCGCCGGTCTTGCGGTCACGCCCCTCGTAGACGCCCTGCTGCCCGGGCGCGGGGCTCCACTGGGTCCCCATGTCGAGCAGGTTGACGAAGAAGTCGTTGCTGAGCCGGCCGGGCGTCTGCGTGAAGACGCCATGCCTGGAATCGCCGGCATTGGCGCCGAGCACGCGCAGCCCGCCGATCAGCACCGTCAGCTCGGGGCCCGTCAGCCCGAGGAGCTGCGCCCGGTCGACCAGCGCCTCCTCGGGCTTCAGGAACTGCGGCTTGCCGCCGACATAGTTGCGGAAGCCGTCGGCGCGCGGCTCGAGCGGCGCGAAGGACTGCACGTCTGTCTGCTCCGGCGTCGCATCCGTGCGCCCCGGCGAGAAGGGAACCTTCACCTCGACACCGGCGTCCCTGGCGGCCTTTTCGACCGCGGCATTGCCGGCGAGCACGATCAGGTCGGCCAACGAGACCTTCTTTCCGTCAGCCTGGCCGGCGTTGAACGCCTGCTGGATCGCTTCGAGCGCCTTGAGCACCGTCGCGAGCCGGGCCGGCTGGTTCACCTCCCAGTCCTTCTGCGGGGCCAGGCGGATGCGGGCGCCGTTGGCGCCGCCCCGCTTGTCGGAGCCGCGGAAGGTCGAGGCCGAGGCCCAGGCGGTCGAGACGAGCTGCGGCACGGTGAGGCCGGAGGCGAGGATCTTCTCCTTCAGCGCGGCGACGTCCGTGTCGTCGATCAGCGGATGGTCGACCGCCGGGACGGCGTCCTGCCAGATCAGCGTCTCCTTCGGCACGAGCGGGCCGAGATAGCGGGCGACCGGGCCCATGTCGCGATGGGTGAGCTTGAACCAGGCGCGGGCGAAGGCGTCGGCGAACTCGTCCGGATGCTCGTGGAAGCGCCGCGAGATCGCTTCGTAGGCCGGGTCGAACCGCAGCGACAGGTCGGTGGTCAGCATGGTCGGCACGCGCTTCTTCGCCGGATCGAAGGGATCGGGCACCGAGGCGTCCGCGCCTTTCGCCTGCCACTGCCACGCGCCGGCCGGGCTCTTCACCAGCTCCCATTCATACTTGAACAGGTTGTCGAAGAAGTGGTTGCTCCACCTTGTCGGCGTCTGCGACCAGATCACTTCCGGCCCGCCGGTGATGGCGTCCGCCCCGTGGCCGGTGCCGTACCTGCTCTTCCAGCCGAGGCCCTGGTCCTCGATGGCGCCCATTTCCGGCTCCGGCCCGACCAGCGACGGGTCGCCGGCGCCGTGGGTCTTGCCGAAGGTGTGGCCGCCGGCGATGAGCGCCACCGTCTCCTCGTCGTTCATCGCCATGCGGAAGAACGTCTCGCGGATGTCCCTGGCCGCCGCGACCGGATCCGGCTTGCCGTTCGGTCCTTCCGGGTTGACGTAGATGAGGCCCATCTGCACGGCGCCGAGCGGTTCGGCGAGCTGGCGCTCGCCGCTGTAGCGCTCGTCGCCCAGCCAGGTTCCCTCCGGGCCCCAGTAGAGCTCTTCGGGCTCCCAGACGTCGGCGCGCCCGCCGGCGAAGCCGAACGTCTTGAAGCCCATCGACTCCAGCGCGACGTTGCCGGCCAGGACCAGCAGATCCGCCCAGGAAATCTTGCGGCCGTATTTCTGCTTGATCGGCCAGAGCAGACGCCGGGCCTTGTCGAGGTTGGCGTTGTCCGGCCACGAATTGAGCGGCGCAAAGCGCTGCTGGCCGGCGCCGGCGCCGCCGCGTCCGTCGGTGATGCGGTAGGTGCCGGCGCTGTGCCAGGCCATGCGGATCATCAGCCCGCCATAGTGGCCGAAATCGGCCGGCCACCAGTCCTGCGAATCCGTCATCAGGGCGTGGAGATCCTTGACGACCGCGTCGAGATCGAGCGTCAGGAACTCCTTGGCGTAGTCGAAGTCCCGGCCCATCGGATCGGACAGCCCGGAATTGCGATGCAGCATCTCGATATCGAGCGCGTCGGGCCACCAATCGCGGTTGCCGCGGCCGCGAGAGCCGCCTGTGAACGGGCATTTGCCCCCGGTTTCTTCCGTTTTTGCGTCCATGTCTGCCTCCTGTCGCGCGTCGGCTGGTCCGCGCTACCGACGGTGCTTGTGGCACTTGGCCTCGACTTTGTCACGGTCCCGCTGCGCCTGCGCCGCCCGGCCGGCGGGCCGAGCGCCTCAGCGCTCGTCCCGCCGGCGCGTGGCCGCAAGGTGGCGGTCGTCCCGCCCTCGGAGGCACCGCTCGGCGGGGCCACGCCATCGGCGCGAAGACCGCGCCGATCCGGTGGTTTCAAGCAACAGCCAAGCAAACTCGTCCGGACACTCGGGGAAGGGCCGGTCGCGACTCCAAGCCGGGCCGTTTTCCTGCCATGTTGACTTTGCGTGCGCGAGAGATTCGCGTGCCGCTTTTGCCGGTGAGGCGCCGCGCCAGCAACGAGGGCCTCCGGTTTTGGGGAGACTGATGTCATGAAAAAGTATTTTGCGGAGCTGGTGGGCACGGCTGCGCTGTGCTTCATCGGCTGTGGCGCCGTCGTGCTCGGCGGATTCGGACCGACCCTGGCGTCCTCGCCGCTGGGCATCCTGCCGATCGCCTTCGCCTTCGGGCTTTCGGTCACGGCCATGGCCTATGCCATCGGCCCGATCTCCGGCTGCCACATCAATCCCGCCGTCTCCGTCGGTATGGTCGTCGCCGGCCGCATGCCGGCCTCGGAGCTGCCCGGCTACATCATCGGCCAGGTGATCGGCGCCTTCGTCGGCTGCGGCTTCCTCGCCCTGATCCTGTCCTCCAAGGCGGGCGGCTACGACATCGCCACGGCGGGCCTCGGCCAGAACATGTATGACCCGGTCAAGGGCTTCGGCGTCGTCGGCGCCTTCGTCGCCGAGGTGGTCGGCACCTTCCTGTTCCTCGTCGTGATCCTCGGTTCGACCCAGAAGAAGAGCGCCACGCCGGTCGCCGGCCTGGCGATCGGCCTCACCCTGGTCATCATCCACATCGTGCTGATCCCGGTGACCGGCACCTCGGTCAATCCGGCGCGCAGCATAGCGCCTGCGTTCTATGTGCGCGGCGAAGCCCTCTCCCAACTCTGGCTCTTCATCCTGGCGCCGATCATCGGCGCCATCATCGCCGGCCTCCTGTTCCAGTCCAAGGCCCTGGCCGAGGACTGAGCCCGGCGCGCCGTCAAGACGCACGATCTCCCCCGGGGACGCTCCTGCCGCGTCCCCGGGTTTTTGTGGCGGCGTGGACGCATTCGGTGTCGGCGCAACCGATTGCGTCTGGTGCATCGCGCCCGGCCTGTGCTAGGGCGTGTGCTCAGACATGGTTTGGAGCGAGATGAGGTCAAAAATGGCCAGATGCAAGTCGCGCTATCGCAAGCCTTCGGCTTGCGACGTCGACGCCAAGGCTGATGCCTTGGCGAGCGACGGGACGCGGCAGATGGCCATTTTTCACCTCACCGCGAAGCGGCGCGGCGCTTTTGGCCGATTGGCGCGACGCCTCGCTCGCCAAGGCATCAGCCTTGGCGTCGCGCGGCTCCTTCCACTCGGCCAAAATCGCTCGCGTCTCGCCCGAAACCATATCTGAGCACACGCCCTAATCATCGCGCCTGCCATCACCCATGCCGGAGCAAGCCATGCCGCCCACCAAATTTGGCGTCGGACAACCCATGCGCCGCAAGGAGGACCAGGCCTTCATCACAGGCACCGGCCGCTATCTCGACGACGAGACGCGCGAGGGCGTGCTCCGCGGCTATGTCCTGCGCTCGCCGCACGCCCATGCCCGAATCTCGATCACCGATGTCGACGCGGCGCGGGCCATGCCGGGGGTGCGCCTGGTCTTCACCGCCGCCGACGTGACCAATCTCGGCGACCTGCCGTGCCTGGCGCTGATGACGAACGCCGACGGCGAGACGCAGAAGCCGCAGCCCTATCCCATCCTGGCGGTCGACACCGTGCGTCATGTCGGCGACGCCGTCGCCTTCGTGGTTGCCGACACGCTGGACCAGGCCCGCGATGCGGCCGAGGCGATCGGCGTCGACTACGAGCCCCTGGAGGCGGTCACGGGCGCGGTGCGGGCGCTCGAGCCGGAGGCGCCGCTGGTCTGGCCGCAGCACGGCTCCAACCTTGCTTATGACGCGCAGATCGGCGACGCCGCCAAGGTCCGCAAGGCCTTCGACAAGGCGGCGCGGGTGGTCACGCTCGACGTGCTCAACAACCGCCTCGTCGCCAACTACATGGAGACGCGCGGCTGCATCGCCGAATGGGACGGGGGGCGCTTCACCCTGACCGTCGGCTCGCAGGGCGTTCACAGCCTGCGCGACAACCTGGCCCAGAACATCTTCCGCATGCCGCCGGAGGCCTTCCATGTGAAGACCGGCGACGTCGGCGGCGGCTTCGGCACCAAGGCCTTCATGTACCGCGAATATCCGCTGTGCATGGAAGCCGCCCGCCGCCTCGGCAAGCCGGTGAAGTGGTTTGCCGACCGCACCGAGCACTTCCTCGGCGACACCCAGGGCCGCGACAACATCACCCGCATCGAGGCGGCGCTCGACCGGCGTTCGCGCATCCAGGCCGTCAGGATCGACATCATCGGCGACATGGGCGCCTATCTCTCGCAGTTCGGGCCGTTCATTCCCTGGCTCGGCGCGCTGATGGCCACCGGCGCCTATGCCATCGGCGCGATGGATGTGCGCGTGCGCGGCGTCTTCACCAACACGCTGCCGGTCGACGCCTATCGCGGTGCCGGGCGGCCCGAGGCAGCCTACCTGATCGAGCGGCTGATGGACGCCATCGCCTTCGAGACCGGCCTCGCCGTCGACGAGGTGCGCGCCCGCAACTTCGTCAAGCCCGAGCAGATGCCGTTCAAGGCTCCTACCGGCCGCACCTATGACAGCGGCGAATTCGAGGGCCATATGCGCCGTGCCATGGACGTGGCGCAGTGGGCGTCCTTCAAGGATCGCTGGAAGGCGGGCAAGAAGGCCGGCAAGCTCCTCGGCATCGGCATGTCGACCTATATCGAGGCCTGCGCCGACGGTGCGAGCGAGACCGCCACGGTATCGCTGGAGAAGGACGGCTCGGTGACGGTGCTGATCGGCACGCAGACCAACGGTCAGGGCCATCTCACCGCCTATGCCCAGTTCGTCGCCCAGCATCTCGACCTGCCGCTGGAGCGCATCAACGTCGTCCAGGGCGACAGCGACCGCATCCGCACCGGCGGCGGCACCGGCGGCTCGCGCTCGATCCCGGTCGGCGGCGCCTCCGTCGGCAAGGCGAGCCAGACGCTGGCGGAGCGGCTGAAGGCCCTGGCCTCGGACGAGCTGGAGGCCGGCATCGCGGATCTGGAGATCATCGACGGCCGTATCCGCGTCGTCGGCACGGACAAGGCCATCGACTTCACCGCGCTCGCCGCCTTGCCGAAGGCGACGCCGGACCTCCTGACCGCCGACCACAACTACCAGCCGGGCGAGGCGACCTATCCCAACGGCACCCATGTCTGCGAGGTCGAGATCGACCCGGACACCGGGGTCACGCGCATCCTGCGCTACACCATCGTCGATGATTTCGGCGTGGTGGTGAACCCGCTGCTGCTCGAAGGCCAGGTGCAGGGCGGCGTGGTGCAGGGCATCGGCCAGGCGCTGCTGGAGCGTACCGTCTACGGCGAGGACGGCCAGCTCCTCACCGCGACGCTGACCGACTATGCCCTGCCGCGCGCCGACAATGTGCCGTTCTTCCATTTCGAGACGCGCAACGTGCCGTGCAAGGGCAACCCCGTCGGCATCAAGGGCGCGGGCGAGGCCGGCACCATCGGCGCGGCGCCGGCGGTGATGAACGCGGTCATCGATGCGCTGCGCCGCGGCTGCGGCATCACCCGGATCGACATGCCGGCGACCCCCGAGGTGGTCTGGCGCGCCATCCAGGATGCGGCGATCAGGCAGGCCGCGGAATAGGCGGGGAGGAGCGGGAGGGGCGTCGCTGCGGACGCGCCTCTCCCGTTATGGCGGCGGCGCGCCCGTGCCGGTCCGCAGGCCGCAACACCGTCCGTCATGCACGCCCAATCCCTGCCGCCGCCCAGCCTGGCGGGCATCGCCTTCAAGGTCGCGTCGGTCCTGATCTTCACGGTCATGGGCGCGCTGATCAAGCTGATCGGCACCACCTATCCGACCGGCGAGGTGGTCGCCTTCCGTTCGATCTTCGCCCTGATCCCGCTCGTCGCCTTCCTGGCCTGGCAGGGCACGCTGCGCTCCGCCCTGAAGACAGGGCGGCCGATGGGCCATGTCCTGCGCGGCGGCGTCGGCGTCGTCGCCATGTACCTGAACTTCGCCGGCATTGCCCGCCTGCCGCTCGCCGACGCCACCGCCATCTTCTACGCGGCGCCGATCTTCACGGTGGTGCTGGCGGCGCTGATCCTGAAGGAGCAGGTGCGGGCCTATCGCTGGAGCGCCGTGGCGCTCGGCTTCTTCGGCGTGATCCTGACGCTGCTGCCGCATCTGGGCGAGAACACGCCGGGCGGCGGCGAGCAGATGCTCGGGGCGATGCTGAGCCTCGCCGCCGCCGTCGTGGCCGGCTTCGCCATGATCCAGGTGCGCCGGCTGACCGAGACCGAGCCGACCGGCTCGATCGTGCTCTACTTCACGCTCGTCTCGTCGGTGATCGGCCTGGCGACGCTGCCGTTCGGCTGGGTGATGCCCACGGCGCATGAACTCGCCGTGCTCACCGGCATCGGCGTGCTCGGCGGCATCGCCCAGATCCTGCTGACCCAGAGCTATCGGCTCGGGGACGCCTCGCTGATCGCCCCCTTCGAATATGCCTCGATGCTGTTCGCCCTCGCCGTCGGCTATGTCGCCTTCGGCGACGTGCCGCCGCCGCTGGTGCTCATCGGGGCGGGGATCATCATCGCCGCCGGGGTCTTCGTCATCCTGCGCGAGCGAGCGCTCGGCCTGCGCCGCGGCGAGGCGCCCGAGGTTACCTGAGCGGCCGCCCCTTGCCGTACAATTCGTTCGCTACTACAAACGCAAAATTCGTCAAATCAAACGAAAGCGTTGAGATGAGCGGGGCTGATCGGAGGGCGGACCTGGACGCCGGTGCGCTCCTGCTGTCCGGACAGCTGGGCAAGACCATCCAGCGGCTGCGCAAGGCCTACAACCTGTCGCTGTCCGAGCTTGCCGAGCAGTCCGGCGTCGCCAAGTCGATCATCAGCCAGATCGAGCGCAACGAGACCAATCCGACCCTGGCGACGATCTGGCGCCTGTCCCAGGCCCTCGACGTCTCGATCGAGCGCGTGCTGGCCAGCGCCGATGACGGTCCGTTCCTGCAGAGGACCACGCGTCCGGACACGCCGGTGGTGATCTCCGAGGACGGCAAGTGCCGCCTCACCATCATCGGCTGGATCAAGACGGTCGAATGGCTGCAATGGTACGATTTCCACGCCGAGCCCGGCGGCGTGCTCGAGAGCGATCCGCACCAGCGCGGCTCGATCGAGAGCCTGTCGATCCTGTCGGGCGCGGTGGAGGTCGATGTCGGCGGCGTTGTGGAACGGGCAGGCGCAGGCGAGACCCTGCGCTACCGCTGCGACCGGCCGCACGCGATCCGCGTCGTCGGGCCGGAGCCGGTGCACGCCACCATGGTGTGCATCATGAAGGCGGCGGTGATGGAGTAGGGGCGGCCGGTCTCTTGCGCATGCCCCCCGGGGGGAGGGCGGCGGGCATTGCGCCCGCCGCGGCGGTCGATGGCGAGGTCCGAGCCGCTTCTCGTGGCTCCCGCCACGATTGATCTGGCATCTTCAATGCAAATCAATGCTGCTCGGACTTGCAAGTGTAAGCAGGTTCGGGAGAGCGCTGCTCAGGCGCTCCAGGCCACGGCCGTCTGGCGCTGGCTGCCGAGCTTCTCGATGCCGAGCGTCATGACGTCGCCCGCCTTGACGTAGACCGGCGGCTTCATGCCCATGCCGACGCCGGGGGGCGTGCCGGTGGTGATGACGTCGCCCGGCTCCAGGATCAGGAACTGGGAAATGTAGGAAACGATATGGGCGGCGCCGAACACCATGGTCCTGGTCGAGCCGGTCTGCATGCGCTTGCCGTTGACGTCCAGCCACATGGACAGGTTCTGCACGTCGCCGACCTCGTCCGGCGTCACCAGCCAGGGGCCGAGCGGGCCGAAGGTCGGGCAGCCCTTGCCCTTCATCCACTGGCCGGAGCGCTCGATCTGGTAGGCGCGCTCGGAGACGTCGTTGCAGACGCAATAGCCGGCGACATGGGCGAGGGCGTCCTTCTCCTCCACGTAGGAGGCGCGGCTGCCGATGACGATGGCGAGCTCGACCTCCCAGTCGGTCTTCTCCGAGCCGCGCGGGATGATCACGTCGTCATTGGGACCGACCACGCAGGACGGCGCCTTGTTGAACAGCACCGGCTCCTTCGGCACCGGCAGATTGCTCTCGGCGGCATGGTCGGCATAGTTGAGGCCGACGGCGATGAAGTTGCCGGGCTTGGGCACGCAGGAGCCGAAGCGCGGCGTGCCGGCGACGAGCGGCAGCGCCTTGGCGTCGAGCTGGGCGAGCCTGGCCAGCGAGGCCGGCGACAGCACGTCGCCCGTCAGGTCCGCGACATGGGCGGAGAGGTCGCGGATCTGGCCGTCGGCGTCGATCAGGCCGGGCTTCTCCTGGCCAGGATTGCCGTAACGCACGAGCTTCATGTCGATTTCCTTTGGCAGGCCACCTTGGGCGGATTTGTAGGACAACTTGGGCGGGACTATATGCCGATGCCGGCGAGCGAGGGCAAGGCTTCGAATCGCAAAAGCGCCCCGCGAAGACCGCAATGCCGGCGGCCAGCCGCAAGAAGTTGTTGCACAACAGTCACATAGAGTTGCAAACCGCATAAGGTCGCAGCCTGGCGACGGTTGCCGCTCCGGCGTCGATCCTGGAGCAGCGAGCGGAAAAGTCTCCGCGGGCGTAGCCGTTTACTTCGAATTGCCCGGCATCGTCTCGATCTCGCCGCAATCGATTCGACCGCGGCGAGCCCCGGCCCGTCCGGTCACCACGGTTGCGGTTGGCGCGGGATTAAGCACTCTGTCACGGACAGGACGTACTGTCTCGGGGGCATCCGGCGATCCGCCGGCACGGTTTTGGGGGAAATATGGCGACGTCTCTGCGCGCCACAGCGATTGTCCTGCTGGCCTCGACGGCCATGCTGTCGGCCGGGGCGGCCAAGGCCGGCGGCTTCGGCCACAGGCTGCAATCGACGGTCGGCGCGGGCAACGCCTTCTCGGGCGCCGGCACGACGGTCTTCGGCCTGTCGGGCATGTTCTGGAACCCGGCGGCGGTGAACCAGGTCGAGGGCTTCGAGTCCAGCTCCAACTATACGCTGGCCCTGCCGCAGGCCGACATCAAGGCCGTGTCCGGCACCTCGCCGCCGTTGCTCGCCCTCGGCGACGACTCCGGCGACATCCTGCAGGACGCCCTGATACCCACGTCCTACGTCGCCTATCGCCTCAACGAAGACTGGGCGGTCGGTCTATCCGTCAATTCGCCCTTCGGCCTCGCCAGCAAGCCCAACGTGCCCTGGGCCGGCCAGAACCTGTCGATCAGCGCCAAGGCCGTGTCCATCGACGTCGCCGCGGTCGTGGGCTACACCGTCAACGACTGGCTGAACATCGCCGTCGGCCCGCGCGTCCTCTATGCCACGGCCAAGTTCTCGCGCGACGTCATCCCCGGCGACAGGGTGGTCGAGCTGGGCCAGCTGGACGACCTCGAGGATACCGGCTGGGGCTACACCCTCGGCGCCACCATCAAGCCCTGGACCGGCGGCGAGATCGCGCTCGGCTACCGCTCGCGTGTCGACCTGTCGCTCAAGGGCAACCTCGACATGCCCGACCTGCCCCCCCTCGGGCCGCTGGCCGGGTCGCATCCGGTGGTCGGCAAGATCACCCTGCCGGACCAGGCGACAATCGGCTTCAGCCAGAATATCGCGCCGCAATGGACGCTGCTCGGCTCCGTCGAGTGGCGGAACTGGAGCCTGGTGCAGGACGTGCCGTTCTACATCCGCAGCGGGCCGCTGCAGGGCGTCAACCCGACGACCCTGACCTTCCGCTATAAGGACGGCTGGAACTTCGCGCTCGGCGCGGAATATCAGTGGAACGACCAGCTCACCCTGCGCGGCGGCGCATCCTACGAGATCTCGCCGATCAAGGACGCGCAACGCGACGTGTCGATCCCCGACGGGGACCGGATATGGGTGTCGGCGGGCGCTTCCTATGTCTACAACGAGCACCTGACCCTCGACTTCGGCTACAGCCACGCCTTCGTCAAGGACGGCACGATCAAGGTCGGTCCCGGCACGCCGAACGCCGACAGCGGCAATCTTTACGGCATGTCGTTCTACGGCGACGTCGCCGGGTCGGTCGACGTGGTCTCGGTCGGCCTGCGCTGGAAGTTCGGCGGCACGGCGGTCGCTGCCCTGCCGCAGGAGCCGGTCGTGGCGAAGTACTGACCGCGGGACGGGGAGTTTCCGTCGGCACGGCCTCTCCGACGCCGGCTCAGGCGGCCCAGGCGCCGTGCTCGGGCAGGAGGATGGCGCTTTCCGGCCGCCATTCCAGGCAGACGCCGCCCGACCGCGGCGCCTGCCCCGTCTGGGGCGTGACATTCTGCGATGCCACGGCGACCGGCCGCGCGACGCCGTCGACCCTGACGAAGAGGTGATTGCGGTCGCCGAGATAGGAGGCGGCGACCAGGTCGCCGGCGAGGCGGTTGCCGGCCTGCCCCGGATCGTCTGCGAAGCTGATCTTCTCAGGGCGCACCGCGACGACGACGGCATCGCCGACCCTGGCGCCGCTGGTCCCGGTGTCGTGCTGCACCGTCAGCCGCCCGATTGCGCCGGCATCGACAACCGCCCCGGCATCCTCCAGGCCGACCAGCCTGCCCGGGAAGAAGTTCATCGAGCCGATGAAGGCCGCGACATCGCGGCTTGTCGGGGCTTCGTAGATGCGCGCCGTCGGCTCGAAGCTGCGATTTTGGCCAAGTTGAAGAACGATTGATGAACAGCGGCGTTTGGCGGGGTTATTCGGAACCGCCTTTGCGCACCTGGTAGATGGTGCCGCGCGATATACCAAGCTCGCGGGCGATCTTGCTGGGTCCATGTCCCCGTTGCAGCCGCAACAAGATTTCGGCGCGATCAATCTTGGGCGGGCGACCTTTATAGGTGCCACGTTTCTTAGCAGCGGCAATCCCCTCAGCCTGTCGCTCGCGCCGTAGGTTGGTTTCGAACTCGGCGAACACGCCGAGCATGTCGAAGAACGCATTGCCGGCGGCTGTGGAAGTGTCGACAGGCTGCTCGGTGGCAAACAGATGTGCGCCCTTGGCCTTGAGCTTATCGGTTATGACCTGGAGATCGCGTAGCGATCGGGCCAACCGGTCGATGCGCGTGATGACGAGGGTTTCGCCGGCATGGATAAAGTCGAGAATGGTCATCAGTTGCGGCCTGCCCTCGAGCGAGCCGCCGCTTTTCTGCTCCTCACGGATGACATCGCAGCCAGCGCTTCTAAGCGCGGCCACCTGCGCGGCAAGGTTCTGGTCCGTGGTGGAAGTGCGGGCATATCCGATACGAGGCATGCACTACACCGTTGCAAACTGTTCAATTTGGGTGTGCCATCAAGGCGAATTGTTCAATATTTCGTTTCAGACCCAAAATAAACAGGATTTTGCGAGCTCGGCCTGTTCATGCGCGGTGTTCATCACGGGTATACCCAAAACGACATCGACGCCGAGCTGTCGCAAAAATCCCCGTCAATCAGGGAACTTTTGCGACAAGAATCGCCGAACAATTTCGGCCCGGTGCAATCCGAGCTGGAAAATCAGGATACTCGCGATAGCGCCGCCCCCGTTTGGAACGTGTCTGGTCGGGCTGCGAAATGTCCGGTCACGAAATCCACAAAGGCCCGAACCTTCGGCGACAACTGGCGACTAGACGGCCAGACCAGAGACAAAGAACCAAACGGCACCATGTATGAGGCCAGCGCGGGAATCAGTGTTCCGGCGCGAACATGCGACGCTGCGACATAGACCGGCAGGTGGGCGATACCCATCCCATCCAGTGCGGCACGCAAGCCGGCGTCCGTATTGTTGAAGATCAGGCTCTTCGGCAGGATCGTCCGCTCGTCGGGAGCAGCAAAGGCCCAAGTAGCCAGACGCCCGCTTGTCGGGTATTTGAAATGGATGCAGGAATGCCCGGCGAGGTCCGCCGGCGACATTGGCGGGGCATGGTGGTCGAAATAGCGGGGGCTTCCGCAAACGACAAAATGCTGCTCACCAAGGCGACGGGCGATCAGACTGGTATCGGCCAGTTCTCCGCTGCGAATGGCAATATCTAGTCCTTCAGCCACCAGATCAACGACCCGATCCTCGAAGTCGATATCCAGTTCGACATCGGGAAATCGCTCGGTGAAGTCGAGCAGAGCCGGCATCAAAAGATGCTGTCCGACGATGTGGGGCACACTGACACGCAGGCGTCCTCTCGGACGCTTCCGGCTTTCTGTGAGGCTTGCCTCAGCATCTTCAAGATCGTCAATGATACGCTTGCATCGCTCGTAGAACGCCGCTCCTTCCTCCGTTAGGCTGATGCTGCGCGTTGTCCGGTTGAACAGCCGTGCACCGAGCCGGCTTTCCAGACGGGCGACGGCCTTGCCGATCGCCGACGGTGAGACGCCGGCAACGCGTGCGGCCGCCACATAACTGTGCTGTTCAGCAGCGTGAACGAAGGCGGAAAGACTGCTCAGACTATCCATGATTGGATCATAAAGGAAATTTTGTCCTTTATGAATGTCCACGCTGCCTGATTGATCGGCATTGGAGACTGGATATCGTTTCCGGTATGGGGCCGATGCCCACGGGTGGAAATGAAGATGACGTTGGCGCACGAGAATAAACGGTGGGCAGGAGCGAATTCATCGCTGGCGGTGCTTCTTGCTGGAAATTTCGTCACGATCCTCGATCTCTTCATCGTCAATATCGCATTGCCCGATATTCAGCGCGACCTGCACGCGACCAATGCCGAATTGCAGATCATCATGGTGGCCTACAGCGTCTCCTATGGCGCGATGCTGCTCAATGGCGCACGGCTAGGCGACTTCTACGGGCGGCGGCGGCTGTTTCTCCTCGGCATGGCGATCTTTGCACTCGCCTCCTTTCTGTGCGGCCTTGCTTCGTCGCCTCCGCTCCTCATTGCATCGCGGGCGTTGCAGGGTATCGGCTCAGCCCTTCTGATGCCGCAGATCTATGCATCGGTACGACTGCTGTTCGACGGTGAAGAGCGCCGGCGCGCCTTTGCCGTAATGGGCGCAGTACAGGGTATTGCCGGTGCGGCATCGCAACTTCTTGGCGGCTGCCTGCTCGCCTTTGACGTCGGTAGCCTCGGCTGGCGCCTGATCTTTTTCGTCAACCTGCCGATCGCCGCCTACGCGCTCGTTGCGGGGAGATGGTTCATCGTCGAAACGAGAGAAGCTGCGCCGGCAAGACTCGACCTCTTGGGAGCGCTCCTCGGCGTAGCAGCACTCACGGCGCTACTGATGCCCGCCATGGCGGGGCAAGAGCAGCATTGGCCGTGGTGGGTAATCACCGGGCTATCGTCATCCGTGCCCTTGTTCGGTGCTTTCATTGCCTATGAAAGTCGCCTGAGACGGCGTGGCGGCATCCCGATCATTGATCCTTCGCTATTCAGCAATGAACGTTTCGTCTTCGGCATGCTGGCGTCATTTCTGTTTTTCTCGGCAGTCAGCTCTTTCTCTTTGTCGCTGACGATCTTTTTGCAGATCGGTCTCGGCCAGACTCCGTTACGGGCAGCTATGTTGTTTCTGCCGTCCACGCTAGCCTTCTTCGTCGGGTCTCTCGTCTCGGCTCGTTTTACGAATGAGCAGCCTCGGGCTCTGACCTATGGCATGGGACTGTTCGGTTTGGGCTTGCTGATCGCGATCACGGCCGGCCTTGCCGGCGGGACAGCTTCGGCGTTGACGCTTTCCGTAATCCTGCAAGGGCTTGGTCAGGGGATCGTCATTCCACTCCTGCTCAACATGGTTCTGAGCACCGTTGCCAACGCCGAGGCCGGGATGGCGTCCGGCATGTTCAGCACCATCCAAACAGCGGGCTCGGCTTTCGGCGTGACGATCGTCGGCATCATCTTGTTCGGCGTCATCCACGAAAGCGGCGCTGAAGCGACAACCGGCGTTGGAGCCGCTGATGCCTATGGCACAGCTTTCGCGGTCGCGACGATCTATAACTTGGTTGCTATCACCCTCGGGCTCGTTTTCTTCCGTGTATTACACCGGCGAAATAGAGCATGTGCGTAGAGCGAGGCGTTCAGTTTCGCGAATATCCCGATTAAAATTAAGTTTTCGCGGCAGATTATTGCAACAACTTTCGTTTCGGTCGATTCAGGCGGCGAGCCGCCCGAAATCAATCCGGCTGCTCAGGTCGAGATCGAAGCGGCCGTAGGGATTGATGTGGCTATAGAGAGCCGGCTCGGTTTGCTTGGACAGCTGAAGCTGCCGGATAAGTGGGTTTCGGCCGGTATTATGCCGCCGCCGGGATTGGCGTTGGCTTGTTGAAGTAGGCCTGATCGGGTGTCTTCCGGTCAAGGCTCGAATGGGGTCTGCGGGTATTGTAGAAGTTCAGGTATCGGCCGATCGAGGCGCGGCGTCGGGGGGAGGGGCGGCCGCCCGAGGATGAGGTCGGATGCCTTCTCGGCGAGCATGATCGTCGGCGCGTTGAGGTTGCCGCTCGGGATCGAGGGCATGATGGAGGCGTCGACGACCCTGAGCCCCTCCACCCCCCGGACGCGGCACTCGCTGTCGACCACCGCATCCTCGTCCTCGCCCATCCGGCAGGTGCAGGAGGGGTGATAGGCGCTCTCGGCCGTGGCGCCGGCATAGGCGTCGATCTCGCTGTGTGCGGGAATGAAGCGATCCCTCCGGCGATGGCGCGCGGACAATCGGGACAGCCGGGCGCCATGCGCCGACGCCATCTCGCATCGGGCATCGCCGGGTCGTTCTCGTCGGCGGCGGAGGGGGCTATCGCCTTCAGATCGGCGGCAGGGACGGCGATCGGGCACTATGCGGACGGCTGCCGAGCCGGTGGGGGAGCGCTTGCCGCGTGGATCGGGACGGGCGCGTGGCGGAGGGCCTGGGGCGGGCGTCAGCGGCGCGATCGAGGCCGGAGCTAGGGCTTCCTGCCGGTTCGTCCAAAACACAAGGCCCGCGCGGAACCCGCGCGGGCGTCGTCGTTCGACATGGCCTTGCGGCCGGAAACCGGTCAGGTGCTGGTCGTGCCGTCACTCGGGCGGGAGGCGGCGCGCTCGGCCATGAAGCGGTCGAACTCTTCCTTGTCGCGAGCCCGGCGCAGATTGCGCAGGAACTCGGCGAAGGCACGGCCTTCCTCTTCCAGCTTGCGGCGCTCCTCGTCGAGGCGGCGCAGCGTCTCGGCCCGGTAGTCGTCGAAGGCGGCGTTGCCGGTCGCCGACCAGCCGTGACGATGCTCGCGGGCAAAGCCGCCGAACTCCGCCTTCATGCGGTCGAACCCTTCGCGGACCTGGTCGCGGGGAAGGCGGTCACCCCACAGGCAGAACGCCAGGGCCGCCAAGCCCAGGGGCCACCAGATCACAAAGCCCCCGACCACTGCCAGGATATGCAGCGGGCTCCAGCGGCTCCTCGTCGCACAAGAGGTCATCGGTCTCTACTCCATCGGCTCCCCAGCCGGCCATGACGTGGTGAGGGGCGGGGGGGCGTGCAAGAGGATCCCGTGCAATTTCGGCCGGCGACGGCGGGGCGCTCCGGGCCGCGGCAGGCCCGGCGCGGTCCCGGCCGCCGCCTGTCACAATTCCGAGACCTGAATCGTGTTTGTGGCGGCGACGGAGTGTGATCGGCGAAACTTGGGGGCGCGATCATGAGCGAGGACGGCGAAGGCAGGCGCTACCGCGCCCTGTTCCTCTCGGATATTCATCTCGGCACCAAGGGCTGCCAGTCCGGCCTGTTGCTCGATTTCCTGCGCGTCCATGACGCCGAGAGCATTTATCTCGTCGGCGACATCGTCGATGCCTGGCAGCTGAAGAGCGGCTGGTACTGGCCGCAATCCCACAACGACGTGGTGCAGAAGCTGCTGCGCAAGGCGCGCAAGGGCGCCCGCATGGTCTACGTGCCGGGCAATCACGACGAATTCCTGCGCGACTTTCCCGGTCATCATTTCGGCGGCATCGAGGTGGTCGAGCAGACCGTGCACGTCGCGGCCGACGGCAAGCGCTACCTCGTCATGCATGGCGACGCCTTCGACGTCGTGGTGCGTCATGCCAAATGGCTCGCCCTGCTGGGGGACTGGGCCTATGTCTTCGCGCTCGGCGTCAACACCTGGCTCAACATCGCCCGCCGCCGCCTGGGCCTCAGCTACTGGTCGCTGTCGGCCTGGGCGAAGCTGAAGGTGAAGAACGCGGTGAGCTTCATCGGCCGTTTCGAGGAAACCCTGGCCGACGAAGCCCGGCGCCAGCAGTGCGAGGGGGTCATCTGCGGCCATATCCATCATGCGGCGCAGCGCGACCTCGACGGTATCGCCTACATCAACACCGGCGACTGGGTGGAAAGCTGCACCGCGGTGGTCGAGCACGCCGACGGGCGCTTCGAGATCATCCGCTGGACCGACCGCAGCGGCTCGGCGCAGGCGCCGGCCGCTGCGGCGGCCCTGCCCCTGCCGACCGGGGCTCGGGCGGCGGCGTGAAGATCCTGATCGCCACCGACGCCTGGCGACCGCAGGTCAACGGCGTGGTGCGCTCGCTCGAACAGACGGCCACGGCCGCCGCGCGCTTCGGCGTCACCTTCGACATCCTGTCGCCGGCCGGCTACCCCACGGTGCCGCTGCCGTCCTATCCGGAGATCCAGCTCGCCCTGGTCACGCCGGCCGCGATCGAGCGCCGCATCGGCGAGGCCGCGCCGGATTTCATCCACATCGCCACCGAAGGACCGATCGGCTTCCTCGCCCGCCGGGCCTGCCTCCGGCGCGGCCGGCCGTTCACCACCAGCTATCACACGCGTTTCCCCGAATATATCGCCGCCCGGGCGCCGATTCCCCAGGATCTGACCTATCGCTGCCTGCGGCGCTTCCACAATGCCGGCTCCGGCACCATGGTCTCGACCCCGGCAATGGAGCGCGAGCTTGCGGCGCGCGGCTTCCGCCGCCTGATGCGCTGGTCGCGCGGCGTCGACCACGAGATCTACCGGCCGCGGCCGGGCGCCGGCATGTTCGACCTGCCGCGGCCGATCTTCCTCAGCGTCGGCCGCGTGTCGGTGGAGAAGAACATCGAGGCTTTCCTGGCGCTCGACCTGCCGGGCTCGAAGGTGGTGGTCGGCGCCGGCCCGGCGCTGGCGGCGATGCGGGCGCGCTTCCCCGCCGTCCATTTCGCCGGCATGCTGCACGGCGAGGCGCTGGCGCAGGCCTATGCCTCCTCGGACGTCTTCGTCTTCCCCAGCCTGACCGACACCTTCGGAATCGTGCTGCTGGAGGCACTGGCGAGCGGCCTGCCGGTCGCGGCCTTCCCGGTGACCGGCCCGCTCGACGTCATCGGCGGCACGGGGGCCGGCGTGCTCGACCAGGACCTGCGCCGCGCCGCACTCGCATGCCTGGACATTCCCGGCGAGGCCGCCCGCGCCGAAGCGCTCAAATACAGCTGGGAGGCCAGCGCCCGCCAGTTTGTCGACAATGTGCGCCGCGCCTGCGGCGGCTCGCTGCAGGACGAGGCGGCATAGGCCGTCCCGTTTCAGGGCTGGTCGAGAGCCCGGGTCGCCAGCACCGCCGCCGAGGCGCGGTTCTCCACGCCGAGCTTCACATAGATCTGCTCCAGGTGCTTGTTCACCGTGCGCGGGCTCATCTCCAGGATGTCGCCGATGTCGCGGTTGGACTTGCCGCGCGCGATCCACGACAGCACCTCGGCCTCGCGTGCGGTCAGCGCGAACCGCCGGCGCAGGGCGCCGACCTGGTCGCCGCCCGCCTCGGCCGTCAGGCGGAACAGGTACTCGTCCTCGCCGATCCGGCCGAGGAAGGCGAGGTGCAGCGGCGATCCGTCCGGCCCGATCGGCAGGCTGACGCCGGTGTCGGGCCGCCCGCCGTGCGCCCGCTCGATCACGCCGGAGGGCAGGGCGCCGGCGCCGCCGAGCAGCCGGATGGCCTGCGGCGTCGACCAGACCAGACTGCCCGCGCCGTCGGCCGCCACCAGGAAACGCCCCGCCGCGTCCAGCGCGACGCGTGCGCTCTGCGCCGCCCGGGCATTGGCCAAATGCACCCGCATGCGCGCCAGGAGCTCATCGATGTTGATCGGCTTGGTCAGATAGTCGACGCCGCCGGCCTCCAGGCCCTGCACGATGTGCGGCGTGTCGGCGAGGCCGGTCATGAAGATGATCGGCACATGGGCGACGCTGCCGCGCGCCTTCAGCCGGCGCGTCGCCTCGAAGCCGTTCATGCCGGGCATCACCGCGTCCATCAGGATGAGGTCGGGGGTGATGCGCTCGACGATCGACAGCGCCTGCGCCCCGGAGGTCGCGACCAGCACCATGACGCCGGACTGCTCCAGCGCCTCGGTGAGCAGGCCCAGCGTCTCGGGCGAATCGTCGACGACCAGCGCGATGTCGCGGGCCGGCCGGGGGCTCGTCATGCCGGCGTCGCTCCCGGGCGGCTCGCGCCGTCCTCGCGGCCACGGCCGGCGGCGGGGCCGGGCTCTCTATTCGTCATCGCCGATCGCCTCCAGCGCCTGGGTGTAGCGCTCGAAATCGAAACGGCCGAGATGCGCGCGCATGGCATCGACGAAGCCGCCCATGCCCGGCTCGGCCTCGATCTCCGACAGCTTCGCCTCGATGCCGCGGACATAGCCGATCCGGCCGAGCTCCAGGAGTTCGTTCACGTGCCGGGCACTCGGCCTGGCGATCGAAGCGGCCGGCCGGCCGGCGACGGCGGGTTCGGCCGCCTCGTCCAGCCATTCCAGCTTGAGGAGGACGCGCAGGCGCTCGAGCAGCCGGGCGAGGTCGAACGGCTTGGGCAGCGTGTCGTCGTGCGCCGCATCCGCGCCCGGGGCCGGAAGGCTCTCGCCGATATTGGCCGAGAGCATCAGGATCGGCGCGGTCTGGCCGGCGGCTCGCAGCGCCCGCGCCAGATCCCAGCCGCTCATGCCCGGCATCGAGATGTCGAGCAGGAAGATGTCGGGCCTGAGAACCGGCTCGTGGCGATCCGGCCCGCGCCCCGCGACGCCCGCCAGCGCCAGGCAGGTCGGTCCGTCCCTGGCCGTCAGCACCGGGAACCCCAGCGGCTCCAGGGCCGCGCGCATCAGGTCCTGGTGGTCCTGGTCGTCGTCGACCACCAGCACGGTGCGGCGCCGGCCGGCATAGCCGCGCACCGCCAGCGACGGCGAGGCCGCCGGCACGGCGACGGTGGACAGCATCATCCGCACCCGGAAGGTGGTGCCGCGCCCCGCCTCGCTCGCCAGCGTGATCTCGCCGCCCATGATCTGCACCAGCAGCTTGGTGATCGTCAGGCCGAGGCCGAGGCCGGGCGTCCGGCTGCCGGCATGGACGCCGCGCTCGAACGGCTCGAACACCCGCTCGAGATCGGCCGAGGGGATGCCGACGCCGCTGTCGGCCACGGTCAGGGTGGCGATCTGGGCGCGATGCGTCACCGCCAGCGTCACATGGCCCCGGTCCGTGAACTTGATGGCATTCGACAGCAGGTTGATCAGCACCTGCCGCAGCCGCTTCTCGTCGGTGCGCACGGCGTCGGGCAGGGGCGGAGCCGGCTCGAATCGGAAGTCCAGCCCCTTGGCCCGGGCCTGCAGGCGGAACATCTCGACGATCTGGTCGAGGAACTCGGCGAAGCGGACATCGTTGCGCTGCAGCTGGAAGCGTCCGGCCTCGATCTTGGAGATGTCCAGCAATCCGTCGATCAGCCCGGACAGATGCTCGGCGCTGCGCCGGATGACGCGGATGCTGCCTTGCCGCGCCGGCGGAATCGCCTCGTCGCGCTCCAGGATCTGCGCATAGCCGAGTACGGCGTTGAGCGGCGTGCGCAGTTCATGGCCGAGGCCGACGACATAGCGGCTCTTGGCGAGGTTCGCCGCCTCCGCCACGTCCCTGGCGCGCTGCAGCGCGGCGTCGGTGCGCCGATGGGCGGCGATCTCCTGGAGCAGCAGCGTCGTCTGCCGCGACGATTCCTCCTGCGCCACCCGGCGGCTTTCCTGCGCCAGCACGAAGAACCAGGCGACGATCCCGGCGACGATCAGCAGGATGGCGAAGCAGAGCCACAGCGTCCTGGAGACGGCCTCCGCCGGCGCCGCGATCCAGGACGAGGCCTGGAACCTGACGAGGTAGAGCATCAGGCCGATGACGCCGGCGAACAGGCCGAGGATGCCGCAATATTGCACCAGGCGCGGGCTGATGCGCGCCGCGACCGCAGCGGGCAGGGCGGTCTCGATCGCTTCCATCACCTGGGCCTGCAGCCTGGCCCTCGGCTTGCAGAGGTCATGGCAGCGGGCGTCGAGCGAGCAGCACAGCGAGCAGATCGGCGCGGCGTAGGCCGGGCAATGGGCCATGTCCTCAGGCTCGAACGGATGCTCGCAGATGGCGCAGGTGATCTCGCGGCGCGACTGCCAGGCGGCGCGGGGCTTGCGGGCGAGGTAGTATCTGCCCCCGGTCGCGAAGGCGATGGCCGGCGCCGCCGCCAGCGAGACGCCGAGGGCGACGAAGGGCGCCAGCGCCCTGGCCACCGCTCCGAATGTTCCCGCCGCCGCCAGCAGCGCCACCGTGGCGGCGAGGCCCATCGCGCCGACGCCGACCGGATTGACGTCGTAGAGATGGGCCCGCTTGAACTCGATGCCGGGCGGGGACAGGCCGAGCGGCTTGTTGATGGCGAGATCCGCCACGATGGCGCCGAGCCAGGCCACCGCCACCACGGCGAACAGGCCGAGCGTCCGCTCCAGCGCCTCGTAGATGCCGAGCTCCATCAGCAGGAGCGCGATGGCGACGTTGAACAGCAGCCAGACCACGCGGCCGGGATGGCTGTGGGTCAGCCGCGAGAAGAAGTTCGACCAGGCCAGCGACCCGGCATAGGCGTTCATCACGTTGATCTTGAGCTGCGACACCACCACGAAGGCGGCGGTGAGGAAGAGCGCCGCGTCCGGCCAGGGCAGGACGTAGCCGAAGGCGATGCGGTACATCTGCGCCGGTTCTGCGGCGTGCCCGGCCGGCACGCCGTGCCGCAGCGCCAGCACCGCGAGGAACGAGCCGAACAGCAGCTTCGGCGCGCCGAGCACGATCCAGCCGGGCCCGGCGGCCAGGACGGCGAGGGCGCCGCGGCGCGAGCCCGGCTGCGGCGGCGGCAGGAAGCGCAGCACGTCCACCTGCTCGCCGATCTGCGGCATCAGCGCCAGGATGACCGAGGCGGCGCCGCCGAATTTGAGGATGTCGAAGGCGCCGGATGCCTCGTGCAGGCCGGGGAAGCGGAGCCATTCGGTGAAGGACGGCCAGTCCGACCACAGGATGAAGCCGACGGGCAGGATGTTGAGGCCGATCCAGAGCGGCTGGGTGACGAGCTGGAAGCGGCTGATCCAGGTGATGCCGTGGGTGACCAGCGGAATGACCGCCAGCGCGCTGACGATGTAGCCGATCCACAGCGGCAGGCCGAAGCACAGCTGCAGCGCCGTCGACATGATCGAGGCTTCGATGGCGAACAGGATGAAGGTGAAGCTGGCATAGATCAGCGACGTGACCGTCGAGCCGATATAGCCGAAGCCCGCGCCGCGCGTCAGCAGGTCGATGTCGAGGCCGTGGCGCGCGGCGTAGCGGCTGATCGGCAGGCCGGTGAGGAACAGGATGGCGCCGACCACCAGGATCGCCGCGAAGCTGTTGGCGGACCCGTAGGACAGCGTGATCGCGCCGCCGATCGCCTCCAGCGCCAGGAACGAGATCGCGCCGATCGCCGTCTGCGCCACGCGCGGCGCCGACCATCGGCGGGCGCGCTTGGCGGTGAACCTCAGCGCATAGTCTTCGAGCGTCTGGTCGGCGACCCAGCGGTTGTAGTCGCGCCGGACCGGGAGGATGCGCTGGCGGCCTGCCATCGGATGGGATCGTCCTCCCGGCCCGCCGGTGGGCCGCGTCCGGCCAGGACCGCCTGGCTCGTGGCGATGCTGCAAGGCCCGTGCCGCCGGCATCCCGTCCGTAGCCCGGTGTTCGCGCCGGATCCTGCCTGTTTTTGCATCGGCGCGCTGTCTTTCCGGGCATTCCCCGGCCTCTACGTCGATCGACGTATATGCTGCACTGCGGCATCGGCCCGAAAGTCCTGCGATCGGCGCGCCGGCTCGAGGCAGCGCCTTCGAGGCCGTCCGTTCACCGAGCAGCAGGGGGACTTTCCGATGACGCAACCGATGATGAGCCGCCGCGCGGCCATGATGATGCTGGCGGGGGGCGCCGGGGCACTGGCGCTCGGCGCCGGCCCGCGCCCCGCCTTCGCCGCCGACGAGACCATCAAGGTCGGCATCCTGCACTCGCTGTCCGGCACCATGGCTATCAGCGAGACGACGCTGAAGGACGTCATGCTGATGCTGATCGAGGAGCAGAACGCCAGGGGCGGCCTGCTCGGCCGCAAGCTCGAGGCCGTCGCCGTCGATCCGGCCTCGAACTGGCCGCTCTTCGCCGAGAAGGCGCGCGAACTCCTGACCAAGGACAAGTGCGACGCCGTGTTCGGCTGCTGGACCTCGGTGTCGCGCAAGTCGGTGCTGCCGGTGTTCGAGGAACTGAACGGCATCCTGTTCTACCCCGTCCAGTACGAGGGCGAGGAATCCTCGCGCAACATCTTCTACACCGGCGCCGCCCCGAACCAGCAGGCGATCCCGGCCGTCGACTATCTGATGGAGAACGAGGAGGTGAAGCGCTGGGTGCTCGCCGGCACCGACTATGTCTATCCGCGCACCACCAACAAGATCCTCGAAGCCTATCTCAAGTCCAAGGGGGTCGCCGCCGAGGATATCCTGGTCAACTACACGCCTTTCGGTCATTCCGACTGGCAGACCATCGTCTCCGACATCAAGACATTCGGTTCGGCCGGCAAGAAGACCGCCGTGGTCTCCACCATCAACGGCGACGCCAACGTGCCGTTCTACAAGGAGCTGGGCAACCAGGGCGTCAAGGCCACCGACATCCCCGTGGTCGCCTTCTCGGTGGGCGAGGAAGAACTCGCCGGAATCGACACCAAGCCGCTCGTCGGCCATCTCGCCGCCTGGAACTACTTCATGTCGGTCGATACGCCCGAGAACAAGGCCTTCATCGCCAAGTGGCAGGCCTTCACCAAGAACCCGAAGCGCGTCTCCAACGACCCGATGGAGGCCCATGTCATCGGCTTCAACATGTGGGTGAAGGCGGTGGAGAAGGCCGGCACCGTCGACCATGACGCGGTGATCGACGCGCTGATCGGCGTCTCGACGCCGAACCTCACCGGCGGGTCCTCGACCATGATGCCCAACCACCACATCACCAAGCCGGTGCTCATCGGCGAGATCCAGGCCGACGGCCAGTTCAACATCGTCTCGCAGACCCCGGGCCTGGTCGTCGGCGACGAATGGTCGGACTACCTCGACGGCTCGAAGGATCTGATCTCCGATTGGCGCAAGCCGCTCTCCTGCGGCAACTTCAACGTCAATCTCGGCAAGTGCGGCGGCAAGGCCGCGTGACATCGGGCGCGGTTCTCCTCCCCGGCGTCCCGGGGAGGAGGCCGTGCCGTCCTCCGGGATGAGCCCATGCGCAACGCCCTGACATTGCTGGTCGCCTGGCTCGTCCTCGTCGTCGCGAGCGGCGGCGCCCGTGCCGACGCCGCGCTCTATTCCAGGCTCGCCACCGACAGGTTCGACGCCATCGAAGCCGCCGTCGCCGCCCTCGCCGTCTCCGGCGACCCCAATGCCGCCGCCGCGGTCGACGCCCTCGCCGACGGCCGGCTGAGCTACGATCCCGCCGGCAAGGGCGTGTTCTACACCAGGGACGGCGCCACCATCGACGCCGCCACCGGCCAGCCGGCCGCATCCGTGCCGTCCGGGCTGAAGAAGGTCAGGCTCAACAACCGCGTCCGCCGGGCCGTCGAGGCGGCGCAGGGCTCGCTGACGCTGATGTCGGCAGACCCGTCGCGGCGCCTCGCCGCCGCCGAGGCCGTCACCAGGGCGCGCGACCCCGCCGCCCTTCCGGCCATCTCGGCCGCGCTCGCCGCCGAGACCGATCCCCGGGTGAAGCGCACGCTCGAGCTTGCCCGCGCCGCCATCGTCTTCCTCTCGGCGTCGGCGGCCGAGCCGGACCGCGTCGCCGCCGCCCTGGTCATCGCCGGGCGGCAGGACCAGGACGCGCTCGGCCTGCTGCAATCCCTGCCGCCCGGCGCGCCGCAGGCCGTCCGCGACGCCGCCGCCGGCGGCGCCGAGGCGATCCGGTCCCGGCTGGCGCTGTGGGCCGGCGTCCAGAACCTCTGGTACGGCCTGTCGCTCGGCTCGGTGCTGCTGCTCGCCGCCATCGGTCTCGCCATCACCTTCGGCGTGATGGGCGTGATCAACATGGCCCATGGCGAGATGGTGATGCTCGGCGCCTACACCACCTTCGTGGTGCAGGACCTGATCCGCAGCCACGCGCCGGCCCTGTTCGACATGTCGCTGGCGATCGCCCTGCCGCTCGCCTTCCTGGTCGCCGGCGGCGTCGGCGTCGTGGTCGAGCGCACCGTGATCCGCTGGCTCTACGGCCGGCCGCTGGAGACGCTGCTGGCCACCTGGGGCGTCAGCCTGATCCTGCAGCAGGCGGTGCGCACCCTGTTCGGGCCGACCAACCGCGAGGTCGGCGCGCCCGCCTTCATGACCGGCTCCTTCGAGCTCGGGGGGCTCGCCGTCACCTGGAACCGTCTCTGGATCATCGTCTTCGCCGGCCTCGTGTTCGCGACGCTGCTGTTCGTGCTGCGCTTCACCAGCTTCGGGCTGCAGACCCGCGCCGTCACCCAGAACCGGCGCATGGCCTCCGCCATGGGCATCCGCACCAACCGCGTCGACGCCATGACCTTCGGCCTCGGCTCCGGCATCGCCGGGCTGGCCGGCGTGGCGCTGAGCCAGATCGACAACGTCTCGCCCAATCTCGGGCAGGGCTACATCATCGACAGCTTCCTGGTCGTGGTCTTCGGCGGCGTCGGCAACCTGTGGGGCACGCTGGTCGGCGCCCTCTCGATCGGCGTCGCCAACAAGCTGCTCGAGCCCTATGCCGGCGCCGTGCTGGGCAAGATCGCGCTGCTCGTCCTCATCATCCTGTTCATCCAGAAGCGCCCGCGCGGCCTGTTCGCGCTGAAGGGCAGGGCGGTGGAACAATGATCGCAGCCTGGCTCCTGTCCGACCGGCGCGGCCTCGTCTTCCTGGTGGTGCTGGCGCTGGTCGGCGTGCTCGTGCCGATCGGCCATCTTGCCGTGCCGGCGGACTCGGCCTTCCATGTCCCGGCCTGGGTCGTGGCCCTGCTCGGCAAGTACCTGTGCTACGCGCTGCTCGCGCTGTCGCTCGATCTCGTCTGGGGCTATTGCGGCATCCTCTCGCTCGGCCACGGCGCCTTCTTCGCGCTCGGCGGCTACGCCATGGGCATGTACCTGATGCGCCAGATCGGCAGCCGCGGGAAGTACGGCGATCCCGTCCTGCCCGATTTCATGGTCTTCCTCGACTGGAAGGAACTGCCGTTCGCCTGGTACGGCTTCCAGCATTTCCCCTATGCGGCGCTGATGGTGCTGTTCGTGCCCGGCGTCCTCGCCTTCTTCTTCGGCTGGTTCGCCTTCCGCTCGCGCGTCACCGGCGTCTATCTGTCGATCATCACCCAGGCGATGACCTTCGCGCTCAAGCTCGCCTTCTTCCGTAACGACATGGGCTTCGGCGGCAACAACGGCTTCACCGACTTCAAGGACATCCTCGGCTACGACATCCAGGCCGCGACCACCCGCACGGCGCTGCTGGTCGCCTCGGTCGTCGCCCTCGCCGCCGGCTACCTCGTCTGCCGCGGCATCACCGGCTCGAAGCTCGGCAAGGTGCTGATCGCGGTGCGCGACGCCGAGAGCCGCACCCGCTTCCTCGGCTATCGCGTCGAGAACTACAAGCTGTTCGTCTTCGTCGTCTCGGCCTGCCTCGCCGGCCTGGCCGGGGCGCTCTACGTGCCGCAGGTCGGCATCCTCAACCCCGGCGAGTTCGAGCCGGGCAATTCCATCGAGGTGGTGATCTGGGTCGCCGTCGGCGGGCGCGGCACGCTGGTCGGCGCCGCGCTCGGCGCGGTGCTGGTCAACTTCGCCAAGACGACCTTCACCAGCGGCCTGTTCGCGCCCTACTGGCTGTTCATCCTGGGCGGGATCTTCGTGGCCGTGACGCTGTTCATGCCGAAGGGCGTGCTCGGCCTGCTCGGCGACCTCGCGGCCAGGGTCAGGCGCGCCGTGCCCCGGCCGGCCTCGCCCGTCGCCGCCGAAAGCCCGGGCGGAGTGAGGCCATGACCGCCAGACCCGCCGCGCTCACCAGCAGCCTGCTCTATCTCGACGGCGTCGAGGTGTCCTTCGACGGCTTCCGCGCCCTGCGCGGCCTGTCCCTCACGCTCGCCGCCGGCGAGATGTGCGCCGTCATCGGTCCCAACGGCGCCGGCAAGACCACGATGATGGACGTCATCACCGGCAAGACCCGTCCCGATGCCGGCGACGTGCTGTTCGAGGGCGCGACCGACCTGACCCGGATCGACGAAGCCGGCATCGCCGAGCTCGGCATCGGCCGGAAGTTCCAGAAGCCGACCGTGTTCGAAAGCCAGACGGTGGAGGACAACATCCTTCTCGCCCTGAAGGCGAGGCGTGGCGTCGTCGCCAACCTGTTCTGGCGCCGCCCGGCCGAGGCGCGGGCCAGGATCGACGAGGTGCTGGACACCATCCGCCTCGACCATGCCCGCGCCCGCCGCGCCGGCTCGCTCTCCCATGGCCAGAAGCAATGGCTGGAGATCGGCATGCTGCTGGCCCAGGACCCGAAGCTCCTCCTGGTCGACGAGCCCGCCGCCGGCATGACCGATGCCGAGACGGCCGAGACGGCCGTGCTGCTGAAGCGCATCGCCCGCGACCATTCGGTGGTGGTGGTCGAGCATGACATGGCCTTTGTCCGCGACCTCGACGTCCGCGTCCTGTGCCTGCACGAAGGCGCGGTGCTGGCGTCGGGGACGCTGGACCAGGTCAGCGCCAACGAGCGCGTCGTCGAGGTCTATCTCGGTCGATGAAGGAGGCTGGAGCATGCTGACCGTCACCGGCGTCGACCTCTACTACGGCGCCTCGCAGGCGCTGCGTTCGGTCTCGATCACGGCCGAGCCCGGCAAGGTCACCTGCGTGCTCGGCCGCAACGGCGTCGGCAAGACCTCGCTGCTGCGGGCCGTGGTCGGGCTCCAGCCGATCGCACGCGGCCGGATCGAGTGGAGCGGCGTCGAGCTGTCCCGCCTTGCGCCGCATGAGCGTGCCCGCCGCGGCGTCGCCTACGTGCCCCAGGGGCGCGAGATCTTCCCGTTGCTGACGGTCCGGGAGAATCTCGAGACCGGCTACGCCCCGCTGGCCGCAGGGGATCGCGACATCCCCGACGACGTCTTCTCGCTCTTCCCCGTCCTCAAGGACATGCTGCGCCGACGCGGCGGCGACCTGTCCGGCGGCCAGCAGCAGCAGCTCGCCATCGGCCGCGCCCTGGTGATGCGGCCCTCGCTGCTCGTCCTCGACGAGCCGACCGAGGGCATCCAGCCCTCGATCATCCGGGATATCGGCCGCGCCATCGCCTATCTCCGGCAGAAGGGCGGCATGGCGATCGTGCTGGTGGAGCAGTATTTCGATTTCGCCCGCGAGCTCGCCGATGCCTTCCATGTCATGGACCGCGGCGAGATCGTCCTGTCCGGCACCCGCGAGACCATGGTCGAGGACGAGGTCCGCCGCCGCATGAGCGTGTGACCGGGGAGGGGCCTTTCCCGCCTTGGCAGCCCGCCTCGAAGGCCGGGTCGGCTCGGCAGGTCTTCCTCCGGCCGGCAGGTCGCCGGCTCCCCTCCTGAAGATCAGGAGCACCCTGGAGATGTCCCGACATTGGCTGCGATCGGCTCCCGGAGGATTTCAAAAGATCCCGGGCCGCCGTGCGGCCTTTGGGGCAGGCCCTGAAACGGAAAGAGGCGGCCGAAGCCGCCTCGACCCGAACTTGCTTGGGCCCGACGGCCGTCAGCCCAGCTTGCCCGCCGCGTGCGCGAGGATGGTGTAGACCTTGCCGCTGTCGGCCGTGAGGTAGGTCTTGGCCATCGAGCCGCTGCGATCCTCCCGATCGACCTCGGCGATCAGCCGCTCGAACTCGTCGATGTAGCGGTCGACGGTCTCGCGGAAATCCTCGTCGCGGCGATAGCGGCGGCGGATCTCGTCGAAGGTGCGCTGGCCCTGCAGCGTGTAGAGGCGGCGGCTGAAGACGTTGCGTTCGCCGCGGCGATAGCGTCCCCACAGCTCCTCGGCCGCATCGTGCTCGACCATCTTGGTGATGTCGACCGACAGCGTGTCGAGGGACGCCGGCTGCTCGCTGGCCGCATCCTCCGCCGGCTCCTCGCCGTCGCGCTCCTCATGCGAGGCGCGGGCCAGCACTTCCGAAAGCCAGCCGTTCTTGCGGCGTTCGCCATTGCCGTTGGACGCAGCCGGCGGCGGGGGCGCCGCCGGACGGGCGGCGGCCGCCGGCTTGGCGGCCGGAGCCTTGTCGGGCTGGGCTGCCGGCGGCTCGGCCTTGGCGGCCGGCGCCGCCTCGGCCTTGGTCGCCTGGGCCTCGGCCTTGGCCGCCGGAGCCGCTGCGACGGGCTGCTGGGCCGGACGCGGCTGCTCGGCCGGCCGGGCCGGCGCCGCGGGGCGCGACGGGCCGGCCGGCGCCGGTTCGGGCTGGCGCGCCGGCTCCTGCCGGCGCGGCGTCGCCTCGGCCACGTCGAACGACCGGCCCGAGCGGGCGACGATGTCCGACAGGTCGTTCAGCGCCTGGATCTGCTCGGCCACGACGCGGCGCATCGTCGCCGTCGACTCCGTGGTCTCGCGCGGGATCTCGACCAGGCCGCGCTGCAGCTCGACGCGCGTCGCCTCCAGCTCCTGCTGGATGGTCTTGGCCATGCCGCGCATGTCCTGCGTCACCTCCGAGAACCGGTCGGCGGCACTGCCGAACAGGTTGGAGACCTCCGCCACCGCCTGCTCATAGGCGGCGCGCATGGCCGAAGAGGTGCGCTCGCGTTCCTTGCCGG
>NZ_BAAJOT010000007.1:0-437476 GCF_057554225.1 Labrys sp. Lb11
GCGACGATGTCGCGCGGCAGCGGCTCGTCCAGGCCCATCATCGTTTCCATATGGGCGCGGTTGATGGCGAAGCCCGGCAGCAGCGACAGGGCGCGGTACCAGTTGACCAGGTTGTAGTAGGCCCGCCCGTCGACGCGCCCGAGCATGTTCTCGAACACCGCGCCATGGGCGGCGATATCGGCCTCCGGCACGCCGACGATGCGCACGAACATGCGGTAGACCCGGGCATAGACATGCACGGCGAAGCTGTGGGTCAGCGGCGCGACGCAGCCGGGATAGCTCTCGACGATGTTGGAATTGTCGAAGATGGTGACGGCGTCGTCGGTGAGCGGCGCGTCCCGCAGCGCCGTGGTGATCGGCCGGGCCTGGAGCAGGAAGAGCCGGTCGCCCTCGAAGGCCCATTCGATGTCCTGCGGCCGGCCGAAGCGGGCCTCGACGCGCCGCACCGCGTCGAAGAGGGCCGCGAGGTCGGCCGCGCCGAGCACGCCGCCCCGCGGCTGCTCCAGGACGCGGCCGTCCGCCTTGTCCAGCACATAGTCCTCGCCCTCCGCCTCGCCCGAGACCAGGCGCTCGGCCAGGCCCGCCACGGCCGAGATCACCACCCGGTCGCGCCGGCCGGACACCGGATCGGCCGAGAAGGCGACGCCGGCGGCGCGCGCCTTGACCAGGCGCTGCACGATCACCGCGGGCGCGCCGCCATCGGGGTCGAGCCCGCGCGAGGCGCGATAAGCCCGCACCGTCTCGCCGGCGCCCGAGCGCCATACGGCGGCGGCGGCCGCGGCGACGCCGGCCGGGGCGACGTCGAGCACGGTCAGGAACTGGCCGGCATGGGAGTGGCTGGCGCCGTCCTCCTCGCGGCCGGAGGAGCGCACGGCGAACGGCCCCTCCCCGGCTCCCGCCAGATGGGCGGCGAGCGCGGCGGCGCCGGCCTCGGTCAGGCCGTCCGGCCCGAAGGCCTCCGGCAGGATCACGGCGAGGGGCGGCACGTCGAAGCCCGCCGCCGCCAGGGCGGCGAGGGCCGCGGCCTTGCCGCCGACCTCGGCCGCGGCGGCGCCGGCCTGAGGGACCAGCATGAGGTCGCTCATCCCGGGCCTCCGGCGAACAGCAGCGGCGCGAAGCCGGCGGCGGCGTAGCACGCCAGCACCCAGAGCCCTGCGAGGGTGTCGATCCGCTTCTCGCCTTCCGGCGTCGGCCGCCGGACGAAGCCGGCGGCGGCCAGGGCGATGGCGAGGAAGGCGGCGAGGCCGATCGCGGCGACCGGCAGCGGCGCGCCGGCGGCGAAGCCGACCCCGATCAGCAGGGCGCAGGCGAGGCCCACCATCGCCAGCCAGAGCCAGGCCGCCCGCGCCGGCCCGAGCAGCGCCGAATAGGTCTCCACGCCCCGGCGCTCGCTGCCCGGGGCCCAGACCTTGCGGCCGATCTCCAGCACGCAGCCATTGGCGAAGCTCAGCCCCAGGAACCAGCCGAGCCCCGGCGGCGGCGTGCCGGCGGCGGCCAGCCATTCCGTGCCCGTGACGAAGAGATCGATCAGCGGCATGATCGCCATGTGCGAGACGAGATAGAGGAAGGGCCGGGCCTTCAGCCGGCGCGGCGCGAAGAACTCCGCCGTCATCAGGCCGAGCCAGAGCCAGACCAGGACGAGCAGCGCCAGCACGCCGATGCCGAGGCTCATCGCCGCCAGCCCGGCCACGGGCGCCAGGCCGAGGGCGAGGCCGACGATCAGCCCGAGGCCGACCAGGCCGCGCGGGATCGGCCGCTCCGGCCGCCAGCGCGCGTCGTCCTCGCGGTCCTTGACCTCGTCGCAGGCCCGCATCTGGAAGAAGACGATCAGCGTCGCCAGCCAGGCGACGAAGAAGGTCCAGGGGCCGGGCAGCGCCCGCCCGGCGAGGCTGGCCGAGACGGCGATGCTGGCGGCGGAGAACACGGCGAGCAGCAGGCCGGTCCTGCCGAGCGGGAAGCGCTCGCGCTGGTAGATCCACAGGCGCCGCGGCAGGGACGGCGCCGCATCGGGGAGCGGGCGGACCGTCACCGCGTGCGCGCCAGCTTGCGGTGGGCCCGGGTGAAGTGCCCGGCGGCGATGGCGCCGATGATCGAGATCTCGCCGCACAGGCACACCGCTCCGGCGATCTCGGCCAGCGCCGCCGCCTTTCCCGGTCCTTTCAGCCCCATGACGGCGAGCCCGGCCGCCTGGCTCGGCAGGCCGGTGCCGCCGCCGACCGAGCCGACCAGCACGTTCGGCAGCGTCACCGAGACGAAGACGCCGCCCTCGCGCCGCTCCATCCGGGTGAAGCCGGTGGCGGATTCGGCAACGCAGGCCGCGTCCTGGCCGGTGGCGATGTAGAAGGCGGCGAGGCCGTTGGCATAATGGGCCTGGGCGCCGATCTGGCCGCTGAGCAGCGCCCCGAGATTGGCGAGGCGGCCATAGTCGAGCATGCGCTCGGCGCCGGTGTGCAGGTGCTTCTCGATGAGGTCGTCGGGCAGCACCACGCTCGCCGTCACCTTGCGGCCGCGGCCGGTGAGCAGGCCGAGATAGGAGGCCTTCTTGTCGCCGGAGAAATTGGCCTCGACATACCAGGCGCGGGGCCTGACCGGGCAGGCCTCCTCGACATGGCGGCACAGGGCCTCGGTGGCGATGGTCACCATGTTCTGGCCGGAGGCGTCGCCCGTGGTGTAGCGGCAGACCAGGAACACCACGTCATGGTCGATCATCGGCTCGATCGACACCAGCCGGCCGTGCCGGGTGGTCGCCTCGGCGGCCGCCTTGAGGTCCCCGGCGTGGCGCGCCACCCACTCGACGAAGGCGCCGGCGGCGACGACGTCGGCGAAGATGAAGCCGGGCGTGCGCAGCACGCCTTCCGACAGGAGCGCCGCGGTCGCCCCGCCGGCCCGCCCGATCAGGTCGGCGCCGCGGGCGAAGGAAGCGACCAGGGCCGCCTCGGTGGTGGCGAGCGGCACGAAATAGTCGCCATGGGCGTTGAGCCCGTTGACCCGGAGCGGCCCGATCACGCCGACGGGCACCTTCACCGTGCCGATCAGGTTCTCGATGTTGCGCGAATAGTCGGCGGCCCGCGCCACCGTGTCGGCGTCGGCCAGCAGCGCCTCCTCGGCCTCGCCCGCCCCGCCCTCGCCCTTGAGGCGCTGCCAGAGCCGGGCGATCGAGGCGGCGGAGGCACGCCGCGCCGGCCTGACCGGCTCGGGCGCCGGGCTTGTTCCCGGCCGCAGCCGCGCCGCGGCCTCCTCGACCGTCACCGTCCGGCGCAGGCGCTCGAGCTGGTGCAGGATGGTGGGCGGGATGATCGGCACGGGAACGACGCTTTCCTCCGGAGCGGCAAGGGTGGATCCGGCGCCCCGGGGTCGGGGCCGGCGCGCGAGGGACCACCGGGGTGGCCGCCGGACGCCGTGCGTGCTCCCGGGCTGCGTCGCTCGCACCGCTCCGCCCCCCGACACGCCCTTCCGGCGCCATGGCCGGGCCGGTCCCGGCCCATGGCGAATCCAATCCATAATCGACGGACGATCTCCTAGCCATGGCCGGCTCCGCCGCGCGTGCCGTATCGCACAGGCAAGACGCGGACGCCGGCCGTCGCCGAGGACGGCCGCGGCGCGGCAAACCGGCGCTTGCGGCCGATCCCCTCTTGACGTTGCGGGCGCATCGTCGTCTTTGCCGGGCAATTCGAACTCCCGCCGAAAGCCGCTTCCCATGCTCCGCTCGCCCCTGATGAATGTGATGGTCAACGCCGTGCTCAAGGCCGGCAAGGGCCTCAAGCGCGATTTCGGCGAGGTGGAGAACCTGCAGGTCTCGGCCAAGGGGCCGGGCGACTTCGTCTCGATCGCCGACAAGAAGGCCGAGCGGGTGCTGCACCAGGAGCTGGAGAAGGCGCGGCCGGGCTACGGCTTCGTCATGGAGGAGAGCGGCGTGATCGAGGGTCCGGACAAGACCCATCGCTGGCACATCGACCCGCTCGACGGCACCACCAACTTCCTGCACGGCGTGCCGTTCTTCTCCACCTCCGTGGCGCTGGAGCGTGACGGCGTGCTGGTGGCCGGCGTCGTCTACAACCCGGCGACCGAGGACCTCTTCGTCGCCGAGCGCGGCAGCGGCGCCTTCCACAACGACCGGCGCATCCGCGTCTCCGGCCGCCGGGCGCTGGAGGAATCGCTGGTCTGCGCCGGCGTCATGCAGATCGGCCGCGGCAACCACGCCACCAACCTCGCCGACATCGCCGCCGTGATGGCCCGCGTCGCCGGCATGCGCCACATGGGCTCGATCGCGCTCGAGCTCGCCTACCTCGCCTCCGGCCGCTTCGACGCCGTGATGGAGCGCTGGCTCTCCTCCTGGGACATCGCCGCCGGTATCGTGCTGGTGCGCGAGGCGGGCGGCTTCGTCACCGACACGCGCGGCGGCGACACCATGCTGCAGACCGGCGAGGTCGTCGCCGGCAACGAGGCCATCCACAAGGGCATCCTGGCGACGCTCGCAAAGGCTTGACAGCCCCCGCCGACCGCTGCATATACCGCCGCGTTCGCTCCTTGGGGCGGCGTGGCGGGGTAGCTCAGCTGGTTAGAGCAGCGGAATCATAATCCGCGTGTCGGTGGTTCGAGTCCACTCCTCGCTACCATTTGTTTTCATTGAATTTTCTTCGTTTGATGAAGCGCACTTTCGCAGTGCGGTTTGAAACTTTCGTTCCGGCTTCGGACGCCGCGCGCTTTTTGACCGCCGACTCGGCAAGCTCGGAATCACGCTTGAGATCGTGAGCGTCGAGGATCGCGCCGGCGTCTTTCAGGCTGTGACACCGTGACGGCCGGCGGCAGGATCCTGCGGCTGCCGGGGTGGCCGATTGACGCTTCGTAAGGTAAGATGACGCCTGAACACTCGAGGCCCCCATGCAAGGGCCGTCGACGACAGGAGCGCGCCCATGGTCGACCTTCCCGGCGATACGAGCACGACCGCCACCTTCCAGGGCGACGTCCAGGTGGTCGGCTCCTATTCGGGAGCCTTCGAAACCGCGGGAGACAGCGACTGGATCAGGCTCGACCTGGTCGCCGGCACCACCTATCGCTTCTTCGCCCGTGACGAGCTGGCCGGTGGCGCAAGCGGCGACGCCTATCTCCGCCTGTTCGACGCAGCGGGCGCGGAACTCGCTCACGACGACAACAGCGGCAGCGGCCAGAATGCCTATGTCAGCTTCACCGCCACGACGAGCGGCACCTATTTCGTGGGCGTCAACGACGTCGGAAACGCCATCGCCCAGTACACCATCGATGTCGTCAGCAGCCATTACCATGGCGCCGTGATCATCGACGGTGAGATGATCGATGTCGGCTCCTCCGGGGGAGGGCGCTTCACATCCGGCAGCCCGGGAGACGATCTCGTCGATTACTCAGACTTCGACGAGGGGTTCGATGATACGGTCTTTGGCGGGGCCGGCGACGACAGGATCTATGTGGGCATGGATTGGCTCGACCCGAAGATCGGGAAAGCAGGCGACGGCTACAACACCGTGTACGGCGGGGCCGGCGCGGACAGCATCAACGGCGGGTACCTCGACGACATCCTGCACGGCGACGACGGGAACGACTACATCGGTGGCGGACACGGCGACGATTCGCTCTGGGGCGATGCGGGCGACGATACCATCTGGGGTGGAAAAGGGGGCGACTCGCTGCACGGCGGCGACGGCGACGACGTGCTGGACGGCGGCGCCGGGGCGGACACCATCGACGGCGGCAGCGGCAACGACATCGTCCGTGTGACCGGGGGCGTGCTCGACGACACGATCGACGGCGGGGCCGGCACCGACGCGCTGGACCTGAGCCAAGTCTACTTCATCGACGCCTCCATTGGCGCCAGGGTCGACCTCACCGCCGGCACCTGGGGCGCCAACCCCGGCTCCGGCGGTCCCTCCGCTATCGCCGGCATCGAGAACGTCATCGGCACGCGCCGCGCCGACATCATCGTCGGCGACGCCGCCGCGAACGTCATCGACGGCCAGGGCGGCGGCGACACCCTTCAGGGCGGCGCCGGCGCCGACACCATCCTCGGCGGCGACGGCAACGACACGCTCGTCGGCGGTACCGGCGCCGACATCATGAAGGGCGGCACCGGCAGCGACACCTACTATATCGACAATGCCGGCGATCTCGCCGACGAGGCCGGCGGCACCGGCATCGACAAGGTCTACACGTCCCTGAGCCTGCGGCTCACCGATCCGACGCATTTCAAGGGCGCCTTCGAGGCCTTGGTGCTGGTGGGCGGCGGCGACATTGACGGGACCGGCAACGCCCTCGCCAACGCCATCACCGGCAACGGCGGTCTTAACACGCTGACGGGTGCTGCCGGCAACGACACGCTGGATGGACGTGGCGGCAACGATCGGCTGGTCGGCGGCGCGGGGGCGGACAAGCTGACCGGCGGCGCCGGGGCCGACACCTTCGTCTTCAACCTCGTCGGCGAGAGCACGCCGGTCTCCGCCCGCCGCGACAGCATCCAGGACTTCAGCGCCGCGGAGGGCGATCGCATCGACCTGACGGAGATCGATGCCAACAGCGTGACCTCCGGCAACCAAGCCTTCAAGTTCCTCGGCAGCGCCGCCTTCACCCATCACGCCGGCGAACTGCGCTGCCAGGCTGTGAACGGGAACGCCTATGTTTACGGCGACGTCGATGGCGACGGCAAAGCCGACTTCTCCATCCAGGTCGACCACCTGATCTCGCTGCAGGCGAGCAACTTCCTCCTGTAGAGGCGTCGATGAGGTGCCCAGGGCCGCCCTGAACCGACCTCGGCCCAGAACCAGAGCGCTTGTCCTGGAGCAAAGCGCGTTTCGGTGGAAACGCGCTTTGCTCCAACTCCCTGTTTCGACGCGTCTTTGCGACTTGACGCGATTCCGTCAAATCGCAAAACGCTCTGGCCCGCGGTCTCAGGCGGCGGGGCGCAGGCGACAGCGGCACCGGCTGCCTTGGTCCGGCTCCGTTGTGCCGGCGCGCGCCCGGTGATCTGCCCGTGCGTGCGTGCCGGCCTCACCGCCACCGCTTGGCCGCATCTGCTCGAAAATGCCGCACATCGGCAACTGCGGCAGCCGTCCTGCCTGACAGGAGCACAGGCCGCCGGCAATGGCCGCCTCGATCGCGCCGGGAGCCGCCTCGCACCAGTCCGGAGACCGACGCGGTGAAAGAGCGCCGGGAAGCGCCGATGCTGGATCGCTTCCCGGCCAGTGCTCCATCCGCCCGGGGCGCAGGGGGTAAAGTGCGTATCCCTGGCGACGAACGATCGATATCAGCTCCGCCGCTCGCCGCCACCTCCCCCTTTTGAGGGCCTCGCATCGCCGCCGAGCCGTCGGTCTCGCGGGCCGAGCACGACCGCCCGGGCGGTCGCCGCGGCGACGCCGGTCCTGGGCCGAGCCGGCTCGCCTGCAAAAAAGGCCGGGGAACTTCCAGGGGGCGCAGGTTCCCCGGCCCCCGGTCACCGAAATTGGCCTCGCACGGCCAAAGCAGCGGTGGCCAGTCAGGAACAAGCCGTCGGCCGACGCGTTCATTCCATGGCGTCCCCCAAAGCCGCCGACCAGCTCAAGCCGCCCGCGAGAGCTGGGGAGGAGGCCCGGCCCCACCGGGCCTCCTCCGTTTCAAGGCAGAGGCGGAGCGGGCTATCGTCCGGCAGCCGGGGAAATTCCGGCTGCAAGTTTCTCAAGAGCGAGACGCGTCAGCGTCGGCACGTCGCGGTCGTTCGTCATCGCGGCCTCGATCACCGCGCGGGCAACGCGGGAGCGGAGTTCCAGTTCCGGAATGTGGAGATGTCCACGAGTCCTCCGCGCAGCCGTGCAAACCTGATCGTAGACGACCCCCATGGCATCGACCTGCTCATCGTCGAATATGCTGTAGCACGGAATGCTGTGAGCCATGCTCATGTCCTCCTTCATGAAGCGGACGGTCAGCCCAGGTGACATGCCCCGGCCAGCATCACGACAATCATATTCAAGAAATCGAACAAATGATGTATGTCTAATATAAATATTATAAATATTTGTTTAGATACTTGCTCCGGTCTGTATATTTTTTGGCCACCACTACATTAATTTCAAGCTTGGCTTGACGTTCCGTCAAACAGCAGATCAACTCCCGATTCGCGAAAAGCTTGTATCTATCCGATTTGTTCTTTTTGAGGCAACCGGAACAATCCCCGACGGCACGAGTTTGCCGGCGGGTGCCTCCCAGCACCTGTCAGTTCGCGCCGCAGAGCTGCAGAAGGGGCCCGGCCACGACCGAGCCCCTTTTGTGCCGAAGGCGGAACCCTGCTGCTGCCTGTGCGTTTCGTGAGCGCGTACGGCACCGGACCCGAGCGCGATCACGCGTGTTGCCGTACGCAGGTCGCCTCGGGCAACCGGGGCGGCCTCCAAGGCGCTCCATGGGCGCCGCTTTCTCGCACGGCCGAGCCGATGAAAGCGCCGGACAGCGGCAGAAAGCATTCGCCCCCCCGTCGCTGATCTCCATGCGCCCGGGCGGGGTGGCATCTGCCCGCCCGATGTCCGACCGCCGTATGGGAAACGGCACCTTCCGGATCATCGTCAATCCAGGCGCGGCGCAACTCCCGCACGTCGAGCCAGGGATGCCGGTGAAAGTCAGGGCGCTCCGGCAGGTCCGCCGGCATATGACGACAGCGCCGCAACGATCTCCTCGAACGAATACGGCTTTCCGACGAGAGGCGCATTCGCGAACCGCTCAGGGAGGCTGTCTCGGCCATAGCCCGACATGAACACGACAGGCACCCGCAGGTCGACCAAGGCGTCGGCGAAGGGAAAGACGGGGTCATTGCCGAGCTTGACGTCCAACAGGGCCAGGTCGGGCGAACCATGCATCCTGAGTGCGCGGAATGCATCCGCCACAGTACCGACAGGACCGGTCACCCGACAGCCCTCATCGGACAGCAACTCGACAAGACTGTCGGCAATAAGGCCATCATCCTCGGCGATGAGCACACGCCGAGCGACGACATGAGCAAAAGCCCGCATCGCACCAGCCTCATATCAGTGATTGAATTATTAAATCACTATACAATCAATACTTATAAGACAATTTTACCAAAAATTACGATTTCTTGCAAGAAAGCATACGGCCAGGTTGACTTGGGAACGCAGGAATCGGAACAAATCCACGCGGACGGTATTGTTCAGCCGCGGGCGCTCGTCCCGGCGCGCCGGATTCGTCATTGCACCTCGGCCCGGCCCCGCATCCGGTCCCTTTTCATGCATGGGCAGCAAGCCGGCCCGCGCCCTCCCGGCCGGGCCTCAGCCATGGGCCCATGGGCCGACGACGTCGAGAAGCCGCAGCACGCCCCCAAGGGCGCTTCCTGGGTCTTCCCGCGCGGCGGCGCCGCGACCCGGCGCCTACAGGGTGAAGGCATCGGCGGTGATCGTGGCGAGGCGATCGAACTGGATCGAGAAGTCCGCATTGCCGTCGATCCCACCTTGGGCGACCGCCCCCTCGAGGATAAGGGTGCCGGCCCCGTCGCGCTCCGCGGCCGCGTCGGGGTCGGCGACCGGAACTTGCCAGGCCACGGATCCTGCTCCGACTAAATTTTCTGTCCCTTGATCAACGTTACGGCATCCATTGTTCCGTCAACGGAGCAGCGCAGCATAGACTTGCTGCGGGATCGGACCGGAACGAGGCTGTGGCCGAGCACCGCTCCTGCGACGCCACGGCTGCGGACATCGACCGCGGCGCGTCGCAGGCGCCCCCGGTTCTCAGGGCCGGTTTTGAAGCTTGGCTGCCGTGAGCCTCAAAATGGGTTCCCGCGCCTCCGACAATTCATTCATAGTATTCCGCAACGTCATGAGAAAAACTGTCACAATTATCACGGCTGCAACGCCGAATGGGAACAATCACCGATCTGAGAACTTGTGCCGGAGAAGCCGACCGGATCCGATCCTTCTATCGAGGAGATGTCCCATGCGTAAAAATCTGCTTTCAACCGCTGCTGCCATCATGGTGTCCGCCCTGCTTGCCGGCAGCGCCCTTGCGCAGGACGATCAGATTCTCAAGCGCAAGCCGTTGCAGCAGGGCGAGGCGCCCGTGACCCGGCAGGAGCCCGCCAACAAGGTCGAAACCCCGAGGCAGCGACCGAACACGCAGGCCGAACAGCCCGCTGCCGAGCAGCCGAGCAGAGCGGAAAGGGCTCCCGCTGCGGATACCGGCCAGCGAGCCAGGAAGCCGGCCGAGACCGCCGGCCAGCCGGAGCAGACCGGGCTCCGGCAGACCGGTCAGGCCGCCTGCGAGCCTGGCCAGGACACCAATTGCCCGCCCCAGAGGCAGCGCATGGGCCAGCAGCCCGGTGGCGTCGGCGAGCAGGGGCCCGGCATGGCGGAGCAGCCCGGGACGCGACAGCGCCGGACCTTCGGCCAGCAGGGAACCGGCGGCCGGGAGACCGACCAGCAACAGATGCGGCAGAAGGCGCCGGCCACGGCCACCAACCCGGTGCAGCCGCGGGGTGAGAACACCGGCGTCGCCGATACGACCGGCAACCGGACCGGGCGTGCCCGCACCGATGTCGATGTCACCGGCAGCCTGAGGGTGGCGCCCGACAAGGCGAGCCGTGTCCGCGACACGCTCGTCCGGACGGGCGAGCGGAGCAATGTCGACGTCGACATCACCGTCGGCCAGTCCCTGCCGGAACGCGTTCGCGTACGCCCCCTGCCGCCGGACATCGTCGAGATCGTGCCCGAGTATCAGGGGTATGACTATGTGATCGTCCATGAGCAGGTGGTCATCGTCGACCCGCAGAGCCACAGGGTCGTGGAAGTGATCCGCCAGGGTTCGGGCCGGCAGCACGCCGCCGGCAATCGCACGATGGGGACCAACGGCATCAGGCTGACGGCGAGCCAGCGCCGGCAGATCCTCGACTACGCCCAGGAGCGGCGCATCGCCGCGGTGCGGCCGAGCTTCGAGCTGCAGGACGGCGTCGACGTGCCGGCCGAGGTCGAGCTCACGCCGATGCCCGACGTGATCGTCTCCGAAGTGCCCGCGATCCGGAACTACGATTTCTTCGTGACCGGCAACCAGGGAGACCAGATCGTCCTCGTCGATCCGGACACCCGCGCCATCGTCGAGGTCGTGCAATAACGGCTCGGCGCGCGACAGGGCGGCTTCCCCGCCTGCGCCGGTCGATGCGCCGGAGAGGCCCGGTTCCGCACCGGGCCTTTTCCGCGTTCCGGATAGGAATGGCCCAGGACGACCGGCCGCCAGGACGGCACGTGCCGGCATGATGGCGGGTGGAGACGTCTCGCGGCCGCCTCCCCCTCGGCTCGCGGCTTGGCAAGACCCTGGCCGAGGTCTACCATCCCATGGGTTTAGGGTGACTTGGATGACCTCCAGTTTCAATGTCCGCGACGCGAGCGGCTACGAGCAGCTCATGGGCCGCTGGAGCGAGAAGCTCGCGCCCCTGTTCATCGATTTCGCCGGCGTCGCCGAGAACGAGACGGTTCTCGACGTCGGATGCGGCACCGGCAGCCTGACCTTCGCGCTGGCCGGGTTCGACCTCGGCGAGATCAGCGCCATCGACTTTTCTCCCGTCTTCGTCGAGGCGGCCAGGCGGCGCAACACCGATCCGCGCATCGCGATCCACCAGGCCGATGCGTGCGCCCTGCCCTTCGCGGACGCCAGGTTCGACCGTGCCCTGGCGCTGCTCGTGCTGCATTTCGTGCCGGAGGCCGGCAAGGCGGTCGCCGAGATGCGCCGCGTCGTGCGGCCGGGTGGCGTGGTCGCGGCCGCCGTGTGGGACCATCTCGGCGGCATGCCGGGCATGCGCATGATGGTGGATACGGTCGCGGCTCTCGGCGAGGGAGGCCGCCGGCTTCGCAGCCGCTATTGCGGCCAACCGATGATGCAGCCGGGCGAAATGCGGCGCACCTTCGTCGAGAAAGGCCTCTCCGACGTTGCGGAAACCGAATTGCTGATCCGCATGGACTACAAGGATTTCGACGATTATTGGGCGCCGATCGCCGCGGGCGAAGGGCCGCTCGGCCAATACGTGGCCACGCTGGACGCCGCCGAGCGGGCACGCGTCGACGCCGCCATGCGCGATGCCTACGAAGCCGGCCGGCCCGACGGTCCGAGATCCTTCGCCAACGTCGCCCGGGCCTGCCGCGGCATCGTGCCCTGAGGCGGCGTCGAGGAAACAGGCCCTCCTGACTATTGGAACAGGATCGCGGCGTAGTTCCGGGTTCCATGAAGGACGTGCAACACATCGACACGCTCGATCGGATCGCCGATCACACGGTCGGAGATCTGACAGTTGCGGCGAACACGATGCCGAACAACCCGCTCCTCATCGCGAGGAACAAGCGGAAATGCCTGGGGCATGTCCGCCAGCTCCAGGCATTTGGTTCGCAATTCTTCGACAAAGAATATGGCTCGGATAGGATTGTCTGCGGCGATGTCGCCGCCGATGGCCTCCATCTCGGCTTCGGCCTCGCGGAGAATTCAGACGATCACCTGCCGTCCGCCATGGCGCGATATTTGACGGCAAGGCGGTCGAAAACCTCCCCGGCGGGCTTGACGGCAACCACCATCATAACAGTTATCGTGAAATGTCCCGGGAGCCGCCGACGAAGGCCAGGCGGCCAGGACATGGCGCTTCTGGTGGCTGCCGCCGCAAGACACAATCTCGCCATCCTCGGTCCATTGCCCCTTTGACGAGGACACACCGTCGTCCCGCCGAGGCCGGCCGGCATCGGCGCCATCCCGCAGGAGATTGCCACGGCCAGGCCGTCGAGCCGAAGTGGTGCGTGATCCGTTCGCCGGTCTTTCCCCCCAATCGCTCCGGCGCGCGCCCCTGAAGGAGGCACCTGGCCTTCAGGCAGGTTTCTCCGCCGGCCCTGGCACGGTTCGACATGTCCGTCCCAAGGGCTTTGCCGGGACGCGGGGCTGGATTTTCCGACGCCCTGTCACCCAGGATGCTGTCCGTCGCCGATCGACTTCCTTACAGTCAACCATGCCGGTCGTCGCTTGGAACGGGTCGGCCTGGCACCTGGACTGTCCGAAGCCCGGATGCGGTGTTGTCCCGGGCTTCTGACGCGGCTGGAGATCCTGAGCCATGACCGACCGCTCGCGCACTCCGCGCGACTTGCCAGGAGGCGGCCAGCCGGCCGCCGGTGCAAACGAGGCGGCAAGGCCGCTCAAGCAGGCCGTCGTCCTGGTGCACGGGATGGGCGAGCAGATGCCGATGGACACCTTGCGCGGCTTCGTCCGCACGATGTGGGAAGACAGCCCGGCCATCGATGCCCGCCGCGACGCCGATCCGCCCGGCCGGAACCCGGTGTGGTGGAAGCCCGACGCGCGGACCGGGTCTTTCGAACTGTCGCGCATCACCACGCGGGCGGGCCGGGACGGCGCCGGGCCGCGGACGGATTTCTTCGAGTTCTACTGGGCCGACCTCACGGCTGCGAACACGCTGCAGCAACTGCGTGACTGGTTCATGTCGCTGCTGTGGCGCTCTCCCCGGCAGGTGCCGCCCCGCGTCCGGTCCGTCTGGGTGCTCCTCTGGCTGGGAACTCTGATCTTCGGCGGACTGGCCCTCTGGAAGGCCGCCTCCGCCATTCCCTGCGTTCCCACCCTGCCGCCATGGGCCAACGCTGCGCTTGCCGTCGCCACTGCGGTCTATGGCGTGGCCATCGGCCTCGTCCTCGCCACCTTCGGCGACGTCGCGCGCTATGTCCGTGCCAAGCCGCCCAACATTGCCGCCCGGCGCGCCATTCGCGAGCGGGGGCTGGACCTGCTCCGCTGCCTCGGCGGCAGCGCGGAATACCAACGGATCGTCCTGGTAGGTCACAGTCTCGGCAGCATCATCGCCTACGACCTCCTCAAGTTGCTGTGGTCGGAGGGGGCAGCCTACCGTACCATGGCGGACGACGACGAGCTGCATCGGGCCTATCTGCAGTGCGAAGCGGCCGCAGCCGCGCTCGATCAGGCACCGGAAGCCGAGCGTGGCCGCCGTCTCGAGAGCTATCGCCTGGCGCAGCGGGCCGTATTCGACGCCATGCAGGACCGTCGTGGTCCCGGGGAGCGCTGGCTCATCTCGGATTTCGTCACCGTCGGCAGCCCGCTCTCGCACGCCCAGTTCCTGCTCGCCCGTGATGCCTCAGCACTGGCGGCCGGCGTCGAGGAACGGCGGTTCCCAACCAGCCCTCCCGTTATGGAAGACCCGAAGACCGGCTTTCGCTACAGGAGCAAGGATCAGCCGGCCACATGGCAGGCCCACCATGCCGCGCCGTTCGCCGCGGTGCGCTGGACTAACATCTACGATCCCAACGCGGCCATCCTGTTCGGCGACATCATTTCCGGGTCGGTCGGCGGCAACTTCGGCGGCGGCATCGCCGATCTGCCGGTGAGGATCCGGCGCGCGGGCCGGGGCCCGTTCTCGCGTTTCTTTACGCACACTTCCTACTGGAGCGAAAAGACCGAGGAGACGGGGCACCTCGACATCCTGCGCGAGGCCCTCGATCTGTAGCCATGCGGGCCCGGCCATCCAGGCTCCAATCCCGGGGACGGCCATGCCGCGCAGTTTGCGGGGCACGGCTCCGCCGACCCCTGGCCTATCCGCTCGGCCGACGCCAATATGGTCGCGACCGTCGCCGGCCGACTCGGGCCGGCTTTCCTCCAAGCACGCCGCAGGGGCCTCGCGCGGCCTTCCGCGGGGCGCCGAACCGAAGACAGCATTTCCATGCCGGCTCCCGCCACCGTACCGATCTTGCAGACGCGCCGGCCGTGACACCCAGGCATCCGTCCGCCCAGGCTCCGGCGATCGTGCTCTTCCGCAGGGATCTGCGCCTGGCCGACAATCTCGCGCTGTGGGCCGCGGCGAAGTCGGGACGCCCGACGCTGCCGCTCTTTCTCCTGGACGACGCGAGCGCCGGCCTCCGGCCGCTCGGCTCCGCCGCACGCTGGTGGCTGCGCCGGTCCCTTCTCGCCCTCGGCGAGCGGCTGGGGCGGCGCGGCACGCCTCTCGTCCTGCGCCGGGGCGCCGCGGTCCAGACCGTCCTGCAGGTCGCCGAGGACATCGGCGCCGGCGCCGTGTTCTGGAACAGCCGGCATGCCCCATCGGAAGCGGCAGTCGATGCGCAGATGCAGGCCGCCCTCGCCGGGCGCGGCATCCGGGCCGAAGGCTTCGAGGGCGAGCTGCTGCACCAGCCGACGCGGCTGACCAGCGGATCGGGCGGCTCCTACAAGGTGCACGCCGCCTTCTGGCGGGCGGTCCTCGCCAGGCTCGAACCCGGCGACCCGATCGAGGCGCCCGACCTGCCGCCCTTCGCGCCCGACGTCCCATCCCAAGAGCTCGACCTTGTCCTGCCGCCGCTGCGGGCCCCGGACTGGCCACCGGGCCTGGACGAGCGCTGGACGCCGGGCGAGAGCGCGGCCCGGGAGCGCCTGCAGGCCTTTCTTGCCGGGCCGGTCCTGACCTATGCCTCGCAGCGTGACCGGCCCGGCGAGACGGACGGCACATCCCGCCTCTCGCCGCACCTTGCCTGCGGCGAGATCACGCCGCGCCGCATCCTCGCGGCGCTGGCGCCCTGCGACGCGCCGCAGATGACGGACGGCGCCGTCAAGTTCCGCAGCGAACTCGGCTGGCGCGAATTCTCCTACCATCTGCTGGCCCACAACCCGCGCCTGCATACGGACCATTATCAGCCCGCCTTCGATCGCTTTCCCTGGCGGAGCGACCCGGCCGCGCTGGATGCCTGGCGCAAGGGCCGTACCGGCTATCCCGTCGTCGATGCCGGCATGCGCGAGCTCGCGGCCACCGGCTTCATGCACAACCGGGTCCGCATGGTCGTCGCCTCTTTCCTGACCCGGCACCTGATGATCGACTGGCGGCACGGCGAGCAATGGTTCTGGGACAGGCTCGTCGACGCCGACCCCGCCAACAACCCGGCCAACTGGCAGTGGGTCGCGGGGACCGGCGCCGATGCGGCCCCCTATGTCCGGATCTTCAATCCGGTGCTGCAGGGCGAGCGCCTGGATCCGGACGGCCGCTATGTCCGTCGCCACCTGCCGGAGCTGGCGGGCCTGCCCGACCGGTTCCTGCACCGCCCGTGGGAGGCGCCGCCGGCCGTGCTGTCGGACGGCGGCGTCACGCTCGGCCGATCCTATCCCCGGCCGATCGTCGACCACCGGGCGGCGCGGGAGCGGGCGCTCCGCGCCAATGCGATGCTGCGGGGCAAGGCCTGACCGACGATCGGCGATCGTGCCGCTCCCGCCGGATTGACGGCGGCGGGTCCCGGCCGTAGAAGGCGGGCCTGAGAGCAGGGCCGCATCGGCGACCGGCTCGCGGAAGCAGCGTCTTCCGGCCATTCCCGGCGACGACGCCACGGCGCCGCGTGGCAGCAACGAGATCACCGGGGCCTGACGGCGCGGTTCGGCGCCGCTGATGGCCCGTTCCCAAGACCTTCCCCTTTGCCCCCTTTTCCCTTGCATGCCTCGATCCCGCCCCGGGAAGCACGGCATCCATCGTTTCATCCGGAGCCGGTCATGACGACCTTCTTCACTGCCGACACCCATTTCGGCCACGGCAACATCATCCGCTTCTGCAACCGCCCCTTCGCCTCCACCGAGGAGATGGACGCCGCGCTCATCGCCAACTGGAACGCGGTGGTCGGCCCGCAGGACACCGTCTGGCATCTCGGCGACTTCGCCTTCCGCGGCAATGATCGCCGGCTGCGCGGGCTGTTCGACGCGCTCAACGGCATCAAGCACCTGATCATCGGCAACCACGACCACAGCCGCACCCGCCGCCTGCCCTGGGCCTCCCAGCCGAGCGACCGCGCCTGCGTCACGGTCGAAGGCCGCCAGCTCGTGCTCGACCATTACGGCATGCGCATCTGGCCGGGGCACCGCCACGGCGCCATCCACCTCTACGGCCACTCGCACGGCCGCCTGCCGGGCGTCGGCAACAGCCTCGATGCCGGCGTCGACTGCTGGGATTTCCGGCCGGTGACGCTGGCCGAGATCCTGCCGCGCCTCGCCGCCCAGGGCGACTACGACCCAGAGACCGGCGGCCTGGACGAGCGGGACTGAGGCGCCGGCGCGCCGGCCTGACGCAACGCGATTTTCCGCTGCCCGCCGGTCCCGGCCGGCGCCGGGAGGGATGGCGTGCCGGTCCGATTGGCTTATGCTCGGGCCTCGATCCTCCAAGCGCCCGCCGCGACTCGCGGCGGCGCCGAGGCCCATCCCGGCCATGAACGCCGGCTGAACGGCATCTTCGGGCGGCGTTCATGGCCGCCGTGCGCAGCATGCATGCCCCGGTCGGCTCGGCCGGGTCGGAGGGAATGATGAAAGCCAAGCTCCTTTTCGCCGGGCTCGCCGCGCTGACGCTGTCGGGCTGCGTCAGCGCCGGCTACGAGACCTATTACGGCACCTATAGCGGGCCGGCGCCCGTCTATGTCGAGCCTTCGCCTGTCTATGTCGAGCCGTCTCCCGTCTATGTCCGGCCGCGGCCGATCTATGTCGGGCCGCCCCCGGTCTATCCGGTGCGCCCGCCCTATTGGGACCGGCCGCGGCCGGACTATCCCGCGCGCCCGCCCTATTGGGGCAGGCCGCGCCCGGATTATCCCGGGCGTCCCCCCGTCGCCGGCCGCCCGGACTATCCTGCCCGGCCCCCGGTCGTCGGCCGCCCCGGCTATCCCGGCCGGCCGCCGGTCGCCAACCGCCCCGATCGCCCCACGGCGGTGCCCTATCCCTCGCGCCCGGCCCGCTTCGATTGCCCTCCCGGCCGGCGCTGCAACTAGAGCAAAGCGCGTTTCAGTGGAAACGCGCTTTGCTCTAACTCCTTGTTTCGACGCGTCTTTGCGACTTGGCGCGATTCCGTCGAATCGCAAGACGCTTTTGGCGGGAAAAGGCGCCGCGGCCGGGCGGGGAGCATCGCCCGGCCGTGGCTCATCCGCTGCTTTTCGCCCAGGCCACGTAGGGGTAGCGCGCCAGGTTGGAGTTGCCGAAGCGCCCGTCCGTCGTCACCTCCTCGCCGACCCAGGGCGGCATCGCGACGACCTGGGTCGGGTGATCGAGCTCGACCTCCGCCAGCACCAGCCCGGCATTGGCGCCCGCGGCCATTGTCGGTGCAGGACAGGACATGGAGCGGAATTGCACCTAAGACCCGCCTTCATCGCATTTCCTAACGAGATCGCATGCGATCTCGTCGAGATGGCCGGATCAAGTCCGGCCATGACGCCCACGTTGATTCACTTGTTCGCGAACAGCCCCTAATCCGGTCCCTGAAGGCGTTGGGGTAGAATGGCAGACGCCCCGCTCCGACCGGTGGCCAGGGGCTCTCGAGACTCAGGAAGGCGCCATGGCTGACCACATCCTCACCTTCAACGCCGGCTCGTCCTCGATCAAGTTCGCCCTGTTCGCCGCGGCGCCGGATCGTCCTGTCCTGGCCGCCAACGGACAGGTGGACGGCCTCGGCGCTGATGTCCGCTTCAGGGTGCGCGACGCAACCGGCGCGACCGTGCACGAGGAGGACCTGCCGGAGAGCGCCGTCCGCGGCCATGCCGAGGCGCTGGAGGTGATCCTGTCCTTCGTCGCGGTGCGCTTCCCCGGCGCCCGCATCGCGGCCGTCGGCCATCGCGTCGTGCACGGCGGGACGGCGTTCGACCGGCCGGTGCTGATCGACGAGGCGGTGCTGACGGCGCTGCAGGCGCTGGTGCCGCTGGCGCCGCTGCACCAGCCCCACAGCCTCGCCGGCGTCCGGGCGGCGCGCCTGCGCTTTCCCGGCATCGCCCAGGTCGCCTGCTTCGACACCGCCTTCCATCGCGGCCAGAGCTTCGTCAACCAGGCCTATGCCTTACCCCGTCGCTTCTACGACGAAGGCGTGCGCCGCTACGGCTTCCACGGCCTGTCCTATGAATTCGTCGCGCGGCGCCTGGCCGAGATCGCCCCGGCGGACGCCGCCGGCCGGGTGGTGATCGCCCATCTCGGCAACGGCGCCTCGATGTGCGCCCTGCGCGGCGGCCGCTCCGTGCGCTCGACCATGGGCTTCTCCGCGCTCGAGGGCCTGCCGATGGGCACACGCTGCGGCGAGATCGATCCGGGCATCCCGCTCTACCTGATGGAGGAACGCGGCTTCTCGGCCCGCCAGGTCTCGGACTTCCTCTACAGGGACTGCGGCCTCAAGGGCATGTCCGGCCTCTCGCAGGACATGCGCGAGCTGGAAGCTTCCGACAGCCCGCGGGCGCGCGAGGCGATCGACTGCTTCGTCGCCGCCATCCGCCTGCAACTCGGCGCGCTCGCCGCCGTGCTCGGCGGCCTCGACGCCGTCGTCTTCACCGCGGGCATCGGCGAGAACGCTGCCCTGGTGCGCGAAGAGGTGCTGCGCGACCAGGCCTGGCTCGGCCTGGAGCTCGACGCCGGCGCCAACCGCCGCCACGCCCGGGTGCTGACGACCGCCGCCTCCCGCGCCCGCGCCTATGTCATCGCCACCGACGAGGAAGCCATGATCGCCGAACACACGAGCCGCACCGCCGGCCCAGGCAGCTTCTCCCGACCCGGCTTGCAGGTGTAAGCTTGGGCAGCGTTGATTTTGCATCGACCATGCAAAATCGATCGTGGCGAGAGCCGCGAGAAGCTGCCTGGGGCGTGTGAACGGTCGTCGAGCTCGGCGCGCAGGGACCGGATCCGACCATGACGTCGCGGCGGGGGGCCCCTCCATGAACGGAGCCCCGCCCCTCGCCGCCCCCGGGGCCTTCGCACTGGCGCCATCCGCCCCTATGCTGCGCCCGCCATGCAGCCGATTCTCGCCATCGACCGTCTGTCCAAGACCTACAAGTCCGGCCTCGCCGCGCTGCGGGAGGTCTCGCTCGAGATCCGCCGCGGCGAGATCTTCGCCCTGCTCGGCCCGAACGGCGCCGGCAAGACCACGCTGATCTCGATCGTCTGCGGCATCGTCAACCCGAGCGCGGGCAAGGTCACGGTCGACGGCCACGACATCATCAAGGACTACCGCGCCGCCCGCGCCAATATCGGCCTGGTGCCGCAGGAGCTGACCACCGACGCCTTCGAGAGCGTGCGGGCGACGGTCGGCCTCAGCCGCGGCCTGTTCGGCAAGGCGCCGAGCCCGGCCCATATCGAGAAGGTGCTGCGCGACCTCTCGCTCTGGGACAAGCGCGACGCCAAGATCATGACGCTCTCCGGCGGCATGAAGCGCCGGGTGATGATCGCCAAGGCGCTGGCGCACGAGCCGCGCATCCTGTTCCTGGACGAGCCCACCGCCGGCGTCGACGTCGAGCTGCGCCGCGACATGTGGCAGCTCGTGCACCGCCTGCGCCAATCCGGCGTCACCATCATCCTGACCACCCACTACATCGAGGAAGCCGAGGAGATGGCCGACCGGATCGGCGTGATCCGCAAGGGCGAGCTGATCCTGGTGGAGGAGAAGCGCGAGCTGATGCGCAAGCTCGGCCGCAAGCAGCTCTCGCTCCAGCTCCCGGCGCCGCTCGAGGCCATCCCCGACAGCCTCGCCGCCTACGGCCTCGCCCTCTCGGCCGACGGCGCCGAGCTCACCTACGAATACGACGCCGCCGCCGAGCACAGCGGCATCCCCTCGCTGCTGCGCGACCTCGCCGCCGCCGGCATCCATTTCCGCGACCTGCACACCCGGCAGAGCTCGCTGGAGGACATCTTCGTCAGCCTGGTGCGGGGGAACCGATGAACCTTCACGCGATCCGCGCCCTCTATCTGTTCGAGATGGCCCGCACCGGCCGCACCCTGCTGCAGAGCGTGGTCTCGCCGGTGCTCTCCACCTCGCTCTATTTCGTGGTGTTCGGCTCGGCCATCGGCTCGCACATGACCGAGATCGACGGCATCAGCTACGGCGCCTTCATCGTGCCGGGCCTGGTCATGCTCGGCCTCCTGACCCAGAGCATCTCCAACGCCTCCTTCGGCATCTATTTCCCGCGCTTCGTCGGCACCATCTACGAGGTGCTCTCGGCGCCGATCTCGGCCATCGAGATCGTCATCGCCTATGTCGGCGCCGCGGCGACCAAGTCGATCCTGCTCGGCGCGCTGACGCTCGCCACCGCCGCCCTGTTCGTCGACATCTCCATCGCCCACCCCGTCTGGATGGTCGCCTTCCTCGTCCTGACCTCGGTGACCTTCAGCCTGTTCGGCTTCATCATCGGCATCTGGGCCGACAATTTCGAGAAGCTGCAGCTCGTGCCGCTGCTCATCGTCACCCCCCTCACCTTTCTCGGCGGCAGCTTCTACTCCATCGACATGCTGCCGCCCTTCTGGCGCACCGTGACCCTGTTCAACCCGGTGGTGTACCTGGTGAGCGGCTTCCGCTGGAGCTTCTACGGCAGATCCGACGTCGGCGTGGAGGTGAGCCTGGCGATGACGCTGGTGTTCCTGGGGCTTTGCCTGGCGGTGGCGAGCTGGATGTTCAGGACGGGATATCGCCTGAAGAGCTGAGCTTGCCAATCGCATCGCGTGAGGGCAATCTCCGCGCAACAAGATGGTCGGCGGGCCTGTGCCGGTGCATTCTCCGGTCGGGCGACGGGACGTGGGGACTTCAAGATCATGATCATGGACGATGGGATCGCCGATGCCGGCGCGATGGACGCGGCAGGTCGGCTTGGGCTGCGGTCGGGGCTTCTCAGCCGCCGGTCGTTTCTGGTCGGCTCCGCCGCCGGCCTCGGCGCGCTGGGGCTGGCCGGCTGCGCGACAACCGACGGCATGAGCCTCGCCGAAGCGTCGAAGGTCTACGGGCCGGTGCCGAACGAGAAGTTCCCGATTCCGGCGGTCGACGTCAAAAAGCTCAACCCGAAATATTATCGCCGGACCGTGAGCTACGACAGCAAGGAAGCGCCCGGCACCATCATCGTCGATCCCGGCAAATACTACGTCTACCGCATCGAAGGCGACGGCAAGGCCACCCGCTATGGCGCCAATGTCGGCCGCGCCGGGTTCCTGTGGAGCGGTGAGGCCTATGTCGGGCGCAAGGCCGAATGGCCCACCTGGACGCCGCCCAAGGAGATGATCCAGCGCCAGCCCGAGGCGGCCAAATATGCCGGCGGCATGCCGGGAGGCCTCGACAATCCGCTCGGCGCCCGCACGCTCTATCTCTATCAGAACGGCGTCTACACGCTCTACACGATCTACAGCACCAGCGTGCCCCAGACGATCGGGACTAACATCACGAGCGGCTGCACCGGCCTCCTCAGCCAGGACATGATCGACCTCTATTCACGGACGCCGGTCAACACGAAGGTCGTCGTGCTGCCCGCGTAATGCGAGCGCTGTTCGACCTTTCTCTGTTCATCGTGCACCTGCTGACGGCGGCACGTGCGATCACCCGTCCCAATCGCGAGCCCGCTGCCCGCGTCGCGTGGGTGGCCGTCATCATGCTCCTGCCGGTGGTCGGCGTGGTGGCCTATCTCTTCCTCGGAGAGACCAGCATCGGGCGCGAACGGATGCGTCGGCTGAAGCAGGCGGAAGACCGGACCGCGCGGCCCGACGATGCGGCCTGCGCGCCGCAAGCCGTCGACCCCGAGGCCGCCGCCCAGTTCGACCTGTGCGGATCGATCAACGGGCTGGGGCCGGTGGCCGGCAACCGGATCGTGCTTCTCGGTGATCCCCAGGCCTCGAGCGACCGGCCGACGCTCGATTCCGACAGCGCCATCGCCTCGCTGGTGCGCGACATCGAGCAGGCGAGCGAGCACGTCCACGTCTGCTTCTACATCTGGCTCGACGACGGCAATGGCGGCAAGGTCGCCGACGCCCTGGCGGCCGCCGCGCGGCGCGGCGTGCGCTGCCGGGTGATGGTGGATGCGCTGGGCTCGCGCGCCTTCATCCGGGGGCCCCGCTGGCGGCAGTTGCGCGAAGCCGGGGTGTCGCTCGTCGCGACGCTGAACGACATCCCGCGCCTGAGCCATCTGGCGATCGGGCGCGTCGACCTGCGCAACCACCGCAAGCTCGTCGTCATCGACAACCGCATCGCCTATTGCGGCAGCCAGAATTGCGCCGACCCCGCATTCCGCATCAAGGCGAAATACGCGCCCTGGGTGGACATTTTCCTGCGCTGCGAAGGGCCGGTCGTGCGCCAGGCCCAGTACCTGTTCCTGTGCACATGGATCGCCGAAACCGGCGAGCCGCTGGAAGAGCTCGCCGTCGCCCAGCCTGCCCCAGAGCGCTTCAGCCCCGGAAGCGTCGCCCAGATGTACGGCACCGGGCCGACAACGCTCGGCAACGCCATGTCCGACTCCTTCACCGGCGCCATCTTCAGCGCGCGCCGGGAACTCGTGATCACCACCCCCTATTTCGTGCCGGACGAGGCGGTCCTGCGCGCCTTGTGCGCGGCCCCGCGCCGAGGCGTCGAGACGACGATCGTCTTCCCCGCGCGCAACGATTCATGGCTGGTCGAAAACACCAGCCGCGCCTGCTATGCCGACCTGCTCTCCAACGGGGTCCGCATCTACGAGTATCCTCTGGGGGTGCTGCACAGCAAGTCGATGACCATCGACGGCAAGATCGCCCTGGTGGGCTCGGCGAACATGGACCGGCGCAGCATGCAGCTCAACTTCGAGAACAACCTGCTGGTGGCGGACGAAGGCGTCGCCGCCGCCGTCCGCTCGCGCCAGCAGGGCTATCTCAGCGTTTCGCGGCCGGTCGCGCTGGAGAGCATTGCGACCCAGTCCTTCCGGGAGCGCCTTGTGCAGAACGCGGTCAGCATGATGGCGCCGGTGCTTTAGGCGAGAGTCTGGCCGCACCGGTCGAGACGAAGATTGTCGTCCTGCTGGCATAGGCAACGGCGTCAGCCGCCGGTACGGGCGGCGCAGAGGAACGGGGCCGCTCGTGAGAGTCATGGAGACGGCGCGACAAGGAAGCGGCGCGTGCGCCGTTTAATCTCCGCCGAGCACTTTGCTTCTCACCATCTGATGTTCATCAGGTAAATTCCGGCCTAGGATGAATTCGTTGAGGAGGACAGGCGGGGTAGAGCCGCGCAGCAGACTGAGCGAATGGCCACGCCATTCGGGATCTAGCAGCGCCGGGCGCAGCCCGACGCAGACCTTCCGGCCCCGGTGCACAACAACGAGCGGCACAGTCACCTCGTGCTCCGCCACAGGTCCCTGACAGACAAACCCCTCTAGCTCAAGCAGGCGCCGCAGATCCCTCAGCAGGTCCGCCTGAGCCGCCGGTGTCTTCTCCTCGGGACGTGTGCCGTCGAGTGCGTAGCGAAGCAGCTCTGCGGCCAGATTTCGGTCCAGTCGGTCCTTCAGGTATTGATTGTGGTAGTGACGTAGACAGCTCTCACACGAGTGCTCGCATCTGGCAGGGCAGTGCTCGAGCAGCGCAAGCGTATGCTGGAGGATTTCGCCGATGTTCCTGGCAGCCAAGTCGGCGTAACCTGCACCACCCGACAGTGTGTCGTAAAGGTAGACATCCAACAGCAATTTCTCGTCTTGCCTGTTCGGCACGATGCGGAACCCCGCCCCAAATTCGGAAGGATCGAGGTCGATCTGCGGATGGCGACTGGCCGCTAAGCGCAGGGCTTCGGCGATGGAGTACAGCGCATCCTCCAGCGTCCTCAACTGCAACGGGTCTCCCGTATTCGTAATGAGCGGTTGCTGCAGGTTGATTCGCAACAGCAGAAGGTCGGTGGAGAAGACATGACCAAGGAACACCTTTTCATAGACGCCTGAGCACTTCAGGCTCGGCCTAGGTTTGCCGTGGGAAAACTCGATCTTGTAGGGCCGGCTGTGGGATGCGTGCGCTGGCTCGTCCACTGATGCGCGCCCGCACTGGTTGCAGATCCAAAACCCGCTTCTGCCGTCTGACGTCTCCTGGCCTTTGTTGACGGTTACTAGCTTGCGGTCAGTAGTGACGACATAGGTGAGGTTGCGGCCAATTGGCGACAGGCTGGGCAGGTCGTCCCGGCCTACCGGCACCGGGAACTGTGCGGCGGTGGCGTAAGTGATGTCCTGCTCGCGGTCGTCCTCCTTGAGGGCGCGGCCGTCCTCCGGCAGGAACACCTGCGGCACGATCATATGCGTGTGCTTTAGATCGCTCCCGCAGATAGGACAGTGGGCCCCATCTTGTGTCAGGCCGTCGAGGTCGGCGACGAAACTACAGTTCTCGCAATGCACCAACGTCCTGCGGCCCTGAAAGATCGGCGCCGCGCGGTCCTCGACATCGGGCAGCGTGTTGGCCACCACCCCACCAGAGCGGTACGTCTCTTTATTGATGACGATCAGCCGTCCCGGTGCATATTCGCTGAGGGCCTTGCCGATTGATTGCTGGGGTCGTTCCACGACCTCCATTTTCCAGTCAAGGTCACGCTGAACGAGCCGCTCGACCAGAAAGCTCGACAGATCCGTTGGGAACGCATAACTGGGTAGCAGGCCCTTGACGAACAGGAACTCAAGCAGTTCCTGTTCGTCAAGGGCCTCCCGCGTGACGCGCTCATCCTCGTCCTCATCGCTGCCCCCCGTGCCTTTTCTAGCGCCGGTCTGTGCCTTCAGATCGGCGCGGAACCCCGCAAGGGTCACCAGTAGGTCTTTAGCCTCGTCCTCGATCCAGGCGTCAATCGTACGAGGAGCAACTCGCAAGTCGTCGGGCAGCCAATTCCGTATTAACACGCGCAGGCTTCCCTGCTGCGCGATCAATTCGCGGCGCACCCAGGCGTCAAAACTGGCGAGGTCGAGGCCGGACATCGGTTGGCCGAGAAAGAAATCAGTTGCCTTCCCCAGAGCCCGAAATAGCGCCGACGAGCTTGCACCTATAACGATATTGTGGCGGTCCATGTAGCCGTGGAAGAACGTCTGGAAAAGATATGCTGCGATGTGGCGCCGGGCGATCTTGGGATTGTCAACCTTGATATCCGGGTCCCGGGGGGGCCCCGCCACGATCTGCGCGGGATTGTTATAAAAATAACTGTCGTGCGGTCCGTTCTGGGCGTAAGTCAGCACGGTGGAGAGCGACGACCCGCGGCGCCCTGCCCGGCCAGCGCGCTGCTGGTAGTTCTCCCGTTGAGGCGGTACGTTGCGTAATCCCACGGCGATCAGCGAACCGATATCGACGCCGACTTCCATGGTGGTTGTGCAACTGAGCACGTCGATCGGCTTGTCGGATTTCGCGATGCGGACGTCCTTGAATCGGAGTTCGAACTGCTCCGTCGTGGCATGCACCCGTGCGTTGTCACGGTTCGACAGTTGCGCGGTATGCTCCTCGACTGCGATGCTTCGAAGCTGCGCACCGCTCACAAGTACACGTTCGACAGGATCCCGCCAGAACCCCTTGCGGGCTCGGATGTATTCGCTGGATGAGGGTATGATGGTATGGACGGCGCCAGAACCACAGGCAGCGCAGTGACCGCGCACAGATACCGGCAGTAGGGCCGTGCAGTCGCCACATTGATACCAGGACATATTCAGGTCGACGTGGACAATGACCTTCGAGGGATCAATGAAGACCGCGTTGTTGGAGTCCGTCAGACCTAGCTCATCCGCTAACACTTTCTCAATCGAGCCGAACTCGGCCACATCGACGTTGAGTGCCGCGGCCAGCGGCGGCCGGACGGCCTTGGTGAAGGCGCCATTGCTGCCCCACCCGCTTTTCCAGTACCCCGCCGCCGAGCCCCGCACATTGGCCTCGATAGTACGGTCAAAAGCATAGCCGTCAGCCACATGCATCAGCCATGCCGCCGCCAGACTGCCAACGTCATCCCGGGAGAGCGACGGTACCGGAGATGTCACAGCGTCTACGAGCTTGCCCAGTGCGCGCTTGGCAGGAAGTAAGCAACCTACGGTGGTGCCAGCCAGCGAGTAGTAGCGGCCGCACAGCTGTTTCAGCAGCGCGGCCTTGTAGCGACTGGGCGGTTCTCCTGGATCAAAGTCAGTGAGCAGTTCATCCAGGGGTTGGTCGGCGTGGTCCTTCTGCAGTCGAATGACCTGCTCTTCGATCGTCTGGGCGTCCTGTCGATCGAAGATCGGCAGGTTGCTTTCACTCAGGACCTTGAGGACAGCGATGTAAAGCAGCCGGTCTGGCCGCGGCTCCCGGCCTACCTCGACCAGCGACCGAGTGGCAAGAGCCAGCAATTGCCGAAAAATATCCTGCTCAACTTCGCGCGGGATGTCACGCGCCAGTCGCGCCGCCTTCTGTCGGCCGTCCGAAAACAGCAGGACCTTGCGGCCACCATTGGGAAACTCCCGCGTCTCCTCCCGCGAGGCTGGCTGGGCATCCAGTTGTGTCTTCACGAGATTTGCAAATGGCGCTTCGCCCTTGGTGGCATGATCCATGATGGACGACGTATCACCTCGCATGGTCGGCTCACCACAGACGCAGCACTTGCAAAACCTAGAGCCGTTCTTCACCCAGTCTTGGTTCTGCTTGGGTAGGTGCACCCGGGTAAACCCGGCTGACGGCTTGGGTTCGCTGTAGACAAGGCGCCCGCTGCGTGTATCAAGCCAAGCCTCGACACAATCGAGGAAGCGAGGATTAGGGGGGTCGATGAGCAGTTCCACCACGACAAGTGCCGGCTGTCTTCCTTCACGGAATGGCCCCGAGGGCGTGCTCCACAGGAAGTCCGGCTGCGAGCTGTCTGCATATGCCCTAAGGTAGGCGGTACCACATTCGCGGTGCGTCAGCAGCTCAAAAACTCTCGCTCCGCACTGGCATTGGCGACGTTGGTGCGTGTGGAGCCTGCCGAGAATCCGGTCACCACCTAGATAACGCGCTTGGGGGCAGTTGGGGTCGACGCACGCGTAGAGGCCGGGAAGACCGCGGAAGAACATATGAAGGCGGGATGGCAGCAAAACTCTGTCATCAACCTTCCGGCGCGCAAAGGGCGCCAGGGCGAGCAGGCTGTCCAGCGCCCGATCTCCGTCGGGGTGCCGATCGAACAGTTGGCCCTGCAATGTGTCAAGCGCGACGGCCTTCCCTGAAACAAGCTCAATCAGCCGCTCCAATACAGGGAAGCTGGTGAGGTTGGTGAACAGGTAGTCGGCGAGGTCCTGCGCTGCGGCCGGTGCCGGCCAGCCAAATCCGGCGGCAAGTTCTCTGATCGCCTGCCGCGCAGCTTCCGGACGGGTCGCGAACTGTTCGAAGGCAGCTAGATCGAAGGCCGCCAGCGCTGCCGTCTGGGCGTCGCTGGGCCGGCCGCCCGGCGAGCGCTGCTCGCGAGTGCCCGTGACGACCGAGAATCTACGAGCGGATTGCGGGGAGAGGCCTGTCAGGCTGCGGCCGAACTCCTCAATGGCCGCCACGGCCGCAGCCCCCTGCCCAAGGCTCGCGCTGGTGAGGATGAACCGGACTCGTTCCCGCGGCACATCAAGACGCGCCAACACACGTCTGATCAGGAGAGCCACTTCAGCGCCCCCGGCCCCCCGATACATGTGCGCCTCATCAAGGATGAGAATTAGCTGATTGCCCTCGTCGGCGTGCAACCATTCCTTTGTCTGCTGAAAGATCGACCGCTCGATCGGCCGCATCAGCATGTATTCCAGCATCGAGTAATTGGTGATGAGGATATCGGGGCAAGCTAGTTGCGTTTCGTCGCGGGTCATCATCTCGCGGTCACCCGGCTGGGTGATCAGCCTTCGGTCCCAATGACGGAAGCGGCGCGGCGGTCCGCCTTTCGGATTCGGCTTCAGTTCCTCGTGCTGCTTACCGAAGAACGCTTCAAGGTCCTTGGAGGGCCACTGGCCGATCTTCTTCAAGCTGGTGACCGTGGCTGGATCGGCCATCAATGGCAAGTAGAAGCTCTCGAACAGTGGTTCAATGCGTTCCGTATCCCGGGGTCCTGATCGCACACCGGGATAGGGCGATCGACCAGTATAACTGCCAAAGCGCACCGGTCGCCCACGGCCGGCGGAAACGATCGCAGATGCTGCCTCGTCGCCGAGCAGGCGCCGAATACGCCCTAGCTGGTCGTTGACAAGGGCGTTCATCGGATAGAGGAGCAGAGCGCGGCAACCGGGCAGCGAGGCGGTGCCCCTCCGCTCATATGCTTCCAGGGCGAGTTGGCCGATAATCGGCATAAGAAAGCTCTCGGTCTTGCCGGAACCAGTGCCCGTCGCGACAATGAGATCATCGCCGGCAAAGAACTTTTCCAGCGCCTGTGCCTGATGCACATATGGCCGCGGAAACAGGCCGACCTTTGCCTCGGCGAGGTCCTCCAAAACTCCTGCGACGGTCCGCGGTAGCTCGAGCTGATTAAAAGGCGCCCCCAGTTCATAAACCGGCGTGGACTCGACAAACGGCGCCCGTGCGACGGCCCCGCGCTCCTGCAGCAGCAGGCGCCGTTCCCGGATTAGGGCTTCGTTTCTGACATGATACTGAGCTTCAATGTATGACCTGAGACTGGCCCCGAGCCGCCCGATTGTTGCATGCACGCCGCGTTCGCGGCTCAGGGTATCGTTGGTCATAGACTCCCCCCTTCCAAACGCATTCCCAGGCGACTGAACGCGTGGGCGACGAATGGCATGGCGCGCATCGGAAACGCCACGTGCCGGACCGCTGGTGAGGTTGATTCCGACGCGCTCCATCCGAGCGCAAGGATGCGCTGCTCCTCGGGCGGCAGATCGTTAGCGATAGTGAGCCGCACAGTATCGCCAACCTGCTTCAATCGCACCCTGCGCCACGCGGCGAAAATATGGTCGAAGGCAAACCTGAAGCGCCGGGCGTGCCCATGCTCCACTTGGATCGCACGCTTCAACCGAAGCCCGTCCGCGGTTCGCTCGAAGTCTCCAAGGAAATAGGGACGGCTGTAGATCGCCGACCGCTTGGTCTGCGCCCGGCACAGCCGAAGGCTAACGCCGCCAAGCTCGACGTCCCGGGCATCGACCCAGCGCGGCAAGGACTGCCGCCGCCCCTGCTCCGGCGCATAGATTTGCAGGTGACCGGCGGAGAGTCCGGCCTGTTGCAGCCGCGGACGGTAGTTCCGAAGTGCCCTGTTCATCCAAACATCAATGGGTTCTTCGCGCCCGAGCCAATCATCGAAGCTTTGTACAGGAGACGGCGTTGTCCGAGGATCGGCGTAGCGTACGATTCCCTGCGCCACGAAACGGCCCACTCCACTCGGCAGCGCTCCTAGCAGGAACGAACCACCACTCGGTAACGAAACAGCGCGCGCCGGTGTCGGGTGCCAATATCCTCCCGGCGAACACCACAGGTCTCCAGTCATCTCTAGTCCGTCGAGGACCTCCCTCGCGAGCGTGCGAATAGAGTCGCCCAGCTCAAGCAGCCCCCCGAGGTTCCTAACCACCATGTGAGTGAGGCGCCCTGTGTAGACGCCACCATCTTCCTGCGCTGCGCATGTCTCGCACGCGGCGCGCAGGTGCGCAGCAACGATTGCCCGCCAGACAGCCTCGGGCGGTCCTTGGATAGTTAGGCTGCCGACAACGTCCGCGATCGTTTCAGAGCGTGACAGCAATCGGACGGAAAGGACCATCTGCGGCGCTAGCCCTTGTCCGGACCGGCCAATTCGAGCAGCAGCTTCAGCCGCCCGTCAACGTGGCCGTCGCTATCCACCTTGCCACCGTCGAGTTCCTGCTCGCAGTCTTCCATGGCGAAGCCGATCATGCGCCATAGAGGCCAAAGCCAAGCATAGGCCGTCGACTGCAGTGACGTTGGGACGTTGGTAGTGCGGAAAGACTCAAGGGCTGCCATATATGCCGCCGTCGCCCGTTCGATGCGCGGATTGCGGAAGGATCGGTCACGGCGGAGCAGCCTGACCAGTTCCTCGGTTTGAGGCTTGCCGCTGGATAGGCGCATGGACAGCTTCTCCGGATCGAGCGACGCCAGTGCCCCCGCTACTATGGGGGCAGCCGACTTGAGAAACACGTTCCAGTCCAGCACGTCGGTATCGAAGACTGGCCCCAACTGCAGATAGAGAGGCTGCTCGGGAAGAGTCGAGACGCCGTCCGAAAGTGTTGCCACGACGAGGACGCCGGCTGTGCGGACCAGTTCGGCCACGGCGTCAACCAGCAACTCGAAGGGCGCATTGTTCACACGCTCCAACACCAGCACACCGACTGCGTCGCCTAGGCCGACGAAGACCCGCTGCGCGTCTTCATCCAGCGTGGACGCATCGACGAAGCCGACCGGGACTCGCGCCCGAAAACTGTGCTGTCCAGCCAAGGCCATTGCCGTCGCACGGGCGAGGTCGGCCGCGTAGGCGCCCTTCAGAAACAGAACTCGCCCCGTCACGACTGCAGCAAGCAACTCCTCCGCGAATGTAATGGCGGAAGAGGACTTCAACCCAAGCGCGACAAAATTTGACGTCAGCAGACGAACGGCCTCTACTCCAGTAGCGAGCGGTTTTACGGCTTCAGGGCGCAGCCTCAGAGGCACGATGTGGAGCGTGCTCGATGACGTAACCACCTGCGAGCCTGTGGCCATGGGTGCCGAGTCCGGGTGCGACATTGCCTTGGCGCGGATGTCAGAGAGCGAAGCTAGCTCCTGGCCGAAGTCCTCAGCCAGCTTGTCCAATCGTTTCTCCGTGTCGCCCCAAAGCGCCTCGAGATCAGCGATGCGGCTTTCGATGGCCCCCATGCGCAACGCCATCTCGTCGCTGCGGCGTTCTACGGCCTGCCCCTGGACATCCAGTTTCTGCAGCACACCCGTCGAAAGTTCGACAAACTTGGCTTCGAGTTCAGCGAACCGAACGCTATTATCAACCGGCTGGGGAGGCTGCGTGCGCAGTCCCGCCAAGGCCTCAGCCAGTTGAACAAGCTCTTTGGCCTGCCTTTCAACGTCGCCCTGCAGGCGCTTCAAGAGCCTTTCATCGTCCTGCAGGCGGTCCGGCAGCGTGGAGAGCGCTCGGTCTTTCTCTACCGCCACCGAGGGCTTTGACCCGGTGGCCAGTCTGTCAAGCGTGTCTGTTATCTCGAAGGGGCTGAAGCGCAGCAGACGCGCAATGGTCTCAGCAGCACAACGGTTGAGGAACGACTGCTCCTGCAGGCACCGGAACAACGCCTCGATCTCGAGCTGCGGCTGGTCGGCAACCGTCTGCGGGTGCTCCCTAGTGGTGGCTTTCTCGATTGCACCGAGCAGCGCGTCGAGCCCCTCCACGTCGGGTAGATGCTGCTCCGCCCAGGCCCGCCAGAAGTAGTAATAGGAGGCATTGTCAGCACGCGCTTTGTTGCCTGAACCAGTAGCTCGCTTTTTCAGGAAACTACTAACGAATACCTGCTTCCGCCTTAGCAGGCCGGCGACACTGTCTTTCCGAAAACCATCGACGCTCGGCAGGACCTTCAGCAATTCCCGGTCGGTCTTGTTGGTGACCTCATTGAGAAAAGTCAGCACCTCACGTTCGCCCAGCAGGCGCAGTCGCTCGGTCACTTGGGGAGTGGGCGAGGGAATGGTCATCTCCGCTCCCATTTTTTGCGGACGCGGACCGCGGCTACCCGATGATGAGCGATCAGCCAACACGGCGCGTTCAGCGAAAGCGTTGCCGCCGCCAGGGCGTCGTCGGAATGCGACCGGGCGGCCGCAGCCGGACGGCCAGCCGCCGCGAGGACCCAACGGGCATGGGAGCGACTAGAGGGCGTCAGGGTCTCGGAGGAGGCAACAATCGGTATCCGCCCCTCCAGCCACCACTTGCCGAAAGGACCGAGGTCGAGCAACACATCACGCGATGTGTCGTGCAGCACACGTGCAAGCTCCGTCAGGCCGGGTTCGCTCACCGCGGCAGTCGTCGGATGCTGCGCATCGGCGGCGGTCGGCAGCTCATGGCTGTCCCACTCGAGTTGACCCGGCGGCCGTGAAAGCAGCCTCGGAACCAGACCTGCCGGCAGCACCAAGGCGGAGAGTTCAATCAGGCCGGTGCGCACCTGTTCCAGCAGCGACCGCGCCTCGACCGAGCTCGCTGTCACCATGCGGTTCCCTAAGGTCATGATCGCGACAGGGGTAGTGCGCACCATTGGGCTGACCACCAGATCCGGCAGTGTCTGCCCTTCGGCCTCCAGCACAGGCGGTTCGGTAGACTTGAAGCCGCTGACCTTGACGAAGCGCCAGTCTCCCCCTGCCACGGCCACTGCGACCTCAGTTTCGCCGCTCCGCGCTCGCACGATCGCCGGTCCGTTGCCAATTTCTCCCGGCTGCATCGCCAGTATGAGGTTGGTTCCGGTCTCAAGCACCAGTCGCGCCAAGGCATCCATACGGTGCATCGCCGGCAGGGCCACACCCCACTGCCGCCTTGCAGGTTGCACCGTCAGCCCGGTTGCGTGCTGAAGCCACGCTGCTAGCGCCTCGTCGGCCACCTGCGGCAACCTAACAAGTAGGCAGCTCCAATTCCCCAGATCCGCGAGGCGGGTCTCCGTGATCTGCGGAGGCACGGTCGTGGCAGCGCCTGTTCGCTGGACGAAGTAATAGGCCGCCCCCCAATCGAGCCCTGCAGCCAGTGATTTTCGACTGCCGCTCGCTGCAACAAACACCGAACTCCGCCCGGCCTCCAGTCCCGAGACGGGCGACTGCACGGCCAGCCCAAAGGCGCGATCCACGTCGTGGCTAACCCTGGACACACGGAAAGACGGTGCGTCGGGGTTGACCACGTAACTCTGGGTGCCACCATACAGTTTGTCGCAAGACACCTCGACGCGATACCTGTCGCCGCCGCCATCGAAGGTGAGCGTTCCTCGGCTGCTTGGGGCCTTCGGAATGAGCACCTCAAGACCCCAACGCGCCGCTGTCCTGCCGGCGGGTGGCTGGACATGGAGCAGTAGAGCAAGCGACTGCAGTAAGGATGGTTCGAGTCGGACCGGGGCCGACACATCGAGACCGAGACCGTACCCCCCTTCCGTTGAATGATAGAGATCGCATTCAGGCTGCGCCGCCCCCGAAGCGTGTGCAAAGTGGGCGTCGCGGTAAACTCCCTTGCGCAGCCCCACCGGCGAGCGGCAGACGGGGCAGGTGTAGCGACGGTGCCGCTGAGCCAGCGTTGCTGTCACCTCCTTTCCGGTCCCGACATCGATGGCGAAATACATTCTATGCTCCCGGCCGCATGACGGCCGTCACCTGCTCTTTGAGCTCGGTCAGGCTGCCGGCGACCGCCCCATTGACCAGCAATGGAATGGCGTCCCGTCGCCAGTTGCGAAAGGCCGGCTCGCGTGCGCCGCGAGGGGCGATCCAGCGGGTAACCGCCAGCGCCGACACCTCTGCAACCGTCCTAAGGTCGCAGTAGTCGGGAACAGCTTGACGGCCCTGCAGGATGTCGACGGCGTTGGCGGCCAAGCAGCAGACGAACACCTGTCGTTGTATGCCGTGCCTGAGGAGAGACTCGCTGAAGCCGAGCCGCGTAAGCGCGGCTTTGATGGTGCGAAGCCGCCAATTGGGGCCCTTGCCGTATTCGTGGTGGTCTGCGTACCCGTGATTAAGGTGCCTGAGGTAGGTCCGCATTTTCTCGAACAGGCCATCGGTGATATGGAAGTGCCCCCAGCCGGTTGTGTAGCCGACTGGCACGAAATATGGCCTCCCACCGAGGGCCAGACGGTTGTAGACCGACGAGCGCCCCATGGACGACGTAGTTGTGACCATCAGTAGACTGGCGTGCTTCGCAGTTCCCGATATAATCCCGACGCTATCGCCATAGGCCTGATTGAAGTCTCGCACTACCTCCTGCGTCCGCACCAGCGCGGCAACCGCCTTACCGCCGAGCAGGAACGAATAAGGCGGCACAGCTCCCAACACATAGGCGTCAAGGAGGTGCACAAGCCGCTGCGACCGGTCATGAGTCGTCCATGAGATAAACCTGTCGCGCACCGCGAGATTAAAGACGGGATCGCCCAGCGCAATAACCCCAGCGAGGCGGTCGTGCCCCTCATCCCACACGAGATAGCGCAGGCGGCGACCGAACCCCGCAGACACAGGGACCGACCAAGTCAGGGTGGCCAGTCGAAAAAGGTCGGCCTCGACAGTATCGCTGTGGACGCGCCGCAGGACCAAGCGGATATTCGCCGGCTCAATCTCGTCACCGTTGGCAAAACTTGCCAGCAGCCTCTCCATATTCCGTGCGAGAAAGGCACCATTAGCGCCTAGCTTTTCCGCGCGCTGCCCTCGGTGCAACTGCCGTACGGCGACCTTGTCCTGCCCTGGCGGCACGAGGATACCATTCTTGCCCTTCTTAAATCCCTGATCCCTAAGGTTCTGGCGTACAGCACGCTTAAGCTGCGCTTCCGGCGTCGGAAACTTAACGAGCACTCCCCTATCGTCCCGCAATCCCCCCCCCTCTGGTTGACCCAGATTGCTTGCACCAGTTAACAACAGGCCTAATGCAAAATAAATACCCGGCAAGCTCCAGATAGCGGCAATGCTTGGAGTTGGCGAAAATTTTTGATTCGCCTGTGCGATTTGATTTGAGAATCACGTTTAGCCGCCTGCAGACTAGGGACGATGTGTGCGGCTGGTGGATACCTACTTTGGGTCATTTTCCGACAACATCGAGAAATCTAAACACAGATGAGAGTGGCGTTGCGAGCGCATCGAATAGCGATTCGGAATATGACGTCAACGATCACGGATTGGCTCACACCCCTCCGTCAACGCCCGCCACCCCACCCACCCGGATCCCCATGGCCCACGCCCTCCACTCCCCCGCCTCCTCCCCCGCCCTCTCCAACCGCCCCGATCTCGCCACCGCGGCGATCCGCGCCGCGCGCGAGGATCTCGCCGCCTGCTTCCGCATGGCCGCCCGCAACGGCTTCGAGGAGGGCATCTGCAACCATTTTTCGGCGGTGGTGCCGGGCCATGACGACCTCTTCCTCGTCAACCCCTACGGTTACGCCTTCCGCGAGCTGACCGCGTCGCGGCTGCTGGTCTGCGACTTCCACGGCAACGTCGTCGACGGCGAGGGCCAGCCGGAGGCCACCGCCTTCCACATCCATGCCGAGATCCACAAGCGCCTGCCGCGCGCCAAGGTCGCGTTCCACACCCACATGCCCTACGCCACGGCGCTGTCGATGACCGAGGGCGATCCGCTGGTCTGGGCCGGGCAGACGGCGCTGAAGTTCTACGGGCGCACGGCCGTGGACCGCGACTACAACGGCCTCGCGCTCGACTCGCGGGAAGGCGCCCGCATCGCCGCCGCCGTGGGCGAGGCCGACATCGTCTTCATGAAGCATCACGGCGTGATGGTGCTGGGCCCGACCGTCGCGGAGGCCTGGGACGACCTCTACTACCTGGAGCGGGCGGCGCAGGTCCAGGTGCTGGCGATGTCGACCGGCCGCGCCGTGCGTCCCGTCGACCCGGCGATCGCCGAGGCCGCCTACCGGCAGATGCGCGAGGGCGACGCGGACTCGGCGCGGCTGCACCTCGCCTCCATCCGCCGCCAGCTCGACGCGGAGGAGCCGCAATACCGGCACTGAGGCCGGCGCCCGGCGGACGCTGCGGCGCGACCGGCCGAGGGGCGCTCCGAAGACGTCGCCACCCCCACGCACTGCCACTGCCGCGCCAGGGCGGCGCAGCTCTTCCGCGCCGGACGCAGCCGGCTCGCCGACGACGCGACGCACACCTGCGGCCCGGCCCGGGGCCACGGCGTGGACGGCGGCCTGCAGGACGTCTTCGCCCTCGCCCGGAAGCCCGCCCCGGCCTGCCCGGGGCCCGCTCCAAAGGGCTCTTCGACAGCGATCATGCGGCGCGGCGTCCCGGCAAGACCCACCCGGCGGTCATCGCCATCCCCTCGCCACAAACGCCTCCTACCGCGACCCGATGACTCGCCTTCCCCTCCTCGTCCTCGCCGCCGCCGCCCTCCTCCTCGCCCAGCCCGCCCAGGCCCTCTCCCCGCAGGAGCAGAAGCGCCTCGACGCGCAGATGCTGAAGCTGGCGCCGGAGACGCGGGCGGAGCAGCGCTGCAACAGGCGGGCGAGCAGCCGCGTCCGCCACGAGCATGGCGGCTTCCAGCCCGACCGGGTGGTCGCCTACGCCTTCGGCGACGTCACCGTGCGGGGCACGCAGGTCGAAGCACCGGGCGCGGCGCTGCGCAGCAACGGCGAATGGTATCGCATCGCCTATCACTGCCGCACGACGGCGGACGGCCTGGGCATCGAGGCCTTCGACTACACGCTCGGCGACAAGGTCCCGCACGGGGACTGGAAGGACCACGACCTCTACCGATAGGGCGCTCGCGGGGCCGGCATGCCGGCTGGCCCGGCGTGGTCCGGCTGCCCTGCCCCTGCGACAACGATTTCGCGTTCGTGATCCCCTTCCGCCCCGGACGGTGGTATAAAGGTGCTTGGACCGTCGGCGGAAAATGCTCTTCGTGACGGGGTCCCAACGCCAGCGTCACGACAGCTTCTCCGCCGGCAGGCCATCGACCACAGCCTGCAGGAAGGAGGAAGAGATGCCTGCTCCTGTCATTCGCAAGACCGAAGAAACCGCCATAGACCTCGTCAACGTCGCCGTCGGCCTGTGTCTGGCGCTCTCGCCCTGGGCGCTGGGCTTCACCGGGGAGACGCACGCGGCCTGGGCCGCCTGGATCCTCGGCATCGTCATCGCCGCGGTCGCGCTCGGCGCCTTCATGGCGTTCCATGCGTGGGAGGAATGGGTGAACCTCGTGCTCGGCCTGGCGGCCCTGATCTCGCCCTGGGCCCTCGGCTTCGCGGCCGCCAACCGCGCCGCCACCACCGCCCTCGTCGTCGCGGGCGTGCTGGTGGCCGTGCTCGCCGCGGTCGAGCTCTGGTACGCCCACCACCGGCCGATGTCCTCGGCCTGACCGCAAGCCGCCGGCCGCACGGCCGGCGCAGGGATAGGCGCGCCGCGACCCGCCCGGGGCCGCGGCAGCCCGCGGCTCACGCCGCCCGGAAGCCGCCGTCCACCGGCAGGCTGACGCCGTTGATCATCGCCGCCCGGTCGCTGAGGAGATAGGCGATCGTCTCGGCCACCTCGACCGGCTCGACGAAGCGGCCCATCGGGATGCGGTTCAGCATGCCCGCCGCCTTGGCCGGGTCGCTCCAGGCCTTCACCGCCATCGGCGTGAGCGTCACCACCGGGTTGACGGCGTTGACGCGGATGCCCTTGGGGGCGAGTTCCACCGCCATCACCGTGGTCAGCGAATCGAGCGCGCCCTTGGAGGCGCAATAGGCGGCGTGGTCGACCACGCCGTAATAGGCGGCGGTGCTCGAGACGTTGACGATGGCGCCCTTCTTGCCGCGGGCGATCAGGCTGCGGGCGGTCTCCTGGCCGAAGATCAGCGCCGCCTTGACGTTGACCGCCATCAACTCGTCGAAGGCTTCCAGCGAGGTCTCCAGGAACGGCTCCAGCGTCGTGGTGCCGGCATTGTTGACGAGGAGGTCGATCGGCTGCAGCGCCTGCGCCGCCCGCCGCGTCGCCGCCGGGTCGGCCAGATCCACCACCAGGGTCTCGCAGCCGATCTCGGCGGCGAGCGAGGCCAGTTCCGCCTCGGTGCGCCCGACCGCCACCACCTTGGCCCCGCGCGAGGCCAGGAGCTGCGCGGTGGCCCGGCCGATGCCCTTGGTGGCGCCCGTGACGAGAATGCGTTGATCGACGAAGTCCATGGCTGCCCTCATGCCTGCCGCGCCGCGTTCCGTCGCGACGCCGTTTCCTGCCCGCGGCCAAGCTACGAGGCTTTTGGCCGGGGAGGCAAGCCGGGACGGCGGGGCTCGTCCCGGCCGGTGCCGGGAGCGGGCCTCGCTGGGAGAGCCGGCCCCGGCGGGACAGCGGCACGGTCGGGCTTGACTCCACAGTCGCCAAGATGAGCGACCGATGGAAATGGGCTCGCCCATTCAGCCGCGTCATGGCCGGACTTGATCCGGCCATCGCGACCAGATCGCATGCGATCTCGTAAGGGAACGTGACGATTGCAGAGCTGCCGCCACCCGATCCTGTGTCGTTGCGTGCGCGTGGATGGCCGGATCAAGTCCACGGCTGTCCGGTTGGTTTTGGTAGACAGGTTGCATGGCATTGATTCTACTTGTTTCCAAGCACTTGCCGGTGTTTTGGACACGAGAAGGAGCCAACGCCATGCGTCACCACAATAGCGTATTGCACGGGCTTCTGAAGCATGTGCCGTGGTCGGTGTTCGATCGGCTTGTGGATGAACAGGGAACGGATGCCCGGGTTCGGCGGCTGAGCACCAAGAGTCAGTTTGTGGCGCTGCTTTACGCGCAGCTTTCCGGCGCCGCCTCGCTGCGCGAGATCGAAACGGCGATGTCCAGCCACGCGGGCAGGCTCTATCACCTGGGCGTGCGTCAGGTGTCGCGCTCGACCTTGGCCGACGCCAACGCCCTGAGAACGCACGAGGTCTTCTCGGGCCTGTTCGCCCATATGGCGGCCCAGACCAGCCGGGGCTTTCGTCGGTCGAGCGCCGAGGTGGTGCGCCTGATCGACTCGACGAGCCTGCGGCTGTCGGGGATTGCTGCGGCCTGGGCACGCTTCTCCCGCAGCGCCGTCGGCGCCAAGGCGCACATCATCTACGACCCGGACGCCGACCGGCCGCTCTACCTTGAAGTCACGCCCGCCAAGGTCAACGACATCACGGCCGCGCACGCCATGCCCATCGAGCCCGGCGCCACTTATGTCTTTGATCTCGGCTATTATCATTACGGTTGGTGGGAGCGCCTGAACGCAGCCGGCTGCCGGATCGTCACCCGGCTCAAGAAGAATACGCCCCTGGCTCCGGTCGCCGAACAGCCTCTGCCGCCCGGATCGACCCTGCTCTATGATCGGATCGGCCACCTGCCCGAACGCCTGACGACGACGCGCATCAACCCCTTCCAGGATCCCGTGCGCGAGATCGGCGTCGTTCTCGATGACGGCAAAACACTGCGCATCCTCACCAACGACCTGGACGCCCCAGCCCAGGAGATCGCCGACCTCTACAAGCGCCGCTGGGCCATCGAACTCTTCTTCCGATGGGTCAAGCAGACCCTCCGCATCAAGCACTTCATCGGGCAATCGGAGAACGCCGTGCGCATCCAGATCGCCGTCGCCCTCATCGCCTACCTGCTGCTGCGCATCGCCAACGACGCCGTCAAAATCGTCGACAGCCCACTCGCCTTCGCCAGGCTCGTCCGCGCCAACATCATGCACCGTCGCAGCATCGACCAATTGCTCAAGCCGCCCACCATCCCAAAAAGCGACCCTCGCCAAGTCCATCTGGACTTACTCCCAACATGAACCGGACAGCCGTGGACTTGATCCGGCCATCTCGATGAGATCGCATGCGATCTCGTCAGGGAACGTGACGATTGCAGGGCTGCCGCCACCCGATCCTGTGTCGTTGGCGTGCGCGTGGATGGCCGGATCAAGTCCGGCCATGACGGCTGAGAGGGCATCGCCCCTCCCAGCGGCGACATGGTCCGGCCTTCTCTCAGCCCCACGAGATCCAGTCCGGCCGCAGCGCCGGGCCGGCGCGGTTCCCGCAGCGCAGCATGCATTTCCTTTGACCGTCCGCGGGATCGGCGCTAGCGTCGCGATGCTGGTATCAAAGGTACACCACATGGCCAAGGCGGCGATCCGGCGGCGCAAGCTCTATGAGGAGATCGCCGACGACCTGGAGCGGATGATCCAGGACGGGCAGTATGCGCCGGAGGATCTCCTGCCCTCCGAGCGCGACCTGATGCGCCAATACGGCGTCGGCCGGCCGGCGGTGCGCGAGGCGCTGTTTCACCTGCGCAAGATGGGGCTGGTGCAGATCCGCTCGGGCGAGCGGGCGCGGGTGACGCGGCCGACGCCGGAATTCGTCATCGAGGCGCTGTCGGGCACGGCCCGGCACATGCTGGCGGCGCCCGGCGGCGTGCACGACTTCCAGGACGCCCGCCTGTTCTTCGAGGTGGGCCTGGCCCGTCTCGCCGCCACCACCGCCACGGACGAGGACGTCGCCGATTTCGAGGCGGCCCTCGCCGCCAACCGCGCGGCGATCGGCGACCTCAAGCGCTTCCGCGAGACCGACGTCGCCTTCCACTACGTGCTGGCGGTCATCCCCGGCAATCCGATCTTCACCGCCATCCATGCCGCCCTGGCCGACTGGCTGATGGAGCAGCGCCAGACCACGCTGGCCCCGGCGCAGGACGCGGTGATCTTCGAGCAGATCTACGAAGCGCACCGCGCCGTCTTCGAGGCGGTGGCGGCACGCGACCCGGACCGGGCCGAGCAGGCCATGCGCAGCCACCTCGAGGACGTGGCGCGGCGCTACGGCGACATCGTCGGAGCCCGGCCATGAGCGGCCACGTCGTCATCGTCGACTTCCGGCTCAGGCCAGGCGCCCGCCCGGCCTTCCGCCGCCTCGTCGACGCCAACGCCCGCGCCTCGGCGCACGAGGAGCCGGGCTGCCGGCGCTTCGACGTGGTCGAGCCCGACGGCGAGCCGGACCGGGTGCTGCTCTACGAGATCTACGACGACCGCGCCGCCTTCGCGGCGCATATGCGCACCGGGCATTTTCTCGCATTCGACGCCGAGAGCGCCGCCCTCGTCGCCAGCAAGGCCGTCATCCTCGGCGATCTTGCCTGCGAGGGATCGGTATAGTTATCATACCAGCATACCCTCCCATAGAGGCGGGACGACGGAGGACAAAGGCATGACCGACAGCGGTCTGAAGGCGATGGCGGGGACCAGGGCCCCGAAATTCGGGCATTTCATCGTCGAGTTCGCCACGCCCGGCATCGGCCACATCCTGAAATCGGCCGGCTGCGACTTCGTGCTGTTCGACCTGGAGCATTCGGGCTTCCACTTCGAGACGGTGAAGAGCGTGCTGCGCTACTTCGAGGCGGCGGACCTGCCGGCGATCGTGCGCGTGCCGTCGAAGGAGTACCACCACATCGCCCGCGCCATGGACATGGGCGCCGAGGGCCTGATGCTGCCGATGGTCGGCACCGCCGCCGAGGCGCGCCACATCATCCAGTCGATGAAGTACCACCCGCAGGGCGGGCGCGGCGTGGCGCTGCAGGTGGCGCATGACCGCTACCGGCCCGGGGCGGTCGCCGACAAGTTCGCCGCCGCCAACAGGCGCTCCACCTTCTTCTGCCAGATCGAGACGGTCGAAGGCGTCGAGAACGCCGACGAGATCGCGGCGGTCGAGGGGGTCGACTGCCTCTGGGTCGGCCATTTCGACCTGTCGGTCTCGCTCGGCATCCCCGGCCAGTTCGACCATCCCGCCTTCAAGGCGGCGATCGACAAGACCGTCGCCGCCGCCCGCAGGCACGGCAAGGCGCTCGGGCGCCTGGTGCCGAACGTGGAGACCGGCGTCGCCCTCTATGGCGCCGGCTTCGACTTCATCTGCTATTCCGGCGACGTCTGGGTGCTCCAGTCCGCCCTCACGGAGGCGATCACCCGCCTGCGTGAAGGCACCGCCGGCGCCGGGAGCTGAGGCCATGACCTTCCGCGTCGCCCTGTCCGGGGATTTCAGGAAGGCGGACGGCTCGCCGACCTATCCCGACTTCGACCTCGCGCCGCTGCTGGCGGCGCCCGGCGTCGAGACCGTCTTCCTGGAGTCGGCCAGCCCGATCCGGGCCGAGCAGCTCGAGGACTTCGACGCCCTGATCCTGCTCGCCCACCGCTTCGCCGCCGAGAGCGTGCCCAGGAGCGGGCGCCTCTCGGTCGTGGCCCGCTTCGGCGTCGGCTACGACACCGTCGATGTCGAGGCCTGCACCAGGGCCGGCATCGCCCTGGCGATCACGCCGGACGGGGTGCGCCGGCCGGTGGCGGTGTCGATCGTGACGCTGATGCTGGCCCTCGCCGGCAAGCTGATGGTCAAGGACCGGCTGACGCGCGAGGGACCGGCTGGCTTCGCCCGGCGTTCCGAGCACATGGGCGTCGGCCTGGTCGGCCGCACCATCGGCTCGCTCGGCATCGGCAATATCGGCGCCGAGCTGTTCCGGCTGCTCAAGCCCTTCGACATGCGCTTCATCGCCCACGACCCCTTCGCCGACAAGGCGGTGGCGGCCGAGCTCGGCATCGAGCTGGTCGGGATCGACGACCTGTTCCGCCGGGCCGACATCCTCAGCGTCAACTGCCCGCTGACCCCCGAGACCCGCCACATCGTCAATGCCGAGCGCATCGGCCTGATGAAGCCGACCGCCTATCTCATCAACACCGCGCGCGGGCCGATCGTCGACCAGGCGGCGCTCACCGCCGCGCTGCAGGCCGGCCGCATCGCCGGCGCCGGCCTCGACGTGCTCGAGCAGGAGCCGCCGGACCCGGCCGATCCGATCCTCAAGCTCGACAACGTCATCCTGGCGCCGCACGCGCTGTGCTGGACCGACCAGTGCTTCGCCGGCAACGGCGCCGCCGACATCCGCGCCGTGCTCGACGTGCGCGAGGGCCGGGAGCCGCGCGGCGTCGTCAACCGCGCCGTGCTCGCGACCGAGCGCTGGCGCGAGCGGCTCGCCGCCTATGCCGTGGCCGCCGGGCCGTAGGAACCGATCCGGGCGCCGCCGCAGACAAGAAGGCTCGACCGAAGCGCCCTCGGGACGAGCTCGATCAGGGAGGAACGACATGAACGAGCGTGAGAGGCGTGACTTCGAAGCGGGCCTGGCCGAGGAGGTCGACGCCTGGCTGCAGGGCCGGCCGACCCGGCGGACCTTCATCACCCGGCTCGGCCAGATGATGGGCATGCTGCCCCTGGCCGGGCTGGCGCTGCCGGCCTGGACCAGCGAGGCGCTCGCCGCCGCGGCCGTGGACCTGGCCGACCCGTCGACGCCGCTCGGCAAGGCCCAGGCCGCCGCCATCAAGGCCTCGACCGAGGGCCCGGCCGACGGCTCGGCCTTCCGGGCGGTGCAGGCGGCCAAGCAGTTCTCCGGCGTCACCCTCAACATGACCTACGAGGCCGGGCTGCAGGCGCTCGACCCGCGCAACTTCTCCGGCCCGGTCTGGGAGCAGTTCACCGGCATCAAGACCAACGTGGTCGAGCTCTCCCATCCCGACCAGTATTCCAAGCCGGTGGCCGAGCACATCGCCGGCTCCGGCGCCTACGACATCCTCGACATCGAGCCGGCCTGGACGCCCTCGCTCGCCGACGGCGGCGTCATCGCCCCGCTCGACGACTACATCGCCAAATACATGAACAAGGCGGATTTCGACGACTACCATCCGCTCTACAAGGCGCTGCCGACCTACAAGGGCAAGGTCTGGGGCTTCTTCGACGACGGCGACATGTTCGCCCTCTACTACCGCAAGGACATCTTCGACGATCCCAAGCTCAAGGACGCCTATTCGAAGAAGTTCGGCAAGGCGCTCGAGGTGCCCAAGACCTGGGAGGATTATGCCCAGGTCGCCCAGTTCATCTCCGACCAGCTGGCACCCAATGTCTACGGCGCCGGCCATTTCCGCAAGGCCGGCAGCCCGGGCAACCAGTACGACTTCCTGCAGCAGTTCCGCGCCAACAAGGGCGTGTTCTTCGACGACGCGATGAAGGCGCAGCTCGCCTCGCCCGCCGGCGTCAAGACGCTGGAGAACATGCTCGCCGCCAACAAGGCCTCGATCCCCGGCAATGACGAGCTCGACGCCGTCTCGCTCTGGGCCGCCTTCCTGCAGGGCAAGGTGGCGATGATCTATTCCTGGCCGCCGAGCGGGCGCATGGCCGCCAACTATTCCCAGAGCGCCAAGGCGATCAACTTCATCCCGCAATCCTCGGTGGCCGGCAAGGTCGGCTATGCCATCGTCCCCGGCGGCCATCCCGAGCACGCCACCGGCTACACCAAGAGCCTGGCGGCCGAATCCGCCAACGCCGAGGCCGCCTACCTGTTCATGCAGTGGGCGACCTCGCCGCCGGTCTCGCTGGCCCGGACCATGCTGCCCTATTCGCTGCGCGACCCGTACCGGCTGTCGCACTTCAAGTCCGACCTCTATCGCGCGCTCTGGCCGGACGCCAAGGACTACCTGATCAACCTCAACAACTCGGCCAATGTCGGCCTGCTCGACATGATCATGCCCGGCTGGCAGGACTATGCCCTGACGCTCGACCGCATGTGCACCTCGGTCTGGGCCGGCACCGACCCGAAGGCCGCGCTGGAGACCGCTGCGGCCGAGTGGGACCAGACCACCGAGCGCCTCGGCGTCGACAGCCAGAAGGCCTTCTTCGCCGAATACAACAAGCTCCCCGGCTCCTCCGCCGACCACACGGTGGAGTCCATGGGGATGGCGGTGAAGCTGGAGTGAGGCAGGCCGCACCAGCACCGCGTCTCCGGCCGGGAGAGCGCACAAACCTTTCGGGCGTCATGGCCGGACGTGATCCCATGGGCACCGGGACAAGGCCGGACCATGCCGCTCCCGGGAAGGGCGTCGCCCTCTCAGCCGTCATGGCCGGATCAAGTCCGGCCATGACGCACTGAACCGGTGAGCCCGTTTTTCCGGCGATCGCACATCTTGGCGCCCATCGAACTTGATCCGGCCATCTCGACGAGATCGCATGCGATCTCGTCAGGGACCGCGCCCGCCAACGGCACGACATCGAGCCACGACACACCGACACGAGACAGATCGCATGGTGCAGGACGCCCTCCGAGTCTCCCCCGCCCGACCGCCCGCGGGCCCGCTGGCGCGGCTGTCGGCGTGGAGCGACCGGCATTTCAAATGGCTGCTGGTCGCCCCCGCCGTGCTGCTGATCCTGGCGCTGTCGGTCTATCCGCTGCTGTTCTCGCTCTGGGTCGCCTTCGTCAATTTCGACTTCCAGGTGCCCGGCCACGCCTTCGTCGGCCTGAAGAACTTCTCGCTGGTGGTGTTCGACCCTGTGGCCCGCTGGTCGCTGGTCCTGACCGTGCTCCTGTCGAGCGCCAACGTCGCCATCGAATTCGGGCTCGGCCTCGCCCTGGCGCTCGCCATGGTGCGCGCCTTCCCCGGCCGCGGCCTGGTCATGTCGATCCTGATCGTGCCGCTGTTCATCAGCCCGGTGATCGTCGGCCAGGCCTGGGCGCTGATGCTGCAGCGCCCCTTCGGGCCGACCAACTATCTGCTCGGCCTGATCCTCGGCCACGAGGTGACGATCGGCTGGCTGACCGAGTCGCCCTGGATCTACATCGCCCTGATCCTGGCCGACGTCTGGCAGTGGACGCCGTTCATGTTCGTCATCCTGCTGGCCGGGCTGACCTCGATCCCGCCCAATCTCTACGAGGCGGCCGAGCTCGACGGCGTCGGCGGCTGGCTCGCCTTCCGCGCCATCACCCTGCCCCAGCTCAGGCCGATGATCCTGCTCGCCGTCACCTTCCGCCTGCTCGACGCGGTCAAGCTGTTCGACACGATCTTCATCATGACCGCGGGCGGGCCGGGCACCAGGACCTACACCTCGTCCTTCTACCTCTACACCGTCGGCTTCACCCAGTTCCACCTGTCGCAGGCGACCGCCGGCAGCTGGATCTTCCTCATCATCACCGCGGTGGTAATCGGCCTCCTGGTGCGGCGGCTGCTCAAGACGGAGCCGGCCTGATGCCGAACCCCACGCCCCGCTGGCGCCGCCGCGGCTCGGCCGGCCGCTTTCTCTTCCTCGGCCTGTTCGTGCTCTTCGTGCTGGCGCCGCTCTACTGGATGTTCGTCACCTCGATCAAGCCGAGCGACGACTACCTCGCCGTGCCGCCGGTCTGGTTCCCCTCCGAGCCGACCATCGTGCACTACACCGCGGCGCTGTTCGCCTATCGCGGCCTCGCCGGCCTGATCAACAGCCTCGTCATCTCCGTGGCGGCGACCGTGCTCTCCGCCGTGTTCGGCACGCTGATGGCCTACAGCCTCGCCCGCTACGGCACCGGCGGCAAGCACCTGTCCTTCTGGGTGCTGTCGCAGCGCTTCCTGCCGCCGATCGCCGTGGTGCTGCCGATCTTCCTGATCTACCGCAACATCGGCCTGCACGACACGCATCTGGGCATGATCATCGCCTACACCGTCTTCACCCTGCCGGTGACGGTGTGGATGATGTACGCCTATTTCAGCGGCCTGCCGCGCTCGATGGAGGAGGCGGCGCTGGTCGACGGCTGCACCCGCTGGCAGGCCTTCCGGCGCGTCGCCGTGCCGCTGGCGGCGCCCGGCATCGTCGCGGCGGCGGTGTTCGCCTTCATCGCCTGCTGGACCGAGTTCTTCTTCGCGCTGGTGCTGACCAGCCGCACCGCCTTCACCCTGCCGACGGTGTTCCGCGCCTTCCTCGGCTTCCAGGGCGCCCAGTACGGCGAGGCCAGCGCCCTCGCCATCGTCTCGCTGGTGCCCTCGATCCTGCTCGGCGTGCTGGCGCAGCGCCATCTCGTGCGCGGGCTGACGCTCGGCGCCGTCCGCGGTTAGGGCGAGTGATCAGATATGGTTTGGAGCGAGATGAGGTCAAAAATGGCCAGATGCAAGGAGCGGCGCGACGCCAAGACGTCCGTCTTGGCGAGCGACGGGACGCGGCAGATGGCCATTTTTCACCTCACCGCTTCGCGGCGCGGCGCTTTTGGCCGATTGGCGCGTCGCATCGCTCGCCAAGGCATCAGCCTTGGCGTCGACGTCGCAAGCCCGAGGCTTGCGACAGCGCTCCTGCCACTCGGCCAAAATCGCTCGCGTCTCGCCCGAAACCATATCTGATCACTCGCCCTAGGAGATCATCATGGCCGGCGTAGAGATCAACAGCCTGCACAAGCGCTACGGCTCCTTCCATGCCGTGCGCGGCATCGACCTCGCCATTCCCGACGGCGAGTTCACCGTGCTGGTCGGCCCCTCCGGCTGCGGCAAGTCCACGCTGCTGCGCACCATCGCCGGGCTGGAGGACGTCACCGAGGGCCGGATCGCCATCGGCGGCGAGGTGGTCAACGACATGCGCCCGCGCGACCGCGACGTCGCCATGGTGTTCCAGGACTACGCCCTCTACCCGCATATGGCCGTGGCCGAGAACATCGGCTTCGGGCTGAAGGCGCGCAAGATGCCGCAGCCGGAGATCGAGGCGCGGGTCAAGCGCGCCGCCGCCATGCTCGGCATCACCGCGCTGCTGCAGCGCTATCCGCGCCAGCTCTCCGGCGGCCAGCGCCAGCGCGTCGCCATCGGCCGCGCCATCGTGCGCAACCCGCGCCTCTTCCTGTTCGACGAGCCGCTCTCCAACCTCGACGCCCAGCTGCGCGACGAGATGCGCGGCGAGATCAAGCGGCTCCACCAGGAGATCCGCACCACCATGATCTACGTCACCCACGACCAGATCGAGGCGATGACCCTGGCCGACCGCATCGTGCTGATGCGCGAGGGCGTGATCGAGCAGGCCGGCGCCCCGCTCGAGCTGTTCGAACGGCCGGTCTCGCGCTTCGTCGCCGGCTTCCTCGGCTCGCCGCAGATGGGCTTCGTGCCGGGCGAGCTCGTGCGCGGCGAGGCCGGCGACGCCGTCGCCTTCAGGGACGGAGCGGTGGCGAGCCTGCCGCTGCCGCGGGGCCGCCTCCCCGCGGACGGCGCCGGCGGCCTGGCCGTGCTGCTCGGCATCCGGCCCGAGCATGTCAGCCGGGCCACGGGGCCGCAGCCGGCGCCGGGCGTCGCCCGGATCGAGGCCGCGATCGAGCTGCTGCAGCCGACCGGCTCGCGCAGCTTCGCCACATTCCGGCTTGCCGGCGTGCCGATCCTGGCCGAACTTCAGGCCCACGACGTCAGCCGCCCGGGCGAGAGCATCGCCCTCGACATCAACCTCAACCGCGCCTCGCTGTTCGACGCGGCCACGGAGAAAGCGCTGTGACAGAGGCATCCCAACCGAGCCGGGCCGTCCGGCTGTGCGGCACCGAGGAGATCGAGGCCCCGGTCCGGCTGCTGCGCGCCGGCCCCCTCTCGGCCGAGCTCGACGGCGGCGCCCTGCGCGCCATCCGCATCGGCGAGGTCGAGGTCATCCGCGCCATCGCCTTCCTGGTGCGTGACGAGAACTGGGGCACCTTCTCACCCGCCATCGCCGACCTCACGGTCGAGGAGGATGCCGACGGCTTCCGCGTCGGCTACCGCGCCATCTGCGCCGACGCCAGGCGGACCCTGACCTACGAGGCTCGCATCACCGGGCGCAGCGACGGCTCCCTCGACTTCGAGGCCGACGCCTTGCCCGTCACCGACGTGCTCACCAACCGCACCGGCTTCGTCGTGCTGCACCCGGTCGAGGGCGTCGCCGGCCATCCCGTCAGGGTGCTGCACGTCGACGGCCGCGAGGAGCTCTCCACCTTCCCCGACCGCATCGACCCGATGCAGCCCTTCCGCGACATCCGTGCCCTGTCGCACGAGATCGCGCCCGGCGCCTGGGTCACCTGCACCATGACCGGCGATACCTTCGAGATGGAGGACCAGCGCAACTGGTCCGATGCCTCCTACAAGACCTATGTGCGCCCGCTCGCCCTGCCCTGGCCCTACACGCTGGCCGCGGGCGAGCGCTTCTCCCAGGCGGTCCGGCTCGCGGTCTCCGGCCCGCTGCCGGCCGCCGCGACGGCGGGCGCGGCCCGGCCGGTGACGGTGACGCTCGGCGGCGAGGCCGGCCGCATGCCGCGCCTCGGCCTCGGCGTCCCGGCCGAGGAGGCCTCCCACGCGCTACGCCTCGGCGCCCTGGTCAAGCGCCTCGCCCCGCGCTTCCTGGTCTGTCAGCTCGACCGGCGCCAGGGCAACGGCCTCAGCGAACTGGAGCTCTATCGCCGGCTCGGCGAGGCGGCGGGCGCGGAGGTGGTGGTCGAGATCGTCATTCCCGGCGGCCCCGACCCGGCGGCGGAGCTGGCCCCGATCGCTCAGGCCTTGCGGGAAACCGGGCTGAAGCCGGCCGCCGTCCAGGTTTTCCCGGCCCAGGACCTCAAATCGGTGCTGCCCGGCTCGCCCTGGCCGGAGATGCCGAGCTTCGAGGCGATCTACGCCGCCGCCCGCGCCGCCTTCCCCGGCATCCCGCTCGGCGGCGGCATGGCGACCTATTTCACCGAGCTCAACCGCAAGCGCCCGCCGGCCGCCCTGCTCGACTTCGTCACCAACACCACCTGCCCGACCGTCCATGCCGCCGACGACCACGCGGTGATGGAGACGCTCGAGGCGCTGCCCTACCAGATCCTGTCGACCCGGGCCTTCATGGGCGACCTGCCCTACCATATCGGCCCGAGCGCCATCGGCTGCCGCGAAAACCCCTATGGCCGGGCGACGACGCCCAACCCGGACAACCGGCGCACCTGCCTGTCGCGCCTCGACCCGCGCCAGCGCGGCCTGTTCAACGCCGCCTACACCATCGGCTATGCCGCCGCCTTCGCCCGCGGCGGCATCGCCGCCCTGGCCATGGGCGCGCCGACCGGCCCGTTCGGCTTCATCCACCGCCCCGGCGAGGGACCGCAGCCCTTCTTCGAGGATCTGGGCGAGGGCGCGCTCTATCCCGCCTGGCACGTCATGGCCGGCCTCGCCGCCGGCAGCGATGCCCCCAGGATCGAGGCCGGGTCGGACCGCAGGAGCACGGTCGAGGCCCTCGCCTGGCGCGACGGCGCCGGCACCGTGCTCTGGCTCGCCAACCTGACTCCGGCGGACCAGGCCGTCAGCCTCGACGGCGTCGCCTCCGGCAGCGCCACGGTCGCGGTTCTGGACGAGGGCAATTTCGTCGCCGCGGTTTCGACGCCGGACCTCCTCGACGCCGGTCGCCGGCCCCTCGACGGAACCTCGCTCACCCTCGGCGCCTATGCCGTGGCGCGGATCGACATCGCCTGAGCCCGGCTCTGGTGGATCGAGGGCAAAGGCTGAGGCCGCCTGTCCCCGAAAGCCTTGCCGCAGAGCAGGAAAAGCAGGACGAGGCGCGCCAATTGCACGATCTCGCGCGGCGGAGCGCGTGGCCGGACGCCTTTCAACCCGGCGACGGCGTTAACATTGTTCGACGCCCGGTATTGACGGTATCGCGAATTTATCGAAAGTCTTCAGAATCGGCGAAATCATCGGGTCTGAGGGCGATGGCACAGAGCGGGCCTCTTGCTGGGCGGAACATCCATGGTGTCCAGTATCTGCGCGCCCTGGCCGCGATCCTGGTCGTCTATTTCCACACCACCGTCTACACCAGCGCCTTCGCCTGGCCGGACAGCCTGTCGCGCGATTTCGGCGAGGGCGGCGTCGACCTGTTCTTCGTCATCAGCGGCTTCATCATGATGACGGTGACGGCCCGCTCGCCGATGACGCCCGGCCAGTTCCTGCTGCGGCGCATCGTGCGCATCGTGCCGCTCTACTGGCTGGTGACGCTGGTCATCCTGGCGGTCGGCCTGATCTATCCCGCGGCCATGCTCAACAACGTGGTCACGGTCGACCACGTCATCCTGTCGATGCTGTTCATCCCGCACGCCAATCCGCTGACCGGCGCCATCACGCCGTTCTTCAAGCTGGGCTGGACGCTCAATTACGAGATGTACTTCTACCTGATCTTCGCGGTGCTGCTGCTGGTGCTGTCGACGCCGCGCGCCCGCCTGATCGCCCTCGTCGCCTACGCCGCCGTCATCTCCACCATCTTCCTGATCGTCGACCCGCAGATCGCCATCGTCCGCGTCTACACCAACCCGATCATCTTCGAGTTCGTGATGGGCGCGGCGGTCGGCTATCTCTTCATCACCGACCGCCTCTCCCGCCTGCCGCCGCTCCTTTGCGGCGCGATCATCCTCGCCGCCCTCGCCGCCATGCTGTCGGTGCGGCCGGACGACGAGATCCGCACCCAGGTGCACGGCGTCGCGTCCGCCTTCCTGCTGGCCGCCTTCCTGGCGCTCGAGATCCAGGGCCGGCTGCGCCGCGTGCCGCTGCTGTGCCTGCTCGGCGACGCCTCCTACTCGATCTATCTCGTCCACCCGCTGGTGCAGTCGGTCGCCCGCATCGGCGCCAAGATGCTGCACCTGCCGGTCGAGACGCCGGCCGTCGGCTTTGTCCTGGTGGTGGCGGCCACCGTCGGCGCGACGATCGGCGGCGTCTTCGCCTACCTCCTGGTGGAAAAGCCGCTGCTGACCTGGCTGCGCCGCTACGTCGAACGCAAGCCCAAGCGCACCGCGGCGCCAGCCGCGGCCTGAAGCGGCGCGATCGAGATCGCCCCGCCCTACACCCTCTCCCAGCCGCCGTTCCTCTCCGAGCGGAACAGGGCGTCGATGATCTTCATGTTCTGCACCGCATCGGCCGGGCCGTAGGGCAAGGCGGTCTCCCCGCGGATGGCGGCGGAGAAGGCATCGGCCTCCTCGGCATACTGGTCGACCGGGTCGGTCATCGAGGCGACGGCCGAGAGATCGCCGAGCCCGGAGCCGTCATCCGTCAGCATGCGGCAGGCCTCGCCCTGCGGCGCGTTGAACGGGATCGCAATCTCGAAGCGCCGGCGGGTGCCGAGGATCTCGACCCGCTGGAACGGCACGAGCTGCGTCGACACGGTGAAGTCGAGGCGCCGTCCGCCGCCGAAGTCGGCGATGGCCGTCGCCAGCCGGTCGACGCCGCTGACCGGGTCGCGGTCGACCAGGGCGACGACGCGCTGCGGCTCGGCCTCGAAGATGAAGCGGCCGGCGACGATGGGATAGCAGCCGATATCGAGCAGGCCGCCGCCGCCGATGTCGGCCTTGTTGCGGATGTCCTGCGGATCGTCGTTGAAATAGGAGAAGAAGCACTGGATGGCGCGCACCTCGCCGAGGGAGCCCGAGCGGACCGCCTCGCGCGCCTTCAGCCATTGCGGATGGAAGCGCACCATGAAGGCTTCCATCACATGGCGGTCCTGCGGCAGCGACAGCAGGCGCTCGGCGTCCGCCGTGTCGAGGCCGATCGGCTTCTCGCACAGCACGTGCTTGCCGGCGGCCACGGCCTGAAGGGTCAGCGGCACGTGCAGGTGGTTCGGCAGCGGATTGTAGATCGCCTCGATGGTCGGGTCGGCCAGCAGCTCCTCGTAGGATCCATAGGCCGTGGGAATGCCGAGCTCGGCCGCCGCGGCCTGCGCCCGGCCGAGGTCGCGCGAGGCGATCGCCGCGACCTCGGCGGTGCGCGAGCGCTGGATCCCCGGAATGACCTTCTTCGTGCCGATCCTCGCGGTCGACAGGATGCCCCAGCGCGTCTTGGTCATGCTTCCTCCTCGTCCGTCCCGGACCGTTGTCGCCTTGCAGACGGCTCTCAGCGTATCGCCTTCTCGCCTCCGGCCAATGTGATCACCGCGATGATGATCAGACCGGTGAGCAGCATGCGCAGGCCCGGATCGGCGCCCGCGGCGTTGAGCATGGTCACCACCAGGAACATGAACAGCGCCGCGCCCCACACGCCCGGCACGCTCGCCCGGCCGCCGGCCACCGAGGTGCCGCCGATCACCACCACCGCGATGGTGAGCAGGAGATATTCCTGGCCCTGGTCGAGGGAGTTGCCGCTGGAGAAGCCGGCGATCAGCGCGCCGGTCAGGCCGGCCAGCGCCCCCGACAGCGCATAGGTGACGAAGCGGGTGCGCTCGACGTCGAGGCCGGCGAGGTGGGCGGCGCGCTCGTTCTGCCCGGCCGCGCCGACCGAGCGGCCATAGACGGTGCGCTCCAGCGCCAATGCCACCAGCACGGCGGCGACGAGGGCGACGACGGCCAGCAGCGGCACGCCGAGGAGCTTCCAGGTCACCAGGTCGAAGAACAGGTCCGGCGGCTTGATCTTGAGGCCGCGGCCGTTGACGATGGCGATCGACATCACCACCAGGCTGGAGGACAGCGTGGCGATGATCGGCGGGATGCGCAGCACCCGGATCAGGGCGTAGTTGCAGGCGCCGACCGCGAGACCGACCAGCACCGCGGCGAGGAGGCCCGGCACGATCATCATCGCGTCCTCGTTCATCACCAGCATCGAGACGGCGCTCGACAGCGCGATCACCGAGGGGATGGAGAGGTCGACATTGCCGGGGCCGGTGGTGATCACCAGCATCTGGCCGAGCGACACCAGCACGGTGAAGGCGGAGAAGGAGAAGGCGGCGGTGAGGATCTGGCCGCCGCCGTGGCCGCCGGACACCGCCAGCGTCGCGAGCCAGGCGGCGACCGCGGCGAGGTAGGACCAGATCCACGGCTTGCCCAGCAAAGTGCGCATCATGCCGTCCTCGCCACTTGCTGGATCAGCGCCCGCACCGCCAGCACCAGGATGAGGATCACGCCCTGGGCGCCGATCTGCCAGTCCGGCGTGATGCGCATGAAGGTGAGGAAGGAGGAGGCCAACGTCAGCGTCATGGCGCCGAGCACGGCGCCGACCGGCGAGACGCGGCCGCCGACGAAGGAAGCCCCGCCCAGGATGACCGCCGCCACCGAGATCAGCGTGTAGCGCGAGGCGATGTTGGCGTCGCCCGAGGTGGTGAGGCCGAGCAGGCTGAGGCCGGAGACCACGCCGAACAGCCCGGCCATGGCGTAGACGGCGACGCGGATGCGCAGCAGCGACCAGCCGGCCCGCTGCACCGAGCGGGCATTGCCGCCGGCGCCGCGGATCAGCACGCCGAAGGTCGAGCGCATCACCAGGAGCCAGGCGACGAGCGCCGTCGCCGCCGCCACCCAGATCGGCAGCGGCGCCAGCGGCGGCTTGACCTGCATCGCCGCCTTGAGCCAGTCCGGCGCCGCCCCGCCCGGCGTCGGCAGCACCAGCACGGACAGGCCCAGCCAGACGAAGGACAGACCCAGCGTCACCACGATCGAGGGCAACCGGCGCCATTCGATCAGGGCGCCGACCAGGGCATAGCCGGCCACCGCCGCGACCAGCGCCGCCACGCCCAGCACCGGCGAGACCGGCAGCAGCGTCGCGCCGATGCAGACGACCAGCGAGACGAACTGGCCGATCGACAGATCCAGGTCGTTGACTGCGATGATCAGCATCTGCGCGATGGTGGCGAAGATGATCGGCACCGCCAGGTTCAGGAGCAGGTTGACGCCGAAATAGGACATGGCGCGCGGCTGCTGCCAGAAGATGGCGGCGCACAGCAGCACCAGGGCCAGCGCCGGCAGCGCCGCCTCCAGGGCGTTCGACAGGCGCAGGCGCAGCCCGGCGCTCATGGCGCCGCCTGTTCGAACGAGGCCTGCACCACGCGCTCCTCGGTGAGGTCGGCGGCGGCGATCTCGCGGACGATGCGGCCATTGTGGAAGACGTAGACGCGGTCGCAGTGGAAGAGCTCGTCCATTTCCGTGGTGTACCAGAGGAAGGTGCGGCCGTCGGCGGCCTCGGTGCGGATCAGGCGGTAGACCTCCTGCTTGGTGCCGACGTCGACGCCGCGCATCGGGTCGTCCATCAGCACCAGCCCGGCCGGCGAGCCGAGGGCGCGGGCGAACAGCGCCTTCTGCTGGTTGCCGCCGGACAGCGACAGGATCGGGCTGTCGATCGACTTGCAGACCAGGGCGAGCCGCCGGCGCCAGTCCTCGGCGCGGCGGCGCTCGGCGCCGAGGTCGATCAGGCCGCCGCGCGTCAGGCCCTTCAGCCAGCGCGGGCTCATGTTGCGCTCGATCGACCAGAGCGGGAAGACGCCGTCGGCCTGCCGGTCGCCGGCGACCAGCGCCGCGGCGCCCTCGACCGTGACGCCGGCGACGCGCCGCCGGGCCGCGTCGTGGACGCGCATCAGCAGGCTGGTCTGGCCGTGTCCGGCCAGGCCCGCCAGGCCGACCACCTCGCCCTTGCGCGCGGTCAGCGCCAGCGAGCCGTCGGCCCCGGGCGCGACCGCGACCACGGCCGGGCCGGCGCCGGCATGGGACGCGGCCGCCGCGGCGCGGCGCTCGGCGGCATGGCCCATGGCCGCGACGATGCCCTCGCGCGAGAACTGCGCCGTCGCCTTGTCGGCGACGATGCGGCCGTCGCGCATGACGACGACGCGGTCGGTGGCGGCCAGGATCTCGTCGATCTTGTGGGAAATGATGATGACGCTGCGCTCGCTGGAGACGAAGCTGCGGGCGAAGGCGATCAACTGACGGGCGGCGCTGGCGTCGAGCGAGGAGGTCGGCTCGTCGAGAATGACGACGTGGGCCTCCTCCCGCGTCTCGGTGAAGGCGCGGGCGATCTCGACCATCTGGCGCCGGCCGATCGGCAGGCTGCCGACATGCGTGTCCATGGCGAGGCCATGGCCGGGGAAGATCTCGTCGAGCTTGCCGCCGATCAGCCGCGCCGCCTCGCGCCGCCAGCCCAGGCCCCGGATCGAGGGATGCGCGATCCGGGCGTTCTCGGCGATCGACAGGTTCGGGCAGAGCGACAGCTCCTGGAACACGCAGCGCACGCCGAGCCGGTGGGCGTTGCGCACGTCATAGGTGCCGGATATCGCCTGGCCGCGGACGGTGAAGCTGCCGCCGTCGGGCTGCAGCGTCCCGGCGATGAGGTTCATCAGCGTCGACTTGCCGGCGCCGTTGTGGCCGACGAGGCCGAGGCACTCGCCGGCACGCAGGGTGAAGTCGACCGGCGACAGCGCCTGCACCGCGCCGAAGCTCTTGGCCACGCCTGCCAGGGCGACGGCCGGGACGGGCTTGGCGGGAAACGCGACCACGGTCACCGGACGAGCGTCACTTCAGCTTGGCGAGGAAGTCGATCACGTCCTTCTGGGAATATTCGACGTTGGTGACGCTGCCCTTCTCCGTGCGCTTGAGATCGTCCTCCAGGCTGTCCTGCGTCACCACCAGGATCGGCAGCGTCATGTCCTGCGGCGGCTTGGCGCCGGCCAGGATCTGCTGGGCCACCCAGAAGGCGAAGGTGCCGGCGCCGGGGGCGATCGAGGCCGACATGCTCTGATAGCCGTTGGCGTCCTTCTGCTCCTTCCAATAGGTCAGCTCGTCCTCGCGATTGCCGAAGAAGATGGTCGGCACGGTCCGTCCGGCGGCCTTGAAGGCCTGCGCCGCGCCGAAGCCGTCGCCGCCCTGGGTGACCACGGCCGCGACCTCCGGCAGGGTCGGCAGGATGCCGGCGACCTCCTTCTGGGCCACGGTCTGCGTCCAGTTGCCGTGCACGGAGCCGACGACCTTGAACTCGGGATTGGCGGCGACGCCCGACGTGATGCCGGAATGGATTTCGTCGTCGACGAAGACGCCGGCGATGCCGCGGATCTCCAGGAGGTTGCCCTTGATGCCGCGGCTCTTGAGATAGTCGATCTGCATCGAGCCGAGCTTCTTGAAGTCGACGGCGATGCGGTAGGCGCAGGGTTCGGTGACGATGCCGTCGAAGGAGACGACGACGATGCCGGCGTCGCAGGCCTGCTTGACCGCGCCGTTGACGGCGGTCGGCGAGGCGGCGTTGACGACGATGGCGTTGTAGCCCTGCAGGATCATGTTCTGGATCTGCGCGGCCTGCTCGGTCGCCTGGTTCTCGGCGGTGGTGAAGGCCGGCGCCTCGGCGACGAGGCCGTCGGCCACCGCCTGCTTGGCCACCTTGTCCCAGCTCTTGAGCATGGCCTGGCGCCAGGAGTTGCCGGCATAATTGTTGGACAGGGCGATCTTCATGTCCTTGGTGTCGGCGGCCTCCGCGCCGGCCAGCGGCACGGCCGCCAGGGCCGCGGCCACCAGGATCGCCTTGATCGAAGTCGTGCTGCTCATGGTGTCTCTCCCGGAAATAACGGTTGGTCCGACGTGTTTTTGATCATTCCGTCGCGGGCGACGCGACAGCCGCGGGCGCCAGTTAACTAGCATGTCAGTGCAGGGTCAAGCGGCCCCGCGCATTGGTCGGACGATATTCCTCTGGACAATCCGCGGGATCGCCACGGGACCGGTCGGCGCGCCGGCGATGGCCGTTTCGGCCGTCGGGACCAGGGACGAGGCGGGGGCAATTCACCGGGAACGCCGGACCATGTCGTGCGCACCGGCAAGGCAGCCGGCCCGGCAGCGATGCCTGCCGGGACGGATGCGGCCCGGCCCCGGATCGCCGGGCCTTGCGTCAGTCGCGCGGTCCCGCCGGCTGGCGCAGCCGAAGCCGCGGATGGCCGTATTCGCGGATCAGGCCGAGTACCTGGGCCTTGACCAGGCCGCGGGCCTCCGGCCGCACGAAGCTCATCAGGAAGTCGATGGCTTCGTCGAGCCTCTCGTCGTGATCGGCTTCAGGATCGGTGAAGTAGTTTCCGTGCGCGTAGATGTTCTCGGTCATGCGCCGGTCGAGGTCCGCGAAGAATCCCATGGCCGTTTGCCCGGTTCCGGCAGCGAAGGCGCCGCCTCCCCTTCATTAAGGCAGGCGGGCATAAAGGTTCCATGGGATCCGGCCCGCAAGCGCATGAAGGCAGTCGAGGGCGGAGACGGCCGGCCCCGATGCACCGGAGGCTTCTTCGGCAGGGACCGCGGCTACATCCGCCCGACGTCATGCGCCGTCTGGTCGAGGACGCGGTTCATCGCGGCGCGCGCCCCGGCGGTGTCGCGGTAGCGGATGCAGTCCATCACGTCCTTGTGCAGGGACAGCGTCCGCGACTGGCTCTCCATCAGGCTGTTGGTCAGACGCAGGGAGGCCCGCAACGCCGTCTCCATGGTGCCGATCAGGCCGTTCAGCACGATGTTGTGGCTGGCGGCGATGACGGCGCGGTGGAAGGCGAGGTCGGCCTCGCAGCAGGCGAGGAGATCGTTGGGGATCGAGCGCTCCATGGCGAGATAGGCCTCCTCGATCACGGCGAGATCCGCCGCCGTGCCGCGCCGGGCGGCGAGCTCGGCCGCGGCCGGCTCGATGATGCGGCGCGCCTCGACCAGGCTGGTGACCAGCTCGACGTCGCGGGTGAGGTTGGGGTGCCAGGACAGCACGGCCGGGTCGAGCAGCCGCCAGTCCGCCCGCGGCCGCACCTTGACGCCGATGCGCGGCCGCGCCTCGACCAGTCCCTTGGCCGCCAGCACCTTCACCGCCTCGCGCACCGAGGTGCGGCTGACGCCGAGCACCTCGACTAGGTCCTCCTCCCGCGGCAGCGTGTCGCCGGGCGCGTAGCGCCCGCCGAGCAGCCAGGCGCCGAGGGTGCGCACCACGGTGTCGTGCACCTTGCCGCCGTCGGCCTGGCTGTCGGTCACCATCGGCAGCCATTGCTGCGGGTCGATGTCGCGACTCATGCGCCAGGCCCTCCCCTCATGTCAGCTCCGGCGCAACGCCTGGCTGCGGACGTTGTCGAGCAGCACGGCGAGCAGGAGGATCAGGCCGCGCACGAGATACTGGTAGAAGGCCTGGATGTTGAGCAGGTTCATGGCGTTCTCGGCGATGCCGAGGATGAGCACGCCGACGACCACGCCGGAAATGGTGGCCCGTCCGCCGGCGAGCGACACGCCGCCGAGCACGCAGGCCGAGATCACCGACAGCTCCAGGCCGGTGGCGGCGTTGGGCTGGCCGGAGGTGATGCGCGAGGCGAGCAGGATGCCGGCGATGGCGCACATCAGGCCCTGGATGGCGAAGATCCAGATGCGGGCGCGCGATACCTCCACGCCGGCCAGGCGCGAGGCGTCCGGATTGCCGCCGATCGCCAGCACGTTGCGGCCGAACACGGTGCGGTTGAGGACGAAGCCGAAGACGGCCAGGCACAGGATCATCACCCAGACCGGGGCCGGGATGCCGAGGAAGGTCGTCAGCGCGATGGCGTAGAAGCCGGGGTCGTTGACGCCGACGGCGCGCCCGTCCGAGACGATCAGCGCCAGGCCGCGCACGATCTGCATGGTGGCGAGCGTGGTGATCAGGGCGTTGATGCGCAGCTTGGCGATGACCACGCCGTTGATCACGCCGACGATGACGCCGGCCGCGAGCGCCAGCACCAGGCCGGCGAAGATGTTGCCGGCCCAGTTCGAGCCCATCACCGCCATCATGCCGGCGAAGGCGGTGATCGAGCCGACCGACAGGTCGAAGTCGCGCGAGGCCAGGCACAGCATCATGCTGCCGGCGACGATGCCGATCGTCACCACCGACTGCATCAGGCCCAGCATGTTGCGCGTGGTGAAGAAGTTCGGGACGAACCAGGCCACCAGCGCGAAGGCGACGACGAAAAGGAGCACGAGGCCCTGGTCTCCCAGGATCAGGCGGCGCACGGCGTTCATTGGCTGGATCCCTCGGCATGCACCGGCAAGGCGGCGGCGAGAATGGCGTGTTCGTCGAACTGGCTGCGGGTGAACGCGGCGGCGATCCGCCCCTCGCGCATCACCAGGATGCGGTCGCAGATGCCCATCACCTCGGGCAGCTCGCTGGAGACCACGCCGATGGCGAGGCCCTTCTCGGCGAGGTCGTAGAGGATGGCGTAGATTTCGCTCTTGGCGCCGACGTCGATGCCGCGCGTCGGCTCGTCGACCAGCAGCACCTTCAGCTGCGGCTCGGCCAGCCAGCGCGCCAGGATGGTCTTCTGCTGGTTGCCGCCGGAGAGGTTGACGATGTCCTGCCGGCGCGAGGGCGTCCTCACCTTGAGGCGCTTGATGAAGTCGTCGGCCAGCACGGCCTCGCGCGCCGGCTGGATGATGCCGAGCGGCGAGAAGTGGCGCCGGGTCGAGATGACGATGTTCTCGCCGACCGAGCGGCCCTGGACGATGCCGTCGGCCTTGCGGTCCTCCGGGCACATCACCAGCCCGGCGGCGATGGCGGTGCTGGGCCGGGGCGAGAGCGGCGCGCCGTCGACGGCGATGCTGCCGCCGCTGGCCGGGTCGGCACCGTAGACCAGGCGGAACAGCTCGCTGCGCCCGGCCCCGACCAGGCCGAAGAAGCCGAGGATCTCGCCGGCGCGCAGCGAGAAGCTGGCCGGATGCGGCAACCGGCTGCCGGCGAGCTCCCTAACCTCGAGCCGGGTCCGGCCCGACGGCCGGCCGCGCCAGCCCCAGATGTCCTTGATCTCGCGCCCGACCATCTGCCGCACGATCTGGTCGCGGGTGACGCCGGCCATGCTCTCGAAATGGGCGGCGACGCGCCCGTCGCGCAGCACGGTGGCGGAGTCGCACAGGCGGAACACCTCGTCGAGCCGGTGCGAGACGTAGAGGATGACCTTGCCCTGCCGGCGCAGCTTGTCGATCAGGCGGAACAGCACCTCGCTCTCGGCCGCGGAGAGCGAGGAGGTCGGCTCGTCGAGGGCGATCACCTTGGCGTCGAACATGATCGCCTTGGCGATCTCGACCATCTGGCGCTGGCCGATCGAGAGGTTGACGATCCTGGTGCGCGTGTCGATGCCGCCGCCGACCTCGGCGATCGCCGCGGCGGCGCGCTGGTGCAGCGTCCGGAAGGAGATGACGCCGCCGGCATTGGGGAAGCGCCCGAGCGTCAGGTTCTCGCCGACGCTGAGTTCGGGCACGAGCTGCAGCTCCTGGTGCACCACGGCGACGCCCGCGGTCATCGCCTCGTGCACCGAGCCGAAGCGGCCGTCATGCTCGCCCAGGTGCAGCATGCCGGCGTCGGGCTTGAGATCGCCGCCGAGGATCTTGATCAGCGTCGACTTGCCGGCGCCGTTCTCGCCCATCAGCCCATGCACATGCCCCTTCGGCACGCCGAAGCTGATGTCCGACAAGGCCTGGACGCCGGGGAAGCCCTTGGAAATGCCCTCGAACCGGAGGAATGCGGTCATGGCGGTCCTGGTGGGATGGATATCACGAGGGAGAAGGCGTCGAGCCACGGCGTCGAACGCGGACGCTCACCCCTCTCCCGGCTGGGCTAGTGTCGGCACACAAGTCGTTCATGAGATTTCAGGCGCGACGCCAGCCGATCTCCTCCCCCTTGCGGGGAGGGGTAAGGGGGTGGGGGTCGTAGACGCAGGGCTCTTCCTACCCTGCACGACCCCCACCCTTCATCCCTCCCCGCAAGGGGGAGGGAAGACGCAAGCGTCCCGCCTCAGCCTGTCTCCGCCCCTCTCGCCCGGCCTCTAGGATGTGTGCCGACACCAGCCCGGCCGGGAGAGGGGTCCGTCGGCGCCAAGCCTTGCGGCTTGCTACTCGATGCCGAGGCTCTTGCGCACGGCGCCGTAGTCGTCGCGCTTGGCGAGCTGGCCGGCGGTCTGCACCAGCTTCGGCGGCTCCTTGCCACCGATCCAGTCGAACATGTTCACCGAGGTCTCGTAGCCGTGGCGCTTGGGCGAGATGATCACGGTGGCGAAGAAGCCGGTGGGGCTGGCCTTCTTGAACTCGTTGATCGCCGAATCCGCGCCGCCGATGCCGACGGCGATCACGTCCTCGGGCTTGATGCCGACGCCTTCGGTGGCGCGCACCGCGCCGAGCGCGGCCTCGTCGTTCAGGCCGAAGGCGACCCAGTGCTTGACGCCGGAATGGGCGTTGATGACCGTGGTCGCGGCGTTGAGGGCGGCCTCGGTGTCGGTCTTGGCCTGCGGCGCATCATAGATGTTGGCGGCGGGGAAGCCTTCCTTGGTCAGCACCGAGATCGCGCCGTCGACGCGGTCCTTGGCGGTCGGCAGCTGGTCGTAGGAGACGCGGATCGCGCCGACGTCCTTCAGGTCCCAGCCGCGCTTCTTGGCCTCGTCGATGATCGCCTGGCCGACCTGCTCGCCAATCTTGGTGGCCGAGATGCCCATGTGCGGCACATCGGCGAGCGGCGCGCCCGAGCCGTCGACCAACTGGTCGTCCACCGTCATCAGCTTCAGGTTGTTGGCGGCGGACTTGGCGACGATCGCCGGACCGAGCTTGACGTCGGGGGTGCAGATGATGAAGCCCTGCGCGCCCTGGGCGCCGAGATTGTCGATGGCAGCCATCGCCTTCTCGCCGTCCTCGGCGCCGATCTTGACCAGGGTGAAGCCCTTGTCCTTGGCCGCGGTCTCGGCGAACTTCCACTCGTCCTGGAACCACGGCTCTTCCGGCTGCTTGACCACGAAGCCGATCTTCACGTCGGCGGCATAGGCCGACACCATCAGAGCCTGCAGGGCGATGCCCGCGACGGCCAGTCCTTTCACGATGCGCAACATGTCGTCTCCTCCCGGATCGCTTGATCCCTTTGCCCGGGCACGGGCCGCGTGCCCAAGACGGTTGCGGGGCTGGACCCCGGATCTCTTCCCTACTCGTGGTAGAGCACGGACCGCCCGCCATCGATGACGATGCAGGCGGCGTTGATGAACGGCGCCTCGTCCGAGGCCAGGAACACGGCGGTCATCGCCACCTCCTCCGGCCGGCCGATACGCCGGGGCGGATGCAGATCATAGGCGCGCCGGCGCTCGACGTCCGGGTCCGGGAAGGTGTTCCAGTAGTCGACCGCGATCGGCGTTTCGATGTAGCCGGGGGCGATGGCGTTCACCCGGATGCCCTCGGCCGCATATTCGATGCCCAGCGCCCGCGTCAGGCCGAGCAGGCCGTGCTTGGCCACCGGATAGGGAAAGGTGTGCGGAATGATGGTGAAGGAATGCGAGGAGGCGATGTTGACCACCGCGCCGCCTCTGCGGGCCCGCATGGTCGGCAGCACCGCCCGCGTCACCGTCCACACGCCCTCCAGGTCGACGGCGAAGCAGCGCCGCCATTCCTCCTCGCTCGTCTCCAGCGGCTCGTGGAAGACGTTGATGCCGGCATTGTTGACCAGGATGTCGATGCCGCCGAAGGCCTCGAGGGTCCGGGCGGCCATGGCCTCGACCGCGGCGCGGTCGGTGACGTCGGTCGGGACGAACAGCGCCCGGCCGCCGGCGGCCTCGATGGCCCGCGCCATGGCGGCGCCGGTCTCGGCGTTGCGCTCGGCGATCACCACCGCGGCACCCTCGCGGGCGAACGCCTCGGCGGTCGCCGCGCCGATGCCCTGGCCGGCGCCGGTGACGATCGCGGTCTTGCCTGTCAGCCGGTCCACCATGGCCTCACCAGTCGACGATGGTGCCGTCGTCGAGGACGGCGTTGGTGGTGTGCAGCACCTCCGGCTGGAACGGATGGGCGGCGCAGGCCGCCTCGTCCACCTCCAGGCCGAGGCCCGGCGCCTCCGGCACCTGCCAGAAGCCGTCGACCATGCGGATCGGGCCGCGCACCACGTCGAAGTACCAGGGCACGGCGCCGACCATCTCCTCCTGGATCAGGTGGTTCGGCGTCGAGACGGCGAAGTGCAGCGCCGCCACGCCGGCGATCGGCCCCAGCGGGTTGTGCGGGGCGACGCCGACCGACACGGTCTCGGCCATGGCCGCGATCTTCTTGGCCTCGAGCAGGCCGCCGCAATGGCAGATGTCGGGCTGGGCGATGTCGACGGCGCGCGCCCGGAACAGCTCGTCGAACTCCAGCCGGTCGACCAGCCGCTCGCCGGAGGCGATCGGCACGCCCGTCTTGGCGGCGATGGCGGCGAGGCCCGCGGTCTCGCCCGGCGGCAGCAGTTCCTCCACGAACATCGGCCGGCCCGGCGCCAGCGCCTCGACATAGGCCAGCGCCGCCCCCGCCGAGGCCGGCCGGCCGTGGAAGTCGACCATGATTTCGATCTCGGGCCCGACGGCGGCCCGCAGCGCCTCCATCATCCGCGCCACCTTGTCGACCTCGGGCAGCGGCGCATGGAAATGCGTGTAGGGGATGAACACCGCCTTGAAGGCGCGATAGCCCTTCTCGACCACCTCGTGCGCCCGCTCGACCAGCGGCGCGGCCTCCATGGTCTCGTAGACCGCGCGCATGTCGCCGAGGCCGAGATGGGTGTAGACCCGCACCTTGTCGCGCACCTTGCCACCGAGCAGGCGCCAGACCGGCACGCCGAGATGCTTGCCCAGGATGTCCCACAGGGCGATCTCGATGCCGGAGATGGCGCTCATGCCGATGGCGCCGAGCCGCCAGAACGAGTGCTTGCGCATCACCCGCACCGCCTGCTCGATGTCGCGCGGGTCGCGCCCCACGACCAGCGGCGCCAGATCCTCGACCGCGCCGACCACCGCGCGGGTCTTCCATTCCAGCGTCGCCTCGCCCCAGCCGAACAGGCCGGGCTCGTCGGTCTCGACCTTGACGAAGACCCAGTTGCGCATCTCCGCATTGACCACGCGGGTGCTGATATTGGTGATTCTCAACGCGGACGTTCCTGAGGGCGGCCGACCAGCGGCATGTTTTTATCGTATGAATAAATCTATAATCCCGCGGAATGACGGATGCAACCGATTTGTCCGAGCACACGAAATCGAGCGGCCCGATCGCGATCTCCGCCAGCGCACGCAGGGGAGGCAGACCGGCTGACGGCCTTCCCCAAAAGGCGCCGCCCCCTCTCCCGGCCGGGCTGGCGTCGGCACGCAAGTCGTTCATGAGATTTCAGGCACGACGCCGGCCGGCCCCCTCCCCCTTGCGGGGAGGGAAGACATAAGCGTCCCGCCTCAGTCTGTCTCCGCCCGTCTCGCCCGGCCCCTAAGATGCGTGCCGACGCTAGCCCGGCCGGGAGAGGGGCTCGCGCGCGCCTGCCGGCAGCCCGAAGGTCGAACCGGCCGACTTGTCCAGGGCCGCGCCGATCTTCGGCAACGCCCCTCACCTCTCTGCTCAGTCCCGCGATACCGCGATTTGGATCAGCCGAGCCGACACCGAATTCATCATATCAATAGCCGGGATTGACGCGGACCTGAATCCGTCCCTGCGAGTCAGAGGGCCACGGCCCTGGCGCAGTCGCAGATCGCCGCGAACGCCGCGTCGATATCGGCGGCGGTCGCATCGAACTGGCCGGCCTGGAAGCGGATGGCGACCTGACCGTCGACGCGCGTCTGGGTGAGATAGATGCGACCGTCGTCGTTGATCCGGCTCACGACCGCAAGGTTGTGCGCGTCGAGGGCCTCGCCGGCGGCGTCTGCGCCGGCCAGGGCTTTCGGGACGTGCCGGAACGAGAACAGCGACAGCATCGGCTCCGTCACGATGGCGAAATCGGCTTCGGCGGCAAGCCGGCGGGCCAGCGTCTCGCTCCAGGCGACGTGGCTGCGGATGCGCGTGCGCAGATCCTCCAGGCCGTGGGCCCGCAGCACGAACCAGAGCTTCAGGGCCCGGAACCGCCGGCCGAGCGGCACCGACCATTCCGAATAGTTGATGACCTCGTCGCGGCCCGGGGTCTTCAGGAAGTCCGGCCGCATCGCCAGGGTTTTGACCAGGCTGCCGGGATCGCGGATGAAGTGCGTCGAGCAGTCGAACTGGGCTCCCAGCCATTTGTGCGGATTGAGCACGATGGAGTCGGCTTCCTCGGCCCCGGCCCAGTAATGCCGGAACTCCGGGCAGATCATGGCCGAGCCGGCCCAGGCCGCATCGACATGCACGTAGAGCCCGTGCCGGCGCGCGACGGCGCAGACGCCGGCCACGTCGTCGGTGCCGCCGACGCTGGTGCCGCCGACGCTGGCGACGATCCCCGCCGGAACGAAGCCGGCGGCCTTGTCCGCGACGATCGCCCGCTCCAGCGCGACGAGGTCCATGGCCCGCGACGGACCGGTGCCGGGAATGCGCACCAGGTTGTCCTCGCCGATGCCGGCCACCCAGATCGCCCGGTCGATCGAGGTATGGACCTGGCCGGAGCAGTAGACCCGGATGCGCGGCTGGCCCGACAGGCCATGGCGGTTGCCGCCCCAGTCGAGGGCGCGCTCGCGCATGGTCAGCACGGCGACCAGCGTCGCCGAGGAGGCGGAGTCCTGGATCACCCCGGCGAAGTCTGCCGGCAGGCCCACCGCCTGGCGCAGCCAGTCGAGCACGCAGGTCTCCAGCTCCGTCGCGGCCGGCGAGGTCTGCCAGAGCATGCATTGCGCCGCCATGGCCGAGACGAGGTATTCGGCGACGACCGAGACCGGCGCGGCATTGGCCGGGAAATAGGCGAAGAAGCGCGGATGCTGCCAATGGGTCATGCCGGGCACGATCGCCTCTTCGAAGTCGGCGAAGATCGCGTCCATCGGCTCGGGCTGCTCGGGCGGTGCCTTGGCGATCCTGGCTGCCACCTCGCCGGGGGCGGTCTGGGCCCTGACAGGCCGCCGGCGCAGGGAGTCGCGGTAGTCGGCCCCCCATGCGGCCGCCCGGGCCGACCATTCCCGAAACGCGTCATTGTCCATGCTGCACCCTCCCGCGGCCGATGGCGCCGACCATAGCGAGGGCGCGCCATTGCGCCAATGTCGGGCGTGCCGCCCCTGTGGACCTTCGGGCCGCGCCTTCCCGGCCGGCCGCTGCCTGGCAGGGGCTGCGGCGGAACGGGGCAGCCCGCCGCTCCGCCGATCCGCGCCTCAAATCGTCAGAGTGCCGGCCTTGGCGGCGGCGTAGCGTTCGCCGACCTTGTCCCAGTCGACCACGCTCCACCAGGCCTTGAGGTAGTCCGGCCGGCGGTTGCGATAGGTCAGGTAATAGGCGTGCTCCCACACGTCGTTGCCGAACAGCACCCGGCCGCCCTCCATCAGCGGCGTGTCCTGGTTCGGCTTGGCGACCAGCGCCAGCCTGCCGTCCGGCGCCACGGTGACGAAGATCCAGCCCGAGCCGAACAGCTTGGCCCCGGCGGCGTCGAAGGCCTCCCGCAGCTTGGCCAGGCTGCCGAAATCCAGTTCGATCGCAGTCTTGAGGTCGCCCGTGGGCTCGCCGCCGCGCCCGCCCATCACCGTCCAGAACATGCTGTGATTGGCGTGGCCGCCGCCATTGTTGCGCACCGTGGTCCGGATGGTGTCCGGCACAGCGTCGAGATTGGCCAGGAGCGCATGCAGGGGCTGCTGCGCGATGTCCGGGTGATCGGCCAGCGCCTTGTTGAGGTTGGCGACGTAGGCGGCATGGTGCTTGCCGTGATGCAGTTCCATCGTCTCGGCATCGATGGTCGGCGCGTTGCGGTCGGCCGGATAGGGCAAGGGCGGCAGGGTGAAGGGCCCGCCTTCGGCGCGGGCCGGCCCGAGGCCGATCTGCGTGGAGGCGACGGCCCCGCCGATGACGGCGAGGGCGGCGCGGCGATCGAGCGACAACATGGGGTGGGCTCCTGTCTTGGCTGAGGCCGCCGGGCGCATCCCGGCCGCCCGGAGGAACCGGACCCCGCCGCGCCGCATGACCCCGCACCGTTGAACGGCGGACCTGCCTCCGGCGCAATCCGCCGGAACAGGCCCGCTGCATCCTGGACAACGGAGGCCACCCGCCCGCGTTCCCACGGGAACCGCATGCGTGGATCGAGAAGGCGATATGCCGCGGCGGACGACAGCCGGCGCGGGCACGACGCCGGCCGGCCCGGCCTCAGGCCTTGATCACCCGATGCGAGCCCTCGGCGCGGTGACGCTCCAGCGCCGAAAAATCCCAGGCGATGCCGAGGCCAGGCTCCGGGCTGGGCACGGCGTGGCCGTCGCGGATGGTCATGCCGGCGACGGTCAGACTGTCGAGCTGGGGGATGTACTCGACCCAGCGCGCATTCGGCACGGCGCAGCACAGGCCGACATGCAGCTCCATCAGGAAATGCGGGCAGACGGCGATATTGAAGCTCTCGGCCAGATGCGCCGTCTTCAGCCAGGGCGTGATGCCGCCGATGCGGGCAACGTCGACCTGCACGATCGAGCAGGCCCGGCGCTGCAGGTAATCGCGGAAATGCGACAGGCCGTAGAGGCTCTCGCCCACCGCCACCGGCACCGGCGTCGAGGCGGCGAGGCGGGCATGGCCGTCGACGTCGTCGGCCGGCAGCGGCTCCTCGAACCAGCCGATATCGGCCTGGACGTAATGATGGGCGCGGCGGATGGCCTCGTCCACGGCGAAGGCCTGGTTGGCGTCGGTGAAGATCTCGAAGTCCGGCCCGACAGCGGCGCGGATCGCCGTCAGCCGGGCGACGTCCTCCTGCACCGGCCGGCCGACCTTGACCTTGCAGCCGCCGAAGCCGTCGGCCTTGGCGCGCAGGGCGTCCTCGACGATCGCGTCCGCGCCGAGATGCAGCCAGCCGCCCTCGGTGGTGTAGAGCCGCACCTTGTCCTGCGCCCCGCCCGCCATGACGTGCAGCGGCAGGCCGGCCCGGCGGCAGCGCAGATCCCACAGCGCCGTGTCGATGGCGGCAAGCGCCAGCGAGGTGATGGCGCCGACCGAGGTTGCGTGCGTGAGGAACAGGAGGTCGCGCCAGATCTGCTCGACCATGCCGGCCTCGCGCCCGATCAGCGCCGGGCCGAGGCTGCGGCCGATCAACTCGACCACGGAATGGCCGCCGGTGCCGATGGTGTAGGCATAGCCCGTGCCTGTCGCCCCGTCGCTGTCGGTGATGCGGACGATCGGCGTCTCCTGGGCGACGAAGCTCTGGATGGCGTCGACCCGCTTCACCTTGGGCTCGAGCACCACCATGGAGAGCTCGACCCGCTCGATCCTGGCCATATCGTCTTCCCCGCTATTGCCCGCCCGATAGGCGATATGCCGATAGGGTTGTCAAGGAGGGGCGGTGCCCCGAGAGCTGCACACCGCCCGTGGCGAGGCCTCGGCCGGTCCGACTCGACTGGGACAGAAGTGTGCTGCTACTCTTTTCGTCGCCTCACGTCAGGGGTGCAGTCCGCGTGAGCCGCGACCACGAATTGAGTAAACTGCGCCCGCTATTCTCGTTGACGCATCAACCATGCTATTTAATTCTGCAGATGCGTCGCTCCAAATTTCACTCTATAACATATTGAATCCGAATCTTACCCACTTTCGCAGGACCAACTCTCTGTACATACTTCTTTTGCGCGGTTATTTTCACAAAATCCGAAGAAACAATCTCCACTTTAGGTGGATTTGATTGCATTTCGTACGCCCATTGAAACATTAATTCCAATTGATTCATATTATCAGAAAGGTTAGTCATAAATTCAACCTTGTAATCATGGGTACTTGCAAATCCATCATCGCATAGTATATCAATTATTTCTATAAATCCATTTTGGTTTAGGTTGGAAAATTTTGATATAATATTGTAGTTGCATCGCGACTCCATATGAGGACCAAAAAAATTCATGGCCCTGTAAAATGCAAAGCCCGCAACGAGCAGGATCAATAGGCACACTCCGGAGAAAGCGTACACAAGCCCCCTCATTGCCCCTCCTACCAACCGCTAGTGTCCCAGAGCCTCGCACCAATGCGACACGATATAACATTGGCGGAGATATTCGCACGAAATATTGTAAAAATACTTCCTCCTTGCAATGGAGGAAGCCCTTGGAATTGGAGAGGCCCAATGTGTGCAGGCGACGATGGCGCTGCGACCTGGCACACCAATGAAACAAGTGATGAAAACACGGAATCGTATATATACGGTAGAAAATGTGCACTAGAGGAAATTATTGGAACCGCAGGATTCAACAAATACCCGTGCATATCCGAATCCATGGCGAAAAATGTCCCGACACATCTTTCCAATGCATGATACTTGTCCATCCTCGGCGTGCGGCCGGCGGCACGAGGGCAGCGGTTGGCGCAACGTCTCCTTGAATTGACCTTGAGCAGAGCCGATCGTCAGGGTGCCACGCGCTTCCTGGAAACCTTCAATCCGTAGAGCCTGCCCTTTTGCCCGCGGTTTGGCTTTTCTCACGAGATCCGATGCTTTGAGGAGGTAACTGCCCGCCCCTACTCGATTCTAACCCGAAACACTGTCAAGTGAGCCGGCCCGCCGATGCCTCGGGCGGTGATGGCCCTGTTCCGGGACCATCACCCCGAAGCACGTGCCGTTTGTCGAAGGTCGTACAGAGACAGGAGATGTCGAGAGCGATCATGGCGCCGATGCAGCGTGGCGGATCTCCACCGGAATGTGCATGAACGCATGCTGGTCGCCCGGGGCAGAACTCTCGTATCCGCCTGCGAGGACGCCGAGGGCGGCGCGCCCGCGTTTCGACGCGGGAACTCGACGAACCGACCGGCACAGGACTGCGCCTGAGGGCCTGCCCCGAAAGTCCGTCGGGCAAGGTCATGAGGTTTCTGGCCAGGAACCGTGCCCCGCCAAGGGTGCGGGTCGAGGCCAGTCTGCCCGGGCAGTCTCGTCGGAACTCAACGCCCCCGGGCCGCTCGCAGCCTACGCGGTCGGGCCGCCAGCCAGCCGATCGGCTTCGCGCTGCTGCTGCCGTGCCGCGATGCGAGCCTGCCGTTCGGCTTCACGCTGCTCCCGCCGCGCCGCGATGCCGGCTTGCCGCTCGGCTTCGCGCTGTTCCTGCCGGACCGCGATGCGAGCCTGCCGTTCGGCTTCGCGCTGTTCCTGCCGTGCCGCGATGCCGGCCTGCCGCTCGGCTTCGCGCTGTTCCTGCCGGACCGCGATGCGAGCCTGCTGTTCTGCGATGCGCACGCGCTGCCGCATCTGCTTGCGCTGTTCGACCTTGGCCTCCCTGCGCTCGGCAAAGGCCGCCTCGGCTTCCTCGCTCGACATGAGCGCCAGACGACGATCTTCTTCGCGGGCCGACCGCCACGTCGCCAACAGATCGGCATCCGTCATGCCGGTCCGGCAGAAATAGCGCTCGAACAAGGCCAGGTTGAAATCGATGACCGACCAGTGCGGATGCTTGCGGTCGGCGGAGAACGGGCGCTCGAAACAGCCGAGCACGACCTCATAGCTCGGAAAATAGAAAAGATTGCCGTCGTCGCCGTGCCGGGCCTTGAACTCGTCCAGCGCCGCTCGCAGGATCGCCTTCGATGCGGCATTGGCCGCCAGCGCCGGCATGTTTCGGAAAGTCGCGGTCAACCCTACGGGAGAAAGTGTGAAGACGATGGTGGTGTTCGGTTTGCGCCGCCGTATCAGCGAATAGATCGCTTCCAGGTTCGCGATATTCTCGCTCGTCGTCGTGTTCCGGAACTTGTGCCGCGACAGATCGATGCGATCCATCGGGACGGCGCGCCAGAAAACCTCTCCCGTCGGCTCGTCGTACCAGACCTCGCTGAGGCCGAGGGTGAGGATGAAGACTTCCGCCGCATCGAAGATCCGCCGCGTCTGCCCCCTGATGTCTTCGTCATAGCCGAATTCCCGGCCGTCATAGCCGTGCCAGAGCGGGACTTGCGGGACCTTCCGTTCCCAGGCCCATTCGAACTGCTGGCGGATCGCATAGGTGTTCACGATGCCGTCGCCCATGATCGAAACATAGGCCTGGGCGTTGCTCTGTTCCGAATTGTTGAAGCCCAGATTGCTCAGGTGATTGGACAGATGGGCCGCGAAGCATGAGCCGAATGCGACGGTGACGGTCTCCGGGCCGATCATCGGCTCCGCGGGCACGAGCCCCTTGACGAGGTACTCGTACACGACATCCTCCCGGGCGAGACTGCCGTCGCCCGGATAGTAGTTGACCGTTTCGCCGCGATAGAAGGTGCCGGTGGTTCTTGTGCCGACCCCGTCCTGGGTGAACTCCATCATCGGTGTCTTGGCGGGGGGCATGACGAGGCCGGCCTCGCGCAAGGGCATGCTGATCTTGTCCATGGCCGACGACATCCCCACCCCGTTCCCGCCAGTCCAACGCTGGCGCCCGCCGCAATTGCAATGATCGCCGCAGTCGCCCGTACCGTAGGAGAATGCGTCGAAGCCTGCAATCAGGAGCGGACTGTCACCGGATTGCCGGCCCGCCGCCATTCACGTGTAGTAGTGAACCTCGAGCAGCAGGCAGCCCTCGATCGACTGGAACGGTCCGTGATGAATGCCCGGAGGCCGGCAGGCATAGGTGTTCGGGCCGAAGGCCTCGGTCGGCTCGCCCGGCCCGCGCCGCCCGACGACAAGATCGCCGCTGATCAGATAGACTTCCTCCCAGTATTCGTGGACGAACCGCGATGTCGTGAAAGCTCCGGGGGCAAAGCGCAGCAGCCGCGTCCGATTGCCGGCCCTGGCGGTCTCGTCGAGGTCCCCGGCCAGGATTTTCTGCTGGATGCCCGGCGGGTAGCCGGGCGGCGAATGCCAGTCGCCGCCCTCGATGTCGACCGCGTGGAATTCCCTGTGCTGCTTTTGGATCGGCATGGTGATCTCACGCGGCAACGGTCTGCTCATGCGGGATTTCGTCTTCGAGCGAATAGCCGTCCAGCATCCGGTCCACGCAAGAGGGGCAAAACCCCGGGCACACACTCAAGGCATCGGGTCACAACGAAAATTGTGCCGTTGAAAGCACAGAGTTTTTTTGGCCGTACTGCCTTCTCAATACCCGTTTCGCCGACACCTGCCCGGGGTTTTGCCCCTCTTACCGGTCCACCAGTTGCGTGCAGCGGCCCCAGTCGCAGGTCCTGAAGCTGTGCCCTTTCGTGACGAAGGCGGCGCCGGCGTAGAACATCTCATACTGGGCGTGGCGCGAGGCGAACTCCGAGCCGACCGCATCCCAGGCGAGCTTGAGAAACTTGACGCGGCCTTCCGACGAAGCGGCGGGGGATTGCTGTGTCTTGCCGATCAGGGCCCGCAGCTCGTCATTGGCGAAATCCTGCACCGATGACGGCAACATGATCAGGCCGCCGCCGGCCAGCTCGCGCAGTTCGCTGATGATTTTCGCATAGAGCTGCTGGGTCAGCACTTGCGCGGCGTACAGGGTGTGCGCGTCCGGGATGAAATACCGGCCGTACATCCGTCCCTTCACCTCCATGGCGTGGACCAGGGCGTCGACCATGGCCGTGTGCGCCGCCAGCAGTCCGAGGGTCTCCCGGACCTGCGGAAAGGCGATGACGCCGTTCGTCTCGGCGATGCGCCTGGCGATGCCGGCCAGGAAGCGCATCTTCACCATCAGCCGGACCTGGGCCTGATAGTTCTGGTAGACATGTGCCGGCGTCGCATGGAACTGGCGCTGGCACATCGGGATGTCGCGATTGACGAACACCCGGTCCCACGGAACCTTCACGTCGTCGAAATAGAGGATGGCGTCGTTCTCGTCGAAACGGCTGGCGAGCGGATTGTCGAAGACGCTGGCCGCGTTCTCCTCATAGGATTTCCGCGACAGCAGCTTCAGCCCGCTTGTGTTGAGCGGCAGGGCGAAGGTGACCGCATAGCGCTCATCGCCCTCGCGCAGCGGCTGGATGCAGGTGACGAGCACCTCGTTCGCCATGACGGCGCCCGTGCCCAGCATCTTGGCGCCGCGGACGGTGATGCCGCCACCATCCTGATCGACCACCCCGGCCGCCAGGAAGGGGTCCTGCTGCTCGCCCGCGGCCTTGGAGCGGTCGGCCTGCGGATTGATGATGACGTAGCTGAGGTAAAGATCGTTGTCCCTGGCATATCTGAAATAATCGGCGAGCGCCTGCGCCCGGAGCGGGTCGTGGGCGTTGAAAGTCTCGATGCCCATCACCATGCCGGCCAGTGACGAGGCGACATGATCGGGCGCGCGGCCCAGGAATCCGCCATGGAGTTCCGCCCATGCCTCCAGCGCCGCCCGCCGCTTGACCAGATCCTGATAGCTGCCGGGCAGTTGCCAGATGCGGCTGGCCCGCCGTCTCCCGGCTTCCGGGACCTCGAAGCTCATCAGGTCGAGGTTGTCCGGCCGCGACTGGAAATCGTAGAGCGCGCCGAACGACCGGATGCTGCGGCGGAAGGCCGGATGGGTGGTGACATCGGCCGCCACGCCGCCGTTGATGTAGACCTGCCGACCGTCCTTGAGCGTTTCGATATACTGCGCACCTGTCTTGAGCATGATGCCCTCCTGCAGGATCAGTCGTGAATGTCCAGGAACCGGAGCAGTTCGGAAAACTCCGTCGGTTGCGGCTCGAAATCTCCTTCCGTTCTTCACCGGCCCGGTGACGGCATGACCTCCGGCCATCGTTCGCCAGGGCGGCCCCGCCGGGCGACGATCAGGGCCGAAGCGGGCCTGACCGAGCGCTCGCGGCAAGGCTTCCGGGCGAGCTGTCCCGGCACTGTCGCTCATGCCCCCTCGCAGCCGCGCCGATCCGTGTTGCCTCGGCAGGCTCAGAGGAACCTGCTCAGGACGGGCGTGACCGCCATCGCGGTGAAACCGGCATCTTCAGCGTCGCAAGCGTCAGCTCCAGGTGATCGGCCATCGCCGCCGCCGCGCCTTCGGCGTTCCCTGCACGCAAAGTCTCGACGATCCGCCGATGCTCCGAAAGCACATCGCCCGCGCGACGCTCGAATGCCACGATGGCCTGGAATCCCATCCGCAATTGGCGGTCGCGCAGCGTCTCGTAGAAGGCGACGAGGACCGGATTGCCCGCAGCCCGGATGATGGCGCGGTGAAACTCGCGGTCGCTTTCGATGAAATCCACGGGGGATTGCTGCAGGCTTTCCTGCTCATCGACCAATCGATCGAGCTCGGCAGCCAGCGCCTCGCCGAAATGGCTCGCCCGGCGCGCGCTCCAGCATTCGATCAGCTCGCGCGCTTCCATGACGGCGGCGATGTCGGCGTCCGTGATGGGCGGGACATAGGCGCCCTTCTTGGGAACGATCTTCAGGAAGCCGTCCGTTTCGAGCCGCAGCAACGCCTCTCGTACCGGCGTCCGGGAGGTGCCGGTCGCCCGGCATACTTCCGCCTCCGTCAGGAAAGTCCCGTCTTCCCGCGGCAATCCGGCGATATGGGCTTTCAGCCAGCGGAAGACGACGTCCTGGGCGGCTTCGCCCTGTCGCTCCTCCGTCCCGGGCTTGGCTGACTCGCCGATGATGATCATGAACGGAATGTATACATCTTGTTCATGACTTGCACAACAGAAGAGACGGCTGGATCGATTGCAACCCCTCGGGCGTGCAGCATCCGCCTCTCCGCACCGGGCGTCGGCAGGGGACGTCGAGCTCATCGCCCCGGTCGGCCTGCCGGGAGACGCACATCATCGTCGAGGGCGGGCATGATCTCCGGATTGCCGGTCAGGTCGTATGGCCGCCACCGGACGGCATGGCGTTCGTGGCCGAAGCAACCGCCGTGCAGGCTGACGCCGGCAGGGCGGATCGCACCGGATCCGTCGACGTCAGGGCGATCGCCGCCAGGCATGGAAGCGAGTTCATCGACGCGCAGCGGAGCCGGGATCCGGGGAATCGCGCGCGACCAAGGCCGGAGTGAAGCTGAAACAAGTATGCCTGCCCCTCCCCGGCCCCCGCTAGGCGGCGTGGACAAATTCAGCGAAGCGTTTCTACGCTCACCAGCTTGAGGTCGCCGTCGAAGGGCTCGACGTATGCGCAGATGTTGTCCGAGAACTCGTCCATCAGATTGAGCCCTTCTGGATCATAGTCGTTCTCGGCGACCAGCCTCAGCTTGCCGTCCACAAAGGTGCAACTGACGTTGTGTTCGTGCGGATAGTGAAGCCGAAACGCTTCAGTGATGTCGCGTGCCGCTTCGTCTCCCGCTGCGGCGGGAACATCATGGCATTCCAAAGTGATGCGATACATGCGTCAATGCTCCGGGTTTGCAAACCTATCGGCAAACAGGGTCGATAGGGAAGCCGAAATGATTGACGTTGGGCTCAGGGGTTGATTCAAGGCTGCTTTTTGGAGACAGGCTTGAGCAGGGGCGATCTTACTGAAGCAGAATGGCGCGTTCTGAAAGGTTTGTTACCCATCGAACCAGAGAACCGTGGTCGCGGCAGGCGCCCTGAGCAGAACCGCTCAATCATCAACGGTATCCTCTGGCGGCTCCGCTGCGGCGCTCCGTGGCGCGACGTCCCGCCCAAATATGGTAGCTGGAACACCATCTATCGCCGGTTCAGGCGATGGAGCGAAGCGGGGGTCTGGGAGGCCGTTGCCGTGACGCTGGCTGAGATCATGGCGGACAGCGGCCACTCCAGCATCGATAGCACCACCGTTCGCGCCCACGTCTCGGCAGCGGGCGGAAAAGGGGGACTCATCGACGCGCTCTTGGCCGCTCGCGGGGCGGGTTCACCAGTAAGCTTCATTGCCTGGCTGATGCTCTCGGACGACCAGTAGCCTTCCACCTGACGGGCGGCGAAGCAGCGGACTGCAAAGCTCATGACGCTTTGATCGACCTGCCCGAGCGCGCGCCAGGCGCTTTGTTGGCGGACAAGGGCTACGATGCCGACGCGATCCGAACCGATCTCGCCAAGCGGAAGATCAAGGCGGTCATTCCTGGTCGGTCAAACCGCCGCGTGAAAATCGAGCATGATCGGACGCTCTACAAGCAGCGCAATCGCATCGAGCGCATGTTCGCACAGCTCAAGATCAACCGCGCCATCGCCACCCGATACGATCAACTGGCCAACAGCTTCCTCGGAATGGTCCATCTCGCCACAGCCAGATACTGGCTCAAATTTGTCCACGCCGCCTAGAGCAAAGCGCGTTTTGGTGGAAACGCGCTTTACTCTAACTCCTTGTTTCGACGCGTCTTTGCGACTTGACGCGATTCCGTCAAATCGCAAAACGCTTTAGCCGTGGTTGTCCCGCCACGTCCACCCGCCGTCGTTCCGGCATTCGACCATCGCGTCGAAATCCTCGGGCGACAGCCTCTCCTCGATTGCGACATATCCGATCGAGCGCTGCCTCAACATCGTCAGCACCTTCGGCAGGTCTTCGGGATTCAACGTCGTGCCGATCCGGTCCATGAACACGAGGCGTGGCCCGGCCAGCAGCACGCGGGCGATCGCCAGGAGTTGCTGCTCGCGAAGCGACAACAGCGCAGCCCAGCCTTGTTCCTTGTCCAGCCCACCGGCCCGGTCGCGCGTGCTCTCGATACCGAGCTCGCGAAGGAGCTCTTGGATATCGTCGTCGGCAATCGCCTTCGGCGGGTCCAGCGCCGTCAGGAGCTGGCGCAGCGTGCCCGCAGGCAGGTAGGGCCGCTGGGAGAGGAACAGGGGATCGTCGGGGCCGAGGACGGTGATCCGGCCCGTCCCGGCGACCGAGGCGCCGGCCGTCGCCCGGAACAGCGCCGGTCCGGCGCCGCCGGTGACCAGAACCCGCGCGTCCGGGGCGATCGTCAGCGACAGGTCCCTGATCAAGGGAACCCCGGCCGGGTCAAGCACGGTCAGCGTGTCATAGGACACCGAGCCGTCCTTGCTGCCGACAGCAAGGCTCACCTCGCCCTCAGCCTTTGATCTCTCGATCGCCGCCGCGAGGGAGGTGAGCCGCGAGACGACGGCCGCGAAGCTCGACAGCTGCTGCAGCTGGGTGACGATCAGCGAAAAGGCCCCGACCAGGAAGGAGAAGGCGACCGCCGACTGGGTGATCACTCCGAAATCGACCTCTCCCCGGATGAAGGAGGGCGCGACGATCAGAGCCGGGATGATCTGGATCAGCCAGCCATAGCCCGTCGTGAACAAGCCGATATCACGGTTCACCGAGGTGATGCGGCGAAAGTTCGAGATCATGTCGTCGATGCGGGTCTGCAGGCGCGACAGTTCCAGCCCCTCGCGGCGCGCGAGCATGATCGCCTCGGCATCCTCGCGGATATGGACCAGGGCCGAGCGGAAGCTCGCCTCCTTGTCGGACTGGTCATAGTTCAACCTCACCAGCGGCCGGCCGAGAATGATCGCGAGGACCGATCCGGCGGCGGCATAGAGCACCGCGACGCCGAAGAGCAGCGGGCTGATCGCCCAGAGCACGCCCGAGAAGGCCATGACCGTCAGGCCGCTGTTCAGCATCATGACCAGGAAGGACAGCGTCGTGACGGTGAAGGCGCGCACGTCCTCGGCCAGCCGCTGATCCGGATTTGGCAGGTTTCCGGAGGCGGCAAGGCGATAGAAGGTGCGGTCGGCGAGGTAGAGGCCGACCAGCCTGCGGGTCAGGAACTCGCGCCAGAGCAAGCCGATGCGCTCCTCGATGAACCGGACCCCGACGGAGACGATGGTGAGCGCGGCGAAGACGCCGAGATAGAGCAGGGCCTGCCGCAGGAATTCGGGCTTGTCGCGTTCGGCGATCGCAGTCATGAAATCCCGGCCGACATAGCTGTTGGCGACGTTCAGGCCGCTGATCCCGCAGAGCAGCGCGACGAGCCCCGCGAACATCCACAGCGCCTTGGCGCCGACCTCCGAACGCAGCAGGCTCCTGACCGCGCTTGCGAATCGCGCCGCGCTGACCTTGAGCGGCACTAGCTGCGTGTCCATCTCGTCCCTCCGCCAGGCCCGGCCGGTTGCCGGGCGGCCGGCGGGCTCCGCCTCCGCGCTTCAGTCGATCGGACAGGGCGATGCCTGCCAGATGTCCTGCGCATATTGCGAGATCGTGCGGTCGCTCGAGAACCGGCCGGAATGGGCGATGTTCATCACCACCCTGCGGCCCCATTCGCCGGGGCGGCCATAGACCTCGGTCAGGCGCCCGTCGGCATCGAGATAGGCCGTCAGGTCCGCCAGGTGCATGAAGTAGTCGCCATGCCGGAGCAGGGCATCCAGCAGCACCTGAAAGGCGCCTGGCTCGTTGCGGCTGAAGTGATCGGAGGCGATGAGATCGAGCGCCTTCCGGATCTCCGGCTCATTGTCGTAGTGCCAGCGGGGATCGTACCAGCCGCGGCTCTGCGCGACCTGGTCGGCCGTCAGCCCGAACAGGAAGAAGTTGTCCTCGCCCGCCGCTTCGGCCATCTCGATCGTGGCGCCGTCACGGGTTCCGATCGTCAGCGCACCGTTCATCATGAACTTCATGTTGCTGGTGCCGCTTGCCTCGTATCCCGCCGTCGAGATCTGGTTCGAGACGTCGGTCGCGGGAATCAGGGCCTCGGCGAGCGACACGGAATAATTGGGAAGGAACAGGACCTTGAGGCGGCCGGCCACTGCCGGGTCGCCATCGATCGTTCCGGCAAGATTGTTCAGGAATTTGATGATCACCTTGGCGAGCCGGTAGGCCGGCGCGGCCTTGCCCGAGAACAGGAAGGTCCGCGGCGCCATGTCGAGGCCGGGGTTCTCGCGCAGCCGGTTGTAGAGCACGACGATGCGCAGCGCGTTGAGCAGCTGCCGCTTGTATTCGTGGATCCGCTTCACCTGGCTGTCGACGATCGCATCGGGATCGACGGCGATGCCGGAAGAGGCCCGCAGCCAATTGGAGAAGCGCGTCTTCGTCGCGCGCTTTGCCGCCAGCAGCGCGCTGACGAAGCTGCCGTCCTCCGCCAGCGGCGCCAGCCTCGACAGCTCCTCCAGATCGGTGACCCAGCCGGTGCCGATCGCGTCGCTGATCAGCCCCGCCAGCTCGGGATTGGCATTGAGGAGCCAGCGCCGCGGCGTGACGCCGTTGGTCTTGTTGTTGAACCGCTCGGGAAAGAGCTCGGCCAGCTCCTTGACGGTCGACGTCCGTAGCAGCGCCGAATGGATCGCGGCAACGCCGTTGGTGCTGTGCGTGCCGACGATCGCAAGATGGGCCATGCGCACCTTGGGCGAGGCGCTGCGATCGACGATCCCGACGCGCTCGATGCGGCCCTCGTCGGCGGGACGGCGCGCGCGGACCTCCTCGGCCAGGCGCCGGTCGATCTCGAGGATGATCTCGCCCTGGCGCGGGAGGAGCAGCTGGAACCAGGCCAGCGGCCATGTCTCCAGGGCCTCCGGCAGCAGCGTGTGGTTCGTGTAGGCGAGCGTCTGCCGGGTGATGTCCCAGGCCTCGTCCCAGGCGAGGCCCGCCTCGTCGAGCAGGATGCGCATGAGCTCGGCGACCGCGAGGCTCGGATGGGTGTCGTTGAGCTGGATCGCAGCCTTGCGCGGCAGGTCGCGCCAGTCGGGATTGCCACGGCGGAAGCGCCGCACGAGGTCGGCGAGCGAGCAGGCGACGAGAAAATACTCCTGGACGAAGCGCAGCCCCTGTCCCGCGCTGGTGGAGTCGTCGGGATAGAGCACGCGCGTGACCGACTCGGCCGTCAGCTGCTCGGCCAGGGCTCCGACGAAGTCCCCGGCGCTGAAGGCGGCGAAGTCGAAGGATCGGGGCGCCGTCGCGGCCCACAGCCGCAGCGTGTTGATGGTGCGGCCGCCATAGCCCACCACCGGACGGTCATAAGGGACGCCGATCAGCGTTGCGCGCCGGCCGGGCACGGCCTTCAGCATGCCGCCGCGCACCTCGAAGGAGCAGCCGAGCCCGATCTCAACCTCCTCCTGCGGGCGCATGACCTCCCAGGGGTCGGGATGGCGCAGCCAGTTGTCGGGCTGCTCGACCTGCCAGCCGTCGTCGATGGCCTGGCGGAAGATCCCGTATTCATAGCGAAGCCCGTATCCGATCGCCGGGATCGCGAGCGTCGCCATCGACTCGATGAAGCAGGCGGCGAGGCGCCCGAGGCCGCCATTGCCGAGCCCGGCATCCGGCTCCTCCTCGAGCAGGGCGTGCCAGTCGACCTTCCGCTCCTCGACCAAGGCCTTGACCAGCGGGGTCAGGCCGAGGTTCAGGATATTGTTCTCCAGCGAGCGCCCGATCAGGAACTCCATGGAGAGATAGTACACACGCTTGGGATCGAGCCTGTCATAGGTCCGGTCGGTGCGCAGCCAGCGCTGCGACAGCACGTCCCGGATGGATCGTGCTGCCGCCTCATAGCGCTCGCGGGCGCCGACGCGATCGGCCTCGACCACGTCGTCGAACATGAGGTGGCGCTCGTAGAGAGCGCTCTCTGTTCCGGAGAACCGGACCGGGCCGCAGTCGTACTGGCCGAGCAGCGCCCCCATGTCCGGCGGCCTGTCAGACATTGTCGGCCTCGGTCGAGCCCACGCTCTCGGCGGCCGCCGGCTTGCGCCACCGCCAGCCCTTCACCTCGGGCATGTCGTCGCCGTATCGCGCGATGTACTGCCTGTGATCGACCAGCTTGTCGCGGATCGCCTGCTTGGCATAGGCGGCGCGCGATCCGAGCGACGGAACCCGGTCGATCACGTCGGCGACGAGGTGGAACCGGTCGAGGTCGTTCATCACGCACATGTCGAACGGCGTGCTGGTCGTGCCCTCCTCCTTGTAGCCGCGCACGTGAAGATTGTCGTGGCCGTTGCGCCGATAGGTGAGGCGGTGGATCAGCCAGGGATAGCCGTGGAAGGCGAAGATGATCGGCTTGTCGGTCGTGAACAGGGCGTCGAAATCGGCGTCCGGCAGGCCATGCGGATGCTCGGAGGCCGGCTGCAGCTTCATCAGGTTGACGATGTTGACGACGCGGATCCGCAGGTCGGGCGCATACTGGCGCAGGAGGTCGACGGCAGCCAGCGTCTCGAGCGTCGGCACGTCGCCGCAGCAGGCCATCACGACATCGGGCTCGCTGCCGCGGTCGTTGCTCGCCCATTCCCAGATGCCGAGCCCGGCCTCGCAATGCTTGATCGCCTCGTCCATGGTCAGCCATTGCGGGGCGGGCTGCTTGCCGGCGACGACGACGTTGACGTAGTTGCGGCTGCGCAGGCAGTGGTCGGTGACCGAGAGCAGGCAGTTGGCGTCCGGCGGAAGATAGACCCGCACGACCTCGGCCTTCTTGTTCACGACATGGTCGATGAAGCCCGGATCCTGGTGGCTGAAGCCATTGTGGTCCTGTCGCCAGACGTGGCTCGACAGGAGATAGTTGAGCGAGGCGATCGGCCGGCGCCAGGAGATATGGTTGCACACCTTCAGCCATTTGGCGTGCTGGTTGAACATCGAGTCGATGATGTGGATGAAGGCCTCGTAGCACGAGAAGAAGCCGTGGCGTCCGGTGAGGAGATAGCCTTCGAGCCAGCCCTGGCATTGATGCTCGCTCAGCATCTCCATGACGCGCCCGTCGGGCGCCAGGTGATCGTCCCATGGCAGCGCCTCGGCGATCCAGGCGCGGTTGGTGACCTCGAGCACGTCCTGCCAGCGGTTGGAGTTGTTCTCGTCCGGGCTGAACAGCCGGAAGTTCCTTGCCGACATGTTGAGCTTCATCACGTCGCGCAGGAACTTGCCCATGACCCGGGTCGACTCGGCGACGGTTGCGCCCGGCGCGTCGACGGCGACGGCATAGTCGCGAAAGTCCGGGAGCCTCAGGTCGCGCAGGAGCTGCCCGCCATTGGCATGGGGATTGGCGCTCATGCGCCGTGCCCCGCTCGGGGCGGCGGCGGCGAGTTCGGGCCTGACGCGGCCCTCGCCGTCGAACAGCTCCGAGGGCCGATAGCTCTTCATCCACTCCTCGAGGATGCGGATATGCGAGGGATTGTCCTGCATCTCGCCCATCGGCACCTGGTGCGCGCGCCAATAATCCTCGGTGCGCTTGCCGTCGACCTCCTTCGGGCAGGTCCAGCCCTTCGGGGTCCGCATCACGATCATCGGCCAGCGCGGGCGCTCGACCTTTCCGGCGGCGCGGGCCTCGCTCTGGATGCGCTTGATGTCGGCGACGACGCGGTCGAGCGTCTCGGCCATCAGCTGATGCATCGCGGCAGGATCATCGCCTTCCACGAAGTAGGGCGTGTAGCCGTAGCCGCGGAAGAGCTGGTCGAGCTCTTCCTTGCTGATGCGGGCCAGCACCGTCGGGTTGGCGATCTTGTAGCCGTTGAGGTGCAGGATCGGCAGCACCGCCCCGTCGCTGGCCGGATTCAGGAACTTGTTCGAATGCCAGCTGGTCGCGAGCGGGCCGGTCTCGGCCTCGCCGTCGCCGACGACGCAGGCGACGATCAGGTCGGGATTGTCGAAGGCCGCGCCATAGGCGTGCGATAGGGCGTAGCCGAGCTCTCCCCCTTCGTGGATCGACCCCGGCGTCTCCGGAGCGACGTGGCTCGGTATGCCGCCGGGAAACGAGAACTGCTTGAACAGGCGGGCCATTCCCGCCTCGTCCATCGAAACGTTCGGATAGACCTCGCTGTAGGTTCCCTCCAGATAGGCGTTCGCGACGAGCCCGGGGCCGCCGTGCCCCGGCCCGGTGATGTAGATGACGTCGAGGTCGTTCTTGACGATGACCCTGTTCAGATGCGCGTAGATGAAGTTGAGGCCGGGCGTCGTTCCCCAATGCCCAAGCAGGCGCGGCTTGATGTGCTCCTTGGCGAGCGAGACTTTCAGCAGCGGATTGTCGTAGAGATAGATCTGGCCGACCGAGAGATAGTTCGCTGCCCGCCAATAGGCGTCGATCAGCTGGAGCTCCTTGTTCGACAACACCTTCGTCATGGATGAGCCTCCCTTGGGATGGATACGGCAGCCTTCCCTTTTCGGCTGATGCTAGCATCGCTCGGAGCGGCGAAAGTTGATCTGGATCAGAGAGTCGACGATTCCACGGCCCCTCGACGCCGGTGAGATCAGGTCGCGATGCCTGATATGTATCAAAGAGAGGCGCCGGCGGCGAGCGGAGACTGGGCCGGTTGCCTGACATCGAGAGGTTCGTTCAACCCGCAAGCCGCCCCTCCCGACCTCGCCTGCCTATGTGGCGAGTGGACGAGGTTCAGGTCCCGGCGCATGTCTACGGTGTGCATTCCGACAGCATGCATTCCGGAGGTCCCCATGAGCGGAGACATGCAGGATGTCTCCACGGCGCTGGAAGAAATGGTCCGGGGTTTGGCGCCGAGCCTCGTTTCAGTCGTATCCCATCGCATGCAGGCGTCAGGCTTCGTCTGGCGCGACGGCCTTATCGTCACGTCGGACGAAAGCCTTGCCGCGGACGGCGACATCAGGGTGACGCTGCCCGGCGGTGAGAGCATCACCGCCCGTCCCGTTGGGCGCGCCCCGAGCACCGCCGTCGCCCTGCTCAGGGTTGACCGGGCTGATCTACAGCCTGTCGCCATGGCGGTACCCCTGCCCTCGCCTGCCGCGCTCGTCCTGGCCCTGGGCGCGGAAGATGGCGAACCGACCGCTGCCCTCGGCGTGGTCTCCGTCAGCAGGGGCCCCTGGCAGTCGATGCGCGGCGGCGACATTGACGCGCGCATCGAGCTCGACACCGGCCTGCGGTCGACGGCCGAGGGCGGCCTCGCGGTCAACGCCGCAGGGCAGGCTATCGACATGACGGTGTTCGGACCACGTCGACGCGTCCTCGTGATCCCCTCGGTCACGATCAACCGCATCGCGGCGAAGCTGGAGACCGACGGGCGGATTGCGCGCGGCTACGTCGGTCTTGGCCTGCATCCGGTCTCGATCGAGGGCAATGGCCCAGGCCCCATAGTGATGAGCGTGGACCCCGAGGGCCCGGCGCGGCGGCCCATATTCACCAGGGGGATGTCCTGGTGAGTTGGGACGGCAAGCCCATCGGCACGCTGCAATCGCTGCTGAGATCGCTCGGCCCCGACAGCGTCGGCAAGCTCTTGGAGATCGAGTTGCGGAGGGGCGGCCGATCGCACCGGACAAAGCTCCGAGTCGGTGAGAGGCCAGCGGCTTGAGAGACCGGCGCGCGAGGGATCGGTTGCGACTGGCGGTCGACGTGGCCGACCCTGCGCTCGCCGATCGGATCGCGTCCGTTCTGGCCGATGTCGAGGAGGTCGAACTGGTCGGCAAGGAGGATGAACCCGACGCGCTCGCCGTCGCGCCCGGAGCAGCGACAGAGCTGCCAGCCGGCAGCGCACTCACCGCCCGGGAACTGCAAGTCCTCGCCCTGCTGGCGGAGGGCGCATCGAACAAGCTGATTGCCCGCCGGCTCGGCATTTCGGCGCACACGGCCAAGTATCACGCCGCATCCTTGCTGGAGAAGTTCGATGCCGTGAGCCGCAGGAATGCCGTCGCCCATGCCGCAAGGATCGATGTCCTCCACCTTTGACACGCGTGCGCCCACAGCCGCGTCGCGTCCGTCTTCCCTTGAGAGAATTGGAAATAAGTGGAGTGTCACCGGAACACCGGGAACACCGGGAATTCTAAATATGTATTTTTCGGACCTGCATCGAGCAGGGGCACGGGACGCATCAACCGCTGCCAGCGCGCCGAATTACGCTGCGCAAAGACAGTCCAAAACTTCCGGTCAATCGACAGTCTCGCCGTTGACCTATGCTTAATCAAATTCGTCCGCACGCCCTATCGAGAAAAGCCATAACGGGTAACCGAACAATCCTCCTTTCGTATCGTCATTTCGAAAAACCCCCTATAAGAACCCAAGGGATCTGGCCCACGCTCTAAATCTATCAATATAGCCCAAAATTCTTTTGGAGATCTATCTACAATCTCTACGTCAAAGTCAGAGAAATTGAACTTTAGATTTTTTACTAAATTGTTAATTGAATCGATGCATCGCAAGATATCACGCTTCACTATAAATGTCTCCTGTGGCCCCAAAAGCAGAGAAGGCAGGCGCGGAAACTCCGCCTCTGCCTCCGCCTTGCTCTTTGGCAGCTCAGCTCCACTAGCACTTTGCATATCAGCGAACAAGGCCATAGATGACAGTAGCACTTGAGTCACAATAATAAATTTTAGCATAATTAACTCCTTTTTATCCAAAGCATCGACTACATGTCAGCTAACATATCATTGGAACTTCTCAATGTCATCGCCCTGGATTGCATAGCCTCCGCAGCACGAGACGAATGGGACTCAGCGCGGGAACGCGAACGCTTTGGAGTTCTGGCTTCCCATTCCTCGTCCGCCAGGTAGCGGGGACAGCGTTGACGGCTACGGCAGCCGCAACGGCGGCTTGCAGTCGCCCACATCACTCCTTTCGAAACAGGCCGCGTTCCTTGACTCACAACCGATTCCATTGATCGAATGTCTTTGCGAACGGGCGCTAAGCGCATCGGGCGCATGCCCATCACCATATCATTGCGACCCTTACTCATGGAACCACAACTGTGACAGAACCCTCTTCCGTCAGGGCCGTTCAACGCTGATTACAGAGCGTGGTATGCGAGGATGAGATCGAGGCTGAGGGCGCCGTTCCGGAGGGCTTGAGCGACGTTGGCGATGCGGTTGTGTCGCAGGATGTTGAGAGCGAAGCTTCTGGCGCGAGCCATGATGCCGGGATTGTGGCGGATGCGGCTGCGATCCTCGTTGCAGGAGACGTCGCGGACATAGTGGTTGCGGTTCTCGATGCCCCAGTGGCCTCGGACGATTTCGGCCCAGATGGCTGCGGCGAGGCCTTGGGCGGAGGAGATATAGAACGCGACTTCGCCGCGTTGCGTCCACAGGCCGGTGGCGGCTTGGCGAAGCCAGGTCTGGCGGGTGACGCGGATGATGGTCTTGACGAAGGGGTGCCATTCGCTGTCGGCGAGGGCGTCGCCGACGGGAAAGACGTCGACGGTGCGATGCTCCTGGCGGGATCGTGCGATGTCGCGCGAAGAGACGGTGTCGCTGGGATGGCGGGTGTCGGCGAAGGCGCGGACGTCGGCGTCCAGATTGAGCTGGTTCTCCTTGAGTTGGACCAGGAGATGGTTACCGGTCGCCAGAGCCGTCGCGAAGGTTTTTTGGGCATGCATGGCATCAAGGGTGAACAGGCGCCCGGTCAGGCCGAGGGTGGCGATCAAGTCCTGGGCGGCGGGGATTTCGTTGCTCTTGTCGTCGATCGCCAGGTGGCCGAGGATGATCTGGCCATCGCTGGCGAAAGCGTTCAGCACATGGGCAGCCTTGCGGTCGTTGAAGGCGTCGAAGCTGCCGCGCAGCGTCTTGCCGTCGATGGCCACGCAGGCCGGGATGGCGCCGCCTTCGGCCGCGGGCGTGAGCAATCCGGCTGCATGCTGGCGGAACACGGTCTCAACCTCGGCCGCGTCCAGGCCGCGGATGATGAAGCGCACCGTCGAGTAGGCCGGAGCCTTTCGGACCGAAATCCCGAACGCGGCGTTCAGGCGCTTGAGATGGGCGCGGATGAAGGCATGGACCTGACGATACGACTGCGCGCCGGCCAGCATCGCCAGCACCGTGAACAGCAGGATCGGCGCCTGCGGGTACATCTGACCCTGGCCACGACGCGGATCGGGGATCTGGGAAAACAACGACAACAACGCGCTCGGCATCGGAGCAACCCTCACAAACGGTTGCTCCCCATAGATTCAGACAAAATGCTTCGAGGGAATAGCCTTCTTCGCCCCCAGCCCGCACTCGCCGATCACCAAGATCCTAGCGTTGAACAGCCCTGCCGCAGACCCCATTCGAGCCTTGACCGGAAGACACCCGATCAGGCCTACTTCAACAAGCCAACGCCAATCCCGGCGGCGGCATAATACCGGCCGAAACCCACTTATCCGGCAGCTTCAGCTGTCCAAACAAACCGAGCCGGCTCTCTTCGCCTGAAAATGAGGGGATACTTGAGCGTTGACATCACTCCATGGCGCGATACTCAAATTTTGAAACTCCCGCTTTCTAAGGCTTCTTCCAGTGCGTCACCGCCATATCTATCAAATGCATCAATTGCACTTATCTTCTCATCTTCCATAAATGCTCTTCGGGATCGAATGTAAGTTCCCTTAGACACATAAAAGCACAGAGATAATGGCTGCATGCATTGCCTAACAAACTCATCTGGCAGGTCAAAATCAAGCTTCCCACGATCCTGAACATTCACAAGACGTGAAAAATCACGAAGCCATCCCTCGAATTCAATCCACTGTTTGTTCGTAGAGGCAATACGCATTGCCTGCTGAACATCGCCTTCGAGGACTGACACCAGTTTCCAAAGTTTCATCGGGATCTCATACTAACGTTGCATAAAAGGTACGGGGTTGACCGTGTAACCAAGCCTCTCCCACATCGCCACAGTCGCATTCCATTGCGACAGAGTAATTCCTGCTCCATCACCGAACCGTCCGGACCCTGCGTTTATTACGACTGAGTTATTAGGGCCGAACCACGCCTCACCTCCTATTGAGGCCTCAGAACTAAGGTTGGTATGTACGATGTTCCCTCTCGGTGTCGGGAATGGCGTGCTTTCCAGTGCGATGTTAATTCCTCGTTGGTCAACGGTATACAGGTATTTCGTGGCTGCGTCTCCACGTGTTCCGAACACAACATCATCAAAGAGGCCAGCCGTCCTAGGGCGTCGACTCATAAACTTTGGCACCATATTTTTGCTGCGATGAGCTTTACGGCTGCGAGAAAGTTCTCGGGCCGCTTGTCATATCGGGTTGCGATGCCTCGGAACTGCTTGATCCTGTTAAAGAAGCGCTCCACGAGGTTGCGCTGCCGATAGACCCAGGGCGAGAAGACAAAGGAGGCCTTGCGGTTTGACTTCGGCGGGATGTTGGCCCAGGCCTTGCGCTCGGCGGCCTTGGCCCGAATGGCATTGTTATCATACCCCTTGTCGGCCAAGAGGATGGTTCCCTCGCCGAGTTGGTCCGTCAACGCGTCGGCCTCGGTGCAGTCGGCGATCTGCCCGCCGGTCAGACGGAGGGTGACGGGACGGCCTTCGGCGTCCACGAGCGCGTGGATTTTGCTCGTAAGTCCGCCGCGGGAACGTCCCATGCCGCCATCCTCGCCATCCCCCTTTTTCCCGTGGCCGCATGCTGGTGAACGCGGACACAGCTGGAGTCGATCATGACGATGTCACCATCGTAAGCTTCCGAAACCGCTTCCAGAAGCCGGTCCCAGACCCCGGCTTTCCGCCAGCGGACGAAGCGGTTGTAGCAGGTGGTTGGTGGACCGTAGCGCTCCGGGATTTCTGACCAGGGCGAACCAGTCCGAAACCGCCAGAGAATGCCATTCAGCACACGCCGGTCATCCACACGGGGAACACCGCGCGGTTTGTTCGGCAGGAGCGGCGAAAGAATTGACCATTCATGGTCCGTGAGTTCGTGGCGACGGCGCGTCATTAAGGCGCCCTCGTTCGGAAACCTCGAATCACGCATGTCGGAAACGAAATGAATTTACACCCGTACAGCTTAGTTTGCGTAACTTAGCGAAAAACATGAGATGCACCCGTATAATCGATGTAAACAAAAGTACCAAAAATTGATAACATACAGTTAATTCACAATTTCAAATCAACCCTCTTGCCATCTTCTATATTATAAATCCATTCTTTTCCAGACGAATCGCAATACTCCACACCATCCCGATTCTCTCCTTGAAATTTCCAATCTATTAAAGCATGATTCTGGCGCCATCGCAATTTGCCATCACTGTCAAAGCAAATAATACCCCCCTCGTAAATTAACGCCAAATAAGACTTAATGGATACGCCAAAAATATAAGCAAACCCACTATCGCACATCTCTCGGCCGAATAGTAGCGCCTCAGGCACAATTAGACCCACGTCTGCATCAAATCTCCATGCAATATTTCCATGATTAAGTACACCTATTACACAACGAGATCCTTCCGAATGAAAAATGTCAATCGCGATTTGTCCAAATCCTAACGGAATTTGACTTTTGACAAGACCTATATCATCAGAAACAAACGTTACATATTCATCATCCTCCCAATTCCACTCGCCGAGGCCATCAAACGAAACCTGCTTCTTTTTCAGAACAACGTCCTTGAGAATCGTCATCTTTTTTGAACTCCGCTCACGCGCTATATTAACTCAATTTTTTGGCAAAAAGTAGCGGACATCGCCCCCCCCATTTTCACTAGGGCGTTATAGAAGGCTCGATCTCCAGTGATAATTGGACGACCTGTCAACAAGATAGTAGTGCCGATAATACCGTCTCCATTGAGTCCTACGAGAATGTTGAGATCTGCAAAAGAACCGCCGGGAGACGTGAAGGTGCCAAGATGCGATCGCAATGCGGCTTGCGTACTAACATCGACTACATCTGGAAGCACCGTAATATACTTTGCAAGTTTTGGCATGGCACTGAGAGTTACACCTCGGCTAATTACATCGACTGCTTCCCTCATAACCTGCTGAGTAATTGCTGGTATTTCTCCAGGCTTTATAAAGCTGCTAGCTAACTTGAAAGAAAATAAAGCATTAGTGTCCAGGATTACGAATTTCTCTACAGCAGTAGTACTTGTGATAAATTTCGAAGCGCCAACCCCTCCACCTCCAATCAAGCCCCAAGAATTTCTACGGGATAGCCAAATGCGGGAGTGTCATACCCCAGTCTGGGAATCTCTATTGAAACGTATTCATTTAGAAGTCTAAGTCTCGGATCCCCCTGGGCAATCATGTTTGATAAACCAGCACCGATGTTCCAAGTCGCTGCAAATGTGTCATGCATCGCGCTTTGGAAACCCATCGGGTCTCTATCTGCAGACCAGAAATTCTCAAATGTATCCGGCAATCCGCTATAGAGATCGAAGAAACTGTGCCCGCTGGGATCGGCCACATTGACCGGGTTGTTCACCGCATAGGCGTAGCGATTGGTGCCGACGCCGCCCTGGGTCGGGTCCCACCAGTCTGGCGAGACGAAGCGAGCGACCTTCGGGTCGTAGTAGCGGGCGTTGAGGTAGAGCAGCCCGGTCTCGTCCTGGCGCTCGCCGATATAGGCCCTGTCCTCCCGCGTGCTGCCGCTGGCCGAGGCCGGCGTGCCGCGCTGGAAGCCGTAGGGGGCGTAGCTCACGCTGCTGACCAGCAGCCCGCCCGCGTTGCCGACGATGGTGCGGATCGACCCGAGGTGATCCTTGAACAGGATATAGGTCTGCTGCGCCTTGCCCGGCACGGTCTCCCGCTTCGTGTCCGACGTCGGGTAGCTGATCCAGGTCGGTGCGGTCGGCACGCAGGTGTCGGTCGAGGCCGCATAGGTGACGCGCTCGTCGCCGAAGACGGTGAGCGTCGTCTCCATCGGCAGCGGGCTGGGCGCGGTCGTGCAGCCGCGCGGCGCCGCCTTGACCATCTTCTTCAGCCGCGAGCCGTCCGGGCCGTAGACGAAGGTGGTGGCGGCTCCGGTCGCGGTGATCGCGGTCGGCCGGTTCTCGGCGTCCCAGGCATAGGTGCGGTTGTAGCCGCTGGTCAGGTTGCCGTTGGCGTCATAGACGAAGTTGAAGGTGAGGCCGCCCGCCACGATCCTGGACACCGCATGCGGGCCGCCGCCGTTCGTCCCGTCATAGCTGTAGGCGCCGACGCCGGTCTTCGACAGGAGGTTGCCGGCCGTGCTGTAGGTGAAGGTCTCGTTGTAGGTGTTGTTGCCGGCGTTGCTCGCCTGCAGCAGCTGGTCGAGTTCGTCATAGGCGTAGGTCCAGGCTTCCTCCTGCGCGGCGCTGGTGACGGCGTCGATCCGCCCGGTCTTGGCGCGGGTGTAGCCCAGCGACAGGCGGGTGGTGGCGCTCGACACATGCTTCAGCGTCGCCAGCCAGCCGCGAGCCGCGTCATAGGTCGCGGTGCTGGTGCCGACGACCGTGCCGGCGTCGTTGGCGTAGGAGGTCACCAGCGGCTGGCCGGAGGCGTCGTAGGTGATCGAGCCGATCAGGCCCGGCACCTTGGCCAGACGCCCGGCCTCGTCGTATTCCAGCGGCGCGGCCGCCGTGCCGACCGTCGAGCCGTCCGGCAGGCCGCGCCAGAGCACGCGCGAGCCGCGATCATAGGCCGTCGTTGTCTCGTAGGTCTGGCCGTCGACCGTGAGCAACTGCCACCCCAGACGCAAATAAAACAAACCGTTATCACAAAGAAAAATTAAATAAAATACCTATCCTACTTCTACCACAAAACATATCTTTCCACAATTGTTGTTATATATATATCATTTACTCTAATAATTCTAGCATCTTCGGCACGAAAATTATTTGGATCTAATCGATTAAGCTTCGGGTTTATTTCAGAATAGCCAATAACTAAAACCCAATTCGGGAAGCCATTCATACGCCACTGATCAAATCCTTTAACCAAGGAGGTCGCCGTGGGCTCTCCAAGCTTTTCGTAAATCTGAACGGCCGTACGGCCGCGCAGGGACGGGTCTTTCCATTGACTTGGCACTCCATAGTACCTCCAAAAGATGCAGAATCCGAATCCCAGAACAGCCAGAATCGAGATCAGTCGCAAGCCATTTCGCAGGAGGGAACTCATCATTCACCTATTCTCCGAAATCCTGGGGAATTACGGTGCCGCTGCATACATTCCTTCAATGCATTGAAATTATTACGTTATCTTGATGATACTGTGCCACCATCCCCCTACCCCCGCCCGGCCCGGCGGGCCGCCAGCCGCTCCACCGCACCCAGGGCGTCATAGACCAGCACGGCCGTGAGGCCGACGATGACGCCGCCCTGCAGCACGAAGGCGGTGTTGGAGCTCTGCAGGCCGGCGATGATCACCTCGCCCAGGCCCTTGGCGGCGACGGTGGAGCCGATGGTGGCGGTGCCCAGGTTGATCACAACCGACAGGCGGATGCCGGCCAGGATCACCGGCAGCGCCAGCGGCAGCTCCACGGCGAGGAGCCGGCGGGTGCCGCTCATGCCCATGCCGCGCGCCGCCTCGACCACGGCGGCCGGCACTTCGCGCAGGCCGGTGATGGTGTTCTCGAACACTGGCAGCAGGCCGTAGAGCACCAGCGCGATCAGCGCCGGCTTGACGCCGAAGCCGACCGCCGGCACCGCCAGCGCCAGCACCGCCACGGGCGGGAAGGTCTGGCCGATATTGACGATCGAGCGCGACAGCGGCAGGAACTCCGCCCCGGCCTCCCGGGTGACGAAGATGCCCATGGCCAGCGCCAGCGCCGCCGCCGCGAGGCTCGCCCCGGCCACCAGCGCCAGATGCGCCAGCGTCAGGTCGAGCAGGCTGCCCTGGTTGTAGATCGCCGGCGCGCCGTTCTCGGTCAGCGGCCGCAGCAGCGGCTCGAACAGCGACGGCGCGAGCAGGAAGGTCGCGAGGATGGCGAGCGCCGCCAGGCGGGCCAGGGTCGGGACGAGCCTCATGCCGCCCGTCCCGCCCGCTTGAGGATGGCCGGCAGGGTGATGCGGGCGCCGACGCTGCCGTCGGCCGCGGCGACCGGCAGGCTCTCGACGCCGCGCCACAGGAGGTCCGACAGCGCGTCGCGCAGCGTCGCCGTCTCCGGGACCGGCTCGCCCTCGGCGTGGCCCGGCTCGGCCGCCTCGGCGACGCGGGTCAGCGACAGCAGGCGGAACGGCCGGTCGCCGCCGCCGACCAGCCGCTCGACGAAGCCGGGCGCCGGCCGGGCCAGGATGTCGGCCGGGGCGGCGTATTGCAGCAGGCGGCCGCCGTCCATCACGGCGATGCGGTCGCCCAGGTGGATCGCCTCCTCCATGTCGTGGGTGACGAGCACGACGGTGATGCCGAGGCGGCGCTGCAGCACCAGCAGATCCGCCTGCGCCTTGGCGCGGATGATCGGGTCGAGCGCGCCGAAGGGCTCGTCCATCAGCAGCACCGCCGGCTCGGCCGCCAGCGCCCGGGCGACGCCGACGCGCTGCTGCTGGCCGCCGGAGAGCTGGTGCGGGAACTTGCCGCCGAACTCGCCGGGATCGAGCTCGAACAGGGCGAGGAGTTCGTTCACCCGCCGGCCGATGCGCGCCCTGTCCCAGCCGAGCAGGCTGGGGACGGTGGCGATGTTGCGCGCCACGCTCCAGTGCGGGAACAGGCCGTGGCCCTGGATGACGTAGCCGATGCCGCGCCTGAGCTCTTCGCCCGGCACCCCGGCGGTGTCGCGCCCGCCGATGCGGATGGTGCCGCTGCCCGGCTCGATCAGGCGGTTGATCATGCGCAGCAGGGTCGACTTGCCGCTGCCCGAGGCGCCGACCAGCACGGTGATGCTGCCGCGCTCGACGCGCAGCGACACGTCGTCGACCGCGAGGACCCGGCCGAAGCGGCGGCTGACCTGTTCGACTTCGATCATCAGCGGCGTCCCTTGAGGCAATCGACCAGCGCGTCGAGGAGGATGGCCGCGGTGAAGGCGAGGACGATGGTCGGCACGGCGCCGAGCAGCACAAGGTCGGTGGCGGCCTGCCCGATGCCCTGGAACACGAAGGTGCCGAAACCGCCGCCGCCGATCAGCGCGGCGATCGTCACCAGGCCGATGTTCTGCACCAGCACGACGCGGATGCCGGTGAGGATGACCGGCAAGGCGAGCGGCAACTCGACGCCGGCGAGGCGCTGGCGGGCGGTCATGCCCATGCCCTCGGCCGCCTCGACCACCTGCGCCGGCACCTGCGCCAGGCCGACGACCACGTTGGCGACCACCGGCAGCAGCGAATAGAGGAACAGCGCGATCAGCGCCGGCGCCGCGCCGATGCCGCGGATGCCGAGATCGGCGGCGAGCGGCACCCGGGCGGCGAGGATGCCGAGCGGCACCATCATCAGCCCGTACATGGCGATGCTGGGGATGGTCTGGATGATGTTGAGCGCCGGCAGCGTCACGCCGCGCAGGGCGGCGGAACGGTGGCAGGCGATGCCGAGCGGCACGCCCGCCGCCACCGCGGCGGCGAGCGAGCCGAGCGCGAGCTCGATATGGCGGGCCCCCTCCTGCCAGAAGCTGTCGGCATGGGAAGCGTATTCGCGCATCGCCGACAGGCCGTCCCACAGTCCCGAGCCAAGAATCCCGGCGACGGCGACGGCCGCCACCGCCAGGGCCGCGAGCCGCGCCCCGGGCCCGAGCGCCAGCTTGGCTATGGCGTCGGTGACCAGGATGGCGAAGGCGAAGCTCAGCACCCAGAATCCGGAAGCCGGAGCGACCCGCGCCAGGGCGTTGCCGGGCGGGACGAGATGCGCCGGGGCGAGGCCGGCCAGCACGGCCAGCGCCGCCAGGCCGAGCGCCCCGGCGGCGAGGCGGATGCCGGCATGGCCGCGCCACAGGGCCAGGGCCGCCACGGCCAGCAGGACGGCGAGGCCCGCCGCGGCCGTCGCCGGCGGCAAGGCCGCGAACAGGCCGAGTCCCTTGCCCGAGACGATGCGGTTGGCGCGGAAGGTCACGAAGGGCTGGAGGGCGAGCGCCAGGACGGCCAGCACCGCGATCGCCACCCCGACCTTGTCGAGGCGCAAGACGAGGCGCGCCCGGGCCGCGGCCGGACGGGCGCCGCCTGAGGGCGCCTGCGCCTCGGCGACCCCGGCCATGCCGCCGGGCTGTCCCGCCTCTCCGGCCGCCGGCATCAGGCCGTCCTGCCCGTCACTTCACGAAGCCCTTCGACTTCAGATAGTCGGCGGCGACGTCCCTGGCGGCCTCGCCATTGACCTGGATGCGGCCGTTGAGGGTCTGCAGGGTCTTGAGGTCGAGGCCGGCGAACACCGGCTTCAGCAGGTCGGCGATCGCCGGATTGGCCTTGAGCACGGCCTCGCGGATCACCGGAGCCGGAGCATAGACCGGCTGCACCGACTTGTCGTCGTCGAGCACCACCAGCCCGGCCGCGGCGATGCCGCCGTCGGTGCCGTAGACCATGGCGGCGTTGACGCCGTCGGTCTGCTCGGCCGCCGCCTTGATCGTGGCCGCGGTGTCGCCGCCCGACAGCACCAGGAGCTGGTCCGGCTTGAGGGTGAAGCCATAGGTCGCCTGGAAGGCCGGCAGGGCGGCGGCGCTGTTGACGAACTCGGCCGAGCCCGCCAGCTTCACCTGGCCGCCGCCGGCAACGTACTTGCCGAAATCGCTGAGCGTCTTGAGCTTGTTGGCCTCGGCCAGCGTGCCGAGCAGGCCGATCGCCCAGGTGTTGTTGGCCGGCGCCGGCGCCAGCCAGACGATCTTGTTGGCGTCGTAGTCGAGCGTCCTGGCCGTCTCGTAGCCCTTGGCCGCGTCCTTCCACAAGGGATCGTCCGCCTTGTTGAAGAAGAAGGCGGCGTTTCCGGTATATTCGGGATAGATATCGATCTCGCCGGCGAGCAGGGCTTTGCGCACGATCGGCGTGGTGCCGAGCGCGATCTTGTTGGTGACGGCGATGCCGCCCGCCTGCAGCACCTGGGCGATGATGTTGCCGAGCAGATTGCCCTCGGTGTCGATCTTGGACGACACCACGACCGGATCGGCTGCCTGGGCCGTGCCCGCCAGCACGGTCAACGCCAGGGCGAGGCTCCAGGACTTGAACGATCTCGACATTGTACTCTCCTGATTGAACCAGACTTCGGTTTCGGCGCGTCGGGCCGATGGCGGGAAACCCTATCGAGCCAAGGCTCGCGCTTAAAGTCAATAATTTTTATAGACTTTATTGTTTTTATCGGACAGGCTGGTGAAATCGGACGGCGGGCCTCTCGGGAAGCCGCCGGCTCGGCCCAGTCTACACGCCGGGGACGGGAATCTCGACCCTCGCCGTCAGGCCCGGCGGCTGCATCGGGCTCTGATATTTACTCCACGCCTGCGAAGACGACATCGAGTATATAAAAAAATTAAACAGTATATATAAGAATACACCCGAAATTCCAATCGATTTTGGAAAAATACTCTGCGCAATTATCTCTTTGTAGAATATTTTACTCTTGCCGAAACCGTGACGCCTGACCAGGAGCTGTTCATGACCGACGAACCTGCCGTCCGCAGGACATTGAGCGAAGCGGCTGCCAGGCAGCTTGCCAATGCCACCAAGACCCGTGCGCAATGGTCTGGCATCACGCCGCGCTGGCTGGTGTCCTTCCTGCCCTGGACGCCGGTGGAGGCCGGCATCTACCGGCTCAACCGCGTCAAGGAGGCGGGCGGCGAGATCGACGCGGAGGTCGAGTGCTCCCCTCGCCGCGACCAGGACCCGGATCTGCCCGAGACCTTCGTCGACTATGAAGACGCGCCGCGCGAATATTCACTCAATGCGGTGACCACCGTCCTCGATGTCCAGACCCGCGTCTCCGACCTCTACAGCCACCCCTACGACCAGATCCAGGAGCAGTTGCGCCTCCTGATCGAAAAGGTGAAGGAGAAGCAGGAAGCCGAGCTGATCAACAACGGCGAATACGGCCTGCTTGCCAACGCCTCCGCCTCGCAGCGCATCAAGCCGCGCACCGGCGCGCCGACGCCGGACGACCTCGACGAGCTGATCGCCCGGGTCTGGAAGGAACCCTCCTTCTTTCTCGCCCATCCCCGGGCCATCGCCGCCTTCGGCCGCGAATGCACCCGCCGCGGCGTGCCGCCGCCGACGGTGACGCTGTTCGGCTCGCCCTTCCTCACCTGGCGCGGCCTGCCGCTGGTGCCCAGCGACAAGCTCTTCGTCGACGACAAGGGCAGGTCCAGCATCCTGCTGCTGCGCACCGGCGAGAAGAAGCAGGGCGTGGTCGGCCTGTTCCAGCCGGGCGTGCCGGGCGAGGTGCAGCCGAGCCTGTCCGTGCGCTTCATGGGCATCAATCGCAAGGCGATCGCCTCCTACCTCGTCTCGCTCTACTGCTCGGCGGCGGTGCTTTCGCACGACGCCCTGGGCGTGCTGGAGGACGTCGAGGTCGGCAAGTACCACCAGTACCCCGACAAATATGCATGAGGCCTGCCGGCCCGGCCACGGCCGGCTGGAACCGGACGGCGATGCCGGCATCGCCGTCCTGCAGGATACCGCCCGCCCCGCCTGGCGGAGCCGAGGGTCCTGCGCATCTCTTGAAATCCTGGCCCCAGGGAGCTCGGGCTCATGTCGTCACCCACCCCGCCGTCCGTCCCGTCCTGGCCCGATCCGGACGCGATCGCCCAGATGGCCAACGCCCTGTTCCAGGCCTCGCCCGGCGCGGCCCCCGGCCTGCCGCTGGCGCCGACCCCGCCGGCCTCGCCGCCAAGCCCGGCGCTCGCGCCCGCTCCCTCGGTAACGACCACCGTGGCGCCGCTCGCGCCGGCCCGCCCGCCCATCGGCCCGCCGGACGTACCGCCGGTGACCATTCCCTCGGTCGTGCCGACACCGACCGTCCCGCCGCCGACGCCGCCGGCATCGCTCGTCGACACGGTGCCGGTCTCAGGCTCGCCTGCCTCGCCTCCCGGCCTGCCGCAGCCCGGCGGCTCGCCCGGCCCGTTCCTGCCGCAAGTGCCCTCGGCCTTCGACCTCGGCGATCTGCCGCAATCCCTGCGCCAACTCCTCGCCTTCGTGCCGCAGGAGCACGCGCCCCCGCCCGTGGCCGTGCCCGCTGTCGTGCCGGAGCCGCCCGCCCCGCCTGGCGCGGCGCCGGCCAGCCAGCATATGCCGCGCGACGGCTTGACCTTGCCCCCGACCGAGGCGCCGCGCGCGCCCTCGCCCGATTTCTCCGGCATCGGCGTCAGGACGGGCCTGCGCCCGGAGCTGGTGCCTGGATCCGACGGGCCGCATCGGCCCTTCGACGCCCATGCCGTCAAGCGCGACTTCCCGGCCCTGCAGCAGCACGTGCACGGCAAGCCGCTGATCTGGCTCGACAATGCTGCGACGACCCAGAAGCCGCAGGCGGTGATCGACCGGCTCGCGCGCTTCTACGAGCACGAGAACTCCAACATCCATCGCGCCGCCCACGCCCTGGCCGCACGCGCCACCGATGCCTATGAATCGGCGCGAGAGAAGGTTCGCCGCTTCCTCAAGGCCGGCTCGCCCCGCGACATCGTCTTCGTGCGCGGCACCACCGAGGCGATCAACCTCGTGGCCCAGGCCTGGGGCCGCCGCAATCTCCGGGAAGGCGACGAGATCGTCATCACTTGGCTGGAGCATCACGCCAACATCGTGCCCTGGCAGATGCTCTGCGCCGAGATCGGTGCGCGCCTGCGCGTGGCGCCGGTGGACGATCGCGGCGACGTCATCCTGGAGGAATACGAGAAGCTGCTGTCGCCGAGGACGCGCATCGTGTCGATCACCCAGGTCTCCAACGCGCTCGGCACCGTGGTGCCGGTCGCCGAGATGACCGCCATGGCCAAGCGCCACGGCGCCGCGGTGCTGGTCGACGGCGCCCAGTCGGTGTCGCACATGCCGGTGGACGTACAGGCGATCGGCTGCGATTTCTTCGTCTTCTCCGGCCACAAGGTGTTCGGGCCGACCGGCATCGGCGTGGTCTATGGCCGGCCGGAGGTGCTGGCGCACATGCCGCCCTGGCAGGGCGGCGGCAACATGATCACCGACGTCACCTTCGAGCAGACGGTCTATCAGGGCCCGCCCGAACGGTTCGAGGCCGGCACCGGCAACATCGCCGACGCGGTCGGCCTGGGCGCCGCCATCGACTATGTCGAATCGATCGGCATGGCCGCCATTGCCGCCTATGAGCACGAGCTGCTGGTCCACGCCACCGAGACGATGCTGACCGTGCCCGGCCTGCGGCTGATCGGCTCGGCCCGGGAGAAGGCGAGCGTGCTCTCCTTCGTGCTCGACGGCTGCCGCAGCCAGGATGTCGGTGCGGCGCTCGACCGCGAGGGCATCGCCGTTCGTGCCGGCCATCATTGCGCCCAGCCGATCCTCCGCCGCTTCGGCCTGGAGACGACGGTGCGTCCGTCCCTTGCCTTCTACAACACCCACGAGGATGTCGATGCGCTGGTCACGGCGCTGAAACGTATCCGGAGCGGACGCGGCTACCGGCCCGGATAAGCTCCTGGGCCGGCATGACGCGCCGCCCGACGCAAGCATCGCGCGGCGGGGCGTCAATGACCGCCGCGTGAAGCTGTCAGCCGCGAGCGGCGGCGCCTGGAGCCTCCGGCTTGCGCAGGATCGCGACGCGCGGCGTCCCGGCCTCGTCGCGGGCGAAGGTCATGGCTTCATAGGCCCTGGTCCTGGCGGCCAGGGCCGCGGCCTGCCGGTCCTGCCCCTCGCCGAACTCGAACAGCAGCCAGCCGCCGGGCCTGAGGACATCCACGGCCTCCCGGATCAGCCTGAGCTGGATGGAGATGCCGTAGGGGCCGCCGTCGAAGGCGGCGCGCGGTTCGGCCTCGAGCAGGTGCGCGCGCTCGGTCTCCAGGCGCGAGGTCGAGATATAGGGCGGATTGCAGACGACCATGTCGACCGCCCCGGCAAGCCCGTCATCGGCCAGCGCGCCGAACAGGTCGCCCTGCCGGATGGTGACCCGGTCCTGCATGGCGAGACGCTCCGCGTTGCGGCGGGCCAGGGCCACGGTGCTGTCGGTCAGGTCCGCGGCCCAGACGCGCGCCGACGGGACTTCGGCGGCGATCGCCAGCGCCAGGTTGCCCGAGCCGCAGCACATGTCGACCACGACCGGGCCGGGGTCGCGGTCGCGCAGGATCGCGACCGCGCTGCGTCCGAGCAGCTCCGTTTCCTGGCGCGGCACCAGGACGTCGGGACCGAGCTCCAGCGTCACGGTCATGAAGCGATGCAGGGACGCGGCATCGCCGGCATTGTCGGTTGCGCTGTGCGGCACCGGGGCTTCCTCCCCTTGCGGAATGACCTCCACGACGAAGCTATCACACTCCGGCCGGCAAGTGCCGAAATACATCTGCCGCCTTGCGCCGCCCCGGCCCGGAAACTAGGGTGCGCCTGCCCTTCGACACAGGCTCGGGGATGGCGAAGCGCCGGGGACGGCGCCGGCGCGCATCCGGAGCGACGCGGACGTCACCCCGATGAGCACGGAACGCGCAGACATCCCTCGCCTCGGCCTGGTCGCCGCCCTGCCGGAGGAAGCCGCCGGCCTGCTGGACGAGATGCGGGCCGCACCCGACACCCGCGTCGTGCATCTGGGCGGGCGCGACTACCATGTCGGCCGCCTGTGGGGGCGCGACTGCGTCCTGACCCTGGCGCGCATCGGCAAGGTGGCGGCGGCGACGACGGCCACCGCCCTGATCCATCACTTCGGCGTCACGGGCATCCTGTTCACCGGCGTCGCCGGCGGCGCGGCCGGCCATGTCCGGGTCGGCGACATCGTGCTCGGCGAGACGCTGCTGCAGCACGACATGGATGCCAGCCCGATCTTCCCGCGCTACGAGGTGCCGCTCTCCGGCCTGTCGCGCTTCGGCACCGACGCGGCGCTGAGCCTTGCCCTGGAGCGCGCCGTGTCCGGCTTCCTCGCCGAGGATTTCCCGCGCCTCGCCGAGGCCGCGCGCGCCCGTCTCGGTCAGGCCCGGCCGTCCCTGCATCGCGGCCTCATCGTCAGCGGCGACCGCTTCGTCGCCGGCCACGCCGCGGTGGCGCAACTGCGCCGCGACCTGCCCGACGCCCTGGCCATCGAGATGGAAGGCGCCGCCGTGGCGCAGGTCTGCCACGACTACGACGTGCCCTGCGCCGTCATCCGCACCATCTCGGACACGGCCGACGACACCGCGCATATCGACTTCCCGGTGTTCCTCAGCGAGATCGCCAGCCATTATTCCTACGCCATCGTCCGCCGCTTCCTGGCCGGTGCCTGAGGCTGCCGGTCAGGTCGATCCGGTCAGCCCGCCAGGCGCTCCAGCCAGGCGATCGCGAAGGGCAGGATCCCCGCCGCGTCGACCAGGACCGACGGTGCATGGCCGACACGGCCCTGCCGGCCGGCGCCCGTGGCGAGATAGTCGGTGACGATCCGCTCGATGAAGTTGACCGGCAGGCTCGCCACCGCCGGCTCCGACGTGTCGAACTCCTCGATCACGCGCCAGATCACGCCGGCCGGCATGGCGAAGGGGATTTCCTTGCGCAGGATGCGCTTGCCCGGCAGCCGCGCCAGGTGCTCGGCGTGGTGCAGCAGCGTCATGGTGTCGAGCGGGGCACCGAGCATCAGCACCTTGCCCCGCGCCTCCACCAGCCGGGCGAGCGGCGTGCCCGGGCCGTAGCCGTAGTCGAGCGGATGTTCGGCGGTCAGCCAGTCGGCCCTGGCGCCGATCGCCGTCACCGACGCGCCGGGATTGCCGCTGCGCAGCGCGCCCGGCGTCGTGCGCAGGAACTCGGGCAGGACGCCGTTCTGCCGGGCGCCGCGGGTCGCCGCCGGGTCGAAGCCGGGCACGTGCAGCCGCCATTCCGGGAGCGTGCGGCCGTCGGCGTCGACGAAATCCTCCCAGGGCGCGTCCCAGTCGAGATAGGCCATGACGGTGCCGGCCGGCCCGACCGTCTGGCGCAGCGCCGCGATGACCGCGTCCGGGCCGCCGAGCACCGGGCCGATCCGTCCGCAGGCGGCATGGACCATGACGATGTCGGCAGGCGCCACGCCGAGCCGGGACAGGTCGGCGACAAGCGCGGCACGCGTGATCGGCTGAGCGCCGTCAGCTTGGGGCATGGCGGGACCTCGGGCCTGGGCTCGCCCCCTGCTGGCATGATCAGCCCCCGTCTTGCAAGTGCCGCCTCGCCGATCACTTGCCTGACGGGGCCCCCTCGCGTCCATGGCCGCGGCTGCGGGCCTGGGTCACCTGGCTGCCCGGCGGCACGCTGTGGGTCAGCCAGACATTGCCGCCGATGGTCGAGCCCTTGCCGATGGTGATGCGGCCGAGCACGGTGGCCCCGGCATAGATCACCACATCGTCCTCGACGATGGGATGGCGGGCGACGCTCTTGACCAGGATGCCGTTCTCGTCGGCAGGGAAGTGCCGCGCACCCAGCGTCACGGCCTGATAGAGCCGCACCCGCTCGCCGATGATCGCAGTCTCGCCGATCACCACGCCGGTGCCATGGTCGATGAAGAAGCCCGGGCCGATCTCGGCGGCGGGGTGGATGTCGATGCCGGTCCGGGAATGGGCGATGTCGGAAATCAGCCGGGCCAGCAGGCTGGCGCCGAGCCCGTGCAGTGCATGCGCCAGGCGATGGGAGATGACCGCCGCCATGCCGGGATAGCCGAGCAGGATCTCCGGGAAGTTCGTGGCCGCCGGGTCGCCGCGATAGGCCGCACGCAGGTCGCTGACGACGATGCCGCGAATCCCCGGCAGCGCCCGGGCGAAGGCTCCGACGATGCGCAGCGCCTCGCGCCTGCGCTCCTCTTCGCTCGGTTCGCCGGCGCTGGTGAAGGACAGGTCGAGCCGCACCTGGTCGGCAAGGCTCGCCAGCGCCGTGTCGAGCGTGCTGCCGACGAAATAGTCGATCGACTCCGGCCCCAGCTCCGCGCGGGCGTGATGGGTGGGAAACAGCGCCGCCGTCAGCCCGTCGACGATCGCCGCCAGCGCCTCGCGCGACGGGGTCTGGCGAATGCGGCCGCGATGGCGGATGTTGTGCGTCACCTCGCGCGAAAGGCGCAGTTCGGCCACGACCGCGTCGAGGTTCCAGCGCAGGCCGGGCGCTTCGGCCACCGCGACGTCGGCCGGTTCGGCGTCCAGCCGGGCCTCGCCCGCATTGATCATCGTCATTCGCCGCCTGCCGGAGTGCATCCCTTAAAGTCGACAAAATTTATCAACTTCAGACGACAAACGTCAAGCGACAGGCCTCCGGCTCCCCATGGCCGGTCGGTGCGAACGCCTCCTTGAGCGCGATGCCGCCATCCAGGCGGCTCGAGGGTGGCAGCGGCATCGACGACGAGGCCGCCTCGGCCTCCAACGATTCTCGTCGCGCCCGGCACGGCGCGGGAGGTGCTGCGTCAGCCCGAACCTGGACCGTGGCCGGTCAGCGTCACGGCCGGATCCCGCGGCCAGCCTGGCTTTCGCGATGACGGGCTCACCATTCCGGGGAGCAGCGGGCGAGCACGGCCGTGACGGCCGCGGTGCAGGACAGGATCAGCAGGATCATGACTGTTCCTCGACATCGACGCCGATTGCAGCTATCTTCCCTACGGGAATAAGAGGGGTTGTTATGCGCTATATATTAGCTCTGATATTCATAATGCTTGCAAATCATGCCGATCCATCTCAAATGACGCAAAGCATGGTTGGAACATGGCATTATGATACAGTAGCAGATATCGACGACGACGGCGTCACATATCTGGCGAGACTGGACGGTGACGAAGCCGGCACTGTTTCTGGCCAAAAGATTGTTACGAATCTAGCCATAGAGTGCAGAAAGTTCGGTGAATACAAAATCGGCATAGATTCAAAAAGGATTATCTTCAGCGAAAAGACCAACGGCCTGGTTCGTTTCGACAACGATACCCCGATACAAGTCAGTTACTTCAACCATCAAGGAACATCGTTTCCATATATCAAGCATGTCGGTGACACGTCATTTTCCCGATATGCCATCAAACGCATGAGGCAGATCGAAAAACGGAAGATATATTTCAAGCTTGGCACGAATCGCGGCGATATCGATCTCGAATTCACCTTGACCGACATCAATCGCATTCTCGACAAGCTGGACACGGAATGCCTCCCGAAGGACGCGCCCTAAAGCGTTTTGCGATTTGACGGAATCGCGTCAAGTCGCAAAGACGCGTCGAAACAAGGCGTTGGAGCAAAGCGCGTTTCCACCAAAACGCGCTTTGCTCTAGGCAGCCTCTCGTGGCTCCCGCCACGATTGATTTGGCATTTTCAACGCAAAATCAATGCTGCCCGGACGTACGCGCGCAAGCGGGCTCGAGAGAACCTGCCTGCAGGCTGCTGAAGAGGCTCCCCGGCCCGGCGTGACGGCCATGGTTCACCGGCGGCCTGCCGGCGCCCGCATGGCCGGCGGCCGTTCGGCCGGGGAGCGACGCCGCCTGGCCCGATCAAGGGGGCGAGCAGGGCCGGGCCGACCGGGATCGGCGCCGCGTCCTGGCCGCGCCCGGCCGGGGCACCGGATCGGCCGAGTGCCTTCAAGATCGGTGTTGCAATTTTCTTCTGAAAGATGTTCCATCGGACATGGCCGAGCCGCCCTTGGCCCCCCTCCCGCCGGAGCGCCGGCGTCGAGGGGCGCTCTTCAGAATGCACGCATTGCGGTGCGCCGTCCGGGCCGGACGCGCCGAGCAAGACCAAACAAAGCCCGCAAGACTGTCGCAGAAGGAGGAAACCGTGAAGTTCCTGACCAAGCTCGCCCTGCCGTTGACGGCGCTCCTGCTCGCGGGCGCCGCGGCGCGCGCCGAGACGATCACGATCGCCACCGTCAACAATGACGACATGATCATCATGCAGAAGCTCTCTCCCGAATGGGAGAAGGCGACCGGCAACAAGGTGAACTGGGTGGTGCTGGAAGAGAACGTGCTGCGCCAGCGCGTGACCACCGACATCGCCACCAAGGCCGGACAGTTCGACATCGTCACCATCGGCGCCTATGAGACGCCGATCTGGGGCAAGGCCGGCTGGCTCGCATCGCTGGACGATTTCAGCGACGACTACGATTACAAGGACGTGTTCGAGCCTCTGCGCAACGGCCTCTCCGTCGACGGCAAGCTCTACGCCCTGCCCTTCTATGCCGAGAGCTCCTTCACGCTCTACCGCAAGGACCTGCTCGAGAAGGCCGGGCTGACCATGCCCGACCAGCCGACCTGGGACCAGATCGCCGAGTTCGCCGACAAGCTCACGGACAAGTCCAAGGAGCAGTACGGCATCTGCCTGCGCGGCAAGCCGGGCTGGGGCGAGAACATGGGGCTGATCACCACCATCATCAACACCTTCGGCGGCCGCTGGTTCGACATGGACTGGAAGCCCCAGCTGACATCCGATCCCTGGAAGGAAGCCGTCAAGTTCTACGTCGACCTGCTCAAGCGCGACGGACCGCCCGGCGCGACCTCCAACGGCTTCAACGAGAACCAGGCGCTGTTCGCCAGCGGCAAATGCGCCATCTGGGTGGACGCCACCTCGGCCGCCGGCCGCCTCTACAACAAGGCGACGTCCAAGGTCGGCGACGTGCTGGCCTTCGCCCAGCCGCCGATCAAGGTGACGCCCAAGGGCGCCGGCTGGTTCTGGGCCTGGTCGCTGGCCGTGCCCTCCTCCACCAAGAAGCTCGACGCGGCCAAATCCTTCGTGAAGTGGGCCACCTCCAAGGAGTACGTCGCCCGCGTCGGCGAGACGCAGGGCTGGGTCGCCGCTCCGCCCGGCACGCGCCGGTCGACCTATGACAACCCGAAATACAAGGAGGCCGCGCCCTTCGCCGACATGGTGCTGAAGTCGATCCTGACCGCCGATCCCACCAACGCCACCAAGGATCCGGTGCCGTACAAGGGCATTCAGTTCGTCGCGATCCCGGAGTTCCAGGCCATCGGCACCAGCGTCGGCCAGGCCATCGCCTCGATCCTCGCCGGGCAGCAGGACGAGGCCGCCGCGCTCGGCGCCGCGCAGGACGAAGTGACCCAGACGATGCAGCAGGCCGGCTACATCCAGTAGCCGCCTGCCTGTCGAGGCTCCGGGCGTCCTCCCCGCCCGGAGCCTCCTGCCCCGAAGGCGCGCCTTGCGTCCGGATCTCCTGCGAGGGCCCATGTTCCAGAGGTCAGCCAGTCGCCGCGCCATCCGCACGGGCCCCCTTCTCGCGCCCGCGGTCAGCGTCCTGCTGCTCTGGATGATCGTGCCGCTGGCGATGACGCTGTGGTTCTCCTTCCAGCGCTACAACCTGCAGAATCCGCTCATCACCGGCTTCGCCGGCTTCAACAACTACAAGTACCTGCTGCTCAACAAGACGCTGTGGGTCTCGATCCTCAACACCGTCACGCTGGTCGGCTCCGTGCTGGCGCTGACGATCCTGTTCGGCGTGCTCTTCGCCGTCGTCTACGATGTCGAATTCCCCGGGCGGAACGTCGCCCGCCTTCTGGTGATCGCGCCGTTCTTCGTCATGCCGACGGTGGCGGCCCTGATCTGGAAGAACCTCCTGATGCATCCGGTGAACGGGCTTTTCGCCTGGATCACCCGCTCGCTCGGCCTGGGCGTGGTCGACTGGTTCAGCCAGGCGCCGATGCTCTCCGTGGTCCTCATCGTGGCGTGGCAGTGGATCCCCTTCGCCACCCTGATCCTCATGACCGCCATGCAGTCGCTCGACCGCGAGCAGATGGAGGCGGCGCGCATGGACGGGGCGAAGGGCCCCACGATGTTCTGGTTCATCATCCTGCCGCATCTGCTGCGGCCGATCTCCGTGGTGGTGATGATCGAGACGATCTTCCTCCTCTGCATCTTCGCCGAGATCCTGGTCACCACCTCGGGCGGGCCGGGCAACGCCACCACCAACCTGACCTATTTCATCTATCTCAAGGCCCTGCTGCAATGGGATGTCGGCGGCGCCTCGGCCGGCGGCGTCATCGCCATCGTGCTCGCCAACATCGTCGCCGCCTTTCTGGTCCGCACCGTCGCCCGCAACCTGGAGACCTGAGCATGGCCATGCGCGGATCGAAGCGAAGGGTCGTCTGGGCCGGCGTCGTCGGCTGGCTCGCGGCGCTCGTGATGTTCTTCCCGATCTTCTGGATGCTGCTTGCCGCCTTCAAGACGGAGATCGACGCGGTCGGCCCGCCGGACCTGTTCTTCCGGCCGACGCTGGAGAACTTCGTCGAGGTCAATGCCCGCGCCGACTATCTCTCCTACGCGCTGAACAGCGTGCTCGAATCGCTCGGCGCCACGGCGCTCTCCCTCGCGCTCGCCGTGCCCGCCGCCTATGCCGCGGCCTTCTTCCCGACCGGCCGGACCAAGAACCTGCTGCTCTGGATGCTGTCGACGAAGATGATGCCGGCCGTCGGCGTGCTGGTGCCGATGTACCTCATCTTCCGCGACACCGGCCTCCTGGATACGCGCACCGGCCTCGTCGTCCTCTTCACCCTGTCGAACCTGCCGATCGTGGTGTGGATGCTGTATTCCTTCTTCAAGGACGTGCCGCACGAGATCCTCGAGGCCGGGCGCATGGACGGAGCACGCGTCGGCGCGCAGATCCGCCATCTGTTGCTGCCGCTGACATTGCCGGGCATCGCCTCCACCGCCCTGCTCTCGATCATCCTGTGCTGGAACGAGGCGTTCTGGAGCCTCAACCTCACCGCGTCGCAGGCAGGGCCGCTGACCGCCTTCATCGCCTCCTTCTCCAGCCCCGAAGGCCTGTTCTGGGCCAAGCTCTCGGCGGCCTCGACCCTGGCGGTGGCTCCCATCCTGGTCTTCGGCTGGATGACGCAGCGCCAGCTCGTTCGCGGCCTCACCTTCGGCGCCGTGAAATGAGCCCCCCATCGCCGTTTCCAAGAGCATGACATGGCACAGCTCAGTCTCAGGGACATCCGCAAGTCCTTCGGCGCCGCCGATATCATCCGGGGCGTCGACCTGCATATCGCAGACAAGGAGTTCTGCGTCTTCGTCGGCCCGTCCGGCTGCGGCAAGTCCACCCTGCTGCGCCTGATCGCGGGACTGGAGGAGATCACCTCGGGCGACCTCCTCATCGACGGCGCGCGCGTCAACGACGTGCCGCCCGACGAGCGGGGCCTGGCCATGGTCTTCCAGACCTACGCGCTCTATCCGCACATGAGCGTCAGGGACAACATGGCCTTCGCGCTGCGCCTGGCCGGCGTCGCCAAGGCGGAGCGGGACGCCAAGGTCCACGCGGTGGCACGATTGCTGCAGCTCGATCATCTCCTCGACCGCCGGCCGCGCCAGCTTTCCGGCGGGCAGCGCCAGCGCGTCGCCATCGGCCGGGCCATGGTCCGCCAGCCGAAAGTCTTCCTGTTCGACGAGCCGCTTTCGAATCTCGACGCGGCGTTGCGCGTACAGATGCGCATCGAGCTGGCGCGCCTGCACGAGGAGCTCGGCGTGACGATGATCTACGTCACCCACGACCAGGTGGAGGCCATGACGCTGGCCGACAAGATCGTGGTGCTGCGCGACGGGGTGATCGAGCAGGTCGGCTCGCCGCTTGACCTCTACCACCATCCGCGCAACAGGTTCGTCGCCGGCTTCATCGGCTCGCCCACCATGAACTTCATCGACGTGACGGCGCGGACGGTCTCGGCGGAGGGCATCGGCGTGGAATTGCCCGGCGGCGCGACCCTCGCGGTGCCGGTCTCGGCCGGCGGCATCGCCCCCGGCGAGAAGCTGGCCCTGGGGATCCGGCCGGAGCATCTCTCGCGCGCGCAGAACGGCCATCTGTCCGGCGAGGTGATGGTGGTCGAGCGCCTGGGCGGGCAGACGTTCCTCTATGTGCAGGTGACCTCGTCCGACCTCTTCATCGTCCAGGCCGGCGGCGATGACGGCTCGAGGGTACACGACCGCATCGGCGTCGCCGTCGCCGCTGCAGCCGCGCATCTTTTCAGGCAGGATGGCACGGCGCTCGCCGCCCTGCGCAGGAATCCGCTCGCCGCATGAGGGCGGGCGGCCGTCTCGAACCGCTTCAGGAATGCATCGATGTATCTCGACAAATACAGGCTCGAGGGCCGGACCGCCTTCATCACCGGCGGCGGCCGCGGCATCGGATTGGCCGCGGCCGAGGCCCTGCTGGAAGCCGGCGCCAAGGTCGTCATCTCCGATTGCAGCGAGGAGCTGCTGGCGAGCGCCCGTCGGCAGCTCGCGGCCGCCGGCCACGCCGTCGATTGCGTGACTCTGGACGTCACCAGGCCGGACGAGGTCGCCGGGGCGGCGGCCGAGGCGAACCGGAGGCACGGCGCCGTCGACATCCTCGTCGCCAATGCCGGCATCGCCTGGCCCGACACCCCCGGCGAGGCGATCCCGGACGAGATCTGGCACCGGATCGTCGACGTGGATCTCAACGGCGTCTACTGGTGCTGCCGGGAATTCGCCAAGCCGATGCTGGAGCGCGGCTTCGGCTCCATCGTGACGCTCGGCTCCATCTCCGGCCTGATCTCGAACAAGCCGCAGCGCCAGGCCCATTACAACGCGGCCAAGGCGGCGGTGCACCACCTGACGAAATCCCTCGGCGGCGAATGGGCGGAGCGGGGCGTGCGGGTCAACGCCGTCGCCCCGACCTATGTGGATACGCCGATGTCCAACACCAGCTTCACCGATCCGGCGCGCTTCCCCATCTGGATGGAGATGACGCCGATGAAGCGCGTCGCCCGGCCGGACGAGATCGCCTCCGCCATCCTGTTCCTGGCCTCGGACGCCTCCAGCGCCATGACCGGCGCCACCGTGGTGGTGGATTGCGGCTACACCGTCTGGTGACGGTTCCCCCGCCGGCATTCCCGTCCAGAGGGACTTGCAGCTTGTCGGACAACACCCCTCCGGACGGGTCGGCCACGACGCGCAAGACGCTGCACCTCGTCGCGCGCCTGCACTACGAGTCCGACCTCTCGCAGGTCGAAATCGCCCGACGCCTGGGCCTGTCCAGCGCCACCATCTCGCGCCTGCTGCGAAGAGCGCGGGAGGAAGGCATCGTGCGCATCGAGATCCGCGACTATGCCGCGCCCGAGGACATCACCCGCGACCTGATCGATGCCCTCGGCCTCAGGCAGGCCGTCGTGGTGGAAACGGTCGAAGCCGGGCTGCTCGGCTCGCTTGCGCAGCCCGTCGGGACGCTGCTGAAGAAGGCCGGGCTGAAGGGCGGTTCCGTGCTCGCCATCGGCTGGGGCCGGGCGGTCCGCGAGGTCATCCGGGCCGGGCTGCCGCGCATTCCCGGCGTCGTCACGGTGCCGGCGACGGGCGGCATTCAGCAGGCGGCGGCGCATTTCCAGATCAACGAATTCGTGCGCCAGGCAGCGGCACAGCTGGGCGGCGTGCCGAAATTCATCTTCGCGCCCTACCTGCCCTCACCGCAATATCGCGACGCCTTCCTGAGCGATCCCGCCGTGCATGACCTGATCGCCCTGTGGGACCGCATCGACGTGGCGGTGGTGGGCGTGGGCCTGCCGCATGCGATAGACCCCATCCATGCCGGCACCGTCACATCCAGCGAGCGCGCCCTCGTGCACGTCGCGGGGGACGTGATCCGCCATTATTTCGACGAGGGCGGCACCATCGTGCCGTGGGAGGGCGACACGAGCCTGATCGCCGTGTCGCCGACGCAATTGCGGGCCGTGCCGCTGGTGATCGGCGTCGCCGTGTCTCCCGAGAAGGCCAGGGCGATCATCGGCGCCGTGCGATCCGGCCTCATCAATGCGGTCGTCACGGATGTCGCCACCGCCCAGGCAGTCCTCAGCGCGCTGCAGCCGTGAGAAACGGATGAACGCGGGCGCTCGCCGACCTGTTTTTCGCAGTCGAAAGGAGAAATTGCAATATGGCCAACGAACTCGATGGAAAGATCGCCGTCGTCACGGGAGCAGCCTCCGGCATCGGCCTGGCAACGGCGCAGGCTTTCATGCAGGCCGGCGCGACGGTGGTGATGGTCGACCGCAATGCGGCGGCCCTGAACGACCTGGTCGCGAAGGCGAATGGCAGGGCCGTCGCCCAGGTCACGGACCTGATCGACGCCGAGAGCTGCGCCGCGATGATTCCGGAGATCCTCGCCAGGACCGGACGCATCGACATTCTCTACTGCAATGCCGGCACCTATATCGGCGGCGACCTCGTCGACACGGACGCCGCCACGATCGACCGCATGCTCAATCTCAACGTCAATGCCGTCTTCAAGAACGTCCACGCCGTGCTTCCGCACATGATCGAGCGCGGCAGCGGCGACATCGTGGTGACATGCTCGGTGGCGGGCCATGTCGCCGTCGGGCACGAGCCGGTCTACGCCGCCTCGAAGTGGGCGGTGACCTGCTTTACCCAGGCCACCCGCCGCCAAGTCAACAAGCACGGCATCCGCGTCTCCCAGGTTTCGCCGGGGCCGGTGGTCTCGGCCCTGCTTGCCGACTGGGAGCCGGATCGCCTGCAGGCCGTCAAGGACGCCGGCGCGCTGATCGAGCCCGGCGAGGTCGCCGACGCCGTCCTGTACATCCTCAGCCGGCCGCGCAATGTGACGATCCACGACATGATCGTCCTGCCCACCAACGTCGACGTCTGACAGGGGGGCCGGACGGCGCGGCGCGACCGACGCGCCGGGCATGCGGGGACTCCGCCCCGCATGCCTCCGCCGACCGGCGCCGCCCCCGAGCCGCCCCCAAAGCGTTTTGCGTTTTGACGGAATCGCGTCAAGTCGCAAAGACGCGTCGAAACAAGGAGTTAGAGCAAAGAGCGTTTCCACCAAAACGCGCTTTGCTCTAGTCTTACTGAGTCAGAAAGCCGCGGATTGGATCGGTATTTTGGGGCGAGCCGCCGGCGTATGGTGTTGGACTGATTTGGCCGGCATCATCGGAGGGTGGGATGGACGGTTTGGCGAGCCGGGAGAGTGAAGCGCGCTTTTCGAGCTATGTCGAGGGTCTTGTCGGGGTGATCGGGCATGCGGACCGGGCGGAGCCGCTGCGCGCTTATTGTCTCGGGCTGCTGCTGCCGGGCGAGCGCAAGAGCGTGGAGCCGATGGCGGCGGTGACGGCGCCGTCCCGGGTGGCGGCGCAGCATCAGGCGCTGCTGCATTTTGTCGGCAATGCGCCGTGGTCGGATGAGCCGGTGCTGGCCAAGGTGCGCGAGCAGGTTCTGCCGGCGATCGAGCGCAGTGGGCCGATCGAAGCCTGGATCATCGATGACACGGGCTTTCCGAAGAAGGGGCGTCATTCGGTCGGGGTGACGCGGCAAGATTGCGGCCAGCTCGGCAAGCAGGACAACTGCCAGGTGGCGGTGAGCCTGTCGATCGCCAACCATGCCGCCAGCCTGCCGGTGGCCTACCGGCTGTACCTGCCGGAAGATTGGGCGGCAGATCCGCTGCGGCGGGCCAAGGCGGGCGTGCCGCCGGAGGTGGCGTTTGCGACCAAGCCGGAGATCGCGCTGGCCCAGCTGCGGGCGGCGTGTGCGGCAGGTCTTCCACGAGGGACGGTGCTGATGGATGCCGGCTATGGCGTCGACACGCGCCTGCGCACCGAGATCACCGCCCTCGGTCTTCGCTACGCAGCGGGCCTGACGTCGACCATGACGGTGTGGCCGCCCGGCACCGGGCCGTTGCCGCCGCGGGAGCGGAGCGGCCGGGGCCGGCCGGGCACGCGCCTGCGCCGGGATGCCGAGCATCGGCCGGTCACGGTCAAGGCCCTGGCGCTCAGCCTGCCGGCTTCGGCCTGGGAAACCATCCGTTGGCGCGAGGGCGCGGCCGACTGGCTGAGCTCGCGCTACGCCAGGGTGCGCGTGCGCCCGGCCCACCGCGACGAGCAGCTCACCCGGCCGCGCCCGGAAGAATGGCTGCTGATCGAATGGCCCGAAAGCGAGGCGGAGCCGGTCAAGTATTGGTTCTCCACCCTGCCCGAGGCCATCCCCTTCGCCGACCTGGTCGATGTCACCAAGCTGCGCTGGCGCATCGAACGCGACTACCAGGACCTCAAGCAGGAGGTCGGGCTCGGCCACTACGAAGGGCGAGGCTGGCGAGGCTTCCACCATCACGCCACCCTGTGCATCGCCGCCTACGGCTTCCTGGTCTCCGAAAGGGAGACGATTCCCCCCTCCGGACCGGGCACCGCCGCGAACCTCCCGCAACCTGCCCTTCCCGACGATTATCGACCCCGAGGCGCCGCCGGTCCGGCCCGAACGGCACATGCCCAACTCGATCGCCTCCATGCGCCGACGCCTCACCGTCGCTCTCGCCGGCAGCCTGCAGCGCTGTCCCTGCTGCAACGCTCCGCGCAAGCCAGCGACTGTCCCACAACGCTTGTGACGCAGTAAGACTAGCAGGCTGCTGAAAAACTGCTTTGTTCACGGGACGTGCCGCAATCGGAATGAGTCCGAAGCCGAATCGAACCGGGTACATCGGGGACTTTTTCAGCAGCCTGCTAGCGGTCCCGCATGGCCGCCCGCCATTCGGCCAGGAAGCGGCGGCGCTTGGCCTGGTCGAGGGTGGCGAGCAGGGCCGGGCCGATCGGGATCGGGTGGTAGCGGCTGGAGATTTCGTCGAGGCCCGGCGCGTCGATGCCGGCCGGCGGCGGTCGGTCGAAGGCGAAGAAGAAGGATTTTTCCGCTGCCACGGCCTGGCCGCGCTCTGACAGGAGGTAGTCGAGGAAGGCCCGGCCCATCGCCGCGTCGCGCGCCTTGGCCGGGATCACGGCTGCACGGCTGAGCACCAGCGTGTAGTCGCGCGGCAGCACGATGCCGATCGGCGCGCCGGCGCGCAGCCTGGCATAGGCGTAGGAGCCGATCAGATTGTAGCCGATCAGCAACTCCCCGCTCTCGATGGCGGACAGCAGCTCGCCCGTGCAGCAGCGCAGCACGCCGCCGGCCCGGCCGATCCCTTCCAGCAGGCGGCCGAAGGTGCTCGATTCCTGCGCGTCGAAGAAGGCGACGAGATAGCCGATGCCGGAGCGCTCGATATCGTAGGTGCCGATCCGGCCGTCATAGACCCCGGGCTTGGCGCGCAGCAGCTCCACCAGGCCGGCCCGGTCATGCGGCACGTCGCCGGGGGGCACCAGCTTGCGGTTGTAGACGATCACCGCCGGCTCGAAGGAGAAGCCGAACACCTCGTCGCGCCATTTCGCCCAGCCGGGCAGCCGCCCGGTCTCGTCCGAGACGTGGCTGCGGGCGCAGCCGTCATTGGCGAGCTTGACCATGTGGTCGACCGAGGAGGACAGCACGATGTCGGCCAGCGCCTCGCCGCTCTCGCAGGCCCGCCGCACCGTCTCGAACAGCTCGTTGCTGAGATAGTCGTGATACTCGACCGCCACCTCCGGCCGCATCGCCTGGAAATCCTCGATCAGCGGCGTCATGGCGCTGGGATCGGCGGTGGCGTGGATGACGAGGCGCTGCGTCTCCGTCCCCCTGGCAGGGAACCGCAGCGTCTGGCGCGCCGCGAGCGGCGTCGCCCACAGTCCCACCGCGGCGAGGACGAGGCCGATCAGGCACGCCGCCCTCATGCGCCCTCCCCGGCCGGCACCGCGAAGGTGACGACGAAGCGGCCCTGCGGGTCGACGCCGAAGCTGAGATCGCCGCCATGGCTCTGCGCCACGTCGGCAGCGATCGCCAGGCCCAGCCCCGAGCCGGGAGCGGCGGCGGCGCCGCGCACGAAGCGGCCGGTGATGCGGTCCCACTCGCCGGCGGGAATGCCCGGCCCGTCGTCGACCACCTCGACCCGGGCCTCGTCACCGTCGCGGCGCACGCGCACGCCGAGGCAGGAGGGGGCGCCGTGATGCACCGCGTTCTCGATCAGGTTCTTCAGGGCCTCGGTGATGCTGAGGCGGTCGCCTTCGACGACGGGTCCCGTATCGGGGACGTCCAGCGTCACGGCAAGGTCGCGCCCGAGCGAGGCCGGCACGGCCTCCGCCAGGGCCTGGCGGGCGGCCGCGGCGAGGTCGACGCTCTCGAAGACGACCGCCTCGGCCCGGTGCAGCACCATGGCGTGGCTGAGCAACTGGTTCGTCAGGCGGCCGAGCTCGCCGGCGCGCTCGCGAACCCGGCAGATCAGGGCCTCGCGCCTGGCCGGCCGGGTCTCGTCGGACAGAAGCTCGAGCTGGGCGATCAGCCCGGTCAGCGGCGTGCGGATCTGGTGGGCGGCATCGGCGATCACCGTCTCCATGGCGGCGAGCCGGCCCGAGAAGCGCGCCATGAAGCTGTTGATCGTGTCGACCAGCGCCCCGACCTCGACCGGCGCCGCCAGGGCGAGCGGCCTCAGGTCGTTGGGTTCGCGCACGGCGAGCGCGGTTTCGATCTGCCGCAGCGGCGCCAGCGCCTGCTCCACCGCCAGCATGACGCCGCCGAGCGCGACGGCGCCCATGATCGCAATCAGGATCATCGCCTGGGTGATCAGGTCCGCGGCCAGGGCATCCCGCGCCTCGCGGGTCTGGGCCACGGTGGTGACGACCCAGCCCTGCGCGGCGGGATCGGACAGGAAACGCGCCTGCGTCGCCATGCGCACACGATTGCCGCCGAACCAGCCGTCGGAAACCGACAGCTGGGGCCCGCGCCCGGCGGGCGCCGCACCCGGCGCCTGCAGGGCCTCGTAGCCGGTGACGAAGGCTCCGTTCGGGCCCGCCACCTTGTAGTAGATACGGGCGCTGCCCGACAGGGACAGGCTTTCCAGGGCGGAAAGCGGCACGTCGGCCGTGACCGCGCCGCCCTCGACCCGCACCGTCTCGCTGATCTGGCGCGCGGCGCTGAGCAGCAGCCGGTCATAGGCGCCGTCGGCGGCGGTGCGGGCATAGTCTCGCGCCCCCAGGATCAGGAGCACGGCGCTGGCGGCGAGCGCCAGCGCAATCAGCACGACCAGGCGGCGGTAGAGCGAGGGACCGATCCGCGCGGCGGGGGCCTCACTCGCTCGCGACGATCCGGTAGCCAAGGCCGCGCAACGTGCGGATCTCCGCCTTGGCACCGGCGAGCTTGCGCCGAAGCCGGGCGATGTAAAGCTCGACCGCATTGGCATTGACCTCCTCGTCGAAGCCGAAGATCTGGTCGAGGATCGCCTCCTTGGTCAGGACGCGCTGGGGCTGCGTCATCAGCACTTCGAGGATGGAGATCTCGCGCCGTGTCAGATCCACCGGCTGGCCCGCGACCTTGACGCTACGCGTCGCCTGGTCAAGCGTGATGTCGCCGCAGGTCACCAGGTTGACCGTCTGGCCGTGGCGGCGGCGCAGCAGCGCCCGCGCCCGGGCTTCCAGCTCGCGGAAATCGAAGGGCTTGACCAGATAGTCGTCGGCGCCGAGATCGAGCATGCCGACCCGGTCGTCGACCTGCGAACGCGCCGTCAGCACCAGCACCGGCGTGTCGTGCCTGAGGGCCCGCAGGCGCTGCAGGATGGCGAAGCCGTCGCGGCCCGGCAGCGTCACGTCGAGCAGGATCAGGTCGTAGGACTGCACCGCGATCAGATCGAAGGCCACGGCGCCGTCCGTCTCCCAATCGACCGCGTGCCCCATGCGCTCGAAGCGCGCGACAATGGCCTCTCCGACGTCGACCGTGTCCTCGACCAGCAAAATCCGCACTGTTTTCGCCCGATTCCGCCGCTTTTTGCCCGTGACAGCTTGATGACAGGTTTCCAGCCTAAGGTCCCCGCCCGAAGCTGCCAAGGGCAGCACGATATCGGCCATCGCCGCGCCGGACGGCCGGCGGCAAACAGGGAATCGGATGGACCTGCTCGCAAGACCTCAACCAGCGCCTGCATCGAGGGCCGCCGCGGCACGGATCGTGCCCTGCGGAGCCTTGCCTGTGCTCGGGACCCGGATTTGATGGACCTCCTCTTCGACTACTCGCTCGACATCCTGAAGATCATCTGGATCGACCTCCTGCTGTCCGGCGACAATGCGGTGGTGATCGCCCTCGCCTGCCGCACGCTGCCGCCGCACCAGCGGCGGGCCGGCATGCTGCTCGGCGCCGGCGCCGCGGTCGGCCTGCGCATCATCTTCGCGCTGATCGTCACCCAGCTCCTGGGCGTGCCCTTCCTGAAGGTGGTCGGCGGCCTGCTGCTGTTCTGGATCGCGGTCAAGCTCGCCCGCGGCGAGGACGAGCACGAGCATCAGGTCGAGGCGGCCGACGGCCTCTGGCGCGCCGTGCGCACCATCGCCATCGCCGACGCGGCCATGAGCCTCGACAACGTCCTGGCCATCGCCGCCGTGGCGGACGGCAATGCCTGGCTGTTCATCTTCGGCCTGCTCCTGTCGATCCCGCTGATCATCGCCGGCTCGGCCCTGGTGATGGGCATCATCAATCGCTTCCCGATCTTCGTGTGGGCCGGCGCGGCGCTGCTCGGCTGGATCGCCGGCGAGATGATCATCTCCGACCCGTGGGTCGTCTCCAGGATCGGCTCCGACCTGCACGTCCTCGAATGGGTCATCGCCGGCGCCTGCGCGGTGGGCGTGGCCGCCGTCGGCTACATCCTGAAGAAACGCACCGGGGAGCCCAATCCGGCTCCCTGACATCCCCAGCGACCGGCAAAGCCGGCGCCTCGACCATAAGCTGACCCCAAGGAGGCAATCATGACGTTCCAAGGATCGATGCGCGCGCTCGCCTGCGCCGTCTGCGTCGGCATTCTGACGCTGGCCGGCCCGGCGCAGGCTCTCGACGACCTGCGCCTGATCGCCCCGGCCAAGCCGGGCGGCGGCTGGGACCAGACCGCCCGCTCCCTGCAGGAGGTGATCCAGAAGGGCGGCGCGGTGAAGACCGTGACGGTGGAGAACGTCGCCGGCGCCGGCGGCACCATCGGCCTCGCCCAGCTCGTCGACCGCGAGAAGGGCAATGGCGGCGTGATGATGGTCAACGGCCTGGTGATGCTCGGCGCCGTGCTGACCAACAAGTCGCCGGCCACGCTGGAGCAGACCACGCCGATCGCCCGCCTCACCGGCGAGTACGAGGTGATCGTCGTGCCGGCGGCCTCCGAGATCAAGACCCTGGCCGATCTCCTCGCCAGGCTGAAGGCCGATCCCGGCGCGGTGGCCTGGGGCGGCGGCTCGGCCGGCGGCACCGACCACATCCTGGCCGGGCTGATCGCCAAGGCGGCCGGCGCCGAACCGGCCAAGCTCAACTACATCCCCTTCTCCGGCGGCGGCGAGGCCCTGGCGGCGATCATGGGCGGCCATGTCACCGCCGGCGTCTCCGGCTACAGCGAATGGGCCGGCCAGATCGCGGCGGGCGAGCTCCGGGCCCTGGCCATCTCCGCCCCGGCGCGCGTAGCGGGCATCGATGTGCCGACCCTGAAGGAACAGGGCGTCGATGTCGACTTCGCCAACTGGCGCGCCATCGTCGCCCCGCCCGGCCTGGACGACGCCCAGAAGAAGGCGCTGATCGAGGTGATCGACGCCGCCGCCAGGTCGGAGGACTGGAAGAAGATCCTCGCCGACAAGAACTGGACGGATCTCTACCTCTCCGGCGACGCCTTCGCCGCCTATCTCGCCGCGGAGCACGACCGCACCACCGAGATCCTCAAGAGCATCGGTCTGGTCGAGTGAGCGACCAGCCGGCCCCAGAGCCCGACAACCGCCTGGTCGGCTTCTGCACCGGCCTCGGCATTGCCGGCCTCGGCGTGGTCATCGGCGTCAGCACCTTCATGATGAAGGTCGGCGTCTCCTACGCCAAGGTCGGCCCCCGGGCCGTGCCCTTCGTGGTCGCCGCGGCGCTGACCGTGCTCGGCCTCGCCTTCGCGCTGCAGTGCCGGCGCCTGCCTCGACGCGCCGCGACCGCCCCGGCCGCGCCCGCCACCGAGCTCATGCCGCCGCTGCTGATCGCGGCCGGCATGATCCTCGACATCGTGCTGATGGAGCGGCTCGGCTTCGTCGTCGCCTCGATCGTGCTGTTCCTGGCCGTCGCCTATGCCTTCGGCAGCCGGCGCTTCCTGCGCGACGCGCTGATCGCGGTCCTGGTGTCGCTCGCCGCCTATCTCGGCTTCACGCACGGGCTCGGCCTGCAATTGCCCGCCGGCATCCTCAAGGGGATCGTGTGATGGATACCGTCCTCGCCCTCATGCACGGGTTCGAGACAGCGCTGACCCCGATGAACCTGCTCTGGTCTCTGGTCGGCGTCACCCTCGGCACCTTCATCGGCATCCTGCCCGGCATCGGCCCGGCGCTGACCATCGCGCTGCTGCTGCCGATCACCGCCAAGCTCGACCCGACCGGCGCCTTCATCATGTTCGCCGGCCTCTATTACGGCGCCATGTACGGCTCCTCGACCACCTCGATCCTGCTCAACACGCCGGGCGAGAGCGGCTCGATCATCACGGCGGTCGAGGGCAACATCATGGCCCGGCAGGGGCGCGGCGCGGCCGCGCTCGCCACCGCCGCCATCGGCTCCTTCGTCGCCGGCACCCTCGGCACGCTGTGCCTGACCTTCGCGGCGCCGCTGATGATCAAGGTGGCGCTGAAGTTCGGCCCGGTGGAGTATTTCTCGCTGACCATCCTGGCCTTCACCGCGGTCTCCGCCCTGCTCGGCAGCTCGGTGCTGCGCGGCCTGATCAGCCTGTTCTTCGGCATCGGCCTCGGCGTCGTCGGCCTCGACGGGCTGACCGGCCAGGCGCGCCTCGCCTTCGGCGTGCCCTCGCTGCTCGACGGCATCGACATCGTCGTCGTCGCGGTCGGCCTGTTCGCCGTCGGCGAGGCGCTGCACGTCGCCTCGCGCCGCGAGCTGCGCGAGGCCGAGATCAGCCCGGTGAAGGGCTCGCTGTTCATGACCCGCCGTGAATGGGGCCGCTCCTGGAAGCCCTGGCTGCGCGGCACCTTCATCGGCTTCCCCTTCGGCGCCCTGCCGGCCGGCGGCACCGAGATCCCGACCTTCCTCTCCTATTTCCTCGAGAAGAAGCTGTCGAAGACGCCGGAGGAGTTCGGCAAGGGCGCCATCGAGGGCGTCGCCGGGCCGGAGGCCGCCAACAACGCGGCCGTGGCCGGCGTGCTGGTGCCGCTGCTCACCCTCGGCCTGCCGACCTCGGCGACGGCGGCGATCATGCTGGTCGCCTTCCAGCAGTACCACCTGGAGCCGGGTCCGTTCCTGTTCCAGAACTCCGGCTCGCTGGTCTGGGGCCTGATCGCCAGCCTCTATATCGGCAACGTCATGCTGCTGATCCTCAACCTGCCGCTGGTCGGGCTGTGGGTGCGCCTGCTGTCGATCCCGGCGCCGCTGCTCTATGGCGGCATCCTGGTGTTCTCGACCCTGGGCGTCTACGGCCTCAACCACTCGGTCGTCGACCTGATCCTGCTCTTCGCCCTCGGCCTCGTCGGCCTCCTGATGCGCCGCCTCGACATCCCCGTGGCGCCCTGCATCATGGGCCTGATCCTGGGGCCGCTGGCAGAGGAGAACCTCGGCCGGGCGCTCGCCATCAGCCAGGGCCGGATCGGCGTGTTCTTCACCAGCCCGATCTCGGCGACGCTGCTCGCGGTCTCCCTGGCCATCCTCGCCCTGCCGATCGTCATCCGCATGCGCCGGGCCAGGATGGAGGCGATGGCTGCGGCGCCGTAGGGGCCGTCGGATGGACATGCCGGGACGGTCGCCATGGCGCGGCCGCCCCAAGACGAACGTCCTTCGCCTGACGACGAATTGGCCGTTTCGAGCCATGCCACGGGCTCGTCCGTCCGGGGCAGAACAGGAGCATGTCGAGCGTGAACAGGAGGTTCGGAAACTCGGCCGGCGTCATTCCCAAGCCGTCTCTTTCCGAAATCCCCACGCCCCGAAACGCAGGCCTCGCGGCCGGCGTTCCCCGACCAGCCGGCCCTTCACCACACCCCCGGCACCCACCGGTACCTCACCCGCCTTGTATAGTCCCGGTAGCCCGGCAGCTCGGCGATCAGCGTGCGCTCCTCGAAAAGGGTGCGCGGGATCAACCCGATCACCACGACGGAGGCCGGCGCCAGCGCCCACCAGGAGCCGAGGCACAGCGCCATGCTGACGGCGAGCAGCGATCCGGAGAGGTAGCCGGGATGGCGGACGATGGCATAGGGCCCGCTGTCGATCACCGTCTGCCCGCGATCCTTCTGAATGCGCACGCCCGGCTCGAAATGGCGGTTCACCGCCTGCGGCCACACCTGCCCGGCAAAGCTCAGCGCGAACAGCACATAGCCGAGCCGGACGGCCCAGTCCGGCGCCTGCGCCCAGCCGAACCGGAAGTCGAGCGCGGCGACCGGGAGGATGAGGAAGAAGCCGCCGAGAACGACTGCGAGGAAGAGATAGTCGAGGGGCTTCGTGCCCGGTTGCACCCGGGACCGCGCTGCGAAGATCTCCGGGTTCACCCGCCACAGGACGAGGATCGCGACCAGCATCGCGGCCAGGAAGGCGATGCCGAACCACCAGCCGTGCGGCCAGTCCAGCGTGCCGGCAGGCCCGAACAGCAGCCCGGCCATGACGGCGAGGGCCAAGGCCAGAGACACGAAGCTCCGCCGCATGGCGGCGGCCTGCGCCTTGGTGGCTGAGACCATGGCCACGATCCTTCCGAGCAGCCGGAGCATAGCCCCCCTGCCCGCATCGCGAAACACCTTGCCCCGGAGGCCGGAGCACTGCCTGGCTCAGGCCCGCCGCCAGGCCCGGGCGCTGAGGCTGGCCGAGACCAGGCCGAGGCCGATCCAGAAGCTCGCGGCCCGGTAGCCGACGATGGCGAGGGGATGCTCGCCCCGGCACAGGGCCCGGGCGAGCCGGCAGATGTCGCTGTCGCCGATCAGGCAGGCGCCGGCATCGCCCAGGCTCATATAGGCGTAGCCGACCACCTCGCGATAGGTGAGCCACCACCAGCCGAGGGCGGCGGCGAGGACCAGGCCGCCGCCGGCGAAGAGGGCGCGGGTCACGGCGTCAGCCCCCGATGCCGAGGATCGCCAGGATCTCGCGGCGCAACGCCACCAGATCCGGATCATCGCGATGGCGCGGATGCGGCTTGTCGACCGGGATCTCGGCCTTGATCCGCGCCGGGCGGCCGCTGAAGACGATGATGCGCGAGGCCAGGATCAGCGCCTCCTCGACATCGTGGGTGACCAGCAGCGCCGAAAAGCCGTTGCGCTGCCACAGCGCCGCAAGCTCGGCCTGCAGCGCCAGTCGGGTCAGGCTGTCGAGCTTGCCCAGGGGCTCGTCGAGCAGCAGCAGCGCCGGGTCGTTGACCAGGGCCCGCGCCAGCGCGGCGCGCTGGGCCATGCCGCCGGAGAGCTGGTGCGGATAGGCCCGGGCAAACCCTTCGAGGCCGACCAGGGCGAGCGCGGCGTCGACCCGCTGCTTCTCCCGCGCCAGCACGCCGCGGGCATCGAGCCCGGTCGCGACGTTGTTCCAGACGCTGGTCCAGGGGAACAGCGTCGGATCCTGGAACACCAGGATGCGGGAAGGATCGGGCCTCTCCACCGGCCGGCCGTCGGCCAGGATGGCGCCGGCGGCCGGCGGCTCCAGCCCGGCGACGAGGCGCAGCAGGGTGGACTTGCCGCAGCCCGAGGGACCGAGCAGCGCCACGAACTCGCCGGGCGCCAGCGCGAGATCGACGGCGTCGAGCACGTCCAGCCGGGCGCCGTCCAGGTCGAAATGATGGCTGACCCCGCGAATGTCGACGGCGACGGCGCGCCGGGCCTGCGCCTGAACCGAGGCTGCGTCAGCCATCAGATGAAGCCTTTCTGCCAATTGAGCAGCCGGTCGCGGACCACGAACAGCAGCCGCACGATGCCCGAGCACAGCACGGCCATGATGATCAACGTCGCATAGACGTTGGCGTAGCCGGAATAGGCGGTCTGGAACTGGATGTACCAGCCCAGGCCGTATTTCGCCCCGAGCATCTCGGCCACCACCAGCACGGCAAAGGAGTAGTAGAGACCCATGAACAGGCCGACGAAGACATGCGGCAGCGAAGCCGGAATCGCGACCTTGCGGATGAGATACCAGGGGCCGGCGCCGAGGACGCGGCCGACATCGTAATAGGAGCGGTTGACCGAGCCGACGCCGGACGCGGTCAGGATCGCGACCGGGATGCCCGAGGCGAGCGCGACGATGAACACGCTCGCCGCGAAGGTGGTCGGGAAAAAGTAGAAGGTGCAGGGGATCCAGGCCGTCGCCGGCACCGGGCCGATCAGCTTGAGCAGCGGCATGCCCCAGTAGTTGACGCGCCTCGACCAGCCGAGGGCGAGGCCGGCGCCATAGCCCGCGGCGATGCCGGCGAGGAAACCGAGCGACCACAGCCGCAGCGTATAGGCGATGCACAGGAGGAGCCGCGGCCCATCGGTGACATAGACGTTGAGCAGCCCGTGCGGCGGCGAGAAGAACGGCTTCGGCAACCAGCCGGTCTTGGCCGTGGTCAGCTCCCATAGCGCCAGCCAGACGCCGATGGCGATCAGCCAGGGACCGTAATGCGCCAGGCCGTGGCCGAAGCGGCCGAGGCGATGGGCGGTGACGCCGAGGACGGCGAGCGCCACCGCTGCCGCTCCGGTGATCGCAGCGAACAGGCCGGCGCTGCCCCATGGCACCACGTCGGGCAGGCCGACGGTCACCCATGCCGCCACGGCAAAGGCGACCGCCGCGATCAGCCCATGCCACCAGACGCGCGCCGCAGCGGGTCGCTGCCGCGCGATGGCGCCAAGGGCGATGGCCGATGTCGTTTCGCTCATCCGACCGGCCTCAGGCGAGCAGGTTGACCGTGATCCGCTCGGCGAACGCCCGCGGATCCGTGGTCGGATCGAGCACCTTGACCAGCTTCAGGTCCTCTGCCGACTGGCGGATCTGGTCGACCAGCGGCTGGCCGATCGGGTGATTGTGGGCCACCAGGCCGGCGATCACCGCGTTGAGGTCGTCGAGCCCGAGGCCGGCCGGCTTCAGCGTGTCGAAGTACCATTGCGCCACCTCGTCGGGATGGCTGGCGGTGTATTCGTGCACCTCGATATTCGCCTCGGCGAGGCGGCGGATCGCGTCCTTGTTGGCATCCAGGAACGGACCGTTGGCGCCGAGCACGCAGCAGGTGTGCCCCTCATAGACGCCCGTCTGGGTATCGGCGATCTTGGTGAAGCCGAATTTCCGCTCGATCGCATAGGCCCAGGGGTCGAGATGGGCGGCGAGGTCGGCCTCGCCGCGCTCGACGCTGTCGCCAACGAGGTCGAACGGCACCGCCTTCCAGGTCACGTCCGCCTCCGGGTCGATGCCGGCCTTAGCCAGCGTGACCTGGAAGGCGACCTGCGGTGGGGCACCGATGCCGTAGGTGGCGATGGTCTTGCCCTTGACGCCGGCAAGGTCGGTGACGCCGGAGGCCTTGGAGGCCAGCAGCCGCTGGCAGCCGCCATGCGAGCCGACGAAGAGCTTGACGTCGAAGCCCTGCTCCAGCGGCTTCAGCCAGTCGCCGATCAGGCCGGCGCCGGCATCGGCCTTGCCGGTGGCGAGCGCCTGGATCAGGGTCTGGCCGCTCGCGCCCTGGTAGAACAGCTCGACGTCGAGATTGTGCCTGGCATAGATGCCCTTGGCGACGCCGAAGCCGAGCGGGGAATGGCAGGCCGCCACTTCCGTCCAGGCGAGGCGGATCTTCGGAGCCGGGCCGGCGATGGCGGGCGCGGCCAGGCCGCGACCGACGACGCCGGCCGTCGCGGCCAGGCCGAGCGTGCCGGCCGCCCGCAGCAGCCCGCGGCGGGACAGTGCCCCGAGGCCGTTCGATGGTCTGGTGGTCATGCGCAATCCCTCCGAGGCGAAAACCGGCGTCACGCCGCCTTGCGGGCCGGCTCGCCGCCGATGGCCGGGACGGCCCGGTCGAGCGCCTGCGACAGGTCGGCCAGGATGTCGTCGGCATGTTCGAGGCCGACCGAGAGCCGGACATAGCCGGGCGTCACCCCGGCGGCCTGCTGCTCCTGCTGCGTCAGCTGCTGATGCGTGGTCGAGGCCGGATGGATGGCGAGCGAGCGGGCATCGCCGATATTGGCGACATGGTAGAACAGCTTCAGCCCGTCGATGAAGGCACGGCCCGCCTCGACGCCGCCCTTCAGCTCGAAGCCGACCAGCCCGCCATAGCCGCCCTTGAGATAGGCATCGGCCCGGCGGCGCGGCTCGCCGCTCTGCAGCCCGGGGAAGACGACATGCTCGACCGCCGGATGTCCGGCCAGGAAATCGGCGACCTTGACCGCATTCTCGTTGTGCTGGCGCAGCCGCAGCGGCAGCGTCTCCAGCCCCTGCAGCAGTTGGAAGGCGTTGAAGGGCGACAGCGCCGCGCCGAGGTCGCGCAGCAGCTTCACCCGGGCCCTGAGCACATAGGCGATCGGGCCGAGCGGCTTGGCCGCCTCGGTCCAGACCGCGCCGTGATAGGCTTCGTCCGGCTCCGTCAGCAGCGGGAAGCGGGCGGCATGCTCCTCCCAGGGGAAGTTGCCGCCGTCGATGATCAGGCCGCCGATCGAGGTGCCGTGGCCGCCGATATATTTGGTGGCGGAATAGACCACCACGGCGGCGCCGTGCTCGAAGGGCCGGGCGATCAGCGGCGCGGCGGTGTTGTCCACCACCAGCGGCACGCCGAGCGAGCGGCCGATCTCGGCGACCTCGCCGATCGGGAACACGTTCAGCTTCGGGTTCGGCAGCGTCTCGGCATAATACGCCCTGGTCCGATCGTCGGTGGCGCGGCGGAAATTCTCCGGATCGGCCGGATCGACGAAGCGCACCTCGACGCCGAACTGCTTCAGCGTCTGGGAGAACAGCGTCCAGGTGCCGCCGTAGAGATCGGTCGAGGACACGACGTTGTCGCCGGCCTGGGCGACATTGAGCAGCGCATAGGCCGAGGCGGTCTGGCCCGAGGCGATCGCCAGCGCCGCGGCCCCGCCCTCCAAGGCGGCGACGCGCTCCTCCAGCGCCGTCGTGGTCGGGTTCTGCACCCGCGTGTAGATGTTGCCGAGCTCCTCCAGCGCGAACAGGCGCGAGGCATGGCCGGTGTCATGGAACTGGTAGGAGGTGGTCTGGTAGATCGGCACGGCCACCGCGCCGGTCGTCGGATCGGCGCGGTAGCTGCCGCCGTGCAGGGCCAGGGTCTCGAAGCGGGGTGAAGCAGTGGTCATGGCGTCTCTCCGGAACAGCGTCGGATCAATAGGCGGAGGCCGGCCCGGCGCTGGGGTCGAGCAGGTCGGCGTGATGGCGGCGGGCGACGTCCGGATGGGAGCGCAGGCGGCTCTTGAGGACGTTGCGCCCGACCTCGCGGAACAGCGGGTTGAGCGGATCCCGGGTCAGGCCCCGCGCCTCGGCGGCCAGGTGCGGCGGCAAGTCGAGCAGCGGCACGCTGGCGTCGAGCCGGGCGCCGAGGAAGAAGGCGACCGACAGGCGATCGACGCCGGCGGGCGGCGTCACCACCCGGTGGACATTGGCCCGGAGATAGCCGTCCGAGGCCAGCTCCAGGATCTCGCCGATGTTGACGACGAAGCTGCCCTCGACCGGCGGCGCGTCGATCCAGCCCGCCTCCCCTTCCACCTGCAGCCCGCCCTGGCGGTCCTGCAGGAGCACGGTGACGAAGCCGGAATCCTTGTGGGCGCCGACGCCCTGGTCGCTCGAGGTCGCGTCCCGACCGGGATAGCGGATGATCTTCAGCAGTTGGTTCGGCACCGGCGTGTAGATCGGTTCGAACACGGTCTCCGGCTGCTCCAGGGCCACCGCGAAGGCGCGCAGCACGCGGATCGCCAGCGTCGTCACCGCCGCCTGGTAGTCGAGCAGCACCGGCCTCAGCTCCGGCAGGGCGTCGGGCCACTGGTTCGGTCCCTGCAGCCGCGTCCAGGGCGGCGCGGCCGGATCGGCCGGCAGGGCCGGACGCTCCGCGCCGATATCGACCTGCTCGCGCCAGTCCGGCTTGCCGCGGGTGTGCTCGAAGCCGGCGCGATTGTAGCCGCGGAAATGCGGCGAGTTGACCATCTCGATGGCGAGCTTGTCGGCCTCCGGCAGGGCGAAGAACCGGCGCGACAGCGCCAGGACCTCGCCGATCAGCGAGGGGGCGATGCCGTGGCCGACGAGATAGAAGAAGCCCGGACCGCGCGCAGCCCGTCGCAGGTCGTCCAGGAAGGCGGCACGCTCGGCGGCGTCGGCGTCGAAGCGGCTGATGTCGAGGACCGGCAGGGTCTCGCCGGCGGAGGAATCGGGCATGGGATCGTCTTTCGGTTCGCCGTTCGCGGACCCGGCGGGGCGGCGCGGCGAGGATCAGCCGACCATGTCGCCATCATTAAGTCAATAATTTTGATAGACTATATATTCTAATGATCGTCCCCGCGGCAGCACGAATTTTTGCCCGAGCAGGGCCGTCGCGCCGGTCCGGGCCGCGGGAGACAGGTTGCGCAAACGACCGATTTGCCTCACCTATCATGCGGATGCCGCTACGGTGCCGTCTTTCCCGGCCGGCGCGTGCGGCCTGCGCCTCGCCTGCACGGGCATCGGGGGTCGCCGCGGCGTCACCGGAGCCTATCGCCATCCACGAACGAACTGAGGGCTCGCCTTGCGTATCGCTATGATCGGAACGGGGTATGTCGGGCTGGTGACCGGAGCCTGCCTTGCCGATTTCGGCCACGTGGTCACCTGTGTCGACAAGGATCCGGCCAAGATCGAGGGGCTGCTGGCCGGCCGGATGCCGATCTACGAGCCCGGCCTGGACGACCTCGTCGCCCGCAACGTCCGCGAGAAGCGCCTGTCCTTCGCCACCGATCTCGCCCCGGCCGTGCGCGAGGCCGGCGTGGTGTTCGTCGCGGTCGGCACGCCCTCGCGCCGCGGCGACGGTCATGCGGACCTGTCCTATGTCTACGGCGCGGCCCGCGAGATCGCGGCCGCCGTCGACGGCTTCACCGTGGTGGTGACCAAGTCGACCGTGCCCGTCGGCACCGGCGACGAGGTCGAGCGCATCATCCGCGAGACCCGGCCGCAGGCCGACGTCGCCGTGGTCTCCAATCCGGAATTCCTGCGCGAGGGCGCGGCGATCGAGGATTTCAAGCGGCCGGACCGCATCGTCATCGGCACCGAGGACGAGCGGGCCCGCGCCGCGATGTCGGAAGTCTATCGCCCGCTCTACCTCAACCAGGGACCGCTGCTGTTCACGGAACGGCGCACGTCCGAGCTGATCAAATACGCGGCCAACGCCTTCCTCGCCACCAAGATCACCTTCATCAACGAGATCGCCGACCTGTGCGAGAAGGCCGGCGCCAACGTGCAGGAGGTGGCGCGCGGCATCGGCCTCGACAAGCGCATCGGCTCCAAGTTCCTGCATGCCGGGCCGGGCTATGGCGGCTCGTGCTTCCCCAAGGATACGCTGGCGCTGATGCGCACCGGACAGGACCATGGCGTGCCGCTGCGCCTGGTCGAGGCCGTGGTCAACGTCAACGATGCCCGCAAGACCTCGATGGCGCGCAAGATCGTCTCGGCGCTCGACGGCAACGTCGCGGGCAAGACCATCGCTCTGCTCGGCCTGACCTTCAAGCCCAACACCGACGACATGCGCGAGAGCCCGTCGATCCCGATCGTCTACGCCCTGCTCGACAAGGGCGCCAAGGTCCGTGTCTACGATCCGGAGGGGATGGACGAGGCGCGCAAGGTGCTCGGCGAGGTCGAGTACCGCGCCAATCCCTATGACTGCCTCGACGGCGCCGATGCCGGCGTGATCGTCACCGAGTGGGACGAGTTCCGCGCCCTCGACCTCGACCGCGTCAAGGAGATGCTGGTCCAGCCGCTGATCGTCGACCTGCGCAACATCTACCGGCCCGAGGACATGGCCCGGCGCGGCTTCCGCTATGAGAGCATCGGCCGCAAGGGCGTCAGCGGGGGGGCGATGTAGGCATCCGTCCCAGGCTGCGGGACGCTGTGCTCGACCGATCCCCTACCCGGGGGTCTCCTCCGCGCGCTTCTGCGGCACGCGCTTGGCGCTGCGCCGGTTGAGGCGCTTGGCGAGTTCCTCCCGCAAGGTCTGCGCCAGGTTCGGCGTCGCGCTCGAGCAGCAGATCAGCAGCCAGGCCGGATCCCCGCCGGTGCTGACATAGGCATGGCTCATCGTGCTGTCGAAATAGGCGGCGTCGCCGGCGGCGAGCAGGCTCGGCTCGTAGAACTCCGTGTGGAGCTCGATGGAGCCCTGCAGCACGTAGAGGAACTCCTCGCCGACATGGTTCCACAGGTCGCCGACCTCCTTGATCGAGTTCGCCTTGACCTCGACGACCATCGGAATGATGCGCTTGTGGGCGATGTCGGTGCACAGATAGGTGTAGACGAACTGGTCGTCCCTCAGGGTGAGGCCGGCGTGACCGTACGATATGCTGCGCCGGCCCGTCAGGGGCCGCTTGTCCGCCACCGTGTCCGCCGACGCTCCGGCGACAAGATCGCCGATCTCGATCCCGAGCCCGGCGCACAATTGCAGGATCGTCTGGTAGGATGGAGAAATCAGGTCGTTCTCCACCTTGGAGAGGGTCGACTTCGAGATCCCCGTCTTCCGGGCGACATCGGCGAGAGTCCAGCCGTGATGGGCGCGACGCTCCCGCAGCCCCTGGCCGATGGAGGGCGTCGCCTGTTTCACCTTGAGCGCCATTGTGCTTTCCGACCGCATGACTCGCGCGAGCTTTCGATTCCGTTCATAATGTGAAACTTGCCGCCCGCATAGGCAGGCCCCGGCGCGGCCGGTCCCAACCGGCGCCATGCCGAGGGGATCGGGCCTAAGCAGCCTTCTCGTGGCTCTCGCCACGATTGATGTTGCATTTTCAATGCAACATCAACGCTGCTCGAACTTACAAGTGTAAGCAGGTTCGAGAGAACCTGCTTGGGCGGCTCGGGCCTGCCATGGCGGCTCCTGACGGCGCAGACCGCGCCAGGCCCGCAAGGGTCCCTCGATGCGCGAGCCCAGGTCGGGAAGGTCTGGCGAGGCCGCTCGGGAACGACCGAGTTGGCGATCGAGAAACACTGGGTCGCGCCGCCACGCCGGTCCCGAGCCGTCGACGACACCGTCGGCATCCCGGACGGACGTCGGCAGCCGCTCGATAGAAACATCCTGGCCTCCCTCCTGCCCCATGCGACGGCACTTTTACCGGAAATCGCCGTTGCCGGGGGTGCCTTTTCAGCCATGAAACACGATCATGGCCTCCAGCGCACGAGGCCCACACGACCGACTTCAAGCAACAATTTTTCCATCTTGACAACAAATTTCATAAAAGCAACTCTCCAAGGAGCGAGCCGGGCCGATACCGGCCTCGCTCGCTCCAGGCCGGCTCGGCCCGGAGGAAGACTTAACCGATGCGGTCCGAAGAGGCCGCGAACCATCTGGAAACGAGGAATTGCCATGAGCAGGGGGATGCCACGGCCTTCGATCACGCGCCGCGGGGCACTCGGACTGGGTCTGGGTGCGGCCGCGAGCACCCTGATCGGCGCACCGGCCTTCGCGACCACCGGAAACATCGGTTTCGCGATGGAAACTTTCACGGTGCCGCGCTGGAAATATCTCGACCGGCCGAGCTTCGAGCAGGCGGTCCAGGCGGCCAAGCTGACGCCGATCGTCGTCCAGGCCGACTTCAAGGTCGACCAGCAATTGGCCGACGTCGAGAACCTGCTGACGCGGGGCGTCGACTGCCTGGCGCTGGTCGCCATCGTCGCCGACGCCGGCGTCAACATGGCGCGCAAGGCCAAGCGTGCCGGCGTTCCCGTCCTCGCCTACAACACGGCGATCCCGTCCAAGGACGTCGACGTCTATGTCGCGCGCGACAACAACGGCGTCGGCCGCAAGGCCGTGGAGGCGGCTGAAAAGGCCGGCGTGCTCAGCGGCAACTGGGTGATCGTGTCCGGCCAGGCCGGCAACGCCGTCGCCACCGAGATGACCCAGGGTTATATGGATGCGCTGAAGCCGTACCTGGACTCGGGCAAGGTCAGGATCGTCAGCCAGAAGTTCCACGAAGGCTGGGATCCGGAATCGGCGCGGCGCCAGGCCGACGATGCCCTGACAGCGGCCGGCAACGACATCAAGGGCTTCCTGTGCAACAATGACGACATGGCCGCGGCGGCCATCGGCGCCCTGGAGAAGGCCGGCCTGGCCGGCAAGGTGTTCGTCTCCGGCATGGACGCCACCACGACGGGCTGCAAGCTCATCCTGCAGGGCAAGATGGCACTGTCGAGCTTCACACGCTTCGACGTGATGGGCAGGACGTCCGGCGAGCTCTGCGCGAAGCTGGCAGCCGGCGGAAAGATCGAGACGAACCAGACCTACGACGCCGGCGGCATCAGCGTGCCTTATGTGCCGATCGAGGACTTCAACGTCACCAGGGACAACATCGTCTCCTACATCAAGGACTATAGCCCCGGCTATGTCGATGCGAAGGAGATCTTCCGCGACATTCCCAAATCGTCATGGCCGGCCGGCGCGGAAGGGCTGCTGTGATGAACGGGATCGTCGGCACCGCGAACCCCGGCGCGAGCGATCAGCGGGGTGTCGGCGTCGCGCCCCGCTATTCCCGGGCGGCCGAGGCGCATGCCTGGCGGATGGTGGCGCTCGTCGCCACGACCATCGTCATCTGGATCGGCTTCCATGCCTGGACCGGCGTGTTCATCACGCCGAGGAACCTCTCCAACCTCGCCGTGCAGATGACGATCACGTCCCTGCTCGCCGCCGGGCTGACCTGGCTCCTGGTGGCACGCGAGATCGATCTTTCGGTCGGCGCCCTGCTGGCCGTCTGCGCGGTGACGGTCATGCAGCTGACCGTCAAGGCCGGCTGGAACGACGCGCTGGCCGTGGCGGCGGTGCTGACGCTCGGAGTGGCGATCGGGCTGTTCCAGGGAGCGGTCCGCGTCTTCCTGGGCATCCCCTCCTTCATCGTCACCCTCGCCGGGTTCTCCTATCTGCGCGGGACGGCCTATGTCATCTCCGGCGCCGAGACCGTATCCGGCGGCAGCGACGTCTTCTATGCCATCGCCAACGGCGTCATCCCGCCGACGGTGAGCATCGCGATCATCGTGCTGCTGGCTGCCTATGGCGTCTGGTCGTGGCTGCGCCGGTACACGGACATTCTCGGCCCGCACGTCAGGACACTGCGTCCGGTCAACATCGTGGTCCTCGGTCTCGGGCTGGCGTTCGCGGCACTGGGCATCTGGGTGTTCGGCCTGGCGAGCGGCATCCCCTATCCGCTGGCGCTGCTGTGCGCGGTCGCCTTCCTCCTGGACTATGTCGGGCGGAACACCGCGTTCGGCCGCTACGTCTATGCCGTCGGCGGCAATCCGGAATCGGCGCGCCGCGCCGGCGTCAAGGTCAAGCAGGTGCTCCTCGTCCTGTTCGGGATGATGGGCGGGCTGGCGGCCGTCGCCGGCATCCTGCAGGCGTCACGGCTCGACTCCGCGCCCCCCAATCTCGGCCTCTTCCTCGCCCTCGACGCGATCAGCGCGTCGATCGTCGGGGGAACCAGCCTCTTCGGCGGCACCGGGACGATCATCGGCGCGATCGTCGGCGCCCTGCTGATGAGCAGCATCACCAACGGCCTGAGCCTGGCCGGCGTGAACACCTTCTACCAGATGATCATCACCGGCGCCCTGCTGCTGATCGCCGTCTTCGTCGACACGGCCGCCCAGAGGAGGCCGAAATGACGGGCCAGCTCGCGAACGGATCGCCGCCGGCCGTGCTGGTGCGCGGCTTGCGGAAGAATTACGCCGCCGTGGAGGCGACCCGCGGCGTCGACTTCCATATCGGAGCGGGAGAGATCGTCGGCTTCGTCGGCGACAACGGCGCCGGCAAGTCGACGTTGATGAAAATGATCGCCGGCGATGTCGTCCCAAGCAGCGGCAGCATCGCGATCAACGGCGCGGAGGTGCGCCACGCCTCGAACTCCTGGGCGCGGGAACACGGCGTCGAGATGGTCTACCAGGACCTGGCGCTGTGCGACAATCTCGACATCTGCTCCAACATCTTCCTGGCGCGGGAAATCCGCCGGCGCACCATCTTCGGCCATCGCGCCCTCGCCCATGAGGAGATGCTCGCCCGGGCGCAGGAACTGCTCGAGGTCCTGAACGTCCGGCTGCCCAGCCTGCTGGAGCCGGTGACGGCCCTCTCCGGCGGCCAGCGCCAGATGGTGGCGATCGCCCGTGCGGTCGCCTTCAACCCCCGGCTGGTGATCATGGACGAACCGACGGCGGCCCTGTCGGTCGGCGCCGGCCAGCCGCTCCTGGAGATGATCCGCAAGCTGCCGAGCCGCGGCGTCGCCGTGATGCTGGTCAGCCATCGCCTCAGCGACGTGATGGAGACGACGCAACGCGTCTATGTCCTCCGGCACGGTCGGATCGTGGCGGAGGTCCGGACGTCGGAAACCTCCGAAGGCGAGCTGCTGCGCCTGATGGCGGGCGTCGACACCCAGCCGGCCCGCACTACCGGACCGTCCTAGAGCAAAGCGTGTTTTGGCGGAAAGGCGCTTTGCTCCAACGCTTTGTTTCGACTCGTCTTTGCGGCTTGACGCGATTCCGTCAAATCGCAAAACGCGTTGGCCCGAGCCGCAGCCAACCGCGGCCAACCAGCGAATGCTCGTCCGGCACGGCGCCTGCGCCGCACCGGCTGCGGCGACGCCTGTCCCGGCCACCGCCTCAACGCTCCAGTCTCCCCTCGGAACTTCGACATGTCAGACCTTGCCATAGACGGCGGAACGCCGGCGATCCCCAGCCCGCTCCCCAGCATCCGCAACGCCTCCGGGCGTTCGCTCGGCACCGAAGAGCTACAGGAGCTGCGGGAGGTCATCGAGACGGGCAGCCTTTCCTTCCTCTATGGCCGGAAGACCGCCGAGTTCGAGGCGGCCTTCGCTGCCCGCTACGGAGTGCGGCAGGCGGTCTCGGTCAGCAGCGGCACGGCTTCGCTGCACACGGCCGTCCTCTACCTCAACCCCGAGCCGGGGGACGAGGTCATCCTGTCGCCGATCACCGACATGGGCACGGCCATTCCGATCATGGCGCAGCTCGCCATTCCCGTGTTCGCCGATGTCGATCCCCAGACCCAGAACATCTGCCCGCGCTCGATCGAGGCCAACATCACGGCGCGCACGCGGGCCATCATCGTCACCCATGTCTACGGCAATCCCGCCGACATGGACCCCATCCTGGAGATCGCGCGCAGGCATGACCTGCTCGTGATCGAGGATTGCGCTCAGGCGCTGCTCGCCGACGACAAGGGCCGGCTCTGCGGCACGATGGGCGATATCGGCTGCTTCAGCTTCCAGCAGTCCAAGCATATGACCACCGGCGACGGGGGCATGGTGATCGCCAACGAGGACAATCGCTTCGGCAGACCCCTCCGCCTCTGCGCCGACAAGGCTTGGCCGCGGGACAAAGGCGGGCGCGACCACCTGTTCCTGGCGCCCAACTACCATATGACCGAGTTGCAGGCCGCCGTCGGCCTCGGCCAGTTGCGCAAGCTCGACGATCTCGTCGGCGCGCGCATCCGCGCCGCGGATCGGCTGACGAGCCTGCTCCAGGGTCTCGACGTCGCGCCGGTCCTGCCCCGGCCGAACACCGTCGGCACCTATTTCTTCTACAGCTTCCGCCTCTCCCCGCAGCGGCTGAGCCGGCCGGTCCCCGAGGTGATGAAGGCGCTCGCCGCCGAGGGCATCGACGGCTTCATCGGCTATCCCGGACCGAAACCTCTCTACAAATATCCGGTGATCCGGGACCACATCACCTTCGGCAAGTCCGGCTGGCCCTTCACGCTCGACGGCGTCTCGCGCAACTGGAACTTCGCCGACGCGATCTGCCCGGCCGCCGAGAGCGCTTGCCGCGAGACGATCTGCATGTGGTGGACGGAAAGCCTGACGGCGGAGCACGCGCGGCAGATCGCCGACGCGATCGGCAAGGTGACCTCGGCATATGCGGCCTAGAACCGCTTTTGGGGACGATCGGGGAAGGGCGATGCCAGACACCGCAGTCGAGACCGGCGCCGGCGAGCGCAACCTGTTCAACCTGGCCGGACGCACGGCGGTCGTCACCGGCGGCAATGGCGGCATCGGCTTCGCCATTGCCGGCGGCCTGGCTTCGGCGGGCGCGGCGGTCGCGCTCGTCGGGCGGGACGAGGCCAAGAATGCCAGGGCCGCCTCGGCCTTGGCGGAGCGCGGCGCCCGGGTGCTCGCCTTGCGCGCGGACGTGACGCAAAGGGACGACTGCCACGGCCTTGTCGAGCAGGTGCAGGCGCGGCTCGGACGCGTCGACATCCTCGTCAACAACGCCGGCACCAATGTCCGCAAGCAGCCGGAAGACTATGAGATCGACGAGTGGCGCATGCTCATCGACGTCAATCTGACGAGCGTCTACATGGCGTCGCTGGCCGCATTCCCGATCATGCGCGAGGGCGGCGGCAAGATCATCAACATCGGCTCGATGACCTCGATCTTCGGCGCTTCCTTCTCCGCCCCCTACGGCGCGAGCAAGGGCGGCGTGGTCCAGCTGACCAAGGCCCTGGCCTCGGCCTGGGCCAAGCACGGGATCCAGGTCAACGCCATCCTGCCCGGCTGGATCGAGACCGACCTCACCATCCGCGGCCGGGCTGCGACCCCTCACCTGCAGGACCAGGTCATCGCACGCACGCCGGCGGGGCGCTGGGGGCAGCCCGGCGACCTGGCGGGCACGGCGATCTTCCTTGCCAGCCCCGCCTCCGACTTCGTGACCGGCGTCGCCCTCCCGGTCGACGGCGGCTACTCCGCCCAGGCCTAGCTGTCCGCCCCCGGGGCACCGTCGCCGTTCCATCCAGACCAACGAGACCGAGTTGAGGCAATCCCATGCGGCTATCCTGCGATACCGGCGGAACATTCACCGACCTGGCGGTCGAGGTCGGCTCCGACATCACCATGTTCAAGAGCCTGACGACGCCCGAGGATCCGGTGCGGGGAATTCTGAACGCGATCGAGCTCGCCGCCCGGCATTTCGATCGCAGCACGGCGGACTTCCTCGCCGGTGCCGACAGCTTCCTGCATGCGACGACCCGTTCGCTCAACGCCGTGCTGACCGGCAACGTCGCGCGGACCGCCTTCCTGACGACGAAAGGCCATCCGGACATCCTGGTGATCCGCGAGGGCGGCAGGGCCGATCCGTTCAACTACTCCCTGCCCTATCCCAAGCCCTACGTGCCGCGGGCGCTCACCTTCGAGGTCAACGAGCGCATCGACGCCGCCGGCACGGTGATCGAGCCGCTCGACGAGTCCGCCCTGGTCGAGACGCTGCATCGCCTGGAGGCCCTCGGCGTCGAGGCGATCGGCGTCTGCCTGCTCTGGTCGATCGCCAACCCGGCCCATGAGAGCCGCGTCGGCGAACTGATCCGGGAGATCCTGCCGGACGTGCCGTTCACGCTCTCGCACGCGCTGAACCCGACGCTGCGCGAATACAGGCGGGCCTCGGCGACCTGCATGGACGCCTCGCTCAAGCCGACGATGAACCACTATCTGCAGAGCCTGAAGTCGCGCCTCGTCGCGGCCGGCTTCGGCGGGCGGCTGCTGATGGTCACGTCCCAGGGCGGGGTGATGGACGCGGAGGCCGTCGCGGGCGAGCCGATCCATGCCCTGAACTCCGGGCCGGCCATGGCGCCGGTCGCGGGCCGGCACTATGCGAAGCGCGACTTCGACAGCGCGGTCGCCATCGTCGCCGACACCGGCGGCACCAGCTACGACGTCTCGGTCGTGCGCAACGGACGCATCCCCCGGACCAAGGAGAGCTGGATCGGCCAGCCTTTCCAGGGGCACATGACGGGCTTTCCCTCCGTCGACGTGACCAGCGTCGGCGCGGGCGGCGGCTCCATCGCCTGGGTCGACGAGGGCGGCCTGCTGCGCGTCGGCCCCCGGAGCGCGGCGGCCATGCCCGGCCCCGTCTGCTACGGCCGCGGCGGCAGGCTGCCGACCGTTACCGACTGCGCCGCGATCCTCGGCTACCTCGATCCCGACTACTTCCTGGGCGGCACCATGGCGCTGCATGTCGAGGCCGCCAGGACCGCGCTCGACCGGGAGGTCGCGAGCCGGCTGGGCGTCTCCGTCGAGGAAGCTGCGCTCGCCGTCATGGCCCTGACCACCGAGAAGATGGTCGGCGCCATCGAGGAGATCGCCGTCAACCAGGGCATCGACACCACCTCCGCCACGCTGATCGGCGGCGGCGGCGCCGGTGGACTCAACGCCGTCTCCGTCGGGCGCCGGCTCAAATGCCGCTCCGTGCTCGTCCCGGAAAGTGGCGCCACGCTCAGCGCCGTCGGCGCCCTGATGTCGGATCTCTACGGCGAGTTCACCCAGGTCGCCTACATGACCAGCAGCCGTTTCGACGCGGCCGTCGCCAAGGCCGTGGTGCGCGAGCTGAGGGCCCGGTGCGAGAGGTTCGCCGCTGATTACGGCCAAGGCTCGCTGCGCACCTCTATCGAGATCGCAATCGAGGCGCGCTACCCCAAGCAGGTCTGGGAGATCGAGATCCCCGTCGGCAACGAGGATTTCGACGATCCGGGCGCCGTCCAGGCCCTGGTCGACGCCTTCCACGCCGAGCATCGCACCCTGTTCCAGATCAGCGACGACGCATCCGGCATCGAGATCATCGCCTGGCGCGCCTTTGTCCGCTGCGTGCTGAAGGACATCGAGGGCAGGACGGAGATCGAGCTCGCCGCGCCGCAACACGAGGCGAACCGTCCCGTCTACCTCGCCGGCAGGGGCTGGGCCGAGGTGCCGGTCCGCCGCGTCGGCGAGCTGGCGCCGGGCGAAAGCCTGACGGGGCCGGCGGTGATCGAATCGCCCTTCACGACGGTCGTCATCGACCCCGGCGCGGTGGTCAGCCGCACGCCGGCCGGCGGCCTGGTCGTTCAACTCTGATCCGGAAGGCATCCGAAATGGCTGAAGCACAACAGGACGGCGGGATCGAGATGGCGATCCTGGCCAGCCGCATCGACGGCATCGCCCGCAAGATGGCCAACACCTTGTTCCGCACGGCCCGCTCGGGCGTGCTGAACAGCGGCCACGACTTCTCGTGCGTCGTGCTGACCGCAGACTGTCGCCTCGTCGCCGGCGCGGTGAGCCTGCCCTCCCATGTCATGTCGGGCCCGGACGCCATGGCGCGCTACATCGCCGCCATGCATCCCGACATGAAACGGGGCGACGCCTATCTGCATAACTCGCCCTATCACGGCAACTCGCATGCGGCCGACCACTGCCTCTTCGTGCCGGTCATCGACGACGAGGGCGTGCATCGCTACAGCGTGCTGGCGAAGGCCCATCAGGCCGATTGCGGCAACTCCAAGCCGACCACCTATATCGGCGACGCCGTCGACCTCTACGAGGAGGGCGCGCTGATCTTCCCCGCCGTGCAGGTCCAGCGGGACTACCGGGACATCGCCGACATCATCCGCATGTGCAAGGCGCGCATCCGCGTTCCCGACATCTGGTGGGGCGACTACCTGGCGACGCTCGGCTCCGTCCGCATCGGCGAGCATGAGCTGCTGGCGCTGGGGCGCGATGTCGGATGGGACCGGCTCGCCCGCCACGTCGAGAACTGGTTCGACTATTCCGAGCGGCGGATCGCCGCGGCGATCGGCCGGATGCCGGGCGGAAGCGCGACCGTCACGAGCACGCACGATCCGTTCCCCGGCGCGCCGGACGGCATTCCGGTCACCGCGACGGTGACGGTCGACGCGCGGAATGCCCGCATCGCGATCGACCTGCGCGACAATCCCGACTGCCTCCCCTGCGGGCTGAACCTGACCGAAGGCACGACGCGCAGCAGCGGCCTGCTCGGCGTCTTCAACGCCCTGGGCGACCATACGATTCCCTCGAATGCCGGCTCGTTCCGCCGGATCGACATCCATCTGCGCGAGAACTGCGCGGTCGGCATCCCGCGCCATCCCTATAGTTGCTCGGTCGCGACCACCAACCTCGCCGACCGGGTGGTGAGCGCGACGCAGAGCGCCCTGGCGACGATCGCGGCAGGTTTCGGCATGGCCGAGGCCGGACCGATCTACCCGGCCGCGGGCGGCGTCATCTCCGGACGCGACGCGCGCCAGGAGGGTGCCCCTTACGTCAACCAGGTCCATCTCGGCATTTCCGGCGGGCCGGCGACACCGCGCCAGGACGGCTGGCTCACGCTGATCCACGCCGGCAATGCCGGGATGTGCCGGCACGACGGCATCGAGGTGGACGAGCTCTCCTACCCGCTTCTGATCCGGGAGCGGCGCATCCTGCCCGATACCGGCGGCGCCGGCGAGTTCTGCGGCGCCCCGTCCATCCGCGTCGAATTCGGCCCGCGCGACGCCGAGCCGATGCGGGTGTTCTACAACGCCGACGGCATGGTCAATGTCGCCAAGGGCGTCAGGGGCGGCATGGCAGGCGGCCAGTCGCGCATCCTCAAGCGCCTGGCGGGCGGCGGGCTCGAGCCCCAGGCGCCGTGCACCGGCGTGTGGCTGAACGAGGGCGAGAGCATCGTCTCGGTCTCCTCGGGCGGCGGTGGGTACGGCGCCCCCGCCGACAGGACGGAAGAGGCCGTCCTGAACGACATCCGCGAGGGCTATGTGTCCGAGGGCTTCGCCCGCGCGACGTTCGGCGTTGTCCTCGACAGCCACGGCGCCGTCGATGCCACCGCCACGCGCGAGACCCGGCAAGGCCTTCGGCGCGGCGGCGGGCGCTGAGCGCGGCGCATCGGCCGCTCCGGCGGCCGATGCGCATCCGCGTGGGCTCAGTCCTTCCGGCCGCGCAGCGCGTCGATGCTCACGGGGCCTGGCCCGGCAAACGTCAGGTAGAGGAAGATGAAGCAGAACAGGATCGCCGCCACGCCGCCGTTCTGGGCGGGAAAGACGCTCTGCGGCGCATGCGCGATGAAATAGGCAGAGGCCATCAGGCCGGAGAGCACGAAAGCCGACAGCCGGGCATGGAAGCCGAGCAGCAGGGCGAGCCCCAGGATCAGCTCGAACAATCCGGCGATCCAGGGCAGCGAGAACGTGGCGGGAACTCGATCGGATGCAGGAAAGCCCAGGATTTTCTGCGTGCCATAGCTGAACAGCACGAGGGCCGACACAAACCGCAGCAAGCTCAGGAGGTAAGGTTGGTACGCTTCAAATCTGGACAGCACGCGCGGCACCTCTGCTCGGGACGGGATGGCCACGCTTATTTCCAGACCGGCCATCGAGCCATCCAATCTTCTTCACGTATGCGTTATCCCGCCATGGCCGGAGCTGCTGTCCCCCCGTTGCGGGACCGCGGCCGACGATCGCGGCAAAGGGGGGACACACAGGCCCCGGAACGCCCTTACAGCCCGTGGTCCATCGCCGCCTTCAGCGCGGCGTCGCGGGCTTCCTGGGTCTGCGACGCCATGTACTGGTCGAGCCAGGGATCGCGCAGGCCGGCGGCGCGGGCCAGAAGGTTCCACATGCCGGCCAGGGCCGGGTCGGCCGGCACGCCCTTGCCGGCGGCATAAAGCCGGGCCAGGCGGTTGCGGCCGATGGGAGAGCCGGCCTCGGCCGCCTTGCGGAACCAAGCCACTGCCGCCGCCTCGTCCTTGTCGACCCCGTCGCCGTTGTACAGGTCGATGCCGATCTCGATCATGGCATCGACATGGCCTCCCTGCGCCGCGGCCAGGAAATAGGCGGCGGCGGCCTTCGGGTCGACGGCCATGCCGCGCCCTTCCTTGGAGAGCACGCCCAGCGAATATTTGGCGTCGACGCTGCCGAGTTCGGCCGCTTCGCGGAATCGCTTCACCGCCGTGACGAAATCCGGCGCGCCGTTGGTCGGCCGCAGCGCCAGGATGCCGAGATTGTAGGAGGCGGCCGGAACCTTCATCTCCGCCGCCTGGGTGAGCAGCAGCACGCCGCCCGCCTCGTCCTTGGGCACGCCGCTGCCGTTCACCTTGGCCATGCCATAGGCGAAGATCGCGTCGCGGTTGCCGCGCCGTGCCGCCTGGGCGTACCAGGACGCGGCCTTGGCCGGGTCGCGCGGCACGCCGAGCCCCTCGGCGTAGAGCTGGCCGAGCAGCGTCATCGCCACCGGATCCTGGCTGGCCATGACCCGCTTGGTCGCCTCGTCGAAGGCCGTGAGGTAATAGCCGCGCTGGAAGGCGCCGAAGGCGAGGTCGGCGCCCGGCGCCGCGACCGGCGGCTCGATCGGCGGGAATTCCGGCTTGGCCGCCGGCTTGGCGGTCTCGGCCAGCGACGGCGTGGCGGCAAGCGCCACCGCCAGGGCGAGCGCGAACCGCCTCATGCCTGCACCTCCCTCTGGGCCAGCAGGCGGCTGGCCAGCGCCAGGGCCTCGGCCGGCCCCCTGTCGTGCTCCCAGACCGCGCTGCCGAGGGCGACGAAATCGGCGCCGGCATCGGCCAGGAGCGGCACCGAGCCGAGATCGGGCGCATAGGCGACGCAGGGAATCTCGAACAGCTCGGCCCACCAGTTCGTGCGCTCGACCACGGCCTCCAGCGGCGGCGTGCGCCCGTCGCCCGCCGGCTCGCCGAGCATGATGTAGTCGACCCCGGTCTCGGCGATCGACATCGCGTCGTGGCGCGACCGGATGCCGCCGGCGCCGACGATCCGCTCCGGCTTGAAGCTCTCCAGCGCCTCGTCCAGCCCCTTGCGGCCGTCGGCGATATGAATGCCGTCCGCGCCGGCACGGGCCACGATCGAGCCGAAGCCGTTGACGATCAGGGCCGCGCCCTTGGGCTGCACCACCGCGGCGATCTCCTTGACCAGGCGCTTGGCGGCGTGGTCGTCGGCCGCGGCGAGGTTGAGCAGCACGCAGGCCACCTCCCCGGCGTCGAGCACCTGCCGCAGCACGGGCGCGAACGCGGCCGCATCGGTCACGAAGGGTGTCACGAGATAGAGCTGCACGGGCGGGCGAGGATCGGTTGCGGCCATGTCGGTTCGTTCCGGCGAGCCGGTGTTCAAGCGCGTTATCGGGGCGAAAGCAAGACTGGGGGCTGATTTCGAGGGCGGCGTCCGGGTCCGAACAACACGCCGGAAGCCTTCTCCACGCAAGTCGGACGTTTCCGGCTTGCTCTCCATGCCAATCTCGGGAACGCCCGGGATTGTCGGTGGGGAAGGCCGCTCGCGCCCGACTCCGCCGCGGACCGGCGTCAGCTCTTGCGCAGCACGTCCACGCCTGGCAGCGGCTTGCCTTCCAGCCATTCGAGGAAGGCGCCGCCCGCGGTCGAGACATAGGAGAACTGGTCCGCCACCTTGGCGTGGTTGAGCGCCGCCACCGTGTCGCCGCCGCCGGCGACCGACAGGAGCTTGCCGGCCCTGGTGCGCGCCGCCACGTGCTTGGCCGCGGCCACGGTGCCGTGGTCGAACGGGGTGAGCTCGAAGGCGCCGAGCGGACCGTTCCACACCACCGTCTCGGCCTCGTCGATGGCGCCCTTGATGCGCTCGAGCGATTGCGGGCCGACGTCGAGGATCATGGCGTCCAGCGGAATGGAATCGAGGCCGTAGGCCTGGCTCGGGGCGTTGGCGGCGAAGTGATAGGCGATCACCGCGTCGACCGGCAGGATGATGGCGCAATTGGCGGCCTGCGCCTTCTTGAGGATCTCGCGCGCCGTGTCGGCGAGGTCGCGCTCCGCCAGCGACTTGCCGACGCTGACGCCCTGGGCATAGAGGAAGGTGTTGGCCATGCCGCCGCCGATCACCAGGGCGTCGACCTTGCTGACGAGGTTGCCGAGCAGTTCCAGCTTGGTCGAGACCTTGGCCCCGCCCACCACCGCGGCGACCGGCCGCTTCGGGTTCTCCAGCGCCCTGGACAGCGCCTCCACCTCCTGCTGCATGGTGCGCCCGGCATAGGCCGGCAGCACATGGCCGAGCCCCTCGGTCGAGGCGTGGGCGCGGTGCGCCGCGGAGAAGGCGTCGTTCACCCAGATGTCGCCATTGGCGGCGAGCGCTTTGACGAAGTCCGGATCGTTCTTCTCCTCGCCCTTGTGGAAGCGGGTGTTCTCCAGGCAGAGGATGTCGCCGTCCTTCATCGCCGCCACCGCCTTGGCCGCGGCCTCGCCGATGCAGTCCTCGGCGAAGGCCACCGGCCGGTGCAGGATCTCGGCGGTCTTCTCGGCCACCGGCCGCAGACTCTCCTTCGGATCGACGCCCTTGGGCCGGCCGAAATGGGCGAGCAGGATCACCTTCGCATGCGCCCGCGACAGCTCCAGGATGGTCGGCGCCACCCGCTCGATGCGGGTGGCGTCGGTGACGACGCCGTTGTCCGTCGGCACGTTGAGGTCGACGCGCACGAGCACGCGCTTGCCGGTGACGTCGCCGATATCGTCGAGGGTGCGGAAAGCGGTCATCGTCGGTTAGCCCCATTCCTATCCATGATGGCCGCCCGAGCCGCCATCGGAGTGATCATGAAAGTCACCGGACCCGTTCCCCGGCCAGGCGATGCCCGGGTTGGGGTCCTCGTTCGAGTTGCCGCCGGGCCCGCCCCGGCGGCTCTTCCAGAACGCATGCGGCGCGAACGCCGCCCGACGCTCAGATCAGCTTCGCGAACGCGACGGCCGTGTCGGCCATGCGGTTGGAGAAGCCCCACTCGTTGTCGTACCAGCTCAGCACGCGCACGAACTTCTCGTCGATCACCTTGGTCTGGTCGAGCGCGAAGATCGAGGACGCCGGGTGGTGGTTGAAGTCGCGGCTGACCAGCGGCTCGTCGGTGTAGGCGAGCACGCCCTTGAGCGGGCCGCGCTTGGCCGCCTTGAGGATCGCCTCGTTGACCTTCTCGGCGCTGGTCTTCCTGCGGGTGTTGAACTTGAAGTCGACGACGGAGACGTTCGGCGTCGGCACGCGGATCGAGGTGCCGTCGAGGCGCCCCTTCAGGTCGGGCAGCACCAGGCCGACGGCCTTGGCGGCGCCGGTCGAGGTCGGGATCATCGACAGCGCCGCGGCGCGGGCGCGGTAGAGATCCTTGTGCATCTGGTCCAGCGACGGCTGGTCGTTGGTGTAGGAGTGGATCGTGGTCATGAAGCCGCGCTCGATGCCGAAGGCATCGTGCAGCACCTTGGCCACCGGGGCGAGGCAGTTGGTGGTGCAGGAGGCGTTGGAGATGACCAGGTGGTCCTTGGTCAGTTGGTCATGGTTGACGCCGTAGACCACGGTGAGGTCCGCGCCGTCGGAGGGGGCCGAGACCATGACGCGCTTGGCGCCGGCGGCGAGGTGCGCCGCCGCCTTGTCGCGGGCGGTGAAGATGCCGGTGCACTCGAAGGCGATGTCGATGCCCAGTTCCTTGTGCGGCAGCGTCGAGGGGTCCTTGATCGCGGTGACCTTGATCTTCTGGCCCTGGACGATGATCGAATCACCGTCGACCGTCACCTCGGCCGGGAAGCGGCCATGGATCGAATCGTAGCGCAGCAGATGCGCATTGGTCTCGACCGGCCCCAGGTCGTTGATGGCGACGATCTCGATGTCCTTGCGCTTGGCCTCGACCACGGCCCGGAGAATGTTGCGCCCGATACGGCCGAAGCCGTTGATGGCAACGCGGACTGCCATGACACTTCCTTCCTGTTCGACGATGGATGATAGCAGATGGGGCTCGGACGTCAGCCGTTGTGACGCTTCATGGCGGTTTCGACGACGGCTTCGACCGTGATGCCGAAATGGCGGTAGAGATCCTTGATCGGTCCGCTGGCGCCGAAGCTCGCCATGCCGACGAAGCCGCCATGCTCGCCGATCACCGCATCCCAGCCGAAGCGCACCGCCGCCTCGACCGCGACCTTGACCGGCGCATCGCCGATGACCTCGGCGCGCACCGCGTCGGGCTGGCCGAGGAAAACGTCGAGCGAGGGCACGGAGACCACCCGGGTCGGCACGCCGCGCTCGTTCAGCACCTTGCGGGCATTGAAGGCGATCTCGACTTCCGAGCCCGAGGCGAACAGCGTCACCCGGGCCGGGCCGCCGACGGCCGGCACCAGTTCGTAGGCGCCCCGGGCGCACAGGTTCGCCGCCGAATAGTCGCGCAGCTGCGGCAGGTTCTGCCGGGTCAGGGCGAGCACGGTCGGCCCGTTGGTGCGCTCCAGCGCCAGTTGCCAGCACTCGGCCGTCTCGATCGCGTCGCAGGGGCGGTAGACGTGCATGTTGGGCATGGCGCGCAGCGCCGCCAGATGCTCCACCGGCTGGTGGGTCGGGCCGTCCTCGCCGAGGCCGATCGAGTCATGGGTCATGACGTAGACCGGCGCGGTGCCCATCAGCGCGGCCAGGCGCATGGCCGGGCGGGCATAGTCGGTGAACACCAGGAAGGTGCCGCCGGCCGGCACGTAGCCGCCATGCAGGTAGATGCCGTTCATGGCCGCAGCCATGCCGAACTCGCGGATGCCCCAGTGGATGTAGCGGCCCTTGAAGTTCTTCGGGCTGATCTCGACGAGGCCCTTGGCCTTGGTGTTGTTGGAGGGCGTCAGGTCGGCCGAGCCCAGCACCAGTTCCGGCATCACCTCGACGATAACGTCGAGCGCCAGCTCGGACGCCTTGCGCGTCGCCACGCTGACGGGCGCTGCCGCCAGCGCCTTCTTGTGATGGGAGATCGCCTTGGCGAGCTTGGCCGGCCGGCCGCCGGTGACGCGGCGGGTGAACTCGGCGCGCTTACGCTCCGAGAGGGTGGCGAAGCGCTCTTCCCAGGCGATGCGGGCCTCGGCGCCGCGGGCGCCGACCTCGCGCCAGGCCTTCAGCACGTCGGCGGGCACCTCGAACGGCGCGCCGGGAATGCCGAGCTTGGCCTTGGCCGCGGCGGCCTCCTCGGGACCGAGCGGCTCGCCATGCGCCTTGGACGTGCCTTGCTTCTTGGGGGCGCCGTAGCCGATGATGGTCTTGCAGGCGATCAGCGTCGGCTTGGAAGACTTCTGCGCCCGTTCGATCGCCGCCGCGACGGCTTCGGGGTCGAGCCCGTCGACGCGCTCGGCGCGCCAGCCGCAGGCCTGGAAGCGCTTCACCTGGTCGACCGAGTCGGAGAGGGTCAGCGGCCCGTCGATCGAGATGCCGTTGTCGTCCCACAGGACGATCATCTTGTTGAGCTTGTAGTGCCCGGCGAGGGCGATCGCCTCCTGGCTGATGCCCTCCATCAGGTCGCCGTCGGAGGCGATGACATAGGTGTGGTGGTCGACGATCTTCCGGCCGTATTCGGCCTGCAGCATCTTCTCGGCGATGGCCATGCCGACCGAGGTGGCCAGGCCCTGGCCGAGCGGACCGGTGGTGGTCTCGATGCCGGCGGTGTGGAAGTTCTCGGGATGGCCGGGGGTCTTGTAGCCGAGCTGGCGGAAATGCTTCAGGTCGTCCAGGGTCATGCCGGGCACGCCCGTCAGGTAGAGAAGCGAATAGATCAGCATCGAGCCGTGGCCGGCCGACAGCACGAAGCGGTCGCGGTCGGGCCATTTGGGCTGGGCCGCGTCATATTTCAGGAAGCGCGTGAACAGCACCGTGGCGACATCGGCCATGCCCATAGGCATGCCCGGATGCCCGGACTTGGCGGCCTCGACACCGTCGATGGCCAGACCGCGGATGGCATTGGCCATGCGCTCGTGGAGTTCGCGCTGAATCATGGGCATTGTCCTGATTGTGGCTGGAGAAACGCGACGGAAGGGCCGCGCGGTTCTTAACACCTCATCTCCGCCTGTCAATCTTCGGCCATTTCGAGGGAAATCGCCCGAATCCGCCCAAGCCCGGCCGGGATCGGCGAATACAACCCCGGGTAGGCAGTCGCACCGGCATTTGCGGCCGGGCTTGTGGATGCATGCCCCTGGCGCGCTCGTGACAGATTGACGCTCGTGTCCGGCGCGACCTATTTTTTCTCAGGTTCGGCTCGTTGTTCGGCCGTTGATTCGAGGAAAGCCGGATGCCCGGATCTCGCCCGGCATGGCGGGTCCGAACATCGCAGCGACAGTTCGGAGACCCGCTCAGGGACAATCGCGACCGATGACGACGCCTCCCCTCGACACCGCCCTGCAACGCCTGTCCGCCGCCGTGTCGCGGATCGAGGACGCGGTGGAGCGACGGATCGAGGCCGACAGGGTCGGCGCCAACCACAAGATCGAGGTGCAGGCCCTGTCGGACGATCGCGCCCGGCTGGCCCAGGAGCTCGACGACAGCTTCGCCCGTTTCGCCAGGGTCGACGCGGCCAATCGCGACGTCTCCCGGCGGCTCGATCAGGCCATCGACGCCATTCGCAGCCTCCTCGAACCCCAGGAGCCCTGAACCATGGCGCATGTGTCGGTCACGATCGCCGGGCGGGCCTACCGCATGGCCTGCGACGAAGGCCAGGAGGAGCACCTCCTCAACCTCGGCAGAATGCTCGACGGCAAGATCGACGCCCTGCGCGGCTCCTTCGGCGAGATCGGCGACATGCGCCTCGCGGTCATGGCCGGCATCATGGTGGCCGACGAGCTCTCCGAGGCGCAGCGCCGCATCGGCGCCCTGGAGGCGGAGATGCAGGATCTGCGCAACGCCCGGGCCAGCGCCGTGGCGCGCGACGAGCAGGCGCAACTGCGCGTCGCCGAGGCCGTGGTCGAGGCTGCCGCCCGCATCGAGAAGCTGGCGGAGACACTGCACCGCGGCGCGTAGGCCCTCACCCCGGCGGCAGGTTGAAGGGCGTGATCACCTGAACCTGCGAAGGCATGGCGGCCGCCGCCCGCGGCAGCAGCCGATGGGCGCGCATCAGGTGCTGGCAGGCGGCGCGCATGTCCGAGCGCAGGTCGTGGTGCAGCACGGCCGAGATCGCGGCGCCGCGCAGCAGGGCGAGGTTGTCGGCGTCGAGGTCGTGCGCCACGAACACCCGGCAGGTCCGCCCCATCGCCCGGAAGGCCTCGACGATGGCGCGGTTGCCGCCGCCGATCGAGTAGACCGCGGCGATGCCGGGCGATGCCGCGAGCGCCGCCCGCACCAGGTCGCCCGTCGCCTTGTCGATGCCGAAGCCCTCGCTGACGTCGATCACCTCCAACTGCGGATAGCGCTGGCGCAGGCCGCGGCGAAAGCCGATCTCGCGCTCCTCCTCGCCGCGGAACCGGCTGCTGGAGAGGGTGGCCAGCACCTGCGCCGGCCCCGGGCCCAGCCATTCGCCGATGAGGTAGGCTGCGGTCTCGCCCGCGGCGCGGTTGTCCATGCCGACATAGGCCGAGCGCCCCGCGGCGGCGACGTCGGTGACCAGCGTCACCACCGGCACGCCGCGCCCGGCCAGGCGCTCGACCGCGGCCGCGACCGCCGGCATGTCCGGCGCTTTGAGCAGCACGCCGTGGCTGCCGCGCCGGCCGATGCGGTCGAGCATCGCCACGAGGTCGGGCACCGGCACCACCTCGCCGAAATGGTAGCGCGCCCGGAAGACGGCCGGGCGCAGCCCCGGCATCTCGGCTTCCAGCGCCAGGCGCACCGCCTCGGAGAAGCGCGCCGGCGCCTCCATCACCACGTCGATGATCAGCTTGGCGCCGGCGAGCCCCGCCTGCTCGCTCTGACCCTCCAGCTCGCGGATCGCCTGGCGCACCCGCTGCTCGGTGTGGCGGCGCACGCCGCCACGCCCGTTCAGCACCCGATCGACCGTCGCCTCGCTGACGCCGGCCTGCAGGGCGATCTCCTTGACCAGGAAGGGATGAGGCAAACACTGCGTCCTTGATGGGTTTTTGAAGGATCGATGCGGTATTCCCGCCAGCCGCTCCTCCTATACTTCCGCCGGCGTCACAGGTCCAAGGGAGGATGGAATGAAGACCGACAATGTCCGGAAGGTGCGCAGCGACCGGGTCTGGCTCAGCGCGGATCTGTGCGACCTCGACGAATTCAGGGCGCTGGTCGAGCGCACGACCGACCCGGCCGACTATCCCTATGCCAGCGAGGTCGCCTCGAACGTCCTGGTCTACGACGCGGCCGCGGTGCGCCAGGCCGCCGCATCCCCCGACTCGCGCCGTGAAATCCTGGCGGAGTGGACGGAGGCCATGACCGACGGCCCGGGCATTGTCGTCTTCCGCGGCGCCTTCGCCGACCATGCCGTGCTCGACGCGGCCACCGCGCATTTCCAGGCGATCATCGCCGAGCAGCACGCCGCCAACACCGGCGGCGGCGACCATTTCGCCAAGCCGGGCGCCAACGACCGGATCTGGAACGCCCTGGAAAAGCTCTGCCTGCGCGATCCCGCGACCTTCGCCGCCTACTACGCCAACGAGATCATCGCCCTCGTCAGCGAGGCCTGGCTCGGCCCGGACTACCAGATCACCTCGCAGCTCAACGTGGTCAATCCCGGCGGCGCGGCCCAGTCGCCCCATCGCGACTATCATCTCGGCTTCCAGAGCGCGGCGGTGATCGAGCGCTTCCCCGCGCATGTGCACCGCCTCTCGCCGGTCCTGACCCTGCAGGGCGCCGTCGCCCATTGCGACATGCCGCTGGAGACCGGCCCGACGCTGTACCTGCCCTTCTCGCAGACCTACCTGCCCGGCTATCTCGCCACGGGACGGCCGGAGTTCCGCGACTATTTCGCGCGGCATCATGTGCAGCTGCCGCTGGCCAAGGGCGACGCCGCCTTCTTCAATCCGGCCGTGTTCCACGGCGCCGGCACCAACCGCTCCAGCGACGTGCGGCGCATGGCCAACCTGCTGCAGGTCTCCTCGGCCTACGGCCGGGCGATGGAGAGCGTCGACCGCACGCGCATGAGCATCGCGCTTTACCCGACCCTGCGCCGGCTCGCCGCCGAGGGCCGGCTCGATGCCGGCGGGATCGCCAACGCCGTCGCCGCCTGCGCCGAGGGCTATTCCTTCCCCACCAACCTCGACCGCGACCCGCCGCTCGGCGGCCTCGCCCCGCAGACCCAGCAGGCGCTGATGCGTCAGGCCCTGGCAGAGGGTTGGGAGCCGGAAGCCTTCGCCAAGGCCGTGGAGGCCCAGGCCCGGCGCAAGCTGACCTGATCCGCCGGCCGGCTCCGAACGAGCCGCCGGCCTTCCTCTCTCCTCAGGCTATGCTGAACCGGGACGCATCTGCGGCGTTCCCGATTCGGCGTGACGCAACCGATGGAGGCCGGACATGACGGGAGACCCTGCCGGGGACGCGGAGGCTCCTGCCGGCCCGCACCGCGTGGTGGTGGTCGGGGCGGGCTTCGGCGGGCTGGAGGCCGTCAAGGGCCTGGCCGGCGCTCCCGTCGCCGTTACCGTCGTCGACCGGCGCAACCATCATTTGTTCCAGCCGCTGCTCTACCAGGTGGCGACCGCCTCGCTGGCCACTTCGGAGATCGCCTGGCCGATCCGCGCTCTGATGCGGGACCGGCCGGAGGTGACCACGCTGCTGGCGACGGTCGGCGGCGTCGATGCGGCTGGGCGGCGCGTGCTGCTCGAGGACGGCACCAGCCTGCCCTATGACAGCCTGGTGCTGGCGACCGGCGCCAGGCATGCCTATTTCGGCCACGACGAATGGGAGCCCTTCGCCCTCGGCCTGAAGACGATCGAGGACGCCACGACGATCCGGCGGCGCATCCTGCTTGCCTTCGAGCGGGCCGAGCGCGAGCCCGACCCTGCCCGGCGGGCGGCGCTGCTGACCTTCGTCATCGTCGGCGCCGGGCCCACCGGCGTGGAGCTGGCCGGGACGATCGCCGAGCTTGCCCGCAAGACCCTGCCGCGCGACTTCCGCCACATCGATACCGGCAGCGCCCGCGTCGTGCTGATCGAGGCCGGGCCGAGCGTGCTCGCCGGCTATCCCGACGCCCTCTCCGACTATGCCCGCCGCTCGCTGGAAGCGCTCGGCGTCGAGATCGAGCTCGGCCGGCCAGTCTCCGACTGCACGGCGGAAGGCGTGAGCTTCGGCGAGCACCGGCTGGCGGCCCGCACGATCATCTGGGCGGCCGGCGTCCGCGCCTCTCCGGCGGCCGAATGGCTGGGCGCGCCGGCGGACCGCGCCGGCCGGCTGAAGGTGCAGCCCGACCTCACCGTGCCCGGCCATCCCGACATCTTCGTCATCGGCGACACCGCGGCCGTGGCCGGGCCCGACGGCAAGCCGGTGCCGGGCATCGCCCCCGCCGCCAAGCAGGAGGGCCGCCACGTCGCCGCCGTGATCCGGGCAAGGCTGGACGGCAAGCCCGCGCCGGCCCCCTTCCGCTACCGCCACCAGGGCAGCCTCGCCCAGATCGGCAAGCGCCGCGCCGTCATCGATTTCGGCTGGATCCGGCTCAAGGGCGCCCTCGCCTGGTGGCTGTGGGGCATCGCCCATATCTACTTCCTGATCGGCGTGCGCACCCGGCTGAGCGTCGCGCTCAACTGGCTGTGGATCCATGCGCGCGACCAGCGCAGCGCCCGGCTGATCACCCAGGGCGAGCCCCATGCCGAGCTGCCGGCCGATCCGGCGCGGACATCGTCCTGACCGGCGGCGGTCAGGCGGCGATCGTGGCGGACACCGCATCGGTCGCCCGCAGCAGGTCGGCCGGGGCGATCTTCAGCTGCAGCCCGCGCTGGCCGCCATTGACGTAGACCATGGCCTCGGCCATGGCGGAAGCTTCCACGGCGGTGCGCAGCCGGCGCCTCTGGCCGAAGGGGCTGACGCCGCCGACCTTGTAGCCGGTCAGCCGCTCGGCATCCGGCACCGGCATCATCGCCGCGCTCTTGCCGCCGAAGGCGGCCGCGACCTTCTTCATGCTCGCCTCGCGGTCCGAGGGCAGGACGACGCAGACCGGCTTGCCGTCGACCTGGGCGATCAGGGTCTTGAGCACGCGCTGCGGCGGCTCGCCCAGTGCCTCGGCCGCCTGCAGCCCGACACGGGCGGCGTCGGGGTCGTAGTCGTAGGTCCGGGTCTCGAAGGCGATCCCGAGCGCGCGCAGCGCCTGCGTGGCGGGCGTGGTCTGGGCCATGGCGTGCACTCCCCTGATCAAGGCGACGGGAACGGGGCTCCCGCCGGCGGCCGCGGCCGCGAGCCGACCACCGCCTTGTGCAGGTGCACCATGAAGGCGGTGGCGAACAGCGGCGTGACGAAGTTGACCACCGGAATCGCCAGCACGACCGCGATCACCAGGCCGCCGAGGAAGATGCGCAGGCCGTATTGCTGGCGCAGGCGCCGCACCTCGTCGCGCGGGTGGAAACGGCCCGCGGCCAGCTCGAAATATTCGCGGCCGAGCAAATAGCCGTTGGCGACGAAGAAGGCGGTGAAGTTGATGCCGGGCAGCAGCACCAGCAGGAGCACGACGATGTTGACCGCGACCACCAGCGCGGTGAAGCGGATCGCCGCCAGCAGCGCCTCGCCGACGGGCAAGGCCCGGCCGGGCGGATCGTCGGGATAGAAGGTCGTCTCCACCGTCGCCGCGACGTCGTCGAGGAACAGGCCGGCGAACATCGCCGTCACCGGCGCGACGAGGAAGCCGAGCCCGACCACCAGCCCGACGCCGGTGAGGATGTCGATCACGGTCTGCAGCCAGCCCCAGGGCACGGTGACGAACCAGGTGAACGTGCCGTAGACCGCCGCCCAGACCGCCGCCAGCATCACCAGCGTCAGGCCGATGGACTTGAGCAGCACGGAGCGGAACGGCGGCGAGGTGATCTGCTGGAGGGAAAGGGCGGCGTAGGAGAACATGGCGTGCGGGCGTCCGATCCGGCGAAGGCCCCGGCAAGCCCGCGGCTGTCCGCAGATAGGTCGGATCGGCCGTCGGCTCAAGCCAGCGCCGGCAAATCCCCGCTCCCGCGCGCCGTCGAATCTCCGGCCGTCGGACCGACGCCGAAACGGGACGCACGGCTTGTGAAGGCCGGCCGGCGCGGACATATTGGCTGTGTCGGAGGCCGTCGCCGTGTATGCCAAGTCCATCGCCATCCGCGACTTCAAGTGCTTCGGCAAGGCCGAGGTCGAATGGTGCTATCCCGGCCGCCCGGACGAGGCGGAGGTCGAGCACCCCAACGTCAATCTGATACTGGGCGACAACGGCGGCGGCAAATCGTCGGTGCTGCGCGCCATCGCCATCGCCGCGCTGGCTCCCGCCCTGCGCAATGGCGGCTTCGTGGCCTATCGTCTCGTCCGCCGCGGCCCTTCCGGCGAGGTGAACGGCGACGGCCTGCTCAAGCTGCGCGGCATCCTCGACGAGGCCGAGCGTCTGCCGAAACCACCGACGCCGTCGTCGCAGCGGGCCGCGCCGAAGGCGTCACGGCCGCATGAGTTCCTCGCCCGGCTTCGTGCCAAGCCGCGCAGCCAGATCGACCAGCTGACACTGGAATCGACGCGGCGGAACCCGATTTCCGAGCTGATCTACGACGACTACTCGCCGGCCTTCTTCGTTGTCGGCTACGGCGCAACGCGCCGGGTCGAGAGCGGCAGCTTCAGCGCTGCGAGCGAGGACAAGCGCCGCGGCCGGCGCTATCAGCGCGTCGCCAGCCTGTTCGAGGACCATGTTGCGCTCAGGCCGCTCCAATCCTGGCTCCCGCAACTGCCGGAGGACCGCAAGACCGAGGTGATCGAGCTTTTCGCACGCGCCCTTCCGGACAGCATCCGCTTCGAGGGCGCCATGGAGGACGACGACTACATCTTTCGCTTCGACGGCGTGCCGACGCCGTTCCCCGCCCTGTCGGACGGATACAAGGCGTTCATCGGCTGGGTCAGCGACCTGATCGGCCACATGGTCTCGGTCTCCGAGGGCGCGAAACTGCTGGACCTTGCCGGCATCGTCCTGGTCGATGAGATCGACCTGCATCTCCATCCCTCCTGGCAGCGTGATGTCGTCGCGCGCCTCTCGCGCGGCTTCCCGCGGTTCCAGTTCATCTTCACCTCACACAGCCCGCTGGTGGCAGCCTCGGTGCGCGCGGCCAACGTTGTCGTCACCGGCGCCGACCCGGCCGGCCTGCCGACGCTCGAGCGGATGACGGAGACGCTGTACGGACGCAGCATCGAGGCGGTTCTGATGAGCCCCTATTTCGGCCTGGACAGCCTGCGGCCGCCCGAGGCCAGGGCGATGACAGCGACCTTGGCGGAAGAGGTGGCGGCAACGCCAGGCGGCGACGTCGACGCCGCGGAGGCCTTCCTTCGCCAACTCTCCGAACCGCTTGAGCGGCTCCGCAACGGATCCTCGCGCGCCAAGCAGGCCTGACCGCATGATCCGCCACGCGCTCGATCCGGCCCGGTTGCGCAGCGACATCGAGAGGGAGGATGCCACTTGGTTCGCCAAGGCGGCGACACGAACGCGGACCCTTGTCGCCCTTGGCCGGTTCCAGGAGCAGAGCTCGATCTGGTCCAGCGCCAAGCCCGCCTTCATGCTGCTCCAGTCCAACAAATGCGCCTTCTGCGAACGCCTTTTCACCGGGCCCGAGGAAAGCCGCATCGAGATGGATCTGGAACATTTCCGACCCAAGAGCGCCGTCAAGGCATGGAAGCGACCGGCGGGCGACAGGCCCTATCCTGCCGCGACGGGGGCGGCCTCGCCCACGGGCTATTACTGGCTGGCCTATGATGTCGCCAACTACGCGGCCGCCTGCAAGATCTGCAACTCAGACTACAAAAGCGCTTGCTTTCCGGTGGCCGGTCCGCGCTGCAAGGATGCAACCGATCCGGAAGCATTGGCGGCCGAGCAGGCTTATCTGGTCTATCCGATCGGCACGGCGGACGATGACCCGGAGGATCTCATCACCTTCACCGGAACCGTGGCGCACCCCGTCGCACCCGACGGTCCGCGCCATGCCCGCGCCGCCCTGATCATCGACTTCTTCGGCCTCAACAGCCGCGACCAGTTGCACGTCCAGCGCGCCGAGACGATCGAGCGTTTCGGCACCGCGCTCGCGGCCGTCGCCGACGGCCGGGCGACGACGTCCGACCACGGCTATGTTGCGGCAATCGGCAGTCCCCTCATCCCGCACGCCGCTTGCCTGCGCGCCTTCAAGCGCCTGTGGGACCGTGACGAACAGGCCGCTCGCCGCCTGCTGGCAGCCTGTCGCGACATGCTGGCGAAGCGGCTCCTCGATCCGTCCGCCGGGGGGCTCGGCATCGGGCTGCCATAGCCGGCTCGGGCCTTCCGCCGGCCGCCCCCGAACCCGGCTCGCGATTTTCCCCTGCGGCGCGGTCTTCCCCACTGGCGTTTCCGGCCGCAAACCCTTATCTTCGGCGTCGCGGTGCTGCCTGGTTCGTCAGGACAACACAATCCCCGGGGCCATACGATCTCCACGGGAGCTGTTCCTGCCCTTGTCCGTGGACTTGGGCATCACGGCGCCCACCTACTTTTGTAGGCGCCCGGGATCGAACCGTCCAACGGCCGAGGTGGCCCGCACCTGTGTTTTCCGAGGCCCCTCTCCGCAGCTTATGCCGTCTTCCGCCATCAAGATCGCGCTTCGCAACCAGGCGATCGAAAAGCGTTCCGCCCTTCGGGGCGAGGAGCGTCATCGTGCGACGGCGGCGGTGGCCGACCGCATCTTCGAGCGGCTGGCCGACACGCACGGGCTGGTCGGCCTCTATTCGGCGATCCGGGGCGAGCTGCATCCCGGCGTGCTGATCGAGCGCCTGGCCGCGGCCGGCCGCCGGCTCGGCCTGCCCTGCACCCCGAAATTCGGCCAGCCTCTGGTGTTCCGCGCCTGGAAGCCGGGCGACCCGCTGGTCAAGGGCCACATGAACATCCCCGAGCCGCACGCCGATGCGCCGGAAGTGTTCCCCCAGGTGCTGGTGGCCCCGCCGGTCGGCTTCGACCGGCGCTGCTACCGCATCGGCTACGGCGCCGGCTTCTACGACCGCACCATCCCGAAGCTGCGCGCCATGCATCCCCTGGTGGCGCTCGGCGTCGCCTTCGCCTGCCAGGAAGTGGAGCAGGTGCCGGTCGAGCCGCACGACGTGCCGTTCGACGCCATCGCCACCGAGAGCGAGATGATCGTGGCGGGTGCCGCCTGATGCGTCTCCTGTTCCTGGGCGACATCGTCGGCCGCTCCGGCCGCCTCGCCGTCATCGAGCGGCTGCCGGGCCTGCGCGAGCGCTGGAAGCTCGACGCGGTGGTGATCAACGGCGAGAACGCCGCGGGCGGCTTCGGCATCACCGAGGCGATCTTCGACGAGGTCGTGGCCTCCGGCGCCGACGTGGTCACGCTCGGCAATCATTCCTTCGACCAGCGCGAGGCCCTGGTCTTCATCGAACGGGCGCCGCGCCTGGTGCGCCCGGCCAATTATCCCGCCGGCACGCCGGGCCGCGGCGCCACGCTGGTCGAGCTCGGCAACGGCGCCCGCCTCCTGGTGGTGCAGGTGATGGGCCGCACCTATATGGAGCCGCTCGACGACCCCTTCGCCGCCGCCGAGCACGAGATCGAAGCCTGCCCGCTCGGCCGGGCCGCCGACGCCATCGTCCTCGACGTCCATGCCGAGGCGACCAGCGAGAAGCAGGCGCTCGGCCATTACTTCGACGGCCGCGCCAGCCTCGTCGTCGGCACCCACACCCACACCCCGACATCCGACCACCAGATCCTGCCGCACGGCACCGCCTACCTGTCGGACGCCGGCATGTGCGGCGACTATGGCGGCGTGCTCGGCATGGACAAGGAGGAGCCGATCCGGCGCTTCATCCAGAAGACGCCGGGCGGCCGCTTCGAGCCGGCCCATGGCGAGGCGACCCTGTCGGGCCTGGCGGTCGAGACCGACGACCGCACCGGCCTCGCCCTGCGCCTGGCGCCGGTCCGCCTCGGCGGCCGGCTGTCCCAGGCCGTGCCGGACTTCTGGGAACCGTGACGGCGGCCAGGCCGCCTCCCCGCCGAGCCAGGGTTGCCGGCATCCGCCGCAGCCGTGGATTTTCGACGTCGGCGCCCCTATAAGCGCCGCCATAGCACCGTCACGCCCCGCGCCAAGCCGCGGCCCCGAGGACCACACGACAATGGCCGGTCATTCCCAATTCGCCAACATCATGCATCGCAAGGGCAAGCAGGACGCCCAGCGGTCGAAGCTCTTCTCCAAGCTGGCGCGCGAGATCACCGTCTCCGCCAAGCTCGGCCTGCCCGATCCCAAGGCCAATGCCCGCCTGCGCGCCGCCGTGCTCGCCGCCCGCGCCGAGAACATGCCCAAGGACAACATCGACCGGGCGATCAAGAAGGCGTCGGGCGCCGACAGCGAGAACTATGACGAGATCCGCTACGAGGGCTATGGTCCCGGCGGCGTGGCGCTGATCGTCGAGGCGCTCACCGACAACCGCAACCGCACCGCCTCGGACGTGCGTTCCTTCTTCACCAAGGCCGGCGGCAACCTGGCCGAGACCGGCGCGGTCTCCTTCATGTTCGACCGCATCGGCGTGATCGAGTACGACGCCGACAAGGGCACGCCCGACGCCATGGTCGAAGCCGCGCTCGAGGCCGGCGCCGACGACTGCACCTCCTCCGAGGAGGGCCATGAATTCGTCTGCGGCGCCGAGAACCTCGCCGAGGTGACGCGGGCGCTGGAGGAGCGTTTCGGCGAAGCCCGCAAGTCCGCCCTGATCTGGCGCCCGCAGAACACGGTGGCGGTGGAGGACGAGGTCGGCGAGCGGCTGCTGAAGCTGGTCGACACCCTCGACGACCACGACGATGTCCAGCACGTCTACGCCAATTTCGAGGTGTCGGACGCGCTGATGGCCAAGATGGGCGGCTAGCAGGCTGCTGAAAAAGTCCCCGATGTACCCGGTTCGATTCGGCTTCGGACTCATTCCGATTGCGGCACGTCCCGTGAACAAAGCAGTTTTTCAGCAGCCTGCTAGAGCGTTTTGCGATTTGACGGAGTCGCGTCAAATCGCAAAGACGCGTCGAAACAAGGAGCTGGAGCAAAGCGCGTTTCCACCGAAACGCGCTTTGCTCCAGGGAGGCTCTCGAGGCGAACCTTCCACGGCCGTGTGAGACGCCGCGGTTCCTGTCTTCCAGCGACGTTGGCGTCTTCCCTGCCCCTTGTGGGGAGGGATAAAGGGTGGGGGTCGTACAGGACGGAGTGCGCCCTACGCCAACGCCCCTTGCCCCTTCCCCCTCCCCACAAGGAGGAGGGGAGCGGCCGGCGTTGCGCCTGAAGCATTGATCGGCGAAAGAAGGCCAGGAGGCCGCGACATGACCACCGTCCGCATCCTCGGCATCGATCCGGGCCTGCGCCGCACCGGCTGGGGCGTGATCGACGTCGTCGGCAACAAGCTGGTCTTCGTCGCCTGCGGCACCGTCCTTTCCGACGACGCCGACGAGCTCGCCCGCCGCCTCGTCACCCTGCATGACGGTCTGAGCGAGGTGGTGGCGTGCCATGCGCCGGACGAGGCGGCGGTGGAGGCGACCTTCGTCAACAAGGATGCGGCGGGCACGCTGAAGCTCGGCCAGGCCCGCGGCATCGCGCTGCTGGTGCCGGCCCGGGCCGGCCTCGCCGTCGGCGAATATGCGCCGAACCTGGTGAAGAAGACCGTGGTCGGCGCCGGCCATGCCGAGAAGCAGCAGATCCGGACGATGATCAAGCTGCTGCTGCCCAAGGCCGACCCGAAGTCCGACGACGCCGCCGACGCCCTCGCCATCGCCATCACCCATGCCCATCATCGCGGCCGCCGCACATTGGAGGCGATGCTGGCCCGCACGTGAGGCGGCGGCGCGGCCCGACGCGATCACGGCGGCGGCGGCGCGCCGCGCGCGACCGGCGCCGCATCCCCGGCGGGCTGGAACGCGGCCAGGATCCGCGCGCGGCCCATCCATGCGAAGCCCCAGGAGGCCAGCGCGACGGCGGCGGCGGCCAGCATCGGCAGCCGCAGGCCCGCATCCTGCGCAAAACCGCCGACCATCAGCGTTCCCAGCCCGCCGGCCGCCCGCTGCAGCAGGAAGCGCGTGCTCATCACACGCCCGCGCTGGGCGTCGTCGACCGTCGTCTGGAGGATGGACAGGGTGGCGGTCCGGGCGGTCTCGCCGGCAAATCCAAGGACGAGCATGGCCGGCACCGAGACCAGGAGGCCCGGCGAGGCGGCCAGCGCGGCGACCGCGAGCGTGAAGGCCAGGAAGGCCCAGAACACCCGCGGCGGCGTGGCGAGGCGGGAGCCGCCATGGGCGAGCCAGAGCGCCGCCAGGGTCGCGCCGAGGCCGCCCGTCCCCAGGAGGATGGAGACGCCGCCGACGCCGGCGCCCAGCAGCGTGTCGCTGTAGGCCGGCATCAGCTGATAGACCGCGGCGAGAAGCGCATCCCCGGCCAGCGTCATCAGGAGCAGGGCGCGAATGCCGCCATGGCGCAGGATGTAGCGGGCCCCCTCCGGCAGGTCGGCGAAGAGGGAGCGGCGGCCGGATTTCGACTGCCGGTAGTCCTCCGGCGTCCGGAGGAAGCAAACGGTCGCAAAATAGAGCAGATAACCGGCCACGTTGGTCGCGAAGGCGGCGACCAGGCCCCAATGCACCAGGATCCATCCGGCGATGGCCGGGCCGACGAAGATCGCGAACTGCGTGTAGGAGGCGTTCACAGCGATCGCCGAGGACAGGCGCTCGCGGGCCACGAAGCGCGGCATCATGCCGTAGGACGCCGGCACGCTGAATGCGTGGATCACCCCGTGCAGCACCGCGCAGACGCAGAGGACGGGCAGCGTCAGGTGCCCGGTGAACGCCAGGGCGGTGAGCGCCGCCGCCTTGAAGAGATCGAAGGCATAGGCCGTCACGACCATCCTGAAGCGGTCGACGCGGTCGGCCAGGGCTCCGCCGAACGGCAGCAGCAGGACGTTGGCGGCGACGTCGAGCAGCGCGATGGCCGCCAGCCAGGCCGGCGAACGGGTGATCTCCCAGGCTGCCCAGGAGAAGGCGATCTGCTGGACGAAATAGGTGATCCAGGAGATGACCGACCCGACGGAGTAGAGGCGGAAATTGCGGTCGGCGAAGGCCTCGCCGATGCCGCCGAGCCAGCGCCTCACATGCATCGGGTGGTCTGCGATCCGGCGCTTCATCTCACCCGCGCATCATCGGCCTTCTCCGGCCCCGATGATGCGGACCTGCCGAAGCGTGCGCAAGGACCGCGACGTCGGACGAGGCGTACGCCCGCCCGCGGCCTGGCGCCGCCCGCTCGACACTCCCGGCGCCAGCGCCCATAAAGCGGCGGACAAACAGGAAACACGATTCGCATGATCGGGAAGCTGCGCGGCACCATCGACAGCGTGGGCGAGGACTGGGTGATCCTCGACGTCGGCGGCGTCGGCTATGCCGTCTTCTGCTCCTCGCGCACCCTGGCGGCCCTGCCCCAGGCCGGCGAGGCGACGACGCTGGCCATCGAGACCTATGTGCGCGAGGACCAGATCCGGCTGTTCGGCTTCACCTCCGACCTGGAGCGCGAATGGTTCCGCCTGCTGCAGACCGTGCAGGGGGTCGGCACCAAGGTGGCGCTCGGCATCCTCTCGACGCTCAAGGCGGCCGACCTCGCCTCGGCCATCGCCCTCGGCGACAAGGCGGCAATCGCCCGCGCGCCCGGCGTCGGACCCAAGGTGGCGCAGCGCATCGTCACCGAGCTGAAGGACCGCGTCCCCTCGTTCGCCGGCGTGGCGCCGGACATCGCCCAGCTGCATGGCGACCTCGGCGACAGGAGCGCACCCGCACCGGTGGCCGACGCGGTCTCGGCCCTGGTCAATCTCGGCTATGGCCAGACCCAGGCCTCGGCCGCGGTCGCCGCGGCGCTGCGTGAGGTCGGCGAGGCGGCCGACACCGCCCGGCTGATCCGCATCGGCCTGAAGGAGCTGGCCAAGTGAGCGCGCCGCCCCGCCGCCTGGTCGCCGGCGAGCGCCGCGACGAGGACGCCGCCGACACCAAGCTGCGCCCGCAGATCCTGGACGAGTTCGTCGGCCAGGCCCAGGCCCGCGCCAACCTCTCCATCTTCATCGAGGCCGCCCGCGCGCGCGGCGAGGCGCTCGACCATGTCCTGTTCGTCGGCCCGCCGGGCCTGGGCAAGACCACGCTGGCCCAGATCGTCGCCCGCGAGCTCGGCGTCAATTTCCGCGCCACCGCCGGGCCTGTGATCGCCAAGGCCGGGGATCTGGCCGCGCTCCTCACCAATCTGGAGGACCGCGACGTCCTGTTCATCGACGAGATCCACCGCCTCAACCCGGCGGTGGAGGAGATCCTCTATCCGGCGATGGAGGACTATCATATCGACCTGATCATCGGCGAAGGTCCGGCGGCGCGCTCGGTGCGCATCGACCTCGCCCGCTTCACCCTGGTCGGCGCCACCACCCGCGCCGGCCTGCTGACGACGCCGCTGCGCGACCGCTTCGGCATTCCGGTGCGGCTGCAATTCTACACGGTCGGCGAGCTGGAGCTGATCGTCAAGCGCGGCGGCCGGGTGCTGGGCGTGGCCGTGTCGGAGGACGGCGCCAACGAGATCGCCCGCCGCGCCCGCGGCACGCCGCGCATCGCCGGCCGGCTGCTGCGCCGCGTCCGCGACTTCGCCGCCGTGTACGGAGCCGAGACGGTCAGCCGCGAGATCGCCGACAAGGCGCTGCGCGCGCTCGAGGTCGACGATGCCGGCCTCGACGCCATGGACAACCGCTATCTCCGCCTGATCGCCGCCAGCTTCGGCGGCGGCCCGGTCGGGGTCGAGACCATCGCCGCGGCGCTGTCGGAGCCGCGCGACGCCATCGAGGACATCATCGAGCCCTATCTGATCCAGCAGGGCTTCCTGCAGCGCACCCCGCGCGGCCGCGTGCTCACCCCGCACGCCTTCCGTCATCTCGGCCTGCCGGCCCCGGCGCCGAGCGTGGGCCAGATGCCGCTGTTCGACGAGGAATGACGGACTTGCAGCGAGCAAGCACCATAAGCTCGACTTTGTCTAAAACTCCTGCGGCAGGGCTGCGGAGAAGGCCTTGCACGCCCCTATCTTGCCGCGTCGGCGTGACTGCCGCCGACCGGCGCTGATGACGATATCTCGGCCGGATCATGACACCGCAGGAAATCCGACGCGCGGATATCGCTCCGGGCGCGCCGTCTCGCCTCTCGCCGGATTCCGACAAGGCCGAGATAAGGCGGGGTTGCAAAACGGCGCCCGAAGGCGCCGCTCGCAGGGCTGGCTTTCGCCGCCCCTCAGGCCCCGGCGCCGCCGTTCAGCACGGTGACGGCGCGGCGGTTCTGCGACCAGCAGGAATCGGCGTTGCAGGTCGCGACCGGGCGCTCCTTGCCGTAGGAAATGGTGCGCATGCGATTGCCCTGGAGGCCCTGCGCCATCAGGTAGTCGCGCACGGCCTGGGCGCGGCGGGCGCCGAGGGCGATGTTGTATTCGCGGGTGCCGCGTTCGTCGGCGTGGCCCTCGATGGTGACGGTGTAGCGCGGATACTGGCGCAGCCACTGCGCCTGCTTGGACAGCGTCGCCTGGGCCTGGCCGGTCAGGTCGGACTGGTCCTCCAGGAAGAAGACGCGGTCGCCGACATTGACGACGAAGTCCTGCTGGCTGCCGGGCGTGGCGGCGCCGCCTCCGAGGCCGCCCGCGCCGTCGCCCAGGCCGCCATTGGCCGCGGTGTTCTTGGCGCAGGCGCCGAGCGCCAGGGCGGTGGACAGGATGGCTGCGAAACGCAGGCCGCGGGCGATACGCAGGGAATTCAGCATTCCGGTCACTCCTGGAAGAACCTCAAACGTGGTGAACGAGACTTAGCCAAGCGCGGTTAATCGAACGTTCTGGAAATCCCGTCCGCAGCCGGCAGAATTGCGTCGTTCCGGCGCCACGGGCCTCGATCGCCGGTTTTTGTCGATCGCGGTTAATGGAATGCTAACCAAATCGGGCGGCAAGGTGGCTGCGCGGCGGCAGGGCTGCGGTGCGGCGAGAGCGTCGGCGCCTGTTGCGAAAACGCAACGATTCAGCATTGGCTCCCGGCGGGCGCGTCGGCTAGACCTGCGTCATGATTTCCCAGAAAGCCCGCTACGCCTTCAAGGCGCTGTTCGCTCTCGTCCGCGCCGGCGACCGGGTGGTGCAGGCGCGCGAGATCGCCGCCGCCGAGCAGATCCCGCAGAGCTTCCTCGAGCAGATCCTGCTCGACCTCAGGCGCGGCGGCCTCGTCGCCAGCCGCCGCGGCAAGGTCGGCGGCCACTACCTCGTCAAGGATCCCGCCGAGATCAGCTGCGGCCAGGTGCTGCGCCTGATCGACGGCCCGATCGCCCCCCTGCCCTGCCTGTCCAAGACCGCCTATCGCCGCTGCGACGACTGCCGCGACGAGCGGACCTGCGCCGTGCGCCACCTCTTCGCCGACGGCTATGCCGCAATGATCGGCGCCCTGGAGAACGCCTCGCTGCTGGAGGCCTCGCGCCGGGCCGAGGGCACGACCGCGGCCGAGACGATCCACGCCGGCGCCTATATCTGAGCGCGACGTCGTCCAGGGTCCGGGCTGCGCACGGCCGGTCCCGCCATTGTTATTTTTCCAACACCGACATTGACGTGCGTGGCTTATATCACATAGCCTGATCGCAGAAGGCCTGCATGGCCCCAACGACAGATCGGGAGGAAGTCACCATGGACATCTCGGCCGGAAGCCATAAGAGGGGATTTGGCGCGGCGTTGGGCGGGGTCGCCCTTCTGGCCGCCGGCGTGGCGTGGACGGCGCCGGCCTGGGCGGCCGACGTGATCCGCATCGCTTCGCCCTACCAGACGACGACGCTCGACCCGATGCGGTCCGCGGCGGCCGGCAATATCGAGACTTACGGGCAGATCTATTCGCGCCTGCTGCGCCGCGATCCGGAGACGGGCAAGCTGGAGCCGGGACTGGCCGAAAGCTGGGAGGTTTCGGCCGACGGCCTGACTTACACCTTCCATCTGCGCGACGCGCGGTTTTCCGACGGCTCGGCGATCACCGCCGACGATGTCGTCTTCAGCCTGGAGCGCATCCGCAGCGACAAGAAGTCGGCCTATCCGGCGCCGCTCGGCGCCGTCGACACCATCAAGGCGGGCGACGCCGGGACTGTGGTGGTGAAGCTCAAATCGCCCTTCGCGCCGTTCCTCGGCAATGTCGAGATCTGGAACATGGGCATCGTCTCGAAGGCGGACGTGGACAAGCGCGGCGACGACGCCTTCGTCAAGGCGCCGCTCACGTCCGGCCCCTATGCGGTGAAGGAATGGAAGCCCAACGAGAAGCTGGTGCTCGAGCCGAACCCTCACTATTGGCGCAAGGGCTATCCGAAGTCCGACGCGACGGTGGAGCTGATGGAGATCGCCTCCCCCGAGACGCGGCAGGCCATGATCAAGGCGGGCGAGGCCGACGTCATGCGCTTCGTGCCCTGGGCGCAGGTCGACGACCTCAAGAAGGTCGACGCCGTCGACATGCGGCTCGAGCCGTCCACCACCATCTACATGACGCTGCTCAGCGAAAAGCGCGAGCCCTTCTCGAACATGAAGGCCCGCCAGGCCGCCGCCTACGCCATCGACAACAAGGCCATGACCAAGGCGATCACGCGTGGCTACGCGACGCCGGCCAACACCACCCTGCCCGGCTCCATCGAATTCCATGACAAGGACTATCCGGGCATCCCGCAGGACGTCGCCAAGGCCAGGCAGCTCCTGGCCGAATCCGGCATGGAGGGCCATGAGGTGAAAATCCTGGCCACGGCCGACGCCGCCGCGCAGCAGATGGCGCTGCTCCTGCAGGCGCAGTGGCAGGCAATCGGTCTGAAGCCGGTCATCGTCAACGTCGATTCCGGCGCCTGGTGGGACGCCACCGGCAAGGGCGACTACGACGCAGCAGCCAACTGGTGGTACAACGAGACGCCCGATCCCGACCTCGCCGTGCGCTGGGCGGTGTGCGGAACTTGCGGCTCCAACTCCTACAACACCTTCTACGAGAACCCGAAGGTGGACGAACTGGTCGAGCAAGGCACGAAGGAGGCCGATCCGGCCAGGCGTGCCGCGATCTACAAGGAGATCCAGACGATCACCACCGAGGAGGTCGCCCAGATCCCGCTCTACTACGCGCCGAACGCGGTCGCCTATTCCAAGCGCCTGCAGGGACTGAAGCTCACTCCTTCACTGCAATGGACGCTGGAAGACACCACCATCGCCAAGTAGGCGGGAAGAACCGGGTATTGCTTCCAGCCTTGCAGGTCACCGCATGATGACGTTTGTGCCCCACGCCGGTTTAGCGCCTTGAACCTCCTGTCCACCACGGCGCGGCGTCTGCTGCAGCTCGCGGGCGTGCTGGTCGGCATCGCCGTCATCACCTTCGTCCTGCTGCGGCTCGCGCCCGGCGATCCGGCGCGACTGCTGGCGGGCGACCGGGCGAGCGCCGAGACGATCGCGGCGATACGCCAGCAATACGGGCTCGACCTGCCGCTGTGGCGGCAGTTCGTCGTCTATGTGCTGAACCTGCTCGCCGGCGACCTCGGCCGCTCGCTGCGCTTCCAGCAGCCGGTGGCCGACATCGTCGTGCGCTTCATGTGGCCGACGCTGTTCCTGGCCGGCTATGCGGTCTGCCTCGCTGTTCCGCCCACCGTGGTGCTCGCCATCGTCGGCGCGCGCCGGCCGGGAGGCGCCGCGGACCAGGCGATCCGCACGGTCGGCATGGTGGGGCTCGCCATCCCGGTGTTCTGGCTCGGCATCATGATGTCGCGCCTGTTCGGCGTGAGCCTCGGCTGGTTCCCGGTCTCGGGCTACGGAACCGGCTTCGCCGGCCACCTCCACCATCTCTTCCTGCCGGCGCTGTCCACCGCCATCTGGATGGTGCCGGTGCTGACGCAGAGCCTGCGCGCCGCCCTCATCGACCGGGCGGGCGCCGATTTCGCCACCGCTGCGCGCGCGCAAGGGGCCAGCGAGCGCGAGATCTTCTGGAAGACGGTGCTGCCCAATTCGGTGCTGCCCACGCTCAACCTGCTCGGCGTCATGGTCGCCTTCCTGATCGGCGGCGCCATCATTGTAGAGACCGTCTACGCCGTGCCCGGCCTCGGCTCCCTGATGGTGATGGCCCTGCTGGGGCGGGACTACTACGTGGTGCAGGGGCTGACGCTGATCTTCGCGCTCGCCACGGTGCTGGTGACGCTGGCGGTCGACGTGCTGACCCGCCTGGTCGACCCGCGCGTGAAACTTTGAGGGGAGCGGCATGTCGAACCAGAGCCTGCCCGCCTCCTCCGCCCCCGGCGGCCCATCCCGCCTCACGCCGGCGATGGCCGTCGCCATCGCCATATTGTGCGCGTGGTTCGCCGCCGCCGCCGCGGCGCCGCTTCTCGCGCCCTATGATCCCGATGCCGTCGACATCATGAACATGCTGGCCCCGCCCGGCGCCGCCCACTGGTTCGGCACCGACCAGGTGGGCCGCGACGTGTTCTCGCGCGTGCTCCATGCGGCGCGCATCGACCTCTTCCTGTGCGTGGTCGGCGTGCTGCCGCCGCTGCTGATCGGCACCACCGTCGGGCTCGTCAGCGGCTATTTCGGCGGCACGGTCGACAGCCTGTTCATGCGCATCTACGACCTCACCGTCGCCTTCCCGTCCTTCGTGCTGGTGCTCGCCATCGTCGGCGTGCTGGGGCCGGGCCTGGTCAATTTCGTCATCGCGCTCGCGCTGGTCGGCTGGGTCGCCTATGCGCGGCTGGTGCGAGCGGAGGTGCTGACCGTGCGCGAAAGCGAATATGTGCAGGCCGCCCGCTGCCTCGGCTATTCGCCCGCCGTCATCGTCACGCGCCACGTGATGCCCAACGCCATCGGCCCGATCATCGCCTATGCGGTGAGCGATGCCGTGCTCGTCATGCTGGCCGGCGCCAGCTTCGGTTTCCTCGGCATGGGCGCCCAGCCGCCGAGCGCCGAATGGGGCGTGATGATCGCGGACGGCCAGGCCTTCGTACAGCAGGCCTGGTGGATATGCCTGTTTCCCGGCCTGGCCGCCGTGTCGCTCGGCCTGGGCTTCGCCTTCCTGGGCGACGGGCTGGGCCAGATGCAGCGGCGGCAGGTGGCGCCATGACCGCGCAAGCCGAGCAGCGGCCCTTGTTGCGGGTCGAGAACCTCTCCGTTTCCTTCGCCGCGGCCCAGGCCGTGAAAGGCGTGTCGTTCGACCTGCAGCCGGGAGAGATCCTGGGCATCGTCGGCGAGAGCGGGTCGGGAAAGTCCGTCACCTGCCGGGCGCTGATGGGGCTGCTGCCGGGCGCGGCGCGGGCCGGCGGCAGCGTGACGCTCGAAGGCCGCGAACTGCTCGGCCTGGCGGAGGCCGACTGGTGCGCCATACGCGGCCGCGACATGGGCATGATCTTCCAGAACCCGGCCTCGCATCTCGACCCGCTGCGCCGCATCGGCCGGCAGGTGGCGGCCCCCATGCGGCGTCATCTCGGCGTCGGCCGGGCCGAAGGGATGCGGCGGGCCGCGGCGCTCCTCGACGCCGTCGGGATCCGCGAGCCGGACAAGCGGGCGCGCTCCTATCCGCATGAATTCTCCGGCGGCATGAAGCAACGCGCCATGATCGCCGCCGCCATCGCCTGCGGCCCGAGGCTGCTCATCGCCGACGAGCCGACCACGGCGCTGGACGTCACCGTGCAGGCGCGCATCCTGCGGCTGCTGAAGGATCTGAACCGCGAGCGCGGGCTGGCCGTCATCCTGATCTCGCACGATCTCGGCGTGGTGGCCGACATCTGCTCGCGCGTGGTGGTGATGCGCAACGGCGCGGTCGTGGAGCAGGGGCCGGTGGCGGACGTGATCGAGCGGCCGCGCCATCCCTATACGCGGCTGCTCATCGAATCCCAGCCCGGACGCAGGGCGCTGCCGGCGCCGAAACCGGGGACCGGCGGCGATGCCCCCTTGCTCAGCGTCGAGAATCTCTCCGTCTCCTTCCCGGCGCGGGGCGGCCCGATGGCCGGCCTGACGGGCCGGGCGGATGCCTTCCTCGCCCTCGACGGCGTCGACATCAGCATCGAGGCCGGCGAGACGGTCGGCATCGTCGGCGAAAGCGGCTCCGGCAAGAGCACGCTCGCCCGCGCCATCATCCGGCAGGCTCGGCCGAGCGGCGGCGCCGTGCGCTTTTCGGGGGAGGACGTCCAGGCCCTCGGCGGCCAGGCGCTGACGCGCTTCCGCCGCCGCGTGCAGATGGTGTTCCAGAACCCCTACGATTCGCTCAACCCGCGCATGCCGATCGCCGAGGCCGTCGCCGAGCCGATCTGGCGGCACGGCCTGGCCGACCGCAGGACGGCCTTGAAGCAGGCGGACGAGCTGCTGGAGATGATGGAACTGCCCGCCGCGGTGCGCGGCCGCAAGCCGCGCCAGCTTTCCGGCGGCCAGTGCCAGCGCGTCGGCCTGGCGCGCGCGCTGGCGCTGAAGCCGCAACTGCTCATCGCCGACGAGATCACCTCGGCGCTCGACGTCACCACGCAGGCGCAGATCCTCGAACTCCTGATGCGCCTGCAGCGCGAGCGGGCGCTGGCGCTCCTCTACATCTCGCACGACCTGTCGGTGGTCGGCAGCATCTGCAGGCGCGTCTATGTCTTCAAGAGCGGCCGCGTCGTGGAGACCGGCGCCGCCGCAGAGGTCCTTTCGGCGCCGCGGCACCCCTACACGCAGGAGTTGCTCGGGTCCCTGTCGCACCTCCCCTCCGCCGTCACGGCCGGTTTCCCCAAGGCGGAGCTTCACGATGCACCTTGACGACTATGCCGCCCGGGACGGCATCGGCCTCGCCCGGCTTCTGGCGAAGGGAGAGGTCACGCCGAGGGAGCTCGGACGCTGCGCCGCCGAGGCGGCCGCCAGGGTCAATCCGGCGCTCAACGCCGTGGTGGAACTCTATGCCGACGCGCTGGAGGCGCTGCCTCCGGCCGCCGGTCCCAGCCCGTTCCACGGCATCCCGACGCTGACCAAGGATTTCCCGATCGAGGCCGGACGACCCGCCGAATTCGGCAGTCGGCTGGCCGCGGGGTTCCGCGCCCGGGCCGACGCCGCCTACTGGCAGCGCCTGCGCGCGGCCGGGCTGGTCAATGTCGGCCGCACGGCCAGCTCCGAATTCGGCATCGCGGCGGCGACGGAGACCCTCCTCCACGGCGCCACGCGCAACCCCTGGGACGTGGCGCGAGGCGTGTCCGGCTCGAGCGGCGGCGCGGCGGCGGCGGTCGCGGCCGGTATCGTCCCCTTCGCCCAGGGCGGCGACGGCGGCGGCTCGATCCGCAACCCCGCCTCCTTCTGCGGGCTCATCGGCCTGAAGCCCTCGCGCGGCCGTGTCACCGGCTCGCCCGGCGCCAACGCGCCGCTCCAGGGATTGGCGACCGGCTTCCTGCTCACCCGCTCGGTGCGCGACACCGCCCTGCTGCTCGATCTGTGCCAGGGCCCCGATGCCGGCGACGGCTATGAGATCACCCCGCCCGCAGGCCCTTACACCGAGGCCATGCGGCAGGCCCCGAAGGGCCTGCGGATCGCGCTGTGCACGCGGTCCTGGTCCGGCGTGCCGATCGACGCGGAAGCGTCGGCCGCGGCCGTGTCCGCCGCGGCGCGGCTGGACAGGCTCGGCCACCACGTGGAGGAGGCGTCGCCCGATTTCGACTATGCGGCTTTCCTGCATGCGCAGAAGGTGATCTGGGCGGCCGATGCCGCCGCCGGCATGCCCCGCATGGCGGCGCTGACCGGGCGTCCGGTCGACGGGACGACCCTCGGCGCCACGGTGCTGGCGATGTATCGCTACGGCTGCACCTTGAGCGCCGCGCAATTGGTCGATGCGTTCGCCGTCTACGACCGGGTAACGCGACAGGTGGGCCGCTTCATGGCCGGATACGACCTGCTCGTGACGCCGACGAGCACCATTCTTCCCGAGCCGGTCGGCGCCTTCGACCCCGACAGGCCGGGCATCGATCATGACGACGTGTTCGACGACCTCGCGCCGAAGGAGACGTTCACCGCGCTGTTCAACGGCACGGGCCAGCCGGCCGTCTCGCTGCCGCTCGGCCGCAGCGCCTGCGGCCTGCCCATCGGCGTCCAGTTCGTCGCCCGTTTCGGACGCGAGGACGTGCTGCTTGCCGTCGCACGTCGATTGGAGGAAGAGCTGGAAGCGGGCCGCGGCATCTGGGGCCAGGGCCTGCCTCCGGTGCACGCCGCCGGCCCTGGGGAGGGGTGATCGTGGCCAAGGCACGAAACGACCGGAGCGGCGAAACGCCGGGCGGCGAGGAGCAGAAGATCGACTTCGAGGCGATGCTGCGCGCCCGCATGACGGAACTCTCGCCATCGGAGCAGAGCGTCGCCGCCTATATGCTCGACAACGTCCAGATGCTGCCCTTCGAGACCGGTGCGAGCATCGCTCAAGCGGTGGGCGTCAGCGAAATGACGGTGTCGCGTTTCGTTCGCGGCCTCGGCTTCGAAAACCTGCGCGACCTGAAGAACAGGCTGCGCGTCTCGGTCGCCGACAAGGAGAGCGACATCGACGACTACATGGCCCGCTTCCAGATGCGCGACGCCCGCCACCAGGCATTGCAGGAGAGCCTGCGGCTGGAACTGGACGCCATCGTCAAGGCCTATGGCCTGACCGCCACCGACCTCTGGGACGAAGCGACGGCCGCGCTCACCAAGGCGCGCACCGTCTACGTCGTGGGCTTTCAGGCGTCGAAGGGGCTGGCGCTGGATTTCGCCAGCCGGCTCCTGTGGGCGCGGCCCAACGTCATCTTCGTCGAGAACACGACCGGCGCCTTCGGCGAGATCGTCCTGGCCGATCCGCGCCACAGCCTCGTGGTCCTGATCGACACCGCCGCTTATGCGGCGCGCGGCGTGAAGCTGGCCGAGAAGCTGAAGACGCTGGAGATGCCGCTCGTCATCGTCACCGACAAGTTCAGCCACTGGGCGTTTTCCTACACCCGCTTCGTGTTCGAGGCGCACACCCATGTGAAGACGTTCTGGGATTCCACGGCGTCGGTCGGCGTCGTCCTCAACCTGATGATCGACGCCGTCGCCACCAGGCTCGGCCCGAAGGCGCAGGAGAATTTCGCCAGGATGCGCGATATGGCCGGTCTGCTGGGCGAGTTCGTCGGCGGCTCCTATCTGCGCGGCAAGGACTGAGGTGTCCCCGTCCTCCCGCGCTCCGACTGTTTCCATGAAAGACCGCGTGACATGACGAGCGTCTCCCCGTTCCGCGATCCCACGAGGCCGGGCGCGCCGATCATCCCCCGCCAGGACTGGGACCGGGCGCCGTGGAACCGCTGGACCTTCCAGCATGTGCGCGACATGGTGCCGACCACGCAGGTCCGGCGCGGGCGAGGCCCGGCGAGCCCGCTGCCGGAGAAGCACGAGGACATCGACCGGATCAGCTTCGAGATCGACGGCCGGCGCGACACGATCGCCGGCTTCCTCGAGACCAGCTACAATGACGGACTGCTGGTGCTCGATCGCGGCACTGTCGCCGCCGAGCGCTACCACAACGGCATGGACGCGCGCACGCCGCATTTGTCGCAATCGGTGACGAAATCGGTCGTCGGCACCCTCGCCGGCATTCTCGTCGGCCGCAGCCTGGTCGATCTGGCGGCTCCGGTGACCGAATACCTGCCGGAACTCGAGGCGACGGCCTATCGCGGCGCCACGGTCCAACAGGTTCTGGACATGACGAGCGGCGTGGTCTTCGACGAGACCTATACGGCGCTCGATTCGCATATCGCCAAGATCGACGCCGCCTCCGGCTGGAAGGAGCGCCGTGCCCCGAGCTGGCCGTCGTCGGTCTGGGAGCTCATCCTGACGCTGACGGAGGCGGAATGCCCGCACGGCGCCTCCTTCCGTTACCGGTCGATCGAGACGGATGTGCTGTCATTCGTCCTGCAGCGCGCCACGGCGACGCCCCTGGCGGAGTTGGTGAGCCGCGAATTGTGGGCGCCGATGGGAGCGGAGGAAGACGCCTATTTCACCGTCGATCCCGCCGGCTATGCGCTGGGCGACGGCGGCTTCAACGCCACATTGCGCGACTATGGACGTCTCGCCCTTCTGCATCTGCGCGGCGGCGAGACGAATGGCCGGCGCATCGTGCCCGCCGCCTGGATCGGGGACATCACCGCCGGCGCGCGGCCGGACCTGTTCGGCGGCGCCTACCACGCGTTGCTGCCGCACGGCGCCTATCACAACCAGTTCTGGATCGAAGGCGGCGCAAGCGCGGCCTACATGGCGCGCGGGGTGTTCGGGCAGTTGATCTACATCGATCCCGCGGCGGACTTCGCCGCGGTGATCCTTTCGAGCTGGCCGGACTTCGTCGACGTGACGCGGACCCGCACCGCGCTGGCGGCCGTCAGGGCCATTCGCGACACGCTGATCCGATAAGGGACCGTTCACAGCAGGCGCTGAGACAGGGCGGACCATGGCGCTCCCGAGGGAGGCGACGCCCTCTCAGCCGTGCCAAGCAACAGGGCCTCGCGCCTTCCGCCGAACGCAGGCGCGAGCTTGGCGCGGCACGGCGCGCATTCGATGCGGTGCGGCCTCACGGCCGGCAGGATGCGGAAGCCGCCTGCAGCAAAGGCAACAGCCTCGCCCGTGAAGCGGGCTCCGGCAGCATCGGCCGCACCATCCAGCCCGAAACCGAAATCCGCACCGGACGCGATGCCGGCTTTGGCGCGGCCCCCGGACAGCGCGCCGACCGTTTCGTGGAGCGCTGGCGGAGGCTCGATCAGACGAGTCAGCGCCAATATCAGGCCGGCGACATGACTGGCGACAAGGCCACGCGCTCGCAGATGGGCGACATGGCCAACAGCCTGCAACGCGATCCGCAGCTTGAGTCCATTCTTGCCGGTCGCAAGAAAGACCTCGGCACCGGCGGAGGCTTCGACTCAGGGCGCAGCCTTGGCCGGGAACTGGCCTTTACCCACGGCCTCGACCTCGGCCGGGGCCGCAGCATCGGCATCTGAACCCGTCCCATGGGGCCGTTCGCGAACACGTGAATCAACGTGAGCGTCATGGCCGGACTTGACCCGACCATCTCGACGAGATCGCATGCGATCTCGTCAGGGAACGGGACGAAGGCGGGTCTCGGTGCAATCCTTGTCCCTATCCTGCACCGACAGTGGCCGCGTGGATGGCCGGGTCAAGCCCGGCCATGACGGTTGGGACGGAGCGCCCTACGAGCAACGAAGCACTTGTTCGCGAACGGCCCCTTACCTTCTGGTGATCGACCGCGCGCCGAAGGCCGTTCAGAAGGCATTGCAGGCGGCGTAACCCGTCCTATGTGCCGCCGTTCCTTCGCCATCGCCGCACGCTCGGGTTTTATGCCTTCACAGCCTGAATCCCATGCCGCTTCATGCCTGTTTGTCTCGGTTAAAACTCGGGCTTGATCCGGCCATCCACGCGACCGCGGATCTGGTAGAATGACACCGGGGTAGCCTCACAGGACTACTCAACTGTCGCATTCCCTCACGAGATCGCAGGCGATCTCGCCGGGATGGCCGGTTCCTTTTGATGACCGCCACCCCGCCTGCCACGCACCCCGCCCGGTCCCGGGAACTCCGGGGCCGGCCGCGCGTTGGGTTTTGTGAAGATCCGGGCGGCGCGAACGGGATGATCTCTCATCCGGGGCAAAAACAGCAAATCCTTCCCGATCGACGGGAAACGGCCGGCCGGGAGGGAAAAATCTCCGCTCCCCGGAAAAAGTTGATGTTGACAATGTCGACTGAGTTAGTCGACATAAGATCGACAACGCTCTCTCGGGGAGACCTCCGGACATGACGGTTTCATTTCGCCTCGCTCGCCTGCGCGACTTCGTCCTGGTCCTGCTGGCCCTCGGCTTCATCGCCTGGCTGACGGTCGGCGCCCATGCGGCCGAGCTGCTCAACGTCTCATACGATCCGACGCGCGAGCTCTACAAGGCGCTCAACCCGGCTTTCGCCGAGACCTGGAAGGCACAGACCGGCGAGGATGTCGTCATCAAGCAGTCGCATGGCGGCTCGGGCAAGCAGGCCCGCTCGGTGATCGACGGCCTCGACGCCGACGTGGTCACCCTGGCGCTCGCAGCCGACATCGACGCCATCGCCAGGAACGCCGGGAAGCTGCCGGCGGACTGGCAGACGCGCCTGCCGCACAATTCCTCGCCCTACACCTCGACGATCGTCTTCGTCGTCCGCAAGGGCAATCCGAAGGGCGTCAAGGACTGGGACGACCTGGTCAAGCCCGGCATCGCCGTGATCACGCCCAATCCCAAGACCTCCGGCGGCGCGCGCTGGAACTATCTGGCCGCCTGGGGCTACGCCAGCGACAAGTTCGGCGGCGACGAGGCGAAGGTGCGCGACTTCGTCGGCGCCCTGTACAGGAACGTGCCCGTGCTCGACACCGGCGCCCGCGGCTCGACCGTCACCTTCGCCCAGCGCGACCTCGGCGACGTGCTGATCGCCTGGGAGAACGAGGCCTTCCTGACCCTGAACGAGTTCGGCGCCGACAAGTTCGACATCGTCGTGCCGCCGACCTCGATCCTGGCCGAGCCGCCGGTGGCGCTGGTCGACGCCAATGTCGACGCCAAGGGCACCCGCAAGGTCGCCGAGGCCTATCTGAACTTCCTGTACACGCCCCAGGCCCAGAAGATCATCGCCCACAACTATTACCGCCCGACCGATCCGTCCGCCGCCGACCCGGCTGACCTCGCCCGCTTCCCCAAGCTGAAGCTGTCCAGGATCGACGACCCGGTCTTCGGCGGCTGGACCAAGGCGCAGGCCACCCATTTCGGCGACGGCGGCGTGTTCGACCAGATCTACAAGCCCAAGTCCTGAGGCGCCGTTCGAGGATTTCGCGCGAAGTCTGGAGGTCCTCCCCCTCCGAACCTCCTCAAGGGTTCCGACTTCGACCTTGGCGGCCGGCGTTCCGGCCGCCTTTTTTGAAACCAGGCCGGCAACGGGTTCGCCCCCGCGGCAGGCGGATCGGAAAGCTCTCGCCCATGGCATCGACCCTTGCGGCTCCGGGCATTCTGCGCCCCTCGGGCGGCAGCTTCGTCAAGCCGAGCGCCCTGCCCGGTTTCGGCCTCTCCTTCGGCTACACGCTGGTCTATCTCGGCCTGATCGTGTTGATCCCGCTGGCGGCGCTGGCGCTCAAGGCCAGCGGCCTCGGCCTCGCCGGCATCTGGGAGATCGCCCGCGACCCGCAGGTGGAGGCGGCGCTGCGCATCACCTTCGGCATCTCCCTGGTCGCCGCCCTGGTCAACGTCGTCTTCGGCCTGATCGTCGCCTGGGTGCTGACGCGCTACGACTTCCCCGGCCGCCGCCTGCTCGACGCCGCCGTCGACCTGCCCTTCGCCCTGCCGACGGCGGTGGCCGGCATCGCCCTCTCCTCGCTCTATGCCGGCAATGGCTGGATCGGCTCGCTGCTGGCCCCGCTCGGCATCAAGGTCGCCTACACCCCGGCCGGCATCGCCGTGGCGCTGGTGTTCATCGGCCTGCCCTTCGTGGTGCGCACCATCCAGCCGGTGCTGGCCGACCTCGACAGCGAGGTGGAGGAGGCTTCCGCCTCGCTCGGGGCCGACCGCTTCACCACCATCCGCCGCGTCGTGCTGCCGCCGCTGATCCCGGCCACCCTCACGGGCTTTGCCCTCGCCTTCGCGCGGGCCGTCGGCGAATATGGCTCGGTGATCTTCATCGCCGGCAACATCCCCTACGTCTCGGAGATCGCGCCGCTCCTGATCGTGCAGAAGCTGGAGGAGAACAACTACGCCGCCGCCACGGCCATCGCCGTGATCATGCTGGCCATCTCCTTCGCGGCGCTGCTGCTGATCAACCTGATCCAGGCCTGGAGCCGCAGGAGGTCCGGCCATGTCTGATCTCGCCGTCCCGCTCTATCGCGAGCCGCCGGTCTTCCGCGAACACCGCGTCACCACCGAGCAGCGCTGGGTGCGCCTGGTGCTGATCGGCGTCGCCCTGGCCTTCCTCGCCCTGTTCCTGGTCCTGCCGCTGGTCTCGGTGTTCTACGAGGCGCTGCGCCGCGGCTTCGGGCCTTATTTCAGCGCGGTCGCCGACAGGGACACGCTGGCGGCCATCCGCCTCACCCTGTTCATCGCCGCCATCGCCGTGCCGCTCAACCTCGTCTTCGGCGTGGTCGCGGCCTGGTGCGTCGCCAAGTTCGACTTCAAGGGCAAGAGCCTCCTGGTGACGCTGATCGACCTGCCCTTCTCGGTCTCGCCGGTGGTGTCCGGCCTGGTCTACGTGCTGCTGTTCGGCGCCCAGGGCTATTTCGGTTCCTTCGTCAAGGCGCACGGCATCCCGATCATCTTCGCCGTGCCCGGCATCGTGCTGGCGACGATCTTCGTCACCTTCCCCTTCATCGCCCGCGAGCTGATCCCGCTGATGGAGAGCCAGGGCAAGGCCGACGAGGAAGCGGCGCTGACGCTCGGCGCCTCGCCGTTGAAGATGTTCCTGACCGTGACGCTGCCCAACATCAAATGGGGCCTGCTCTACGGCGTGCTCCTGTGCAACGCCCGCGCCATGGGCGAGTTCGGCGCCGTCTCGGTGGTCTCGGGCCACATCATCGGCGGCACCAACACCATGCCGCTGCACATCCAGATCCTCTACGAGGGCAATGATTCCGTCGGCGCGTTCACCGTCGCCTCCCTGCTCGCCCTGCTCGCCCTGGTCACGCTGGTCCTCAAAACCGTCCTCGAATGGCGCTATGGTGACGAGCTGGCCCGCGGCTCCAAACATTGAAGGAGTGCGTCATGGACATCCGCATCCAGGGGATCGCCAAGACCTACGGCCAGTCGCCGGCCCTGCACGGCGTCGACCTCGATATCCGCTCGGGCGAGCTGATCGGCCTGCTCGGCCCGTCCGGCTCGGGCAAGACGACGCTGCTGCGCATCATCGCCGGCCTGGAGAACCCGACCGGCGGCAAGATCTTCTTCGGCAACGACGACGCCTCCACCCGCACCGTGCAGGAGCGCCAGGTCGGCTTCGTCTTCCAGCACTACGCGCTGTTCCGCCACATGACGGTGGCCGACAACGTCGCCTACGGGCTGACCGTGCGGCCGCGCCGCCTGCGCCCGTCCGCTGCCGAGATCGCCCGGCGCGTCGGCGAGCTCCTGGAGCTGGTCCAGCTCGGCAGCTTCGGCCAGCGCTTCCCCGGCCAGCTCTCGGGCGGCCAGCGCCAGCGCGTCGCCCTGGCCCGGGCGCTGGCCGTGGAGCCCAGGGTGCTGCTGCTCGACGAGCCCTTCGGCGCGCTCGATGCCAAGGTGCGCAAGGATCTGCGCCGCTGGCTGCGCGAAATCCACGACAAGACCGGCCACACCACCGTCTTCGTCACCCATGACCAGGACGAGGCGCTGGAGCTGTCCGACCGCATCGCCATCCTCGACAAGGGCCGCATCGACCAGCTCGGCGTGCCCGACGACATCTATGACCATCCGGCCACGCCCTTCGTCTTCGGCTTCATCGGCGAGTCCAGCCGCATTCCGGCGGCGATCGCCGGCGGCCGCGTCACGGTCGACGGCACCGCCCTGGCGTTCGACGCCTCGGGCCTGCCCGATGGCCCGGCGACGCTGTTCGTCCGTCCGCACGACGTCTTCCTGGCCGAGGCCGGGCACGGCATCGTCAACGGCCTGGCGCTGGCCCAGCGCCGCGCCGGCGCCACACGCCGCATCGAGGTGGCGCTCGGCGCCCAGCGCACGGTGATCGAGGCGGATTTGCCGGCCGCCCGCCTCAGCGAGATCGGCAAGCCGATCGGCCTGCGCTTCCTTGGCGGCAGCGTCTTCACCGCTTCCGGCGAAGCGCGGCACTTCCGCGCCACGGCCGGCGGCGACACCGCCGGCCTCCTGCGTCCGCACGCCTTCGGCCTCGCCGGCTAAAGCGCTTTGCGATTTGACGGAATCGCGTCAAGCCGCAAATACGTCTCGAAACAAAGAGTTAGAGCAAAGCGCGTTTCCACCGAAACGCGCTTTGCTCCAGGGCACGTGGACGGGGCGGAGAGAGGGACGGCGCGCCCGGACCGGCCTTCCCTCCGCCCGCCCAACCCATTAGGGTTCGGCGGGCCCGTCCCGTCCCCGCAGGTTTGCCTTGTTCTCCCGTCTCCGGCTCGATCCCTTCACCGTCGCCATCGTCGGCGCCGTGCTGCTCGCCAGCCTGCTGCCCGTCCAGGGCCGGGCCGCCCACGCCTTCGGCATCGCCACCGACCTTGCGATCGCGCTGCTGTTCTTCCTGCACGGCGCCCGGCTGTCGCGCGACACGGTGATCGCCGGCGCCACGCATTGGCGGCTGCACCTGACGATCCTGGCCTGCACCTACGGCCTGTTCCCGGTGCTCGGCCTCCTGATCAACTGGACCCTGCCGGGGCTGCTCACGCCGGCGCTGACCGCCGGCATCCTCTACCTCTGCCTGCTGCCCTCGACCGTGCAGTCCTCCATCGCCTTCACCTCGATGGCGCACGGCAACGTGCCGGCCGCGGTCTGCGCCGCCTCGCTCTCCAACATCCTCGGCATCTTCCTGACGCCGGCCCTGGTCGGCCTCCTGTTCCACACCCAGGGTGTCGGCTTCTCCTCCGACGTGCTGCTGACCATCCTGGCCCAGTTGCTGCTGCCCTTCGTGCTCGGTCAGCTCGTGCAGCCGCTGGTCGGAGACTTCGTCCGCCGCCACCGCAAGGTGCTGAGCCTGGTCGACCGCGGCTCGATCCTGATGGTGGTCTATCTCGCCTTCAGCGAAGCGGTGGCGACCGGCCTCTGGCACCAGTTCTCGCTCGCCGCGCTCGGCGGCATGGCTCTCGTCGACGCCGCGCTGCTGGCCGCCGTGCTCGGCCTCACCACCTGGGGCAGCCGCCGCCTCGGCTTCTCGCGCGAGGACGAGATCGCCATCGTCTTCTGCGGCTCGAAGAAGAGCCTGGCCAGCGGCGTGCCCATGGCCAACGTCATCTTCGCCGGCCAGAACATCGGCGCCATCGTGCTGCCGCTGATGCTGTTCCACCAGATCCAGCTGATGGCCTGCGCCTGGCTCGCCCAGCGCTATGCCGGCGAGCACGCCAGGCGCGAGGCGACGCGGCAGGAGGGCGCCGCCGTCACGCCTCGACCTCCAGCGCCGTGAGCGGCCGCGAGCAGCAGGCCAGGATGTAGCCCTCGGCGATGTCGTCGTCGAGGATGCCGCCATTGTGGGCCATCTCGACCTCGCCCGCGATCTTCCTCACCCGGCAGGTGCCGCACAGGCCGGACTCGCAGGCGGCGGGAATGCGCACGCCATTGGCGCGGGCCGCCTGCAGCACCGTCTGCCCGGTGCCGCAGCGGGCCTCCACGCCCGACCCGGCAAAGTGGACCGCCAGGGTCTCGCCGGCCGCCGGCTGCGGCGCTTCGGCAGGGGCGGGCTCGGCCGCGGGCGTACCGAAGCTCTCCTGGTGGTAGGCGGCCATGTCGAGGCCGGCCGCCTCGAGCATGCCGCGCACGGCCCGCATGAACGGGTCCGGCCCGCAGCAGAACACCGTGCGCTCGCAGAAGTCCGGCGACAGCAGCGGCAGCCGGGCCGCGTCGATGCGTCCGACATGGCCGGCCCAGCCCTCTCCGCCCGACCGTTCCTCGACCAGGAAGGCCAGGGCGAGGCCCGGCATGCGGCCGCCGAGCCACTCCAGCTCGCGCCGGAAGATGATCTCCTCCGGCCGTCGGGCGCAATTGACGAAGGCGACGTCCGCCTCCGGCGCGCAGTCGCTCAGCCAGCGCAGCATCGACATCATCGGCGTGACGCCGGAGCCGGCGGAGATGAACAGGTACTTTCCCGCCGGGCGGCCCTGGTGGGTGAAGTCGCCCGCCGGCCCGAAGGCCCGCAGGCGCGCGCCCGGCCGGAGATTGTCGAACATCCAGCGGGTACCGATGCTGCCAGGCTGGGCCTTGACGGTGACGGCGATCGAGAAGGGCCGCGACGGCGAGGACGACAGCGTGTAGGTGCGCATCAGCGGCCCCTCGGCGGTGGGCAGTTCCAGCGTGATGAACTGCCCCGGCTTGTAGCGGAACCAGGTTCGCGCATCCGAGCGGAAGGTGAAGGTCTTCACCGCCGGCGCCTCGTCGGCGACACCGATCACCTCCAGCGCCTGCAGCCGGTCGTTCCACGGCGCCATCTCGTCGAGAGGGCGCAGGAGATGCATGTCGGTCATCGCGTTCACCGCCATCCCCTTCTCACGCGACGCTGCGCAGAGCGGGCTTGCCGCCCTCGGCGAGGCGCGGCTCCATGAAGCGCGCATACCAGTCGACGAACTGGATGACGCCGCCCTCGTGCAGCTCCGAATAGGGACCGGGCTCGTAGGCCGGCGAGCGGATGCCGAACGCGTTCTCCTCGACGATCCGGCGATCCTCGTCATTGGTCTCGGTCCAGACGTGGATCAGCTCCTGCAGATCGTAGTCGACGCCCTCGACCGCGTCCTTGTGCACCAGCCACTTGGTGGTGACCGCCGTCTCGGTGGCGCTGAGCGGCAGCACCCGGAAGGTCACGGCATGGTCGCCCAGCACATGGTTCCAGGTAGTCGGGTAGTGATAGAGCATCAGCGTGCCGATGCGGTCCTCCCGCACCCCGTCGATGAGGCGGCGGCGCACGGCCGGGCGGCCGGTGGCGGTGTAGCTGACCGCGTCGCGCAGCAGCGGCGCCCGCGTGGCGCGGTACTGGCCGGCCGGATCGATGCTGAAGCGCGAGGGCAGCCCGGCCTCCTCGCACCGGCGCCAGTGCTCCAGCATCTCCGGATCGCTCTCGGCGCCGCTGACGCCGGTCACCGCCGGTGTCTCCGGGAAGGTCTTGCACAGCTCGGGATGATTGGCCGCGCAATGATAGCACTCGCGGTTGTTCTCCCAGACCAGCTTCCAGTTGCCCTTCTCGACGATCGTGCTCTCATGCGCGACCTTGGCATCGGCCAGGGCGTGCGGCGCGAAATAGGGCTCCATCAGCGTGCGGAACGGCGCGAAGTCCATCGGCTCGCGGGCGAGGCAGATGAAGATGTAGCCGCCGACATTCTCGCAGGCCACGGGCTTGAGGCCGAACTCGCCCTTGTCGAAGCCCTCGGCCATCTGCCGGGCGAACAGGAGCTTGCCGTCGAGGTCGTAGGTCCATTGGTGATAGGGGCAGACCAGCCGGGCCGAGGTGCCGCGGGTGCCGGTGCACACGCGGCTGCCGCGGTGGCGGCAGGAATTGTGGAAGGCGCGGATCCGCCGCTCGCGGTCGCGGACCACCACGACGGGATAGTCGCCGACCTGCACGGTGAAATAGCTGCCGGGGCGGGCGACCTCGCAGTCATGGCCGACGAACAGCCAGTCGCGGTACCAGATCAGCTCCATGTCGAGCTTGTGGAACTCGGGGTCGATATAGAAAGGCTGCTCCAGGCTGAACCCATCCCGCCGCTGGCGGATCAGCCTGAGCATCTCGTGGCGCGTATCCATGTCCTGTCCTCGCAAGGGACCGAGCACGGCGGTGGCGGAGACACGAAATGCCGCCGGGCGCAGAGCCTGCCCGGCGCATGCTTGCCCCCTGACCGCCCACCGCGATCAGTCGAGTATCTCGGGTTCAAGGCTGGTTTCCGGGCTCCGAAGCGGTCCTGACGGACTGTCCCGACACCTTCCCGGGCCCATGGCCCAGTGGTCGTCGTCGGGACGCAACGCTTCGCTACCGTTGCGGGGGCAGCGCCGGCATCACACCGGCTTCCCAATTATCCCGCCGGCGCATTGCCGGCGGGCACCTTGAACGCGGCGATGTAACCACGAACGCCCTGCGCCCGTCGATGCGAAAGCGACGCTTTGCAGTGGCAAACGCGACCTCCGGCGGGCCGCGGACGCGCCGCCGCGGCGGCGCCGGGACGTCTCGCGCGCCTACCGCGTCAGCAGCGGCGACCAGGCCGGGTCGGAGCCGAAGCCCGGCGTCGGCACCCGCTGCTCGGGGAAGCCCATGATCGAGACCTGCCATAGCTGCGGCCCCTGGCCGAGGTCGCGGAAGAACATGAGGTAGAGGCCGTTCGGGGCCCAGGTCGGCCCCTCATTGTGGTAGCCCTCGGTGAGGACGCGCTCGCCGCGGCCGTCCGGCTTCATCACGCCGATGGCGAACTTGCCGGCGGCCTGCCGGGTGAAGGCGATCAGGTCGCCGCGCGGCGACCACACCGGGGTGGAATAGCGCCCTGCGCCGTAGGATATGCGCTGGGGATTCGAGCCGTCGGCGCCCATCACATAGATCTGCTGGTTGCCGCCGCGGTCGGACTCGAACACGATCTGCGAGCCGTCCGGCGAATAGCTCGGCGCGGTGTCGATGGAGGAATCGCTGGTCAGCTGCTGCACGGCGCGCGACTGCAGGTCCATCACCTGGATATTGGCCGTGCCGTTGTTCTCCAGGCTCATGATCACCCGCCGGCCGTCCGGCGAGAAGCGCGGCGAGAAGGTCATGCCGGGGAAGTTGCCGACCATCTCGCGCTGGCCGGTCTCCAGGTTGAGCAGGTAGACGCGCGGGTCGGCCTGCCCGAAGGACATGTAGGTCACTTCCTGGCTGGTGGGCGAGAAGCGCGGCGTCAGCACCAGGTCGTCGCCGCGGGTGAGGTAGCGCACATTGGCGCCGTCCTGGTCCATGATGGCGAGGCGCTTGCGCCGGGCCTCCTTGGAGCCGGTCTCGTCGACATAGACGATGCGCGTGTCGAAGCAGCCCTGCTCGCCGGTCATCGCCTTGAAGACGGCGTCGGAGATGATGTGGGCGATGCGCCGCCAGTCGCCGGGATTGCCGAAATATTGCTGCCCCTCGACCTGCTTGCCGGCGACGATGTCCCACAGCCGGAACTGCGCCCTGAGCCGGCCGTCGCCCTCCTTCGACACCCGGCCGGCGACCAGGGCCTGGGCATTGATCACCCGCCAGTCCTGGAAGCGCGGCGGCGAGTCCGGATTGGTGATCTGCTCGATGAACGCCTTCCGGTCCACCGGCTGGAACAGGCCGGAGCGCCGCAGATTGTTGGTGATCACGCCGGAAATGTCCGTGCCCGACTTGTCGGCCGCGATGAAGTCGGTGACCGCGATCGGGATCGGCTGGACGCTGCCGCCGGTGATGTCGACATGCAGGCGCCCGCTCTCCTGGGCCCGGGCGCGTGGGCCGAGGCCGAGGGCGGCGGTGGCGGCAAGGCCGGCGAGGACGGTGCGGCGGGTGGGGATCAGCAAGGTGGTCATCGGCTCGGGCTCGGGTGGCTGTCGCGGGCTGCCATCAGCCGCTCATCAGGTGGCGAATTCCAATTCGATCTCTTCCCGGGATTCGGAGAGATCGGGCGGAAGCTTGAGCGGGCGCTCGGGGGTGACGCAGCGCTGCACGGCGCGCAGGGCCGCGGCGGCGCTCGTGGCGCCGACCGGATATTCGAGGGCTCGAGGCTTCTCCGCCGGCGTGCGGTCCCGGTTCAGCCTCGCGCCGACGACGACGGCAAGCCGGGTGCTGCGCCCCGACGGTGCCTCGGGCGTCCGGCAAGGCGCGACATGCCGGCGGATCGCCGCGGCCGGGCTGGCGCGATCGGCCGTCCCGACCTTCGGGGCCTCGCCCGTCCGGCAGGCCGATGTGGCGGCCGCCGCGCCGACGAAAGCCGGCGCGTCATGCGCTCCTGCCGGACTGCCTCCGACTCCGGCCATCAGCCACCCGCCTCCATCTCGGCCGGATTGAAGTTGATCTCGAGGTTCTTCCAGCCCTCGTAGAGATTGGCCGGAAGCCTGAGCGGCTTGGAGTCGGTGACGCAGCGCTGGATGGCGCGGATCGCCGCCCCGGCGACCGCGGCGCCCGAGCCGCCAGCCTGCGGATATTTGAGGACCGACGGCGCGGCCGACAGGGTCCCGTCCGGATTGAGATTGACCTCGATCAGCACGGAAAGCTTGGACGGATCGGCGGCGAAGGTCGGCGAGCTCCAGCACGGCGCGACCTGCTGCCTGATCGAGCCGACCAGCGCGTTGCGCTCCGACAGCGACAGCTTGACCGCGGCGCCGCGCGGCGAGCCGAGGGCCGCGGTGGTCGAGGTCCGCGCGTCGGCAGTGGCGGCCCGGGCCGGGGCTTCCTTGCTGTTCAGGGCGGCCCGCGCGGACGAGGGCTTGCCGGCCAGCAGCTTGCTGATGTCGGCGGCGTTGAACTCCCGCTGCTTGGACGACGCACCGTCCGGCTTGGACGGCTTGGCGTCGGCGGCCTTCTGGTCGTTCGCCGCGGCCTCCGCCAGCTTGGCGAGCTGCTCCGCAGCCTTGGCCTCGGCCGCCTTGGCCTCGGCGACCTTGTTCGGCTTCTCGGCCGGCTTCTCCACGGGCTTCTCGACCGGCTTCGGCGGCTCGGGCTTCTTGTCCTGCTCGACCGGCTTGTCCGGCTCAGCCGCCTTGAGCGCCAGCTCGTCGAGCTTCTGCGTCTCCGCCTTCGGGATCGGCTTGGGCTCGGGCTTGGGCGGCTCGACCTTCTTCGGCTCAGGCTTCGGCGGCTCGGCCTTGGCCACCGGCTTGGGCGGCTCGGGTTTCGGCGGCTCGACCTTGGGCGCCGGCTTCGGCGGCTCGGTCTTGGCGACCGGCTCCGGCGGCTTCGGCTCGGGTTTCCGCGGCGGCTCGGGCACCGGCGGCGTCGGCTCGAGCTTGGCCATCTGCTCCGGCTTCGGCTCGGGCAGCGGCGGGCGCTCGGGCGGCTGGGCGACGGCCTCGCGCTTGACGGTCTCGACCCGGCTTTCCTCCACCGGCGTCGGCTCCGCGGCCTTGTCGGCGCGGGTCTGCGGCTTCTCCTGGGGCTTGGCGGTCTTCTCGCCCTTGGTCAGGGCGTCGAACTGCTCCGGCGTCATGATCTCCACCGGCAGGCTCTCCACCGCAGGCGGCAGCGGCGCCGGCCCCGGCATGGCGAACAGCGCCGCCGCCAGGACCAGGACGTGCGTCGCCGCCGAGACGGGAAGCCCGTAATCCTTCATCGCGTCCTCAGCTCTCCGGATCGGTGATCAGCGCGACCTTCTTGAAGCCGGCACCGGAGATCTTGCCCATGACCTGCATGACCTGGCCGTAGTTCACGGCCTTGTCGCCGCGCACGAAGACCCGCTCCTCGTAGCCCTGCTGGGCGATCGAGGTGAGCTTCGGCACCACTTCGTCGAGGGTAACCTTGGTTTCCTGCAGGTAGATGTCGCCCTTGCCGTCGACCGAGACGGTGAGCGGATCCTTGTCCTGGTTCAGGGCGTTGGCCTCGGCCTTCGGCAGGTCGAGCGGCACGCCGGCGGTGAGCAGCGGCGCCGCCACCATGAAGATGATCAAGAGACACAGCATGACGTCGATGAACGGCGTCATGTTGATGTCGGCGATCGGCCCCTTGCGCCCCCCGCGCCTGCGCCGGCCGCCGGCCCCGCCACTCGTACCCGCAACTCCTGCACCCATCGTTCCAGTCTCCTCAGGCCGCCATCCGCTCATCGATCTGACGCGACAGGATCGCCGCGAACTCGTCGGCGAAGCCTTCGAGCCGCGCTTGCTGCTTGACGACCTCTGCATTGAACTTGTTGTAGGCGATGACCGCGGGGATCGCCGCCACCAGGCCCATGGCCGTCGCGAACAGCGCCTCGGAAATACCGGGCGCCACCGCCGCCAACGACGTGTTCTTCGATGCGGCGATCGACTGGAACGCCGTCATGATGCCCCACACCGTGCCGAACAGGCCGATGAACGGGCCGGACGAGCCCACGGTCGCCAGCACCAGCAGTTTCGACTCCAGCCGCTCGACCTCGCGCTGGATGGTGACGTCCATCACCTTCTCGATGCGCGCCTGCAGCCCCAGGAACGATCGGCCGGGCTGCTCGAGCGAGCGCTTCCACTCGCGCATCGCCGCGACGAACAGCGCCGCCATGCCGCTGGTCTGGCGCTGCGCCAGCGAGCGATACAGCTCCTCCAGGCTCTGCCCCGACCAGAAGGTCTGCTCGAAGCGGTTCATTGCACTGCGCGAGCGCGTGTAGAGGATCGACTTGTCGAAGATGATGGCCCAGCACCACACCGAAGCGCCGAGCAGGCCGAGCATGACCAGCTTCACCACCCAGTGGGCCTGCCAGAACAGGGCCCAAAGCGATACGTCGCTCGTCGCCGCCAGGGCCGTCGCGGCGATTTCGGGGGTTGAGTTCATGACATTCTTGTCCTCGTCCGGGCACCCGGGGGCCAGGATCGCGCCGATTGAAACGATGCGGGATCGTCGGGTCTGATTGTGCAACGCAACAACAGAAAACCCATGATTTCCTTCATCGCTGTCGAATGTGACCGCAGTACGGCACGAACCCGGCGCCGCAAAGGGCGGCGCTTTCCGGTTCCAGTGACGGTTTCTATGGTTAACAACCGGTTACAATCCAACGGCTTTTCAGCAAAATGTCCATATGCTGCAACGCAAAAACAAAGGATGGCCCGACTCGGCGAAGCAGCGTGCAGGGAAAAATTTACCATGACCGCGACGATCTCTCTCAGTCCTGTCCGGCAGGCTCGCGCATTTTTGGCCGGGAGTGAGGTTGCCGGGCAACAGTCGAACGGACTTCGCCGCCTGCCGACACGGGAACGGCAGGGCTTTGGGCGCGGCACAACTTGCCGGAGAGGGGGATCTTGCACCGATGCACTGTCCCCGCCCCCCGGGGCCTGGGATTCTTCACAATCCCCGCGCGGCCGAAACTGGGCGCGGCGCCGCATCTTCTATACCGCCAGCGGCGTCAGGCCTGGTCCCCGTTTCCGAGCGCCGCGCGCATGGCGGAGGGCAGGCGCTGCGGCCGGCCGGCCTTGATGCAGACGACCCGGACCTGCGCCGTGGTCAGCACCTCTTCGCCGCGGCTCAACGTCTGGACGAGGCGCAGGGACGACGCGCTGACCTCTCCCACCCGGGTCTCCACCACCACGACGTCGTCCATCCGAGCCGGCCTGACATAGTCGATCGTCATCGTGCGCACGGCGAAGGAGGCGCCGGTCTCTTCGTACAGCGCCTTCTGGTCGATGCCGATGGCGCGGACGAACTCGGTGCGGCCCCGCTCGAAGAAGCGCAGATAATTGGCGTGGTAGACCACGCCGCTGAAGTCGGTGTCCTCGTAATAGACCCGCAGCGCCAGTGTGTGGCGGCCGCCCTGCAGCAGGCCGCCCGAAACGGAAACGAAATTCTCGCTCATTCCCCGCAGGTAGCATGAGCGAACGGCGAACTTCAAAATTTCGCCGAACTCGATGGTTGTGCTATCGACGGCCAACCCTGTCGCCCAAGCCGCCGGTCCCTGATGAATCGCCTCACGCTCCGTCTCGCAGCAGCCGTTTTCGCCCTGTCCGCCGCCCCGGCCCTTGCCGGTCCCTTCGATCCGGGCGCGCTGCGGCCGCCGGCCCTGGTCGGCGACGACCATGTCGTGCAGGTCCAGGATGGCACCATCGGTGACCTCGTGGCGCGCGTCCAGCGCCTGGAGGGCCAGAACCGCCAGTTGACCGGACAGGTACAGGAACTGCAGAACCAGCTGCGCCGCACCCTCGACGACTTCAACCGCTATCGCGAGGACACCGAATACCGCCTCCAGGCGGTCGAGGGTGGCGGCAAGGCCGCTCCGGCGAAGCCGCAGAAGCGGACGGATATCGCCCCGCCGCCGGCGCAGCGCCAGGCCACCCTCGCCCCGCCGCCGCAGACCCTCGGCACCCTGCCGGCCGACCCCGGCCCGCCCATGCTCGACAATGGCGGGCAATATCCGCCCGACGACCCGCAGGCGATGGGCGACCCGAACGCGCCCATGGCCCTGCCGGGCGGCGCTCCCGCCCAGGCCCAGCCGAGGTCGTCGCTGACCCCGCCCGGCTTGCCGGGTGTCGCCGTCAACACGGCGGTGGCACCGCCGGTCTCGCCCCAGGCGGCGGCGCCGCGCACGCCCGAGGAGGAGTACGCCGCCGACTACCGCCTGATCGAGAGCGGCAACTACGATGCGGCGGAGACCGCCTTTCGCAGATTCCTCGCCTCCTATCCCAAGGATAAGCGCGTGCCGGACGCTATCCATTGGGTGGGCGAGAGCCTGTTCCAGCGCAAGCAGTACCGCGAGGCCGCCGAGCAGTTCCTGACGGTGACCAAGTCCTATTCGGGCTATCGCCGCGCGCCCTCCAGCATGTACCGGCTCGGCATGTCGCTCGCCGCGCTCGGCGAGAAGGAAGCGGCCTGCGCCACCTTCCAGGCCATCGGTTCCAAGTATCCGAACGCCGCCGCCACGGTGAAGAACGGCGTCGCCCGCGAGACCCAGAAGAACGGCTGCTGAGGCGGCGGAGCGCGGCCCGCCGATGGGCACGGCCGCCGCCCCGGTCGACGCGGCCGAGCTGCCGGCGCTGCTGCGCGGCTTCGAGGGCCGCCGCGGCGTGGTGCTGGCCGTGTCCGGCGGGGCCGATTCGACGGCGCTGCTGCTGCTGGCGGCGCGCTGGACCGCCGCCGGCGGCGCGACGCCGCTGACCGTCGCCACGGTCGACCATGGCCTGCGGCCCGAGGCGGCAGGCGAGTGCGCCGCGGTCGCGGCCTTGGCGGCGCGGCTGGCCCTGCCCTGCCGGATGCTGCGCTGGGACGCGGCCAGACCGGCCGCCCGCCTGCAGGAGCGGGCGCGCGAGGCCCGCTACGCCCTGCTGGCCGGCCTTACCCGCGAGGTCGGCGCCGATGCCATCGCCACCGCCCACACCCTCGACGACCAGGCCGAGACCGTGCTGATGCGGCTTGCGCATGGCTCGGGCATCGACGGGCTGGCGGCGATGCGCCCGCAGACGACGCGCTCGGGCCTCGCCCATCTGCGCCCGCTGCTCGACCTGTCCAGGGCGCGGCTGGTCGCGACGCTGCGCGCGGCCGGCGTCGCCTGGATCGAGGATCCGTCCAACGCCGATCCGCGCTTCGAGCGCGTGCGGGCCCGCCGGTTGCTCGCCCTCACCGCCGGCGCCGGGCTGACCGCGCCACGTCTCGCCGCCCTCGCCCGCCGGGCGGGGCGGGCCGCGGCGGCGCTGGACGAGGCTGCCGCGACGCTGCTCGACCGGCTGGCGCGCGCCGACGGCGAGCATCTGCACCTGGCCGGCCCGGCATTCGTCGCCGCCGCGCCGGAGCTGCGCCTGCGCGTGCTTGCGCTGGCGGTCGACCGCGTCGTGCCGGCGCCCGGCTACCCCCTGCGCCTCGAGCGCCTGGAGGCGCTCGAGGCCGCGCTCGCGGCGGCGAGCAGCCATGGCCGGCCGCTGCGCCGCACTCTGGGCGGCGCCCTGATCGCCGCCGCCGCCGACGGGAGCCTGACGCTCGCGCCGGAGGGGCCGCGACGCCGCGGCCGTCCCGTCGATCCGGCGGAAAGCCGTCCATGACGACGCTCCGCCTTGGCATTTCCACCACGGACGCCTAGATTAGGGCCAACGGTTGGTGGAACTCCCCGCACCGGCGGGTTGTCCGCCGCATGAAGGTTCGAGATGAACGCAAATTTCCGCAATTTCGCCCTGTGGGTGATCATCGTCCTGCTGCTGCTGGCGCTGTTCACGCTGTTCCAGAACCCCGGGCAGCGCACGGCGTCGAACGAGATCTCGTATAGCGAGCTTCTGACCCAGGCCGATCGCGGCAATGTGAAATCGGTCGAGATCGCCGGCTCGCAGCTGACCGGCGTCTATACCAACAACACCACCTTCACCACCAACCTGCCCAACGACTCCTCGCTGGTGCAGCGCCTGGCGGCCAAGAACGTCGACATCAGCGCCCGCGCGCCCGGCGACGGCTCGCCCTGGTTCCTGCAGATCCTGATCAACCTCCTGCCCTTCCTGGCGCTGATCGCCGTCTGGGTGTTCCTGTCGCGCCAGATGCAGGGCGCCGGCGGCAAGGCCATGGGCTTCGGCAAGTCCAAGGCCAAGCTTCTGACCGAGGCGCATGGCCGCGTCACCTTCGAGGACGTGGCCGGCATCGACGAGGCCAAGGAGGACCTGCAGGAGATCGTCGAGTTCCTGCGCGATCCGCAGAAGTTCCAGCGCCTGGGCGGGCGCATCCCGCGCGGCGTGCTGCTGGTCGGCCCGCCCGGCACCGGCAAGACGCTGACCGCCCGTGCGGTCGCCGGCGAAGCCAACGTGCCGTTCTTCACCATCTCCGGCTCGGACTTCGTCGAGATGTTCGTCGGCGTCGGCGCCTCGCGCGTGCGCGACATGTTCGAGCAGGCCAAGAAGAACGCGCCCTGCATCATCTTCATCGACGAGATCGACGCGGTCGGCCGCCATCGCGGCGCGGGCCTGGGCGGCGGCAACGACGAGCGCGAGCAGACGCTGAACCAGCTCCTGGTCGAGATGGACGGCTTTGAGGCCAACGAAGGCATCATCATCATCGCCGCCACCAACCGTCCCGACGTGCTCGACCCGGCGCTGCTGCGGCCCGGCCGCTTCGACAGGCAGGTCGTGGTGCCCAACCCCGATGTCGGCGGCCGCGAGAAGATCCTGAAGGTGCATGTGCGCAAGGTGCCGCTGGCCCCCGACGTCGATCTCAAGATCATCGCCCGCGGCACGCCCGGCTTCTCCGGCGCGGACCTGATGAACCTCGTCAACGAGTCGGCCCTGATGGCCGCCCGGCGCGGCAAGCGCATGGTCACCCATGCCGAGTTCGAGGACGCCAAGGACAAGATCATGATGGGCGCCGAGCGCAAGACGCTCGCCATGTCCGAGGAAGAGAAGAAGCTGACCGCCTATCACGAGGCCGGCCACGCCATCGTCGGCCTGAACGTGCCGGCCGGCGTGCCGGTGCACAAGGCGACGATCATCCCGCGCGGCCGCGCGCTCGGCATGGTCAAGTTCCTGCCCGAAGGCGACCGCTACTCCATGAAGTACAAGGAGTATACCTCGCAGCTCGCCGTCGCCATGGGCGGCCGCGTGGCGGAGGAGATGATCTTCGGCCGCGAGAACGTCACCTCCGGCGCGGTCGGCGACATCGACCAGGCCACCAAGATGGCGCGCGCCATGGTCACGCGCATGGGCTTCTCCAACGAGCTCGGCATGGTCGCCTATGGCGACAACCAGGAAGAGGTCTTCCTCGGCATGTCGATGGGCCGCCAGCAGAACGTCTCGGAGGCGACCGCCCAGAAGATCGACGCCGAGGTGCGCCGCCTGGTCGAGGAAGGCTATCGCGAGGCCCAGCGCATCCTCACCGAGAAGCGCCACGACTTCGAGACCCTGGCCGAGGCCCTGCTCGAGTACGAGACGCTGTCGGGCGACGAGATCCGGGAGCTGCTGCGCGGCAACCCGCCCCACCGCGACGCCGGCGACGAGCCGCCTTCCTCCTCGCGCGGCTCGGCCATCCACACCACCAAGTCCCGCAAGACCCCGCCCAAGGCGGATCCGGGCGGGCTGGAGCCGGCCCCCTCCGCCTGAGGGTCACGGACAATTCCAGGGGCGGGTCCGCAGGGACCCGCCCCTTTGCTTTGGGACGGTGCGGCGGTCGCCTTGCTCCGGCCGGCGTGGCATGACCGACGCGCCGCGTCGTGGCACCCGATAGGTTATCGAAGCGGCAGGGCTGCGACATGCTCCTGCCCGGGCGCGCCGCCGGACGGCGGAGGAGCCTGGCTCGCTTCCCGGATGGCGCAGGCAGGTGCCGCGTCGGTGCCGCTCGGCCCTACTGCGCGGGTTTGGCCGGTTCGGCCGCGCTGGCACGGGTCGGTACCGAGCCGACCACGTCCACCAATGGCGCACCGGCGGCTGCAGCCTGCGGCCGGGCCGGCGCATCGGCATAACGAAGATAGGTCGTGGCCGCCGCGGCCACGCAGGCTGCCACCACGGCGAAGGCGAGCACGGCCGGCACGAAGCGCCGCGCGAACAGGCCGAACCGGCCCAGCCACAAGATTGCCATGCCCAACTCCCGAGACTCCACGCTGACTTGCTGCGCCGGGAGGTAGACCAGGGTTTCGGGGCCGCATTAGGGCACAGGCCGGCCGATTTCTGGGAACAGCCTTTCCGCACCGTTAAGGCGATGTCCGGGACTAAGTGCTTCACCTCCATTTTGTGAAGCCCTCCTGTGGGCGAGATGGGCTCCATGCCGGACTTGCCGCGCCGCCCGCGTCTTCCCTCCCCCGGCAAGTCGGATGTTTCCGACTTGCCTTCCTTGTCTGCCCATCTCGGGAACACCCGAGATGGGTGGGGAGGGATACAGGGTGGGGGTCGTGCAGGATAGGATGAACCCTACGTCTACGACCCCCAGCCCTTCACCCCTCCCCGCAAAGGGGAGGGGACCGGCCGGCGTCGCGCCTGGAGCACTTATTCGCGGAACGCCTAAGAACACCAGGTTCGCGTCGCGCTCGGACGCGGTTCCTCACGCCCAACCGCCGCCGGACAAAGCGGAGACCCGCAGCTTCGAGGCAATCGAATGACCTCACGACGGGGCCGTCGTCGGCCAAACGACAAGGTTCGGACGGGTCTTGCCGCCGGATGGCACGAGTGTCTCAGGATGACGACGGGAAGTCGCGCCGATCGGATGCCCGATGCGGGCGGCAAAATGTCTCAATCTTCGGGCGGGCGTTGTCACTCACCTGTCGCCGACTTCCGGCCATGGAGCTTTCCGACCGCATGACGGTCGCATATCTGGACAGGTGCTCCATGACGCTCCGACTGATAGTCTTGCTGGCCTTGGCGAGCCTCGCCTCTGCGCCGGCATTCGCATCGCACGGCAACCCGAAGGACTTCTCCGCCGTGCAGCGATGGGTGCCGAAGAAGGCCGCCGACACGGTCGCGGCCCATCCCGACGCTCCCAAGTGCGCCGGAAAGGCCTGCCGGCATCGCTGATGCCGTCCGCCGGCGAACCCGCGGTCGCACCAGGGACGACGGCCACGAGCCCGACCCGATTCCGCCTGGCGAAACTGGGCGGGACGACGTTCCGGGACGGTCTTGTCCGGAACACCGGCGCCGTGGCCCGCCGGCGTCGCGGCCGCCTCAGGCGGCCGCGTCCTTCATGCCGAACTGCAACTCGGCCAGGCGGGCGTAGAGCCCGCCCCGGGCCGCCAGCACCGCATGGGTGCCCTCCTCGACGATGCGGCCCTCGTCCATCACCACGATCCGGTCGGCGGCCAGCACCGTCGACAGGCGGTGGGCGATGACCAGCGTGGTGCGGCCGTGCATCAGCCGGTCGAGGGCCTGCTGCACCGCGGTCTCGCTCTCCGAATCGAGCGCCGACGTCGCCTCGTCGAGCAGCAGCACCGGCGCGTCCTTGAGGATGGCGCGGGCAATGGCGATGCGCTGGCGCTGTCCGCCCGACAGCGTCACGCCGCGCTCGCCGATCGGGGTGTCGTAGCCCTGCGGCATGGCGCGGATGAAGCCGTCGGCAGCCGCCAGGCGCGCCGCCTCCTCCACCTCGGCGTCGCTGGCGTCGGGCCGGCCGAAGCGGATGTTGTCGCGGGCGCTGGCGCCGAACACCACCGGATCCTGCGGCACCAGAGCCAGGCGCCGGCGCAGCGCCGCGGGATCGGCCTCGCGCAGGACGACGCCGTCGAGCAGCAGCCGTCCGTCCTGCGGGTCGTAATAGCGCAGCAGCAATTGCAGCAGGGTGCTCTTGCCGGCGCCCGAGGGGCCGACGATGGCGAGCGTCTCGCCGGGCTTCACCGCCAGGGTCAGATGCTCCAGCACCTTGCGGTCGGGCTGGGCGGGGTAGGCGAAGGACACGTCCTCGAAGCGGATGGCGCCGCGGCCGGGCTCGGGCAGCGGCGTCGGGCGGGCCGGGGCGGCGATCGCCGGCTTCTCGGCCAGGAGTTCGCCGAGCCGCTCGGCGGCGCCGGCCGCCTGGCCGATCTCGGCCCAGACCTGGCTGAGCTCGGACAAGGCCCCGGCGCCGAACACCGCATAGAGCACGAACTGGCTGAGCGTGCCGGCGGTGAGGCGCCCCTCGATCACGTCATGGGCGCCGTACCACAGCACGGCCACCACCGAGCCGAAGACCAGGAAGATGGCGATCGAGGTCAGCAGCGCGCGCGTCCGGGTCGAGTCCGCCGCCGCGTCATAGGCCTTCTCCACCTCGCCGGAGAACCTGGCCGTGGCCAGCCGCTCGGCGGTGAAGGCCTGCACGGTGCGCATGGAGCCGATCATCTCGGAGGCATAGGCCGAGGCCTGGGCGAGCATGTCCTGGGCCAGGCGCGAGCGGCGACGGACATTGCGGCCGAAGGCCACCAGCGGCAGCACGATCACCGGAATCGCCACCAGCACCAGGGCGGACAGGCGCGGGCTGGTGATCACCATCATGATGACGGCGCCGGCGAACAGGAACAGGTTGCGCAGCGCCACCGAGGCGGAGGAGCCGAACGCGGCCTTGATCTGAGTGGTGTCGGCGGTGAGGCGCGAGACCACCTCGCCGGTGCGGGCCGTGTCGAAGAAGGCCGGGGAAAGCCGGGTCAGGTGCTCGAACACGGCGGTGCGCACATCCGCCACCACCCGCTCGCCCAGCGTCATCACCAGGTAGTAGCGCGAGGCGCTGGCCACGGCGAGCACGGCCGCCACGCCGAGCATGGCCAGGAAATAGTCGTTGATATAGGCGGCATTGTCGGCGCTGAACCCGAAATCGATCATTCGTCTGAGCGCCAGCGGCACCACCAGCGTCGCGCCGGAGGCGGCGAGCAGGGCGAAGAAAGCCGCGACCACGCGGCCCTTGTAGCGCAGCGCGTAGGGCGCCAGCCCCAGCAGCGGACCGAAGGTCCGGCGCCGGCCCGCGGCCCTGGTTTCAGCGTCCGAAACGGGGGATCCTGTGGTCAAGCCGTCCTCATCAAAAATCGGCGCGACAATGCCGCGCCGCGCCGGAGATCGCAATCTTTGCCGCCATTTCCGGCCGCTTCAGTTTGCCACGCCGTGCGCCGGCGCACGCTGCGATTTTCCTTGACGCAGCGCAGCAGGAGGCGCAAGTCGTGCACAGCTCGCGCGCAGGTCCGTCCTGCGCCGGGCCTCACCGGAACAACCCCATCAATGCCCAGCGACAGTCTTAGTCGATTGTTCTTGCCGTCTCCGGCGATTGTGATCTGACCGCGTCCGCGGCTCACCACGATCGGTCGGCGACGGCCGATCGAGAGGAAGTGAGCCATGGAAGACCTCGTTGAGGCGGCCGCCCCGGTCGTCGAAGCCAACAACGTGGCCGCCGACGATGTTCTGGCCGCCTGTCTGGCGCTGGACCACGTGGCCGACATCGTCGAGCTGCTGAACGAGCATGAGCTCGACGAGCAGGCGCATGTCCTCGTCCACCTGCCCGACGAGCGGGCGATCGAGGTGCTCGACCAGCCGGGCCTCGACGATCCCGCCGGCCTGATCGAGGCCCTGCCGACCGACCGCGCCCTCAAGCTGATGGCCGGCATGTCCGCCGACCGGGTGGCGGAGGTCTTCCGCTACATGAACGACCCGCCGCGGGGCGACCTCCTGCGCCAGCTCGATCCCGAGACCCGGGCGGCGCTCGACCGCGTGCTGTCCTATCCCGAGGCCACGGCCGGCAGCCTGATGACCACCGAGTTCGTCAGCGTGCCCGCCACCTGGACGGTGGAGCAGACCCTCGACCATATCCGCCGGGTCGAGCGCACGCGCGAGACCATCTACGCCATCTACGTGCTCGATCCCAAGACGCGGACCCTGCTGAAGTCGGTGGCGCTGCGCCGCCTGATCACCGCCGACCCCAAGGCGCCGGTGACCACGGCGGCCCGCTACGACAAGCCGGTGACGGTGGGCCCGCTGGTCGACCGGGAGGAGGTCGCGCGCCTGATCTCCAAATACGACCTGCTGGCCGTGCCGGTGGTCGACGATGCGCGCCATCTCATCGGCATCGTCACCGTCGACGACGTCATCGACGCCATCGTCGCCGAGGGCACCGAGGACGCCCAGAAGTTCGGCGGCATGGAGGCGCTCGACGAGCCCTACGACCAGATCGGCTTCTTCCAGATGATCAAGAAGCGGGCCGGCTGGCTGTGCGTCCTGCTGCTCGGCGAGATGCTGACCGCCAGCGCCATGCAGTATTTCGAGGGCGAGCTGGAAAAGGCGATCGTCCTGACCCTGTTCATTCCGTTGATCATGTCCTCGGGCGGCAATTCCGGCTCGCAGGCGACGTCGCTGCTGATCCGCGCCCTCGCCCTCAACGAGGTGAAGCTGCGGGACTGGTGGCGCGTGGCGCTGCGCGAGCTTCCCACCGGCGTGGTGCTCGGCGCCATTCTCGGCGCCGTCGGCATCGCGCGCGTCATCGTCTGGCAGAAGCTCGGCTTCTACGACTATGGCGAGCACTGGATCCTGATCGCCGCCACCATCGGCGCGGCCCTGACCGCGATCGTCACCTTCGGTTCGCTGACCGGCTCGATGCTGCCTTTCATCCTCAAGCGCGTCGGCTTCGACCCGGCCAGCGCCTCGGCGCCGCTGGTCGCCACCCTGGTCGACGTCACCGGGCTGGTGATCTACTTCAGCGTCGCCCTGGTGATCCTGCGCGGCACGCTGCTCTGAGCACAAGCGGCAAGGCCGGCCCGAGCCGACCTTGCCCACCGTAGCGGCCGACGCTAGCGTTGCAGGCAAACGTGGCGTTTGGGGGAACCCATCACTGTGAGGTCGATTGCTATAGCCGCCCTGGCGTTGATCGCCGGAGCCTGCGTGTCATCGCCGGGGGCCCAGGCCGAGCCGAGGTGGACCAACCCACCCGGCCCCTACGTCCATCGGGGCTCGGGCTTCGTCTTCCCGACATCGGTGGGAGAGTTCCAACGGATCAGCGTCACGCTCTACGACGCGGACGAGATGGATGTCAGCGCCGCATACAGGAGCGGTGCCGAGGCCGATCGGATTACGGTAACCGTCTACGTCTATCCCGCTCCTCCGATCGAAGCCGCCGGCCTGTCGAAGGCTGCGCTCGTGGCGGCTCAGGATCAGGCATGCGCCCAGCACTTCGAAAGCATGATGAACGACGTCGTTCAGTTCAACCCCAGCGCCCGGCGCGTCGAGCTTGGGGCCCTCGCCTCCCCGTCACCGACACACATGCAGCCTGGCAGAAAGGCAGTCTTCTCTTTCGAGCGTCCCTTCGCCGGCCTGGCGCAGAAAGTGCGGTCGGAAGCGGACTTGTTCTGCTATGTCGACGGTCAATGGCTCATCGCCTATCGGACAACGGCGGCGGCAAGCGCCGACTCGGAGCCTGCGCTCGCCCGGTTGATGCGAGAGCTGAAATGGCCGGAAGGGCGCTGACGTCATTATAATACCGCCAATCCGACAAGTGTCTTCTGAGGGATCAAGCCAGGCGCGCCTCACCATCTCCCATAGTGGCGGCCGAAGCGAACGTGGCCGAGGAGAACCTATGCCGAATCCGTCTTCCCTCCCCTGGCAGGTCTGGGCGCTGCTCTCCGCCGCCTTCGCCGCCCTCACCGCCATCTTCGCCAAGATCGGCGTGGCCGAGATCAATTCCGATTTCGCCACCCTGATCCGCACCGCCGTGATCCTGGTGGTGCTGGCGGCGATCGTCACCGCCACCGGCCAGTTCCAGGCGCCGGCCTCGATCCCCGGGCGCACCTACGGCTTCCTGGTGCTGTCGGGCCTCGCCACCGGCGCCTCGTGGCTGTGCTATTTCCGTGCCCTGCAGCTCGGCAACGCCGCCCAGGTCGCGCCGATCGACAAGCTCAGCGTCGTGCTGGTGGCGGTGTTCGGCGTCGCCTTCCTCGGCGAGAGCCTGAGCGTGAAGAACTGGCTCGGCATCGCCATGATCGCCGGAGGCGCGGTGCTGGTGGCCATGCGGGCCTGAGCCGTCCTTGGAGCCCGGCGCGGCCGGCTTTCGAGCGAGACTCTTACGCCTTGCTCCTCGGACGGTTTTGCGCTATCGACCGCGCGAATTTTCCAACAGCATCGCGCTGCACCTCCGGGTCTCGTCCCGGCTCGAACCAGGATTGACGGCCATGAAGGACAACATCCACCCCGACTATCACGACATCAAGATCGTCATGACCGACGGCACCGAGTTCGTCACCCGCTCGACCTACGGCAAGGCCGGCGACACGCTGCAGCTCGACATCGACCCCAAGACCCATCCGGCCTGGACCGGCGGCTCCCAGCAGCTCCTGGACCGCGGCGGCCGCGTCTCCAAGTTCAACCAGCGCTTCGCCGGCATCAGCTTCAAGCGCTGATTCCCCGAGCAGGTTCGACCGACGGAGGCGGGCTTTCGGCCCGCCTTTTGTTTTGGGCGAACGATCGATCCGGTACCGGCGGGCCGCCTGGCCCGAGGCCCCTCTCCCGGCGCATCGCGGCCAGGCGCGCTCCCCGGACGGCCGCGAGGGAGCGATCTGGCGGACTCGGCCCGCGCCCGCTCAGTTGCTCCAGCCGCCGTCGATCACATGGATCTGGCCGGTGGTGAAGGTGGCGCCGGCGAGATAGACGACGAGGTCGGCGATCTCCTCCGGCCGGCCGATCCGGCCCATCGGCTGGCGGGCGACGAAGGCGGTACGGGCGGCCTCGAAATCGCCCGTGGCCCGCAGGCGATCCTGCAGCGACGGGCTCTCGACCGTGCCGGGGCAGATGGCGTTGCAGCGGACGCCCTGGGTGACGAAGTCCGCCGCCACCGACTTGGTGATGCCGACCACGGCCGCCTTGGAAGCCTGGTAGGCGAAGCGGTTGGGCACGCCCTTCACGCTCGAGGCGACCGAGGACATGTTGACGATCGAGCCGCCGCCCCTGGCGATCATGCCGGGCAGCACGGCGCGGATCATGTGGAACATGGCGGTGGCGTTGAGGTCGAAGGCGAAGGCCCAGTCCTTCTCCGAGCACTCCAGGATAGTGCCGGCATGCACCACGCCGGCGCAGTTGAACAGGATGTCGACGCCGTCCGGGATGCCGGCGACGAAGGCGGTGATCGCCTCGTTCGACAGGACGTCGAGCCGCGCCGTGCTGACGCCGGGCACGGAAGCGAGGTCGCCGAGCTTGTCGGCGGCGATGTCGGTCGCGTGCACCCTGGCGCCGGCCGCCGCCAGCGCCTCGGCCGCGGCGCGGCCGATGCCCTGGGCCGCGGCGGTGACGAGGGCGGTCTTGCCTTTGAGATCGATGGTCATGGCGGGGGTGTCCCTTGGTTCGACGTGCAGGATGAGGCGGCCGCCCGGCATCGCCCCCGGCCGCATCGGCAGGGATAATGCGGATGGAGCCCGGTTCAAAGCCCCGTGAACGGCGCCCCGCGACGCCTCAGGTCAGGCATTCGCTGAATCTACGGGCGGTTCCAGGGATTGGTCACGGCAAGCCCCACCGCCTGAAAAAGCGCGACGCGCCTCGTCGGAAACATTCCGCACCGTCAGGACAGACATAGTCAAAGCCTCTCTCGTGCTTTCACTGCCTTCAATTGCATGCTCGTGACAGCATCAGGACAAGGCCGGTCCTTCAAACCGGCCGACCTTCGGTCGGGCCCTCAGTCGCAATGAAACACTTCTTCCATCGGCGCCCACCATTCGCCGGGCTTGCGGCTCTCCAGGGGCCGCTGCATCGGACCGCACACCGACCACCATTCCCGTGTCTTCGGATCGGCGGCCATCTCTGCCGAATCGGCGGCGAAATCCGAGCCGTGATACTCGAAGCTGGCGAAGAGCAGGTTCTCCGGCTCGCGCAGGAAGATCGAATAGTTCCGGATGTTGCAGTCGGCGATCTTGGCCAGCACCTCCGGCCAGACCGCGGCGTGCAGCCGCTTGTACTCGGGGATCGCCTCAGGGCTCAGCCCGATCACCATGCCCATGCGCTGCATGCCGCTCTTCCTCGCGTCCCGCCGATGCTGCGCGGGTCCACCTCCATTCATAGGCGAGCCGCCCGCCGTTGCAACGTCCATCCGCGGCCGCGAACGGCCCGTCTCCCGGGGGCACGAGGGTCATGGGCGGGCGATCCGCCCATGACCTCGTCCGGCCGCTCCTACAGGACGAAATCGGCGGCCTGCAGCGTGGCGACGCCGTTGAGCTGGACCGAGACATCGGCCGCCCCGTCCCCGTCGACGTCGCCATAGACGAAGGCGTTGCCGTTCACCACCGCGTAGCGCAGCTCGCCCGCGTGATGGCTGAAGCCGGCGGTGCCGACGAAGGTGAACGCCTGGTCCCCGGCAACGCCGATGTCGGCGTCGATGCCCGACAGGACGATCCGGTCGCGCTCCGCGTGGTGGAAGTCCAGGATCACGTCGCGTCCGCTGCCGGACTGGTTGCTGTCGGCGACCGAGGCGAAGACGAAGCTGTCCGCCCCGGCGCCGCCGGTCAGCTTGTCGGCCCCGAGGCCGCCGGCAAGCCGGTCATTGCCATCCCTGCCGTCGAGGCTGTTGTTGCCGTCATTGCCCGTGATGACATTGGCGAGGGCGTTGCCGGCGGCGTTGATGGCCTTGGCGCCGGTCAGGGCGAGGTTCTCGACCGCGCCGAGCACATGGCTGCCGTCGGCCAGGTCGAAGCTGATCGAGGCCCTGACACTGTCCAAACCGAGGGTCCCGGTCTCGTCGACGACGTCGCCGGCATTGTCGACGACATAGGTGTCGCTGCCGTTGCCGCCGATCATCCGGTCGGCGCCGGCGCCGCCGTCGAGGCTGTTGGCGCCGGCATTGCCGGTCAGCGTGTTGGCGAGGGCATTGCCCGTGCCGCCGATGGCGCCCGAGCCGGTCAGCACCAGGTTCTCGACATAGGCCGCGAGGGCAAAGGTGACGGAGCTGCGGACCGTATCGTTGCCGCCGCCCACGGCCTCGACGACCATGTCCCCGGTATTGTCGACGACATAAATGTCGTCGCCGCCGCCTCCCGTCATCCTGTCGGCGCCGGCGCCGCCGTCGAGCACGTTTGCCGCAGCATTGCCGACGAGGGCGTTGTCCAGGCTGTTGCCGGTGCCGTCGATCTTCGCGGTGCCGGTGAGCCGGAGGGTCTCGATCTGGGCGGCGAGGGTCCAACTGATCGAGCTCTGCACGGTGTCGTTGCCGCCGCCCGCGAACTCGACCGTCCGGTCGCCGGCATTGTCGACGACATAGGTGTCGTCGCCGGCCCCGCCGGTCATCACGTCGGCGCCGCCGCCGCCGTTCAGCACATTGGCCGCCGCGGTGCCGACGATGACGTTGTCCAGGCCGTTGCCGATGCCGCGGATCGCCGCGCCGGTCAGCCGCAGCGTCTCGACCTGCCCGGCCAGCGTCCAGTCGACGGAGCTCAGCACCGTGTCGTTGCCGCCGCCGGCCACTTCGATCGTCTTGTCGCCGGCATTGTCGACGACATAGGTGTCGTCGCCGGCCCCGCCGGTCATCACATCGGCGCCGGCGCCGCCGTTCAGCACATTGGCCGCCGCGGTGCCGACGATGACATTGTCCAGGCCGTTGCCGATGCCGCGGATCGCCGCGCCGGTCAGCCGCAGCGTCTCGACCTGCGCGGCCAGCGTCCAGTCGACGGAGCTCAGCACCGTGTCGTTGCCGCCGCCGGCCACTTCGATCGTCTTGTCGCCGGCATTGTCGACGACATAGGTGTCGTCGCCGGCCCCGCCGGTGAGGATGTCGGCGCCGGCGCCGCCGTCCAGCCTGTTGGCCGCGGCGTTGCCGGTGAACACGTCGTTGCCGGCGCCGCCCGTGGCGTTCTCGAAATTGCTGAGCGTGTCCGTGCCGTCGCCGGTCGCCGTGCCGCCGCCGCTGGCGGTCATGACCCATGTCACGCCGGCGGTGGCATCGCTCCAGTCCGCCGTGTCGTTGCCGCCGCCGCCATCCAGCGTGTCGTTGCCGCCACCGCCGCGGACGATGTCGTCGCCGCCGAGCAGCACGATGCTGTCATTGCCCGAGCCCAGCCGCACGTCGAAGCGCTCGATATTCGTGAAGCTGACCTGGGTGTTGCTGAAGTCGGTGATGGTGTTGGCGCCGGCCATGGCGAAGTTGGCGGTGTCGCCGGTCCAGTCGATCACCAGGAGGTCGTCGCCGGCGCCGCCGTCGACGGTGTCGATGCCGCCGCCGACCCCGAGCGTGTCGTTGCCGTCGAAGCCGTTGAGCACGTCGGCAATGCCGTCATTGGGGTCGTCGTGCCGGGTGATCAGCACGTCGTCGCCTTTGCTGCCGGTGATGGAGAGCCCCTCGATGCCGGTAAGCGAGCTGCGATTGCCGATGTCCTGCACCCCGGCAAGGCCGAGGTCGACGGTGAAGCCGGCGGTGAAGGCCGAGAGGTCCGCCGCCCAGATGTCGGTGCCCGTGCCGCCGTCGACCACCGCCGCTCCGGCCCCCGTGTTCAGCGTGTCGTTGCCGGCGCCGCCGTGGACGATGTCGTCGCCGCCGAGCAGCACGATGGAATCGTTGCCCGAGCCCAGCGTCACGTCGAAGCGCTCGATATTCGTGAAGGTGACCTGGGTGTTGCTGAAGTCGGTGATCCTGTTGGCGCCGGCCATGCCGAAGCTGGCGGTATCACTCGCCCAGTCGATGACCAGGAGGTCGTCGCCGGCGCCGCCGTCGACGGTGTCGATGCCGCCGCCGACCCCGAGCGTGTCGTTGCCGTCGAAGCCGTTGAGCACGTCGGCAATGCCGTCATTGGGGTCGTCGTGCCGGGTGATCAGCACGTCGTCGCCCTTGCTGCCGGTGATGGCGAGGCCCTCGATGCCGGTGAGCGAGCTGCGATTGCCGATGTCCTGCGCCCCGGCAAGGCCGAGGTCGACGGTGAAGCCGGCGGTGAAGGCCGAAAGGTCCGCCGCCCAGATGTCGGTGCCCGTGCCGCCGTCGACCACCGCCGCCCCGGCCCCCGTGTTCAGCGTGTCGTTGCCGCCGCCGCCGCGGACGATATCGTCGCCGCCGAGCAGCACGATGGAATCGTTGCCCGAGCCCAGCGTCACGTCGAAGCGCTCGATATTCGCGAAGGTGACCTGGGTGTTGCTGAAGTCGGTGATCCTGTTGGCGCCGGCCATGCCGAAGCTGGCGGTATCACTCGCCCAGTCGATGACCAGGAGGTCGTCGCCGGCACCGCCGTCGACGGTGTCGATGCCACCGCCGACCCCGAGCGTGTCGTTGCCGTCGAAGCCGTTGAGCACGTCGGCAATGCCGTCATTGGGGTCGTCGTGCCGGGTGATCAGCACGTCGTCGCCCTTGCTGCCGGTGACGACGAGGCCCTCGATGCCGGTGAGCGAGCTGCGATTGCCGATGGCCTGCGTGCCGGCAAGGCCGAGGTCGACGGTGAAGCCGGTCACGAAGGCGGACAGGTCCGCCGCCCAGATGTCGGTGCCGGAGCCGCCGTCGACCACCGCCGCCCCGGCGGCCGTGTTCAACGTGTCGTTGCCGCCGCCGCCACGGACGATATCGTCACCGCCGGTCAGCACGACGGAATCGTTGCCGGATCCGAAGGTGGCGTCGAAGCTCTCGATCCGGGAGAAGTTGACCTGCGTATTGCTGAAGTTGCTGATCGCACCGGCGCCGGCCATGACGAAGCCGAGCGTGTCGCTATGCCAGTCGATCACCAGGAGATCGTTGCCGATGCCGCCGTCCACGGTGTCGACGCCGCCACTCACCGTGATGATGTCGTTGCCGTTGCTGCCGCTGAGGGTCTCGTTGCCGGTGATGGTGTCGTGCAGGATGATGCGATCATTGTCGCTCCAGCTCACCAGGCCGAAGGACAGGGCGGAGAAGGTCGCGCTGCTCTGAACGAAGATCTCGAGCGTGTCCTGATAACCGCTGCCGACATAGACCGAATCCGTGTGCAGCCCCGGGCCGGCGTAATATTGCGAGGAGGCGAGCTGGACCCGGGTATCTCCGGACGTCGCGAAGGTAATGCCGTCATAATGTTCCAGATCGGTCCCGCGAAGGTCGACGAGTCCCGAGCCGTTGACTTGAAAATTGGCCATTGCATCCTCTGCCGTGTTGACGTGGTTCGTCCCGCCGGGGATGCGCATGCTGCCTGCGGGCAATGCCTCGCCGTCCGACGGTCCGCAGCCGGACGCGCGGCCGCGAGCCTCGCGACGGAGGATCCCGGCTCGCGCGCCGGCACGCCCCGGCCGGCCGCAACGGCGATGGACATCGACCCGGGGGATCGCCCGACCGCCCCTCGAACCAAGCCGCGATCATCTGCCGGGCCATCATCCGGCCGGCATCAGGCATCCCTGGAGAATTTTCCGAAAGTCCGAGGAATAGTTCCACGGCCCTCCGCCGCCGTCATCTCCACCGTTCGTGGACTTGACTTTTGCGGCGTTTCAGGACAGCCCGCCGAGGACCAGTTGCGCCACCGCCTGGGGGCGCGTGCGGACGCCGAGCTTGCGGCGGGCCTGGTCGACATAGGTCTTCACCGTCGCGGGCGACAGGCCCATGATCGTACCGATCTCCCAGTCCGTCTTGCCGGCGCCGACCCAGCGCAGGCATTCCAGCTCCCGGTGCGTCAGCGCCGCCTTGGGGTCGGCGATCGCGGCGATGCCCCACAGTTCCCGGCAGCGCTCATGGGTGAGGAAGGACAGGATATGCAGCCGGTTGCGCAGGGCCGGCGGCATCGGCCGCTCCTTGCCGGCCATGGCGACGATGGCGAGATATCCGCCCGGCCCGTGGATCGGCACCGACAGGCCGTCCGTCCAGCCCCATTCCACCGCGGTGTCCCAGATGTCCTGCTCGGCCTGCGACAGCGTCCGCGCCGACTTGGCTTCCAGCCAGGTGAAGGGCGCGATGCGGCGTCGGGCTTCGGCGACGCTGTAATCGGCCGCGACGAAGTTGCGCCGGTGATAGAGCTCCATCCATTCCGGCGGCCAGTCGAGGAAGAAGAAAAGCGACTCCGGTCCCTTGTCCGTCGGCAGGAACGCGCCGCAGGCGCTCGCGGTGTAGCCGTAGGCGGCGATCTCGCCCTTGAAATAGGCCTTCACCGCCTCGATCGACGCGCACGCCGCCAGCGCCTCGGCAAATTCACCGCCCATCCCTGCCCCCGGTCTCGCGGACTTCGCAAAATCTTATCGAGACCGGGACATGCCGCAAGGGCGGCGGGCCCATCCGACACGGCTCGCGGCGCCTCAGCGCGATTTTATCCGAAAATGGGCAGCGGCAGCCGAGGTCGCGGCGGGGCGCGGCTGGTTCCTCAGCCCCGGTGAGCCAGGATGTTGACGAGGTTGCCGCAGGGATCGCGCAGATAGAAGCGCCGGACGCCCCACGGCTCGTCGGCCGGACCGTAGGCGATCTCGTATCCGGCCGCGACGGCGCGCCGGTGCGCCGCGTCGACGTCGTCGACCTCGATCGACAGGGACGGGACCGGCGTGCCCGAGCCGCCCTCGCTGGCGACGCTGAGCTGCACCCGCATCGTCGCGTCGCCGGCGAAGGTCAGGATCCAGCCATGGTCCATCGCGACGTCGAGCCCGAGCAGCTCGCCGTAGAAGGCTCGAGCGGCCGCCGGGTCGGCGGCGGCGAGGTTGGCGACGATGCGGCGGACGGTCATGGCCTCCTCACGTCGAGGCCGGCAGGGCGGTCAGGTCCCAGCTCCGCGCCTGCCCGTCGATGGTCAGCTCCAGCCTCACCCCGGCCAGCCCCGGCGGCAGCACCGGCGTGGCGCTCCGCTCGCCGTAATGGCGGCGGATGCCGAGCGCATGACCGATCAGCGCGTTGGTGTAGAGGCCGGGGCCGCTGGAATAGATGCGCCAGCCGCCGTCGGCCGGGATGCCGCCGGTCCGGACGAGACCCCAGTCGCGGCTCGCCGCCGCCCGGTCCGGGAAGGCGGCGTCGCTGCTGGAGAAATAGCAGTTGCGCTGGCGCGGCGAGGCATGCGCCAGCCGCTCGGTCACGGTGATCGGGTTGGCCACGGCCAGCGCCGTCCACAGCTCTTCCGCCTCGCCCAGGAGAGCCATCGCCTCGGCGTGCCAGACATGGGCATGGACATACATCAGGCCGATCTCGCGCCCGAAATAGGCGGCGGACTCGGCGCGGCGGAACAGCGTCTCCAGCCCGCCATGATAGGCGACCGGCCGGTCCATCAGCCTGACGCCGTCGGGGAACATGAGGTGCTCGCGGATCACGGCGAGGTGCGTTCGCGCCTCCTCCGGCGTGAACAGGCCGGAGAGGATGGCGCGCGTCATCGGCAGCAGCGAATAATGCAGGCCCGTTCGCCGGTCGCTGGGGTGGAGCACCAGCTCCGTCTCCGCCCGCCCGGGCTCGAACACGCCGTAGCCGGCCACGACGCCGTCGCGCATGAGGTGGCGGTGGAAGTCCGCGGCCATGGCGGCGGCGAGTTGCTCCAGCTCCGCCGCCCTGGCCGCGCCGCCGGCGCGGCGCTGCACCTCGGCATAGCGCTTGAGCTGGTGGTAGAGCAGCGCCACCGTCCAGCTCGAGACCATGCGCTCCTGCATCGCCGGATCGACCGGCTGCAGGCTGTCGTTCCAGTCGCCGCCGCCGTAACGCACCAGGTGGGTGCCGGGCACGAACTGGCTCTTCACCGTGTCGAGGAGCTTGTCGACATGGGCGGCGACGCTGCTGGTCCGCTCGGTGCGGGCAAAACCGTCCTCGCGCCGCCAGGCCACGGGCTCGTCGAGGAAGGCCAGGTCGTTGGTGGCCTCGATATAGTCGCACAGCGCCTTCAGCGGCCAGACGATGACGTCGCCATGCGAATGGGTGTCCTGGATGATGGAATAGGGCTCCAGCATGAACCATTGCGGCCAGCTGCCGAGGGTCTCGTATTGCTGGGCGAAGACGGTGCGCAGGATGTCCTTCACCGGCGCGTCATGCTCGAGCGCCAGCATGAACTCCACCGGCCCCTGGCAGACGTCGCGCGTGCCCCAGGCCGCGCCGGTGTACTGCTCCAGCCCGTGCGGCACGGTGAGGTGCATCATCACATTGTGGGCGAGCCAGGGAAACACCGTGGCGATGTCGGCGATCTCCGCCGCCGAACGGCCGGCGCCTGCCGCACGGTCCGACCCGTCCGCCCGCAGCCGGAGATCGCGCGTCACATGGCTCCAGTACCGCCTGGCCGGCGCCAGCAGCGCCTCGTCCGCCACCCCCGCCTCATGGCGCTGCGCCAGGCGCTCGGCCTCGGCCGCATCGGTCATCGAGCCGACCACGGCGAAGGAGAAGCCGGTCGTCGGCACGGTGCGCAGGGCGACATGGCCGCCCTGGCGCCAGACGCCGTCGGCGTGCAGCAGTTCGTCGCCGCCGATCGCCTCGATCGCCTCGGGCGTGCCGCTGACCAGGTGATAGACCGCGTCGGGATAGCGCTGGCCCCAGAGCCAGGCCGGATCCGGCCGGAAGGACAGGCGCTTGCGCGCGGGGTCGACCGTCACCGGGCTGGCATGGTCGAGCTCCCGCTCGCCGAGCACGAGATGGCCGAAGACCAGGAAGCGGCAGGGCTCGCCCGCCACCTCGACCCGCCACTGCATGGCCGCGTCATCGCCGGCGGCGATGGCCCGGACGGTGATGGTGCGATCGTCCAGCCGGTAGATCCAGCGGCAGTCGCTGAGGCCGATGTCGAAGGCCGAGGGCACCGCCAGCAGGCGCCAGGCGCCGGCGATCTCGGCGAGGATGCGCAGGCCGCTCGCCCGGGTGATGTTGTAGGGGTCGCGCGAGACCGAGAACAGCTTGTGGAACGAGGTGTTGCCGATGGTCAGCTGCGCCGCGAACACGCCGTGCATCCAGGCGGTGGCGCACAGCGTCGTCTCGTCGAGCAGCATGCCCTGGCCGCTGCGCAGCAGGGTGCCGTGGCGGCGCGGCACCGCCTCCTCCTTGGCGCGCAGCACGACATGACGGTTCTGCGCACCCTCCGGCACGAAGAAGGACAGGAGGCGGCCGTCGCGCCGCTCCTCATGCGCCCGCTGCGGGAACAGCCGTGCCACCTCGTCTTCGCCGAGGTCGCCCGCGACGACCGGCGCCGCGTCCTGCGGGATGGCGCGCCCGGCCGGCGCCAGCGCCACCGGCTCGGGCCGGAACGCCGCAAGCGCCTGGCGCAGCGCGGCGAGGCGGGCAAGGTCGGCCTCGCCGGAGGCGGCGGGATGGTCCGGCTCGTAGAGGCCGAAGAAGCTCCAGGCGGCGCTGTCGCCCGCGGCCGGCCGCGACTGGAGCGCCGCGCAGGCGACCTCGTGCTGCAGCCGCTCGCCCGGCAGGTCCTGGCCGAAGGCGAGCGCCAGGCCGGCGGCGTCGCGGAAGGCCGGGCCGAACACCTGGCGGGCGTCGGTGGCGAACCCGGCGGCGCCGTCGAGACAGCCCTGCATCAGCCAGGGATGGCCGCCGCCCTGCCCCTGGTTCTGGCGCGACAGCACCACCGCGCCCGCCTGCGGGTCGGTGACGACGGTGTGGTCGATATATTGCGAGACATAGGCCTCGTTGTTCATCAGGAAGCCGCGCTCGCCCAGGCCGATGTCCTGCACCAGCACCGCGTCGCAGGGCCGGCCGCCCAGGCCCTCGGCCTCGACCCGCCACAGCCAGGCATTGCTGTCCGGATGCAGCCAGAGGGTGACGCGGTGGCGCACCCCCGCCGTCTCCCCGGCCCAGACGATGCGGTCCGTGCCGACGCCGACCGCGATGCGCGCGCTGCCGCCGCAGACCTCGACCGTCCGCGGCTCCGCGCCGCCGAGGCGCAGCACCAGACGGCCGATGCCGCCCTGCACGGGCGATCCCAGCACCTGGTTGACCATGATCCGGCGATTGTCGCGCTCATGCTCGAGGGCGAAGATCGCCCCGTTCGGCAGCACGCTGGCGGCAAGGCCCGTGCGGTTCGCGACGCGCCTCAGTCCGAGGTCGCCCTCGCGCGGGGTGACGAAGCTGCGCCTGTCGGAATTGGCCATCGTCCTGGTCTCCTGCCTGCCGCCCCGGCTGAGTCGCCCTACGTTACCGCGCGCCCGCCCGGCCTGTCACGGGCGTGGGCCGCATCGACGGATCGGGAGGAGGAGGCCGCGAATGTCCGCGCCTCGATCTTCGGGACGTCCCGGGTCACCGAAATCGTCCCCTCGGCACCGGTCGAGCTTCTGTCCGATCCGGACCCGGCGAGGTCGAGCCGGGCGATGGCGGCGGCGATGCGGACGGGCAGGATCGGCATCGCCGGGCTGCGGGAAGCCCATCGCGGCTGAAGCCCCCGATCGGGCGGTCAAATTGACAGGCCGCGGACGGGCCTGTTACCCCTTGGGCATCTCCTCCGCATGACCATGGCCGCCCGGTGAAGGACTGGATCGTCAAACTCCTGGGCAAGGCGGCGGAGCCGGCGGCGGCCAGGCCCGATGACGGCCTCGATGTCTACAGGTCGCGGCCGGCCGTTTCGGTGGTGATGATCACCGTGATCGGCGTCGATCCGGCCCTGCTCGACGAGGTCGTCACCGTCACCACCGGGCGGCTCTCCCGCGCCGGCCGCCTCGTCTACCTCACCGACTGCGCCGATTTCACGGTGTTCCGGCGCCACGGCGTCATCTTCGAATACCTGCCGCCCCTGGTCGAGCAACGGCTGCACGAGGCGGCGATGCCCTGGCAGGCCTATATGCGCGAGCGCTGGGCGCTGCTGCTGGCCAAGTGGCGGCCCCGGCAGATCCTGACCTACGGCACCAATATCGAGGCCTTCCTCGCTGCCTGCCCGAAGGGGCTCGGGCGCGACGCGCCGGGCCCTGCATGACGCTCAGGCTCGACATCCTCTTCGTCGCCGACGTGCGGTTCGAGGGCGGCACCTCCACCGCCCTCGCCGTCGAGATCCGCGCCGCGGCGCGCGCCGGCCTGCGCGCCGGGCTGCTGGCGGTGAAGGGTCCGCTGCTCGGGCTGCCCTTCCCGATGCATCCGGACCTGCGCGCCCTGGTCGACGACGGCGCGGTCGAACGGGTCGACCCGGACATGCCGGTCGAGACCGGCCTCGTCCTGGTGCATCATCCGACCATCCTGGCCAACCGGCCCAACCGGCCGCTCGCCGTCCGCACCCGCCGGCTGGCGCTGGTGCTGCACCATCCCATGGTCGACCGCGGCGGCCGGCGGCAATACGACGTCGAGAGGGTCGCTCTCCACTGCCACGACGCCTTCCGGGCGCGGGTCGCCCTGGCGCCGGTCAGCGACGTGGTGCGCCGCAGCCTGCCGCGCGACCTGCCGCCTTTCGCCGACCTCCTCGACGAGGACTGGACCAACCTGATCGATCCCGACGACTGGCCGGCGCGCCCGCCGCGCCCGGTCGGCCAGCCGATCGTCATCGGCCGGCACGCGCGTCCGGATCCCTTGAAATGGCCGAGCGCCCCGATCGACGCCACCCGCGTCTATCCGCCGGACGGCGAGCGCTACCGCATCCGCATCCTCGGCGGCGGGCCGTTCCTGGAGGAACTCTACGGGCCGCTGCCGCGCAACTGGGAGCAGTTGCCCTTTTCCTGGACCGGCGTGCCCGAATTCCTCGCCGGCCTCGACTTCTACGTCTATTTCCACAGCGACAGCTGGTCGGAGGCCTTCGGCCGCACCATCCTGGAGGCCCTGCTCGTCGGCCTGGTGGCGGTGCTGCCGCCGCATTTCGAGGGCCTGTTCGGCGAGGCTGCCGTCTATGCCACGCCGCGCGAGGTCGAGCGGGTCGTCGCCCGCTTCGCCGGCGACGCCGAGGCCTATGCCGCGCAGGCCGCCCGGGCCCGCGCCTTTGCCCTGGCCCATTGCTCGATCGACCTCTTCCCCGGCCGCCTCGAACGGCTGGCGTCGTGGTTCCGACGCACGAATCCGGTCGCCGAGCAGGAAACGCGGCACTGGGCCGACGGTCCGGCGGGGACCGTCGGAGCCGGAACGCACGCGGCTGCAGCGGCGCCGGCGTCCGAGCCGGCCGGCTTCGCGCCGGCGCTGCCGGTGCGCAACGTGCTGTTCGCCTCCTCCAACGGCATCGGCGTCGGCCACGTGGCGCAGCAGCTGGCGATCGCCCGGCGCCTGCCGCTCGGGCTGAGGCCGGTGTTCGCCACCATGTCCTATTCGATGAAGGTCGCGGTCGACGAAGGCTACCAGGCGCATTTCCTGACCTATCACCGCCATATCGGCGCCGACCCGGACGACTGGAACCGCGTCCTCGCCGAGGAGCTGTTCGACCTCGTCGGCATGCTGCGTCCGCGCGTCTTCGCCTATGACGCCACCGCGGTGTTCGACGGCGTCGCCCGGGCGCTGGCCATGCACCCGGACCTGTTCTCGATCTGGGTGCGCCGGCCGATGTGGCGCGAGGCCCACCGCCCCTTCCTCGACTATGCCGCCGGCTTCGACGCGGTGATCGAGCCGGGCGAGCTCGCCGAGGAGTTCGACCATGGCCCGACCCGCGCCCTGCGCGACCAGGTGCTGCTGGTGCCGCCGGTGCTGCATCTCGGCCCGGACGAGCGCCTCGATGCCGACACCGCCCGCAAGGCGCTCGACCTGCCGGAGGGACTGACGGTGGTGGCGCTGCAGCTCGGGGCCGGCACGAATTTCGACATGCGCCCGGTACGCCGGGCGCTGATCGACGCCATCCTGGCCCGCCCCGACACGTTCGTCCTCGACATCCGCTCGCCGATCGCCGCCGAGTTCGGACCGGAGGAGCCGGCCGGGCCGCGCCATCGCATCGCCGCCCTGTTCCCGAGCTTTCGCTACAGCCGCGCCTTCGACGCGGCCGTGTCGGCCGCCGGCTACAACGCCTTCCACGAGAACGTGCTTGGCGCGGTGCCGACCCTGTTCGTGCCGAACGAGGCCGACGAGATGGACGTCCAGCTCAGCCGCGCCCGCTGGGCCGAGATCACCGGCCGCGGCTGGCTGATGCGCCGCGACCACGACCTCGCCTTCGTCGAGGCCCATGTCGAGCGCCTGCTCGACCCTGCCGCCCGCGCCGACATCGCCGAGCGCTGCCGGGCCATCGCCTGGACCAACGGCGCCGAGGCGATCGCCCGCTACATCGAGGACCACGCCCGCATCGTGCGGACCGACCGGGACGCCGCAAAGCCGGTGTAGGGACCCGGGGGGCCTTCGCACCGTCGGCGCCGGTCCGGGCGCCCGCTGAACGCGACGGCTCGTCCAGAGCCGATGGCCGGGACGAGCCCGGCCATGAGCATCCGCGGCCGATGGACCCGCCTCACGCCTCCCGGGCGACCGGCACCGCCGGCCGGGCGCGGCGGGCGTCCAGGCTGAAGCTGCCGGCGCCGAAGGCGGCCACCTGCAGCAGGCCGCCGGCCATGGCGAGGTTCTTCAGGAAGTGGATCATCTGGTTCTGGTCGGCGAAGTTGGCGTGGAAGATCAGCGCCGTCGCCACCGAGAACACGGCCAGGGCCAGGGCGACGAGGCGGGTCTGATAGCCGAGGGCGAGCAGCAGGCCGCCGCCGAGCTCGACGGCGATGGCGACCACGAGGCCGAGCGTCGGCGCCGGCAGGCCGACCGAGGCGATATAGCCGATGGTCATGGCGGGCGCGGCGATCTTGCCGATGCCGCTGAAGACGAAGATCACGGCGATCAGCAGGCGGCCGATGGCGGGCAGATAGCGGGTATCGTTGAGCATGGACTGTTCCTTTGCGGTCTGGACGGCCGGACCTGGCGCGCTCCGCTTGCGACATGTGGCCCGGCGGCTCGTTCGGAGATGCCGCCGCGGCGGTGGTCCCGATTTCCGCAAAGACTATCGGCGATCTCACAGATCAGGAAAATAGGGATAATATCGACAAAACCGTTCGATAAATTGGAACGTCCATGCGTTCGCGCCGAACCGGTGCGCTCAATCCGCCGGCCACGGCGCCGGGCCTGGCCGTCCGAGCTTACGCTCTCCGATCCAGCCGGCGATCTCCCGGCCGATCACCGCTCTCGCGGTGACTGGAGGGATGCGCCGATGGACGGCCCCGTCAGGCTCCGCGGGGGGCGCCCTTGCCCGGCGCGGCCCGGCTGGCGGAGACGATGACGATGCCGGTGATCACGATCAGGCCGCCGGCGATCTCGCGCGCATCGACGCGCTCGCCGAGCACCGCCATGCCGATCAGCACGGTCCAGAACGGGATGAGATAGCTGTTCATCGAGCCGCGCGTCGGGCCGGCCGTGCGCAGGATATGCATGTAGAGCAGGATCGGCAGCGCCGTGGCGAAGATGCCGAAGGCGGCGAGCTCGAGGGCGTGCTGCGGCACCGCGGCGAAGGCGGCCGGTCCGCCCGTCGCCAGCACCAGTGCCAGGGTCGGCACGCCGGAGAACAATTGCTGGCCGAGCGCCAGCCGGGACGGCCGGGCATGGGGGATGCTGCGCACGTAGAGGCCGCCGATCGCATAGCTGACGGCGGTCGCCACCGTCGCCCAGATACCGAGGGCGCTGCCGCCGCCGCTCAACGCCGCGGGTCCGATCAGCACCGCCATGCCGACGAAGCCGGTGACCACGCCGAGGATGCGCCGGCCGGTCAGCCGCTCGTCCGGGAACAGGAGATGGGCCGCCACCGCCACCATGAGCGGGCTCGCCGCCGAGATGATGGCGGTCAGCCCGGTGGCGAGCTCTGACAGGGCGTAGACGGTCAGGGTGTTCGGGATCATGCCCTGGGTCATGCCGAGCACCAGCCAGTCCAGCCATTCGCGGCCGCGCGGCACGATGCTCTGGCGCTGGGTGAGGAACCAGGCGGCGATCAGGCCGCCGCCCATCAGCCCGCGCAGCGCGGCCACGGCCAGCGGCGACAGGTCGGCGCCGATCCACTTCATCAGCGGGAACGAGGTCGCCCACATGAACGAGCAGACCAGGAGCTGCAGCAGGAGCGGCGCCGACGCGGCCCGGGCCAGGCCGGTGCGCGGCCGCACCGTCGCGCCGGCAGAATCGGACAGGGCGAGATCGGGGTCGGACATGTCTCGGCTTCCCTCGGCGGCCCGGTGCATCCGGCCCTGTTGCGTGCGGCGACAATGCAGCGCATCGTGGTCTCGGAAAAGGACCACGAACTGCAAAAACGATGGAGCCAATTTTCGAGCTGGCGATCGAGCTGCCGGTCCGCGGCTCGCGCCGGCGCCTGCGCGGCCTGCACGCGCAGCTGCGGACGGCGATCCTCGACGGGCGCCTGCAGCCGGGCCTGCGCCTGCCGGCGACGCGCACGCTGTCGCACGCCCTCGGCCTGTCGCGCAACACCGTCGTCACCGCCTATGATCTGCTGCTCGGCGAGGGTTACCTCGTCGCCCGCCCCGGCGCCGGGACCTATGTCGCCGACGCGCTGCCGCATCCGCCCGCCACCGGCGCCGCGAGCGCTCCGCCGCCGCAAGACGACGAGCGCCTCGCCGCCGCCTGGCGCTCCCCCCGGCCCTCGATCGGCCCGGGCCCGTCGGCGCGCTTCGATTTCGGCCTCGGCACGCCCGACCAGGCACAGCTTCCCTTCGCCGTCTGGCGGCGCCTGTCGACGCGCGCGCTGCAGGCCCTGTCGAGGGTGCCGGCCTTCTATGGCGAGACGGAGGGCAGGCCGGCTCTGCGCGAGGCGATCGCCCGCCACGTCTCGGTCACCCGCGCCGTCGCCTGCCGGACGGAGGACATCGTCGTCACCGCCGGCGCCCAGCAGGCCTTCGACCTGCTGGCGCGCATCCTGGTCACGCCGGGGCGCACGCTCGTCGCCGTCGAGGACCCCGGCTATCCGCCGATGCGCGCCGCCTTCGCCGCGGCGGGCGCCACGATCGCCCCCGTGCCTGTGGACGAGGAGGGATTGCGGGTCGAGCGCCTGCCGGCCGAGGCACGTATCGTCTGCGTCACGCCCTCGCACCAGTTCCCGCTCGGCGTCGCCATGTCGCCCGGCCGGCGCGCCGCCCTGCTCGACTTCGCCCACCGGCGCGGCGCCGTCGTGATCGAGGACGACTACGACTGCGAGTTCCGCTTCGGCGGCCGGCCGCTCGACGCGCTGCAGACGCTCGATCGCGCCGCCACCGTGTTCTATGTCGGCACCTTTTCCAAGACCCTGACGCCGGCGCTGCGCCTCGGCTTCGTGGTCGTCCCGCCCTGGGCGCGGCAAGCCCTGGTCGCGGCCAAGAAGGTCGGCAGTTGGCTCAGCCCGGTGCTGGCCCAGGACACCCTGGCCGCCTTCATCGCCGAAGGGCATCTCGCCCGCCACGTCCGCCGCATGCGCAAGACCTATGGCGCGCGCCGGGCCGCGCTGCTGGAAGCGCTGGCGCGCCATGCCGGCGGCCGGCTCGAGCCGATACCGGGCAGCGCCGGCCTGCATCTGTCCGCCCGCCTCGCCGCGCCCGGCGCCGCCGAGGCCATGGCTGCGCGGGCGCTGGACCGGGGCGTCCGCGTCGAGCCGCTGCAGCGCTACGCGGTCGCCGGGATGCCGTGGGACGGCCTCGCCTTCAGCTATGGCACGGTGCCGGCGGCCGGCATGGACGAGGCCGCCCGCCTCCTCGCCGGCGTGCTATGAGCCCGGGCGGGACTTCGCGGGCGCACGCGCCGCTCGACGGGCGGCGGCGCGGTCGCGCGATCGCCTGTCCGGAGCTTATTCGGCGAGGCCGCCGAGGCGGATCAGCGCCGATCACACGCCCTGCCGCACGGCGACGAACCGCTTGCGATATTCCGCCGGCGTCACCCCGACATGCCGGGCGAATGCGCGCCGCAGCGTGTCCGCATCGGCAAAGCCGCACTGCGCGGCGACCTGCTTGGGCGCGTCCCGTCCCTGTTCGAGCAGCCGGCGCGCGGCATGCACGCGCGCCTCCTCGACCCAGCTCGCCGGCGTGACGCCGACCTCGCCGCGAAACAGCCGCGAGAAATGGCGCGGACTGAGGTCCATGCGCCTGGCGAGGTTCGCCACGCTGTGGTCGAGCGCCGGATTGGCCGCGACCCAGCGCTGGAGTTCCTGGAGGGCGGCGCGCCCGGCGGGCACGGCCTCCCCCTTGCGGCTGAACTGCATCTGCCCGCCGGGCCGCTTGAAGAACATCACCAGTTGGCTCGCCACACGCATGGCGAGGTCGCGGCCGAGATCTTCCTCGACCAGCGCGAGCGCCAGGTCGAGCCCGGCCGTGACCCCGGCCGCCGTCCGCACCGGACCATCGCCGACCTGGATCGCGTCCTCATCCACCATCACCCGCGGAAACTGCTTCGCGAGTTGCTCCGCCACGGCCCAATGCGTGGTCACGCGCCGGCCGTCGAGCAGGCCCGCCGCCGCGAGGAAGAAGGCGCCGCTGCACACCGAGCCATAGCGTCGCGCCCCCGGCGCCCGCCGCCGCAGCCAGTCGACCACGGCCCGGTCCGCCGGCACCGCGGCCGCGTTCGGGCAACCGGCGACGAGAAGCGTGTCGATGGGGTCCTCGAAATCGCGGTCGATGATCCGGTCCGGCATCAGCCGCGCCCCCGACGAGCTGCGGATCGGGCCCGGCTCGCCCGCCGCGACGAAGAGCCGATAGGCCTCGGCGCCGGCCTGAGCGTTGGCCTCGGCGAAGACGTCCAGCGGACCGGAAACGTCGAGAAGCTGCACGCCGGGCAGCGCGACCATCACAATCGTTTTCGCCTTTGCGTGCATTCGCGTCCGCCTCGGTCGGGGTTTGTCCGTTTTTGACGTATTACATCGATTGCAGACAAAACTATCCGGCTTCTATCATCCTGGCGAGCGAAAAAGCCAGGAGAAGAGGATGTCACCGATCGTCAAGGACGCCGCCGTTCCCGACAGCAAGCTGGCGCGGGCAATCACGGAGTATATCCGCGACACAGAGACGGAACTGCTCTTCAATCATTCGAGCCGCGTCTATCATTTCGGAGCGATCGCCGGCATTCATCGCGGGCTGACGTTCGACCGCGAGCTGCTCTACGCCGGCGCCATGTTCCACGACATCGGCTTGATGCCGAGCCATGCCAGCAAGGACGAGCGCTTTGAAGTCGACGGCGCCCATGCCGCCCGCGACTTCCTGTTGAGCCACGGCATTGCGGCGGAAGATGCCTACACCGTCTGGACCGCGATCGCCCTGCACACCACGCCGGGCGTGCCGGTTCACATGCACCCCGTCGTCGCCCTGGTGACCGCCGGCGTCGAGATGGACGTGCTCGGGCTCACCTACGACCAATATTCCGATGCCGAGCGCGAGGCCGTCGTCAGCGCCTTCCCGCGCACGCCGCGGTTCAAGGAAGACATCATCCAGGCCTTCTACGACGGCATCAAGCACCGGCCGGACACGACGTTCGGCAACGTCAAGGCCGATGTCATCGCCGACAAGGAGCCGCATGTCCATCGCGGCAATTTCTGCAGCGTCATCCGCCGCTCGCACTGGCACGGCTGAGGAGCCGTTCGCGACCACCCGCGACGCCGGCCGATCCCCTCCCCCCGGGCAAGTCGGATATGGCCGGCCTGCCTTCCGGCTTGTCGATCCCGGGACCATCCGGGATCGACGGGGAGGGAAGACGCAGGCATCGCGCCGTCCCCGGCGGGGACCGCGCCTCGCCCGCGGGACGCCCGCACGGACCCGATGTGCAGCACCTCTCCGCGAACGGCGCCCGGGCGTGTCAGATCCCGCGCTCGATGGCGATGGCCGTCGCCTCGCCGCCGCCGATGCACAGCGCGGCGACACCGCGCTTCAGGCCGTGGCGCTCCAGCGCGTGCAGCAGCGTCACGATCAGGCGGGCGCCGGTGGCGCCGATGGGGTGGCCGAGGGCGCAGGCGCCGCCATGCACGTTGAGCCGCTCGCGCGGAATGGCGAGGTCGCGCTGCGCCGCCATGGCCACGACGGCGAAGGCCTCGTTGATCTCGAACAGGTCGACTTCGCCGACGCTCCAGCCGACCTTGTCGAGCAGCTTGCGGATCGCCGGGATCGGCGCCGTCGTGTACCAGGCCGGCGCCTGGGCATGGCCGGCATGCCCCCGGATCCCGGCCAGGATCGGCAGCCCCTCGCGCTCGGCGATCGAACGCAGGGTCAGCACCAGGGCGGCGGCGCCGTCGGCATTGGCGGAGGAGCTTGCCGCGGTGATGGTGCCGTCCGCCTTGAAGGCGGGCTTCAGCGCCGGGATCTTCTCCGGCGAGACCTTGAGCGGGTGCTCGTCGTCGGCGACGAGGCTGTCGCCGCCCTTGCCGGCCACGGGCACCGGCGCGATCTCCGCCCGGAAGGCTCCGGTCTCGATCGCCCGGCGCGCCCGCGTCAGCGTCTCGACGGCAAAGGCGTCCTGGTCGGCGCGGCTGAACCGGTAGGCCTCGGCCGCCGCCTCGCCGAACTCGCCCATCGAGCGCCCCGTCTCGTAGGCGTCCTCCAGGCCGTCGAGCATCAGATGGTCGAAGATGCGGTCATGGCCGATGCGATAGCCCCCGCGCGCCTTCGCCAGCAGGTAGGGCGCGTTCGACATGGATTCCATGCCGCCGGCAACCAGGATCCCGGCCGTGCCGGCGGCGATCAGGTCGTGCGCCAGCATCGTCGCCTTCATGCCCGAGCCGCAGACCTTGTTGACCGTCGTGGCGCCGGCCGCGTCCGGCAGACCGGCGCCCCGGGCCGCCTGCCGCGCCGGCGCCTGGCCCTGCCCGGCCGGCAGCACGCAGCCCATCAGCACTTCCTCGACCCGGTCGGGCGGCAACGCGGCCCGTCCCAGCACGGCACGGATGACATGGGCGCCCAGGGCGGGCGCCGGCAGGCCGGCCAGCGCCCCCTGGAACCGGCCGAGCGGCGTGCGGGCGGCGGCAACGATGACCACCGGGTCGGCGGCAGGCATGGGAACCTCCATCAAATGTCGATCGATGGATCATATGGTGATCGCCGAGGCCGTCCGCCGCCATGACAGGCGACAAGGTCCCGCAGATCGACACCCGGAGCACCTGCCCCCGCACCGCGTTACGCCCGCCGCAGCATCACCTCCACCGGCCCGGTCAGGCGCGCGCGGTCCGCCGCCGGCCCGACCAGGATCTCGACCGCGCCCGGCTCGAACACGGGCTCCAGCCTGGGACCGAGGAAACGCAGATCCCGCGCCGGCAGCGACAGGCGCACCGTGCCGCGCTCGCCCGGCCCGAGGGCGATCTTGCCGAAGCCCTTCAGCTCCAGCACCGGCCGGGTCACGCTCGCCACCGTGTCGCGGGTGAACAGGAACACGGTCTCCTCGCCCGCATGCTCGCCCTCGTTGACGACGTCGACGCCGATCTCGATCGTGTCCTGCTCGGTCACGGCCTCGGGCGCGACCTTGAGGTTCGACAGGGCGAAGCGGCCATAGGAGAGGCCGTGGCCGAAGGGGAAGAGCGGCGAGTTCGGCACGTCCAGATATTTGCTGGTGTAATGGTCGTTCGGATTGTTGGGCCGGCCGGTCGGCCGCTCGCCGAAGAACACCGGGATCTGCCCCTCGACCCGCGGCCAGGCCATCGGCGTGCGCCCGCTCGGAGAGACCTTGCCGGTCAGCAGGTCGGCAATGGCGTTGCCGGCCTCGCAGCCGGGGAACCAGGCGGCCAGCAGCGCATCCGCCCGGCCGGCGAGGCGCGGGATCACCAGCGGGCGGCCGGAAAACAGCACCACCACCACGGGCTTGCCGAGCGCCTTGGCCCGGTCGAACACCGCATCGGCGAAGGCCTGCTGCAGGCCGGGTAGGCCGAGCATGGCGCGGCTCGCCGCCTCTCCGCTCATGGTCGCCCCCTCGCCCACGCATAGGACGATGGCGTCGGCGCTGTCGCACAGGGCCAGCGCCCTGGCGAGGTCCGGCGGGTCGCCGTCGTCGATGGGCACGCCCGGCGCGTGGTCGATCGCGACCCCGGGCAAGGCGGCATCGAGGCCGGCGAGCACGCTGACCTGGTCCTCCGCCACGGCGACGCCCCACCAGGGGCCGCGCATCTCGGCAGGGGCGTCGGCCAGCGGCCCGAGCAAGGCGATGCGCCGGACCGAGGCGGCGAGCGGCAGCGCCCCGCCCTCGTTCTTCAGCAGCACGGCCGAGCGCCCGGCGGCCTCGCGCGCGACCTGGCGCCGGCCGGCGAGCGCGCCTGCATCCTCCGGCACGGTGCCGCGCCGATAGGGATCGTCGAACAGGCCGAGCCGCTCCTTCAGCGTCAGGACCCGGCGCACCGCCTCGTCGATCTGCTCCTGCGCGACGAGGCCGCGCTTCAGCGCCTCGGGCAGGCCGTGGCGATAGCAATCCGCCATCATGTCGATGTCGATGCCCGCCTTGAGCGCCAGGGCCGCCGCCTCGACCTTGTCGGCGGCGATGCCGTGCTTGATCAGCTCGGCGACGGCGTTGTAGTCGCTGATGATCACGCCCTCGAAGCCCAGGCGCCCGCGCAGCCAGCCGCGCAGCAGCTCGACATGGGCCGACATCGGGATGCCGGCGAGGTCCGTGAAGGCCGGCATCACCGTCGCCACGCCGGCCGCCACCGCCGCCTCGAACGGCGGCAGGTACACCTCGTGCAGCGTGCGCTCGGAAATGTCGACCGAGGCATATTCGCGCCCCGCCGTCACCGGCCCGTAGGCGCAGTAATGCTTGGCGCAGGCGGCCATCGCGTCATGGGCGGCCAGCCCTCCGTCGCCCTGGATGCCGCGCACCTTGGCCCCGGCGATGCGCACGGCGAGCCAGGGATCCTCGCCCGGGCCTTCGACGCTGCGGCCCCAGCGCGGGTCGCGCGAGACGTCGAGCATCGGCGCGAAGGCGAGCGCCACCCCGTCGGCCGCCGCCTCCCTGGTCGCCTCGCGCGCCGTGCGCCGCCACAGGTCCGGGTCGAAGGCAGCGGCCTCGGCCAGCGGCACCGGAAAGGCGGTGCGATGGCCGTGGATGACGTCGAAGCAGATCAGCAGCGGAATCTTGAGGCGCGATTCCTCCACAGCCAGCCGCTGCATTTCTCGCACCGGCACCGGACCGAACAGGTTGAGCACGTTGCCGATGGCGCCGCTGCGGATCGCGTCGGTGGAATCGCCGGCGACGGTCGGCCCGGTGACGGCATAGCCCGCGCTGGTCATGGTGAGCTGGCCGAGCTTCTCCGGCAGCGTCATGGCGCCGAGCAGCGCATCGATCCGACTCATTGTCTTCCTCCGCCTTGTTTCCCTTATTACATAGACCCGTTGCCGGCGGTTTCTCCATCCCGCCTTTCCAGCCGGCGCCGAACTCCGCAGGAGGGCGACCAGACATGAGGAAGATGCAGGCAAACATCGCCGATGCCGCGTCCGACATCGAGGAAGCCGCCCATGCCGGCCTGGTGACGCAGCTCACCATGATGGTCGAGGCGCTGATGGCGTCCTCTGTCCGCAACACCCTGTTCGCGCTGGCGGGAGGCCTCATCCTCGTGGTCGGCGCCACGGCCTACGGCCAGATCCTGCTCAACGGCTGGAACCAGCCCTTCTACGACGCCCTGTCGCGGCGCGACCTGCCCGGCTTTCTCACCCAGCTCGGCGTGTTCGGCCTCATCGCCGGCTTCCTGCTGGTGCTCAACGTGGCGCAGCGCTGGCTCAACGAGATGAGCAAGCTGAAGCTGCGCGAGGGCCTGGTCGACGATCTCATCAACCAGTGGCTGGTGCCCGGCCGGGCCTTCCGCCTCGCCAATGCCGGGCCGATCGGCGTCAATCCCGACCAGCGCATGCACGAGGATGCGCGCCATCTCACCGAGCTCTCGGCCGATCTCGGCATCGGGCTCCTGCAGGCTTCCATCCTGCTGGCGAGCTTCGTCGGCGTCTTGTGGATGCTCTCCTCGGGCTTCGTCTTCCACATCGGCGGCCGGGATATCTCGATCCCCGGCTACATGGTCTGGTGCGCCGTCATCTATGCCGGCTCGGCCTCGCTGGCCAGCTATTGGGTCGGGCGACGCCTGGTGCCCCAGAACTCCGAGCGCTATGCCCGCGAAGCGGATCTGCGCTTCTCGCTGATGCGGGTCAACGAGCACATCGACGCCATCGCGCTGGCACGCGGCGAGGCGGACGAGCGCCGCCGCCTGCGGATCGACGTCGACGCCGTCCTCACGGCCATGCGGCATCTCCTGCTCGGCCTCACCAACCTGACCTGGATCACCTCCGGCTATGGCTGGTTCACCCTGGTTGCGCCGATCCTCGTCGCCGCGCCGGTCTATTTCGCCGGAAACCTGTCCTTCGGCGGCCTGATGGTGGCCGTCGGCGCCTTCAACCAGGTGCAGTCGTCGCTGCGCTGGTTCGTCGACAATTTCAGCACCATCGCCGACTGGCGCGCGACGCTGCTGCGCGTCGCCAGCTTCCGCAGCGCGGTGATGACCACCGACGTGCTGCATAAGGTCGAATGCCGCATCGAAATCGCCGAAGGCGAGCCCGGCACCTTCGGCATCGAGGGCCTGGAGATCGCCTCGCCCAGCGGCTGCACCCTGCTCAAGGAGACAGACGTCAAGATCAAGGCGGGCGACCGCGTGCTGATCGTCGGCGAATCCGGCACCGGCAAGACGCTGCTGTTCCGCGCCCTGGCGGGGCTGTGGCCCTGGGGCGCCGGCACCATCCGCCGGCCGCGCGGCGAGGACATCCTCTACATGCCGCGCACGCCCTACCTGCCGCCCGGCACGCTCCGAGAGGTCCTGGCCTATCCCGCCAAGACCGACAGCTTCGAGCAGGGCGCCTATCCCGACGCCCTGTCGCTGCTCGGCCTCGACCATCTCATGCCGATGCTCGACGTCTCCAAGCGCTGGGACCGGGAGCTCGCCGACGACGACCAGCAGGCCGTGGCCTTCGCCCGGCTGCTGCTGCACCGGCCGGCCTGGGCGCTGATCGACGAAGTGCTGGATTCGATCGAGGAGGAGACACACGAACGCATCGTCGATATCCTGGCCAAGGATCTGCAGCATACCGGCGTGATTCACATCGGCCGGGCCGAGACTCACGACCACGTGTTCTCGCGCGTGCTGCACCTGATCAAGAATCCGGAGACACGGCAGCTGCCGGCGCGCCAGCGGGAGAAGACAACGCCGGTGAGAGCCGGCAGGACCAGAAGAACCGTCAGCTGAAGGAGCATCGGGGGCGTCATGGCGAAGTCGGCACAGATGCTGGCGCTGTCATTCCTCTCCCCTCTCCGCTTCGCGTCGCAAGGGGTTGACGATTTGAAGCCCCCTGAAGTCTTTCTCGTTGTCCGTGACCACCACGCAGTCGTTCGCTCCGGCAACAGCCGCTATGATCATATCGAGCGCACTGCGCGGGCGACCTGCGGCCGTGCCTTCAGCCATCAACCGGGCCCAGATCAGGGCCGCCTTGTCATCGAAGGAGAGGATACGGCCAGCGAACAGCCCTTGAGGGCCCTCCGGCCCCGAGAACCAGATGTCGAGTGCGTCCCGCTTCTTGCCACGCGGCTTTTCGAGAATGCCGCGCCGGATTTCGGCAATCGTCAGCGAAGCCACGAACAGATCTTCGTCGCGTTGCCCAGCCCACCAGGCCAGCAGCATGTCCGACGGCTGAGGCTTGACGATGCTACTGATGATATTGGTGTCGAGAAGATAGCGCGTCACAGATCGACCCTGCGCCCTTTCTCGCGCGGACGCGACAGATCGAGATCGGCCCCGACCAGCGGCGAGCGGCGCAGGGCGGACAGGATACCGCCGGACTTGGGAGGCTCGCCCGCCACAAGGGCCTTCACCGCTTGCCGGGCTTGCTCCGCGTCCGGCCCTTCCTCCGCCAGATGTCGCGCAAGCGAGCGAATAAGGTCACGGTCGGACTCCAGCGCCATGACCTCAAAGCGCTTGAAGCCGCGCTGCGTCAGGCGCGCGCGGTAGTTCCGGATCGCTCTCTTCTGTGCAGCGTTGCCCATGGTTGGCCCCATATTATCGGCTCGCCCATACTATATCCAGATATATGACCGTTTTCCGCAACACCAACAAGGGGCTCCATGACAGCAGGGCGTTGGATTCGATCGAGGGGAGACGCACGAACGCATCGTCGATATCCTGGCCAAGGCCCCGCGGCACACCGGCGTGATTCACATCGGCCGGGTCGGGACCCACGACCCCTTGGTCTCGCGCATGCTGGACCTGATCAGGAATCCGCAGTCGCAGCAGCTGCCGTGACTGCGGGAGAAGACAACGCCGGCCAGATCCGGCAGAATCAGAAGAGCTGTCAGCTGAAGGAGCATCGGGGGCGTCATGGCGAAGTCCGACAAGCCGAAGTCGCAGGAAAAGGGCGGGTCCGCCGGCAAGGCCGCCGGCATGACGCCGGCCCAGCTGGCCGCCCTGCCGGACGAGGCGCTGCTCGATGCCGTCCAGCACCAGACCTTCCGCTTCTTCTGGGAGGGCTCCCACCCGGTCAGCGGCCTGGCGCCCGACCGGCGCACCGCCCACGATCCGCTGCCCGACGACCTCACCGCCATCGGCGGCTCGGGCTTCGGCGTCATGGCCTGGATCGTCGCGGTCGAGCGCGGCTGGATCACCCGGGCCGAGGCGCTGGACCGGCTGTGGCGCATGCTGGAGGTGCTCACCCGCGCCACCTGCTATCACGGCGTCTACCCGCACTTCATGAACGGGGCGACCGGCGCTACCATCCCGTTCAGCCGCAAGGACGATGGCGGCGACCTGGTCGAGACCTCCTATCTGATGATGGGCCTGCTCTGCGCCCGGCAATATTTCGACCGCGACACGCCCGAGGAAGACCGGGTGCGCCGGCGTATCTCCATCCTCTGGGGCGAGGTGGAGTGGGACTGGCACCTGCGCGACGGGCGCAAGGTGCTCGCCTGGCACTGGAGCCCGAACAATGGCTGGGCGCTCGACCACGAGATCCGCGGCTGGAACGAGTGCCTGATCACCTATGTCCTGGCCGCCGCGGCGCCGCGCTATCCGATGACCCCGCTCGCCTATCACCGCGGCTATGCCACCGGCCGCGACTTTCTCAACGGCAAGAGCTATTACGGCATCGAGCTGCCGCTGGGCGTGCCCTACGGCGGCCCGCTGTTCTTCACCCATTATTCCTTCCTCGGCCTCGACCCGCACGGCCTGAAGGACCGCTATGCCGACTATTGGCAGCAGAACCTCGCCCATGCGCGCATCAACCACGCCCACTGCGCCGCCAATCCGCACGGCCACAAGGGCTACGGCCCGGCGTGCTGGGGCCTGACCGCCAGCGACGACCCAGCCGGCTATGCCGCCCACGCCCCGGACGGCGACAACGACAACGGCACCATCTCGCCCACCGCGGCGCTGTCGAGCTTCCCCTACACGCCGAAGGAATCGATGGCGGCGCTGCGCCATTTCCTCGGCGCCCACGGCGAGCGGGCCTGGGGCCGCTTCGGCTTCGTCGACGCCTTCAACGAGGGCCGGGACTGGTATGCCGAGACGTTCCTGGCCATCGACCAGGGGCCGATCGTCATCATGATCGAGAACCACCGCACCGGCCTCCTCTGGAAGCTGTTCATGAGCGTGCCGGAGGTGCGCGAGGGCCTGCGCCGGCTCGACTTCGCCAGCCCCTGGCTCGACGCGCCAGTCGCCTGATGAGCGACCTCGACACCAGGATCGAGCGGCAATATCGCCGGGCCGCGGCGGCGATGCTGCGCAGCGTCTCGCCGCTCGGCGTGGTCAAGCCGCGCCCCGGCTTCGGCCAGACCGTCACCGCTCGCGCCGGCGCCGTCGTCGCCTCGCCGGTGCTCGGCTCCTACGACCCCGATCCCGACTATTTCTTCCACTGGCACCGCGACGGCGCCGTGGTGATGGACGCGGTCCGCCGGCTCCATGCCGACGGCACCCTCGGCACGATCGCCCCGCACTATTTCGCCGATTTCATCCGCTTCAACCGGGCCCTGGCCGATCTCGACGGCCGGCGCCTGGCGGACGATCCGACCTGGCGCGGGCGCGTCGCGCCGGACTTCGTCAAGTTCCTGCGCACCGACGCCGACCTCGGCGCCGTCCATGGCGAGGCGGTGGCCGCCGAGACGCGCGTCAATGCCGACGGCAGCCTCGACATCTCCAGCTGGCCGCGCCCGCAGGCCGACGGGCCGGCCCTGCGCGCGCTCACCGTGCTGCGCTGGCTCGGCTCGGGCGCCCCCCTTCCGGCCGATGTCGCCGCCGAGGCCGCGGCGCTGCTGCATGCCGACCTCGCCTTCACTCTCGGGCGCTGGCGCCAACCGAGCTACGACATCTGGGAGGAGGAAAGCGGCCTGCACTACTACACCCTGCGCCTCCAGGCCACCGCCCTGGGGGCGGCCGAGCCCTGGCTGCGCCGGCGGGCCGAAACCGGCCTCGCCGACACCTGCGCCGACGAGGCGGCGGCGATCCGCCGGCTGCTCGAGGGGTTCTGGCTCGAGGACGAGGGCTTCTACGCCTCGCGCCGCCTCGAAGGCGGCGCGCGCTCGAGCAAGGAGCTCGACGTCGCCGTGATCCTGTCGGCGATCCATTCGGACGGCGACGGACCGGCGCCCGCCGGCCTCGACCCGCGCATGCACCGGACGCTCGCGCGGCTGGAGGCCCTGTTCGACATCGCCCTCGCCATCAACCACGCCCGCCCGCCCGGCCGCGCCCCGGCCCTCGGCCGCTACGGCGGCGATGTCTACTACAGGGGCGGCGCCTGGTATGTGGCGACGCTGGCGGCGGCCGAGTTCCTCTACGGCGCCGCCGCGGCCGGCCATGCCGATGCCGCGGCGCTGCTGCAGCGGGGCGACGCCTTCGTCGAGACGGCGCTGGCGTTCATCCCCGAGGACGGCTCCATGTCCGAGCAGTTCGACCGGGACACCGGCGAGCCGATCTCGGCCAAGCACCTGGCCTGGAGCTACGCCGCCTTCATCTCCTGCACCGCGGCGCGGCGGGCGGCGCTCGGCCGATGATCGAGGCCTGGCAGCTCTCCGCCGGCATGGCGCCGGCGGCGGTCGGCAGCCGGCTGGGGCGGCGGCTGCCGGCCCTGCTCATCCGCGGCCTGATCGTCACCGTCGGACTGGCGACGTCGATCGCCTTCTTCCTGAAGAGCTGAGCGGACCGGCCCCGCCCGCTTCCCCTCCAACCAAGCTGGAGACGCAAGACATGACCGACACCGACACAGCGGCCGCGCCGGCCGCGACCATCGCCGTCCTCGGCACCGGCATCATGGGCGCGCCAGTGGCGCGCAACCTCGCCAGGCGCGGCTTCGCCGTCCGCGCCTGGAACCGCACCCGCGCCAAGGCCGAGGCCCTGGCCGAAGCCGGCGTCGCGGTGGCCGACACGCCGGCGGACGCGGTCCGCGGCGCCGACATCGTCCTGACCGTGCTCAATGACGGCCCCCGCGTGCTGGAGGCGATGACGGCGGCGGGACCGGATCTGGCGCCCGGCACCGTCTGGGGCCAGGTCAGCACCGTCGGCGTCGCCGCTCTCGCCCCGCTCGCCGCCTTCGCCGAGCGGCACGGCCTCGTCTTCTACGACGCGCCGGTGCTCGGCAGCCGGCAGCCGGCCGAGCAGGCCCAGTTGCTCGTCCTCGCCTCCGGTCCGCCGGCGGAGCGCGGGCGCATCCAGCCGGTCTTCGACGCCATCGGCAAGCGTACGATCTGGCTCGCCGACACGGCCGGCGCCGGCAGCCGCCTCAAGCTGGCGCTCAACCACTGGATCTTCGCGCTGACCCACGGCGTCGCCGAGAGCATCGCCATCGCCAGGGGCCTGGGCGTCGACCCCAGGCATCTCGTCGATGCGATCACCGGCGGCCCGACCGACAATCTCTACTTCCAGGCCAAGTCCGCGGCGATCCTGGCCGGCGACTACACGCCCAGCTTCTCGGTGGAGAACGCCGCCAAGGATTCCCGGCTGATCGTCGAGGCGGCCGAGGACGCCGGCCTCGAGGTCGACGTGGCCGTCGCCGGCCTCAGGCGGTTCCGCCGGGCCATCGAGGCCGGGCACGGCGACATGGACATGGCCGCCACCTTCCTGGTCAGCACCCGGCCCGACAAGGCCTGAGGCGGACGCGCGGGCCGGCCGTCAGCGGCGGAAGAGCAACGGCAGGAACTCGATCAGCGAAGCCCGCCAGGACGCCATCTCGTGCCCGAGGCCGGGATAGTCGCGGTAGAGGTGGGAGATCGCGCGGGTCTCGAGCTCGGCCCTCAGCTCGGCGGCCTCGGCGCCCGTCACCGGGTCGTCGGCGCCGGTGGTCACCATGAACAGCCGCAGCAGGCGGTTGAGCTCGTCGGGCCGCCGCAGCGCCGCCGTGATGCCGTCATGGGGCACGCGCGTCGGCCCGACGCCGCTGAACGTGCCGAGCCAGGCGAAAGTGCCGGGGCGCCCCAGCCCCGACACCAGGGCCTGGTAGCCGCCTTGCGACAGGCCGGCGATCGCCCGGCCGTCGGCGTCGCCGCGCACCCGGAAGTGCTGCGTCACCGCCGGCAGGATATCCTCGGTCAGTTCGCGGTCCACGGCGATCGCGTTCGGCCCGAAGAACAGGCGCCGCCGGTCCTCCGGGGCGAAATCCTCCGGGATCAGGCCGGGCATGTCGGCTTCGGCGCCGGGCATCACCACGACCATCGGCACGATGCGCTCCTCCGCCAGGAGGTTGTCGAGAATCTGGGGAGCCCGCCCCTGCCTGACCCAGCTCTCCACGGTGTCGCCGAAGCCGTGATAGAGGAACAGCACCGGCAGGGGCGCGGCGGCCTCCTCGTAGCCCGGCGGCGTGTAGACCAGGATCGTCCGCTCCGATCCGAGCGCGGCCGAGTGCAATGCCAGGCTGCGCACCTGCCCGTGCGCCACCGCGCGCTCGTCCAGGATGCCGCCCGGCACCAGGATCAGGCTGGTCTCGACATGGCGCTGCGGCTTGACCAGCGCGCGGCCGGTGTCGATGCTGCGAAAGCCGTCGACGTCGAACCAGTACTCGTAGAGATCCGGCGCAACCGGGCCCACCGTGACTCCCCACGCCCCGTCCCCATCCCGCGCCATGGCCGTGAACCCGTCGCCCGAGCGGTTCGCCGCCGGGAAGAACACCGCAACCCGTCGTGCCGACGGCGCATGCAGGCGGAAATGGACGCGCCCTTCTCCATCCACCCAGGTATAGGCGCGGCTCGACGGCGGAAGGGGCGAGGAGGAAAAGGTTGGGGCCAAGGGCATCGTTCCGGTGATGTCGGAGCCTAAGCAGCTTCCGCCGGCTTCCGCCATGCTTGATTTGCATCTTGCGACCCGAGATCGACGCGGCCCGAACCGGCAGGCCCGGGCGGAGCCGGGGAACCGTCTCGCCGCCCGGCGAAGCTCCGCGGCCGAAGAGTGCCTCCTGATCTTCGCCACTCCACGGCATGGCGAGAATGGCCGAGGACGTCGAACGCCGGGTGCGGGTGCCTTCCCATCACCCGGGCCACGTCGTGAATACATGGCGGCTTGGCCGGACGTGCCGGGTCTCGGCGACTGCATCATCCAAATGAAGGAGGTGCATGGCGCCGCTCCGATCTATCATGGAACGCTACGTCAATACGGGGCGCAGCACGCGACGGGGCCACCGTCTGCCGTCTTGGCCGAGCCAAGGGCGGGACGCATCGGGAAATTTGCGCGACACGAGAAAGCCATGTCCGATCTCGCGAGGATCGAAGGACAGTGGCGAACTCCAATGGATAATGACTCTGACGGATCGGGGGGTTCGAATGGCCAATTCTCCAGATCATATCGTGGTCGTGTTTGAAGAAAACCACGGATACTCGGAAATAATCGGAAATCCTGACGCACCATACATCAATGCCCTGGCCCTTCAGGGTACGTCATTCACCAATTTTCACGCCATTGCCCACCCGAGTCAGCCGAATTACTTTGCCGTATTCACGGGCTCGACGCAAGGCGTCACGACGGACGGCACCTTCTTCTTTCCGACAGTGACAACGCTGGGAGGCGAGCTGGCACAAGCGGGGCGCAGCTTTCTCGGCTATGCCGAATTCGAACGGGATCGCGATCATGATCCCTGGGAGAGCTTTGGCGACTCGCAGAACATGGGGCGGGATTTCAGCCAGTTCCCGACCGATTTCAGCACGCTGCCGACCGTCTCCTTCGTCGTCCCCAATGTCGACAACGACATGCACAACGGCACCATTGCCCAGGGGGATCAATGGCTCAGCGCCAATATCAGCGCCTATGCAAATTGGGCGACGACCCATAACAGCATTCTGGTCCTCACCTTCGACGAAGACGGCGGCACGACCAGCAATCACATCACGACGGTCGTCTTCGGCGCGGGCGTCGGGGCGGGACAGAACAGCCAGCTCCTCGACCTCTACAGCCTGCTGCATACGATCGAAACCATGTACAACCTGCCGGCCCTGGGCTCGAGCGGCACCGCGCCGATCATGACCTTCGCGCCGGTGAGCGGCGCGCCGATGGCGATCACGACGGCCGCGGACGACGTGGGGCCTGTCATCGGGGACGTGGCGAGCGGCGGCGTGACCGACGACACCCGGCCGACGGTGCGCATCAGCCTGGCCGGGACCGATGCCGCGGACGGTTCCACCGTGCAGCTATACAACGGCGGCTCAGCACTCGGAAATCCGCTGACCCTGACGGCCGCCGACATCAGCAACGGTTTCGTCGATATCACCACGCCCGCGCTCAGCAACGGGGTGACCTATAGCCTGAGCGCGACGTTGACGAGCGCGGGAGGAACCACCGGCGGCTCCTCGATCTATGTGGTCACCATCGACACCGTGGCGAACGCGCCGACCAACCTCGATCTCGCGGCGGAAGACGACACCGGCGTGAGCCCGACCGACAACGTCACCTCGAAGAGCTCCGGGCTGACGATCAGCGGCAGCGCCGAGACCGGCGCGACCGTGACGCTATTCGACGACGCCAACGACAACGGCGTGCGCGACGGCGCCGAGGCGATCCTCGGCACCGCCGTCGCGGCCGGCGGCGCCTTCACCACGGACATCGCGCTCGCGGTGGGCCTGCACCATGTGCGCGCCGTCCAGACCGACCGTGCCGGCAATGTCAGCGCCGCCTCGGCGGCCTTGGACCTGACGATCGAGGCGGCGCCGACGCAGGTCGACGTGCGGGTGTCGGCCGGTTCGGACGACGCCGAGGAGCAGCGCTCGACCGGCCAGATGTATCTGGGCAGCAGCGACCTGGAGCTGACCAACGATGTCGACTATTGGGGCGTGCAGACGGTCGGCGTGCGCTTCGCCGGCCTCGACATCCCGCCCGGCGCGGTCATCACGGCGGCGTGGATCCAGTTCACCGCCCATGAGCGCCAATCCGACGCCACCACGCTGACCATCAAGGCGCAGGCCTCGCTCAACGCCGCGACCTTCACGTCGACGACCGGCAACGTCTCGAGCCGGCCGACCACGGCCAGCACGGTGACCTGGTCGCCGGACGCATGGACGGTGGTCGGAGAGAGCGGGCTGGTGGAAAGGACCGCCGACCTGTCGCAACTCGTGCAGGAAGTGGTGTCGCAGACCGGCTGGTCCGCCGGCAATGCGCTCGCCTTCATCATCGCAGGCGATGGCCACCGCACCGCGAATGCCTTCGAGTCGGGCGCGGCGACGGCGCCGCTGCTGCATATCGAGTACACGCTGCCCGGCGCCAGCGCTCCGACCAGCCTGGATCTGGCGGCGGCCGACGACACGGGCGTGAGCCAGATCGACAATGTGACGTCGCAGACGTCCGGCCTGACGATCAGCGGCATTGCGCAGACCGGCGCGACGGTGACGCTGTTCGACGACGCCAACAACAACGGCGTGCGCGACGGCGCCGAGGTGGTCCTCGGCACCGTCATCGCGGCCGGCGGCGCCTTCGCCACGGATATCGCCCTGGCGGAGGGCCTGCACCATGTCCGCGCCGTCCAGACCGATACGGGAGGCCATGTCAGCAGCGCCTCGACGGCGCTGGACATCACCATCGACACGACGCCGCCCGCGGCGCCGGCGGCCCTCGTCCTCGCCGCGGCCGACGACACGGGCGCCAGCCAGACCGACCACATCACCAGGACCACGACCGGGCTGACGATCAGCGGCAGCGCCGAGACCGGCGCGACGGTGACGCTGTTCGACGACGCCAACGACAACGGCGTGCGCGACGGCGCCGAGGCGACCCTCGGGACGGTTGTCGCGGCCGGCGGCGCCTTCACCACGGACATCACCCTGGCGGAGGGCCTGCACCATGTCCGCGCCGTCCAGACCGATACGGCCGGCAATGTCGGCACCGCCTCGGCGACGCTGGACATCACCATCGACACGACGCCCCCCGCGGCGCCGGCGGCCCTCGACCTCGCGGCGGAGGACGACACCGGCGCGAGCAACACCGACAACGTCACCGCGCAGACCTCCGGGCTGACGATCAGCGGCAGCGCCGAGACCGGCGCGACGGTGACGCTGTTCGACGACGCCAACGACAACGGCGTGCGCGACGGCGCCGAGGCGATCCTCGGGATGGTTGTCGCAGCCGGCGGCGCCTTCACCACCGACATCGCCCTGGCGGAGGGCCTGCACCATGTCCGCGCCTTCGCAACCGATCTCGCCGGCAATGTGGGCAGCGCCTCGGCGGCGCTGGATGTGACAATCGTCGCAAGTCCCGTGGCGGCGCCGACCAACCTCGATCTCGCCGCGGCCGACGACACGGGCGCGAGCCAGACCGACAATGTGACGTCGCAAACGTCCGGCTTGACGATCGGCGGCAGCGCGCAGACCGACGCGACGGTGACGCTGTTCGACGACGCCAACGACAACGGCGTGCGCGACGGCGCCGAGGCGGTCCTCGGGACGGTTGTCGCAGCCGGCGGCGCCTTCACCACGGACATCGCCCTGGCGGAGGGACTGCACCATGTCCGCGCCTTCCAGACCGATACGGCGGGCAATGTCAGCAGCGCCTCGACGGCGCTGGACATCACCATCGACACCGTGGCGAACGCGCCGACCAACCTCGATCTCGCGGCGGAAGACGACACCGGCGTGAGCCCGAGCGACAACGTCACCTCGAAGACCTCCGGGCTGACGATCAGCGGCAGCGCCGAGACCGGCGCGACCGTGACGCTGTTCGACGACGCCAACGACAACGGCGCGCGCGACGGCGCCGAGGCGATCCTCGGCACCGCCGTCGCGGCCGGCGGCGCCTTCACCACGGACATCGCGCTCGCGGTGGGCCTGCACCATGTGCGCGCCGTCCAGACCGACCGTGCCGGCAATGTCAGCGCCGCCTCGGCGGCGCTGGACCTGACGATCGAGGCGGCGCCGACGCAGGTCGACGTGCGGGTGTCGGCCGGTTCGGACGACGCCGAGGAGCAGCGCTCGACCGGCCAGATGTATCTGGGCAGCAGCGACCTGGAGCTGACCAACGATGTCGACTATTGGGGCGTGCAGACGGTCGGCGTGCGCTTCGCCGGCCTCGACATCCCGCCCGGCGCGGTCATCACGGCGGCGTGGATCCAGTTCACCGCCCATGAGCGCCAATCCGACGCCACCACGCTGACCATCAAGGCGCAGGCCTCGCTCAACGCCGCGACCTTCACGTCGACGACCGGCAACGTCTCGAGCCGGCCGACCACGGCCAGCACGGTGACCTGGTCGCCGGACGCATGGACGGTGGTCGGAGAGAGCGGGCTGGTGGAAAGGACCGCCGACCTGTCGCAACTCGTGCAGGAAGTGGTGTCGCAGACCGGCTGGTCCGCCGGCAATGCGCTCGCCTTCATCATCGCAGGCGATGGCCACCGCACCGCGAATGCCTTCGAGTCGGGCGCGGCGACGGCGCCGCTGCTGCATATCGAGTACACGCTGCCCGGCGCCAGCGCTCCGACCAGCCTGGATCTGGCGGCGGCCGACGACACGGGCGTGAGCCAGATCGACAATGTGACGTCGCAGACGTCCGGCCTGACGATCAGCGGCATTGCGCAGACCGGCGCGACGGTGACGCTGTTCGACGACGCCAACAACAACGGCGTGCGCGACGGCGCCGAGGTGGTCCTCGGCACCGTCATCGCGGCCGGCGGCGCCTTCGCCACGGATATCGCCCTGGCGGAGGGCCTGCACCATGTCCGTGCCGTCCAGACCGATACGGGAGGCCATGTCAGCAGCGCCTCGACGGCGCTGGACATCACCATCGACACGACGCCGCCCGCGGCGCCGGCGGCCCTCGTCCTCGCCGCGGCCGACGACACGGGCGTCAGCCAGACCGACCACATCACCAGGACCACGACCGGGCTGACGATCAGCGGCAGCGTCGAGACCGGCGCGACGGTGACGCTGTTCGACGACGCCAACGACAATGGCGTGCGCGACGGCGCCGAGGCGGTCCTCGGGACGGTTGTCGCGGCCGGCGGCGCCTTCACCACGGATATCGCCCTGGCGGAGGGCCTGCACCACGTCCGCGCCGTCCAGACCGATACGGCCGGCAATGTCGGCACCGCCTCGGCGGCGCTGGACATCACCATCGACACGACGCCGCCCGCGGCGCCGGCAGCCCTCGACCTCGCGGCGGAGGACGACACCGGCGCGAGCAACACCGACAACATCACCAGGGCTACGACCGGCCTGACGATCAGCGGCAGCGCCGAGACCGGCGCGACGGTGACGCTGTTCGACGACGCCAACGACAATGGCGTGCGCGACGGCGCCGAGGCGATCCTCGGGACGGTTGTCGCGGCCGGCGGCGCCTTCACCACGGACATCGCCCTGGCGGAGGGCCTGCACCACGTCCGCGCCGTCCAGACCGATACGGCCGGCAATGTCGGCACCGCCTCGGCGGCGGTGGACATCACCATCGACACGACGCCCCCCGCGGCGCCGGCGGCCCTCGACCTCGCGGCGGAGGACGACACCGGCGCGAGCAACACCGACAACGTCACCGCGCAGACCTCCGGGCTGACGATCAGCGGCAGCGCCGAGACCGGCGCGACGGTGACGCTGTTCGACGACGCCAACGACAACGGCGTGCGCGACGGCGCCGAGGCGGTCCTCGGGACGGTTATCGCAGCCGGCGGCGCCTTCACCACGGACATCGCCCTGGCGGAGGGCCTGCACCACGTCCGCGCCTTCGCAACCGATCTCGCCGGCAATGTCGGCACCGCCTCGGCGGCGCTGGACATCACCATCGACACGACGCCGCCCGCGGCGCCGGCAGCCCTCGACCTCGCGGCGGAGGACGACACCGGCGCGAGCAACACCGACAACATCACCAGGGCTACGACCGGCCTGACGATCAGCGGCAGCGCCGAGACCGGTGCGACGGTGACGCTGTTCGACGACGCCAACGACAACGGCGTGCGCGACGGCGCCGAGGCGATCCTCGGGACGGTTGTCGCGGCCGGCGGCGCCTTCACCACGGACATCGCCCTGGCAGAGGGCCTGCACCACGTCCGCGCCGTCCAGACCGATACGGCCGGCAATGTCGGCAGCGCCTCGGCGGCGGTGGACATCACCATCGACACGACGCCGCCCGCGGCGCCGGCAGCCCTCGACCTCGCGGCGGAGGACGACACCGGCGCGAGCAACACCGACAACATCACCAGGGCTACGACCGGCCTGACGATCAGCGGCAGCGCCGAGACCGGCGCGACGGTGACGCTGTTCGACGACGCCAACAACAACGGCGTGCGCGACGGCGCCGAGGTGGTCCTCGGCACCGTCGTCGCGGCCGCCGGCGCCTTCACCACGGACATCGCCCTGGCGGAGGGCCTGCACCATGTCCGCGCCGTCCAGACCGATACGGCCGGCAATGTCGGCACCGCCTCGGCGACGCTGGACATCACCATCGACACGCCGCCGCCCGCGGCGCCGGCGAGCCTCGATCTCGCCGCGGAAGATGACACCGGCGCGAGCAACACCGACAACGTCACCGCGCAGACCTCCGGGCTGACGATCAGTGGAGACGCGGAAAGCGGATCGACCATCACCCTCTTCGACGATGCCAACGACGACGGCGTGCGCGACGGCGCCGAGGCGATCCTCGGCACCGCCGTCGCGGCCGGCGGCGCCTTCACCACGGATATTGCCCTCGCAGAGGGCGTGCATCACGTCCGCGCCTTCGCAACGGATCTCGCCGGCAATGTCAGCGCCGCCTCGGCGGCACTGGATGTGACGATCATCGCAAGTCCTGTGGCGGCGCCGACCAATCTCGCCCTCGCCGCGGAGGATGATACGGGCGCGAGCCAGATCGACAACGTGACCGCACAAACCTCCGGGTTGACGATCAGCGGCGTCGCCGCGACCGGCGCGACTGTCACGCTGTTCGACGATACCAACAACAACGGCCTGCGCGATGGTTCCGAGGCCGTGCTCGGCACCGCCCTTGCGGTGAGCGACGCCTTCACGATCGACGTCGCCCTTGCAGCGGGGCTGCACCATGTCCGCGCCTTCCAGACCGACACGGCGGGCAATGTCAGCGGCACCTCGACGGCGCTGGACCTGACCATCGACACGACGGCCCCCGTGACGCCCGCGAGCCTCGACCTCGCCGCCGCCGACGACACGGGCGCGAGCCAGGTCGACAACATCACCGGGAACACGACCGCGCTGACGATCAGCGGCAGCGGGGAAACCGGCGCAACGATCACCTTGTTCGACGACGCCAACGACAACGGTCTGCGCGACGGCGCCGAGGCGATCCTCGGCATCGCCGTCGCGGCCGGCGGCGCCTTCGCCACGGACATCGCGCTCGGTGAGGGCCTGCATCACGTCCGCGCGTTCGAGATGGATCTCGCCGGCAATATCAGTGGCGTCTCAGCGGCCCTGGACATCACCGTCGACACGACGGCCCCCGCGGCTCCCGCGAGCCTCGACCTCGCCGCCGCCGACGACACGGGCGCGAGCCAGGTCGACAACATCACCGGGAACACGACCGCGCTGACGATCAGCAGCAGCGGGGAAACCGGCGCGACGGTGACGCTGTTCGACGACGCCAACGACAACGGCGTGCGCGACGGCGCCGAGGCGATCCTCGGCACCGCCGTCGCGGCCGGCGGCGCCTTCATCACGGATATCGCCCTCGCAGAGGGCGTGCATCACGTCCGTGCCTTCGCAACCGATCTCGCGGGCAATGCCAGCAACGCCTCCGCGGCGTTGGACATCACGGTCGACACGACGACTCCCGCAGCCCCCGTGAGCCTCGATCTCGCCGCGGCCGACGACACCGGCGCGAGCAACACCGACAACGTCACCAGGAACACGACCGGCCTGACGGTCAGCGGCGGGGCCGAGACCGGCGCGACGGTGACGCTGTTCGACGATGCCAACAACAACGGCGTGCGCAATGGTTCCGAGGCGATCCTCGGCACCGCCGTCGCGGCAGGTGGCGCCTTCACCATGGATATCGCGCTGGCGACGGGTCTGCACCATGTGCGCGCCTTCCAGACCGACCTTGCCGGCAATGTCAGCGCCGCCTCGGCGGCGCTGGACCTGACCATCGACACGACGGCGCCCACGACACCCGCGAGCCTCGATCTCGCCGCCGCCGACGATACGGGCTCAAGCCAGACCGACAACATCACCAGGACCACGACCGCGCTGACGATCAGCGGCAGCGGGGAAACCGGCGCGACGGTCACCTTGTTCGACGACGCCAACAACAACGGCGTGCGCGACGGCGCCGAGGCGATCCTCGGCGCCGCCGTCGCAGCCGGCGGCGCCTTCACCATGGACATCACCCTTGGTGAGGGCCTGCATCACGTCCGCGCCTTCGCAACCGATCTCGCGGGCAATACCGGCGGCAACTCGTCCGCGCTCAACATCACGGTCGATACGACGGCGCCGACGCCGGCCTTCGCCACGGAGTCGATCGACTCACGCAACAGGGTAACCCTGGCCGGGACATCGGAAGCGGCCAGCACCGTGACGATCCGCGACGGCACGACCTCGCTCGGCTCGACAACCGCGAACGGCAGCGGTGCCTTCAGCTTCACCACGGCTGCGCTGGCGAACACGGTCCACGTGTTCCAGGCGACCGCGACCGACGCAGCGGGAAACGCCGGAACGTCGGCGCTCGCCGTCATCGGATCCACCGGCAATGATACGCTGAGCGGCGGCTCGGGCAATGATCTCTATCTCGGACACGGCGGAACCGATACGTTCGCGTTCAACTCCGCCGCCTTCGGCAAGGACACGATCACCGATTTCCAGGCGGCCGGCACGGGCCACGACCTCATCCGGTTCGACCACACCGTCTTCGCCGATTTCAGCCAGGTGCAGAGCCATGCCGCTCAAGTCGGGTCCGACCTGATCATCACGCTCGACCCGAGCGATACGATCAAGCTGACCGGTGTCACATTGGCCAGCCTGACGGCCGGCGACTTCGTGTTCGTGTAGAGAATCGGAGCCGAGAGCCTGACCAAAGGTCGGCCGGTTGAGGGGCGCCCGAGCGAATCCGGTCGCCCCTCGGTCCGGCTCCGGGATTTCGCGCAGCCGGCTGTCGTCGAAGACCGGCACGGCATGGCCCCCCGGCGCAACATGGCGCTGATCGCGGCCGCGACGCCAGCTCCTCACGTTGCGTCCCTTGCGCCAGGGCATTGGGTCATCTACCGTGGCGACTCGGTAGTCATGCGTCCCAATCCATTAGGACAGATCAATGATACCTGATATCAATCAAGATATTGCGCCGAAGCTGTCTCGTCTTCTCGAAGTTCAGCTGTCAGTCACGCCTCAACAGGAAAAATTTCTTCGCCGGCGGTTTGAAAACCTGAGTGAATCCGAGATTGCCAGCCTGGAGTCCCTTGCGGGCCATGTCACAGCCTTGATCGATGGCGACGAGATCCGTCATGCGGAGGACTATGACTGGATCTGCAAGACGATGCTGGAGGAAGAATATCACTTCCGCAGAACCGGCAGCTACCGCGTATCGGCTTTCGATGAGGCCTATCGCGACGTGTACTCCCGCAAGGAGTACATGACCCATTACATGAATGGCCTTCTTCTGACACAGCTATGGTGGAGCAATCACGCCAACAGCATCATCTTTTACCGCGACAACTTCCTTCCCGGCAACAAGGAAGGCTACTCGCATCTCGAAATCGGCCCCGGCCACGGCCTGTTCCTCTACCTGGCGGCATCCGACCCCCGTGCCGGCTCGGTCCGCGGCTGGGAGATCTCGCAGGCTTCGCTCAACATCACCGCCGAGGCCCTTGGCCTGCTCGGCCTGACGCGCCTGCCCAAGCTGGAGCTGCAGAACTTCCTGGACGGCGCCACGGGCCAGTTCGACAGCGTGGTCCTGAGCGAGGTTCTCGAGCATATCGAGGATCCGCACAACGCCCTGAGGATGCTGCGCAAGCTGCTCACGCCGGACGGCCGGCTGTTCCTGCACGTGCCGATCAACAGCCCGGCGCCCGATCACCTGTTCAACCCGGAGACGACGGAGGCCATGGAACGGTTCGTCGTCGACGCCGGCTACAAGATCATCGAGAGCGCCTTCTTCCCGGCGACGAACCAGACGCTGGACGCCGCGCGCCGCAAGAAGCTGACGATCTCCAGCATCTTCATCGCGCAACGGGCCGACTGACGTCTCCGGGCCCCGGCGGCCGGAGCCAGCCTGGAAACGCGCGGGGGTGAGCGGGAGCCCGACCGAAGATCGGTCGGCTCCGAGATGGCGGCGCCTTCGAGAACCGGAGCGCAGCGGACTTGGGGTCCGCGAGCACCGGAAGCACGGAAGGCGCCGTCGGTTCGCCGTCGTGGCAAGGTTCCGGACGAGGTCTCAGGCCGCCGGCTCCAGCGCCCGCATCTCCCGCACCAGCGGCAGCATGACATCGAGCGCCGGCAGCGCCGCGGTGGCCACGACGCTGGCGGTCTGGTCCGTCACCATGCGTGGTAGCCGCCGGCTCAGGACCTGGAGGCCGCCCGCAGGCCGGTTGAGGCGTCGGCACAGGGCCTCGCCTGCGGCCTTGGCCATGGCATATTCGGTGAAATCGGGCGAATCCTCGTCGATGAACACGGTCGAAGGATAGAAGGCGCTCAGGGACCGCCCCTCGGCCGCCAGGTTCCGGCACAACTCGTGGAAGCCATCCACATAGAACGCGACGAATGTCCGGAACAGGCCTGGCTCGTACACCTGCTCCTTGCCCTGGTAGATTCGGCCCGTGGCGAAGTAATAGAGCTGGTTGATGTCCGGCTTGTCCTGAACCTGCGCCTCGAACGGGGCCGTCGCATCATAGCGCAGCGTGTCGCACTGGCCACCGAAGGCTTCGATCTCCGCCGCCAGTCGCAAAGCCTCGGCCTGACCGACGGCATAGGTCACGATCACGCGGCCGCCCCCCGCGGCGATGATCTTGGCCGTGACTTCGCCCAGCCCACGCGATCCGCCGATGATCAGGGCTCGTACGCCGGCGAACTCCCCTGGACTGACCCGCTCGGCCACCGAGGCGAGGCCCGGCTGCGGTACCGGCGGATGCCGCGAGAACGCCTCGACCTCCCCGGCGAGCCCGCCGCCGGCCACCTCCATCCGCACCAGGCGGAACCGCTCGTCGACCGACGTCACCCGGTACGACACCGGCCCACCCCGATCGACGAACGCCACCCGGGCCACGCCGAAGATCGAATGCAGGCCGGGACAATCCATCCCGACCAGGCGCGACAAGGCCGCCAGCGCCTGCACCCGCGCCCCGCCCAGGGCCCCGGCGGCGGCCGGGAAGGCGGCGGCGATCTCGGCCTGCCGCACCGCATGATCGAGGACGCCGCCGAGGCCGGCAAGTTCGCCGAGCGCCAGTTCGCGCGGGGCCGAGGCCGCCGCGATGCGCGCGGGTTCCGCGGCTGCGACCGCGGGCGGCGGCGCCGAGCCGAGCGGGACGCGCACCGTCGCGACGGTCGCCGATCGCGCCACGATCCGGATCTGCGCCTCGGCCTCGGTGCGACGAGCCAGGACGCAGGTGACGGCGTCGCCCACATAGACCGGCTTGGCGAAGCGCACCTGCACGCCGCTCGCCGCCGCCAGCACGGGCTGCCGCGCTTCCAGCGCATCGAGCGCCCACAGCAGGGTGTGGATGCCGTGGACGACCGGCGCCCCCATCTGGGTGCGGCGGGCGGCCACCGGATCCATGTGCATCGGGTTGATGTCGCCGGACAGGCGCGCGAAGCGAGCCTGGTCGTCGGGAGAAAAAATCCGGCTTGCGAACGGGTCCATGCGTCATCCGCCCTCAATTGCCCACTGGGGAAACCTCGTCCTCGTCGACCGTCCGCACCAGCTTCGCCCTCTCCGCCGCAGCCTTGGGGAAGAAGTCGCGCCTGATCCAGTGCGGCATGTACAGATAGCTGACACGGCCGATGAGCGTGTCATGGTCCCCGGATTCGAGCACGAGCACCGGCGTGTCGCCGCGGCTGGCGTCATCTTGCGCCAGCCCGAACACGACACCGTGCTTCCGGACCGGGAAGAGTTGGTCGGCAGAGAGTTTCACGGAGGAACCGCTCACGCCCTTGATGACGGTGTCCGTCGTCGCCTCATAGTAGGAGATTTCCCGGGAACCATAGAAATACAACTTCAGATATTGTCTCAGGGACAGAATGCGACCGTTCTTGAAGATGTTCGTCCGCTGATACTCGCTGTCCCGAAAGCGGAGCCCGAGGGCCCGGCTGGTCCCGGGCAGGATCGGATCCTTGTAGCCGGGCTGCACCTCCTCGGTACGCCAGTAGAACGAGGGGTCGATCCGGATGCCGGTCTGCTCGGCGATCTGGCGGATGATCTCGTGATAGAGGGCGCCGGCCGGATGCATCGTCGTCAGGAACAGCCGGGCATGGCGGTAGTTCTGCTCGATGAACGGCGCGATCTTCACCTGGACCTCGCCGAACTCCTCCGTCCGCGTCGCTACCGCCGTCGAGTTCTCCGCATTGGCCAGGACATTGGCCGGCACGTGCTCCTCGACGATGAAGTCCTCGAAGTCCTCGAACCGCTCGTACTCCGCCGCGACCTTGAACAGCGCTGGATAGTGCCATGTCGACGCGGCGCCGAAGCCGCCCTTGGCTATGCCGGGGAAATATCCCCGCCACTCCGGCAGAGGGAAGCTGATCGTCCTTACGCCGATACCCCTGCAGACTTCGACGAGCTTCTCCGTGTTCCAGCGCGGCCGGGTAAACAGCGGATTGTAGATGACGAAATCATAATTCTTGAGGATTTCGTATGGAAAATCCTTGTCGCTCTGGATCAGCTTGTAGTTGTTGATGAGTTCCGTTTCAATTGGCGGCCCGTACTGGATCAGGACGCGGCGGACCGCGCCGATCTGGCAGGCGCCATAGAACAAGATCTTGACCATCCCCCCTCCGACACTTCGCACGTCCCGAGCCTGCAGACCGTTTGAAAGCCCCGGGGCGGCCGATCCGGCGGGCTGCTCGCGCCCTGGCCGTCATCGATCCTGCCGCCCGCATCGGTGGCCGTCGCCTCGCGCCATGGTGCGCGCCCCGCTCGCCGGCTCCCCGGCGCGGGATTGCCGGACGGACGGCTAGGCGGATGCGCCCTGCTTGTCCTGGATCATCTTCACGAGTTCGCCGACATCGCGGACCGCCTCGACCTCGGACGTCTTGAACTTGACGCCGAAGCGCTTTTCAGCAGCCAGCACGATATTGATGTGATTGAAGGAATCCCAGTCCTCGATGTCCTTGGCGGTCGTGCTCGGCGCGAGGCGAATGTCGTCGTCCCCGAACACGTCGATGAAAATCTCGTTGAGCTGGGCATAGACTTCGGCATCAGTCATGGCTGGCGTCTCCCTGGATGGCCATGTGGACTTGGTGGGGAACGAACGCCTCCAGGCCCAGCTCCGATCGCTGGCCGCCGGCCGGATCTTCCCCCACCACGGAAAAGCCGAGCCGGACATAGTGATCCCTGACCATGGCGTTCTTCGCCGTCGGACGATATTCGCCGACGAGCCGGGTGGCGCCGGCCCGCCGGGCCTCCTCGACCAGCACGTTCAGCATTGCCTCCTCGACCTTGCGGCCGAGGACGCGGCAGCTCATGAGCCAGGTGTCGATGACGCATTCGCCGGGGCGCTGCGGGTCCAGCATGCCGATGGCGACGGCGATCATCCCGTTGTCGCCGAAGCGGTCGGCGAGGCGGAACTGCAGGCCGAAGCAGCGGGGATCGCGCATGATCGCCACGACCTCGTCCTCGGTGTAGCGGCGCGTGGTCAGATTGAACTGGTTGGTCTTGTTGATGAGCTGGACGATGCGCTGCAGCCCGACCGGATCGAACCGGCGCCAGGCGAGCCGCATGTCGAGGGCTCGCAGATAGGCCTCCATGTCCGTCGCCTGTTCCTTCAGCGACTCGCGGGCCAGGTTGGAGCGGTACTGCCCCGTCCGCTCCCGATCCTCCTCGGTGACGGCGAGGGCCTCGAAATAGCCGGCATCGGCCAGGCAGCCCGGGACCAGCCCCGGATCCTCGGGAACCTCCGGAACCCGGACCATCGGCAACTCCTGGCGCACCAGGTTGCGCTCGAACGGGTTGTCGTCGACGAAGACGAGGGACTCCAGGCCGATGTTGAGCTGCCGGGCGATGGCGCGCAGGTTCGTCGCCTTGTCGGTCCAGTTCGCCACGAAGGCCGAGATGTCCTCGCGCCGCAGCACCATTTCCGGGTGGCGCTCGAAGGCCGCAAGCGCGTTCGCCTCGTCGTTCTTCGAGCAGACCGCCAGGATGACGCCGCGCCGCGCCAGTTCCCTGGCATAGGCCTGGACCTCGGCAAAGGCCTCGCCGAGAGCGCTGCCCTGGCCGAGCACGATGCCTTCCAGGCCGTCATCGCCGATCACGCCGCCCCAGATCGTGTTGTCGAGATCGAGGACCAGGCACTTGGCCGACAGGCCGGCGCGGGCGGCAAGGAGCCTGGCGAGCAGCTCGCCATACATGGGCGCCGCCGACGGACTGACTTCCTGCTTGGCGCGATGCCAGAAGACCGGGTCGTGCCAGGCGCCGAGGCCGTCCCGGGCGACCCGGGCGTCGATGGCGAGAATGCTGACACCGGCCGCGTCGGCCCGCCGGCGGATCCCGCCGTTGACCGCGTCGACCAGCGTGGCGCCGGCCCCCGGCAGCCGATGCTCGTTGCTGCCGAGCAGCGGGTTGAACACCGGCAGGAGAGTCTGCTGGTAGACGGGACAGGCGAAGGCCTCCTTCGCCAGGCGCCAGCAGTCGCCGAGGCGGCCGAGCGCCTCCTCGACCACGGCCGATGCCTGGTCGTCCTGGAGCGCCGCATTCGCCGCGCCGAGGAGGTGGCGCGAGTCGAGCGCCAGCAGGACGGCGTTGGGCCGGAAGGCGTGCAGGTTCGAGCTTCGGTCCGCCAGTTCCTGCAGGTACTGGCCGTAATCGGCCTCATAGAGCCCGGCCCACAGCCCCCGGCGCAGGGCCGCCACGCGGATGGAGGGCAGGAGATGCGTCGCCGTCGAGGAGCTCAGGATCGCCAGCGACACGGTGTTGGCGGCGGCGGACGCCGGCGGCCCTCCGGGAAACCGGCGCCGCAGGACGGCATCGAGCCGGTTGACGGTGAGGAAGTCCAGATTGGAGTTCGACAGCCGGCGCAGTTCCAGCCAAGCCTCGTCGTCCGCCAACTCGGCGGCGCGCTTCAGGTCTTCTCGCCACCCAGGGATGCTAGGGAGCCATGGCTGATCGAAAGGGACCATCGGTTCATGCAAATCCTTCGGAGGGCACCGATGCGACGGCGAATCGAACTCGCCCCCGCAGGCGATCCGGATCGAGTCCGGACCGAAGATTATCAACTCGAAAGGCCAATCAATACTTTAGGAAAAACCTTGAACAGAACGGGAAATAACCCACAATGCGATATTCGATCGTGGAATACCCCCCGTACTCCCGTCCGTACATCCTAGACACGCCGCAACGGAACGTCAAGGCACGGGCCGGTGGTGGCGAACATGCCGCGTCGCGGGCCGGTCCGGAGCTCTCCATGCCGCCCTGCCGTCAGCCGTCGACATGGCGGCGCAGGCCGGCGACCAGGGCGTCGAAGACGGCGCGGCAGCGCGGCGTCGAACGCAGATCCTCGTGCATCGCCACCGCGGCCGGCAGCGCCGGGGCGAAGGCTTCCGGCAGCACCCGCACCAGGTCAGGCTCGCGCCGCGCCAATGCGACCTGGCAGATGCCGATGCCGAACCCGGCCCGGATCGCCGCCATCTGGGCAATGTCGCTGTCGGTGCGCAGGGCGAAATGCACCGCCTCGAAGCCGGGCATGCGCCGGCGCATGCTGCGGATCGCCGGGGTCTCGCGGTCGAAGCCGACCAGGCTGTGCCCCGCCAGCGCTGCCAGGTTCGGCGGCACGCCGCAGCGGTCGAGATAGCGCCGATGGGCGTGCAGGCCGAGGGTGACCGTGCCGACCCGCTGCACCAGCAGCGCCTCCTGTGCCGGCTCGGTCATGCGCACGGCGATGTCGGCGTCGCGGCGCAGCAGGTTGTCGACGGCGTTGGAAAGCATGAGCTCGATCTCCAGCGCCGGGTGCCGCTCGCGCAGCTCCGCCAGGATCGGCGGCAGCACTTCGGCGCCGACGATTTCGCTGGCGCTGACCCGCACCGTGCCGCCGACGGCGTGGCCCTGGCCGGAGGCGGTACGCAGCAGCGCCGAGGCCGCCGCCGCCAGCGCCTCGGCATGGGGCTGCAAGGCCAGCGCCGCCTCCGTCGCGACAAGGCCGCGCTGCGAGCGCAGGAACAGCTCGAACCCGATCCTTTCCTCCAGCGCGTCGATATGGCGGCCGACGGTGGGCTGGGTGAGGCCGAGCGCCCGCGCCGCGCCCAGCAGCGATCCCTCCCGCAGCACGGCGAGGAAGCTTCGGTAGAGGTCCCAGCTCGGATCCGGCCTGTTCATCGATTTCAGTATAGCAACCCCAGGAATTTCGACAATTTCGTTTAGCCGGGCCGGCGGGCATGCTCGCGTCATCCTCACTCGCCCAACGGAGCCTCCCATGACAGCCCTGCGCATCGCCCTGGTCCTCGGCGCCACCGGCGGCATCGGCGGCGAAGTCGCCCGCCGCCTCGCATCCCGCGGCTGGACCGTCCGCGCCCTCCACCGCAATCCCGCCGGTCTCGCCGCCGGCCATGCCGGCGCCGGGCTCGCCTGGCTCCGGGGCGACGCCCTGTCGGCGCGCGACGTCGCCGCGGCGGCCGAGGGCGCCGCCGTCATCGTGCATGCGGTCAACCCGCCGGGCTACCGCAACTGGGGCGAGCTGGTGCTGCCGATGCTCGACAACACCATCGCCGCCGCCAGGGCCGGCGGCGCCCGCATCCTGCTGCCCGGCACGGTCTACAATTACGGGCCGGACGCTCTGCCCGACCTCGACGAGGCGTCGCCGCAGAACCCGGCCACCCGTAAGGGCCTTATCCGCGCCGAGATGGAGCGGCGCCTGCGGGCTGCCTCAAACGAAGGCGCCAGGGCGCTGATCGTGCGTGCCGGAGATTTCTTCGGCCCCAGGGCCGGCAACAGCTGGTTCTCGCAGGGCCTCGTCAGGCCGGGACGGCCGGTGGCGGCGGTCAGCGATCCCGGCCGCCCCGGCATCGGCCACCAATGGGCCTATCTGCCGGACGTGGCCGAAACCATGGTGCAATTGCTGGAGCGCGAGGACAGGCTCGCCGCCTTCGCCGCCTTCCACATCGACGGCCACTGGGACGCCGACGGCACCGGCATGATCGCCGCCATCCGGCGCGTGGTCGGCGATCCCGCCCTGAAGCGGCGGACCTTCCCCTGGCCGCTGGTGCGGCTCGCCGCGCCGGTCGTGCCGCTGTTCCGCGAACTCGCGGAGATGCGCTACCTCTGGCAGCAACCGGTGCGCCTGAGCAATGCCCGCCTCCTGGCCGAGCTCGGCACCGAGCCGCACACGCCGCTCGACGAAGCCGTGCGCGCCACCCTGACCGGTCTCGGCTGCCTGCCCGGCGCCCTCCCCGCCGCGAACGGAGGCACGGCGCACGCGGCCTGAGGCTGCGCGGACGGCGACATGAGCAGGCGCTCAGGCCACCGGCCACCGCCTACTTCGCGTTGCCGGAGACCGGATCGATGTTGATCTCGACCTTCGCCTTGTCGGACGTGAAGTAGGTGACCGTGTAGTAGCCGCTCCCGGACCATTCGACATCGCCGACATAGAGGAACTTGTCGCGTCCCTCGACTTTCGCAACGAGCTGCGAGAGCTTCATGGCGTTGCCGGGAGGCGCGGCCGTCGACGTGCTCTGCGCGAAGGCGCCTGCTCCGCTGATCGCGAGGGCGGCGAGTGCCAGGAGGATCGGTCTCATCCTTGGTCTCCAGGAACGTTTCGACGAACGTTTCGACCATCATCCAATCGCCGGCATGGCCGTAGAGTTCCCACGGCCGGCCGCGGGCGGGGATCCCGCCAGTTTCATCGAATGATCACATCCGCAACAGGAGATGGCCGGATTTCGGCACTAGGGTTTCTGAACACGCATTCCCGGCAGGCCGATCGGCCGCCGTAGGGCGGGAGGGCGCTCGCAGCCGGCTCCGCGCATCGGAGGGATTGCCATGGCCGAAGGCGCAATCCGCAACTTCTCCATCAATTTCGGTCCGCAGCATCCGGCGGCGCACGGCGTGCTGCGGCTCATCCTCGAGCTCGACGGCGAGGTGGTCGAGCGGACCGACGCGCATATCGGCCTGCTGCATCGCGGCACCGAGAAGCTGATCGAGGCCAGGACCTACCTGCAAGCCATCCCCTATTTCGATCGGCTCGACTATGTCGCGCCGATGAACCAGGAGCACGCCTACTGCCTGGCGATCGAGCGGCTGCTCGGGCTGGAGGTGCCCAGGCGCGGCCAGCTGATCCGCGTGCTCTATTGCGAGATCGGCCGCCTGCTGTCGCACCTGCTCAACGTCACGACGCAGGCGATGGACGTCGGCGCCCTCACCCCGCCGCTGTGGGGCTTCGAGGAGCGCGAGAAGCTGATGATCTTCTACGAGCGCGCCTCGGGCAGCCGCATGCATGCGGCCTATTTCCGCCCGGGCGGCGTACACCAGGACCTGCCGCCCGAGCTGATCGACGACATCGAGGCGTTCTGCGATCCTTTCCTCAAGGTCTGCGACGACCTGGAGGGCCTGCTCACCGACAACCGCATCTTCAAGCAGCGCAATGTCGACATCGGCGTGGTGTCGCTGGACGATGCCTGGGCCTGGGGTTTTTCGGGCGTGATGGTGCGCGGCTCGGGCGCGGCCTGGGACCTGCGCAAGGCCCAGCCCTACGAGTGCTATGCCGAGCTCGACTTCGACATCCCGATCGGCAGGAACGGCGACTGCTACGACCGCTATCACATCCGCATGGAGGAGATGCGCCAGTCGGTGCGGATCATGAAGCAGTGCGTGGCCCTGCTGCGCACCACCGCCGGGCCTGTCTCCAACACCGACAACAAGGTGGTGCCGCCCAAGCGCGGCGAGATGAAGCGCTCGATGGAAGCGCTGATCCACCATTTCAAGCTCTACACCGAGGGCTATCACGTGCCGGCGGGCGAGGTCTATGCCGCCGTCGAGGCGCCGAAGGGCGAGTTCGGCGTCTATCTCGTTTCCGACGGCACCAACCGGCCCTATCGCTGCAAGATCCGCGCGCCCTCCTTCGCCCATCTCCAGGCGATCGATGTCCTCTCCCGCAAGCACATGCTCGCCGACATCTCCGCCATCATCGGCTCGCTCGACATCGTCTTCGGGGAGATCGATCGATGAGGCCGCATCGCCCCCCGCGCCCCGGGAGGCACGCGGCCGGCCGCGGCCGCACGGGCGGCGAGCTGCATCCCGCCGCGGTGCGGCTGATCGTCGTCCTGGCAGTCTGGTTCCTGGCTTCGATCTGGCTCTTCTTCGGCGGTCCGCCGGAGACGGACGATCTCCTCGCCGTCGTCACCGGCTTCGTCTGCGTGGCCACCGGCCTGACGCTCCTGGCCCGATCGGCAGGCCGCCGCTTCGGGGAAGACGAGGGGCCGCCGGCCAAGAGCACCATCTTCGGCGACCGGCTGCATGGCGACTTCGAGAGCGCGACCGGCCGGGACCGGAGCGCGACCACACTCGTCGAAATCCTGATTCCCCTGGCCGCCGTCGCGTTCGGCGCCACCGCCATCGGCCTCGCCTTCCTCGTCGCGTCGTCCAGCTAGGCGGTGCGCGGCGTCCCGGCCCGGCGCTCCAGCATCTTGGCATAGCGCGTCAGCGGGAAGCACAGCACGAAATAGATCAGGGCGACGAAGCCGTAGACCGTGAACGGCTCGAAGGTGGCGTTGTTGATGGCGTTGGCGGTGCGCAGCAATTCCTCGAAGCCGATGATCGAGGTCAGCGCCGTGCTCTTGACCAGCTGGACCAGGAAGCCGACCGTCGGGGCGCGGGTGATGGCGAAGGCCTGGGGCAGCACGATCAGGCGCAGCTGCAGCATCAGATGCAGGCCGAGGCTCGCCCCCGCATCCCACTGTCCCCTGGGGAGCGCCTCGACGCCGCTGCGCCAGATCTCGGCGAGATAGGCGCTGGCGCACAGCGTCAGGCCGATCACCGCCGCCGACCACGGCTCGATGCGGATGCCGAGCATCGGCAGGCCGAAGAACACCAGGAAGAGCTGCAGCAGGAGCGGCGTGCCCTGGAACAGGGCGATGTAGTATTCCGCCGCCTTGCTCAGCCAGCGGCGCTTGTCGATGCGCGCCAGCAGCACGGCGAGCCCGACCACCCCGCCGCAGACGAAGGCGACGGCCGAGAGCAGCGCCGTCCACCGGGCGGCGAGCAGCAGGTTGCGGACGATGTCCCACAGGGTGAAGTCCATCAGGCGGCTCCCCCGAGATAGCGGCGGCCGCCGGCGACCATCAGCCGCCGGAGCACGATGCTGAGGCCGAGATAGATCAGCGTCACCACCAGATAGGTCTCGAAGGCCCGGAAGGTGCGGGCCTGCAGCACGTCGGCCTCGTAGGTCAGCTCGCGCACGGCGATCTGCGACACCGCCGCCGACTCCAGCATCATGATCACCACCTGGCTGGTCAGGGCCGGGAAGATCACCTTGAGCGCCTGCGGCAGCACGATCTTCACGAACACCTGGCGCGGCCGCAACCCCAGGGCCTGCCCGGCCTCGCGCTGGCCCGCGGGCACGGCGTCGAGGCCGGCGCCGACGATCTCCGTGCCGTAGGCGGCCAGGTTGACGGTCATCGCCAGGATGGCGGAGACGACCGGGTCGAGCCTGAGGCCGAGGCTGGGCAGCCCGAAGAAGATGAAGAACAGCTGCACCAGGAACGGCGTGTTGCGGATCAGCTCGACATAGGCGTCGACCGCATGGCGGACGGCGGCGTTGCGGCTGCGCCTGCCGGCGGCGCCGATGACGCTCAGCACCGTCCCGAGGGCCGCGGACACGACGATCAGCAGGATCGTCATGGCCGCGCCGCGCCCGATCAACCGGACGGCGTCACCGAGCCAACTGAAGTCGAGGCCGTGGCCCACGGGCTCAGTCCTTCAGATCCTTGGGGTCGAGCGGCTTCTTCAGCCAGGTCTCGGAGATCTTGTTCAGCGTGCCGTCGGCCAGCATTTTGCCGATGGCCTCGTCGAGCGCCTGCTTCAGGCGGGGCTCGTCCTTGTTGAGGCCGATATGGTCCGGCGAGGTCAGGAGCTGGAACTTCTGCTCGGGCTTGAGCTCGGTCTGGCGGGCCAGCACCTGCGAGCCGACGTCGTTGCCCACCACCATCAGCTGGGTCTGGCCGGACAGGAAGGCCTGGATCACCGAATTGTAGTTGTCGAAGCGCCGGATGTCGGCGGAGGCCGGCGCCACCTTGGTCAGCGAGGTGTCCTCCAGCGTGCCGCGGTTGACGGCGATGGTCTTGTCGGCGAGATCGTCCTGGCCCGTCACCTTGAGCGCGGCCGGACCGATCACCGCGATGTAGTAGGGCGCATAGGCGGCGGTGAAGTCGATCACCTTCTCGCGCTCGGCGCTGTAGCCGACGCTGAGCAGCAGGTCGACGCGATGCTCGGTGAGATAGGGGATGCGGTTCTGGCCGGTGACCGGCACGAGGTTGAGCTTGACCTTGAGGCTGTCGGCCAGGACCTGCGCCACGTCGATGTCGTAGCCCTTCAGGCTCATGTCGGCGCTGACCGAGGAGAAGGGCGGGAAGTCGCCGAACACGCCGACATTGAGCACGCCGGCCTTGGCGATGTCGTCGAGGGCGTCGGCGCGCGCCGCCTCCAGGCCGGAGCCGAGGCCGGCCAGCATGGCGAGGGCGGCGATGGAAGAGCGGATGATCGAGGATGGCTTCACGGCTGTTCTCCCGTTGCAGGCAGTCTTGCGGTCGTCGGCGCCGTTTCGGAGCCCCCGCCCTCTCGCGCGCGCCCGACCTTGCTTGGGCGCGAGTCCTAGTGCGCGCGGGGCCGGCGGGAGAAGCGTGGTAATCGTCGCGAGGGTATCAGGATTCCTTATACCGCCGCGTCGCGCCATCGCCGGCCTCTCAGCTCCGGCCGAATTCGCTGTGGCGGACGATGAAGTCCGCCAGGTAGCGCGCCTCCTCCGGCGCGCTGCCGCGGGCATAGAGCCCGATGTCGATGCGCACCGGGGCCGGCAGGTCGGCCGCGCGGTCGAGCACGCGGCAGTCCTCGGGGATGGTGGCGGCGATCATCGGGCCGATGCCGATGCCCACCCGCACCGCCGTGACCATGGCCACCAGCGTCGAGGCCTCGCAGACCAGGTTCCATCGCACATTGCGGCCCGACAGCGCCGCGACCGCCGGCGCCCGCCACGGGCATGATTCCTCGAACATGATGATCGGCAGCGGCGCATCGGTGTTGACGGCGATGTCGGAGCGCGCCGCCCAGAGCAGTTGCTCGCTCCACACCAGCATCGGCTTGCGGTTGAGCCGGCTGGCGTCGCAGACCACGACGTCGAGCTTGTCGTTCTCGAACATGGCGGCGAGGCGCCGGTTCGCCTCGACGATGATGTCGATGTCGACCTTGGGGTTCTGGTCGCGGAAGGCCTTGAGGATGTCGATCAGCCGCGTCGCAGCGAAATCCTCCACCACGCCGAGCCGGACGCGCCCCTCGATATGCCTGCCGTTGAGGCGCTTGCCGATCTCCTGGCTCAGCGTCAGGATCTCGCGGGCATAGGGCACCAGCAGCACGCCGTTGGCGGTCAGGTCCAGCCCCTTGGTCGAACGCTCGAACAGGTCCGAGCCGATCAGGCCTTCGAGCTTGCGGATCTGCATGCTCACCGCCGCCTGGGTGCGGTTGAGCGAGGCCGCCGCGCCGTTCACCGTGCCGATCTCGGCGACGCTGAGGAAGGCACGCAGCAGATGAGGATCGAGATCGGCCATTGGCCGATGTTACAGCAGGAATGCTGGCGGGCAACCGTCGACGCGAAGCAAGCGGAGCGGCGCGACGCCCGGCGGGCGGGCAGGATTCCGCCCCCCGGACCGGCCATCCGCGCCGATCGTCTTTCAAAACGCGGGCCGAGACGCCATGCTGACGTCCCGAGCCGCGGAAACGACGAGGACGAATGCGCATCCTGCTGGTCGAGGACAATGCCGATCTGGCCGAATGGCTCGGCCGCCTGCTGCGCAAGAGCCGCTACGTCGTCGACTGCGTCGGCGACGGGGCCGAGGCCGACGCCGCGCTCGCGACGCAGTCCTACGACCTCGTCATTCTCGACATGGCCCTGCCGGAGCTGGGCGGCCTGGAGGTGCTGCGCCGGTTCCGGGCGCGCCGCGGCATGGCGCCGGTGATCATCCTCACCGCCAGCGACGCCGTATCCAGCCGCATCGCCGGGCTCGATGCCGGCGCCGACGACTATCTCGTCAAGCCGTTCGATCCTTTGGAGCTGGAGGCGCGCATCCGCGCCCAGTTGCGCCGCCGCCAGGCCGACCGCGCCGCGCGCCTGGCCTTCGGCCCGCTGGCGCTGGAGACGGACACGCGCCAGTTCACGCTGGCGGACGTGCCCCTGCCCCTGACCCAGCGCGAGCATGCGGTGCTGGAGGCGCTGCTGCTGGCCGCCGGCCGGGTCGTGTCGAAGAGCGCGCTGACCGAGACCGTGTTCGGGCTGGACGACGACGCCACCGACAACGCCATCGAGATCCACGTCCACAGGGTGCGCAAGAAGCTCGACGGCAGCGGCGTCGCCATCGGTACCCTGCGCGGCCTCGGCTACGCCCTGAGAAAGAGCGATGGCTAGGAGTCTGCGCGCCGAGCTGCTCGGCTGGCTCTTGCTGCCGCTGGCCGGGCTGGTGCTGTTCAACGGCTGGACCGCGCATCGCAGCGCCGTGACGATCGCCAACCTGGTCCTGGACCGGACGCTGCTGGCCTCGGCCCGGGTGATCGCCGAGCAGGTCAAGGAGACGGACGGTCAGGTCGAGGCGCTGATCCCGCCCTCCGCGCTGGAGATGTTCGCCTCGCCCGACCGGGACAGGGTGATCTACCGCGTGCTGGCGCCCTCGGGCGAGCTGATCGCCGGCTTCCCGGACATCCCGTCCCCGCCTGCGCCGCCGGCCGACCTCCAGCCGGTCTATTTCGACACGCGGTTCCGCGTCGACCCCGTCCGCGCCGTGGCGCTGGCCCAGCCCGTGGTCTCGCGGCGGACGGACGGCAACGCGCTGGTCGTCGTCGCCGCGACGCTTCGCGGCCGCGACCGGATGGTGACCGAGCTCTGGCTCCGGTCGCTGCGCGACCAGGCCCTGCTCGTCGGCATCGCGGCGCTGCTGGCCCTGTTCGGCCTGCATCGGGGGCTGGCGCCGCTGCTGCGCCTGCGCAGCGCCCTGATGTCGCGCGATCCGGCCTCGCTGCAGCCGCTCGAGCGCGAGGAGGTCCAGAGCGAGCTGCAGCCCCTGATCGACGCCCTGAACCAGGCCTTCGCCCGGGTCGGCAGCTATATCGCGCTGCAGCGGCGCTTCGTGGCCGACGCCTCGCACCAATTGCGCACGCCGCTGGCGGTGCTCAAGACGCAGACGGCCGTCGGCCTCCGGGACACCGACCCGACGGCCGGGGCCGAGACGCTGGCGGCGATCGACGGCGGCATCGACGCGATGACGCGGCTGGTGAACCAGCTCCTGGTCCTGGCGCGGGCCGAGCCCGGCGGTGCGGCCCTGCGCAAGGAGAGCGTCGACTTCGCCGCCGTCACCCGCGCCGCGCTGGAAGGCCTCGCCGCGATCGCCTTCGACCGGAGGATCGACCTCGCCTTCGAGGACGGCGAGGGCCCGTTCGCGCTGCACGGCCATGTGACGCTGCTGCGCGAGCTGGTGGTCAACCTGGTGGAGAACGCGCTGCGCTACACGCCGGAGGGCGGCGCCGTCACCGTGATGCTGACGCGCGGGAGCGACGCGCTGCGCCTTGTCGTCGAGGACACCGGCCCGGGCATCCCGGAGGCCGAGCGCGAGCGCGTCTTCGAGCGCTTCCACCGCCTCGCGGGCAGCGCTGTCGAGGGCACCGGCCTGGGGCTGGCGATCGTCAGGGAGATCGTCGCGGCCCATGACGGCCGCATCGCCCTTTCCGACCGCTCACCCCCGCCGGGCCTTCGCGTCGAGGTGGAGCTGCCGGCCGGGGCGCGGTGACACAGAGCAGGATAAGGCACTGGGGCCCTCTCCGCCGAAGGCGGGGAGGGTGGCGCCGCGAAGCGGCGACGGGAGGGGTGTGGTCCGCAAGTCTCGACCTCTGAATGGACCTGCATGACCATCGTGCCGGCCGAACACGGACTTGCACTTGCGGACCCACACCCCATCCGTCAATCCTTCGGATTGACCCCTTCCCCGCTTCGCGGGGAAGGCTTTTTGCATCCCTTTCCGGAACCGTGCGTCGCGCCTCAGTGCGCGTCCTGCAGCGGGGCTGGCCGCCAGGTCGCCAGCCGGTTCTCGACGAAGGTCATCAGGTACTCCGCCGCCAGCGCCACGACCATGATCACGACGATGGCGGCATACATGCCGGCGGCGTCGAAGGTGCCCTTGGCGATGTTGATCAGCAGGCCGATGCCGTGGCGCGAGCCGACGAACTCGCCCACGATGGCGCCGATGATGGCAAAGCCGAAGCTGACATGGAGCGAGGCGAAGATCCAGCTCATGGCCGAGGGGATCACCACCGCTCGGGTCAGCTGCCAGTTCCGCGCGCCGAGGATCTGGGCGTTGGCCATCAGGTTGCGGTCGGCCTCGCGCACGCCCTGGAACGCGTTGGCGAAGACGACGAAGAACACCATCACGAAGGCCAGCGCCACCTTGGAGGCGAGGCCGAGCCCGAAGACCATGATGAAGATCGGCGCCAGCACCACGCGCGGCACCGAATTGATCACCTTGATGTAGATGGAGAAGATGTCGGCCAGCATGCGGTTGCGGCCCAGCGCGATGCCCACGACGATGCCGGCGACCGAGCCGAAGGCGAAGCCGAGCAGGGCCTCCTCCATCGTCACCCACAGATGCAGCCAGAGCGGCCCTTCCGAGGTGCCATCGATCGTCCACTCGACCAGGCGGCTCCAGATCGCGGTCGGGCGCGAGAAGAAGAACTCGTCGATCAGGCCGGTGCGCGCGCCGAGTTCCCAGCCGCCGAGCAGGACGATCAGGATGGCCCAGCGCCAGAACAGCACGGTGCGCCGGCGATGGCGCGCGGCCCTGGCGGCCGCGGCCTCGATCTCGGCGTCGGAGGTCCCGGGGCGGAAGAGCGGAACGGTGGCGGAAGCTGCGTCGGTCATATCCCCTCTCCTCAGGCTGCGATGGCTTCGTCGCGCGCGGCGCCGCGCTCGACCTCGTCGCGCAGGTCGTCCCAGATCGTCCGCGACAGCGCGATGAAGTCCTCCTGGTAGCGGATCTCGCTGACGACGCGCGGGCGCGGCAGGTGGACGGGATAGACCGACTTGACGGTCGCCGGGCCGGAGGTCAGCACATAGACCTTGTCGGCGAGCGCGATCGCCTCCTCCAGGTCGTGGGTCACGAAGATCACCGAGGCCTTCGCCTCCGACCACAGCCCGAGCAGCACCTCGTGCATGATCACCCGCGTCTGCACGTCGAGCGCCGAGAACGGCTCGTCCATCAGCAGCACCTGCGGCTCGTTGATGAAGGTCTGGGCCAGCGCCACGCGCTTGCGCATGCCGCCGGAGAGCTGGTGCGGATACTTGCTCTCATGGCCGCCGAGATGGACGCGCTTCAGCCAGTCGCGCGCCTTGGCATAGGCCTCGGCGCGCGGCTTGCCGCGGAACAGCGGCCCGGCGACGACGTTGTCGATGACGCTGCGCCATGGAAAGAGCGCGTCGGTCTGGAAGGCGAAGCCGATGCGCGGGTCGATGCCCTCGACCGGGCCGCCGAACAGCCGGACCTCGCCGCTCGAGGGCCGGGCGAGGCCGGTGACGAGGTTGAGCGTGGTCGACTTGCCGCAGCCGGTCGGCCCGACCACGGCGACGAACTCGCCGCGGGCCACGCTCATCGAGAAGTCGCGGATCGCCGTCATCGACTTGCCGTCGGGCGTGACGAAGCGGCGGCTGACATTGATCAGCTCGACGGCAGGGCTCTCGCCGGCCTCGATTGCGGACATGGGACCTCCTTCGCCGCGTCGGCGGCGTGATCGAGGGGGATGGAATGGCGGCGTCTGGACAATCGGGCGGCAGCTCAGGCGCCGTTCGAGAACAGATGCTTCACATCTGGGTCGCGTGGTCATCCTGTGGGCGAGACGCGCCCCATGTCGGACATGTCGCGACGCTTGCGTCTTCCCTCCCCCTTGCTGGGAGGGATAAGGGGTGGGGGTCGTGGAGGACAGGACGAGCCCTACGACATGGACCCCCACCCCGATCCCCTCCCCGCAAGGGGGAGGAGATCGGCAGGCGTTGCGCCTGAAGCACTGAATTCCAGCACACCGCCCCTCACTTCGCGTTCTTGACGAACTCCGTCGTGTAGGTCTTCGACAGGTCGATCTGCTTGCCCTTGACGTTCTTGGAGAAGGAGGAGAGCACGGCGAGCACCGTCTCCGGGCCGCCCTCGGGCATCACGCCGTCGGCCGTGAACATCTCCTTGCCGGCGGCGAGGGCCTTCACATAGGCCTCCTTGTTGCCGACATAGTAGTCCTTCGGCATCTTGTCGGCGATCTCTTCGGCGCTGTGGGTGTTGATGTACTTCAGCGTCTTGACGAAGGCGTTGGCGAGCTTCTGCACGATCGGCTTGTTGGCCTCGACCCAGGCGGTCTGCATGTAGAGCGACGCGGCCGGATAGGTGCCGCCGAGCGCTTCCTTGGTCTTCTCGATGGTGCGCATGTCGACGAGGACGCGGGCTTCGCCGGTCGAGAGCAGGCGCGAGATGGTCGGCTCGGTGGTCATGCCGGCCTCGATCTTGTCCTGCTGCATGGCGGCGATGAAGGTGGCGCCGGCGCCGACCGGCACCGAGGTGAAGTCGCCGGTCTGCACGCCGGACTTCATCATCAGGTACTGGGTCAGGAAGTTGGTCGAGGAGCCGAGCCCGGTCACGCCCAGGTTCTTGCCCTTCAGGTCGGCCATCGACTTCACGTCGGCCTGCTTGGTCGAAACCAGCTCGACCTCGCCCGGCGCCTGGCTGAACTGGACGACCGACATGATGAACTTGCCCTTCGCCTGCAGGTCGATGGCGTGGTCGTAGAAGCCGACGACGCCCTGGACCGCGCCGGACAGCATCTCGTTCTCGGCGTCGACGCCCGCGGCCTCGTTCAGGAGCTCGACGTCGAGGCCCTCGTCCTTGAAGTAGCCGAGGCTCTCGGCCAGCTTGGCCGGCAGGTAGATCTGCTTCTCGTAGCCGCCGACCATGATGGTGACCTTGTCGGCGGCCGGCGCCGCGCCAGCCCCGGCGAGAAGGGCCGCGAGGGCAAGGGATGTGGTGAGGATGCGCGCGCGCATGGGCCGTCTCCTTGATTGCTGTCCTCCCGCGTCCGGTCCCCCTTTTCGGCGGGCTTCGTGGACGCGACGGCCCCGCGTTAGCGCGCCAAGCTTTCACCAAGCTTTCAGGCCCGGGTCGCAAGGGTGTGCCGGCGCGCTTCGCGTCGGGCGAGGCGCCCGGCCCCGGACTCCACAGCCGGATTGCGGTAGAAGAGAGACGGCCGGAGCGCCGGACCGGCGCCAACAGCAGAGGCGAGGACCATGAGCGAAACCACCGGAGGCGCCGCCCCGACCGAGGGCGAGATCGGCATCCTCGAGCGCCGGCGGATCGAGGCCGGCGTCATCGCGCCGATCTACGAGGCGATGCGCGAGGAGTTCGGCGAGGCCCGGGCGCAGGCGGTGCTGGAGCGGGCGATCCGCCGCGCCGCCATCGACGCCGGCCGCGGCTTCGCCGCCCGCACGCCCGGCGGCACCAGCCTGCGCAGCTTCCAGGAGCTGCAGGCGCTGTGGACCAGGGACGACGCGCTCACCGTCGAGGTGGTGACCGCCACCGACCGGCGCTTCGACTACAACGTCCACCGCTGCCGCTACGCCGAGACCTATCGCGAGATGGGCCTCGGGGCGATCGGCCACCTGCTCTCCTGCAACCGCGACGGCGCCTTCTGCCAGGGCTACGACCCGCGCATCAGGCTGACCCGCACCCAGACCCTGATGGGAGGCGCCAGCCATTGCGACTTCCGCTACGAGATGGTGGAGGCGAAGGAGGACGAGGGCAAGGCGTAGAGGCGCGGGCGGCGGCCGCGCCGGCTTCCGACCGGAGCCTCGAACCGGTCGGCCCGACGGCTGCTCCCGGCAATCCGGCGTCCCGCAGGGCGTCGCCAGGGGCTGCCGCCGACCCCGGAGCGCAGGTCGCGCCCGGGACTTGGCGGCCGTGGCGAAAGCCGGGGCGCGGTTCCACGACCCTGCCTCCTCGAGCCCCGAGCCTGGCGAGCGCCGCGCTCGGCTGCACATGGGTGCGGATCGCGTCAGCCGCCGGAATGCGCGCAACTTTCGCCCACCCGAGGCTCGCGCTCTGCTATCCTGCCGCATCTCGAACCCGGGAGGGGATTCCATGGCCTTGAATAGGCGCGGCTTTCTCGCGGGCGCCCTCGCCTGCCCGGTTTGCGCGGGCCTGGCGCGGGCCAGGGAGCCCGCCCACTGGACCTATGAGGGCCACGGCGGGGCGGCGCATTGGGGCGAGCTCGACAAGACGTTCAAGGCCTGCGCCGTCGGCTCGGAGCAATCGCCGCTCGATCTCTCCGGTCCGATCGAAGCCAGGATCGGCGCTCTCGACGTGACCTGGCAGCCGGAAGCCTATTCGATCGCCAACAACGGCCACACGATCCAGGCCGATGTCTCGGGCAGGAGCAGCCTCTCGTTCGAGGGCCGGACTTACGAGCTCAAGCAGTTTCACTTCCACACGCCGAGCGAGCATGCCGTCGACGGCAAGCGCACGGATATGGAAGCGCATTTCGTCCATGCCGACGGTTCGGGCAGGCTGCTCGTCCTGGGCGTTTTCATGCGCGCCGGCGCAAGGCATGACGGTTTCGCGGCGGTCATGGCCGCCGCGCCGAGGCGCGAGGGCGCCGGGACGCTGCCGGCGCCCGTGGACCCCGCGTCCTTCCTGCCGAAGGAGCGTACGCGCTACCGCTACGAAGGCTCGCTGACCACGCCGCCCTGCGCGGAAGTCGTGGACTGGAACGTCTTCGCCCAGCCGATCGAGGTCGACGCCGCCGACATCGCCGCGTTCAAGGCTCTCTTCCCCATGAACGCCCGGCCCCTGCAGGCACCCAACCGTCGCTTCGTGCTGAAAGGCGGCTGACGCCGGCCGAGCACCGTGAGCCTGGGCGGCGCGCATCACCCTCGCGGACGATCGTCTCGCCTGCGAGAGTGATGGCGCGCTCCCGCGGCAAGGGGTATGATCGCCGAGCACGTCGCCCGATGGCAACGGGCACGCGGCACGAAAGGGGGGCGGTGACGATCAGGGAGGACGTGTCATGCATGCAAGGACAGCTTGCCTCTTATGTGCGTTGGCTCTGGTTTTTCCTTCCGCTGCCGCCGCGCAGCAAAAGCAGATGACGGACAAGGAACTCCTCGCAAGACTTGCCGGCGCGGCGCCGGCGCGGGTCCTGGCGGACGCGACGGTCCTGAACATGGACGCGAGCGGGGAGATGAAAGCCGTCCGCAAGGGCACCAATGGCTGGACGTGCTTGGACCCGGGCAGCGCTCCGATGTGCGCCGACGCGGGCGCGATGGAATGGGCCAAGGCCTGGCAATCCAAGGGCCCCGCGCCGCAGAAGCTTGGCTTCATCTACATGCTGCGCGGCGACAACGGCGCCAGCAATACCGACCCCTACGCCAAGGGGAAGACCGCCGACAACCATTGGATCAAGACCGGGGCTCACGTCATGATCGTCGGCGCCGAAGCCAGGGACATGCTGCAAGGCTATCCGCGCGATCCCGACCCGGACCCGACCAAACCCTATGTGATGTGGGCCGGCACGCCCTATGAGCACCTCATGCTGCCGGTGAAATGACCGGGGGCGCCGAAGAGCGCCAGGGATCGGCGGCGGCGGCTTCGCAGGGGCCCAGCCACGCCGGCGCCCGACGACGTCCGATCGTGTCCTCGTCGGCGCGCCCGAGACGCCGCGCTCGCTCCGGCCCGAGGAGAGAGCCGTGCCGGGCATGAGAGGCATGAACGTCCTTTTCCCGGCGTGACGGTCACGCCGGGGATGCGGGCGGGGAAACCGGCGTGACGGGCCGCAGGCGCCGGCGCGCCTCATGACTGCGCTCGGCGGCCGGCGGAGGACGGGGCCGTCCGGGCGGCAGCCACGCGCCCCCGGTTCGCGGTCCAATTGTCCCGATCGCAGACAAGGCAAACCGTTCCGGCATGCCGTCGTTCCAGGTCACTCCACGCCGATGCGCTTCGCACCGTGTCGGAACAGTTTTTGGTCCTCGCGCGCAAACTGCATCGCGGTGAAGAGATCGTCGATGCGGTAGTCGGGGCGCGCGGCGTAGACTGCCGCCATGTGGGCGCGGGCCCCGTCCAGCCGGCCCGCCAGCGCCAGGCAGAAGGCGGCGATAGCCAGGCTGTGGGCGTGGGCATTGGGACGGCTGGCCGCCTTCATGCCCCACTCGGCCGCTTCATCGAACCGTTGCAGTCGCGCCAGCGCCATCGCGCGTGAGGCGAGCATTCCGAAAAGGAGCGGGTCGAACGGGCTCAGGTGCCGCGAGTGGTCGGAGGACGCGATGGCCGCGTGCGGGTCGCCGCCCCGCGCGTGGACGAAGGCGAGCATGTAATGGCCGAGGGCGAAGTTGGGGCTGATGTCGATCGCCTGCTCCAGCTCGATGATGGACTGGTCCTGGCGGCCACGCAGCCAGAGAGCCCGGCCCATCGCCCAGTGCGCGGCGGGATCGCGATCGTCGACCATCAGGCTTTGTCCTGCGGTCTCGAAAGCCCGGTCGATTTCCGGCTCACGCCTCCCCCAGCCTTGGAAGGCGCTCTGGAAATGCGTGAAGGACAAGCCGGCGAAGGCCCGCGCGAAGGTGGGATCGAGCCGCACCGCGGCCTCGAAAAAATGCCGGGCCCGCTCGTTCTCGGCTTGATTGAACCGGTACATGTGCCACAGGCCGCGGTGATGAGCCTCCCACGCGTCCAGCGAGCTCGGGGGCTTCAGGATCGCGCGGTTGCGCTCGATCATCTCGATCTCGCTGGCGATGGACGCGACGATCCTGTTGCCGATCTCGTCGAGCACGAGGAAGGTGTCGTCCAGCTTCAGATTGAAAACCTCCGCCCAGACGATGTGGGCCGTGTGCGCCTCGGCGAGCTCGACGGTCACGGCAAGGCGCTTTCCCTGCCGGTGCAGCGATCCGCCGACAACGTAGTCGACGTTCAACATCCGGCCGGCTGCCTCCGGACCGATGCACCGCTCGTGCAGGGCAAAGACCGTACCCTGGGCGATGACCAAAAGGGTCCGCAGCTTGGCGAGCCGGGTGATGACGTCGTGGGCGAGGCCGTCGGCAGCCCCGCCGCCGATCCCCGTCGCCGGGTTGCGATCGACGAACGGCATCACCGCGATCGAGGCACGGCGGCGCGCCACCGTCCCGGCGCCGGCATGGCCGCTGCTCGATTCGGGCGCCGGCACAGGCGCAACGGCCTGAACCCGTGGCGCATTGTCCGCCTGCCCGCGCGCGGCCTGCCACAAGGCGCGGATCGGGGCGTGGTCGAGACCTTCGGCCTCGAACAGCCGCGCCGTCGCCGCGAGGTGCTCCTCGCCTTCCCTCATCCGGCCACGCCGGGACAGCGCGTTCAGAAGGATCTCGTGCACGCGCTGATCGAATGGGGCAAGCTCGAGCCACTCCGCCAGATATTTGACCGCTTCGTCATCGCCGACGCGTCCGACGAGACGCTCCAGAAGCACGGCGCGACAGCCGCGGAACCTGCGCCGCTGCGCGATGAGCCAGCTGTTGAAGGCCGGGCTGCGGTCGATCTCCAGGCCTTCGAGAACGTCTCCGGCGAACATTGCGGCCAGCGTTCGAAGCCGCCCGGCATCGACCGCCTCGATGTCTTCCTGGACAGCCCGGGCGACCTCGATCGCGTCGACGAGGCAGTCCGCCAGATCAAGCCTGACGGTGTCCGACTCGGTTTGAACCCTTCGCCGGGCCGGCTCGTCGACGAGCCCCCTGATCTTGCTCAGGCACCAGCGAAGCTCGCCTCTCGGATCGTCGGCGACGTCCCAGAGCAGGTCGCAAAGCTGGCTGCGCGTCACGGCATGCGGCGCGAGCGCCAGATAGGCGAACAGCGCGCGCACCTTGCGCGATGCGGGCAGCGCGAGCCTGACGCCGCCGCGGCTGATCGTCAGCGGCCCGAGCAGGCGCACCTCGATCGCGGGGGCGCCGTCGGCCCGGCTCGCTCGGCTCGATTCCACGGGCAGTTCCGCGCCGACTTCCACGCTGCCCCCCACGGCTGGCCGCTAAGTTGAAATCGCGATCACCGCGCCCATGCGGCACCGGATCCGGCCGTCGCCTTGGCGCGGCGAGGCGGCACTATAGCAGAACGACCGTCCGAATGGAGACCATCCGGCGGGCCCGACGTCCACTGCTGCGGGAACGGAAATCCGCGTGCCGACGGCCGCCGACCCGAGTGCGGTCGAGGCGCGACGGCACGGCGCATGGTCCCCGGGCGACCATGCGGCCGCCGGCACCCATCTGACAGGAGACAAGCATGCCCATCGGACGTATCGGACCGGAATTCCTCGTCAACTCCACGCCAACAGGCCGCCAGAGCGCTCCAGCCGTCACGCCGCTCGCGGACGGGCGTTTCGTCATGGCATGGGCCTCCGACGACGGCAGCGACGGCGCGGGGTCCTGCATTCGCGCCCGGCTCTACAACGCCGACGGCAGCGACTTCGGCATCGACTTCCTCGTCAACTCGACGACCGCCGGCGGCCAGTACGAGCCGTCGGTGACGGCGCTGGCGGATGGCCGCTTCGTGATGACCTGGACGTCCGAAGATCCCGGGGACGGTTCGCAGCGCTGCATCCGTGCCCGCGTTTTCGACGCCGACGGCAGCGCCTTGGGCGACGACTTCATTGTCAACTCCACGGCCACCGGCTACCAATTTTCCCCCACGGTGACAGCGCTCGCGGACGGGCGCCTCGTGATGACCTGGACGTCCGACGATACCGGCGACGGTTCGAAGGATTGCATCCGTGCCCGCATCTTCAATGGCGACGGCAGCGCGGCCGGCAAGGACTTCATCGTCAACTCCACAGGCACGGGCGATCAAGGCTATTCGTCGGTGACGGCGCTGGCGGATGGTCGCTTCGTCGTGACATGGGAATCGGAGGATCCCGGCGACGGCTCAGGCGATTGCGTTCGCGCCCGCATCTACAACGCCGACGGCAGCGCGGCCGGCAAAGATTTCATCGTCAATTCAACGACGGAGGGTGATCAGGCGGGAACGTCGATCACCGCGCTGGCGGACGGCCGCTTCGTCGTGACATGGGACTCGGACGATCCCGGCGATGGCTCGGGCTATTGCGTTCGCGGCCGCGTCTTCAACGGCGACGGAAGCGCTGCGGGCCAGGACTTCATCGTCAACACCATGACCTTGGGCAGTCAAACTTATCCTTCGGTAACGGCGCTGGCGGACGGCCGCTTCGTGGTGACGTGGGAGTCCAGCGGCAGCGACGGCTCGGGGTTCGGCATTTGCGCTCGCCTCTACAACGCCGACGGCAGCCCGGCCGGAAACGACTTCGTCGTCAACACGACGACAATGAACAACCAGATCCAGTCCGCGGTGACAGCGCTTGCGGACGGCCGCTTCGTGGTCACGTGGGAGTCCGACATCGGCGACGGCTCGCAGAGCTGCATCCACTCGCAGGTGTTCGATCCCACCGTGTTCGTCGGCACCGCGGGCGCCGACACCTGGCGGGGCGGGAGTTTCGCCGACCACATCTACGGCAGCATGGGCGCCGACACCCTCTCCGGCCTCGGCGGCAACGATACGATCAACGGCGACAGCGGCGATGACAGGATTGACGGCGGCACGGGCAACGACCGGCTGCAGGGCGGCACCGGCGATGACAAGATCGACGGCGGCGCCGGCAACGACACGCTCATCGGCGGCACCGGCAACGACACGCTTAACGGCGGCGCCGGCGACGACGTCTATTATGTCGACAGCCTCGGTGACGTGGTGAGCGAAGCGGCCGCGGCCGGCACCGACACGATCCACTCGACCGTCAGCTACTCGCTGGCCGGCCGCTACGTCGAGACGCTCCTCCTCGACGGGCCGGCCGCCATCAACGCCACCGGCAACAGCCAGGCCAACATCATCACCGGCAATGCCGGCGCCAACATCATCCAGGGCCTCGGCGGCGACGACACGCTCAGCGGCGGCGGCGGCGCCGACCGGTTGATCGGCGGCGCCGGCCACGACGACCTGACCGGCGGCACCGGCGCGGACCGCTTCGTCTTCCAGGCGCTCGGCGACAGCACCGTCGCCATCGCGGGGCGGGACGTGATCAAGGACTTCAGCCAGGCCCAGCTCGACAAGATCGACATCTCGGGCATCGACGCCAACACCGCGGTCGGCGGCGACCAGGCCTTCAGCTTCATCGGCACCGGTGCCTTCACCCACCATGCCGGCGAGCTGCGCTATGCGGTGTCCGGCGGCAGCGCGATCGTCTATGGCGACGTCAACGGCGACGGCACGGCGGACTTTTCCGTCTACGTCGCCAACATCACCGCGCTGGCCGCCGGCGAGTTCATCCTGTAGCGCGCTGCGGGATCGAGGCGAAGACCTCCTCCGCCCGCCCGGCGGAGGAGGGCTTTCGAATTACGACGCCGTTTTGCCCAGTCCGTGATCGCGATCCGCTGGGCCTGTCGGAGCTCGAGCCGATCAGCCCGAGACGCCCCGGGACTCCCGCACGCCGTTTCCCGTCCCCTGTCACGCAGCCTGGGAAGGCCCGCCCGGAGCCGGCGAAGCGCCCGCGACCGTTGCCCCGGCCCGGCCCGACGCCCGCCCTTGCCGCGGCGCCGCCCATGCAGATCCCATCTCGCGCAAATCCTCCGGATCTGCAATCCTGCGGCGGCTGCGGCATCCCTCCCCGCAGCCGCCTGGTCCGGGCGACCGGTCGGGGCGTCGAAGTCAGGAATGCGGAACGGATCGCCGATGGCTGCCAGCTCGCTCCCCGCCACCCCGCAACCGGTCGTGGCGAAGCTCACGCGGGCGGCCATCTTCCTGGTCGTGACCATCGATCCCGGCGCGGGGCCCGAGACGGCGGTGCGCGCCCTGTGCGCCGATCTCCCGGCGCTGCTGCGCGCCATCGGCTTCCGCGACCTGGAGGGCAGGCTCTCCTGCGTCGCGGCCTTCGGCTCCGCCGCCTGGGACCGGCTGTTCGGCGCCGGCCCGAGGCCGCGGGAGCTGCACCCCTTCCCCGAGATCCGCGGCAAGCACCATGCGGTCTCGACGCCGGGCGACATCCTCTTCCACATCCGCGCCGCCCGGATGGATCTGTGCTTCGAGCTGGCGACGCAGATCATGGCCCGCCTCGACGGCGCGGTCTCGACGGTCGACGAGGTGCACGGCTTCAACTATTTCGACGATCGCGACCTGATCGGCTTCGTCGACGGCACCGAGAACCCGGTCGACGAGGACGCGGTCAGGGCCGCCGTCATCGGCGAGGAGGATCCTGCCTTCGCCGGCGGCAGCTATGTCGTCGTGCAGAAATACCTGCATGACCTCAAGCGCTGGGACGCGGTGCCGGTGTCCGAGCAGGAGCGCATTGTCGGCCGGCACAAGCTCTCCGACATCGAGCTGGACGACGCGGTCAAGCCGAGCTACGCCCACAACGCCCTGACGACGATCGTCGAGAACGGCGAGCAGCTCGAGATCCTTCGCGACAACATGCCGTTCGGCAATCCCGGGACCGGCGAGTTCGGCACCTATTTCATCGGCTATGCCCGCTCCCCGCGCCGGATCGAGCAGATGCTCGAGAACATGTTCATCGGGCGTCCGCCCGGAAACTACGACCGGCTGCTCGATTTCAGCCGCGCGGTGACGGGGACGCTGTTCTTCGTGCCCTCCGCCACGTTCCTGGAGGCCGTCGCGCCGGAAACTGCCCCCACGCCGCCGCCGGCCAGCCCGCCCGAGGCGGAGCCGGGCGCGGAAGGCCCGGCCCGCAAGCGCTCGTCGCCGGGCGATGGCTCGCTCGGCATCGGATCCCTGAAGAATGAGGCCGGACATGAATAACCTGCATCGGGACCTTGCCCCCATCTCCGACAGCGCCTGGGCCGAGATCGAGGAAGAGGCGACCCGCACGCTCAAGCGCCATCTTGCGGCGCGGCGCGTCGTCGATGTCGTCGGCCCGCAGGGGCTCGCCTTCTCCGCCGTGGGGACCGGGCATGTCCGGCCGATCCAGGGGCCGTCCGAGGGCGTCCAGTCCGTGCAGCGCGAGGTCAAGCCGCTGGTCGAGCTGCGCGTGCCTTTCGAGCTGTCGCGCCAGGCCATCGACGATGTCGAGCGCGGCGCCGCCGATTCCGACTGGGCCCCGGTGAAGGAGGCGGCGCGCAGGATCGCCTTCGCCGAGGACCGCTCGGTCTTCGAGGGCTATGCCGCGGCCGGCATCCAGGGCATCCGCGAGGCCTGCAGCAATCCGGCCGTGCCGCTGCCCGCCAATGTGAAGGGCTATTCGGACGCCGTGGCGCGGGCGGTCGGCGATTTGCGGCTGGCCGGCGTCGACGGCCCCTATGCCCTGGTGCTGGGCGGGAAGGCTTACACCGCGGTGAGCGGCGGCAGCGACGACGGCTACCCGCTCTTCCACCACATCGAGCGCATCGTCGACGGCGGCGTCATCTGGGCGCCGGCGCTCGAAGGCGGCTTCGTGCTGTCCACGCGCGGCGGCGATTTCGAGCTGGACATCGGCCAGGACCTGTCGATCGGCTATCTCGGCCATTCCGGCACCAGCGTGACGCTCTACCTGCAGGAGAGCCTCACCTTCCGGGTGCTGACGACGGAAGCGGCCGTCGTCCTCGCGCTTCCGGCGAAATAGGCGGCGCGGTCCGCCTCGACGGTCCGGACGCCCGTCCCGCAAACGACGCGGGCCCACAGGGGAAGCCCCCTCGGCGGCGCATCCGGCGGCGGCCGAGGCGCGGTGCCCGGCCGCGGCATCGGGCAAGGACCGTGTCGGCCGGCGCCGCGCCGGGCGCGACCTCGTCTCCAATGTCGTCGATCCCCGGGCCGCCAGCGACAAGACCCAATATGTCTACGACGCCAAGGACCGCCTGATCACCCGGACCGATCCCCTGGCGCATGACGACACGGTCGGTAGCTATGACGGCTTCGACAATCCGCTGACGACGACGGACCGCAAGGGTCAGGCCGCGACCTGCACCTACGACGCCCTGGGCCGGGTCGCCACGGCGGTCCTGGCCGACGGCCACAGCCTCGCCTACACCTGGGACGCCTGACCTCGGAAACGGTGAGCCAGGGCTCCCTCATCCTCGGCGCCGTCACCTACACCTACGACAACGCCGACCGCCGGGCGACGATGGACGTGCCCGAGCAGGCGCAGGTGGTCTATGCCTTCGACAATGCGGACCGTCTGACGGCCGTCACCCAGGGGACCTCGGTCGTCAGCTTCGGCTATGACGCGGTGCGCGCCCTGCGCGCCAATCTCCCGGCGCTGCTGCGCGCCGTCGGCTTCCGCGACCTGGAGGGCAGGCTCTCCTGCGTCGCGGCCTTCGGCTCCGCCGCCTGGGACCGGCTGTTCGGCGCCGGCCCGAGGCCGCGGGAGCTGCACCCCTTCCCCGAGATCCGCGGCAAGCACCATGCGGTCTCGACGCCGGGCGACATCCTCTTCCACATCCGCGCCGACCGATCCGAATGGACAAGCACCAATGAAAGGTCCCATGTCACTTCCCCTTGGAAGGGCAGAGAAACGCTTCTTGGAAATTTGTCACAAAATTCCTGCGCATGAATTCATTGAACCTTATGGAGGCGGGCGGATCTGTTTCTATAAATGCCCTTTTACTATAGAATTTGAGTATCGCGGCTCCTTCTGCCCCGACACTATGCCGAGAGGGAAATTTCAATGATCCACCGACTATCGAAGAGAGAAATAAATGTATTACAAAAGATACAGTCATACATCTCCGACGAAAAACTATTCATCGGTAAATTTTACTATTTCTTGGGGCACTCGCTCGTACAATTTTATTCTACAATAGATGATAATTTATATCTTGCAGATATTGTATTGTTTAATGTATCCAGGCATCAAAACTGCGATGAGATCTCCAATCCCAATAAACCACTCAATGTAACAAATTTTAAAATTCTAAAATCGGATCCACTTGGCAGAAAGGGACTTTCGTTTGAATTTAACGACAAAATCATTTCTAAAAAATACAACATATACTTCGACGATATTGCGTTTTACGCAAGAGATCGAAAATTGTGAGACGCTATTAATGAAAGCAGAGCATCACCTGTAGACTGCCCCTCTTGTGCGATAGAGACGTTTAGGGTGATAGGGCTCATCGGAGGCTCGTGTCCGACAAGCCCAAGCTCACGACAAGCGGTTTCTCATCCTCCTCCACGCAGACGCAGAACGCACCCCGGAAACCGGCGGGGTACCGACCGCCGCAACATGGCCCGACGCCCACTCCTGTCGCGGCACCGCGGATACAGATCCCATCTCGCGCAAATCCTCCGGATCTGCAATCCTGCGGCGGCTGCGGCATCCCCCTCCCCGCAGCAGCAGGTTCCGGGCGACCGGCCCGGATGTCGAAGTCAGGAATGCGGAACGGATCGCCGATGGCTGCCAGCTCGCTCCCCGCCACCCCGCAACCGGTCGTGGCGAAGCTCACGCGGGCGGCCATCTTCCTGGTCGTGACCATCGATCCCGGCGCGGGGCCCGAGACGGCGGTGCGCGCCCTGTGCGCCGATCTCCCGGCGCTGCTGCGCGCCGTCGGCTTCCGCGACCTGGAGGGCAGGCTCTCCTGCGTCGCGGCCTTCGGCTCCGCCGCCTGGGACCGGCTGTTCGGCGCCGGCCCGAGGCCGCGGGAGCTGCACCCCTTCCCCGAGATCCGCGGCAAGCACCATGCGGTCTCGACGCCGGGCGACATCCTCTTCCACATCCGCGCCGCCCGATCCGAATGGACAAGCACCAATGAAAGGTCCCATGTCAATTCCCCTTGGAAGGGCAGAGAAACGCTTCTTGGAAATTTGTCACAAAATTCCTGCGCATGAATTCATTGAACCTTATGGAGGCGGGCGGATCTGTTTCTATAAATACCCTTTTACTATAGAATTTGAGTATCGCGGCTCCTTCTGCCCCGACACTATGCCGAGAGGGAAATTTCAATGATCCACCGACTATCGAAGAGAGAAATAAATGTATTACAAAAGATACAGTCATATATCTCCGACGAAAAACTATTCATCGGTAAATTTTACTATTTCTTGCGGCACTCGCTCGTACAATTTTATTCTATAATAAATGACAATTTATATCTTACAGATATTGTATTATTCAATGTATCTAGGCATCAAAACTGCGTTACTAAATATATTATACCCATAGCAAATGAAAATTCACTCTCAACCTATATTTCATCTGAATAGTTTCGCGATAAATATCAAAAAATTGACTCTCGATACATAGAGAAATTATTTAAATACGCGCAGAGTTTGCATTCAACGGATGCGACTACGGTAGGGCAATTTGCGGACGCATTGCCTGGCTTCGAGACGGGCAGCATCACAAGTTTGCGATTACGGGCCCACAGGGGAAGCCCCCTCGGCGGCGCATCCGGCGACGGCCGAGGCGCGGTGCCCGGCCGCGGCATCGGGCAAGGACCGTGTCGGCCAACCCCGGCGCCGCGCCGGGCGCGGCCTTGACCAATCCGGCGACAGCCTCGGCGCCTATGGCTCCGTCGGCGCGACCAGGGCCGTCTTCAAAAGGTTCGGCAGCACGCCCCGGCGCTTGGCCTCGTAATAATAGCCGCTGGCATAGAGCGAGACGGCGCGGTCCTCGTTGCCGCGGGCCACGCGCCAGGCATTGGCGAGATAGGCGACGCCATAGGTGAGGTTGGTGTCGGCGTCGAGCAGGCCCGGGCCGCCGCCGCGATAGCCCATGCCGCGGGCGGTATCGACCCGGATCTGCATCAGGCCCCAATAGGGACCGTTGCGGACCTTCGGATTGAAGCGGCTCTCGCGCAGCACCACGCGTCGGACCAGGCTCTCCGGCACCTTGTAGCGCTGGGCGTGGCGGACGATCAGTGCTTCGACCGTCTCTGGGACAGGCGCTGCCGCGGGCGCCGGCACTTCGACCACCGCCAGCTTCGCCGGGACGGCGACCGGTTCGGCCGGAACGGCCTGGAGCGAGACCGGCTTGACGGTCGCCACCAGCCTGGCCGGCACGGCGGTGGGCAGGCCAGGCGCCATGGCCATGGCGGCAGCCACCGGCTTGGTGATCGTCACCACGCGCCTGGCCGGCTGGGCGGCAGGCTGGGCCGGCGCCGCGACCATAGCCTCCGCCGGCTTCACGGCGACGCCGGGCTTCACCGCGGCGGCAGGCTTTGCGGCCGGGGCCGGCCCGGCGACCGACCCCGGCTTGGCGCCCTTGCCGGCCTGCTTGTTCGGATCGGCGACCATCTCGGCCGCGGGAGGCAGGAGAGCTGCCGCCTGCAGAGCCGGATGGATCGGCGGCTCGCCTTGGGTTGCGGCCGGAACCGCCGCCGGCGCTGCGGCCGGCTGGGGTGGAGCGGCCGCGACAACGGGCTCGGCCGGTGCCGCCTTGGCTGCGCCTCGCCTGGCCTTCGCGACCGGCTTGCCGGGCTTGCCGGCAGGCGCAGCGGCTGCCGGCACATCGGCGGATGCCAGCGTCGCGGCCGGCTTTGCCGGAACGGCGGCAGGCGCTCCGGGGACCGCCGCGACCGCAGGCTCGGCCGGCGCCGCCTTGGCCGCGGCCCGCCGGGCCTTCGCGACCGGCTTGCCGGGCCTGCCGGCCGGCTCGGCCGCTGCCGGCGCATCGGCGGACGCGAGCGTGGCGGCCGGCTTTGCCGGAACGACGGCAGGCGTGCCGGGGACCGCTGCGACCGCAGGCCCGGCCGGCGCCGCCTTGGCCGCAGCCCGCCTGGCTTTCGCCACCGGCTTGCCGAGCTTGCCGGCCGGCTCGATGACCGCCGGTTTCGCGTCTTGCGCCGCCCGCATGGCCGGCGCGGCCTCGGGATCGGCGGAGGCAGCCGCCTCCGCAGGCCCGGCCGAAGCCGGCGCCTTCTTCTTCCTGGCAGCCGCTCTCTTGGCGGCCGCCGCCGGCTTGGCAGCCTCCACGACCGGCTCCGCCGGGGCCACGATGGCGTCGACCGCAGCCTGCTTGGCAGCGGCCTGGGCGGCCATGGCGGGGGCACCGGCACCGGCCAGGAGCAGGCCGGCAAGGGAGAGCCGAAGCAGCATGGAGGGACCTTCCGCGTCGTGATCGTTGACATGGACATACAGGCTTTGGGCGTTTTCGCCAACCCGGGCCGACCGCGCCCTTGGAAAACCGCCGCTGCTTCGCCCGATTCCCGACGTCCCCCCGCCGCCTCTCAGCCCCCGATCGGCCACGCCGCCAGCCCCGGCAGGCGGGCCGCGGCGGCCTCCCCGGCCGCCGGATCGACCGAGAACACGGCGCGGATCCGCAGGCCCTGCGCCGGCACGGCGAAGCTCGCCGCGAGCCGGGTGAAGCCGGCATTGGACGCCTCGCCCGGCGGCGAGGGCACCGCCGCCGCCCGCAGCGCCGCGCCGGCCGGCCCGGCCCAGCGCAGGCCGAGCGTCTCGCCGCCGAGGCTCAGTTCCGCGTCGCGGCCGTCGCAGGTCACGGCCGCACGGGTGTGGATGCGCCAGTCCGCCGCCACCGGCCCAGCCTCGGGCCGGCGCGGCGCCAACTCGTCGACGACCACCGCATGCCGCCCCTCGACCAGGGCGAAGCCGCGCCGGTGGTGCAGCGGCGAGGCCGGATCGTCGATCTCGAGCACCGCCGCGGCGAAGGCCTCGCCGGAGGAGAGGCCGAGGCAGGGCGCCGTCGCCGCCAGTGACTGGTTGGCCGCGCCGGCCAGCACGATGTTGTGCGCCGCCGTGCCGGTACGCAGATAGCCGAAGCGGCGGGCCGGGTCGAAATAGCCGGGCAGCGCATAATCGTCCCGGCCGAGATCCCAGACGAAGCGCCGGCCCCGCGCCTCGAGCACGAAGCTGCCGAGATCGAGATGGGCGTGGTTGGCGTCGTTGCGCCCGCCCCGGATCGCCAGATGCAGCGCCTCGCCGCCCCGGCCCGCCTGCAGCACGGCGATGCCGGCCGTCTCGAACAGCGTCGCGGCCGGCTGCGGCGGGGCGGCGCCGCCAGCCGGCGCGAACCAGACGAGGTCGAAGGGATGCGGCTCGCCCGGCGCCGCGTGCTGCCAGGCCGCCGCGGCCGGGTCGCCGGACTTCAGGGCCAGCCAGCCGAGCGCCGGGCAGCGATCGGGCTCGGGGAGGTTGTCGCCATAGTCGAAGGCGAGGCCGGACGGGCCGGTGACGGCGCGTCCGAAACGCCAGGCCTGCGCCAGGCCGGCCGCGCGGCCGAGCCCGCGCGTGTCGAGGCCGGCCTCCTCCAGCGCCGCCACGGCGAAGGCGGCATAGCGCGTGGCATATTCCCAATAGCCCGGCCCCTCGGCCCAGCCGCCGTCCGGCGCATAGCCGGCTAAGCCTCCGGCCAGGGCGGCCGCGGCGCGCTCCAGCACCGCCTGGCACAGGGCCGGCGCGGCCGCGCGCAGGGCGAGCGCGGCGACGATCAGCCCGCCGCAGCACACGATGGTCCAGTTGTGCCGCGCCCCGACCCAGAAGGCCGGCGCCTCCAGCGCCGCCAGGCCCGGCTCCAGCCCGAGGCGGATGATCGCCGCATCGACCTGCCGGCGCTCGGCTCCCGTCATCCCCGCCTGGAACCAGTCGCGCCCGAGCGCGACGCCGGCCATCATCTCGGCGGTGTCGAGGAAATGCGCCGGGTTCCAGTCGTCGAAGCCGGCGGCGGCCAGGAGCTCGTCGATCCCCCGGCGCCGACAGGCCGGCCGGCCCTCGATCATCCAGGCGACGCCGAGCACGTGCACGCGCTCGGCCAGGGTCCGGCTGGCCGGCAGCATCACCGCCCGGCCGGGCTCGTAGGCCGGCGCCACCAGGGGCTCGCGCCGCAGGGCCTCGGCCCGCGCCAGGACCGCCTCGGCGAAGCGGCGCGCCGCCGGGTCGGAGGCGACCAACCGGCGCAGCCGGTCGACGCCGCCATGCCGCAGGTACATCATGGCCCGGACGCAGCGGCGGGCCGTCCGCCCGGCCGTCCCCCGGCTCGGCGAAGCAGCACCCGCATCGGTCCGGCGTCAAGGACGGTCAAGGCTGGTCCCGGCAAGCAGAACCCGGATTAGCCGGCCTCGCCGCCGGCCTGTCAACCGCCGTCCGGCCGTTGCCGCATCCCGGCAATGCGCATAGTCTCGACATTCGCGTCACACGCATTCCCGGGATCCGGTCGCCGTCGCAGTGCGGGCCGGCGGATGTCGGGGAGGCGAGCCCGGAGGATCCCATGCTTGCGCGACGGCATGCCGGCTGCGTCCATCGGCCCCTGGCGGCCGCGCTGCTCGGCCTCGGCCTCTGCCTCGCCGCGCTGTCCGCCTCGGCCGAGACCGGCAAGCGGCTCGCCTTCGTCGTCGGCAACTCGGCCTATGCCGCGCTGCCGCGCCTCAAGAACGCCCTCGCCGACGCCCAGCTGATCGGCACGTCGCTGACCGCCATCGGTTTCGACGTGCAGATGGCGCAGGACACCTCGAAGAGCGACCTGGAGCGCGCGCTGATCGCCTTCCGCAACAAGATCGGCCCCGGCGACACCGTGGTGATCTATTATGCCGGCCACGGGCTGCAGGCCTCGGACGAGAACTACCTGATCCCGGTCGACGCCAGGCTGACCGACGCCATGGACCTGCCGCTGACCGCGGTGTCGGCCCGGCAGATCCTCGACCTGTTCGAGCGGACCAGCGCCGGGGCGATCATCTTCATCCTCGACGCCTGCCGCGACAACCCTTTCGCCGCCGGCGGCCCGAAGAACCGCTCCATCGCCAACGGGGATTCGATCGCCCGCGGCCTGGCGCGGATCAGCAGCAAGCACACCGGCACGCTGATCGCGTTCTCGACCTCGCCCGGCGACGTCGCCCAGGACGGCGCCGGCCGGAACAGCCCCTATTCGGAGGCGTTGGCGGCGGCGCTGCACGCGCCGGGCCAGTCGATCGAGGCGGTGTTCAAGGCGACGCGGGCCCGCGTCGTCGAGGAGACCAAGGGCCGCCAGGTGCCGTGGGAGAACTCGTCGCTGGTGCAGGACATCGTGCTCCTGCCCAAGCCGGGCGAGCCGGAGGCGGTCAAGCCCAGCCCCTGCGACCTGGCGGCGGCGCACCCCTCCGACCCCGAGCGCGTCGGACCGAGCGTCGACTATGGCAGCCTCGACCCGCAGGTCGCCATTCCCGCCTGCGAGCAGGCGGTCGCCGCCGAGCCCGGCAACATGCGCTACAAGGCGCTGCTGGCCCGCGCCCTCGACAAGGCCGGGCGCGGCGAGGAGGCCAAGGCCCTGAACGAGGTCGGCATGGCGGCCGGCTATCTCGGCGCCTACCACAACATGGGCAACCTCTACCGCAAGGGGCTCGGTGTCCCCAAGGACCTGGCGAAGGCGTTCGAGCTCTACCGCTACGCCGCCGAGCGCGGCCACCCGGAAGACCAGTTCAACGTCGGCTTCATGTACATGCAGGGCAGCGGCGTCGGCCTCGACTACAAGGCGGCGCGCACCTGGCTCGACAAGGCCACGGCCCAGAACTGGGCCACCGCCTTCGACAAGATCGGCCTGCTCTACCTCAACGGCTGGGGCGTCAAGAAGGATCCGGCCAAGGCCTTCGCCCAGTTCCAGAAGGGCGCCAATCTCGGCGACCCCTATTCGATGGTGAACACGGCCAACAGCTACAAGGACGGCGTCGGCGTCAAGCAGGACTTCGGGAAGGCGCACGACCTCTACATGCAGGCGGCGCGGCTCGGGGTCTCCTCGGCCTATGTCAATCTCGGCCTGCTCAGCGCCGCCGGCCAGGGCACGGCGCGCGACCTGGTCGAGGCAGCCTTCTGGTTCACCCTGGCCTCGCGCGAGGGCCAGGACTTCGCCCAGCAGCAATTGCAGGCCGTCAACGCCAGTCTCTCCGACGCCGAGAAGGAGGAGGTGCGCCGGCGCCTGGACGAATGGACGCGCCAGCGCTTCGGCTGAGGCGGACGAAGGCCGCGGCCGATCGCCGTCGACGGCGAGGGGGCACGACGATGTGGCCGCATCCGGGGGCGTGCCCGGCGGGGCGATCCTCTATCCCGCGGCGCGACGGGCCGACGCCCGGCAGCCGATCGACCCCGGTTCGGCGTAGCGTGACGGCCCCGCCACGGCGCGGGGATGCGAGCGAGGAAGACCATGACATCCGCTTCCGGTGCGGCCGGCGCCGCCGAACCGCTCGACGCCCTATTGAGCGCCATCCGCGCCTGCCGGGTCTGCCGCGACCAGCCGCGTTACGGCAAGCCGCTCGACCACGAGCCGCGGCCGATCGTCCAGGTCTCCCGGACAGCCCGGATCTGCATCGCCGGCCAGGCCCCCGGAACCCGGGTGCACGCTAGAGCAAAGCGCGTTTTGGCGGAAACGCGCGTTGCTCTAACTCCTTGTTTCGACGCGTCTTTGCGACTTGACGCGATTCCGTCAAATCGCAAAACGCTTTAGCGGCCGTCCGTTCAGCGATCCGTCCGGAGTCCGCCTCAGGCAATGGCTGGGAATAGAGGAAGACGCATTCTACGATCCAGCCAGGATCGCGATCCTCCCCATGGGCTTCTGCTTCCCGGGGCTGAGCCCGAGCGGCAGCGACCTGCCTCCCCGCCGGGAATGCGCGGAAATCTGGCGGGCGAGGCTGTTCGCGCACCTGCCGAAGCTGGAGCTGCTGCTGGCCGTCGGCGGCCACGCCCAGCGATGGCATTTCGGGCCGGCCGTCGCCCGGCAGGGCGTCGACGAGACCGTCCGGCTCTGGCGCAGGATCTACCGGGCCGATCCGGCGCTGCGCAGGCTGCCGCTGCCGCATCCGTCCTGGCGCAACAGCGGATGGCTCAAGCGCAATCCCTGGTTCGAGGCCGACCTGCTCCCGGTGCTGCGGGCGGACATGCGCGAACTGCTGTCCTGAGCCGGTCGCGTGCGGCGGCGTGGCTTCGCCGCCGAGCCGACCCGGGCGCACTCACCCCCCTCGCCCGCGGGCGAGCGCCGCGATGATCCCGGCAACGGCGTCGGCGCCGTTCGACCAGGCAAGGGTGCGGCAGCGGGCGGCGATGTCGGCGCGCGCTGCCGGGTCGAGCAGCCGTTCGACCAGGCGGCCGGCGCGGGCAAGATCGTGGTCGCGGCGCAGGACGAGGCCGCGTCCGGTCTCCTCCGCCCAGAGGGCCCGATTGAGCTGGACATCCATCTCCGGCGCTTCGTTCGGCACGAACAGGGTCGGGACCGCGCCCAGAATCGCCTCGTGGAAGGCGTTGTAGCCGGCGGCCGAGACGGCGGCGTCGAAGGCGCGGCTATAGCGGAAGCTCGGGAACAGGCGGATGACGCGGTGGCGCGGCCCGAGCGGCGCCCCCTCCCCGCCACCGGCGGCGATCGGCGAGCGGATCTCGACCAGCATCGTCCCCGGCCGCGCCAGGATCGCCGCGGCGAGGGCCTGCCTGACGCCGCTCATGTCGAAATTGCTGCCTCCGCCGAGCTGCAGGGCGACGACCTCGGCCGCCTCCGGCAGGCCCAGCGCCCGGCGGGCCGCGGCCCGCTCGAGCCGCTCCTCCGGCGCGACATGCAGCACCGGCGCCACCCGCACGACCTCGCCCCGCCGCGCCCGCGTCGGCCCGTGGTCGAAATCCTCGGCCAGGTCCGCCGGCTCCACCACGGTGTCGAAGCGGTCGGCGAGGTCGAGGAACGGCCGGTGCTCCTCCCGCCACATCGCCCGCCGCACCCAGACCGAGCCGACCTTGCGATGCCGCGCCAGCGTCTCGACCACGCCGCCGAACACCGCCGTCGCGTCGTAGGCGAACACGGCCGGACGCAGGTGGCGCAGCAAGAGCCCGATCTCGTCGGCCAGGAACGGATTCCAGGCCTCGGCGTCGAGCCCGATGGCGTCGTGATGCGGTACGAAGAACGTCGCCATCCCTTCGGCCCGCGGCACCGAGGCCGCATAGGACATGGTCAGGAACCGCGGCTGCAGCTCCGGCGGCAAGCGGCGCGCCGTTGCCATCTGCCGGCAGAGATGGCCGAGCCCCACCCCGTTCGACGACGCGAACAGGACGCTGCGGCCGTCCGCGGCCGATCGATGCGGCGTCGGGGGCAGCGGCATGCCCGGGCGGACCTCCCTTGTCATCGCCGCATGGTTAGCATCACGCCGACACAAGTAAATCGCCGCGGCGGCGCGCCGGGCCGGCCCTACCCATATGGACGGCCGTCGGGCATAGTCGGCCATGGCCGGATGCGGCCGGTCGGGGACCGCCATGGGCGACGGCTTCAAGGAGCACGACAAGAGCCTGAACGTCGAGCGCAACCTCGCCGGCCGGTTCTGCGAGCGTCCCTTCGAGCTGATCGAGATCCACCGCGAGTTCCAGGCCTTCGCCTGCTGCCCGAGCTGGCTGCCGACCGTGATCGGCAATTGCGAGACGGCCGACCTGATGACGGTGTGGAACTCGCCGCAGGCCCAGGCCGTCCGCGCCGGCATCCTCGACGGCAGCTTCCGCCATTGCGACCACCGGGAATGTCCGCGCATCCAGGCCGGCGACCTGCCGCGCGTCGCCGATCTCTCGCCGCGCCACCGCCGCATCCACGAGCAGGGCATGGTGGTGCTCGACCGCCCGCCCTCGCAATTCGCCCTGTGCTACGACGAATCCTGCAACCTGTCCTGCCCGAGCTGCCGCGCCGAGCGGATCATGGACGTCGCCGGGCCGGGCTTCGAGCGCAAGATCCGCTTCACCGACCGGCTGATCGCCGATGTGCTGCGCCATGCCCGCGACCAGGCCGTCTGGCTCAGGGTCACCGGCTCGGGCGATCCGATCGCCTCGAAAGTGTTCCGCCACCTGCTCACCCGTCTCGACGGGCGTCGGCTGCCGAACCTCAAGGTGGTGCTGCAGACCAATGCGGTGATGCTGACGCCCAAGGTCTGGGAGGAGATGAGCGGCCTGCACGGCAACATCCACGCCATCTCCGTGTCGATCGACGCGGCGAGCGAGGCCGTCTATGCGCGTACCCGCCGGCTCGGCAACTGGCGGCAATTGCTGGACAATCTCGGCTTCATCGCCACGCTGGCCGAGTGCGACCTGATCAAGCGCGTCGACTGCAACTTCGTCGTCCAGACCGAGAACTATCGGGAGATGGGCGATTTCGTCGACCTGTGCCGCAGCTTCGGCGTCGTCGACACCATCTTCTTCAGCCTGGTCAACGACTGGGGCACATGGTCGCCGGCCGACTATGCCCGCCAATGCATCTGGAAGACCGACCATCCCGAATTCGCGGCCTTCCTGGAGGCGCTGCGCGATCCCCGCCTCGATGATCCGGCCGTCGACCTCGGCAACCTGACGGACTATCGCGAGCACGCCTTCGCGGTCGGGTAGAGTTGTCGGACGGGGACGAGGCGGACATTCAGCCGCCGGCCGCCCGGCTTGCCGGGGATCACCGGGCGGAACCGCGGAGCGGCGACATAGCACCACGGCCCGCCGCGTCGTCGCCGCCTGCCGGCGTGAGCCCCTCGCCGGGATCGGGGACGCCCGCCTCAGTAGTTGCGCGAGCCGCCGCCGCGGGCATCGTCGCGGGACAGGGTCGGATCCGGCACGATCCTCTTGACCTTGGCGTGACGCTTGTCGACCCGCGTCTGGTCCGGCCGCTGGAGCTCCGGCCGGCCTGCGCTGGTTTCGCAGCCGGTCAGCAGGGCCGAGGAGGACAGCAGTGCGGCGATGGACGCGATCTTGGCGAAAATGAATTTCGACATGGCAAGAGTCCGGCCCAGTCCTGATCTTCCGCCCCGTCCGTAAGGTAGATCATGGAACCGCACTTTTTTCAACGGCGATAACGCAGCTGCCGCGAGCGGCGCGTCCTGGATTCCCGTACGGAGCGCCGCCGATGTGCAGGACGGACCGCGCCCGGCTGTTCGCGCCGAAGCCCGCGCATAGAGCAAAGCGCGTTTTGGTGGAAACGCTCGTTGCTCTAACTTCTTGTTTCGACGCGTCTTTGCGACTTGACGCGAGTCCGTCAAGTCGCAAAACGCTTTGGGGCCGGCTTCTCCGGCCGGCGGTCCCGTCCCTGTGGAATGCGCCGGAACCGCCCTCACCGCCCCCTGACGCGCAGCAGGCGCATGGCGTTGGCCGTCACCAGCACGGTGGCGCCGGTGTCGGCCAGGATGGCCGGCCACAGGCCGGTGACGCCGATCACCGTGGTCACCAGGAACACCGCCTTCAGGCCGAGCGCGATGGTGATGTTCTGGCGGATGTTGGCCATGGTCCGGCGCGACAGGTCGACCATACCGGCGATGTCGCCGACGCGGCCGTGCAGCACCGCGGCGTCGGCGGTCTCCAGCGCCACGTCGGTGCCCCCGCCCATGGCGATGCCGACATCGGCGGCCGCCAGCGCCGGCGCGTCGTTGATGCCGTCGCCGACCTTGGCGACGATCTTGCCGGCGTCCTGCAGCTCGCGGACGATGCGCTGCTTGTCCTGCGGCATCAGCTCGGCCCGCACCGCGATGCCGAGCGTCCTGCCGATCGCCTCGGCGGTCCGCCGGTTGTCGCCGGTGAGCATGACGATGGCGACGCCGGCCTCCTTCAGCGCCCGGACCCCGGCGACCGCGTCGGGGCGCGGCTCGTCGCGCATGGCGATCAGCCCGGCCGCCGCGCCGCCGGCCAGCAGCACCGACACGGTCTTGCCCTCGTCGTTGAGGCCGTCGACCGCCCGGCCGAGCTCGGCCGGCAGCGCCGCGCGCTCGGCCGCCGCCTTGGGCGAGCCGAGGAACAGTTCGATGCCGTCGAGCGTGCCGGTCACGCCCTTGCCGCCGACCGCAGCGGCATTGTCGGCCGCGCGGATCGCCATGCCGCGCGCCGCCGCCTCGGCCAGGATCGCCTTGGCCAGGGGATGGCTGGAGCCCTGCTCCAGCGCCGCCGCCAGCCGCAGCACCTCGCCGGCGTCGCGGCCGGCCGGGACGATGTCGGTGACCTTGGGCCTGCCCTCGGTCAGCGTGCCGGTCTTGTCCATGGCCGCGGCCGTGATCCGCCCGAGCGTCTCCAGCACGGCGCCGCCCTTCATCAGGAGGCCGCACCGGGCACCCGAGGACAAGGCCGAGGTGATGGCTGCCGGCGTCGAGATCACCAGGGCGCAGGGACAGCCGATCAGCAGCACCGCCAGGCCCTTGTAGATCCAGCCGATCCAGTCGCCGCCGAAGGCGAGCGGCGGCACCACCGCGACGAGCGCGCCCGCCACCAGCACGCCGGGCGTATAGACACGCGAGAAGCGATCGATGAAGCGTTCGGTCGGTGCCTTGGAGTCCTGCGCCTCCTCGACCAGCCGCACCACCCGGGCGATGGTGTTGTCCTCGGCCGCCGCGGTGACGGTGATGCGCAGGGCCGCCTCGCCGTTGACCGTGCCGGCGAAGACCGGATCGCCGGCGCCCTTGCGCACCGGCGTGCTCTCGCCGGTGACGGGCGCCTCGTCGACCGCGCTCTCGCCGGAGAGCACGGTGCCGTCGGCCGGGATGCGGTCGCCGGGACGGACCAGGATGACGGCGCCCACCTGGAGGCTCGCCGCCGGCATCTCGCGCAGCGCGCCCGCCTCCTCGACCAGGGCCGTGCTCGGCACCAGGGCCGTGAGGCCCTTGATGCCGGCGCGGGCCTTGCCGGCGGCGACGCCCTCCAGGAGTTCGCCGACCAGGAACAGGAAGACGACGGCGGCCGCCTCCTCGCCGGCGCCGATGATCACGGCGCCGACCGCGGCGATGGTCATCAGGCTCTCGATGGTGAAGGGCATACCGTTGATCGCCGCCATCCAGGCGCGGCGGGCGATCGGCACCAGGCCGACCAGCATGGCGACGATGAAGGCCCAAGGGGCGATGCCGGGCACGAGATGGCCGACGCCCCAGGCCAGCGCCAGCGCCGCGCCGGCGCCGATGGTCAGGCGGCCCTTGCCGGTGGCCCACCAGCGTCCGTCGGTCGGGCCATGATCGTGGCCGTGCAGCCCGGCGGCCGCCGCGGCCGCCTCGCGCCCGCGGTCGTGCCCGGCATGGTCGCGGTCGCCGTGGCCGTGGTCGCGGCAGCCGGGGCCATGATCGGCATGGTCGTGCCTGTGGCCGTGGTCGTCGCCACGGTCCGGAGCCGGTGGGGCCGCAGGTGCGACAGGCGCCCGGCCCGGCAACGGCAGGACCGTGTAGCCGAGCCCGCGCACCGTCTTCTCGATGACGCCGAGATCGACTTCGTCGTCATGGCTGACCGTCATCGTGCCGGCGGTCACCGAGACCAGCACATCCTCGACGCCGCGCATCCGGCGCACGGCCGTGTCGATCTTGGCCACGCAGGACGCGCAGTCCATGCCTTCGACCCGGTAGCGGACCCTGCCTGCTGCTGTCGCCATGGGACATCTCCTTGGACTCCGGCAGCCGGCCTACATCCTCCAGCGGCTGGAGGAGCAAGCAAAAAATGCGCCTCGATTTCGGTCGGCTCTCAGGCCGTCCGCGGCGGGACGGCATCCGCTGCGCCGAGCCTCGGCACCAGGCGCACATAGACCAGCTCGCTCATCAGCTCGACCAGCGTCTGCGTGACGATGATCGCCGGAAGGAGCGGCAGGGCCCCCGGCACGGCAAGGCCCAGGGGCAGCACCACGAGCGAATTGCGCGTCGCGCCGCTGAACGCCACCGCACGGCCGGCCGGCGCATCCAGCCGGAACAGGCGTCCGACGCCCCATCCGATGCAGGGCGCCAGGATCGCGAAGCCGACATAGATCGGAATGACCGTCAGCGTCCCGCCGATGGCCGGGCCGAGCTGCGGCACGACCGCCGCGACGACGATGAAGAGGACGAGCGCGGTGGCGGGCACCGGCATGAGGCCGAGCGCCGAGGCGAGCTGTGCTCCCGCCGCGCTGCGGGCGGCCCACATCTGCAGGAGAGCCGCCAGCGCGAGGGGGGTTGCGATCAGCCACAGGAAGGCATCGAGGAACGGTCCGGCCTGCACCAGTCCGGCGGCGCCCGCCCCGAGAGCCCAGTCGAGGTAGACCGGAAGCAGCAGCATCTGCACGATCAGCAGGACCGGCGTCGCGGCGAGCAGCAGGCGGGCGTCGGCGCCGCCGAGATGGGAAAAGGTGACGACGTAGTCGACGCAGGGCGCCAGCAGGACGAGCAGGACGCCCAGCCGGATCAGCGGATCCTCGGGGAGGAACCAGGACAGGAGCGCGACGAGCGCCGGCACCGCCGCGAAGTTCGTCACCATCAGGGCGGCGAGGAAGCGGATGCGCCTGAAGGCCTGGCCGAGCTCGGCCAGCGGCACCTGCAGGAAGGTGACGAAGAGCATCAGCGCCAGGGCGGGATTGATGCCGCCTTCCAGCGCGCGCGTTCCGGGCGTCATCGACGCGACCAGCGCCGCCGTCGCCACCGCAACGAGATAGATCGTGACCTGCCGGTTCTCGAGACGCTCGCGGAGTTCGGACAAGCTCGTTCCTTTCGACGTCGGTCGCAGACGAATGCGGGAGCCACACGCGTCCCGCAAGTGCGTTCGGGCGCGCCTTGCGTCCCACGGCATCGGCCCTACATTCTCCAGCGACTGGAGGAGCCAAGCGAACCATGACCGACGGGAACGCAGCCATCGGCGAGGCCGCCCGGTTGAGCGGCGTCAAGGTGCCGACCATCCGCTACTACGAGCAGATCGGCCTGCTGCCGGCGCCGCCGCGCACCGAGGGCAATCGCCGCCTCTACGACGCCGGCGACATCAGGCGGCTGGCTTTCATCCGCCATGCGCGCGAGCTCGGCTTCGATATCGAGGCGATCCGCACCCTGCTGACCCTGCAGGACGATCCCGGCCAGTCCTGCGCGGCGGCGGACGCGGTGGCACGCAGCCGCCTCGTCGAGGTCGAGCAGCGCATCGCCAGCCTGCAGGCCCTCAAGCAGGAGCTCGATCGCATGCTGCACGGCTGCGCCCATGGCCGGGTCGACGAATGCCGCGTCATCGAGATCCTCGCCGACCACGGCAAGTGCCGGCATCATCACTGAACGGAGGAGGCCGGATCCGGCGATCCCAGGCGTCGCCAGCCGATCTTCGCGGTACGGCCCGAGGCGCGGGGCCGGCCGGTCCGGCGGCCGCGGGCCCCATCCCGGCGGCATGCGGCGCGGCGGCCGGGGCCGCGCCGCCTGCCGTCGTCAGTTGCGCAGGCTGTCCGGCACCTTGCCGCCGTTCTCGGCCAGCTTCTGCATCACCTGCTTGTGCAGCCAGACGTTCATTGCCGCCGAATCATTGGTGTCGCCGGTGTAGTGGAGCTCATGGGCCAGCTCCTTGCGCGCCGCCAGGCCGGAGTCGAGGCCGAGCAGCTTCATCAGATCGACGATCGACTGGCGCCAGTTGAGCGTCTGGCCGGCCTTGGCGGCCATGGCCGTCAGCACGGCTTCGACGTCGACGGGAGCGGCAGGCGCCGATGCGGGGGCGGCCGGGGCCGCCGGAGCCTGAGCGGGCGCAGCCGGCGCGGGCGAGGCAGGGACCACGGATGCCTGGGTCGGCGCAGATATGGTCTGGGTCGCCGGCTCGGGCGCGGCCGGAGCCGCGGCGTGGCCGAAGATCTTCTCCTTGATCGACGCAAAGATTCCCATGTGCCTCTCCTTGATCACTGCTCTCGGCCGGTGCCCGGGCGCCCCGGTCGGATGCGCTGCGGCGGCCCGCCGGCGACGCGCTTTCCGGGGAAAGCAGGCCGCTGACGCAGCCTATTGCAGCATGGATGCGCCGGAATGACAAAACCCGGCGGCATTGCAGCACAGCCGAGGACAGATCCCGGAGGTCGACGTAAAGGAGTCCGGTTTCACCCGGTCTTCGCCGGCGACGGCGCCCTCGAGCGTAGCGCCCACGTGCTGCGGCTGACGGAGAGAACGGTCTTCGACGCGATGCCGCGGGAGCATCTGGAGGCGCAGCCGCCGGGACGATAGGATCGGCGCCGACTTTCCCTCCTGCCAAGGCGAGGTTGCCATGGACGTCCTGCGGATCGCGGCCTTCTCGGAAGGCGATGCCGGCGGCAACCCGGCCGGCGTGGTCGTCGCCGGCCAGATGCCCGATCCGGCGGCCATGCAGGCCGTTGCCGCCGAGGTCGGCTTCTCCGAAACCGCCTTCGCCGCGCCGGCGGAAGACGGCTGGCGCGTGCGCTATTTCTCGCCGACCGCCGAAGTGCCGTTCTGCGGCCACGCCACCATCGCGCTCGGCGCCGCCCTCGCCCTGCGGCAGGGCGACGGCGTCTTCGCCCTCAGGCTCAACCAGGCCGACATCACGGTCGAGGGGTGGCGGCGCGGCGAAACCCTGGCGGCGGCCCTGCAATCGCCGCCGACGAGCAACCGGCCGGCACCGCCCGCGGCCGTGGCCGAGGCCCTGGCGCTGTTCGGCTACACCTCCGCCGACCTCGACGCCGCCATCCCGCCGGCGCGGATCCACGGCGGAGCCGACCACCTCGTCCTGGCGCTGGCCTCGCGCCGGGCTCTCGCCGCCATGACCTATGCGTTCGAGCCCATGCGCGCCCTGATGCGGCGCGAGGGCTGGATCACCATCCTCCTCGCCCATGCGCAGACGCCGCGCCTGTTCCACGCCCGCAATCCCTTCGCCTGGGGCGGGGTCTACGAGGATCCGGCCACCGGCGCCGCGACGGCGGCCCTGGCCGGCTACCTCGACGACCTCGGCTGGCCGCATGGCGGCGCGATCGAGGTGATCCAGGGCGAGGACATGGGCGTGCGCTCGCGCCTGCATGCCGAGATCCCGTCGGGGCGCGGCGCCTCGATCCGGGTTTCCGGCACGGCCCGGCTGATGACCGCGTAGGAGACGGGCGCTAGGCCACGCAGATGCCGGGCACCGCGACCGTGCGGAAGAGATGCGGCATGGCCACCGCCGAGCCCGGATAGGCCGAGAGGCTCGCCTGGAACTCGGGGTGGCTGAACGCGGCGCGGAAGGCCTGCGTCGTCTCCCAGACCGCGGTGTTGAGATAGGCGCAGCTGTCGCCGACGGCCCGATGCAGCTGCGTCGCGATGAAGCCCGGCTGGCGCTTCATGAACGCGGCGTCGGCCTGCCAGGCGGCCAGGAAGGCCGGCTCGTCGGCAGCGTCGAGGGTGAACACGTTCGCCAGCGTGACAGGGCCGGCCTCGACGGCGAGCTGACGGGCGATGGGACAGGCCGGATCGAGCGGACGCAGCTGCAGCATGACAACCTCCCTCGTATCGTCCAATATGGCACCATGACGCCAATATGAACTTATGAAACCAAATCACATTGACATCATGATGTCAATTTCGTTTCATGCAGCTCAATGACCGAGATCCAGCGAAGCGCCGCCGGCGATGCCCTGACCGGCCTCATCCTCGACCTGTTCCGGGTCAACAGCCGCATGCTGACCGCCGGCGACCGGCTGGTGGCCGGCCTCGGGCTGACCAGCGCCCGCTGGCAGATCCTCGGCGCCATCGTCGCCGCCGACCGCCCGCAGCCCGTCGCCTGGCTCGCCCGCGACATGGGCGGCAACCGCCAGAACGTGCAGCGCATCGTCAACGACCTCTACGAGGACGGCATCGTCGCCTTCCTGCCCAACCCGCACCATCGCCGGGCTCATCTCGTCGTCCTGACCGAGCGCGGCCGGCAGGCCTACGACGCCGCCCTGCGCCTGCAGGCCCCCTGGGCGGACGCGCTCGCGGAGGGCCTCGCGGCCGGGGACATCGAAGCGGCACGCCGCGTCATGGGCGTGCTGCGCCGCCGGCTGGAGGGCGACGATCCGCCGGAGAGGCAGGAAGCCGCGAGCGGCTGATCCCGCGCCCGCCCCGCCGCAGGACGGAGCAGGCCGCGGCGCGGCGTACATGCCGGGAGTGCGACCGCTCGGGAACGGGACGGATCCGGCGAAGGGAACGCCAGCCCGCCCCGGACGTTTCCCATGGGAGAGCGGCGGCGCGTCAACCGGACGCGGTGGCATAGGGAACGGGTCGGTTTTTCCGGTTTCCCGGCCCGGCCGACGAAATGGCAGCCGAGCCCTTGTCCCACCCGCCCCGCATCTCGCCCGCTTCGGCGCAGGGCGCGCCATGCGGCGGGGCTCGGGACGACACCGTCCCGGGCCCCGTCGCCCCACCGCGCTTCAGACGTCGAGAGGCGCGTTGGCTCCCGTCTTCGTCTCGACCGTCACGAAGACGAGGGGTTCGGTGCCGACATTCTCCAGGTCGTGGATCATCGACTCGCCCGCCCCGAACCTGAAATGCCTGGTGTCGCCGGCCGCATAGGTCGCATCGGCGATGCGGCCGTCGCCGTAATGGCTGCGGGCGCGTCCGGCCGACAGCGCCGTCCAGAAATAGTCCAGCACATGCCGGTGGAAAGGCAGACGGGCGCCGGGCGGGATGTTCAGGTGCCATACCCGCAGCGTGTCGGTTTCCGAGACGAGCGCGTTGCCGACGCGCCCGTTCCGTTGATTGGCCAGGAGTTCGCCGTAGCGCTCGTCCGTCCAGTCGCTGAACGGCGCCGGCCGTCGGGTGTCGGGCTGCGATGTCATTCGGGTGTCTCCTTCAACAGATGCTTGCATTGCCTTCCCTCCCCGGCTCAAACGCCGAGCGGGGCCGTGGGCCGGACAGCGGCGTGGAGCGGCGGAATCAGCCGCCTGGCCTGGAGCTGCCCGAGCTTCTCGATGAACACTTCGTCGGTGGAGCGGAGCTCGTGGCAGCCGTGCAGCCTGAGCTTCGTCAGGTCCGAGACGACGTCGAAGCCCGTGTGGAACACCCAGTCGCCGAAGCCCCACGCGACGGCGTCGCGATAATCCCTCGTGACGAGGCCGTGACGGTCCGCGAGATCGGCCCACATCGCCTCCTTGTCGCGCATGTGGTCGGCGAGCCGGATCGACATCGGCGGGCCGATCTCCAGGCCGAGATGGTCGCCGAGCGCCGGCCACAGGGTCTCCCAGCGGAAGAGATCGCCGTTGGTGACGTTGTAGGCCTGCCCCGCCGCGATGGATGCGACGGCGGCCCAGGCGCTGATACGGGCCAGCAGATCCGCGTCGGTCGCCTGCATCAGCACGCGGTAGCCCGTCGCCGACCCCGGAAAACGGAACGGGACCCTCAATTCGCGGCAAAGCGCCGCGTAGGCGCCGATGACCATGGCGAGATTCAGCGGTTGGCCGGCGATGGCGCCGAGCACGATGTCGGGCCGCAGCAGGGTGTAGGTCCAGTCGTTCGCCGCCGCCCGGGCCGCCAGCAGGTCCTCGAGATCGTAATAGAAGTTCGGTGGCATGTGGCGCGGGTCGCTCTCGCGCATCGGCGTCTTCACCGGCCCGAGATGCAGGCCGTAGACCTTGCCGCCCTGGAACAGGACGACCCGTTCGACAGAGGACTTGCAGGCCTGCAGGCCGTCGAGAAGCCCGCGCAGCATCGACGCGTTGAGGCTCGCTTCACGGGCGAGGTCGCCGTCGGGAACATAGGCCGCGTAGAAGACATGGGTGACATCGGCCAGCAACGCCCGCTGCGCCTCGATCGCCCGCGCGTCCCGGATGTCGGCCGCGACCCAGGGCACGTCGGCCATCGCCGCGGGCGCGGGGCGGCGTCCCATGCCGACCACGCTCCAGTCCGCAGACGTCTCCAGATGGCGCACGATCGCGTGACCGATGACGCCGGCGGCGCCGACGACGAGTGCCTTCCTCTTCGCCATGTGCTGCATTCCTTCCTTGCGCATCGGCTGCCCGTTGCCGGCAGCCTCCCGCCGGCCGCGTCGCATGATCCATGCCATGCACGAAGGTGAAGGACTTCAAAGAGTTGGCGAGCTCGCCGTTGTCTCAAGGGCGCGCGGCTGAAACAAGCTGCTGTCTCAGCTGCGACACCGGGATGCCCCGATGGAACGGCCGTGGCGCCCATGATAGTGTCTGCGCCGCTGCCGTCGCCATTCGACGTCGCCGCCCCCGATCGGTCGCAAGCAGCCGGGACGGGCGATGACCGGGGAGGAGTCATGAACGCGAGGAGCCATGCGGACGCGATCCTGTCCGCTGTCGCTCGTGGCCCAGCAAAGACCGCACAAGGTCAAGGCCGCCAGTCGAGCATCGTGGCGTCGTGGGAGCGATGCGTGGAGAAGTACGGACTGGAGCCGTACAAGGTCGCGTTTCCCACCATCGTCACGAGGAGCGAGCTCAACACCTACCGCCAGTCGATCGAAGAGCTGATCGCCCTTGCCATGCCCGAGGTCGAGCGGCTGTTCACGCGCTTCGTCGAGCACGACTACATCGTGTCGATGACGGACGACAACGGCGTGACGGTGCTGTTCCGCTCGCAGGATCCGTTTGCCGGCAAGTGCGCGACATCGGGCCTGCAACTCGGGGCCATATGGTCGGAGGAGCTCCAGGGCACCAACGGCATCGGCACCTGCATCAAGGAATCCAGGCCGATCTCCATCGTCATGGACAATCATTTCGATCCGCGCCTGGTCGAGCTGAGCTGCACGGTCGCGCCGATCTTCGGCAACGGCGGCAAGCTGGCGGCGGCGCTGAACGTCAGCACCTACCGTCCCAGCGATCACACGACGCAGTCGATCGTGCGCGAGGTCGTCCGTCGCTCGGCGCGACGCATCGAGAACCGATACTTCGCCCGCCGCCATGCCGGGCGCGAATTGCTGCGCCTCTCCCAGTACGAGGATTTTTCCGACAGCGGCGACGAGATGCGGATGGCCGTGGACCCATCCGGCCGGATCATCGATGCGACGCCGGACGTGATCCGCTTCATGTCCAGGCGCAACGCTCCCCTCATCGGCCGGTCCCTGGACGAAGTCGGGGCCTCGACGCGGGACATCCTGTCGGCGACCGGCGAGAGCGGCGTCGCCATCGACATCAACGGCAGCCGCCTGTTCGTCCAGCGCGTCCTCGCTTCGGGCGGGCGTTCGGTCGCCGTCACCCCGGCTCCGCGCACGGTGTCGAAGCCGCGCCCCCAGTTGGCGGACATCAAGCTGCTGGTCGGCGACGATCCGTCGATCAATGCGCAGGTGGCGCGGGCGCAGAAGCTCGTCAACCGGCGCCTGCCGATCCTGCTGCAGGGAGAGACCGGCGCCGGCAAGACCGCGCTCGCAAAGGCGCTGCATGCGGCGAGCGACCATGCCGGCGGGCCGTTCGTCTCGATCAACTGCGCCGCGATCCCGCCCGAGCTGATCGAAAGCGAGCTGTTCGGCTATCGGCCCGGCGCCTTCACCGGGGCCTCGAAGCAGGGCTCGAAAGGCCGGATCGCCGAGGCTGACGGCGGCACCCTGTTCCTGGACGAGATCGGCGACATGCCGATCGCCCTGCAGACGCGCCTGCTCCAGGTCCTGTCCGACGGCGAGTTCGTCGCCGTGGGGGCGACCGAGCACACGAAGGTGCGGTTCGCGCTGATTTCGGCCAGCCTGCACGACGTCCCTGCCCTCGTGACCCAGGGCCGCTTCCGCCAGGACCTCTATTTCCGCCTCAACGGCGCCAGCCTGACCATGCCGCCGCTGCGCGAGCGGGCGGACCGCCGCCTCGTGATCGAACGCGTCTTCAAGGAGGAAGGCGCCGAGGCCGGCCTCGCCGACATGACCCTCGACCCCGCCGCCCGCAAGCTGCTGTTTTCCTACCACTGGCCGGGCAACATGCGCGAGCTGCGGCATGTGGCGCGCTTCGCCACCACCCTGGCCGAGGGCGCGACCATCGCACCGGGCGACCTGCCGGCCCCGTTCTCGGCCGCCGGTGCGATTGGGCCCGCCGGCAACGCCGACGGCAAGCGCCTCGCCGTCGAGCTCGCGTTGCAGCAGAGCGGCTGGAACGTCAAGCTCGCCGCGCAAAGGCTCGGGATCTCGCGCGCGACCCTGCACCGGCGCATTGCCGCGCTCGGGCTCGCCCGGATCAACACTGCCTGCCAGTAGCGGGGGCGACGGCCGGCCGCGCTTCGCCCGTGTCGCAGCTGCGACACGGGCCTGGCGCGGCGGGGCTGCGTTGCGACACGACGGGGACCGTCAATCATTTGAAATAAAACTGTTTTTTAGATTGGCACGCGTTCTGCTCTCCCGATGCCAAGGCCGGCGGTTGGTCCGGCAGCAAGGGAGAGACACCAGATGTCAAGCAACGGCAAATCCGCGAACGGCGCGGCTGGCGGCAGGGTCGAGGGGAAGGTCGCCGTGGTCACCGGAGGCGCCCTGGGCATGGGCCGGGCCTTCTCGCAGCGCCTGGCTTCCGAAGGTGCCGTCGTCGTCGTCACCGACATCAATGCCGAGGAGGGCGGCAAGGTCGTCGCGGAGATCGAGGCTGCCGGCGGAGCGGCGGAGTTCGTCGCGCTCGACGTCGCCTCCGAGGAGGGGTGGGCCGCTCTCGCCGCCCATGTCTCCGGCAAGTTCGGCAAGGCCGACATCCTCGTCAACAATGCCGGCATCTACCTGTCGGGGACGACCGAGAGCACCGACAGTGCGGCCTGGGACAAGACCTTCGCCATCAACGCCAAGGGCGTGTTTCTCGGCTCGCGCGCCATCATCCCGCTGATGCGCAAGGCCGGCGGCGGCTCGATCATCAACATCAGCTCCAACTGGGGCATCGTCGGCTTCCCCGACGCCGCAGCCTATGTCGCCTCGAAGGGCGCGGTGCGCCTGCTGACCAAGGCCACCGCGTCCGAGGTCGCCAAGGACGGCATCAGGGTCAACTCGGTCCACCCGAGCCTCACCATCACCCATCTGTCGAAGGACATCGTCACCGACCCCGTCGCCACCAAGGCCCTGCTCGGCCCGTCGCTGCTCGGCCGGCCCGCCAAGGCCGACGAGATCGCCAACGGCGTGCTGTTCCTGGCTTCGGACGAGTCCGCCTACATGACCGGCAGCGAGCTGGTCATGGACGGCGGCTACCTCGCGACCTGAGCCGCGTCTGGTTCCACCCGAGATCCGGAGGCAGGCAGATGGCCGAGGTCCTGGTCGAGGCGACCGGTGTCGCCAAATCCTTCGACGGCGTGCCGGCGCTCGTCGAAGGCAGGCTGACGCTGGCCGCAGGCGAAATCCACGCGCTCTGCGGCGGCAACGGCGCCGGCAAGTCGACGTTCCTCAACATCCTGATGGGATTGCTCCAGCGCGATGCCGGAACGATCCGCGTGCACGGCCGGGAGGCGCATTTCAGGTCGCCGGCCGAGGCGCTGGCCGAGCGCATCGCCATCATCACGCAGGAGCTTTCGCCCGTCCGCGACATGAGCGTGGCCGAGAACATCTTTCTCGGCCGCGAGCCGCGCCGCATCGCCGGGCTCGTCGACCACGGGGCCATGGTGCGCCAGGCGCGCCGGCTCCTGGCCGAGCTCCAGTTCGACGTGGACGCGACCCGCCGGATGTCGCAGCTGTCGCTGGCCCAGACCCAGCTCGTCGAGATCGCCCGCGCCATCAGCCAGGACGCGCGCATCCTGATCATGGACGAGCCGACGTCGGCGATCGGCGAGCAGGAGACGCAAACCCTGTTCAACGCGATCCGGCGACTGACGGCGAACGGCGTCGGCATCATCTATGTCAGCCATCGGCTGGAGGAGCTCTTCGAGATCGCCGACCGCTATACCGTCTTCCGGGACGGGCGCTTCGTCGAGACCGGGAGCATGGCCGACATCGATCGCGCCCATCTCGTCCATCAGATCGTCGGCCACGAGTTGCTCGAGCAGCGCCGGCAGGACGCCGCGGTCGACATGGCCGCCCCGATCCTCCTGGAGGTCGAGGGCCTGTCGCACGGCGAGCAGTTCAGGGACATCTCGATCGCGCTGCGCCAGGGCGAAATCCTCGGCCTCTACGGCCTGATGGGATCGGGGCGCAGCGAGTTCCTGAACGCGGTCTACGGCATCGGTCCGCGCAATGCCGGCACCGTCCGGCTCCGCGGCGAGATCCTGCCGCCCCGACAGCCGGGGACCGCGATCCGGCAGGGCCTCGCCATGGTCACCGAGGACCGCAAAGACACCGGCCTGGTGCTCGGCGCGCCGATCCGCCACAACATCTCCCTGCCGATCCTCGGCCGCCTCGCCAGCCTCGGGGTCGTCAGGCAGCGCCTGGAGAAGGCGCTCAGCGCACGATTGATGCGGCATCTCTCGGTCCGCGCCGCCAGCGACCGCCTGGCCGTCGGCTCGCTGAGCGGCGGCAACCAGCAGAAGGTGGTCGTCGCCCGCTGCCTCGCCTCGGAGCCGCGCGTCCTGATCTGCGACGAGCCGACGCGAGGCATCGACGAGGGCGCCAAGCAGGAGATCTACCAGCTGCTGCGGGACTTCGCCGCCCGGGGCGGCGCGGTGCTCGTCTGCTCCTCCGAGGCGCCCGAGCTGCTGCAGCTGTGCAGCCGCATCGCGATCTTCAAGAAGGGCCGGCTCAAGGGGTTCGTCCGCGCCGCGGACGCCGACCAGAAGACATTGCTGCATGAAGCATCCCTGAACGACATCGTCCAGGCACGGGAGGAGAATGTCGATGAACAGCCCAAGCATCCGCACGGCGGACAGCCCGGCCTTGCCCCAAGCTACTGCTAATCTGCGTGGCATCCTGCAGACTCAAGGCATTCTTCTTGCCTTCATCCTGCTCTGCGTGGTGTTGAGCCTGTCCAGCGAGGTCTTCCTCACCTGGAACAACTGGACGAACATCATCCGGCAGACCGCCATCAACGGCATCCTGGCGATCGGAGTGACCTTCGTCATCCTCGGCGGGGGCATCGATCTCTCGGTCGGCTCGGTTATGGCGCTGTGCGGCGCCGTCGCCGCCAGCCTGTCGACGACGGCGAGCGAGTCCTTCATCGGCCTGGCGCTTCTCGCCGGGCTGGTCACCGGCCTCGCAGCCGGCCTGGTCAACGGCATCCTCGTCGCCCGCCTGCGCATCCCGGCCTTCGTGGCGACTCTGGGCATGCTGAGCGTCGCACGCGGCCTGACCTTCATCTACACGGACGGACGCCCCATCTCCAACCTGTCCAAGCCGTTCCTCTGGTTCGGGAACGGCACGATCCTCGGTGTTCCCGTCCCGATCGTCGCTCTGCTCCTCGTCTTCGCGCTCTGCTGGTTCACCCTGCGCCACACCGTCTTCGGCCGGCACGTCTACGCCGTGGGCGGCAGCGAGCGCGCCGCCATCACCAACGGGGTCCGGACCAGGCACGTCACGGCACTGACCTACGCCATCTCCGGCGCGCTGGCCGCGCTGGCGGGCGTGATCCTGACCGCCCGCTCCACGGCCGCCCTGCCCCAGGCCGGCGTCGCCTACGAACTCGATGCCATCGCCGCCGTCGTCATCGGCGGCACCAGCCTCAGCGGCGGCCGGGGCACGCTGATCGGCACCGTCTTCGGAGCCCTGATCATCGGCACCATCAACAACGGCCTCGATCTTCTAGGTATATCTTCCTATTACCAGCAGATCGTCAAGGGCACGATCATCGTCGGCGCCGTGCTGCTCGACGTCAGCCGCCGTCCCTGACGGCCCCCGCCGCCTCATCGCCAAGAAACCTGGGAGGACCCACTCGTGAAACACGGACTTGCAATGCTGGCCGCCGCCGCGGCGCTCCTGGCCTCCACCGCCGCATCATGGGCGGCGGAATACAAGATCGCACTGATGCCCTTCGGGCTGCCGGAATACATGTCGACCTTCGTCAATCAGATCCAGCAGCACCCGCTGGTCAAGGATGGCACGGTCAAGATCACCGTGCTCGACGGGCGCTTCGATGCCAGCGTGCAGAGCAACCAGATGGACACGCTGATCACCCAGAAGGTCGATGCCATCATCTTCTCGCCGATCGACGCCGACGCCGCGGCCGCGCCGGTGGGCCGGGCGGCGGCGGCCGGCATCCCCGTGATCGGCGCCGTGACGCGGGCCAACTCCGACCAGCTCTTCGCCTATGTCGGCACCAACGACGTGGAAGGCGGCCGCAACATCACCGAGCATCTGGTCAAGGAGCTCGGCGGCAAGGGCAACGTCGTGATCCTCGAAGGCCCGATCGGCAATTCGCCCCAGCTCCTGCGCCGCGAAGGCATCGATTCCGTTCTCAAGCAGAACCCCGGCATCAAGCTGCTGGCGTCCAAGTCGGCCAACTGGTCGCGCGCCGAAGGACTCGCGGTCATGGAGAACTGGCTCTCGCTCTATGGCGACCAGATCAACGGCGTCATCGCCCAGAACGACGAGATGGCTCTGGGCGCGATCCAGGCGCTCGAAGCCAAGGGCATGACCACCGCGCAGGTGAAGGTCGTCTCCATCGACGGCATCCAGGATGCGCTGCGCGCCGTCAAGACGCACGGCCTCTACACGCTCTACAAGTCCGCCCATCATGAGGGCCTGGGCGCGCTCGATCTCGCGGTGCGCGCGATCGCCGGCGAAGCCTATCAGCCCAAGGCCGACATCTGGCAGCAGGACATGAAGTGGCAGGCCGGCACGGCCAGGCAATACGACGTGCCCTGGATCGAGATCACGCCGGACAATGCCGACAAATTCCTGAAGTGAGCGATCATCGGGCAGGCCGCGAGCCTGCCCCCCAACGGACAGGCGGGAAAGGGAACGGCCGTGCTGAACGACAAAGTCATTCTGATCACCGGCGGAGCGAAGGGCATGGGCGAAGCCCATGCCAGGCTCTGCGCCGAGCGCGGGGCCACGGTCCTCGTCACCGACTTCGACGATCGTGGCGCGGCGATCGCCGACGCCATCAACGCCGAGGGCGGCAAGGCGCGCTTCCGCCGCCTCGACGTGACGAGCGAGGCCCAGTGGCAGGACTGCATCGACTGGGCGATCAGGAGCTTCGGCAAGGTGGACGGGCTCGTCAACAATGCCGGCATCCTCATCCGCAAGCCGGTGCCCGACATCACCATGGACGACTGGAATGCCCTGTTCGACATCAACGTCAAGGGCACCTTCCTCGGCTGCAAGCATGTGCTGCCCGCCATGCGGGCATCCGGCGCCGGCTCGATCGTCAACGTCTCCTCGATCTCCGGCTACGTCGCCAACATGGAAGGCATGAGCGCCTACTGCGCGACCAAGGGGGCGATCCGGCTGCTCACCAAGGGCGTGGCTGTCGACTATGCCCGGCATGGCATCCGCTGCAACTCCATCCATCCGGGCACCATATCCACGCCGATGACGGCGGAGTTCGAAGCCGATCCCGACAAGCACCAGATGCTGGTCGGCGTCACGGTGATGGGCCGCATCGGCCGGCCGAGGGAGGTCTCCGAGGCCGTGGCGTTCCTCCTCTCGGATGCCGCATCCTACATGACCGGCTCGGAGATGACCGTCGACGGCGGCTTCACGGCGGTCTGACGCCCCTGCCCCGCGGCGACCGGACGCCCGGGTGAAACGCCGGAAACATCCGGGGCAACCGAGACGCGCTTTGCTGCCGGCAATCCCATTCGGCATCGGGCCGGTGGCGCAGGGGCTCGGGGATGCATCGATTGTTCCGGTTCTGGGCGGCCCGTCTCGCCGGCCTCTCCTTCGCGGCTCCGGCTGCCGCGACGAGTGGATGTTCTGCGCCGACCGGGGCTCGACCGCCACGGTCGGGCTGCTTCTGGGACAGGCCGACGCGCTTTCGGCCGTCGAGGCGACGCTCGAGCACCGCTCGGTCCGATACACGACGAACACGGTCCACGGAGAGGGAAGGCTCTTCAGGCTGAGAAACGTCGCGGCGGGACCGTCCGGCCTGCGGGTGGAGTTCCTCGATGCCGCCGGCGACGCGCCCCTCGGCGATCTGCGCCTGGCCGAGACCAAGACGGGCAACTCGACCGCCTATCGCGGCAAGCTGCGCCTGGCCGGGCGAGGCGAGTGGCGCGTGTCCTGCGACCCTGACTGACGCCGGCGGAGCATGCCTTGCCGGACCGACGGAGCGGCATGGGTGCGGACATCTGATGGCAAGGCCGGGAGAAAACGGCAGGCAGTCCGCAAGCGCGCCCCGCCTCGCTGGCACAGGCCGCCGGAAGCGAAGCTCGCGGCCGCCCGCCCGAGCACCGGTGCCTCGGCCGCGCAGCCGACATGATCGAGGCAGCCGAGGCCGGCCGCTTCTCCACCGTCTCGATGTGAAGCGCCGGCGGCATCGAGGAACGCATGCCGCTCCCGGGTGTTAACGAGTCGTGAAGACCCCGTTCAGGTGTCATTCAGTGACGAATCAGGAATATCCAACCTAACAGGGGCCTGGGCGCAACAATCTGGAGATATGAATGCGATTTGTATCCACCATCTTTGCCGCAACGGTAGTCATAGGCACATCTCTGATTACTACCGCACCAACCGTCGCCGCGCCGATTCAACCCACAATCGGCACGAACGTCATTGGAATCCAGGCCGAGCCTGTGGGGTATTATTATCACGGCCGCTACTACTACGGACGACCTTACCAGTATCACAGCCCGGAATATCGCTACCGGAAGCGGTACGGCCTGCATTCCAAGGAATACAAGCGTAACGTGTATCGCCGAAAGTATTACCCGGAATACTATTATCGTCAGCCGCCGCCGCGTTACGGCTACTGACGGCCTTCGCGAACGAGACAGCTCCGGCGCGGCGGGCGGCGCGTGCCGCCCGCCGCCCTGTCCGGTCCTCACATCCCCGAAAGCATGTCCCTGCTCGCCGGAGCGGCAAGCGCCGAGCCTTCGTCCCGAAGGATAGGCCAGCCGGCGGCCACGGATGCTGGGCATTGAATGCAAACCCTGGGCCCTGCGTCCCGAACGCGCCGGCCTCCCCCCTCGCTCTCTTGACAATGCACGCGTCGACCACTTGATCTAGAATCCAGGCAATCGAGCATCGAGGAACGCCATGCGCAAACATCTGTTAGCAGCTTGGGCTCTCGCTTTCGGCCTTGCCTTGCCGCTGGGAGCGGCCGTGCCGGCCCAGGCCGTTACCGTCAACATCTCGGTCGGCTCCAGCCTCAACGGCGGCCGGGCGATCTCCTGCCGGCAAGGCCAGATCCTGCTGCAAAACCGCGGCTTCCGGGATGTCCGCCGGATCGACTGCAGGGGGCGGCATTTCGTGTATCACGCACGCCGTGGCGGCAGCCGATTTGAAGTGACGCTCAACTCGCGCACCGGCCGCGTCACGGATGTCCACCGCATCCGTCGATGAAGCGGGACGCATCGCCCGGCGTGGCGGACACCTGACCGCCCCTCGACCACCCCGCGTTTCGTCTTCCTTCGGATGACGAGGCCACATGGGAACGGTTGGCTCCTCCGCAGGGCATCCGAGCTCCGGAAGACAACCTGCTTGCCGCGCTGCGACCGGGCACCGGTCGTGGGAACGGTGCCGGCCCGAAAGCTCGGCGCCCCACCGATGACGATCGGACGCCGCGCGTCGGGAGACCAGCCGTGCTGACGACCACCTCGATCCGGACTTGCCGTGGCTTGCGCGCCCGTTCCGGCGCCGGCGTTGCCGCGCCATTGGCAGCACTGCTGGTTGCCGCGCCACACTTCGCGCAGGCTGCAAGCCTGAGGCTGCGCGGAAACGAACCCGGCTGGCACATCGAGATGTCCGACAAGGCCATGACGTTCCGCATGCTGGACGGCGAGGCCTTCACCATCGAGCCGCCGCCGCAGGCGACGACCGCTGATGGCGTCGACACCTACTCGGCCACGGTCGACGGACGCCGTTTCATCCTGACGGTCGCGGCCACGCTGTGCGCCGACACGATGACGGGAATGCCTTACCCGCAGACCGCAACCGTGGTCGTCGGCGAGCGCAAGCTCACGGGGTGCGGCGGGGAACCGGCGAGCCTCCTTCACGGCGACTGGCAGGTGGAGGAGATCGGCGGCAAGGCGATCGTCGCAGGCTCGAAGCCGACCGTCGCCTTCGAGCCCGACGGACGCATCCATGGAAACGGATCCTGCAACAGGTTCTTCGGCGGCTTCCAACTGACCGGCGAAGGGCTGAAGATTGCGGACACCGGCGCGTCCATGATGATGTGCGAGCAACCGCTCATGGACCAGGAGCGCGCCCTGTTGAAGGCTCTCACGTCAGCCCACCGGTTCGCGATCACGCCGGAGGGAGGGCTGCGCCTCCTCGGGCAGGATGACCGCTCGGTCGCAAGCCTGCGGAAATAGCCTTTCGGACGCCAGCCGGAGGACGACGGCCCGGAGCACCAACGGCACCCGCGCGGAACGCGGCCGATTTGCGACCCGGTGGATGCCCGGCATTGGAAGCCTTGGCTTGCCGCCCGGCCACGCCGGGTCATGCCGCGGCTGAGCCGGTGCGCCACGCAGCACCGGCTTGATATTCAGTCGATTTCGTAACATATGAAGTTCCATGATGAGGAACAGCCGATCATCGGACGTGCTTCGCGTCCCCCGCCTTGCGTCCATGCCGGGCTGAGCGATGGAGCCGATGCGACCTTTCACCGATGCTGCTGTCGTGGCGGACTATGCGGCAGGCACGCCACAGAAGGTACCCGGCTTCGCCGATCTCCATCGCATGGCGATGCTCCTGTTGGCGGAGCAAGTGCCGGAGGCGGCGAACATTCTGGTCCTTGGCGCAGGCGGCGGCCTCGAGCTGAAGGCCTTCGCCGAAGCGCAGCCGCATTGGCGCTTCGTCGGCGTTGATCCCTCGGCCGAGATGCTCGATCTGGCGAGGCGCGTCCTGGGGCCGCTGCAGACGCGCGCCCGGTTCGAGCAAGCCTATGTCGACACTGCCTCGCCGGGGCCGTTCGATGGCGCGACCTGCCTGCTCACGCTGCACTTCCTTGCCAGGGACGAGCGACTGGGCACATTGCGGGAGCTGCACCGGCGCCTGAAGCCGCGCGCCCCGCTCGTCGTCGCGCATCACAGCTGTCCCGACAACGACGAGCCTGATCGCTGGCTGTCGCGCTCCGCGGCATTCGCCGGCAGGCCCGGCGTCGATTTCGCGCAGGCGTCCGCCTCCGCCGCCGCCATGGCGGCACGCCTGTCCATCCTGCAGGCCGGCGAGGACGAAGCGCTTCTCCTTGACGCCGGCTTTTCCGACGTGGCGCTGTTCTACGCCGGGTTTTCGTTCCGCGGCTGGGTCGCCGTCGCATGAAGCCGGACAGGTCTCGGCGCCGCCATACCGACGCGGTCGCGGCAGGCCGCCGTGCCATCAGGCCGCCGCCCGCGCCTCCTGCTCGATGATTTCGGCAAATCCCTGCCGCCAGGAAGGATGACGCGGCTGCCATCCCAGCTCGCGCTTTGCCTTGGCGTTCGATCCGGCCCGCAGATCCGTCATCATCACCACGAGATGGTCCGCGACGACCAGGCGGGCGAGCCATGCCGGCAGGCGCAGGGGCGGCCTGGCGCCGAGCATGGCGGCTGTCGCGGTCAGCCACTCGCGCACGGGCGCCGGATCGTCGTCGACGATGTTGTAGACGCCGCGGCCGCGCTCGACCGCCAGCGCGGTGGCATCCGCCGCATCGTCGATGTGCAGGAACGACCACCACGCCGTGCCGCCGCCGAGGATCGGCATGCGGCGCTTGCGAATCTGCCCGATCAGGCCCGGGTCGAAAACGCCGGTATCGGGACCGTAGAAGCCGCCGTAGCGCAGCGCGACCCCTTCCAGGTCGGTCGCAGCGGCGACGGCGCTCTCCACATGGATCAGGGCCTCGAGCGTGCGCCGCATCTGGCGCGGCGGGTCCGGATCGAGCGGGGCGTCCTCGGCCTTGACGGGTCCGCCCGTGCGCGCATAGGGCCAGCCACAGAAGCTCTGCGCCACCACGCGCTTCACGCCGCTGGCGCGCGCGGCGGCAAGCAGATGATCGGTTCCCGCGGTGCGCAGGCGATTGCTGCCGGCGAAGACATGGTCGAACCGGGCGAGGTCCGACGCGCCCGTCAGATCGGTCATTTCATGCACGATCACATCCGGGCGCGCGGTCGCGACCGCGGCATGGACGGCCTCCCGGTCGAGCGCGTCGGCCACGACCGGCTCCGCCCCCAGCTCTCGAAGCAGCCCGGCCTTGGCCGACGTGCGGGTCAATCCGACGATCGCATGGCCGGCCCGGACCAGGCGCGGAACCAGCCGGCGCCCGACCGCGCCCGTCGCCCCGGCAACGAAAATGCGCATGGCGTCACCTCGTGCTTGATAACCTACTCACGGGTAGGTAATGCTGCGCCTCATGATGTCAAGGGTGCGCAGGCGGCTGAGCGGCGAGGAGCGGAAAGCCAGGATCCTGTCGGCGGCGGTGCGCGTCTTCGCGGCCGACGGCTACGACGGCGCGAGAATGGACGCCATCGCCGCCGGTGCCGGCATCACCAAGCCCGTGCTCTATGACCACTTCCCGTCAAAGCAGGCGCTGTTCTCGGGCGTCCTGGAAGCGATCCGCGACGGGCTGATCGCCAGGGGCCGGTCGATCGTGGCGGACGGGGCGGAGCCGGAGCGGACATTCCGTCGCGCCGTCGAGGCATTCCTCCTGTTCGTCGAGCAGGATCCGCAGGCCGCCCGGGTGCTGCTGGCCGTCCCGTCCGGCGATCCCGTGGCGGCCGGACTGTCGCGCGAGGTGCAGGCCGGCGCGTCCGCGCGCCTGGCAGTGCTGCTCGCCGCAGTCTTGCAGGGCTGCGCTCCGTTCCAAGTGCAGGCCGCCACGGAATTTCTCAAGAACGGCCTTCACGCGCTCGCCCTGTGGTGGCTCGACCGCCCCGACGTCGCGCGGGAGGACCTCGTCGACCTCGTCATGCGCATCGCATGGCGCGGGCTTCGGCCGGACGATCCCGCTGAGCGCGCGTAGTCCCCGCCGCCGATCGAGCCTGCGGACGGGGATTGGGCGACCATCCTGTGTGCAAGGCACGCGTCGCGTCGGCGGTGCCGCGACGCCTGCATCCTTCCTCCACGCATGTCGGATGTTTCCGACTTGCCCGCAGGAGGGGCTCGGCAGGCGCCGGGTCTGATCCGCGAACGATACCTCAGAACCGCCCGACCAGCAGGCCGCCGTCGACGGTGATGATCTGCCCGGTGACGTAGCGCGCCTGCTCCGAGGCCAGGAACAGGGCCACGTCGGCGACGTCGGCCGGCTCGCCCACGCGCCGCATCGGAATATAGCTCGCGGCCGCCTCCAGGCCCTTCGGGCCGAGCGAGTGGTCGACGGACAGGGCCTGCGCGGTCCGGATATAGCCGGGCGCGATGCCGTTGACCCGGACGCCCTCGGGCGCCAGCTCCACGGCCAGGCCGCGGACGAGGCCGATCACGCCGGCCTTGGCGGCGGAATAGTGCACGTGCTCGTCCCAGCCATAGGCCACGCCCATGATCGACGACATGGCGATCATGCTGCCGCGCCCGGCGGCCCGCATGCTCGGCGCCGCGGCCCGGAAGACGCGCATGACGCCGTTGAGGTCGACGTCCAGCGTGCGCTGCCAGCCCTTGTCCGTCATCGCCGAGAACGGCTCGCGCAGCGCGATGCCGGCATTGGCGACGACCGCATGCGGTGCGCCGAATTCGCCGATCACCTCGCCCACCACCGCATCGACATCGTCGGTGCTGGTGACGTCCAGCCGATGGAAGCGAGCCGACCCGCCGGCCTCGGCGATTTCAACGGCGGCCCTGCGTCCGTCATCCTCCAGAACATCGGTGACGGCCACGTGGAACCCGGCCCTGGCGAAGGCCAGCGCCGTCGCCCGGCCAATTCCGATTCCGGCTCCCGTGATGATCACAGCCTGTTTCATCAGCCTCTTCCTCCTATGATCCGCGACGGGCGTCGAGGCTGGCCCCGACGCCGAGGCGGGATTTGATCTCCTGGGCGAATTCCCGGGTCGAGGCCTGCCCGCCCAGATCCCGCGTGCGCGCCGGGGACAGCGCCAGCGCCGCCTCCAGGGCGCGCATGATGTCGGCCGCTGCAGCCGTCTCGCCGAGATGATCGAGCATCATGGCGGCGGACCAGATCTGCCCGATCGGATTGGCGATGCCCTGCCCGGCAATGTCGGGCGCCGATCCGTGGACCGGCTCGAACATCGACGGGAACTGGCCTTCCGGATTGAGGTTTGCCGAGGGCGCGATGCCGATGCTGCCGGCGACGGCAGCGCCGAGGTCGCTCAGGATGTCGCCGAACAGGTTGGAGGCGACCACCACGTCGAGGCGCTCGGGATGCAGCACGAAGTCCGCGGCCAGGGCATCGATATGCCGGAATCCGATGCCGACCCCCTCTTCCCCGGCGACCTCGCCGCACACTTCGTCCCAGAACGGCATGGTATGGATGATGCCGTTGGACTTGGTGGCGGCGACCATGGCGCCCGAGCGGGTCTTGGCCAGGCCCGCGGCATAGCGGGCGGCGCGCTCGATGCCGCGGCGGGTGAACAGCGCCTCCTGGATCGCGATCTCGTCGGGCGTCCCGCGATAGAGGCGCCCGCCGGCCTCGGAATACTCGCCCTCGTTGTTCTCGCGGACGATGAGGATGTCGATCTTGCCGGCCGTGTTCGCCAGGGGCCCGTTCACGCCCTCCAGCAGGCGGATCGGACGCAGGTTGATGTACTGGCGAAAGGCCCGGCGGATCGGGATGAGCAGGCCCCAGAGCGAGACGTGGTCCGGCACGCCGGGATAGCCGACGGCTCCCAGCAGGATGGCGTCGAAGCGGCCGAGCGTCTCCAGCCCGTCCTCGTCCATCATGCGCCCGTGGCGGGCATAGAACTCGCACCCCCAGGGGAGCTGCGTGCAGGAAAGGCTGAACCCGTGCCGTCCGGCGACGACGTCCAGGACGTCGAGCGCCGGCGGCATCACCTCCATGCCGATCCCGTCGCCGGGGATGACTGCAATGGAATAGCTGCGCATGTCGTTTCCGTCCTACTTGATGATGCCGATCTTCTTGCGGTCGAGGGAAACGAGCACCGCCGCGACCAGCACGAGGCCCTGGGCGATGATCTGCAGTTCGGCGCCGATCCCGACGATGATCAGGCCGTTCAGGAGAATATTGATGATGAGCGCGCCGACGATCGTGTTCACCAGGCTGCCCATGCCGCCGGTGAGCGGAGTGCCGCCGAGCACGACCGCGGCGATCACCGTCAGCTCCATGCCGGTTCCGGCGGTCGGCGTGGCCGCGCCGACGCGCGAGGCCAGGACGACGCCGCCGATGGCCGCCGTGATCCCGGAGATGACGAAGACCATGAGCTTCACCCGGGCGACATTGACGCCCGACATGGCCGCGACCTTCTCCTGGCCGCCGACGGCCGAGATGTAGCGGCCGAACGCCGTGAACTTGAACAGGCAGAACGTCAGGATGAAGACCACCAGGCCGGGGACGAAGATGCCCGGCGCCACGCCCATCCAGTCCCATTCGCCGGGGGTCATGATCGGCTGCGTGCCGGAGTAGAGCAGCGTCAGCCCACGCCCCACCGACAGCATGCCGAGCGTCATGATGAACGAGGGAATCTTCAGCCAGGCCAGGCCCGCGCCGTTGGCCGCTCCGGCGAGCATGCCCACGGCGATGGCCGCGGCCAGCCCGAGAAAGCCGTTGGAATCCTGCGCGACGCTGGCGCCGACCATGCTGGCGAGGGCCGCGACCGACCCCACCGACAGATCGATCGACCCTGCTATGATCACCAGGGTGGAGCCGAAGGCGACGACGGCCAGCACCACGGTCTGGACGAAGACGGTCCTGGCGTTGTCGAAGGTCGCGAACCGATCCGGCGCGGCGATGCTGAAGATGGCGATGAGAAGAAGCAGCGCCACGAAGGGAATGAATTTGCGCGCAATCTCGCGCCCGCTGCGCTTCAACACTTTGCGCGGCCCCAGATCCTGTTCGGCTGTCTGCAACATGTCGCCTTCCTTCAAACCATGCTCGCGACGAGGTCTTCCTCGCTCGGGTTCGCGGAGCTTTCGAACCTTCCGGCGATCACGCCCCGCCGCATGATCACGATGCGGTCGCTCATCCCGCGCAATTCGTTCAGTTCGTCGCTGATCAGCAGGATGGCGGTCCCCAGGCCCGCCAGGTCCCGCAAGGTGCGGTATATGAGGGACTTGGCGCCGACATCGACGCCGCGCGTCGGGTTCTGCAGGACCAGAAGGCTCGGGCGCCGCAGCATCCACTTGCCGAGAACGACCTTCTGCCGGTTGCCGCCGCTGAGATTGGCCGGGGAGTCCGCCGGGCCGCGGCAGGCGATCGCCAGCTGCCGGATGACCTTGTCGGCCTCAGCGGCGTCCTCCCGCCTGGACGTGACGCCGTACCGCGAGCGCATCGGCAGGGTGGGCAGGGCGATGTTGTCCTGGATCGTCTCCTGCAGGATGAGGTCGTTCGCTTCGCGGTCGCCGGACACGAAGCCGACGCCGCTGTCGATGGCTTCCCGGGAGCTTCGGGGCCGGTACGGCTTGCCCGAGAGCGTCATCCCGCCGCCGGTCATGCGGCCCACGCCGAAGATGGCGTGCGCGATGTCTTCGCTGCCGCAGCCGACCAGGCCGCCGAGGCCGACGATCTCCCCCGCCCGCACCTCGAGGCTGAAATCGCGCACGATGTCGCCGGCGACGAGGTCGGTGAGGCTCAGCACCGGGCCTGCCGCGGTCGTCGACCGGGCGCGCGCCTCCTCATGATAGAGCTCGCTGACCAGGGAGCGCCCGACCATCAGGGTCTGCAGCTGGCTTTCGTCCAGCTCCTTCGTCGCCAGGGTCTGGACATGCCGCCCGTCCTTGAGGACGGTGACGCGCTGGCACAGGTCGAAGGTCTCTTCGAGATAGTGGGAGATGAACAGGATGGTCGTGCCGCCGGCGGCCGCTTCGCGCAGGACGCGCGACATGAGCCCGACTCCCTGCTTCGTCAGGCTGGCCGACATCTCGTCGATCACCAGCACGCGGGGCTCGAACGCCAACGCGCGGGCCAGTTCCACGAATTTCTGCGATTCGAGATCGAGGTCGCCGGCGCGCGCACCCGGCGATATTTCGGCGCCGACGCGCTGCAGCGCCTCGCGGGCGAGCTCGTCCCGGCGGCGGCCGCTCAGGAATCCGATGCTGGAGTAGAGGCGCTCGCGCCCGAGGAACAGGTTGTCGGCCACCGTCAGCCCGGGAACCAGCCCCGGCTCCTGGAGCACGATTTCCACACCTGCCGCCCGCGCTTCGGCGAGGTTGGCCGGCGCATAAGGCTTGCCGTCGAGCACCATCGACCCTTCGGTCGGCGGCACCAGGCCGCACACCACCTTCACCAGGGTGGACTTGCCCGCGCCGTTCTCGCCGGCGAGCGCGTGGATTTCGCCGCGGCGAAAGGCGACCTCGCCGCAATCGGCGAGATCCAGGACGGTCGAGGCATCGTAAGTCTTGCGTATGGCCCTCAAGGCCAGACGGACCTCATCCGACATCCTTGCCTCCCTTGTCTCCTTGCAGGGCGATCCGGCCGGTGGCGCCGGATCGCCCGGGATCGCCGTTACTGAATTGCGATCTTGTAGTCGTCGGTCGACGCGCTCGGATTGTAGGTCACGGACATCTTCTTGACGTCGTAGGGCGGGAAGCCGGAGCCGAACTGCTCGATGTACTTGTCGACGTTGGCCTTGGTGACCAGCAGATAGTCCATCACCACATACGGGTTCTTCGGCTTGTGGCCGTTGAGATAGTCGAAGGCCATGATGTAGGCGAAGCCGCCGTCGATGAACTGGCCGCCCGAATCCGCAAGGATGTCCCCGGCCTTGATCGCCTGCGCGCCGTCGGCCTCCGCGTCGAAACCGGTGACCTGCACCTTGCCGGTCAGATTGGCCTGCCTGAGGGCCGCCGCCGCGCCGATCGCCGCGCCGTCGTCATAGTTCCAGATGCCGTCGAAACCGGGGCCCGGATAGGCCGACAGATAGTTCTCGGTGGCCTTGATGCCGTCCTCGCGCAGCTCGACGCCGTACTGGATCTGCAGCACCTTGAAATCGGGGTGCTTGTCGGCGAACTCCTTCAGGCCGCCGATCCGGTCTTCGGCGATGGAGCTGCCCTTCGTGCCGGTCGTGGCGACGATCTTGCGGGCACCGGCGTCGTAGAGGGCCTTGGCCGTCGCCAGCGCACCCTGATGGCTGTCGGCGCCGACGAACCCGATATACTGCGGATACTTGCTCGGATCAGGTTTGAAGCCGGGGGTGCGCTCGGCAAAGAAGATCGGAATATTGGCGCGGCCGGCCGCCTTGATGAGAGCCGGCGCCACGGCGGTCGTCACCGGCGCCGTGATGATCGCGTCGACCTTGCGGGACGCGAAGTTGTCCATGATCTGCAGCTGCTTGGCTTCGTCCTGGTTCGCGTCCTCGACGATGAGGTCGCCGCCGAGCTCGTCGGCCACGCGCTTGGCGAAGTCGACTTCCTGCTTCCAGAACGGGTTTGCCAGGACGGGCACGGCAAATCCGATCACCTTCTTCTCGGCGGCCGCCGCCTGTTCGACCAAGCCGAGCGCCGTCGAACAGGTCAAGGCAAAGAACACCATTGCGATAGTGTGACGCTGGCGCATCAGCTTTCCCCTCATTTGTAGCCGACCTCTTCGGCGGCTTTTGGATGACCAAGTCAACAAACGATTGCGCAACCGTTTGCATACTTCTAACATCACGGTTGGATTATCCGTGTCAAGGGGGTGTTCGAGTGGGCCGCAGCGCTGACCGCAGACGATTCGAGGGCCGGCCGGGACCGTCGCGCGCAAGTCGGCGGCGGCGGGAGCGGACGCCGTGCGGAATCCATGGACCTCAACCTATTGCCGCGGGGACCGGCCGGTAGTTTGCTGGCTGCGGCTGCTTGGCGGAGCACCCAGGACAAGGGCGCGGAGAACGACATGTCGACGGACAAGACCAAACTCAGGCGCGAGCGGACGACGATGCGGTCGATCGCAGACATGGCGGGCGTCAACGTCTCGACCGTGTCGCGCGTCCTGCGGCAACGTCCCACGGACTTCGACAGCGACGCCGCGCAGCAGATCAGGCGGCTGGCCGACGAGCTGGGCTATCGTCCCGACCTGTGGGCGGCCAGCCTGCGCGGCCGCCGCACCCACGCGCTCGGCGTCGTCGTGACCCGCCTCACCGACGTCGTCATGGCGGCCGTGTACGAGGCGATCGAACGGCATGCGCAGGCGCGCGGCTATCTGGCCGTCGGCGGCTCGTCCGGCGACGATCCCGAGCAGCAGCGCAGCAGGGTCGAGCACTACCTCGACCGCCGGTTCGACGGCCTGCTGATCGGCGACGCGCATCTCGAGGCGCCGTTCCTCGACGAGCTTTCGGACAGGGAGGTCCCGTTCATCCTGTTCAACCGCTCCTCGGGCGGGCACCCGTCGGTGACCTGGGACGACGAGGTCGGCGGAGCGATCGTCGCGCGCCACTTCCTCGATCTCGGCCATGAACGCATCGCCATCGTCAACGGACCGACCTATGCCAGCTCCGGCGTCGTGCGCGCGAAGGGCTTCCTGGATGCCCTGGCCCGGGAAGGCATGGTCCTTCCGCCCGAAAGGGTCATCAACGCCGGCTTCGATGCCGCGGCAGGCCGCAGGGCCGCGAAGGAGCTGCTCGCGCTGCGGCCCCGGCCGACGGCGATCTTCGCCGTGAACGACTATTCCGCCATCGGCGTGATGGGCGTCATTCGCGACGAGGGCCTGGAGGTCGGCCGGGACGTGGCGGTGGTCGGCTACAACGACATCACCATCGCCGACGACCTCCTCGTTCCGCTCTCGAGCGTGCGGGTCCCCATCGACGTCATGGGGCGCACGGCCGTTGAGATGATCCTGGCCCGGATGGACGGACAGCCCGTCGCGTCCCAGCGGCTCACCCCCTACCTGGTCGTCCGCGATTCATCGCGGAGCCGCCCCCACGGATCGTCCTGACTCGCGCCCGTACGACCCTGGCCGGCCGCACGCCGTCGCCGACACAATCAGCCAAGAACTTCGACGAGGCCTTTGAATGCGGAAAATCTGCCTGATCACGACCGGAGGCACCATCGCGTCGCGGCGGGAGCCGGGCAGCGGGCACGTGACGGCGAGCATAGCCGGCTCCGAGTTGCAGGCCATGCTGCCCTATCCGGTGGCCGGACTGGACGTCGCCATCGACGACTTCTGCAATGTCGGCAGCTACGCCATGGACCTGCCGACCAGCTTCCTGCTCGCCCGGCATGTTTCCGGCCGCCTTCGGGAAGGCTTCGACGGCGTCGTCGTGACGCACGGCACGGACACGATGGAGGAGAGCGCCTTCATGGCCGACCTCGTCGTCGACTCCGACAAGCCGGTCGTCTTCACCGGCGCCCAGCATGCCTCCGACGAACCGAACCCCGACGGTCCCCGGAACCTGGCCGACTCCCTCCGCCTGGCCGCGTCCGACGAAGCCCGGGGCCTGGGCACCGTGATCTGCTTCGACCAGGAGTTCCATGCCGCGCGCGACGTCACCAAATCCCACACCTCGCGGACCGATACGTTCCTGTCGGCCGAGCATGGCAAGCTGGGCGAGGTCGACGGCGACCGCGTCGTGCTCCATCGCAGGCCGGTGCTGCGGCGCCACTATGATGCGGACCGGATCGCAGCGAATGTCGAGCTGATCAAGCTCGCCATGGGCACCGATGGCCGCTATGTGCGCTTCGCCGCCGAGAACGGGGCGCAGGCGCTGGTCCTGGAAGGCTTCGGGCGCGGCAACGCGCCGCCGGCGGTCACGGCGGCAGCAATCGACGTCGTCCGGCGGGGCATTCCCGTCATCATGACCAGCCGCTGCCAGCGCGGACGCGTGAGGCCCATCTACGGCAATGGCGGCGGCAAGGTGCTGGCGGAGGGGGGAATCGTCTTCGCCGGCGACCTCAGCGGCCAGAAGGCACGCGTGCTCCTGTCGGTCCTGCTCGGAATGGGGCTGGACAACGAGCGGCTGCGCGCGGAGATCGACTATCTCGGCGGATGAGGCGTAGTCGGTCCGTCGATGTCACCGGCAACGGCCCGGGATCGGGCCGTTGCCGGCGGCCTGTGCTTGCCCTCTGCCGACTTGCTGACCTTGCGGCCCACCGGATAAGTGCGCCCAGTCAGAAAATCGTTCCGTGTACCTTCCACAAATCGTCGACAATGGAGATGCCGGCGATCGCCTCACCTGACCCCAGAAATTGTACAAACTCGCCCTCACCTGTCTGGCCAACATTTTCTAGATAGTAGACTGACGAATTTCCGGGCATCTTTTTCCCTAGTCGTTTGAGATAAGCGAAGTGCTCCGACGAATGGGCGTCCTGTCGCGTCGCGATAGCGAGAATTCTACCTGCTAATTGGGAGATGTCAGGCGCCCGTCCAAGCAGCACGCGCCCTCGGTCAGGCGCTACAGGGAAAGCGCTGTCGCCTGCAACGACCGCCGCTGCAATCACCTGTGACAGAGCGGCTGAAGTTATCGCTGGGACTGCCTCGTCCTGGGATCTCGCTGGCACCGTCTCGTCGAATAAGACGCCGATGACCTTATTGAGCGTCGCGCTGCTCCGCGGGATGAAGTGTGTCGGCGGAACGCGTGAACTGGTTGACGGCATGCTTTCCAAGGCAATCCGCGACTGATCGGCTTTGTCGATACCGATGCGGCGCGCATAGGTTCTACTGGGCGTTTGAACAACTGCGAAGTCACCATTGCGGACCTCCGCGGTCAGCGACACAATCAGCGTCTGCCCGGGAAATGCCACCAGCCCCAGCGTTGACGCTCGCAGAGTGAAGAGCGAAACGTCGCCCAGCGCAGCGAAATCGAACTTCTCCTGTGCATCCTCGATGGTGCTGAGCGGAGCCCCGCTCTCGTGCGCAGCGAGCCGCCCAATTACAGATATGGGCCTAGCCGAAAACGATACGATATTCGGCCTGGTCGGAGCCCTAGTAGCTTCCGCTACGGCTTGTTCGGGGGGCAGACGACCCATGAACCGGGCATACGCAAGCCAACAGGCGTCAATCGCGGCAAAGACGTTCTCGTAGCCCTCGTGCACGTCTTCCGCTTCGGCGGGCGTGAGCTGGTCCGCCTTGCCATGATGCGCCTTGTTGATCGCTTTTCGGAACGGAGCGTTTACCTTTAGTTGAGGCAAGTCAAGAAGTTCTCGGAATGGCTCCTCGTTAAAGGGGCGCACGCCTCGGTTTCCCGCGCTCGCTATTCTACCGAGGAGTTTTTCCAGAGTCGGATCTTTCAGCACATCGGGATCGGACGCAAGCAGATCCCAGAGCTTCGTCTCGATACGGACCCGCACCGGGTGAACGAACGCCCGCGCAAGAGCAACATCGTTCACGTCTGTATCTTTCCAGTGCTTGCCGCGTAGCCGCCCCTCATCCGCGACAGGTGCAAGACTCGCAGTACATTTCGAAGTCGAAATAGCTGAAAACTCCCATACCTCCGTCCGCCGCCCCTGGCCCGCAGTAGCACGCGCTGAGACGAAAGCCTCAACGGCTGATATGAAATTGAAATCATTGCTCACGATCAGTGGATTCATCTCCGCCTCGATCAGGCGCGGAACAGTTGCCGCTAGATTGGCGACATTGCCAGGATCGAGCAGATCCTGCGGATCATCCATCAGGATCGTCGATATCCCGCCGGATCTCGCCCAAACTTGCTGCCATAATGCAAGGACAAACGACGAGAGGTAAGCGCGTAACGCCGAGGCATTCATTACATGATGAGCTTCAACTAGATGCTGTCCCTGCTTCGCCAAAAACGAGAAGCCATCGCTCTTGGTAGAATCCAGCCCGGCATAGGATGGCGCTTGTAGGAACTGCGCCTTATACATTCGCTGCGACCAAGCTGTCGCCTGCGAATCCAGGCTACGAATGAGACCCGCAACTTGATCATGAACAAGATCTGGAAAGCGCGTAAACGGCTCGACCGCCTTGGCCGCTCGATCAAGATTTTCTATCCGCTCACATGCAGATTTCCACTGCCCGCACGTCTTTCTGAACTGGTTAAGTTGATGTCTCACGCCAGCGAATGTTGTCGCTGATTCAAGGTAAGAATTAAGCGTGCTTAGCTGCCCCATGACTGAGCGTCTGTTTGCCGCAATCTCTGTTTCCGCGGCTTCCGAGCGCAAGACACCGACAATAGCCGATTTTGCGAATTCCGCATTTTCGATGCGGTACCTGGCAAGGTTAATCGCGCGTCGCACCTTCGCAATAGCGGCTCGCAAGCCTTCGTTATCTGGAATCGTCGGTGGCAACATTGCGCTCGGCAGCGGCGCGCGCTCGGGACCGTTAGCCCATGCACGACGGCAGAGCTCCGCTACGTTCGGAGCCATTTTGCGAAGGGCTTGTGGAAAATCGGGCTGCTCGAAGACCTCTTTCGATAGAGCTGTAGTGTAGATCGCAGCCAAATCATCCGGAACCTTATCAGACACGAAGGGCTGTAGCGCTTCAGGCAGTTGCCCTCGGAGCGCACGCATGGCGTCGCGCTCCCATTCGGCCGCGGTTTTTATGAATGCGACATCCGCTCTTCGGGCCTCCTCCAAGGCCTCCGCCACCGATTGATTGAGCAGAGCGTCCTTGGGGATGGCGCCCGGTTGGGTGAGGTCGCGGTCGCAGACCGGACAGGCTGAGAAGGGATGTCCTGGGTGCACGGTTTCGTGCCATTTGGCCACCAGACCGTAGAGGCGCAGTCGATCTGAACGACCGGTGTTCGACAGGCGTTCGGTGAGCCTCCTCGCCTCGGCTTCGATCCCTTCCAAAACGCGCGAACCAGCTTCAAGATCTGCCTCCTGCAGCTCGCTCAGTTTCCTTGCGAGCTGCATCGAAGGCAATCCCCTCAAGGAACTGCTACTGAAACTGGTTTGTGTGACCGTCAGAGCATTTTCGAAGCGCTTAATCTCCGCGTTGGAGGTAAGGGATGGTAAGGTGCCTAGGATTAATGCCGCCTCTTCCGCAGACTTTTCTTCGGCTGTTTTTAGGCGCTTTTCAGCTTCCTCAAGGCCGCTGATCCACGTCTCAGGGTCGCTGTCATCTGGAAGGACGATGCAATCGAGGCTCGGCAAGCCCGGGCCTTCCTTCAGCAGATCGTGGAGAGTCCGCTTCTGCGCCTCCGCTGCCTCTTTGCTGACTTTCTTCTCCTGTTGCGCCAACTTCGGATACTTGTCGGTCAGTCGATCGTACAGCCGCGCACTCCGCGCACCAAAATGTGCTAAGGGCCGCAAGCCGGTCAGTATCGAAACGGCCTGCGATAACGTGGTTTTGTCGTCAAACCGGGTCGCCGCCGCAATGCCGGGCATCAGGACCCCAACTTGGAGCGCTAGGTCTGACAGGCCCAACTTGTCAAGGCCGATCGGAACCGTTTTGAAAGCCTTTTTCCCATCTCTTTGGAGATGGCGCTCGACAACGACATCCCTGCCATCGATTAGTGAGTGAAACGAGAGTCTGACCCAAGTGTCAACCTTCGGCGCGCCATCGACTGCCGCCAACTCTTGCTCTGTGGGGACCGGAACAATTGCCGGGAGGTCGAATTCACTCGTTTCTGCCTCATCACCGACAACTTGCACCGCAATGCGCTCATGCAACGTTGCCGGCAGCCCCTGCGAGCGATGCCCGTATCCTGTCAGGCACCAGCAAATCGCACTCACTAGCGAGGTCTTACCTGCTCCGTTAAATCCACGAAGCAGTGTGGTGGGGGCAGTAAGTTCAAGCTCAAAAGCCTTTGGGTCGGCTCCACCTTCAGCGCAATGACGATGCAGCCCGCGAAAACGGTGCGCTTCAATCTTGATGAGTTGCCACTTCTGGCGCTCTGCGGTCGCCCTGTTCGACGAGACGGCAGCTTTGGGCGTCTTGTTGAGCGCGGCAAGAACTCGATCAACCTCTCCGTCTTGAATTGCCGGATTTTTGTCTGGATTCCAGTATGATTGACGATCTTTATTGTAAAAATCAAGAATAGATCGACTATCATTCAATGGAATTGAAAACTCTTTTCCGTTTGATGCATGCACGACACCTCCAGAAATGAGGTGAGACACAATTTCGTCGAGAGACATTTCGGAAATATTTTGTGTCATCTGCAATATCCGCGAATCTTCTTGATTAAGGCATCTAGGCATATTCTAATGAGGAATATACTCTTCTGATATGATTCTCACCTAGCAATCGTACTCCGTACCCATCACTCAAGTGAATTCCTGCGGCAGTGGGACGGGTATGATCATTTCCCTTTCCTGTGAGTGAGACTGCGGCGCAGCAGCCGCTCCTTTGTCCGCCACGAGTGAGTTCCGGACCGAGCATTTGCCTCGAGGTGCTGTCGCGGGAGTGGTTGGAATTTGAGGGTGGCGTAATCTCCGGCTTGTTCAACCAAGCAGATTCGGCGTTGGAGCGCCGATGGAGATCACGCCATGGAAAGCCATAGCACGAAGCCGGCGCCGGTTGCGGCAGATGCGGCACTTTTCGCTGGGGACGCGTGGTTCGATCCGGTGGAGGCCGGGGTTCGGCTGCGCATCCGCGGTTTCATCGAGGCGATGCTGGAGAGTGAGCTGGATGCCGCGCTTTTGCGTGGGCGCTACGAGCGGCGCGCCGGCGAGGCCGGCGAGGACCGCTGCGGGGCCGGCGGGCACCGGCACGGCCATCGCGAGCGTGGCCTGACAGGGACCTTCGGACCAATGCGGCTGCGGGTGCCGCGGGCTCGGCTGGAGGCGGCGGACGGCACGAGGGCCGAGTGGCAGAACGCGACGATCCCGGCCTATCCGCGGCGCACCCGGCAAGCGGACGCGCTGATCGCCGGCGCCTATCTGGCCGGCGCCAACACCCGCCGTGTGCGCCGCGCCCTGGCGCCCGTGTTCGGCGGCGCCGTCGGCAAGGACACGGTGAGCCGGGCCTGGCGCAAGGCGAAGACCGACCGGGACGCCTGGAACCGGCGCGACCTCTCCAACGAGCCGATCGCGCGGCTGGTCCTCGACGGCACGGTGGTGCGCGTGCGGCTCGACCGCAAGGCGACGTCGATCTCGCTGCTGGGCGTGCTCGGGGTACGCGAGGATGGGCAGAAGGTGCTGCTGGCGGCCAAGAGCATGGGCGGGGAGAGCGAGGCGGCCTGGCGCAGCGGGCTCGACGATCTCGTGCGGCGCGGCCTGCGGACGCCCAAGCTCGTCATCGTCGACGGCGGGTCCGGCCTCGACAAGGCGCTGGCCGCGCTGTGGACCGACGTGCCGGTGCAGCGCTGCACGGTGCACAAGCACCTTCTCGCCCATGCGCCCGATCGGCTGCACGAGGAACTCACGGCCGACTATACCGACATGATTTACGCCGTGACGAAGCCGGAGGTCGAGGCCAGGCGCAAGGCCTTCCTTCGCAAGTGGCGGCTGAAATGCCGGGCCGTCGCCGACAGCCTGGAGGAGGCCGGCGAGCGGCTGATCACCTTCACGCTGTTCCCGCCAAGCCAATGGCGCTCGATCCGCACCACCAACGCGATCGAGCGGCTGCATGAGGAGTTCAAGCGCCGGATCAAGACGCAGACCGTGCTGCCCTGCGCCGAGACCGCCGCGATGCTGTTCTGGGCGCTGCTCGCCGCCGGCCAGATCAGCATGCGCAAAGTCGACGGCTGGCAGAGCCTCGCCGAAAAGCCTTCCAATCAGCCGATTGACCTGGCCGCATGAAACGATAACCTAACCCAGCTGGAGGCCGCCAGAATCAATTCCAACACAAATTGCGACGGCACCTGCCTCGAAACCGCAAATCTCAAACTAACTGCCCCCCATCGTGTCTGCCCGCGACACTGAATCCGCTGGTCTGAATAGAGATTTTGTTCGACGAGGAGATTCCGATGCTCGAGCCTGCACAAACTCGGTCCGCTCCAGCCTGTCAGGCTTGAGGCGGCGAAAGCAGCCTGATTGTCGCGGCTTCATGGCAGCCGCCAAGACCGAGTCCCTCATCGCCTTCGATACAAAGTCCTGGAATACGCGCTCGCGAAGGTCGCGCTGGAAGACGACTCTGGGGCCAGGCTCGTGTGTCGCAAGGGGCATGTCGCGAAAGGCGCCGACCTTAAGTTTTGATCTCGTGCGTCGCAGCGGATCAAACCGCAGCGCGTCACGGGCGCCCTCCCGCGATGCTCCATCACCGCTTCAGTTCGTTGAGATGTGCGCCTTCGCCGGCCAGGAGCTCCGGCGCCCAGCATGCCTCCGACGAACCGAACCCCGACGGTCCCCGGAACCTGGCTGACTCCCTCCGCCTGGCCGCGTCCGGCGAAGCCCGGGGCCTGGGCACCGTGATCTGCTTCGACCAGGAGTTCCATGCCGCGCGCGACGTTACGAAATCCCACACCTCGCGGACCGATACGTTCCTGTCCGCCGAGCATGGCAAGCTGGGCGAGGTCGACGGCGACCGTGTCGTGCTCCATCGCAGGCCGGTGCTGCGGCGCCACTATGATGCGGACCGGATCGCAGCGAATGTCGAGTTGATCAAGCTCGCCATGGGCACCGACGGCCGCTATGTGCGCTTCGCCGCCGAGAACGGGGCGCAGGCGCTGGTCCTGGAAGGCTTCGGGCGCGGCAACGCGCCGCCGGCGGTCACGGCGGCAGCAATCGACGTCGTCCGGCGGGGCATTCCCGTCGTCATGACCAGCCGCTGCCAGCGCGGACGCGTGAGGCCCATCTACGGCAATGGCGGCGGCAAGGTGCTGGCGGAGGGGGGAATCGTCTTCGCCGGCGACCTCAGCGGCCAGAAGGCACGCGTGCTCCTGTCGGTCCTGCTGGGAATGGGGCTGGACGACGAGCGGCTGCGCGCAGAGATCGATTATCTCGGCGGATAGGGAGCTAGCGGCGCCGGCATGGCCTGGTCGGCCATGCCGTCGCGGTGGTGGAATGCCTGGAATTGCTCGAAGGGAATCGCCTTCGAATAGAGCCACCCCTGCCCGAGCTGGACATTGGCGTTCCTGAGGTACGCCTCCTGCTCGGGCGTCTCGATGCCCTCGGCGATCATGCAAAGCTTCAGCTCATGCGCCATGGCGATGATGTGGGGCGCCACCACGCTGTTCGCCGCATCGCGGCCGATCGCATCGACGAAGGCCTTGTCGATCTTGAGAGCATCGAGGGGGAGCCCTTCGAGCAGCGACAGGCTGGAATAGCCCGTCCCGAAATCGTCGATCGTGATCCGATAGCCGGCGGTGCGCGCGGCTTCGATCGCGTTCGTCACGGCGGCGGCATTGATGAAGCCGCGCTCCGTCACCTCGAGCCAGACCTGCGCAGGGCCGATCCCGGCCTTGCCGATGGCCGCGGCGAGGCTGGGCAGGAAACGTCCGCTCTCCATGTCGCCCGCGGGAATATTGATGGAGATATGGAGGTGCCTGTCGCTTCGGAGGAGCGGGCCCATCTCCTCCATGACGATCTCGATCATCACGCTCGTGAGTTGCGATATCAGGCCGGTCGCTTCCGCCAGGGGGATGAAAAGGTCGGGAGGCACCATGGCGCCTCCGCGCTGGCGCCACCGCAGCAAGGCCTCGGCCGCGACGCAGCGCCCCGTCGAAAGCTCGATGATCGGCTGATAGTGGACCACGAAGTCCCGCTTGCGGATCGCCAGCTCCAGGGTCTTCTCCGGCGACAATTGCTGGCGCGAAACCCAGATCACGATGCCGATCAGGGCGAGTGAAATGACGAGGCTGAGCGGCAGGATGTCCCGCCAGTCGCCGGCGGCTGCGATCCGCGCCTGGTCGCGGTCGACGAACGCGAACGTCACCAGCCCCGCCGCGCGGCGCGACGCCAGCACATAGCGGTCGTCCATGCCGGCGCGTCGACGGAACACCAGCCCGGGAACCAGCTTCGGATCGGCCGGCCCGGACAGTTCCAGCACATGCCCCTGGTCGGTCGCCACGCCGAGCGTCATGCCGGCATCGGCCACCAGATCGGTCAGCCGCCCGGATCTGATCAGCGCGTCGTAGCGTCCGCGATGGAGCGCGATCAGGGGCTTGCTCCGGAAGAGTTCCGGCTGCACGGCAAAGGTGAGAGAGTAGCCCCGGCCCAGATCCATGTCGGCTGCAGGTTGGGCCGTCGGCTTCGCAATGACCCCGAGGGTGGTGCAGGCAAGCTCGCCGTTGCGGAAATAGCCGATGTCCTGGATGCTGTGTGCGTCCAGGACGATCTGCCCCATTTGCCGGATGTGCTCGAGCGAGCAGTCCCCCTTGCCTTCCGTCTCGGCGCGGGCGAGCGCCTGCTTCGCATCGTCGAGCGTCCGGTTCACGCGGATCGCGATCCAGCCGGCATAGTCGTCGACCTGCTTGCGTTCGGCCCCGAGGACACGCATCTGCTGCACATGGGACAGCACGATCATCGGCAGGACGCCGGCCAGCACCGCCAGGCACGTGGCAATGGTCAATATCGTCCGTCTGTGCATCCGGCCTCGTCACGTCGTTCCGGCGGCTTGGTAAGTTGCCGTTGGTAAAACCATGATGAACCTTCACAAGGTTGCAGCAACGGGAAGCCGCGCGCCCGCATGCAACTGGACAACACGCCGGGATGGCGGGACAGCAACCGAAGCCTGCAGGCGGCCTCGCCGACCCGCGGCTGGCGTGAAGCGTGTTCTGGTGGAAACGCGCTTTGCTTCAAAGCTTCGTTTCGAGGCGTCTTTGCGACTTGACGCGATTCCGTCAAATCGCCAAACGCTTCAGGCGCCGCCGTCGGACGACTTGAGATAGATCGCCGCGACGTCCCGTTCGATCGCGGCGGCGACGGCCCGAAACTCCTCCACGCGCACCGCGGCCTCGGGGCTGGTGGAATGCACCCAATGCTCGGCGGCCGTATGCGCGGCATGGTAGGCGGCGCACAGCAGCATGAACCCGTGCCGGCTGCGCAGCTGCTGAAGCGCCGGCCGCCGATCCGGCCAGCGCATCATCAGCCGGGAGAGGCCGCGCTCTTCGTAATCCTCCGGCCAGGGATCGTGTTTCGACATCGGCCTGACTGTTTCGTGCTCTGCGGGGAGTTGCTCGCGAAGGGCGGACTGCGCCGGCTCGCCGGCCGACCGAGGATGCTGCGGCCGCGCCTCGCGGCGACGCAGGTCGCGGGCGATGTCCCGCGAACGCCGAACCGCCTTGGTCGAGGATGAGGTCGTCTCGGGATGGGTCATCGGTGGCGCGGGCATTGACACAGCGATGCGCCGCACGAGCCGGGAACAGGCGCTCACGAGACACATGAGCGCAAGCGTAAGGTGCCGTGCAATTGTTGATAACTGTCTAACAAGACAGGCGAATCAAGAAAAGAAACCCGCTATGCTCCGAGCGGAGCTCGTACGCGCGGTGACGGTCGGTAAACGCTGATGATGACGGTTTTGGGGTGCGTACGCGACAATCACGAGTTGTGGCTGGTGCTCTTTGCGGCAATTGTCTGCGGCGCGGGCTCATGGAGCACGATCAGCTTGTTCGACCGTGCGGCAGCGACCTCGGGCAAGCGGCGGATGGGCTGGACCGTGCTCACGGCCGTGGCGGCCGGCGCGGCGATCTGGTGCACGCATTTCATCGCGATGCTCGGGTTCGATCCCGGCGTTCCCGTCAGCTTCGACCCATCGACGACGGTGGCCTCCCTGTTCGTCGCCATCCTCGGAGCCGCGTCGGGCGTCGCGATCGCCACCCGCCGAACGATGCGCCATGCTCCGCTCCTCGGCGGCGCGATCACGGGGCTGGCCATCGTCGTCATGCACTATACCGGCATGGCGGCCTATCGCGTGCAGGGCATCGTCTCCTGGGACACGTCCTACCTCGTGGCCTCCATCGTGCTGTCGGTCGCGTTCTCCGCCATTGCCCTCCAGGTGGCCATGGACCGGTCTCTTCGAGCCCACCGGCCCATTGCGGCCGCGATGCTCATCCTCGCCATCGTCAGTCTCCATTTCACCGGAATGACGGCCTTCCGGGTCGAGCCGATGCTGATCGAGGGCTCCTACTCCAATCCGCAGGCCCTCCGCTCGCTGGCCTTTGCCGTCGCGGCGGTCGCCCTAATCATATTCGGGCCCGGCTTCGCCATTCAGCTGATCGACGATCATACCCGCGCCGAAGCCGTCGAGGCGCTGCGCAACATGTCGAGCGGCCTCCTGATGCTGGCGCGGGACGGCACGGTGCGCCTGTTCAACGCCCGTGTTTCGGAGCTGTTCGGTCTCGAGAAGGATGCGCTGCGCACCGGAATGCCGGTGAGAGAATACCTCGGCCGCCTTGGCTCGGCCGTCGGCGGCGACGAGGCCCGGTTGCAGCGGATCATCGACAATCACGACCTCGGCGAGGCCGGACCCGCCAGGGCGAAGGTCGAGCACCACCTCAACGACGGCCGGATCGTGAGCATGTCTCGTCATCGCATGCCGGACGGGGGCGTGATCGTCACCTATGACGACGTCACGGAGGCGCGCGAAGGCCAGAGGAAGATCGCGCACATGGCGTTCCACGATGTGCTCACGGGCCTGCCCAACCGGCGCAGCTTTGCCGAGACGGTGGACCGCATGGCGCAGCGTTCCCCGTTCGTGATGCTGATGATCGACCTCGACCGTTTCAAGGCGGTCAACGACACGCTCGGCCACGCGGCCGGCGACCAGCTCCTGATCGAAGTGGCGCAACGCATGCGCGACATCTGCGCCCCCACGGACCTGGTGTTCCGGCTCGGCGGCGACGAGTTCGCCGTGCTCGCCGAGCGGAGCCTGGCCGGTGGCCATGCGCTGGCGTCCGACATCGTCGCGGCGTTGACCCGCCCCTTCGCCATCGGCGACCACACGGTTTCGGTCGGCGGCAGCGCCGGCGTGGCCGAGCGGCTGCCGGGCGACGATCCGGAGCGCCTGCAGCGCATGACCGACCTTGCCCTCTACAAGGCGAAAGAGCGCGGCCGCGGCCGGGTGGAGACCTATCGCGAGGGCATGATCGAGGACGCCGAACGGCGCCGGATGTTCGACGCGGATCTGGCGCGCGCGATCGCAGCCAGGCAGTTCGAGCTGCGTTACCAGCCGCTCTACGGCCTTCCCGGGCGCGAGCTCACCGGCTTCGAAGCATTGCTGCGCTGGCATCATCCGGAACGCGGCCTGGTGCCGCCGGCGGAGTTCATCCCCGCCGCGGAACGGAGCGGCGCGATCGTCGACATCGGCGCCTGGGTGATCGACGAGGCCTGCCGGCAGGTCGCGCAATGGCCGCAGCATCTCTACGTCTCGATCAACGTCTCGCCGGTGCAGTTGCGGGGAGCGGACATCCTGCGTCACCTGGCCCAGGTCCTCGACAAATATCGATTGCTGCCGCGGCGCGTGGAGATCGAGATCGCCGAGACCGCGATGCTCGACAACAGCGAGCCGATGGCCGCAGCCCTGGCGGGCCTGCGCGCCCTCGGGGTCCGCATCGCCATGGACGACTTCGGCACCGGCTACTCCTCGCTCGCCCATCTGCGCCAGTTCGAGCTCGATCGCATCAAGATCGATCGGAGCTTCATCAATGCGTCCCGCACCGACCCCGGCTCGGCGGCGGTGGTCCGGGCCGTCATTTCGATGGCGCGCGACCTGCACATCGCGACGACCGGCGAAGGTGTCGAGAGCCAGCATCAGCTCGACGCCCTCGCCAAGCTCGGCTGCGGATCGGTGCAGGGTTTCCTGCTCGGCGAGCCGCTCGGCGCCGATGCCGCCAGGGCCCTCGCCGCCGGGCACGGCCAGGATGACGAGCGCCGGACGCGGCCGCACCATGTCGGGGGCGACGAGGCGGTCTCCGCCGCCGGCTCCTAGCCGCCCCCCGGCGATCGCGGATTGATCTGGCGCAAGGCCTTCATGCCGCGGGTTGGTCCATCCTGGGCGGGTCTCGACGCATCCGCTCCGGGAGCAGGCGATGAGGACGACGAAGAAGCCGCCCGCCCGACTGCCCGCGGCTGCCTTGCGGGAATGCGAGGCCGATCCTCGGCGGTCCCGCGGCATCGAGCCGGGCGCCCGGCGATGAATCCGCGGCCGCAGGATGCCGGCGAGGGCATGGCGTTCTGGCGCGACGGCGCCGTGGCGCTCCTTGACCGCCTGTCGAGCAGGCCGGAGGGCCTGACGGCGGCCGAGGCGGCGCGGCGCAGACAGGTCCATGGCCCCAACAGCGTCACGCAGACGGTATCTTTCGTCTTCCTGAAGCGGCTGGGCCGCAAGCTCGTCGAACCGCTTGTCGCCATTCTGCTCGCCGCCGCGATCGTCACCGGCTTCACCGGGGATGCCGCCGGCGCCGCGACCATCGTGCTGATCGTCGTCGTCTCCATCGCGCTGGATATCCTGCAGGAACAGCACGCCGAGCGCGCGGCCGCCGCGCTGCGCCGGAGCGTCGCCGTCCGCGTCGACGTGCGCCGGAACGGCGCCGTGATCCAGCTCGCGGCTGCGGATCTCGTTCCGGGGGACGTGGTCGAGCTGCGTGCCGGCGACCTGGTGCCGGCCGACGGCGTCTGCATCGAAGCGCGCGACCTTTATGCCAACCAGGCCCTGCTCACCGGCGAGCCCTACCCGGCCGCCAAGCAGACCACGGCCGCACAGACCGACGATCCCGCCGAGGCGCAGAACGCCCTGTTCATGGGTTCGTCGATCGTCAGTGGCGCCGGCATCATGCTGGTGGCGGCGACGGGGCGCGCCACCCGTTTCGGAACGATCGTGGCGGCCCTGGCGGAGACCGAGCCGCCGACGGCATTCGAGCGCGAGATGCGCCGATTCGGCCTGCTGGTCCTGCGGCTCACCGCCTTTCTCGTGCTGTTCGTGCTTCTCGCCCATGTCGCCGTGGCGCGGCCGTTCGTCGACTCCTTCCTGTTCGCGGTCGCCCTCGCCGTCGGCCTGACGCCCGAGCTCCTGCCGATGATCATGACCGTCACCCTCGCACGCGGCGCACTCCGCCTCGCCAAGGGCGGCGTGATCGTCAAGCGCCTGGCGGCGCTGCACGATCTCGGCGCCATGGACGTGCTGTGCACCGACAAGACCGGAACCTTGACGGAGGCCCGCATCGCCCTGGTCGGACACGTGCGGCTCGACGGCGGGGACGACGACGCCGTCTTCCGCCTGGCTTGGCTGAACGCGCATTTCGAGACCGGCGTGCGCAGCCCCCTTGACGAGGCCATCCTCGCGCGGCCGGCTCCCCCCGACGGCGATCGCTGGACGAAGCGTGACGAGGTTCCCTTCGACTTCGCCCGCCGGCGGCTCTCCGTGCTGGTCTGCGACGGAACCGACTGCCTCCTGGTGGTCAAGGGCGCGCCGGAAGAGCTCCTCGCCCGATCGGAGCGGTTCGAACGGCGGGACGGGTCCGTCTGCGATCTCGACGCCGCGTCCCGCGAGCGGTTTCTCAGGCTGCATGACGATTTCGCCCGAAGCGGCCAGCGCCTGCTCGGCATCGCCTGGCGGCGGATGCCGGCCGGGACGAGCGCCGTGACGGCCGGGGACGAGGAGGGGCTCGTCTTCGCCGGCTTCGCCGTGTTCGTGGACCCGCCCAAGGCAGGCGCCGCCCAGGCCTTGCAGACATTGGCGGCACAGGGCGTCGCCGTCAAAATCCTGTCGGGCGACAACGACCTGGTGGTCCGCCACCTCGCCGAGACGCTCGGCATCGGCAGCGGCGAGGTCCTCACCGGGCAGGAGGTCGCGACCCTGTCCGACGAAGCCCTGTTCGCCCGTGTCGACGAGGTTTCGCTGTTCTGCCGCGTCGACCCGAACCAGAAGATGCGGATCATCCGGGCGCTCAAGACCCGACGGCGCACGGTCGGCTTCCTCGGCGACGGCGTCAACGATGCGCCTGCGCTGAAGGCCGCCGACGTCGGCATCTCCGTCGAGACGGCGGTGGACGTGGCCAAGCAGGCCGCCGATCTCGTCCTGACGCGTCCGGACCTCGCCATGATCTGCCGCGGCGTCGAGGAGGGCCGGCGGACCTTCGCCAATATTCTCAAATACGTGCTGATGGGCACCAGCTCCAACTTCGGCAACATGCTGTCGATGGCGGCGGCGTCGCTGTTCCTGCCGTTCCTGCCGATGCTGCCCATCCAGATCCTGCTCAACAACCTCCTCTACGACATCTCCGAAATCGGCATCCCGTTCGACCGGATCGAGCCGGACGAGACACGCCGACCTCGGCGCTGGGACCTGGCGATGCTCCGGCGTTTCACCATCGTCATGGGGCTGCTGAGCTCGGTCTTCGACCTCGTGACGTTCTTCGTGCTCTATCACGTGTTCCAGGCCGATCCGGCAACGTTCCGGACAGCCTGGTTCATGGAGTCGATGGCGACGCAGATCCTCGTGATCTTCATCCTTCGCAGCCGGCGCTTTCCGCCGGCGAGCCGCGCCCATGCGGTGCTCGTGTCGTCCTCGCTGGCGGCCCTCGCTGTGGCGCTGCTCCTGCCGCTGACCGGGTTCGGGACCGTCTTCGGATTCACCGCGCCGCCGCCGGCCATGGTCCTGGTGCTGGGCCTGATCGTGGCCGCCTATCTGGCGGCGGCAGCCGGCCTGCAATTCTCCGGCCTGAACTGGCCGGGCGGGGTGTCCCGCGCCCCGTCCCGGCGCTGACCGGGCTATCGCGACGACCGGCGTTTCCCCAAGGCTTGCACCGTCGATCGGCCATTCCCCGGCATGTGCAGCAAACCCGAAATGCGCAGCGGACCGGGACGGTTACCCCTGACGGGCCTCCGCGGCAGCGCAGGGCGGTCGCTCAGGCGGAGCACGTCGACCTGCTCGCCGCCGGCCCGCAGCATGAGACTTCCATCGCCGTATTCTCCGCAAGCCAGCGATCGCGCGGCTTGCAGCTCGATGGCCGGGCCACGAGCGCCACCTCGAGGGCATGACCGTTCCGGCGTGGCGCGGATGCACTGTAGAGCGCCATCGGTCGCTCTCCGTCGCTCACTTCGAACGTCAGCCTGGCCGAAGAATCGAGCCGCACATGCTCCGACACCTTGCGGATGATCGCCGAGAACTTGCCCGCCGGCATGTGGGTCCGCCCGGCTTCGTCGATATCCCAGAGCTGGATGAACATTTCCGACCAGGCTTCCGGGTTGGCGCCGCAGTCGAGCGCCGAGAACTCACCCGCCTTGACCTCGGTGACATGGTATCCAGCCTTCACCGCCCGCCCCTCGTAGAGAAACACGAGCGGGGCCTCCGGCGCGTCTGCGAGCGCATCGAGGAGGTGGCCAAGCGTCATGTCTGAAGAAACGATCTTGCCGATCGCGTTCATGTGCGCTACTCCTATATTCAACGATTCAATGATTATTGAAACATGGACGAACGTCAAGCCCTCGCATCGTTCGCGGCGCTTTCCCAGGAAACACGCCTCGCAATCGTCCGCATCCTGGTCATCGCTGGCCCCGATGGGCTTGCCGCCGGCCTGATCGCGGATCGAGTGGGAGTCTCGCCCTCGAACGTCTCGTTCCACCTGAAGGAGCTGGAGCGGTCGGGCCTGATCTCGCAGCGACGCGCAGCGCGCTCGATCGTCTATAGCGCCAGCTATGGGACCCTGGCCGAACTCGTGAAATTCCTGATGGAAGACTGCTGCGCGGGACATCCCACCGTCCGCGAAAGCGTCGAACGGCCTGATGCCTGCTGCGCGAGCGGCAATGCCGCGAACGAGGGCGACGCCGTTGCGTGATGCGAAAGTACCCGTCGGCATCGTCGCCGCGCTCGGCCTGACCCAGATCATCGGCTACGGCAGCCTCTATTACAGCTTCAGCATCCTGGCGCCCGGAATGGCGAAGGACCTTGGCCTTACCGTCGCCCAGGTCTTCGCCGTTTTCTCCGCCTCGCTGTTCGTCGGCGGCCTGTCGGCGCCGTATATCGGCAGGCAGATGGACCGCGTCGGCGCGGCAATGGTGATGGCGATCGGCTCGGCCCTGTCTGCACTGACCCTGATCCTCTGCGCATGGTCGCCGTCCGTGGCGGTCTTCGCGCTTGCCATCGTCCTGCTGGAGATATCGTCCGGTATGGTCCAGTATCAGGCCGCCTTCACGGCGCTGGTCGAAGCCGACCCCCGATCCGCCTCGAGGAGCATCACCTACCTCACGCTCATCGCCGGCTTCGCCTCCACCATCTTCTGGCCGATCTCCACGGCGCTGCTGGGCTACCTGTCCTGGCGCGAGGTCTATCTCGTCTATGCTGCGCTCAACCTCTCCGTCTGCATGCCGCTGCACGTCTGGATCATGCGGAAGGGGAAACTTGTCACGGCCGGCCGGAGGTCGGTGCGCGAGCCGGTCATTGGCGCGATCCCGCGCGAACGCCGCCGCGACGCCATGCTCGTCGTTTCGGCCGCATTCGCGCTTCTGAGCTTCACCTTGGGCGCGATGCTCGCGCATATGGTGCCGATGCTTGGCGCGCTCGGTCTTGGAAGCGCGGCGGTCGTCATCGGTTCGCTGTTCGGCCCGGCGCAGGTCCTCAGCCGACTGATCAACATGATCTTCGGCACGCGGCTGGCCCCACCGGGCCTCGCCGTCATGTCCGCGACCCTCATGGTCCTCAGCGTCGTCATCCTGGCGCTGTCCGGAGACTGGCTTCCGGGCGCGGTCGCCTTCTCGATTTGCCTGGGTCTCGGATCGGGTATCAACAGCATCGCCCAGGGCAGCCTGCCCCTCTATCTGTTCGGATCGGACGGATACGGCACTCTCACCGGCAAGATGACGGCCGCGAGGCTGGCCGCCGGCGCCACAGCGCCCTTCGCGTTCGCGGCCACGATGGAGCGATTTGGAATAGGCGCTTCGCTCGCCGTGAGCGCCACCCTCGGCGCGCTCGGGATCGGGGCGTTTGCCGCCATCGCCGTGGCGACGAAGCAGACGTCGGATTGACCGCAGCGACACGCGCCTTTCGAGCTCGGTCGCGCGGATCGGCGCCAGCGTGTTGCGAGACGTCCCGCGGGACAAGTTGGGGAGATGGCGGCGTCCACGCTCATTGCCTTTCGGCGATAGTGGGCCGGGAGACGACCGGGGCGGCCTCGTACCAGTCCTTCGAGCGGTTCACGATCCAGACGACGGAGAGCATCACCGGGACCTCGATGAGCACGCCGACGACGGTTGCCAGTGCGGCGCCGGACCGGAATCCGAAGAGGCTGATGGCGGCCGCGACCGCGAGTTCGAAGAAGTTGCTGGCCCCGATCAGAGCCGAGGGACCGGCAACACAATGTCGTTCGCCCGACAGTCGGTTCAGAAGATAGGCAAGACCGGAGTTCAAGTAGACCTGGATCAGGATCGGGACAGCCAGCAGGCCGATCACGACCGGCTGAGCGATGATCTGCTCGCCCTGAAAGGCGAAGAGAAGAGCCAGCGTGGCGAGGAGCGCCGCCAGAGAAATCGACTGCAGCTTTGCGAGCACGCCGTCCAGCACCCGTGTCGTTCCGTCGGACGTAAGGCGATGCCTGACGATCTGCGCGATGATGACGGGCACGACGATGTAAAGGGCGACCGAGAGAACAAGCGTGTCCCAGGGCACGGTGATGGCGGAGAGGCCGAGCAGCAGGCCGACGATCGGGGCGAAGGCGACGACCATGATCGCGTCGTTGAGCGCGACCTGTGACAACGTGAACAACGGTTCGCCGCGCGTCAGGTTGCTCCAGACGAACACCATGGCCGTGCATGGGGCGGCCGCGAGGATGATCAGGCCGGCAATGTAGGAGTCGATCTGATCAGCGGGAAGATAGGGACGGAACAGCCAGCCGATGAAGAGCCAGCCCAGCAACGCCATGGAGAACGGCTTGACGGCCCAGTTGATGATCAGGGTCACGCCAATGCCGCGCCAGTAGGTTCCGACCCGCGCCAGTGCGCGAAAATCGATCTTCAGCAGCATCGGAACGATCATCAGCCAGATCAGAATGGCAACGGGAATGTTCACCTTGGCGACCTCGGCCGCGCCGATGACCCGGAAAACCCCGGGCATCATGTGGCCGAGAGCCACGCCGACGATGATGCAGAGGAAGACCCAGATGGTAAGGTAGCGTTCGAATGTGGACATCAGGCCGGCTTTCCTTCGAGGCTTGCCGAGCCCTCCATCGCACCGATCCGCCGCAGCCTGGTCTCGATGGCCATCCGGTCAATCGAGGCGAGCGGGAGGCTGATGAAAGCCGTGATGCGGTTCTTGAGGAAGCGAGCCGCCTGCGCGAAGGCGCGCTGAATCTCGACCTCGGAACCCACGGCGGCGGCCGGGTCTTCGATACCCCAATGGGCGGTCATCGGATGGCCGATCCAGACAGGGCAGGCTTCGCCGGCGGCGCTGTCGCAGACGGTGAAGATGAAATCCATCTCCGGTGCACCAGGCTGTGCGAACACGTCCCAGCTCTTCGAGGCGAACCCCGTCGACGGGTAGCCCGACGCTTCGAGTTCCTTCAGGGTGTGCGGGTTGACTTCGCCCTTTGGCTGGCTGCCGGCCGAGTAGGCTTTGAACCGCCCGCCCCCCTCCTTGTTCAGGATGGATTCGGCGAGAATAGAGCGAGCGGAATTGCCCGTGCACAGGAAGAGCACGTTGTAAGTCTTGTCGGTCATGGTGTTGGTCCGTGGCTAGCTCGGCGGCCGGGCAAGCTTCATGACGGTCGCCGAGAATGGGCAGATGGACGAAAGTCGGCGGGTCTCGCGCACCGCGGCGGGCGCGCTGTCCCGCTGGACTTCGGAAAATCCGAGGCTCGCGAAAAACCGCGCCGCGCTCGTCATCGCGAGAAAGACGTCACTCGCGCTCTCCACGTTTGCCAGGGTCGCCTCGACGACGGCCCGGCCGAGACCGCTTCCGCGGTTCTCGGGAAGCACGACCACGGACCTGAGAAGATAGTCGCTGCCGCAGCGCTCGATGCCGGAGAACCCGACGATCCGATCATCCTCCGACAAGGCCTTGAAGAAGATCCGGCCGTGGTCCTCGATATCACCCGTCGGAAGGTCCGCTCCCTTCAGCGCCGCCTCCAGGTCAAGGTCGCCGCCCGCGACCTGCTCCAGTCTGATGGCGCTCATGGCAGTTTCGCAGCCGGGCTGCAGCAGGGTGTCAGTTCCGCGACGAGCGGGGCGCAAAGCTCGGTTGAGCCGCCGCAGCAATCCTTCAGCAGGAACAGCGTCAGCTCGCGCAGCCCCTCGAGGTCCGCGCGATAAATGATCGACCGACCCTGTCGCTCGCTCGTGACCAGCCCCGCCCGCGAAAGCGTGGCGAGATGCGCGGACATCGTATTCTGCGGCACGTCGATGAGGCGGGCGAGTTCGCCGGCCGGAATCCCATCGGGCTCGTGTCGGACCAGGAGCCGAAAGGTCTCCAGCCGCGTGGTCTGAGCCAAGGCGCCGAGCCCCGCTATCGCTGTATTTATATCCATATATCCAGAATATTAGATATATTGTCTGCAGTCAATGACATCCGTGCAGATGGAGGAATGCGCGCAGCATTCGGTGTTCCGCCGATCGAGCGGCCGATCGACGGGCTTCCTCGCCCATTGTTCGGAGCGAACCGGATGTTCGCAGGCGCTGCCGTGCTCGAGCCAGATCAACGACGGCGCGCTTGAACGGCGCCATGGTCCGGCCAGCGACGGCGGATCGTCCGCCCGTCGAACCGGGAGAGCACCATGCGGGTCGGAGACTCATGTCGAAGCCGATGATCGCGGTCGAGCGAATCGCCATGATCGCCGATGCGGCGGGGACGACGACGCCGTCTTCCGCCTGGCTTGGCTGAACGCGCATTTCGAGACCGGCGTGCGCAGCCCCCTTGACGAGGCCATCCTCGCGCGGCCGGCTCCCCCCGACGGCGATCGCTGGACGAAGCGTGACGAGGTTCCCTTCGACTTCGCCCGCCGGCGGCTCTCCGTGCTGATCTGCGACGGAACCGACTGCCTCCTGGTGGTCAAGGGCGCGCCGGAAGAGCTCCTCGCCCGATCGGAGCGGTTCGAACGGCGGGACGGGTCCGTCTGCGATCTCGACGCCGCGTCCCGCGAGCGGTTTCTCAGGCTGCATGACGGTTTCGCCCGAAGCGGCCAGCGCCTGCTCGGCATCGCCTGGCGGCGGATGCCGGCCGGGACGGGCGCCGTGACGGCCGGGGACGAGGAGGGGCTCGTCTTCGCGCCAGGCCGGCTTGAGCCAGGTCAAGGCCCTTGCCGTGCCGCTCTGGTTGAATGGCGAAAAGGGGACGCCCCATGATCAAGACGATTCAGATTTATCTCGACGGGAGCCCGGACGACGAGACCCGCATCGCCCACGCCGAAACAGTGATGGGGAGCCGCGCCTGCCATCTCGTCGGCCTCTACCCGAATGTCCTGCCGACCTTCTCGCCGCTGCCCGGCGAGCCAGGAGCCGGGGCCATGGTGGTCTACGAGGAACGGTTGCGGCTGCAGGGCGCAGCGACCGCAGCCCGCCTGCGGGCCCGTCTCGACCGCGCCACACCGACATCGGAGCTGCGCAAGATCGAAGGGCCGACGCGACTGATCGCGCGCCGCTTCGCATCCGAAGCGAGGACCGGCGACATGCTGATCGCCCCCTGCCCATATCGAGGCAACGCCGACTGCGACGCGATCGTCGACTCGGTCCTGCTGGAGGGCGGCGGCTGCCTCTATCTCGTGCCGCCGGGCCGCCGTCCTGCCGCCTCGATCGGCACCGCCCTGGTCGCCTGGTCGGACGCGCGCGAAGCCGCCCGAGCCCTGCACGAGGCGTTGCCGCTGTTGCGGGCGGCCAGCCGGATCCAGCTCGTGCTCGTCGCGGACGAAGACGGGCAGGCGGAAACCTCGGCGGCGATGGCCGATCTCGCCGCCAGCCTCGACCGGCACGGGCTGGCCGTGGAAGTCGCGACGGTCGCCCCGGGCCCCTCCATCGCCCAGGCCCTGCTCGAGCAGGCGGGGCGCATCTGCGCCGATGTCCTGGTTGCCGGCGCCTACGGACACGCGCGCTGGCGCGAAAAGCTGGTCGGCGGCGTCACGCGCGAACTCTTGTCGCGCAGCCCCTGCCCCTTGTTGGTCGCCCACTGAAGGGGCCCGTTCGCAATGCCGCGCCGTCATCGGGACACCGTTCCCTGATCCGCGCCGTCGCGACCGGAGCGGCGGACCTTCGCTCCCGTTCGCAGCGAACCGGATGTTCGCAGGCGCGGCCGCGCTTGAGCCAGATCAACGACGGCGCGCTCGAACGGCGCCATGGTCGGGCCAGCAACGGCGGATCGTCCGCCCATCGAACCGGGAGAGCACCATGCGGGTCGGAGACATCATGTCGAAGCCGGTGATCACGGTCGAGCGAACCGCCACGATCGCCGATGCGATCCAGCGCATGCTGGGCGCCCATGTCAGCGGCCTCGCGGTCGTCGACGAAGCGGGCGCCCTGGTCGGCGTCATCAGCGAAGGCGATCTGCTGCGGCGCATCGAGGTCGGCACGCAGCCCAGGCACTCCCGCTGGCTGGAGTGGCTCATCCAGCCCGGCCGCCTCGCCTCCGAATATGTTCGCGCCAACGGGCGGCTGGTGGGCGAGCTGATGACCCCGGATCCGGTCACGGTCGACGACGAGGCCACGCTCGACGAGGCGGTCTCGCAGATGGAACGCCGGCAGGTGAAGCGGCTCCCGGTGCTGAGCCGGGGCAAGCTCGTCGGCATTCTCACCCGGGCCGACATCATCCGCGGCCTCGCCGGCGTCCTCGCCCCGGCTCGCGGGGACCAGGCCGCGAGCGACGCGGAGATCCGCAGCCGCATCCTGGCCGAGCTTGCGGCCCAGAGCTGGGCTCCCACATCCGCCCTCGACGTGGCGGTGGAGAACGGCGTCGTCCGGCTTCGCGGGGCCATCTTCGACGAGCGCGAACGCGATGCGATCCGCGTCGCCGCCGAGAACGTCGCCGGAGTGCGCCGGGTCGAGGACCATCTGGTCTGGGTGGAGCCCAATACCGGCATCGCAATCGCCTCGCCGCTCGACGAGACGCGGAACGCCACCCCCGACAAGGCTGCATAGGAACCGGCCATGCCACTCCGCGATGTTTGTCTCGTCCGCATGGACCCCGCGCTCGACGACTCCCATGAGGCCGCCGCGGCCTATGCGGTCGATCTCGCCGCCCGCCATTCGGCGCATCTGACGATCGCGGTCGGCGTCGCGCGGACGTCCATCGCCTCGCTGTCGCCGATGTTCGATCTCGCCGGCATCGAAGCGCAGGCCAATGCCGGCAGCCGCGAACGGGCCGAGGCTCTCGGCGAACGCCTGCGCGAGCTCGCCGCGGTGGCCGGAGTGTCGGCCAGCGTGGAGGTCCGGCAGGAGCCCCTGTTCCCTCTCTATGAGGCGATTGCCCGCGTGGCGCGCGTGCACGACCTCGCCGTGGTCGATGCCCCGCATCCGGGCTTCGAGCTGCACCGCGAATTCGCGGAGGATCTGATCGAGTCGTCGGGCGTGGCGACGCTGCTTGTGCCCGCCGGCTGGACGGCCGGCGCCGATATCCGCCGGGCCCTGCTCGCCTGGGACGGCGGCCGGGAAGCGGCCCGGGCCATGCATCTGGCCGCCCCGATCCTCGGCGCATGCCGCAGCATCGACGTGGTCGGCGTTTCCGGCGAGTCGCCGCGGGCCAGACGCGCCGCGGCCGAGGCCGTGGGCGGCGCCGACGCCGCGCGCCATCTCGCCCGCCGCTGCGCCGAGGTCTCGGTCTCCGATCGGCCGGCGCATAACGGGCGTGTGTTCGACACGCTGCAGCTGCATGCCGGGCTGACCGGCGCCGACCTCGTCGTCATGGGCTTCTATGGCCACTCGCGCTTGCGCGAAACCATCCTGGGCGGCGCGACGCGGGACGCCTTGTCGTCGGCGACGGTTCCCGTCCTTCTCGCCGCCTGATCCGACGGCCGGAGTGGGCAGGCAAGACGCACGGCGCCGCTTCGACCACTCGCCACCGAGACATCGCCATGCTCCATCGCATCACCCTCCACCTCGCCCGCACGCCCGATCATCCCGACGGCAGCGATCTCATCGGATACGATCTGATCGCGCCTCTCGACCGCAGCGGCCATCTCGATCCGATCGCCTGGCAGCACCTGCGCCCCCTGTGCCAGGTGCGGCGCTTCGTTCCGGGCGAGCCCGAACGCCATGGCCGGCTTATCCACCGCGCCGGCGGTGCCGGCGGCGCGACCTGGCTGTTCGATTTCGATCCGGACACCACCAGCGACGACGAGGGCGGCCACCGGCTGGAGACCCATGCCTTCCGCGCCGGCGACTATGTCTCGATCGGCAATTCCAGGCGTTGCCTCAGGACGTTCCGGATCGTCGACGTGCACCCGATCCGCGAGCGTCTCGGGCGGCCGCCCCAGGTCGCCGGCGAAACGCCGGGCCGGCAGCGGGTCCGCGTGCCGAGGTGACGAGGCGGGCCGGTTGCAGGCCGCGCCCGCGGGATCGAGAGTCGGCCTGCGGTCCGGCCGGCGCAGGGGGCGATGTCCACTGAAGGAGCAAACCCGTGTACGCGATGGTCCTGAAGCAGCTGCGTCGCCCGCTCGAGCGCGTCGAGCGCCCGGACCCGATCCCGAGGGCCGGCGAGATCCGCGTGCGGGTGGAAGCCTGCGGGGTCTGCCGGACCGATCTGCACATTGTCGACGGCGACCTGCGCAGTCCCCGCCTGCCGCTGGTGCCGGGCCATGAGATCATCGGCCGGATCGACGCCATCGGCCCCTCCGTCCACGGCTTCGGGCTGGAGCAGAGGGTCGGCATTCCCTGGCTCGGCCACACCTGCGGACACTGCGCCTATTGCGCCGGAGGTCGTGAGAACCTGTGCGATGCGCCGCTGTTCACCGGCTACACCCGCGACGGCGGCTTCGCCTCTCACGCCGTCGCCGATGCAGACTTCGCCTTCCCGCTCGACGAGCATGCCGACCCGGTCGCCCTTGCGCCGCTGCTCTGCGCCGGCCTGATCGGCTGGCGCAGCCTCAAGCTTTCGGGACCGGCCGAGGCCATCGGCCTCTACGGCTTTGGCGCCGCGGCGCACATCCTCGCCCAGATCTGCGCCTACAACGGCTGCCGCGTCCATGCGTTCACCAGGCCGGGGGATGTCGCAGCCCAGGCCTTCGCGCGCTCGCTCGGCGCCACATGGGCGGGTGGCTCCGACCAGCCGGCCACGGAACCGCTCGATGCCGCGATCATCTTCGCACCCGTCGGCGATCTCGTGCCGGCCGCCCTGCGCGCGGTCCGCAAGGGCGGAAGGGTGGTGTGCGGCGGGATCCACATGACGGATATCCCGGCATTTCCGTATCGGCTGCTGTGGGAGGAGCGCCGGTTGCTGTCGGTCGCCAACCTGACCCGGGCCGATGCCGTCGAATTCCTCGCCGCGATCGCCGCCATTCCGGTCCGGACCGAAACGACCCGCTACGGGCTGGAGCAGGCCAATACCGCCCTCTCCGACCTCAGGCAGGGGCGGCTGCAAGGAGCGGCCGTGCTGGTGCCCTGACCCGCGATCGCGATGCCGGCCCGCCCCGCCAGGGTGTCCGGGCCGTGTCGTGCGAACCTGATCCCACAGGTGCTGGGATCAGGCCCGACCATGCCGCTCCGGGAGAGGCGGCGTCCTCTCAGCCGTCATGGCCGGCCCCGGGGCAGCCCGGCGCGGCGCCGGCTTGAGGGACATCAAGGCGCGGCGGCTTCCGCCCTGGCACCATGCGGGATCAGGGCGGCGTTCGGAGGAGGCGTGCGATGATCCGCGACATTCTGGTCCATCTCGACGGCACGGGCTCCGACGAAGTTCGGCTCGCCCATGCCGAACATCTCGCCGTCCTGTTCCGTGCCCATCTCACCGGCCTCTACACGAACCCCGTCGCAATGCCGTTCGTGCCGGCCGACGGCGGCTTTGCCGCCGCCGATGCGATCGAGGCGATCGAGGCCGAGGCGCGGAGCAAGGGCGACAAGGACGAGGTGCGGCTCAGGCGCCGGCTGGGCGACCTGCCGGTGCCGGCCGAGCTGCGCCGCCACGACGTCCACGGCGACGTCATCCGGGAGATCGTGGCGCAGCACGCCCGCACCTGCGACATGTTCGTGGCGCTGCGTCCCTACGGAGCGGATCTGCCGGACTGGCCGGACGCCCTGGAGGGAGCCCTCTTCGGCTCGGGCCGCGGCGTCTACGTCGCGCCCCCCCGCACCGGGCCGTCCGAGCTGAAACGCATCCTGATCGCCTGGAGCGATACGCGCGAGGCCGCCCGTGCCGTGGCCGAGGCCATGCCGCTCCTGCGGCGGGCGGATCAGGTTGTGCTCGTGACCGTCGGCCGCGACGGCCCGGCCGAGGAGAACCGGCAGGAACCGAGCGCCGACATTGCCCGCCACCTCGACCGCCATGGCGTCAAGCCGGAGCTGCGGCACCTTCCGCGCTGGGACAGCGTCTGCGACGCCATCCTCGACGAGGCCGGGAAGCTCGAGGCGGACCTCCTCGTCCTCGGCGCCTACGGGCATTCGCGGCTGCGGGAATGGGTGTTCGGCGGCGCCACCCGCGACATGCTCGCGCGATCTCCCATCCCGATGCTCATGGCCCACTGAGCCTGCGCCGGGTCCCAACCTGCCCGGCCGCCGGGGACCGCGCCGCGCCGGGCGCTCCATGACGGGCGCCCGAAGCCGGGGCCGGGCGGCCTTGCCCCCTAAAGAAGGAAGGCCCCGGCGACGAGCGTGGAGACATGCGCAAACTCGATGGAGAAATCCGCCTTGCCGTCGCCGTTGATGTCGCCGGAGACGATGACGCCGGTGCCGGCGGCCTCATAGCGCAGCTCGCCCGCATGGCTGGTGAACGCGCCGGTGCCGATGAAGTGGAAGGCCTGGTTGCCGGCGACCGTTGTGTCGGCGTCGATGCCGCGGATGTCGATCCTGTCGCCCTGTGCAGAGCTGAAGTCCTCGATCACGTCGCGCCTGGCGGAGGCCGGGCTCTCGATCGTCGACTTGAAGATGAAGGTGTCGGCGCCCGTGCCGCCCCACAGACGGTCGAGGCCGGTGCCGCCGGTGAGCAGGTCATTGCCGGCGCCGCCCTTGATCGTGTCGTTGCCGCTGCCGCCGAGGATCGTGTCGGCATAGGCGCTGCCGGTGATCGTGTCGTCGCCGGCGCCGCCGTCGATGACGCCGTTGATCCGGCCGGCGCCGGTGTCGAGCCGGTCGTTGCCGCCGCCGAGGTCGACGGCGCCGTTCATCGTGCCCTTGTTGACGATGATGTCCACGGCGACGCTGTCGCCGAAATATTGGCCGTAGGAGAATTTTCCGCCGGTGATCGTGCCGGCGTTGGTCAGCGATACCGTCTCCGTGCTGTTGGTAAATCGAGCAACGCCGTACTCCCCACCCTCGATCGTTCCATCGTTGTCGGCAGTAGAGGTCGTCGCACTGCTATTCACAGAGAATATAATCCCGTATCGTCCCCCGATATATCCGTGATTTGTTATTGTCGTTTGGTAGAATTGCGTTGTGATTCCGGCTCCGGAAAATCCGCGCACGACACCGGAACTGGAAACAACGACGCTGTCGTCATGCCCGGCCGGGCCGCCGCCGCGATTGAACGAGATGCCCTGATTGTTATCCGCGATCGTGCCATCGACGAGAATCTGCTGGTTGGCTCCGTAGGCACTGACGTTGCCGATGACGATGGGCTTGGAGACGTACAGGCTGTCCTGCAAGCCGAGATCCGTGATCCCGTTGGTATTGGCGATCGGAATTTGCCAGGTCATGGTCTTGCTCCGGTTGACGTTACGGGAGGTTAGCCAGACGCGCGATGGCGCGGCAAGGTGCCGTTCCTTGCTGCAATGCCTCCGCCGGCAGGCCGGTCGCCGGAGCCATGCGGTCGCACAGGGGGCTCTTGCGTATCAGCTCAAGGTATTCGGCCCGATCGACGCTATCGAGCCACGCCTAGGGCCGGCCCGTCCTTGAAGCCGTCGACACCGCTATCGAGGGGCACGGCCGCGCTTCCTCTGCCCGGCGGCAGCAGCACACCGGATCGGACGCGGCCACGAGAAAAGCGCAGATGGACTGGGTGGCCGGACATGGACATGGCCCGTCTCTATGGGCGCTGCGAAAACCATCTGACGATCTCCTGAGATCGAGGACGTCGGTCGACCGCCGGAGCAGGGTCGCATCGCAACGACGCCAAGTCCCGGGAAGCGGACGAAGTCGCGCCGAGATTTGCCTGAAAGCCGACGGAGCACGGATAGGCCTCCCCCGTGTTCCGACACCCTCGACGACGGCGCGCCGCCGAGCGAACGGCATGGTCGTCGTCCTGCTTCGGATGCGAATATCACCTCAGGTTGGGCCGGCTCGTCTTGGGCTGAAGGGAAGTGTTTCCGGCCCGGAGCGAAATCCACGGCGTCCCGGCTTGTTCTTGTGTTACCCTGGGGCCGTCAGATCCGGGAATTCGACCTGCCGGGGTCGCAGATGACGCAATCGACGAAACCGACGCCGCTTCGTGTCTCGACCGCCGCCTTGCCGGTGCGGGAGCGCCTGGCTTTCTTCCGCGAAGAGTTCTCGCGCCAGGCGCTGCGTGTCGATGTCGAGACGATAGGCGATCAGCCCTTCCACGCCGAGTTGAGCACCTTCGCCATGGAGGATGTCCGGTTGCTTCATTACCGGAGTTCGCCTCTCCGCTTCGAGCGAACGAGATCGCTCCTTTCTCCGGACGAGGATTCGATCGGCCTGGTCATTGTGCTGGAGGGGACAGCCACGCTGTCGCAGCATCGGCGGGAGGTCGAGATCGGCACCGGCGACGCCGTCGTGATCTCGCATCACGACCCGGCGCGGCTGATCCGTTCGACCGGACAACACTGCGGCATGATCGCCTCGTCCGCCCGGCTCGCCCCCATGGTCGGGGATATCGAGGCGGCGTATGGGCGTCGAATTCCCCGGGACGATCAGGCGTTGCGGCTTCTCACCCGGTATCTGGGCGGCCTGCGCGATGGGATGGCGGAAGCCTCGCCGGAGCTTCAGCACGCCGTCGCCACCCATCTCCTCGACCTGGCCGCCGTCGCCATCGGCGCCAACCGCGACGGCGGCGAATTCGCGACCGCCCGCGGCATGCGGGCAGCGCGGCTGCGGGCTGTCAGGAGCGATATTCTCGTCAACCTGGCGAACCCGCGTTTGTCCGTAGCCTCGGTCGCCGCCAGGCAGGGCATCACGCCGCGCTACCTGCACATGCTTTTCGAGCCCACGGGGACCAGCTTCTCGCAGTTCGTGCTTCACGAGCGCCTTGCATCCGCCCGGCGCATGCTTGCCGATCCTCGCCGGGATCGCATGACCATCACGGCGGTCGCATGGGCCGCCGGATTCTCCGACCTGTCCTATTTCAATCGGGCCTTTCGTGCGCGCTACGGCATGACGCCCCGCGAGATCAGACGGAATAGAGCCGGTCGGACGTAGCGCAAGAACGAACGGCCCGCTGCCGTCGTCACCGTCGGCGTCGCCGCGATCGCCGACCTGCCCCGGTGCCCCCGTCCGCCCCAGCCTCCGCCGATCCCGGGCGAGGCGGATGTGGCGCGCGGCGACATCGCCGCCCGGGTCGACGGCCATCCCCTCGCCAGGCTCGGCGAACGCCCGCCGTGGACGTGGAAAGCCCTGCCGGCCCGAGCCATCGCGGCCTGGACTCTCCCCGCGGCGCCGCGCCGGACGGGGTCCGAAATTTCAGGCGGCGATCCGGACTTCCGATACGGTTTCCCGCGATCGGTTTGCCATGGCCCTGTTTGGGAATATCGTCGGTCTGCGAACTCCGGCCGGAGCCCACTCATGACCAATTCCTCTTCAGGACTGCGCACCCGTCTGACGGACTTGCTCGGCTGCGACTATCCGATCGTCCAATCCGGAATGGGTGGGCCCGGCCGCTCCGAACTCTGTGCCGCGGTCAGCGCCGCGGGTGCGTTCGGCTGCATCGGCATGGTCATGGAGAGACCCGAATTGATCCGGAGCGAAATCGAAGCGGTCAGAGCCAGAACCGATCGTCCTTTCGGGGTCAACCTTATTCCATCCATCACCGATCCCGCTCTCCTTGAGGAACAGCTGGATGTCTGCTTCTCCACCCAGGTAAAAGTCATGGTCTTCTTCTGGGATGTGCGGCAGGACATGATTGACCGCGCGCACAAGGCGGGGAGCATCGTCCTGTACCAAGTCGGAAACATCGCCGATGCGATAGCGGCCGAGCGTGCCGGCGCCGACGCGATCATCTGCCAGGGGTTCGAGGCCGGCGGACATGTCCGAGGCAAGGTGACGTCCATGGTTCTCCTTCCGCAGGTGGTCTCTGCCGTGAGCGTGCCGGTCATCGGTTCCGGCGGTTTCGGCTCCGGAGCGAGCCTGGTTGCGGCGCTTGCCTTGGGCGCGGAAGGCATCCATTGCGGAACGGCGTTTCTGGCGACGAACGAGTGCTATGCGCACGACTACCACAAGCAGCGAATTGTCGACGCCAGGTCCGAGGACGCCATCTATTCCGACGTTTTCGCCATAGGCTGGCCGCCGCGGTCGCCCGTGAGGACGCTGGAGAACAGCATCACCAGGCTTTATTCCGATAACTTGCTCGGGCATGGACCGGACGAGTTTCCACTTGAGGTGATCGCCGAGGATCAGGGCGAACCTGTCTACCGCTTCAGCACCTGCTCACCCCTGCGGACCATGACAGGCGACATGGAGGCGCTGGCACTCTATGCCGGCCAGATCAGCGGCGAGATCAAGGATATCCGCCCGGCCGCTGATGTCGTGCTCGACATGGTCGGTGACGCCAGACGCGTGTTCGACAGGCTGCGTTCGTTTTCCTAGAACCTGCTTGGCATTTTTCATTAGAGCACAGCGGTTTTGGTGGAAACGCGCTTTGCTCCAGCTCCTTGTTTCGACGCGTCTTTGCGACTTGACGCGAGTCCGTCAAATCGCAAAACGCTCCAGGTATTCGTCCCGGTGCAATGCCGCCGCGCCCGCCCCCTTGAGCAACACAGCGCCGCTCGTTGCCAGGCCGAACACCCAGCGCTTGCAAGTATAGCCAACTGAAACACTTCATATTGGCGGGAGAAGCGGCATTTTGACATGGCCGACCAGGGCGTCCCGACGCACACCCTACGGACGATCGGCCAATCCAGGAAAGTATGGCGGCAGTTGCCGGACAAGACTCCGTCGACGCACTGTCGAAATAGGCCAGCCGCTACGCGGCTGGCCAGGTCTTCAACGTCTTTCCGCCTCGGTCTCCCGAGCCGAGGCAGGCCACGCGACCTACAAGATGAACTGCGTGTCCGACAGGATATGGTGACCGGTCAGCTCGATCTGGAAGTTTCCATTGGGACCGGATCCCGTATTGCCGACGATGTATGTGTTGCTACCATAATAATAATACTTGACGTGCCCCTGGCCGACATGCCGGTCCGCCGACCCGAGCCCGTCGAAGATGAAGTCCTGGTTGTTGGGGATGCTCCCATTGGCGTCGATCGCGCTGAGGTCGATCTTGTCGGAGCTCGCGAAGTCGGTGATGACGTCGCGGCCGGACCCGGCAATGCTCTCGTTCACCGCGTTGAAGACGAAGGTGTCGGGGCCGAAGCCGCCGGTCATGACGTCCTTGCCCCGGCCGCCGATCAGGGTGTCCGCCCCGTCGCCACCGTTCAGCTTGTCGTTGCCATCATAGCCGTGCAGGATGTCCGCGCCGATGCCGCCGGTGATGGTGTCGTGCCCCGAATAGGCGATAGCCGGCAGGTTCGGCGTCGCGTCGGTGTTGAGGTTCCCGAAGGCGCCGGAACCGGACGACGGGTTGTGGATCAGCAGGTCGAGGACGAGACCGACGATGTTGAGGAGCGGGACGTTCGCACGCGAGCCGAGATCGACGTCGATGCCGGCGCTGTTGCTGTAGGATTGGACCTGCTGGTTGCCGGAGTCGACGTTGACGGTCTTGTAGGTTCCCGAAGCGCTGACCGAGCCGGTCAGGAGGCTGCGGTCGATCGTGACGGTCCAGTCTCCGAGGTAAGAGTAATGCTGGCCGTTATAGTCGAAGACAAGTTTCTGGTAAACGATCGTTTGCTGACCGATCAGTACAAAACCGGTATCCGACTTCGTGTTCTCGAAGTGGACGTTGGTCGCGTCGTTCAGGTTGGGAACCCAGAACGTATCGTTATCGAATGAGGTAGCGACGTTCGTCTTTGCTAGAGCCATCTTAACCTCCAAATTCTCGTATCAGTGCACACGCTTTCGGCACCAATCAAAATATATCACTGCATTATAATACCATCAATATCCCTATAGTAGTACCGTTAGTCAATTATACAACCGCAAGATACTGGCATTTCGTTAGGACGTCAGAATAATATACCGTTGGCGAAGCGCCCGGATCGCGGTCGTTAATATTCTATGCTTATAAGATAGCCGGCTTACTAATTGTCGAAAACCTGGCTATACCGAGCATGAACTGAGTGGGCCGTTGGCACGATGTAGCCTCCCCCCGGACTGAGGGGACGGAACTGGCGGCTTCTCGTTCTCAGAGAACCCGCTCTCGGCCCCATCGAATGAAGTCGTGCGCGCAGCCTTCGATCACGTTTCGACCAGATCGCTGCTTGCACCGCTCGCGGGGAGCCGGACAGCACCGTCGGCACGAAGGGGTCTGCCGAGAAGGAAACCCTGCGCAGTTCCGCAGCCAAGGACCGCCAGACTCTCGAATTGCCCCTCATCCTCGACGCCCTCCCCCCTCGTTTCGATCGCCGCATCCCGGGCCAGAGGCGGCCCCCTTTCAATTCGTCCTCGTGCCTCCGCAATCCGCGGCGGAAGAGCTCAAGAAAATAGCCTCGATGTCGTGCTCGATGGTGGACGCGAGCGTGCGGAATTCATCCACGCGCAGCGACGCATGCTCGTCGTCGGCGTGCGACCACTGCTCGGCTGCCGAGTGCGCGGCGTGATATGCGGCGCACAGCAGCATGAATGCCGACCGGTCGCGCTGCCCGCGAAGCTCCACGCGCCGGCCGGGCCAACGCAACATCAAGCGGCAGAGACCTCGCTCCTCATATTCCGGCGGCCAGGGATCGTCGTCCATCATCCGCTCGACTCCGGTGATGCGGCCCTGCCTCCCGGAAGGTCCGCCGTTGACCGTGACTGGTGACGCCTTCCCTCTGCCCTCATCGCCCGGGCGCACGGCACCTGACGGCGTCCAGCCAGATCGAGGCCGCAGGACGACGCCGGCCCAAGGAACGCCGCTATCCACCTGCCCTCGCTTCATTACCACCGGCCCCGGCCTGCTCGAGCGCAGCAAGGGCCATGATCCGTTCCTCCGAGGCTTCCTCGAAGCTTATTTCCCCCGCAAGCCGGCCCGAGCGCATGACCAATATCCTGTCGGAGATCGTCAGCACCTCGGGAAGGTCGCTGGAAATCACCAGGACGGCCAGTCCGTCGCGCGCGAGTTCTCGCAACAACGTGTAAATCTCCGCCTTGGTGCCGACATCGACACCGCGCGTCGGCTCGTCGACGATCAGCACCCGTGGGTTGGACGCAAGCCACTTCGCCAGCACGACCTTCTGCTGATTGCCGCCGCTCAACAATCCGACCAACTGTTCGATGGTCGGGGTCTTGATGCGGAAGCGACCGACATAACCGGAGATCATCCGGCTCTCATCGCTCGCCTTGACGAATCCGGACTGCGATATTCGGCCAAGCCCGAGCGCTGCAAGCGACAGGTTGTCGCCGACGCCGAGGCCGAGAACCAGCCCCTGGCCCTTCCGGTCCTCCGGGACCAAGCCGATGCCAAGGTTCATCGCTTCACGCGGCTTGGTGATCGTCGCGACCTTGCCGTCGATGGTGATGGTGCCGCTCTTCGGCGGCGGGGATCCGAAAATTCCAAGCGCGACTTCCGATCGTCCGGCGCCGACCAGGCCGGCCAGGCCGACGATCTCGCCCTTGCGGAGCACGAAGGAAACGTCCCTGTAGCGGGCGTCGTCGCTGAGGCGATCGACGGAAAGCACGATCGGACGCTCGCGATCCTGGGGCGCCACGCGCTGGATCTCGGCCAGATCGCGCCCCACCATCAATCGCACGACCTCTTCGGGAGAGGTCTCGGCCAACTGCATGGTTCTTACATGCTGCCCGTCGCGGAGCACGGTGACGACGTCGCAATTGTCGAACACCTCGCGCATGCGATGCGAAATGTAGAGGATGGTTACGCCCCTTGCCTTGAGATCATGAACGACCTTGAACAGGGCCAGAGAATCGGCCTCGGACAGGCTGGAGGTCGGCTCGTCGAGGATGAGGAGCCTCGGCTCGTGCACCAGCGCCTTGGCAATCTCGACCAATTGCTGCTGCGCAATCGTCAGCTCGCCGAGCCGCGTGTCGGGGTCGAACCTCACGCCCAGCACGCCCAGGGCGGCGCGGGCCTTTTCCAGCAATCGCGAGCGGTCGACGAAAACACCGCCCTTGCGCGGCTCCATGCCGAGGAAGATGTTTTCGGCAACCGTCATGTTCGGCACGAGCATCAGTTCCTGGAAGACGATGGAAATGCCCGCATGCACGGCGTCCCTGGTGCCGTTGAGGTGCAGTTCCTTGCCGGCAAAAATCAGCTTGCCGGCGGTTGGCGGATGCACGCCGGCAATGACCTGCATCAAGGTCGACTTGCCCGCGCCGTTCTCGCCCATGATCGCATGGATCGTGCCCTCCTCGATGGAGAAGGACACGTTCTTCAGCGCCTGAACGCCCGGAAAGCTCTTGGAAATGTTCTCGACGCTGAGAAGGACCGCCATGCCCATGCTCCCCTCGAGAAACGGGCGGCCCCTGCGGGCCGCCCGTTCCGTCGATCATTCGCTCTTGAACTGGGCGACGTTGGAGGCGTCGACGATGTCGACGCCGGTGTCCGTCACGGGCGGAATCTTTTCCCCCTTCGACAGCTTCTCGAGCTGCTCGATGGACAGGGCGCCCATCGCCAGCGGCCGCTGGCCGATCAGCGTGGTCGCATAGCCGTCCTTCAGCAGCTTGATCTGCGTCGGCAGCGTATCGAACGACACCAGGACGAACTTGCCGGACTTGATGTCGTCATGCTTGCCCTTCAGCGCCCGCACATAGGCCTGCGGGGCGAACATCGGCCACCCGCCGGAGAAAAAGATGCCGTTGATATCGGGATTCTTCGCCAGGATATCCTGAATGATCTGCACGGCGGTCGAGGAGTCGTCGTTGCAGGCGAAGGGAGAGCCCGCGATTTCGGTGAACTTGTCGTTGAGCTTCGACTTGAAGCCCTTGATGCGGTCATTGAGGTTGGCGGCGGAAAGGCTGCCGGTCAGGACCGCATACTTGCCGCCGTTCGGCAGCGCCTTGACGAAAGCCTCGCCCGCGGAAACGCCGCCGGCCTCGTTGTTGGTGCCGATGAAGGCGATGCGCTTCGATTTCGGCGCATCCGAATCGAACGTCACGACCGGGATGTTCTTGTCCAGGGCCGCGGCGATGACATTGGCGATCGAGTCCGGATTGTTCGGCGCAATCGAGATGCCGGCGACCTTCTTGGTGATCAGGTCGCGCACGATGCGGCTCTGCTCGGCATCATCGAGCTGGGCCGGGCCGGTGAACAGGCACTTGGCGCCGATCTTGGCGGCGGCTTCCTGGCAACCCTTTTCGGCATCCGCATAGAAGGTCACGCCCAGCGCCTTCGGCACGAGGGCGAAGACCTTCTCGCCCGCGGTGGCCGCGCCGCCCAGGCCGACACTGACGACGGCAGCCGAGACGGCAGCCAGAAGCACTCGTTTCATCCGATCCTCCCAGAGTTGTTTTGTTGAAGCCAAGGACAGTCAGCGCCGCCACACGCCCTTGCGGAGCTGGTCGATGAAGACGGCGAGAACGATGACGGAACCGACGAACACACCCTGCCAATAGGCATCGGTGCCGAGGAGAACCAGGCCGTTGCGGAGGATCTCCAGGATGACGGCTCCGACGAAGACGCCGATGATGGTGCCCTCGCCGCCGCTGAGATTGGTGCCTCCGATGACAGCCGCGGCGATGACGCTCAGTTCCTTGCCGAGGCCCTGGTTCGAGATGGCGGAGGAAAGGTAGCTGACCTCGATGATGCCGGCGACGCCCGCAAGCACGGCCGAGATCACATAGACGCTGACCTTCAGCCGGTCGACGCCAAGTCCCGTGAGCCGGGCCGCACGCTCGTTGCCGCCCACCGCATAGAGCTGGCGGCCGTAGACGGTCTTGTTGAGCACCACCCATGCCACCGCGGTGAGCACGACGAAGATCAGGAACGGGTTGGGCAGGCCGAACGTGTCGCCGCCGCCGAGGGAGAAGAAGGCGTCGTCATAGGGCCGGAATTCGTCGATGGCCTTGCCGCGCGTCACGACGAGCGCAAGGGCGCGGGCGATGCTCATCGTCGCCAGCGTCGGCACGAAGGGCGGCATCTTGAGCTTGGTGACGCAGAACCCGTTGAACAACCCGAAGAGGGCGGCAATCAAAAGCGCGAGAAAGCACGACGGAACGACGCCCAGCCCCGCCGCCATGAATGCGGCCGAGCAGACCGCCGTCAGCCCCCAGACGCTGCCGACCGAGAGGTCGATGCCTCCCGTGATCATGACGAGCGTCTGGCCGAGCACGACGATGCCGACGAACGAGAAGTTGCGGGCGACATTGAGCAGGTTGTCGACGCTGGCGAAGTCGGGCTCCAGGATCGAGAGCGCCACGACCATCAGCGCGAGTGCTCCGATGATCCCGGTTTCGCGTGACCGCAAGAGGCGCGTGACGAAGCCGGGCCGAGACTGCATATGAGTGACGGTGTCAGAAGAACTCATCGGCAACATCCCTCGATTGAAACAACCTGCGCACCCGGACTCTCGAAGGAGCGGGTCCGAGCGGGCGCATTGCTGCGACGAAACCGCCCCCCTGGCGGGCAGGCGAACGCTCGGCGGCCGAACACTCTGAGCACTCCTCCCGGACGGCGATCTTGCGTCGCCAGCTCCAGGGCTAGTTCATTTTTTTGAACCATGCAAGCGCTTGCGCAGACAAGCAAGCGCTTGCATTGGCGAGCTGCGTCCGTTTGCCGGTTGCGACCCGGGGAGGCAGTTGCGGCGATCCGTCAGAAATCAGGTGCTGGACAGGTTGTTCAAATTGGACTGAACCTCCATCTGTGCGACAGGGTTTCTTCCTGGGCAGGATGCGGGGCTGAATCGTGCGTGGCGACGGCAAGCGGCCGGGTGCAATTTTCGACGGCGCCGGTTCCGATACGCAGGGCGGTCGCCAGCAAGTGCTTCGAACGGGCCTTCGTCCGAAGCGCGTTCTTGATACGGTAGGCCAGCGCCTTGTTCCTCGGGACATGAGCGCCGTGGTCCGGCAGCACCTTTGCAGCCGTGCCTCTCTACCTGATGCGTTTGCTACGGCCTGTGGCGGGGCGACATCGGGATGCCGGCAAGCTGCCCGTTCCGTCGGTCGCCGACGGATCGTCAATTCCGGCATTCCCGGGAACAGCCATTTTGATCCTCCGAGGGACTGCGGCGATCGGGATCGCCACCAATGACCATGGCGACGTCACTTTGCAGACGACTAGGGGAAACGACGTCGTCGCCACAATCGGGCCGGAGATTCCTTCAGAAAGCCGACGGGACACTCGCCAACTGATTGGGATGTGGGCATGGCAACGCTTGCAGATGTCGCGCGACGCGCAGGGGTCGCACCTTCGACCGTATCGAGGGTGCTGAATGAAACCTGCTTCGTCAGCGCAGAGACAAAGCAACGTGTCCTGAGCGCCGTTGCCGAACTTGGCTACACCCCCAACAGCCTGGCCCGTTCCCTCGCGCGCTCCAGCACGAATGCCGTCGGCTTGGTGATGTCGTCGACCCGAAATCGCTTCTTCGCGGATATCATCAATGCCATCGAGGAGGAGTGCGACCGGCTCGGCATGATGGTCCTGCTAGCCAATACGAACGACCAACCCGAACGGGAAGCGGACGTGATCGCAGCGCTGCACCAGCGGCGTGTCGACGGCATCATCATCACGCCGACATGCAATCCCGCCAGCATGGGCATGCACTATCTTGCCGACAAGGGCATTCCCGCCGTCATGGTCGATCGCCTGCCGCAGAGCGACTTCGATGGCGTCGGAGTGGAGAACCGCCTGTCTCTCGCGCGCATCGTGGCTCATCTGGTCGGACTTGGTCACCGCAGGATCGGGTTCTTGTCGGGACAGAGCGAGTTCACGACATCCAGGGAGCGGCGGCTGGGCTATATCGACGGACTTCTCGAAGCAGGCATCGCTCCGAACGATAATCTCATCTCCATCGGGAATGTCGATCTCGAAGTAGCCAAGCACGAAGCGGCCCGCATGATGCAGAACCGCGACGTAACGGCTTTCATCGGCGGCAACAACCTGACGACCATCGGCATTATGCTTGCGGCCAGGGAACTGGGACGTTCCGTTCCACGGGATCTCGCCCTGATCGGCTTCGATGACTTCGATTGGGCTGATGCCTTTCACCCTCGCCTCACCGTGATGGCGCAGCCTTGCCGGGAAATTGGCCGCATCGCGGCGTCCCTTCTGCTTGGACGCATTGCGCAACCACAAGCAGAGCGTCGGATCGTGCATCTCGAGCCACGATTCATCATTCGCGATTCATGCGGGGGCGCAATTCGATAGCATCGCGGCCGAGGCGGTTGAATGCCTCAGCGATATATCCGTGACTTGTCATCGTCGATTGGCTGGAAAGCGCGGCAATTCCAGTGCAGGCAAAGCCGCTGGCGACACAGGAACTGCAGACGGCGACGCTGTTTCCATGGTCCCTTCCCTCTGCGAGCAAAATGCTTTCGTTTGGATCAGCGATCGTGCCATCGACGAGAACCTGCTGACCGGCCTCCCTCGAGGCGCAGCCGCATCCGGGTTCGCCGCGGCACCGGGCGACAGCGATCGGGGGTGTTCGCAGCCATCCGGAGAGACATATGGTCCATCGGACGGGTGGCCGTCACCCGGTCGTATTCGGAGGCCCGCTTGCCCCGCACCCTTTTGCGCTTCATCTGGCGCGTGAGCGCCAGGCACCAGATCTGGCTCGTCGCCCTCTCGGCCATCGTCCTGCTGGTCGGCATCGCCCCCCTCGAAATCCAGCGGCGGATCGTCAACGACGCGTTCCGCGGCGGCGACTACCGGCCGATCCTGCTTCTCGTCGGAGCCTATTTCGCGGTCGCCTTCATGGAGGGATCGGTCAAGCTCGTGCTCAACATCTACAGGAACTGGGTCGGCGAGACCGCCGTGCGCTGGCTGCGGACCGCGGTCTTCGCAGCCGCCGGCCAGGTTTCCGCGTCCCACCGGGAGCCACGCACCGAGGGGGTCCAGCTCGCGATCGTCCTGGACGAGGCCGACCCGATCGGCGGATTCGTCGGCGCGAGCATTTCCGAGCCGGTGCTGCAGGCCGGCATGCTCGTCAGCGTCAGCGCCTATCTGCTCTATCTCCAGCCGCTGATGGCCCTGGTCATCGCCGCCGTGTTCCTGCCACAGATCGGCTTCGTGCCGAGGATCCAGGCCGCCATCAACCGGCGGATCCAGACGAGGGTCGGCCTCTATCGCGCGATGAGCACGGGCATCGTCGACGCCGGCGGGGCGCGGGATCCCGACGGGACGCAGCACGCGGGCATCCAGGCCATCTTCGCCACCAACATGGCGATCTACAAGCTCAAGTTCGCCATGAACTTCCTGATGAACCTGATGACCCATGGCGGCGTCGCGGCGATCCTGGCCCTGGGCGGCTACTTCATCGTGGTCGGCCAGACCGAGATCGGCACCGTGGTGGCGTTCCTGTCCGGCCTTTCCAAGATCAACGACCCGTGGGGGGATCTGGTGACGTGGTATCGCGACTTGCGGTCGACCCAGGTCAAGTACACCCTCGTCCGCGACGCCACGAACCTGGACGCGATCATCGGCGATGGGGACGGGATGCTCCAGCAACCGGGCGCAGCGCCGCCGTAGCGGCGTGGAGAGCTCCCCGAGCGGGTATCGTCCAGGATTTCGGATAGGCCCGACGGTCTCGATCGCCACAGCCGGCGATCCTGCACCGGCCGTCGTTTCACGGTTGCGGCTTCGCGTCCCGCCGTGCCGGCGCAGGCTTGATCCGCCGGCCCGCGAGGATATTGCCCGATGACGGCGGTCGAAGCGCGCGCAACGGAGCAGTCCGCCGTATGACCTGCCGCATGCCGTTGATGCAACAGGGCTTTCAAGCAAGAGGGGCGCACCTGGCGATTGTCGACGATTTCGACATCTTCCGGTCCTGCGGCCGTTCACACGAAGCAGATGCGCCGCTGGTCGCCGATGCGGATGGAATGCCGGGGAACATCACACCTGTCACGATCGACAACCGAGGCCGCGAAAGTGTGCGAAATCTTCGCGTCGGCGAGCCGTCATTTGACCGCTTGCGCAGCCTTCACGATGACGGCGGCGACTTCCTTCGGGTGCGACAGCATCGCGACATGGCTGGCTGCGATCACCGTCACGTCGGCCTTCATGGTCTTCGCGCCGTCCGCAAGCAGCTTGGGGTCTATCATCTGGTCGTTCTCGGTCACGATCGCCCAGGTCGGCTTCGATTTCCACGCGGCTTTCGTCACCTTCTCGTCGAAATTGGCGCCGCGCACCGGTCCTTGCGTGACCGCGATCAGGTTCGACTCCGCTTTCGAGACATCGGGAGCGAAGTATCGCGCTATGTCGTCGTGCGACAATGTCAGAAAGCCCGCCGCGTCGATCTGCGGATGGGCGAGGCCCGCCGGGGTCGGATAATTCTTGATCAGATCGGATGTCGCCTGGCCGTCCGCAGGGGAGAAGGCGGCGACATAGACCAGCGCCTTGACGCGATCGTCGTTGCCCGCTTCGGTGATGACGGTTCCCGCCCACGAATGGCCGACCAGGACGACTGGTCCCTTCTGCGCCGCGATTGCGCGCCGGGTCGCGGCGACGTCGTCGCCAAGCGAGGTCAGCGGGTTTTGCACCGCGACCACATTCAAGCCCTTGGCCTGAAGCAGCGGGATGACCTTGGCCCAGGACGAGCCGTCGGCGAACGCGCCGTGCACGAGCACGACTGTCGTTGGAGATTGTTGCGCCGACGCCGGCTCCGGCACGGTCGCGCCCCCCAGGAGCAGAACGGCTCCGAAGAAAGCGGTCTTGATCCGTTGTACCGTCGGATGAGCGGATGATATTCTCGTCATGTGGATTATTTCTCTCGTCTCGAGTTGCTCGCGATCCATTGCGCCGCAGTATCGGGCGGCCGACAACGAAGGTAAGTTCCATCGCACGTTGGTATCGACGACGCCTTGACCGGCTCCCGCCGGCAGCGCACGGGGGCGATGAACTCGCCCGGCGGCCTCAGATCTGCGGGCGCAGCGGTCGAAATGCCGTCCTGAGCTCGGCGGTAAAGGCTGCGGGCTGCTCCCAGGCGGCGAAGTGCCCGCCCTTGGGCGGCCTGTTGTAGTGGATGAGCTTCGGGTACGCTTGCTCCGCCCAGCTTTTCGGCGCCTGGTAGATCTCGTCCGGGAAGGCGCTCACCGCGACCGGGATCTTGATGCCCCTGGGGTCGAAGAAGCCTCCGGTCGGAAAGTGAGCATTGTCCCAGTAGAGGCGGGCCGACGAGACCGCAGTGTTCGTGAGCCAGTAAAGCATGACGTTGTCGAGGATATCGTCACGCGTCAGGCCTTCAGTCTCCCCGTCGAAGACGCGGGCGATAAGCCTGTAGCTGCGAATATCGTGGTCGAGCATCCAGGCTGCAAGTCCGACGGGTGAGTCCGCGATCGCATACAACGTCTGCGGGCGGTTGTTCATCTCGATCGCGTAGCCCAGCCCGTTCTTGTAGAAGTCGCCGAGCTGGTCCCAGGCGCGCGTCTCGTCCGGCGAGAGGCCGGCCGGCGCCGGGCCGCCGGCGGCGAGCGCCTTCGAGACGTCGGCCGGGACGGTTGCCGCCATGTTGGTGTGGATGCCGAGCAATCCCGGCGGCTCCTGCACAGCCATCAGCTCCGACACCGCGTTGCCCCAATCGCCGCCCTGCGCGACGTACTTGGTGTAGCCGAGGCGTTGCATCAGCACCGCCCATGCCTTGGCGATGCGGGCGGGCGTCCAGCCGGGCGCCGTCGGCTTGCCGGAGAAGCCGTAGCCGGGCAGTGACGGAATCACCACGTGGAACGCGTCCGATGCGGTTCCGCCATGTGCAGTCGGGTCGGTGAGTGGCTCGATGATTTTCAGCTGCTCGATGATGGAGCCGGGCCAGCCGTGCGTGACGATCAGCGGCAGAGCGTTCTCATGCGTCGAGCGGACGTGAATGAAGTGGATGTCCAGCCCGTCGATCTCGGTGACGAACTGCGGCAACGCCTTGAGCCGCGCCTCCATCTTTCCCCAGTCATAGTCCGTCGCCCAATATTTCGCGAGCTTCCGGACGGTTGCAAGCTGCACGCCCTGCGTATCGTCCCCGACGGTTTCCCCGTCCGGCCAGCGGGTGGCTGCGACGCGCCGGCTCAGATCGTCGAGATCGGCCCGAGGGAAGCTCGCGGCGTAGGGGCGGATCGCCTCGCCGCCCGCCGTGGCGCGCGACGTGCCCGGAAGCATGCTGACGACGCCGGCCGCGGCGGCGGCAACCACGACGTCGCGTCGCGTAAGCGATGTTGCTGACATGTTTTTCCTCCATATATGCGAAGTATTCGAACGCGAACCAAGAGATCGACTGTCAGAGATCGCAAATCCATTACACGTTGGTATCGTCAATACCTTTGTGTCGGTTTCGTCGGTGAGCAATCCGGTCATTCGTCCATCGGCGACGTCTCGCTGCCGATGGACGTTGTGACAAGCCGCCGGCTACTGCGGCAGTGGCTTGCCGGTCTGTTCCGCGACGATGTATTCGGCATACCAGGCCGGCCAGTCGGCATCATGCAGGCCGCCGTTGCGCTTCTCATGCTCACCATGCGCCGCCGCCGCGCGTTCGAGGGCGGCCTTGAGCTCGGCCGACGAGGTGAAAATCGCCTCGTCCGTGCCCACGCGTCCGGGCAACCGCGCGGTGATTTCCTGGAGAAGCCAGTTGTTGCCGTCCGGATCGCCGAAGGTGGCGAACGAATTGTAGCTGCGCCGCTCCGGGTCGACGCCGCCGACGGTCGGTCCGCCGACGGCGGTGCGGTGGAATATCTCGCTGACATCGGCGCCGCGAGCGATGAGCGCGGCACGGGCCGCCTCGATGTCGGTCACGACGAGATAGAGGCCCGGCGCCGAGCCCGGGGCGGCAGACGTCACGCCCTTGCCGAAGTGGATCGAACTGGGCGACCCCGGAGGCGTGAACTGTACGACCCGGAACGTGTCGCCGACGGCGAAATCGGCGTCGAGCCTCCAGCCCAAGCCGGCATAGAAGTGCTTCGCGCGCTCGACGTCCGAAACCGGGATGACGACGACCTCGAGCTTCAGGTCGACCCCGGGAGCGCTTGCCGGCTCGACTGCGGCTTCGCGGTTTGGTTGCAGCGTGTTCATGTCGATCTCCTTGAGTTCAGTGCCTCGCATTCGCCTTCGACGGCTCGATCGTCGAGCCGGCCGGCGATGCGTCACGAGCAGCGGCGTGGCGTCCTCGATACGCCCTGCGCGACGAGCGAATCCCCCGGGCGGTCGATGCGCGATGGGCGGAGCGAAGCGCCTCCGGGGGGCCGCGCGCGGCGTTCCGGGAAACAGGAGGAGAGCCGCCGCGGAATTGCCGTGGCGAGCAGTTCGCGCCGATTGGGTGACAATACGCTCGCTGACATGACATCTTTTCTGTCTTTTGACCCGATCGAGTACGGCTCAAATCGGCTGACAGCAGCGATAAATCTATTACACGATGGTATCGACAATACCTTCGTATCGCCATGACGGGAGAGGTCTTGGTCCAGAATCGACACCAAGGCACAATGGACGTCTGCGAGGCGCCGGCGCAGGGTCTGCCGGACGCGGGCAGAGGCGAAAGGATGGCAATGGAGATCGATTCCGGCCGCGTTTTCGATGCACTCCCGACAATGGCATGGACCGCGCGGACCGACGGCACCATCGATTGCGTCAACCGGCATTGGTCCGAATACACCGGCCTCGGCGCCGCGGATGGCCGGGCGTGGCGGGCCGTGGTCGCCCCGGACGACCTCCCCGACCTGCTCGAACGCTGGCGGACGATCCTGGCCTCCGGCGAACCCGGCGACATGGAGGCACGCATCCGTCGCCTTGACGGGCAGTATCGTCGGTTCCTCGTCCGATGCAGCCCGGTGCGCGACGATGCCGGACAGATCGTCAAATGGTGTGGCGTGGCCACGGATGTCGACGATCTCCGACGAGCCGGGGAGGCCCTGCAGCGACGCCAGCTCGATTTTCAACTGATGGTCGATAGCATTCCGATTCCTGTCGCCGTGACGACACCGTCCGGCGAGGTGGAAGGCCTCAACAAGCTCACGCTTGATTACTTCGGCAGGACATTCGAGGAGCTGAGGAGCTGGAAAGCCACCGATGTCGTTCATCCGGACGACCTCGAGCACACGGTCGCCGCGCAGCTCGATGCGCACCGACGCGGCGATGCCTACAATGTCGAGAGCCGCCACCGCCGTGCCGATGGTGCCTATCGCTGGCACAACGTCCTTGGCCTGCCGCTTCGCGATCCCCAGGGTGTCATTCTGCGTTGGCTCCACCTGCTGATCGACATCGATGACCGGAAGCTGGCCGAGGACGCGCTGCGTGAAAGCGAGCGCAATTCACGGCTGATCGAGCGCCAGTTGCGCCTGATCGTCGACACGATTCCGGGCCTGGTCGCAGTTTTCGGGCCCAACGGAGAAGTCGAAAGACTGAACCGGCAGTTCCTGGACTATCTCGGACAGACTCAGCGGGAATTCGCAAACTGGGCCGTCAACGGCACGGTCCATCCGGACGATCTTGTCCGCCACATGGATATTTTGAAGCGATCGCTCGACACCGGTCTGCCAATGGACTTCGAGACGCGGCTTCGGCGTTCCGACGGCGTCTATCGATGGTTCCAGATTCGAGGCGCCCCCGCCCGGGATATCGCCGGCAACATCGTTCGCTGGTATTGTCTGATGTCCGATATCGACGAGCGCAAGCACGCGGAGGAGGCTCTCGCGGGGAGCGAGCGCAAGCTGCAGATCACGATCGACACCATACCGGTGCTCGCATGGTCGGCGCGTCCGGACGGCACCGCCGAGTTCTTCAACAAGCACTATCTCGACTATGCAGGTTTTACGGCCGAGCAGGCCCAGGATTGGGGGTGGACGGCGGCTTTGCATCCTGACGACCTGAATGGTCTGGCAGTTGCGTGGCGAACGATCATGGCCTCGGGCAAGCCGGGTGAAACCGAAGCGCGGCTGCGTCGCCACGACGGCAGATATCGATGGTTCCTGTTCCGCGCCAATCCGCTGCGCGACGAGAACGGCGTGATCGTCAAATGGTATGGAGTGAACACCGACATAGAGGATCGCAGGCGCAGTGAAGAAAGCTTCCGCGCGACCGTGGAGACCTCACCCGAATGCGTGAAGGTACTCGCCGACGATGGTGCGGTGCTGCACACGAATGCTGCCGGGGCGGCAATGGCGGGAGTACCCTCGCCGGACGACATCGTCGGCCGCAGCTTCTTTGATTTCGTCGCCCCGGAGCATCGGGCGCGGTATCGCGAATTCCACGAAAAGGTCTGTGCCGGCCAGAAAGGTTTCCTGGAGTTCGACATCATCGGCGTGCAAGGCGCCCGGCGGCATATGGAGACCCACGCGGCGCCCATGCGCGACGGCAAGGGATCGATCGTGCAGCTGGGAGTGACACGCGACATCACGGAACGAAAACAGGCGGAGGAAAGACTGCGGCGCAGCGAGGCCTTCCTCGCGGAGGGGCAGCATCTCGCCCGAGTGGGCAACCTTTCCTGGGATGTCGCCGCCGGCGAGATCATCTGGTCAGAACCGCTCTATCGCATCTTCGGTTTCACGCCGGGCGAACGCGTCACGCTCGATCTGATCGCGACGCGAGTGCATCCCGAGGATGTACCTATGATGGTCGACATGACCGAACGGGCGCAGCGCGGGGAAAGCGAATTCGAATATCAACACCGGATCATCATGCCGGATCAGTCCGTCAAATACCTGCATCTGATTGCGCATCGGACGAGGCACCATACGGACCGGATCGAATACATCGGAGCGGTTCTCGATATCACCGAGCGTCGGCTGTCGGAGGAAGCGCTGAACAGGGCGCGGTCGGACCTTGCCAACGTTACGCGCGTGACGAGCCTGGCGGCGCTGACTGCGTCGATCGCACACGAAGTGAATCAGCCGCTATCCGGCATCATCACCAATGCCAGCACGTGCCTGCGCATGCTCGCGGCCGATCCGCCGCGGATCGACGTGGCGCAAGAAACCGCTCGCCGCACCATCCGCGACGGCAACCGCGCGGCCGACGTGATCTCGCGGCTGCGCGGGCTCTTCACCAATCGCGCAGCCACGATCGAGCCGGTCGACCTCAACGAGACCCTGCGGGAGGTGATCGCCTTGTCGGCCGGCGATCTCCAGCAAAGCAGGGTGGTGCTGCGCACCGAGCTTGCCGAGCGACTTCCGCCCGTCGGCGGCGACCGCGTGCAGCTCCAGCAGGTCATCATGAATCTGTTGCGCAATGCCGCGGATGCGATGGCCGATGTCGATGATCGCGCGCGATCGATATTGATCCGGACAGAGCCGGATGAGGAGAAGCATGTACGCCTCTCCGTGCGGGACGCCGGCGTCGGTTTCGGCCCCCAGGCTGCGGAGCGGATCTTCGAAGCGTTCTATACCACGAAGAGCAACGGCATGGGGATTGGGCTGTATGTCAGCCGCTCCATTATCGCGAACTGCAACGGACGCCTGTGGGCGCAGGCGAACGACGGTCCGGGAGCCACGTTCTCCTTTTCCATCCCCGAATATATCGAGGACGTCATTGCAACAACTCCCATCGGTGCGATGCAGGCGTCGACGCATGGCGGTGACGCGGAGAGTCCATGAGCATCAAGCAACCCCTCGTATCCGTTGTCGATGATGATGAATCGGTGCGCGAGTCACTCCCCGATCTGCTCAAGGCGTTCGACTACGGCGTCCAGGCCTTCTCCTCGGCCGAAGCGTTCCTGGTGTCGGACTGCGTCAGCAGGACCAACTGCCTGATTCTCGACGTCGCCATGCCCGGAATGACCGGGCCTGACCTGCAGCGGGAATTGAAGCGCCTGGGACGCGACATTCCGATCATCTTCATCACGGCGCTCAAGGACGACACGGTCAGGCATCGCCTGCTTCAGCAGGGTGCGGCGGAGTGCCTGTTCAAGCCGTTCAGCGAGGCTGCCCTCCAGGAAGCGCTGAACGCGGCGCTCCGTTCCAGCTGAGCGTCTTTCGCCTTGCCATGCTTGTCCCCGAGGGGATAATCGCGGCGTACTCGGACATGACGACTGCACCGGGCGGAGGGGCGGGGTCGACATCCATGTCGCACGATACACCGGTCGTTTTCGTCGTCGATGACGACGTTTCCATCCGTGAGTCGCTGGACTTGCTGATCCGCTCCTCCGGCTGGCAGCCGGAAACGTGCAAATCAGCCCAGGAGTTCCTGGACCGTCCCAGGTCGCTCGCCCCGAACTGCCTGATCCTGGACGTCAATCTGCCCGACCTGAACGGGCTCGACTTGCAGAAGCTCGTCTCCGTCGAACGGACCGACATGCCGATCATCTTCGTCACCGGCTACGGAGACGTGCCGATGACGGTGAAGGCGATGAAGGCCGGAGCCATCGAGTTCCTGACCAAGCCGTTCAGTGACGAGATGCTGCTGGGGGCGATCGAGCAGGCACTTGAACAAAGCAGGGCCGCGCTCGTCCTGGAGACGGAGATGCAGACGCTTCGACGGCGTCACGCGGCTCTCAGCCGCCGCGAGCAGGAGGTCATGGCGCTGGTCGTCACCGGGCTGCTGAACAAGCAGGTCGCCTTTGAGCTGGGCATCAGCGAGATCACCGTGAAAGCGCACCGTGGCCAGGTCATGCGCAAGATGGAGGCTGGCTCTCTCGCCGACCTGGTCAACATGGCAGCCAGGCTCGGAACCGCGCATGAGCCTCGTTCCCTCCCAAATCCGAGGCCAGCCGGTCATTGAACGGCGCCGGTCGGATCATCGCAGGCGTGCGGCAAACCGGTGACACGCCGGAGCGCCGCAAGCGCATCGAGAACGAAGTCGCTCCCACGCAAAGGTATCGGCGATACCATCGTACAATCGATCGTGGCCGGCTCCTCCTGCATCCTCGCGTTTCGCACCGTCACGAGCCGCTCTCGTCAAGTGCGCCGCGAACGACCACGGAGGATAGCCATGCCCTTCACAATTCGGGTCAACGGCCAGACGCATAGCGTCGATGTCGATGACGACACGCCGTTGCTCTGGGTCCTGCGCGATGTGCTCGGCATGACCGGCACGAAGTTCGGCTGCGGCATGGCACTGTGCGGCGCCTGCACGATACATCTCGACGGCGAGCCCGTTCGCTCGTGCATCACCACGATCGACAGCGTCGGCGCCTCCGAGATCACCACCATCGAGGCGATCGGCGCGACCCCGGCGGGCGCCAGGATCCAGCGGGCGTGGCTCGATCACGAGGTGCCGCAGTGCGGCTACTGCCAGTCCGGCCAGATCATGTCGGCCACGGCGCTGCTGGCCGGCAATCCGCATCCGACGGATTCGGACATCGACGATGCGATGTCGGGCAATATTTGCCGCTGCGGCACGTATGTGCGCATCCGCGAGGCCATCAAGCAGGCCGCGGCCGGCTGAAAGGGAGGCGATCATGCGCAAGGATCAGGACACACCTTCAGCCTCCCGAGAGGCGGCGACTTCGCAAGCCGCTCTTTCGCGCCGCCGTTTTCTCTGGACCGCCGCTGCAGCGAGCGGAGGCTTGATGCTCGGCTTCACCTGGCCGCCTGCAGGGAGCAGCGCCGGCGAAACGGCCCCCGGCGCGTTCGCGCCCAACGCATTCATCCAGATCGGAACAGACGGCCAGATCGTGCTGACCATGCCGTATGTCGAGATGGGACAGGGCACCTACACCTCGATTCCGATGCTGATTGCCGAGGAGCTGGAAGTCGACCTGAAGCAGGTGCGGCTGAGGCATGCCCCTGCCGATGACAAGCTCTATGCAAATCCCCTGCTCGGGACGCAGATCACGGGAGGCTCCACCGCCATCCGCGCCGCCTGGGAGCAGATGCGGCGCGCCGGCGCGACCGCGCGCGTCATGCTCGTCTCGGCCGCGGCAACGCGCTGGAACGTCGACCCCGGCTCCTGCAAGGCTCAAGCCGGCGAAGTGGTGCACGCCCAGACGGGACAGCGCCTCGCCTATGGCGAACTCGCCCGCGACGCGGCAAGCATGCCGGTCCCCGACGACGTCCCGCTGAAGCAGCCCGGAGACTTCAGGCTCATCGGCACGCCGGCGAAGCGCCTCGACCTGCCGGCGAAGGTGAACGGGACCGCGGTCTTCGGCATCGACGTCCGGCCGCAGGGGGTGAAGATCGCGACGCTGGCACAGTCGCCCGTCTTCGGCGGCCGCGTGAAGCGCGTGGACGATGCGGCGGCGTTGGCCGTCAAGGGCGTCCGTCAGATCGTCCGGCTCGACGACTGCATTGCCGTGGTGGCGGACCATATGGGCGCGGCCAGGAAGGGCCTCGCCGCGCTGGTCATCGAGTGGGACGGCGGGCCACACGCCGGCCTTGCCACCGAAGCGATCGCTGCCGAGCTCGATCAGGCAACGCTCAAGCCGGGGGCGGTCGCCCAGAACGTCGGCGATGTCGACCGTGCGATGGCGAGCGCGGCGACCAGGGTCGAAGCGACCTACCAGGTTCCGTTCCTCGCGCATGCCGCGATGGAGCCCATGAACTGTACCGTCCACGTCCGCAAGGATGACTGCGAAATCTGGGTCGGCAACCAGGCCATCAGCCGGGCGCAGGCCTTCGCCGCGAAGGCTGCGGGCCTGTCGGCGGAGCAGGTGGTCGTGCACAATCATCTCATCGGCGGCGGCTTCGGGCGCAGGCTCGAGGCCGACGGCGTCGCTCGCGCCGTCCAGATCGCCAGGCACGTCGACGGACCTGTCAAGGTCGTGTGGACGCGCGAGGAGGATATCCAGCACGACATGTACCGGCCCATGTTCGTCGACCGGCTTTCGGCCGGGCTCGACGCGAAGGGAGTGCCGGTCGCCTGGAACAATCGCTTTGCCGGATCTTCGATCATCGCCAGGTATTTTCCGTCCTATTTCAGGAACGGTCTCGACCCCGACACTACGGAGGGCGCGATCGATCTTGTCTATGACCTCCCCAATCTGCATGTCGAATACGTGCAGGTGGAGCCGCCGGGCATTCCGACCGCCTTCTGGCGTAGCGTCGGGCCGTCGCACAACGTCTTCGTAACGGAGAGCTTCATGGATGAGCTCGCTGCTGCGGCGAAGCAGGATCCGGTGGCCTACCGCATGGCCCTCCTCCATAAGGCGCCCCGCGCGAAGGCGGTGCTGGAACTTGCCGCGGCGAAGGCCGGATGGAGCGGGACGCTGCCGCCCCGCGCGGGCCGCGGCGTCTCGCTCCAGCACGTGTTCGGCACCTACATGGCGCAGGTCGCCGAAGTCGAAGTCTCCGACGATGGCGAAGTCCGGGTGAGGCGCGTCGTCTGCGCGCTCGACTGCGGCATCGCCGTCAATCCGAGCATCATCCAGGCGCAGGTCCAGAGCGCCATCATGTTCGGCATCACCGCGGCCCTTCACGGCGAGGTCACGGTGAAGGACGGCCGTGTGGAGCAGGCCAATTTCGACACATACGAAATCCTGCGCATCGACAAGGCGCCTTCCGTCGAGGTCCATATCGTCCCGAGCTCCGAGGCTCCCGGCGGAATGGGCGAACCCGGAACCTCGGCAATCGTGCCGGCGGTGGCCAATGCGATCTTCGCAGCGACCGGGAAACGCCTGCGCAAGATGCCGGTCGACCGCAGCCAGCTTCGACGGACGTCCTGAAACGGCAACAGCGAGCATCGACATGCGAACCGACATCGTTCCGGGATCGGCCTTCCCCGACTATGAGCTCTCCGACCATACCGCCAGGCGGCGGAAGCTGTCCGAATTGCAGGGGCCGGATCCGATGATCCTGGTCCTTGGCCGGGGCGGCTTCTGCCCCAAGGACCGCCGGCAGGCCGAAGGACTCGTCGAGCTGCATCGCGAGCTCGAGGTCGGCTATTGCCGACTGGTCACCATCACGACCGACAATCTCCTGGAGACGAACGAGTATCGCGCCGGCGTCGGCGCTCACTGGCCTTTTCTGTCAGACCCGCGACGCATCGTACAAAAGGACCTCGACATCGCCGAATATACCGATAGCACGCACAACCCCATGATCCCTCACGTCGTCGTGCTCGAGCCGGGCTTGATCGTCTACAAGATCTACGACGGCTACTGGTTTTTCGGGCGGCCGACCATGGAGGAATTGCGACAGGACATGCGTGCGGTGACCAGGAAATGTCGGCCGGACTGGGACATCACGACGCCGGAGCTCAAGGCGGCGTGGCGGGAGGGAAGGAAAGAGCTTTTCTATCCTTACGGCAAGACGCGCGTTCAAGCGTTGGGCGATCAGGAGTGAGCGCCGGACTGAGCGCCCTCGCAAGGGGCTGCGCAAGCAGCCGAAGCTCGGTGTCGTCGCGCCGTTCGTCTCTGCGTCGAAACGCCGTGCCGCAGGCAGGAGCGATTGGGGATCAACGACGAGACGGCATCTTCACCTGTCCTGTCGGGAAGCCGACGCAAGCCTGATCCGCCGGCCTGCGAGGTATTGCTCGATGGCCGCAGCCGAAGCGCGCCTTTCGGCAAAGGCGATGTAGGTATCCGGGCGAAGCAGATAGGCGGCGCCGCGCTCCAGCCCCGCCCTGCCGTATTCCGGCGTCCAGGCGAACACGTGCAGCGCGATGCCGCGCTCCCCGCACCACGGCCCGAGATCGTCGAGCACCTCGCCATAGACATGCAGCTGCCAGCCGACGCTGGAGAGGCTGTCGTAATTGTCGACGCCGCCGGCTCGCACCCAGGGCAGGCGGTCGCCGCCGTGAACCCGTCCGGCCCTGCCGTCGTTCAGGGCGCAGTCGCTGTAGCTGATCCGGGTCTGCGAGACGAGCCGGAACATGAACTCGCGCGCGCCTTCAAAGTGATAGGCGGCCGGGATGAAGACGGGCGCGATACGGGTGCGGACGAAATCGGCGAAAGGCCCGTCGGAGGTGACGAACGAGAATATCCTGTCGGTCGTATCGACCAGCTTGACCGCAAAGGCCCGCCGCTCGGCCTCGTAGCTGTCGAGCAGGCTGTCGGGCGCCTCGCCGCGGATCACAGCGGCCAGCTTCCAGGCCAGGTTGATCGCATCGCCGATACCGGTGTTCATGCCCTGGCCGCCGGCCGGGCTGTGAACATGGGCCGCGTCGCCGACCAGGAACACGCGTCCGTGCCGATAATGGTCGGTGACGCGGTGATGCACGCGGTAGGTCGAGAACCAGCTCACGTTCTCGATCTCGAGCTTCATGTTCGCGATGGCCGTATGGGCGACATCCTCGAAGGTCAGTTCCTTCCCGGCGGCTTCATCGAGAGCGCCGACGATGCCGATCAGCCGGGCCTTGCCGGTGGCGTCGTAGGACAGGCAGGCCATGAAGTCGGCCTTGTCGAGCGCCAGATGCGTCTCGCCATTGGCGGCCGCCCCCTTCAGCCGGACATCGGCGACATAGAACATCTTGTCATAGGTGCCGCCGGGATAGCCCGAGCCGATCTGGTGCCGGATCACCGAGCTCGCGCCGTCGCAGCCGGCGAGATAACGCGCCTCGACATGGGATTCGGCCCCCGACGCGTTGCGCAGCCGGGCGACGACATGGTCCCCCTTGTCGGCGAAATCGACGAATTCCGTGCCGCGCTCGACGGCGACGCCCAGTTCCCGGAGGCGATCGGCCAGCAGCCGTTCGTGCCGGTCCTGCGGAAAGACCAGCACGAACGGATAGGGCGTCATCTCCGCGCCGGCCTCGTTGAACGAGACCTGCGTTCTTTGCTGGCCGCCGACCCAGATGTTGATCTTGAAGTTCGTATAGCCGGCGGCAACGACCGCATCGGCGATGTCGAGCTGGCGATACAGTTCCAGCGTCCGGGCCTGCACCGCCATCGCACGCGAGGCGGTTCCCGGCCCGCTGTTCCTGTCGACGATGCGCACCTTCAGGCCCTGCTTCGTCAGCCAGAGGGCAAGCGCGAGGCCGGTCGGACCGGCGCCCACGATCAGGACATCGTGACGCACGGGAGGATCTCCTTGTTCCTCACCGCCGGAGCGCGGCAGCGCCATGCCGATTCAAAATCGCGTCGGCGTGCTGGGACGCCAGCCTCGCGAGATCGGGCGGCGCTCGGCCGGGTCGCGCCACATCCGCGCCCGACGAAAGGACCGATGGCCGCCGCCACGATTTCATGGGGGCGCTCGTCCCTGCGGCGGGATCGCTTCGGCTGCGGAGCCTGTGACCGTGACGGCGCCGTGCCCTGCATGAACCCGATAATGACCCGCGGGTCATAAAATGCAAGCCCGCCGCCGGCCGCTCAGGCCAGGGGACGGATGTTCTGGTTCATGCGGAAAAAATTCTTCGGGTCGTACTTGGCCTTGATCCGTTGCAGCCGGCGGAGGTTGGGCCCGTAGGCGCCGATGACCGAATCGCCCGCCTCGTCGTCGTCGAGATAGTTGACGTACCGGCCGGCGGCGAAGAAAGGCTGCATCCTTTCGTAGGTCTCGCGCGCCCAGGCGACGCAGCGGTCCGTCTCCGCCGGCTGCGTCCATTGCGCGAGCACGAGGAAGTTGTAGCCCTCCTCGCGGTGCGGGAAGGCCGTGTCGCCGACGCCGACCCGGGTCGCCGCTCCGTGAACATGTTCGAGGAGGAACTGGCCCATCGTCGTCGGGCAACGGCCGAAGCAATCGATCATGGTGTCGATCGCCGCGTCGCTCAACGCCGCGAGAAAATTCGACTTCCAGTAGTTGAGCGCCCCCTTGGGGTAGCCGGCGTCGAGCATGCTGTTGAGCCGGCAGTAGGGCATCGGGCCGACCGCATCCAGGAGGGGAGGACCGAACTGCTTCAGCGGCCGCATGGCCTCCTCGGCGTCGGCCGGCGAACCGCAATGACACGTGACCAGCGCCGCCACTTCCGCGCCGGACCCGTCGGGCGCATGCGTCAGCGTGGCAAACAGCGTGTGCTCGTCCGCGAGCATCCGCGTCCTGTCCCGATAGAACGCGAGCAGGTCACGCGCATGATCGATCGGATGGACGATGGGACCGGCCGTGACGGTCGGTCCGACCGGATGCAGCCGATATTCGAGGGAGGTGACGACGCCGAAGTTTCCGCCTCCGCCGCGAAGCGCCCAGAACAGGTCCGGCGCCTCGTCCTGGCCGGCCCGCAGGACCTCGCCGCTCGCGGTGACGAGGTCGACCGACCGGAGATTGTCGAGGGCCAGGCCGTATTTGCCCATCAGCCAGCCCAGGCCGCCGCCGAGCGTGAGACCGGCGATCCCGGTGCTGGAGACCACGCCGCCCGTCACCGCCAGGCCATGCAGCTGCGTCTCCCGATTGAGCTCGGCCCAGGTGACGCCGCCCTGCGCGCGCACGGTGCGGCTCCCGGGGTCCACATGAATGCCTTTCATCGGGCTCAGGTCGATCATGACGCCGCCGTCGATGGTCGCGCGGCCCGCCACGTTGTGACCGCCGCCGCGAACGGCGACTTCGAGCCCGAGCCTCCGGGCAACCTGGACGGCATCGACGACGTCCGCCACGCCGCGGCAGCGGGCGATCAATGCGGGTCGCTTGTCGACCAGGCCGTTATGGACCTTCCTGGCGTCTTCGTATCCCGCATCGGCAGGTGTCAGAAGCTGTCCCCCGAAGCTCGCGGCAAGCTCGGCCGCAGCGCCGTCAACGGATGGGATCGACATGGCGTTCCTCCTCGGCTCGAGGCAACTCATCCCATCTCGCCTCGGACAGAGCAAACGCGAAGAATTCCGCCGAAGATGAATCGTTTTCATCTACATTGCCGCCATGGAGAAGCTGCCGCCCCTCATCGAGCTGCGCGCCTTCGACGCCGCCGCCCGGCATCTGAGTTTCACGAAGGCCGCCGCGGAGCTCGGCGTGACGCCGACGGCGATCAGCCACCAGATCCGGTTGCTGGAGCGCTATTGCGGCCGCGCCCTGTTCCGCAGGCGGCCGCGTCCCCTGTCGCTCACCGATGCCGGAGCGAAGCTGTTCCCGGCCGTCCGCGCCGGGCTGGAGGCGTTTGCGACGGCCATTGCCGCGGTCAAGCGCGACGGCGACCTGCAGCCTCTCCGGGTGACGACCACCAATGCGTTCGCCAGCCGCTGGCTGGTGCCACGCTTGCCGGCCTGGAGGAAGCTGCATCCGGAGGTGCCGCTCGACATCATCGGGACCGACAGCGTTCTCGACCTGAGGGCCGGGGACAGCGATGTCGCCATTCGCTACGCCACGAGCCGGACGGCACCGACGGACGGCCTTGCCGAGGGGTTCCTGAGCGACACCTTCTGGCCGGTCTGCAGCCCTCGACTGCTGGCGTCCGGCCGTCTCAGGCAGCCTCTCGATCTCAAGGAGCATATTCTCGTGCACTCCTATTGGGGGCCGGGCGACCGCGACCCGCCCACATGGCAGAAATGGCTCGCCCTGGCCCGGGAAAAATGGCGGCCGGTGCCCGACTTCAAGGAGATGCAGCACCTGAGCTTCCGGGAAGAACTGCACGCCATCGAGGCGGTCGTCGCCGGCCAGGGAATCGGCATTTTCAGCGACGCGCTCGTGGCGCAGGACCTGGCTGCCGGAACGCTCGTGAGAGCATTCGACCTGGGGCTGCCCGGCTACGACTTCTACGTCGTCCGCAGCCGCAGCCATCCACGCGAAAAGGCCATAAGAGCATTCTGCAATTGGGTGCAGGCGGTTGGATAGCCGTCCCGGTATCGGCCCCCGCCGGCAACCGGCTCGACGGCGCGCCGGGAACACGGGCGGCTTGGCGCCGTGCCATCCGGCCCCTCCCCCGGTCCGCCATGACCGCCCGCACACGGACGTCCCGACATTCCCCGGAAGGGCGGGACGGACGGCGCCGCGACCTGGAACTTCGAGCTCGCGACTTTCGGGACGCGTTGCCTTATATGACGGAACCCGCATGCCGTAGCGATTCCATCGATCATTGTCCGCATTTCGAGGGAGGCACTGCTTTGAAGCCGAGATTGTTCGCCGCCGGAAGCCTGGTGATCGCCGCCCTGCCGCTTGCAGCCTGCCAGACCACCGCGTCGAGAGCGCAGGCGGACGCCGCGCCCGGCCTCTGCCGGCCCGGCGCCGCGGAGGCCCTCGTCGGGAAAAACCGCATCGGCGATGCGCAGGCGAAGCAGATGACGGGCGCATCCCTCGTGCGGCAGATCCGGCCGGGCGACGCCGTGACCATGGACTTCCGGCAGGAGCGCGTCACCATCGAGACCAGCCGGAAGACCGGCAGGATCGTGCGCGCATATTGCGGGTAGTCACGCGCAGCCCCGCATGACGACGGCGCGCAGGACGCTCGACGGCGAACGGCGGGGCCGTGACGGTCTCCTCGCGTGGAGATCGACGGCGGCGGGGCCGACGACGCCGCCCCCCTGCCACCCGCGTCATGCGTCTCAAAGGCGAAGGCGGCCTGACGCCGTCGTCCGCGGACAAGTGCTCCAGGCGCGACCCCGGCCGGAAGACGCGGCGTCGCGGCAAGTCCGGCATGGGCCTATCTCGTCCACAGGGTGGCTTCACAAAATAGAGGTGAAGCACTTAGTCCCGGACGCCGCCTGACGCGGTCGCCGGAGCGAGGATGCGCGTCTTCGGAGGCGACGGCGCCGCCTCCGAAGACGCGGCGGTCCGGCCTGCTCTCACGGCGGCGGCTGGCCCCACATGAGGCCGCCGTCCAAGACGATGTCGGCGCCTGTGATGAAGCCCGATGCCGCGCTCGCGAGGAAGAGCGCCGCTTCGGCCACGTCGGAACTCTCGCCGACGCGTCGGATGGATTGTCTGGCCATGAACAATTGTGCGATGCAGCCGGCGACCGCCTCCCTGCGCTCGGAGCTTGCCGCGATGCCTTTCGTATGGATCGGCGTTGCTATGAAGCCGGCCGATATCGAGTTCACCCGGATCCCGTCCTTTCCGAATTCGGCGGCCGCGCAGCGGGTCAGGTGCAGCAGGGCGGCCTTGCTGGCCGAATAGGCCACGGACTTCGCTCCCACGCGCTGGCCGGCCACGGAGCACATGTTGACGACGCTTCCGCCGCCGCGGGCGCGCATGGCCTTCGCGGTTTCGGCGATCAACCGCCACGGCGCCACGACGTGAAGCCTGAAAGAACCCTCCATCACCTGGATGGAGGTATTCTCCACGGTGTCGCACGTCTCCGAGCTCCCGGCATTGTTGACGAGCACGTCGATACGGTCAAAGGCGGCGAGCGCGGCGGCAACGACCCTTTCGGCGTGATCCGGGCGGGTGGCATCGATCCGAAGAAAGAGGCCGCCCGTCTCGGCCTCGACGGCCTTGCCGCGCTCATCGTCCCGCCCGGTAAAGAGCACCGCGCAGCCCTCCTCCCGGAACAGTTCGACGATGCGCCGCCCGATGCCACTCGTTCCGCCCGTCACGATCGCGGCCTTGCCCTCCAGCACCCCTCTAGCCACCGCCCACGCTTCCAACACGTATTGCCGACGAAGACCGGTCGCCGCGCATCGGGGCGCGCGCCTCAGAAGCGGTAATTGACGGCAGCGACGAAATTGTTCGAGTTCTCGCCATATTTCTCGAATCCACCGCCGAAGTCATACTCCTTCTTGCCAAGGCTCGTGAACATGTACTTCGCATCGACGGACCAATGGTCGGTAATGGCATACTCGGCCCCGATGCCGATCATATAGCCCCAGTGGTCGTTGCTCGGTGTGGCACCGGTGACGAACGAGCGCGTATCGACGTTCGCATACGCCACGCCGCCGGTCAGATAGGGCAGGAAACGGTCGATCGCATAGCCGGCGCGGATGCCGCCGATCGCCGCGAATTGCGGGGAGACCTTGAAGTCCGCCCCGAACCCCAGATGGATCGTCTTCTCGGGCCGCAGGAGCGGAATCCAGCCATACGCCCCGAGCACGATGTTGTTGGCGAATTGATAGTCGAAACCGCCCTGGATACCGAGCAGGGCTCCGCTCGGACCATCGGAAGATGTCGGGCACAGGCCCATGCACCCTTCCTGGGTCAGGTGGCTGTCATGATAACCGGCGAATGCGCCCGCATAAAAGCCGGTCCAGGACATCGCCGCATAAGGAATGGGAGCGGGCGGCGCTTCGGGCAGGTCGGCGGCGAAGCTTTTGCCCGCAGCCAGACAAGAAATAACCATTGCAACAACACCGAGACAACTACCACGCATCGCCCGTTCTCCAAGGTAGCGAATACAGAATACCAGGAAAACGAGGATCGACCGCTTCGACAGTCTGCGCATCCCCTCCCCTGGAGTGCTTCGCCATTAGATAGCAAATCGATATTGCGAGCCATCAGGACAGGCGATCATTATCGGCCAAAGATGAGTCAAGTCCGGCCAATCTCGAAATTGACTCAGCCGACCTCGCCCCCTCAAAATCACAGACCACGGTCCAGGAAACCGTGAAGTATGAACGCCGAGACAGGTCGAGCAGGCAATGAACTTTTCTGCTTCAATGAGCCCTCAACGCCACGTCGTGGTTCTTGTCTATCCGGACGTCATGGCGATGGATGTCTGCGGGCCCATGGAGGTATTTGCCATGGCGAATTTCCTGACCAACAAAGAACTGTACCGATTATCGATCGCCGCTGTGACAGTCGAGCCCGTCAGGACTTCATTGGAGTTCTCCATTGTCCCCAACTACGCTCTTTCCGACTTGAAGGACCCCATCGATACCCTCCTGATTGCCGGAGGAAACGGCCAGGCCGCCGCTTCACGCGATCGGTCGCTGACGGATTGGCTGCGGGCGGCCGCGCCGCGTGCCCGGCGGCACGGCTCGATCTGCACCGGCGCCTTTCCGCTCGCGGCGGCAGGCCTTCTCGATGGAAAGCGCGCCACCACCCATTGGGCCGTCGCGCCCTTGCTCGCGCGAGAGTTCCCGTCGGCGACGGTCGATACCGACAGCATTTTCGTGCGTGACGGCCGCACCTATACGTCCGCCGGCATCTCAGCGGGAATCGATCTCGCTCTTGCCCTGATTGAAGAAGACTGCGGGCAGACGCTTGCGTTGAACGTGGCTCGCAACATGGTCGTGTTTCTGAAGCGTGCCGGCGGGCAATCGCAGTTCAGCACGCACCTGCAGGCGCAGTTCAGCTCGACTCCGTCCATTCGGAAAGCACAGGACTGGGCCTTGGCGCACCTCTGCGAGGACCTCACCGCGGGGGCCCTCGCATCGCGCGTCGGGATGAGCGAGCGAAATTTCCGACGCCTGTTTGCCGAAACCCTTCATGAAACTCCGCGTGACTATGTCGAGCGCATTCGTCTCGACGCGGCCAGGCGGCAAATGGAGACTACCGACATTCCCACGCAGGCTGTCGCCAAGCAATGCGGCTTCGGTACGATCCTCAGCATGAGGCGCGCTTTCATTCGCCACCTTGGAGTGACGCCGCAACGATATCGCGCGAGTTTTCGAAACGGCAGCAATGCGAACGTCGGTTAGTCGCACTATGGCGCATGTGTTCGCCTCGTAACTTGCCAGATGCCGATTGTGACATGATCGCCGCAGCGGCGGCGAGCGGGGGACCGAAGCGCCTGAGGGACACCAAGCCCGTGGGTGAGCCGGGGTCTTCGCCCGCCGTTCCATCGCCCCCGAACAGTCGCTTGGGCCGCCTGAGGCGAAGCCCGCTCGCGCAAGGACGGGATCGGATGGGCGCTCGGTTTGTCGGCATCGACGTTTCCAAGGATCGTCTGGATGGGCCGGGCTATCCTTGGCCGTTTCCCGGCAGGCCGCCCAAGCACGACCTCAGCACATGGACCGTGACCGACGACTGGCCCGATCCCGTTCCGGTCACGGAAGCCGAGATCGAGGTGTTCGAGCAATGGTTCGGCGACCTGTTCGATGAAGTGTTCGGCCCCGACGCCCGAGTGGCAATGTCGGGGTCGAAATCGAATTTGAAGATGGTACTAATTAATGATACTGTATGCTCCATGAAAAAGCGTCACAGAGCCACGCTGGAACTGATCTTCGCCCGCCCGGTCAACGGCTCGATCCGCTGGGCCGACATCGAGGCGCTGTTTGTAGCTCTCGGGGCGGAAGTCAGCGAGCGGGAAGGTTCACGGATAGGCGTGTTCCTGTTCGGCGAAGTGCGCGTCTTTCATCGCCCGCATCCTTCGCCGGATACGGACAAAGGTGCGGTTGCCAGCATCCGTAAATGGCTGGACGAACACGGAGTAAGGCCATGAACAATGTCGTTGAAATCAATGGCGAGAAGGCGGTCATCGCTTTCGATCCCGAGATTCAGATGCTGCGCGGCGAGTTTGTCGGCCTGAATGGCGGGGCCGACTTCTATGCCGAAAGCGTCCACGATCTGATCGAGGAAGGCCGCAAGTCGCTGGCCGTCTATCTCGAAATGTGCCGGGAAAAGGGCATCGAGCCGCGCCGGAAGTTCTCCGGCAAGTTCAATGTTCGCCTCACCCCTGACGACCATGCTGCAGCAGTCATTGCCGCAGCAGCAGCGGGCAAGAGCCTGAATGAATGGATCGTCGGGACCATCAGGGAGGCTGCTCAATAGCGGCCATGCTGCGCGTGGGCGTGCATGAGGCCAAACCGTTCGGTCCCGCCGGTTTAAAAGGAGACACTATGTATGACCATTTCCACCGTGCCGCTGCGCGCCGCCCTTTATCTGCGCGTCTCGACGGTGCGGCAGGCCGAGCATGATGTTTCCATCCCCGACCAGAAGCGGCAGGGCGAAGCCTGTTGCGAGGCACGCGGCCTGCACCTGGTCGAGACCTTCATCGAACCCGGCGCATCGGCGACCATCCGCACCGGCAAGGGCGGGCGCTATCGCTACTACTCCTGTTCGATGAAGGCCCGGCAGGGGCCGACCGCCTGCGAAGGCATGGCGGTGCCGATGGACAGCTGGACGATCTGGTCGCCGACCACCTTGAGAAGCAGCTTCTCCAGCCCGAGCGGCTGGAAACGGTCCTTGCCGCCGCGCTTGACCTTAGGGAAGAACATGCCGAGCGCCGCCGCGAGCATATCGCCGAACTGAACAAGCGCGCCGTCGAATCGGAACTGCGCCTCAAGCGCCTCTACGACGCCATCGAGGCGGGTGTGGCCGATCTGGACGACCCGGCGTTGGAAGACCGCATCGACGGCCTCAAGGCGATCCGCGATCAGGCCAAGGCCGACGCCGAACGGGCGCAGGCTATGCTCCAGAACTCAGGGCAAAAGGCGGTGACGCCGCAGATGCTGCGCAAGTTCGCCGCGACCGCCCGCCAGCGTATTCGGCTCGAAGGCGGCGGCTACCGCCGCGACCACCTGCGCGCACTCGTCCAGCGCGTCGAGGTCGCAGACGGCGAGGTTCGGATCATGGGATCGAAAGACCCGGCTGCTTCAGGCGCTCACCGCGAAAAACGGCGTAAACTCGGTGCCCACTCAAGGACTGAAATGGCGGACAGGGCGGGATTCGAACCCGCGATACGGTTCCCCGTATACACACTTTCCAGGCGTGCGCCTTCAACCACTCGGCCACCTGTCCGGCGCGGTGCTTATGGCGAGGGCGAACGGTTTTGTAAACCGCTTCGTGCCGGCTGCGCGCGGAAATATGACGATCGTCGCCGGCAGGCCCGGCCGACGAGGACATCGGCCGGCTTGGGCACGGGCGGCGCGGCCCACGGGCGGCGCGGCCCACGGGCGGGTTGTCTCGAACCGGCTTGCGCTTGTACGTCCGAGCAGCTTTGATCTTGCATTGAAAAATGCCAAATCAATCGTGGCGGGAGCCACGAGAAGCTGCTTAGTCTGGCGGCGATCGATCGGAAGTTCGGCGTCATGCGGTTCCTCGCGCGTTTCCTCGGCCTGCTGTTCGCGGCGGGCGCCTTCGTCGCCTTCGTCATCGACGGCGCCAGATCCATCGCCGACGGTGCCCTGCATGCCCAGAGCATCGGCGGCGCCTGGGCTTATCTCGGCGAGGCCCGTCTCGCCTCGGTCCAGGAAGCGGCGCAGGCGACCTTCAGCCCGCTCTTGTGGAACGCCGTCGCCGCCCCGCTGCTGGCGCTGCCGCTGTTCCTGGCGCTGCTGCTGCTGGCCGCGCTCTTGCTGTGGCTCGGCCGCCGGCCGCGCTCGCGCATCGGCTACGTCGTCCGCGGATGACGCGATGGTGAACCGCCCGCACCTTGCGCCGGCCGGTCCCCGATCGCCACATAGCGCCGTCAGGAGAGGAGTGTGACATGTTCTCGTTCCGCAAGAAGACCGCCCTGCCCACCGCCGACGAGGCCCTGCCCGGCCGCGCCACGCCGATCGCCACCGCCGAGCGCCATTTCGTCAACGGCCAGCCGCTGAAAGGTCCCTACCCCGAGGGGGCGGAGACGGCGCTGTTCGGCCTCGGCTGCTTCTGGGGGGCGGAACGCAAGTTCTGGCAGAGCCCGGGCGTGCTGGTCACGGCGGTCGGCTATGCCGGCGGCCTGACGCCGAACCCGACCTATGAGGAGACCTGCACCGGCCTCACCGGCCACAACGAGGTGGTGCAGGTGGTGTTCGATCCCAGGCAGGTCAGCTTCGAGCAGCTGGTCCGGCTGTTCTTCGAATCGCACGACCCGACCCAGGGCATGCGCCAGGGCAACGACATCGGCACGCAGTACCGTTCGGGCATCTATGTCATGGACGAGGCGCAGCGCGCCGTCGCCACCCGCGTCCGCGACAGCTACGCCCGGGCGCTCGCCGCCAAGGGCTACGGCCCGATCACCACCGAGATCGTCGACGCCCCGCCCTTCTACTTCGCCGAGGACTACCACCAGCAATATCTCGCCAGGAATCCCGGCGGCTATTGCGGGCTCGGGGGCACCGGCGTGTCCTGCCCGGTCGGGGTGCCGGTCGCGGCCGAATAGACCGTCCGGCTCGGGGATCGGCGGCGGCAGGCAGGGCTCCGCCGCGGGTCCCGGCGTCGTGGTTCCAACCGGAATTGGCGTCGACCCGCCTTCGCGGCCCGCTGGCGGCCGTGGCGGGTCAGGTCGACCCATGGTTCCGCCGCCCGCACGCGCGAGGCGGCCCTGCGCCGTGGCCGGCCTGCCGCGGAAACGCGAAGGGGCAGGTCGGGAAGACGGGCCGGTGCGCGCTCGCGAACCGGGACCCCGTCCGTATGCGCCTTGCCCTCCCGCGCCGACCGGGCGGCCGCCGTGCCGCGATCTACCGCGCTTCCGCAGGCCGCGGCGGCACCAGGCGCGGATAGTCCGTGTAGCCGGCGGCGCCGTCGGCGTAGAACGTATCCTTGTCCGGCCTGTTCAGCGGCAGCCCCCGTTCCAGCCGTTCGGCGAGATCGGGAGTCGCGATGTAATCCCGGCCGAAAGCCAGGGCATCGGCCAATCCGGCGGCCAGGAAACGCTCGCCATCCGCCTTGGTCATGCGTTCGTTCGCGATGACCGGCCCGCCGAAGCGCCGCTTGATCTCGCCGAGAAGGCTGTCGCCCGCTTCGATTTCACGGACGAAGATGAAGGCCACCTCGCGCTTCCTCAGTTCGTCAGCGACATACCCGAAGATCGCCTTTGGATCGCTGTCGCCCATGTCGTGCTCTTCGCCTCGGGGCCTGAGATGAACGCCGACCCGGCCGGCCCCCCAGACCGCGCTGACCGCATCCACGATCTCCATGAGAAAGCGGGCACGATTTTCGACCGAACCGCCATAGCGGTCGGTCCGAAGGTTCGTCTTGTCCTGCAGGAACTGGTCGATCAGGTAGCCGTTGGCGGCGTGAAGTTCGACGCCGTCGAATCCCGCCCTCCTGGCATTCTCGGCGCCGCGCCGGAAGTCATCGACAATGCCGGCCACCTCTTCGGTCTCGAGCGGACGCGGCACCCGGTAAGGGCGCTTCGGCCTCAGGGAGGAGACGTGCCCCGCAGCCTGGACCGCGCTCGGCGCGACGGGCAGCTCGCCGTCGAGAAGCTCGGGATCGGAGATGCGGCCGACATGCCAGAGCTGGAGGAATATGCGCCCGGCGACGTCATGCACCGCCTTGGTGACGAGCCTCCAGCCCTCGACTTGCGCGTTGTTCCAGATGCCCGGCGTGCCCCGGTAGCCGACGCCCTGCGGCGACACGGATGTCGCCTCGCTGAGGATCAGGCCGGCTCCGGCCCGCTGCTGATAATATTCGGCCATCAGGGAATTGGGCACCCGGTCGCGCCCCGAGCGCTTGCGGGTGAGCGGAGCCATGACGATACGGTTGGGAAGCTCGAGCGAGCCGATCTTGAGAGGCTGGAAAAGGGACGACACGTGCAACTCCTGTCAAATGTCGGCCGGACCGTAATCTTGCGCCGCATCATGGACAATCCCGCGTCCGATCGCCATTTTGTAGACTTCAACTCTTCAATGGCAGGTGCGTCTTGGCCTCTCCCGTCCATCTTTCCGGAATCGAGGTCTTCCTCCGGTCCGTGAAATCAGGCTCGTTCACGGCCGCCGCGCGGGACCTCGGGGTGACGAAATCCGCGGTCGCCAAATCGGTCGCCCAGCTGGAGGAGCGGCTCGATGTGAAGCTCTTGCACCGGACGACCCGCCGGCTGATGCTCACGGCCGAAGGCGCAGCCTTCTTCGAGCAATGCAATGCCGCCGTCGAACAGATCCGCGATGCCGAAATCGCGGCGCGATCGCGTGCCGGCAGCCTGCGTGGTATTCTGCGGGTCGACATGCCCGCGGCCTTCGGCCGGGCGGTGGCGCTTCCCGTCCTGCTCGATATCCTGCGCCGGCATCCCGATCTTCGACTGTCCGCGTCTTTCTCCGACCGCCTCATCGATCCGATCGAGGACGGCGTCGATCTCTGTATCAGGTTCGGCAATCCTCCGGATCGTCTGGACGTCGCCGCCCGGAAACTGGGAGAGCAGTCCCTCCTCGTGTGCGCGGCCCCGTCTTATATCGATCGCGCCGGCGCGCCCGTCACGGTGCCCCAGCTCAGGGATCATGCCTGCATCGTCGGAAGCCGCGAGGGGCGGCATGCCCGGTGGCACTTCCGCGACGACCAGGGGCGGCCGATGGAATTCGACCCGCCCGCCACCCATCTGTGCGGCGACGGCGACGCGGTCATCAAAATGGCCCTGTCGGGCTTCGGCTTCTGCCAGATGCCGGAATCCCTGGTTCGGGGCCATGTCGCGACGGGCGGCCTCGTGCCGGTGTTGAGCGGGGCTTCCAGCGGGACCACGCCGGTTTGCGTCATCTGGCCGCTTCGCCGCCAGATGCTGCCCAGAGTGCGGCTCGTTGTCGATGAGCTCGCGGCGCGCGCCGAACGGGGCGAGTTCTGATCGCGGGATCGGTCGCTTGCGGTGACTCACCTCCGGTTGATTGTTGCCGCCCCCCGTTATATCCGTAAAGACATAACCATCTCGAAACCGGATCCAGGCCCTATGCCCTTCTCGTTTGCCAGCCGTGCCCTGCTCGCCGTCGCCCTCCTGGCCGGCGTCGCCACCGCGTCCCGCGCCGAGGAGGCGCCGCTCACCATCTTCGCGGCGGCCAGCCTCAAGGGTCCGCTCGACGCGGCCGCGGCCAAGTGCAAGGCCGAGGGCGACAAGGCGCCCGCGATCTCCTACGCCGCCTCCTCGGTTCTGATGAAGCAGATCGAGGCCGGCGCGCCCGCCGACCTCTTCGCCTCCGCCGACCTCGACTGGATGGACTACGGCGCCAAGAAGCACCTGATCAAGGAGGACACCCGCCGCAACCTCCTCGGCAACGCCCTGGTGCTGATCGCCCCGGCCGATTCCGACGCCACGATCGACTTGAAGCCGGGCGTCGACCTTGCCGGCGCCGTCGGCGACGGGCGGATCGCCACCGGCGAGGTCAAGAGCGTGCCGGCCGGCAAGTATGCCAAGGCCTCGCTGGAGAAGCTCGGCATCTGGCAGGCTGTCGAGCCCAGGCTGGCCCAGGCCGAGAACGTGCGCGCCGCGCTGGCGCTGGTCGCCCGCGGCGAGGCCAGGTTCGGCATCGTCTATGCGTCCGACGCCAAGTCGGATCCCAAGGTGAAGGTGATCGCCACCTTCCCGCAGGACAGCCACGCCCCGATCATCTATCCCTTCGCGGTCACCGCCGCCTCGAAGAACCCGCAGGCCGCCGCCTTCCTCGCCTGCCTGGCGAGCCCGGCCGTCCGCGCGATCTTCGCCGAAGCCGGGTTCACCGAGCCGAAATAGCACGCCGACCTCCCGGCGCGCGGGCCCCGTCCGTCGCGCCGACCGCCAGTCCTTCCCTCGGCGCGCCGGCCCCTGGCCGGCGCGCCGATCCGCGTTTCGGGAGGCCGGAGCGGGCCGCCGCGCTGAACTTTACATTGCCGCAACACTCATCACACATTTGTGCAACATCATGCCGGCAGCCTGTCGCATGATGCTCGGCATACCGCACAATTCCACCACAGTTCCCGGTCAAACGAAACTCGCGGGTTCCATTCGAAACCCGCGGTTACGATCTTCCGCGACAGCCGGAGCCCGCCATGGCGCAGATCCACGACATCGAACCCAAGGAGGAGCGCTGGCGGGACCTGCGCCGCGCCAGCCTGCTGGACGCGGCCGGCCGCGTCTTCGCCCGGCTGGGCTACGACTCCGCCTCGGTCGAGGACATCGCCTTCGAAGCCGGCATCGGCAAGCCGACGATCTATCGCTATTTCGAGAGCAAGGAGGCGCTGTTCGCCGCCGCCCTGGCCCGGCCGCTCGACGATCTCGAGGCGCGCCTGGACGCGGTGCTGCTCGTCCCAGGCTCCCTGCGCGAGCGCCTCACCCGCCTGGTCGGCGAGATGGTGCCCACCTTCCGCGACCACGTCATCCCGATGAGCGATCTCGACCGCAGCCTGACCTGGAAGCAGCAGGTCTTCCGCCCGCATCGCGGCCGCATCGAACAACGCATCGCCGAGCTGATCGCGGAAGGCCAGGCCCGGGGCGAGGCGCGCGGCGTCGACCCGGCCGTGGCGGCGCGCTTCCTGGTCGGGCTGGTGCGCAGCGGCGCCGCCTCGACGCTGACCGACGAGGACGGCATCACCGCCGCCGTGGTCGAGTTCGCCTTCTCCGGCCTGGCTCCGGAGGCCGCGGCGTGACCCTGGCCGTCACTCCCGCCAGCCTGTTGCCGCAGGGGCGCCTGCTGCCGGTGATCATCGCCACGGGCCTGTTCATGGAGAACCTCGATGCGACGGTGCTCTCCACGGCGCTGCCGACCATCGCCCGCGACTTCGGCACCAGCCCGGTGCAGCTCAAGCTCGCCCTGACCAGCTACCTCCTGGCGCTCGCCATCTTCATCCCCGCCTCCGGCTGGATGGCCGACCGCTTCGGGGCACGCACCGTGTTCCGCGCCGCCATCGTCGTGTTCTGCGCCGGCTCGATCGGCTGCGGCCTGTCCAACGGCCTGGCCGAACTCGTCGCCGCCCGCGTGCTGCAGGGCATGGGCGGGGCGATGATGGTGCCGGTCGGCCGCCTGATCATCCTCAAGACCACGCCCAAGCACGACCTGGTCAACGCCATGGCCTGGCTGACCATCCCCGCCCTGCTCGGCCCCGTCACCGGGCCGCCGCTCGGCGGCTTCATCACCACCTATTTCAGCTGGCGCTGGATCTTCTGGATCAACATCCCGATCGCCCTGATCGGCATCGTGCTCGCCACCATCTTCGTGCCGAACGTGCGCGAGGACGAACGCCGGCCCTTCGATCTGATCGGCTTCATCCTGGTCGGCCCGGGCCTCGCCGCCCTGCTGACCGGGGCGACGCTGGCCGGCCTCGGCCTGGTCGAACCGGGCACGACGGGCCTGGTCGCCGCCGCCGGCGCGCTGCTGCTCGTGCTGTTCGTGCGCCATGCCCTGCGCTGCGAGGCGCCGATCATCGAGCTGAAGCTGCTGCGCTTCCCCACTTTCCGCTCGGCTGTCCTCGGCGGCTTCCTGTTTCGCGTCGGCGTCGGCGCCACGCCCTTCCTGCTGCCGCTGCTGTTCCAGCTCGGCTTCGGCTTCACGCCGTTCGAATCCGGCATGCTGACGCTGTCCACCGGCCTCGGCGCCATGGCGATGAAGACGCTCGCCTCCACGGTGCTGCGCCGCTTCGGCTTCCGCGGCGTGCTGGTGATCAACGCGCCGCTGTCGGCGGCCTTCATCGCCGCGCCGGCCCTGTTCCACGCCGGCATGCCCGTGGTTCTGATCGCCGCGACGCTGCTCGCCGGCGGCTTCCTGCGCTCGCTGCAGTTCACCAGCATCAACGTCTCGGCCGTCGCCGAGGTGCCCGACCATCTGATGGGCCGGGTGACCAGCTTCACCTCGGTGCTGCAGGAACTCTCCGGTTCCGTGGGCGTTTCGGTGGCGGCGCTGGGTCTGGAAGCCTCGCAGCACCTGACGGGCTCGCAGGCGTTGACGGCGCCGATGTTCCCGCCGGTCTTCCTGATGGTCGGCGGCATCGCCGCCCTCTCCACCCTGATGTTCCTGCGCATGCCGCGCAATGCGGGGAGCGACATGCTCGCCCCCGCCCCGACCCGACTTTGACGGTGACGACGCTATGAAACGCCTCGCTGCATGGCTCCTCGTGCTCGCTGCCGTCGCCGGCCTCGCCTGGTGGCAGCGCGCGACCGTGGTGCCCGCCATGGTCAGGCTGGTGCCCGCCTCCGCCAAGGTGCTGGCCGCCGTCCCCGGCCTGGCTGAGCTCGCCGCGCCCGCCGACGCCGGCAGGTCCGCCGACGCCGCCAAGCCCGACGCGGCGCCCAAGCCGGGCGGCCGCGGCGGCGCCGCGCCCGTGCCGGTGGTGCTGGCCAAGGCCGAGACCAAGGCCGTGCCGGTGACCATCGACGCGGTCGGCACCGTCCAGGCCGTCGCCTCGATCGCCCTGCGCCCCCGCCTCGACAGCCAGATCGCCACGGTCGACGTCGCCGAGGGCGCCCGGGTGAAGGCCGGCGACCCGCTGTTCACGCTCGACGACCGGGCCATCCGGGCCCAGCTCGCCCAGATCGAGGCCCAGATCGCCAAGGACCAGGCGCAGATCGAGCAGGCCCAGAACGACCTGCGCCGCGCCCAGGACCTGCTCAAGACCAACGCCGGCAGCGTCGTCACCCGCGACACCGCGGCGACCGCGCTCAAGACCGTCCAGGCCCAGCTCGCCATCGACGAAGCCGCGCGCGACGCCGCCAACACCCAGCTCAGCTACACCGTCATCACCGCGCCGGTCGCCGGCCGCATCGGCTCGATCCCGATGAAGCCCGGCGCCATCGTCCGCGCCGCCGACTCGGCTCCGCTCGCCACGCTCAACCAGATGGACCCGGTCCAGGTCGCCTTCGCCATCCCGCAGACGCGCCTGGCGGAGCTGCGCGAGGCGCTGGCCGAGGGCGATGTCCGCGTCGACGTCACCCAGGGCAAGACGACGGTCTCCGGCTCGGTCGCCTTCATCGAGAACACCATCGACGTCACCACCGGCACGGTCGGCGTCAAGGCCAAGGTGCCGAACGGCGACGACGTCCTCTGGCCGGGCGCCTATGTGCGGGTCGAGGTGGTGATCGCGCCCAAGGGCGACGTGCTGACGGTGCCGACCACGGCCTTGCAGCTCGGCCAGCAGGGCCCCTACGTCTTCGCCGTCCAGGACGGCAAGACCGCCCGGCTCCGGCCGGTGTCGATCACGCGCAGCTCGGGCCAGGACACCATCGTCACCTCGGGCCTGTCGCCGGGCGATGCCGTGGTGATCGACGGCCAGCTCCGGCTGGTCGACGGCGCCCCGATCGTCGCCAGGCAACCGGCCGCCGACACCGCCGCCAACCCCACCGCGCCGAAGAGCTGAGAGGCCGCCATGCTGTCCGAGCTCTGCATCCGCCGCCCCGTGATGACCATCCTCCTGATGGTCGCCTTCGTCGCCGCGGGATGGTTCGGCTTCCGCCAGCTGCCGGTGGCGGCGGTGCCGCGCGTCGACTTCCCCACCATCCAGGTCAGCGCCTCGCTGCCCGGGGCCAGCCCCGAGACCATGGCCTCCTCCGTGGCGGCAATCCTGGAGAAGCAGTTCTCCTCGATCGCCGACATCACCCAGATGACGTCGACCTCGACGCTCGGCTCGACCTCGATCGTCCTGCAGTTCGACCTCAACCGCAACATCGACGGCGCCGCCCTCGACGTGCAGTCGGCGATCTCGACGGCGCAGCGCCAGCTGCCGACCGACATGACCACGCCGCCGAGCTTCCGCAAGGTCAATCCGGCGGACCAGCCGATCCTGTTCATGGCGCTGACATCCCAGACCGCGCGCCTGTCGGATGTCGACCGCTACGCCCAGTCCAACATCCTGCCGCGGCTCTCGACCCTGCCCGGCGTGGCGCAGGTGTCGATCTACGGCAGCCAGCAATATGCGGTGCGGGTGGAGGCCGATCTCGACCAGTTGACGGCGCGCGGCCTGACCCTCGCCGACATGCAGACGGCCATCGCCGCCGCCAATTCCAACCAGCCCGTCGGCTCGATGACCAGCGGCAGCCGCACCGCCATCCTCGACGCCACCGGACCGATCCGCTACGCCGCCGGCTACATGCCGGTGGTGGTGTCCTGGCAGAACGGTGCGCCGGTGCGCATCTCCGACGTCGCCAACGCGATCGACAGCGTCCAGAACGACCAGACGGCCAGTTGGGTGAACGGCACGCGCGGCATCATGCTGGCCATCCAGCGCCAGCCCGACGCCAACACGGTGGCGGTCGTCGACGCGGTCAAGGCCTCCCTGCCCTCGATCCAGGCCAGCCTGCCGCCGGGCGTCTCGGTCAAGATCCTCAACGACCGCTCGTCCTCGATCCGCAGCGCCGTCGAGGATGTCGAGTTTACCCTCGGCCTGTCGATCCTCCTGGTCATCATCGTCATCTACTTCTTCCTGCGCAGCGCCCGCGCCACGCTGATCCCGGCCATCGCCCTGCCGATCTCGCTGATCGGCACCTTCGCCGGCATGTGGGTGCTCGGCCTGTCGATCGACAACATCTCGCTGCTCGCCCTGACGCTGTGCGTCGGCTTCGTGGTCGACGACGCCATCGTCATGCTGGAGAACATCGTGCGCCACGTCGAGAACGGCGAGACGCCGTTCCAGGCCGCGCTCAAGGGCTCGCGCGAGGTCGGCTTCACCATCCTGTCGATGACGCTGTCGCTGGTAGCGGTGTTCCTGCCGGTGATCTTCATGGGCGGCGTGGTCGGGCGGATGTTCTCCGAGTTCGGCTACGTCATCGCACTCGCCATCCTGATCTCCTGCGTCGTGTCGCTGACCCTGACGCCGATGATGTGCGCGCGCGTCGTCAAGGAGCATGACGAGACCCGCCGCCCGCCGCTGGTGCTGCGCCTGTTCGAGACCGGCTTCAACGCCCTGACCCGGTTCTACACCTGGACGCTGCGCGCCGCGGTCAACGCGCCGGCGATCATGCTCACCGTCACCCTCGCCACCTTCGTCGTCACGGTCTACCTGTTCAACGCCATCCCCAAGGGCTTCTTCCCGCAGGAGGACACCGGCCTCGTCACCGGCTCGACCCTCGGCCCCGACGACGTCTCGTTCGAGGCGATGGCGGTGCGCCAGCAGGCGGTGGCCGACCTCATCCGCCAGGATCCGGACGTGGTCTCGGTGCTCTCGACCGCCGGCGGCGCCGGCACCAACCAGGTCAATGCCGGCCGCCTGTTCATCCAGCTGCGCGACAAGCCCGAGCGCACCGCCACCGTCACCGAGGTGATCGGCCGGCTGCGCCGCGCCGCGGCCGGCGTGCCGGGCATCCAGGCCTATTTCCAGCCGGTGCAATCGATCAACATCGGCGGCGTGCAGTCGCGCAGCCAGTACCAGTTCGCCCTGCAGTCCTCGGACGTCGACGAGCTGCGCTCCTATGCCCAGAAGGTCGAGGCGCGCATGCGCACCGTGCCCGGCGTGCTCGACGTCAACTCGGACCTGCAGATCAAGGCGCGCAACGCCGTGGTCGAGATCGACCGCGACGCCGCCGCCCGGCTCGGCCTGACGGTGAGCCAGATCCGCGACACGCTCTACGCCGCCTACGGCACCCGCCAGGTCTCGACCATCTATGCGCCGGAAAACACCTACCAGGTGATCCTGGAGGCGGCCAAGGCGTTCGGCACCGACCAGGAGATGCTGCGCAAGATCAACATCCGCACGGCCAACAACACGCTGGTGCCGCTCGACAGCGTCGCCCGCGTCGTGCAGAAGCCGACCGCGGTGTCGCTGTCGCACATCGCCCAGCTGCCGTCGGTGACCATCTCCTTCAACCTGGCCCCGGGCGTGTCGCTGAGCCAGGCGGTGGAGCGCATCAACGCCGCGGCCGCCGAGCTCGGCCTGCCCGCCACCATCACCACCAGCTTCCAGGGCACGGCGCAGCAGTTCCAGGCTTCGACCGCCAACACGCCGCTGCTGCTGTTCGCCGCCGTGCTGGTCGTCTACATCCTGCTCGGCATCCTCTACGAGAGCTTCATCCACCCGCTGACCATCCTGTCCGGCCTGCCCTCGGCCGGCATCGGCGCGCTCCTGACGCTGGAGCTGTTCGGCATGGAGCTGTCTGTCATCGCCATGATCGGCCTGATCATGCTGATCGGCATCGTCAAGAAGAACGCCATCATGATGGTCGACTTCGCGGTGGAGCGGCGCACCGCCGGCGCCAGCGCCAAGGAGGCGATCGTCGAGGCGGCGACGCTGCGCTTCCGTCCGATCATGATGACGACGCTGGCCGCCATCCTCGGCGCCCTGCCGATCGCGCTGGGCGCCGGCGCCGGCGCCGAGTTGCGCCAGCCGCTGGGCATCGCCGTCGTCGGCGGCCTGATGATGTCGCAGCTCCTGACGCTCTACATCACGCCGGTGGTCTACATCGCCCTCGACCGCGTGTCCGACTGGTTCCGGCGCGACAAGGCGCCGCCGCATCGCACGCGCGACCTGCCCGAGCCGGAGATGCACGAGGCCAAGCCGCCGGAGCTCGCCGCCGCCGAATAGGCACATGGACGAAGGCGCACCATGTGCCTATAACGCCGGCTTGCACGGACAGGATCGGAACGTGACGCAGGACGGCAAGCTCGACATCGAGGAGATCTGCATCGCCAAGGGCATGCGGATGACGGAACAGCGGCGGGTGATCGCCCGCGTCGTCGCGGCGGCGGACGACCATCCCGACGTCGAGGAGCTCTACCGCCGCGCCTCGGCGATCGACTCCAACATCTCGATCTCGACCGTCTACCGCACCGTGAAGCTGTTCGAGGACGCCGGCATCATCGAGCGCCACGATTTCCGCGACGGCCGCTCGCGCTACGAGCCGGCGCCGGAGGAGCATCACGACCATCTGATCGACCTGCGCAGCGGCCGCGTCATCGAGTTCCGCTCCGAAGAGATCGAGGAGATGCAGCGCCTGATCGCCGAGAAGCTCGGCTACCGGCTGGTCGACCATCGGCTGGAGCTCTACGGGGTGCCGCTGACCGACGAGGGCGGCAAGCCCTAGCCCATGCCCCCGAAGGCGGCTCTGCGCATCCTGGCCGTGGCCCTGCTGGCCCTGCCGCTGCTGCCGCTGCAGATCGCCGCGGTGCGGTGGGGCTGGCCGCTGCGCCGCAGCCTGCCGGTGCTGTTCCACCGCCTCCTGCTGCGCATCATCGGCGTCAGGGTCAAGGTCCGCGGCGCGCCGGCGACGCGGCGGCCGCTGCTGATCGTCGCCAACCATGTCTCCTGGCTCGACATCCCCGTGCTGGGCTCGCTGCAGCCGCTCTCCTTCGTCGCCAAGAGCGAGGTCGGCGGCTGGCCGGTGATCGGGCTGTTCGCCCGGCTGCAGCGCAGCGTTTTCATCGAGCGCGAACGCCGCCACAAGACCGGCGAGGCCACGGCCGCCATCGGCGCCCGGCTGAACGCCGGCGACGCCATGGTGCTGTTCGGCGAGGGCACGACCGGCGACGGCGTGCGCATCCTGCCCTTCCGCTCGGCGCTGATCGGCGCGGCCCATGCGGCGATGCAGGCGGCCAGGGCGCCGGTTCTGGTACAGCCCCTCGCCATCCGATACGCCCGCCGCCACGGCCTGCCGCTCGGCCGCGCCGCCATGCCGGCCCTGGCCTGGATCGGCGACATGGACCTTGCGCCGCACCTGGTGGCCGTGCTCGCCGGCGGCCCGATCGACGTCGTCATTTCCTGGGGCGAGCCCGTTTCCTGCGACGAGGGCACCGACCGCAAGGCCCTGGCCCGCCGGCTGGAGGCCGACACGCGGCGGATGATGCGGGACTGATCCGGCGCCGGCGCGGCGCCGGGTCTTTCCGCCGCAGATTTCACAGGCGAGAATACCTTGCGCGGAGGTTTCCCACATTATAAATGGCAATCACGAAGGCGATGGCATTTCGCCTGTGAAAAGAGCCCAATGACACGCACGCTCTCTCCCCACCTCAAGCGGCTCGAAGCCGAGTCGATTGCCATCATCCGCGAAGTCGCGGCCGAGTTCTCCAACCCGGTGATGCTCTATTCCATCGGCAAGGATTCCGGCGTGATGCTGCATCTCGCCCTGAAGGCCTTCTATCCGGCCACGCTGCCCTTCCCGCTGCTCCATGTCGACACGACCTGGAAGTTCCGGGACATGATCGCCTTTCGCGACGAGATGGCCGAGCGCTTCGGGCTGAACCTGATCGTGCACGTCAACCAGGACGGCATCGAGCGCGGCATCAGCCCGATCGCCTCGGGCTCGGCCCTGCACACCCAGGTGATGAAGACGGAGGGCCTGCGCCAGGCGCTCGACAAATACCGGTTCGACGCCGCCTTCGGCGGGGCGCGGCGCGACGAGGAGAAGAGCCGCGCCAAGGAGCGCATCTTCTCCTTCCGCACCGCCAACCATGCCTGGGACCCGCGCAACCAGCGCCCGGAGCTCTGGTCCCTCTACAACACCCGCATCCGGCAGGGTGAATCGATCCGGGTGTTCCCGCTGTCGAACTGGACCGAGCTCGACATCTGGCAATACATCCTGGAGGAGAACATCCCGCTGGTGCCGCTCTATCTCGCCAAGGAGCGGCCGGTGGTGTTCCGGTCCGGCACCATGCTGATGGTCGACGACGAGCGCTTTCCGCTCGAGCCGGGCGAGCGGCCCGAGATGCGCATGGTCCGCTTCCGCACGCTCGGCTGCTACCCCCTGTCGGGCGCGATCGATTCGACCGCCGCCACCGTCGAGGACATCGTCCGCGAGATGCTCACCGCCCGCACCTCCGAGCGCCAGGGCCGGCTGATCGACAGCGACGAGGCCGCCTCGATGGAGAAGAAGAAGCGCGAGGGCTATTTCTGATGACCGCAACCAAAAACCCCTCTCCCGTGCGGGAGAGGGGCAGGGGTGAGGGGTTGCCCTTTTCAGCAAGCTGCCGAGACGATCGGCTCGGCGGTCGGCTCCCCGTCACGGCACCGTTCAGACCCTCACCCCTGCCCCTCTCCCGGCCGGGAGAGGGGTTTTCCGCGTTGGCTCCAGACCCGGCGACCGCCCCATGACCGTCCATCCCTCCCTCGCCGAGATGCTCAAGCCCCGCGAAAAGGGACTGCTGCGCTTCCTCACCTGCGGCTCGGTGGACGACGGCAAGTCGACCCTGATCGGCCGGCTGCTCTATGATTCCAAGCTGATCTTCGAGGATCAACTGGCGACGCTGGAGAAGGATTCCAGGCGCCACGGCACCACGGGCGAGGACATCGACTTCGCCCTCCTGGTCGACGGCCTGGAGGCCGAGCGCGAGCAGGGCATCACCATCGACGTCGCCTACCGCTTCTTCTCCACCGCCCGGCGCTCCTTCATCGTCGCCGACACGCCCGGCCACGAGCAGTACACCCGCAACATGGCGACCGGCGCTTCCACCGCCGACCTCGCCGTGCTGATGATCGACGCGCGCAAGGGCGTGCTGGTGCAGACCAAGCGCCACGCCACCATCTGCTCGCTGCTCGGCATCCGCCATATCGTCGTCGCCGTGAACAAGATCGACCTGGTCGGCCACGACCGGACGGTGTTCGAGCGCATCGTCGCCGACTTCACCACCTTCGCGGCGAGCCTGGGCTTCTCCTCGATCCAGCCGATCCCGATGTCGGCGCGCTACGGCGAGAACGTCTCGGCCCGCTCCGGCAACATGAGCTGGTATCAAGGCCCCAGTCTGATCGAGCACCTGGAGACCGTCGACATCGAGAGCGACGCGGTGAAGAAGCCGTTCCGCCTCGCGGTGCAATGGGTCAACCGGCCGAACCTCGACTTCCGCGGCTTTGCCGGCACGGTCGCCTCCGGCTCGATCCGCCCGGGCGACGCGGTCACCGTCGCCGCCTCCGGCAAATCCTCCACCGTGATGCGCATCGTCACTGCCGACGGCGACCTTGAGGAGGCCCGGGCCGGCGAGGCCGTCACCCTGACCCTCGCCGACGAGATCGACGCGGCGCGCGGCGACCTCTTCGTCCGTCCGGCCGAGCGGCCCGACGTCGCCGACCAGTTCGCGGCGCACCTGATCTGGATGTCGGAGGAGGCGCTGCTGCCAGGCCGCTCCTACATGATGCGCATCGGCACCAAGTTCGTGCCGGCCGCCGTCACCGGCATCACCCACAAGATCGACGTCAACACTCAGGAGAAGCTGGCGGCCAGGACCCTGGCGCTCAACGAGATCGGCGTGGTCAACGTCGCCGCCGGCGCGCCGGTCGCCTTCGACCCCTATCGCGACAACCGCGAGACCGGCGCCTTCATCCTGATCGACCGCACCACCAACCAGACCGCCGCGGCCGGGATGATCGATTCCGCCCTGCGCCGCGCCACCAACGTGCACCGCCAGGCGCAGGCCGTCGACAAGGCCGCCCGCGCCCGGCTCAAGCACCAGCAGCCGGTGGTGCTGTGGTTCACCGGCCTGTCCGGCTCGGGCAAGTCGACCATCGCCAACATCGTCGAGAAGCGCCTCGCCGACGGCGGCCACCACACCATGCTGCTCGACGGCGACAACATGCGCCACGGCCTCAACAAGGACCTCGGCTTCACCGACGCCGACCGGGTGGAGAACATCCGCCGCGTCGGCGAGGTGGCCAAGCTGTTCGTCGAGAGCGGCGCCATCGTGCTGTGCTCGTTCATCTCGCCCTTCGAGGCCGAACGCGCCCTGGTGCGCAGCCTGGTCGAGGGCCACGAGTTCATCGAGGTGTTCGTCGACACGCCCCTGGAGGACTGCATCGCCCGAGATCCCAAGGGCCTCTACGCCAGGGCGCTCGCCGGCCAGATCCGGAACTTCACCGGCGTCGACAGCCCCTATGAGCGCCCCGGCAACGCCGAGCTGGTCATCCGCACCCGGGAGACCGACTCCGCGGCCGCTGCCGAGCAGGTGATCAAGCTGCTCCGCGCCAGGGGGCACCTGGAGGGCGAGCTCGAAACGGGCCTGTAAAGGCCCGTCCGCGAACGGGTCTCGGCTGCTCCCGGGGTACGCCATCTCGGCCGCTGTGGGGCCGTTCGCGAACACGTGAATCAACGTGAGCGTCATGGCCGGACTTGATCCGGCCATCTCGACGAGATCGCATGCGATCTCGTAAGGGAACGTGACGATTGCAGGGCTGCCGCCACCCGATCCTCTGTCGTTGGTGTCCGCGTGGATGGCCGGATCAAGTCCGGCCATGACGGCTGAAAGGGCATCGCCTTTCCCCGGAGCGACGTGGTCCGGCGCTATCTTAGCGCCTATGGGGTCAAGCCCGGCCATGACGGTTGGGACGGAGCGCTCTACGAGTAACGAAGCACTTGTTCGCGAACGGCCCCTAAGGCGACCATCATGACGCGGGATCACTGACAGATGATACTTGCATTACCCACCAATCGCCTTACCATGACCGCAAGGTAATGTTGGCTTGCGGTTATAGACATGACATTGAAAGAGAATCTGTTCAGCTTCCGTGGGCGGATCACCCGCAAGGAGTACTGGGTGCGCACACTGGCGCTTTGCGCCATAGCTATGATGACAGTCCTCGTAACCAATATCTTGATAGCCAGGGTAGCCGGAGGGGGCGTGGCGGCCGTAGCCTTTCTCGTGTGCTTCCTCCCGATATACTGGATGATGCTGGCAGTGAGCGTCAAACGCTGCCACGATCGCGGCAAGTCTGGCTGGTGGATGCTGCTCTGGATGATCCTGAGCGTCGTCCCCTATGTCGGCCTCCTGGTCGGCCTGTGGTGGATCGCCGAGCTCGGCTTCCTCGACGGCACGCAGGGCCCGAACCGCTTCGGCCCCTCGCCCAAGGGGCTCGGCGCAGACCGGATCGCCGACGCCTTCGCCTGAGGACCCGCCGGTTCAGGCGAGCTTCCAGGCCAGCACGACCATCATGGCGGCGATCAGCCACAGCGCCGCGTTGCCCCAGCGCGCGCGGCGCGCTTCCGCCCGCCCGATCGCCTCGACGCTTTCGGGCGCCAGGGCGAAGCCGCGCTCGCTGGCCTCGTCGAGGCGTTCGGCCAGGGTCTCGGCCCGGGCGAGCAGCGCCGGCAGGCCGGAGACGGCCTTGGCCGCCTGCAGCGTGCCGGTGCCGAGGTCGCCGAGCTTGCCGAGCGGCCCGAGATTGCGCTCGATCCACTCGCGCACCACCGGCTCGGCCGTCGACCACATGTCGAGCTTGGGATCAAGGGTGCGGGCGACGCCCTCCACCACCACCATGGTCTTCTGCAGCAGGATCAGCTCCGGCCGGGTCCGCATCTCGAACAGCTCCGTGACCTCGAACAGCAGGGTCAGGAGCTTGGCCATCGAGATCTCGTCGGCCCGCTTCTGGTGGATCGGCTCGCCGATGGCGCGGATCGCCTGGGCGAAGTCGTCGACCGAATAGCTGCCCGGCACGTAGCCGGCCTCGAAATGCACCTCGGCGACGCGCCTGTAGTTGCGCGTGATGAAGCCGTGCAGGATCTCGGCCAGGAAGCGGCGCTCCTTCAGCCCGGCCCGGCCCATGATGCCGAAGTCCACGGCGACGAGCTGGCCCGCCGCGTCGACCATCAGGTTGCCCTGGTGCATGTCGGCGTGGAAGAAGCCGTCGCGGATGGCGTGGCGCAGGAAGGACTGGATGACGACGCGCCCGAGATCCTTGAGGTCGAAGCCGGCAGCCATGAGCCCGGCGACATCGGAGAGCGGCGTGCCGTCGATCCATTCCAGCGTCAGGACATTGCGGGCCGTGCGGTGCCAGTCCGGCGCCGGAATGCGGAAATCCGGATCGCGGGCGATGTTCTCGGCCATCTCCGACAGCGCCGCCGCCTCCAGCCGAAAATCCATCTCGAAGGCGATGGTGCGCGCCAGCGTGTCGACCACCTCGACCGGCCGCAGCCGGCGCGCGCGGGGGTCGAGCCGCTCGAGCGTCCGGGCGGCGAAGTAGAAGGTCGAGAGGTCGCGGTGGAAGCGCCGGGCGACGCCGGGCCGCAGCACCTTGACCGCGACGATGCGCGCGCCGGCGTCGTCGCGGATGGTCGCCTTGTGGACCTGGGCCACCGAGGCGGCGGCCACCGGCTCCGACAGGTCGGCGAAGAAGGCGTCGAGCGGCCCGTCCAGCGCCCTCTCGATCTCCGCCACCGCGAAGCTGCGCGGAAACGGCGCCATGCGGTCCTGCAGGGCCTCCAGGTCGCGGGCGACGGCATAGCCGACGACGTCGGGACGCGTCGCCAGGAACTGGCCGAGCTTCACCCAGGACGGCCCGAGCCGGGTCAGCGCCGCCGCCAGCCCCTTGCCGCCGGAGACGCCGCGCCGCTCGACCAGGCGGCCGAGACGGACGGCCAGTTGCGCCGGGGCGGGCAGCTCCGCCACATCGGCCAGGCCGAGCGCGCCTTCGCGGGCCAGCATCCAGCCGGCGCGCGCGAGACGGAGAAGATCAAACAGGGATGCCAAGGCGCCTCGGGCGGACTGAGAATGAAAGCTGGCGGTCGATAGCACGGAGGACGCGCAGGGCAAACCGTGCGGCGCGCGGGACTGCCTCCGGCCGCCCGGCCGCCGCCCCGATGCGGCCGCAGAAAGCCGTTGCGGACCGGCGGCCCCGCATGCTCTATTCGTGCCCCGAACCGGGCATGATCGGTGCCCGTCGTTCCTGACATCGGCCAGAGGGCCAATGGGCAACAGCGCCCCGCGATGCACCGTCTCCGGACGGCGCGGCATCGTGGGGTTTTTCGTATTGGAACCCTATGAACGCCGCGCGCCTCGGCATCCTCTATTCGACCCAGGGCCCCTACGGCGCCATCGGGCGCGACTGTCGGGACGGCGCCCTGTTCGCCGTCGAGCAGCTGGCCGAGGCGGGGCTGGCGGTCGAGCCGGTGTTTGCCGACCCGCAAGGCGAGCCCGGCCGCTACATCGAGCTGGCCCGCTCGCTGCTGCGCGAAGGCAGGTGCCGGCATGTCATCGGCACCATCACCTCGGCGGCGCGCAAGGACGTGCTGCCGCTGGTCGAGAAGCACGACGCCCTGCTCTGGTACATGTGTCCCTACGAGGGCTTCGAGGCCAACCAGAACGTCATCTACACCGGCGCCTGCCCCAACCAGCACCTGCTGCCGCTGTTCGAGCATCTGATCCCGCGCCATGGCGGCCGCGCCTATCTCATCGGCGCCAACTATGTCTGGGGCTGGGAGATGAACCGCCTGGCGCGCGAGCTGCTGGATGCCGCCGGCGGCGAGGTCCTCGGCGAGCGCTACCTGCCCCTGGAGGAGACCGACGTGGCCCGCCTCGTCGCCGACGTGGAACGCCGGCGGCCTGACTTCATCCTCAACAACCTGATCGGCCCGGCGAGCTACGCCTTCCTCGCCGCCATGCGCGGGCTCGCCGGCCGGGATCCCGCCTTCCGCCCCGAGCTCTGTCCGATCGTCAGCTGCGACCTCACCGAATGCGAGCTCGGCGAGATCGGCGCCGGCATCGCCACCGGCCACCTGGCGACGGCCTGCTATTTCGACAGCCTCGACACGTCCGAGAACAAGACCTTCAAGGCCTCGGTCGCCCGCCGCTGGGGCACGCAGCGCCGCATTTCCAGCTTCTTCGCCGGCGCCTATACCGCCATCCGGCTCTGCGCGCTGGCGATCGAGCAAGCCGGCGCCGATGAGCCGGCCGAGGTCCGCGCCGCCGTGACCCGCTCGCCCCACCGCACGGTGATGGGGCCCATGCAGATCGACCCGCGCACCAACCATGCGGCCCTGCCGTTCCATCTCGGCCGGATCAACGAGGCGGGCGGCTTCGACATCGTCGCCTCCCGCCCGGCCCTGCCGGCCGACCCCTATCTCACCGGCAGCCGCCCCGCGCGCCCGGCGCCGCATCTGCGGGTGGTGTCATGAGCATCACCCCGAGCTTCGCCGGCTGGCGCGCCGCGGTCCTGCATCGCCCGGACGAGGGCGTCGAGCGGCTCGTGCGCCAGCTCGCCGTGCTCGGCATCGAGGCGGAGGTGCGCTGGGCCCCGCTCGACGCGCTGGCCCTGATCGATCTGGTCCTGGTCGACGCCGACCAGGGTTGGAACGGGCTGCTGCCCTGGCGCCGGGGCGACGCGCCGGTGCCTGTCCTCGCCCTGCTGGGCTCCGAGGCGCCCGGCCGCATCGCCTGGGCCATCGACCAGGGCGCCGGCGCCATCGTCGCCAAGCCGATCGTCGCCGCGGCGGTCTATCCGGCGCTGGTGATGGCGGCCGGCATCCACGCCGAGCGCCAGGCGGCGCGCGAGCGCGTCGCCGGCCTGGAGGAGCGCCTCAAGCTTCGCCCCCTGGTGCACGGGGCGGTGCGGGCGATCATGGCAGCCCGGGGCTTGAGCGAGGACGACGCCTATCGCAGCCTGCGCCGGGACGCCATGCGCCGGCGCATCGCGGTCGAGCAGGTCGCCGCCGGCATCGTCACCGGCCAGATGCCCCTGCCGGAGGCCGGCTGATGGCCTTTCTCCTCGGCCTCGCCCGCCGGCCGTCCCTGGCGTTCGGCCTCGCCGTCGTCGGGCTCGTCGTGCTGGCGGCGGTGTTCGCCCCCCTCCTCGCCCCCTATGCGCCGGATGCGCAGATGTTCGACGGCCTGTCGCTGGAGGGCGCGCCGCTGCCGCCTTCGGCCCAGTTCCCGCTCGGCACCGACACGCTCGGCCGCGACCTGCTCTCGCGCCTGCTCTACGGCGCCCGCACCTCGCTGGTCATCGGCCTGGCCGCCAACGGCACGGCGGTGCTGATCGGCCTCGCCGTCGGCATCCTCGCCGGCTATCTCTCCGGCCTCCCCGGCAGCCTGCTGATGCGCTTCACCGACCTGATGATGGCGTTCCCGGCGCTGCTGCTGGCCATCGTGCTGGCGGCGCTGCTCAAGCCGAGCCTGTGGATCGTGGCGCTGGTCATCGCCCTGGTGAACTGGGTGCAGGTGGCGCGCATCGTCTACACCGAGACCCGCGGCCTGGCGGAGCGCGACTTCATCCTGGCCGAGCGCGCCCTCGGGGCCGGCCATGGCCGCATCCTTCTGCGCCACATCGCGCCGCACCTGGTGCCGACCGCGATCGTCTGGGGCACGCTCGGCATCGCCACGACGGTGCTGCTGGAAGCGACGCTGTCGTTCCTGGGCATCGGCGTGCAGCCGCCGCAGCCCTCCTGGGGCAACATCATCTTCGAGAACCAGAGCTACTTCCAGTCGGCGCCCTGGCTGGTGTTCGTGCCCGGCGCGGTGATCCTCCTGACGGCGCTGTCCTTCAACCTGGTCGGGGACGCGCTGCGCGACCTGCTCGACCCGACGCAGCGCGGGAGGGGCTGATGCTCGCCGTGCTGGCCCGCCGCATCGTCCAGTCGGCCCTGATCCTGCTCGGGGTGGCGGCGATCACCTTCCTGCTGCTCTATGCGCTGCCGGCCGACCCAGCCGTGATGATCGCCGGGCGCAGCGCCACGCCGCAGACCGTCGCCAATGTCCGCCACCAGCTCGGGCTCGACCAGCCGCTCCCGGCGCAGTTCTGGCGCTATCTCGCCGGCCTCGCCGAGGGTGATCTCGGCCGCTCCTACACCCAGCGCACGGAGGTCGCGACGCTGATCGCGGCGCGGCTGCCCGCGACGCTGTTGCTGATGGCGGCGGGCATCGCGGTGGAGGTGAGCCTCGGCCTCACCTTCGGGGTGATTGCCGCGGTCCGGCGCAACGGCTTCGTCGACCGGGCGGTGATGATGCTGTCCTTCGTCGGCGTCTCGGCGCCGCAATTCGTGGTGGCGCTGCTGCTGCTCTACGTCTTCGCCGCCACGCTCGGCTGGTTCCCGATGAGCGGCTTCGGCACGGCCGCCCACGTGGTGCTGCCGGCCCTGACCCTCGGCGTGCTCGGCGCCGGCTGGTATGCGCGCATGGTGCGCTCGGCGATGATCGAGGTCCTGGCGCAGGACTATGTCCGCACCGCCAGGGCCAAGGGCCTGTCGGCGCCGCGCGTGGTGCTGCGCCACGCCCTGCCCAACGCGCTGCTGCCCGTGATCGCCATGATCGGCATCGACATCGGCCAGTTCATGAGCGGCGTGGTGGTGGTCGAGGCCGTCTATGGCTGGCCCGGCATCGGCCAGCTCGCCTGGCAGGCGATCCAGCAGGTCGACATCCCCATCATCATGGGCGTGACGCTGGTCTCGGCGCTCGCCATCGTCATCGGCAATCTCGTCGCCGATCTCGTCGCCCCCCTCGTCGATCCGCGCATCCGAACGCGGTGAATCTCCATCCTGAGGAGCAACCGGACATGTTGAACACCTGGAAGCGATTGCTGGTTTCCACCGCCCTCGCCGCAGCGATCGCCGGCGCGGCCCCCGCCCTGGCCGACGAGACGCCGGCGCCGGGCGCCGCCATCATCGTCACCTACAAGGACGACATCGCCACCCTCGACCCGGCGATCGGCTACGACTGGCAGAACTGGTCGATGATCAATGCGCTGTTCTCGCGCCTGGTCGACTACAAGCCCGGCACCGCCGAGCTCGCCCCTGCCCTCGCCCAGTCCTACGAGGTCTCGGCCGACGGCAAGACCTATACCTTCAAGCTCCTTGCCGGCGTGAAGTTCACCAACGGCCGCGAGGTCACGGCGGCCGATGTCAAATATTCGATCGAGCGCGCGGTCAACCCCAAGACCCAGGGGCCGGGCGCCGGCTTCTTCGCCGCCATCGTCGGTGCCGACAAGATGCTGGGCGGCACCTCGCAGACCATGGACGGCATCACCGTGGTCGACGACCATACCGTGCGCTTCGAGCTGTCGCAGCCGGACGCGACCTTCCTCAACGTGCTGGCGCTCAACTTCGCCTCGATCGTGCCCAGGGAGGTGACCGAGGCCGAAGGCGCCGATTTCGGCAAGAAGCCGGTCGGCTCCGGCGCCTTCGTGCTGAAGGAATGGGTGATCGGCCAGCGGCTCGTCTTCGCCCGCAATCCCGAGTACTTCGTCAGGGACCGGCCGAAGATCGACCAGTTCACCGTCGAGGTCGGCCAGGAGCCCCTGGTGGCGCTGCTGCGCCTGCAGAAGGGCGAGGCCGACATCGCCGGTGACGGCATCCCGCCGGCCAAGTTCCTGGAAATGAAGAACTCGCCCGATTTCGCCGGCATGGTCGTCGACCGGCCGCAGATGCAGACCGGCTACGTCACGCTCAACACCCAGGTGAAGCCGCTCGACAATCCCAAGGTCCGCCAGGCCCTGAACATGGCGGTCAACAAGGAGCGGATCGTGCGCATCGTCAACGGCCGTGCCACGCCCGCCACCCAGATCCTGCCGCCGCTGATGGCCGGCTACGACAAGGCCTATGCCGGCTATGCCTACGACCCGGCCAAGGCCAAGGCGCTGCTGGCGGAGGCCGGCGTGCCCGACGGCTTCGCCACCGAGCTCTACACCTCCAACACCGATCCGCAGCCGCGCATCGCCCAGGCGATCCAGCAGGATCTGGCGGCCGTGGGCGTCAAGGCCGAGATCAAGGCGCTGGCCAACCCCAACGTCATCGCCGCCGGCGGCACCCAGGGCCAGGCGCCGATGATCTGGTCCGGCGGCATGGCCTGGATCGCCGACTTCCCCGATCCGTCCAACTTCTACGGGCCGATCCTGTCCTGCGGCAGCGCCGTGCCCGGCGGCTGGAACTGGGCCTGGTACTGCAACAAGGAGATCGAGCCGCGCGCCGTCGCCGCCAACGCCATGCCGGTCCCGGCCAAGGCGGCAGAGCGCATCGACGCCTGGCGCCAGATCTTCACCGACATCCAGGCCAAGGACGCGCCCTGGATCCCGATCTTCAACGAGCGCCGCGTCGTCGCCCGCTCCAAGCGCATGGGCGGCCCGGACGAGATCTACATCGATCCGACCCGGGTCATCAATTACGAGGCGATCTACGTCAAGCAGTGAGAGCGGCTTGCCGTCGCGCGCTCTCCCGGCCGGGGGAGCGCGCGACGTGCCGATCCGCCCCGGTCCGCCCCTTGCATTCGCCCCCCATCACACCAGGAGCCGCCGCATGTGCGTGGCCTGTGACCACACCATCCATCGCGCCAAGCACCATTTCGGCTGGAGCCGTGACTTCGAGCCCGCCCTGGTCGCCAAGGCCGGCGCCACCATCCATTTCGAATGCGCCGACGCCTCGGCCGGCCAGCTCGGCGCCGGCTCGACGGTGGAGGATGTGCGCACGCTCGACTTCGGCCGGGTCAACCCGGTCACCGGCCCCGTCTATGTCGAGGGCGCCGAACCCGGCGACGCGCTCAAGGTGACCATCCGCAACTTCACCCCCTCGGGCATCGGCTGGACCGCCAACATCCCCGGATTCGGCCTGCTCGCCGACCAGTTCGCCGAGCCGGCGCTGCATGTCTGGCACTACGACCCCTCGGCGGCGGTGCCCGCGCTCTACGGCCCGGGCGGCAAGGTGCCGCTCAAGCCCTTCGCCGGCACGATCGGCGTGGCGCCGGCCGAGCCGGGTGTGCACTCCATCGTGCCGCCGCGGCAGGTCGGCGGCAACCTCGACATCCGCGACATCGCCGCCGGCGTCACGCTCTACCTGCCGGTCGAGGTGCCGGGGGCGCTGTTCTCGATCGGCGACACCCACGCCGCCCAGGGCGACGGCGAGATCTGCGGCACCGCGATCGAGAGCCGGATGGACGTCGAGGCGACGCTCGAGCTGGTCAAGGATGCGCGGCTGCAGAGCCCGCGCTTCACCACGCCCGGCCCGGTCGCCCGCCATCTCGACGCCGCCGGCTATGAGGTCACCACCGGCATCGGCCCGGATCTGATGACCGCCGCGCGCGAGGCGGTGATGCGCATGGTCGACCTGATCGCCGCCGAGCACGGCCTCGCACCGGTCGACGCCTACATGCTGTGCTCGGTCTGCGCCGATCTGCGCATCAGCGAGATCGTCGACATGCCGAACTGGACGGTGTCGTTCTACTTCCCGAGGATCGTGTTCGCGTGAGCGCGGCCGCTGCCGTGCCGATCCTCTCGGTCGAGGATCTCTCGATCGACGCCCGCACCCCGGCCGGGCTGCGCCGGGTGCTGGACGGGGTGAGCTTCGCGCTCGCCCCCGGCGAGACCCTGTGCCTGGCCGGCGAGTCCGGCTCGGGCAAGTCGGTCACCTCGCTGGCGATCATGCGGCTGCTGCCGCGGACGGCGCTCAGGATCACCGGCGGCAGCATCCGCCTCGCCGGGCGCGAGCTGACGACGCTCTCCGAGCGGGCGATGCAGCAGGTGCGCGGCGGCGAGGTCGCGATGATCTTCGAGGAGCCGATGACCTCGCTCAACCCGGTGATGACCGTCGGCGCCCAGCTCGTCGAGGCGATCCGGGCGCACCAGGGCATCGACGCGGGCACGGCCCGCCGGCGCGCCCGCGACATGCTCGACGCCGTGCACGTCTCCGAGCCGGCGCGGCGCCTGGCCCAGCACCCGCACGAGCTTTCCGGCGGCATGCGCCAGCGCGTCATGATCGCCATGGCGCTGTCCTGCCGGCCGAAGGTGCTGATCGCCGACGAGCCGACCACGGCGCTCGACGTCACCGTGCAGGCGCAGATCCTCAGGCTGATGCGCGAGCTCAAGGGCGAGTTCGGCACCTCGATCATCCTGATCACCCACGATATGGGCGTCGTGGCCGAGATGGCCGACCGCGTCGCCGTCCTGCAGGCGGGGCGCATCGTCGAGCAGGCCGGCGTCGACGACATCTTCCTGAGGCCGCGCCAGGCCTATACCCGCGACCTCCTGGCCGCGGTGCCGCGGCTCGGCGCCCGCGCCGGCCTCGCCGGGCCGCCGCGGGTGACGGCCCTGCCGGCGCGCGAGCCGCCGGCGCCGGCCGAGCCGGTGCTGGTGGTGAAGAACCTGCGCGTCGACTACGACAGGACCGGCGGCTGGCTCCGCCGGGCGGCGACCGCTCCCCCGGCGGTGGCGGACGTGTCGTTCGAGCTTCGCCGCGGGCAGACGCTGGGCCTGGTCGGCGAGAGCGGTTCGGGCAAGTCGACCACCGGCAAGGCGGCGCTCGGCCTCATCCCCTTCTCCGGCGAGGTCGTGCTCGACGGCACCGCCATCCGTGGCTTGTCGCCGCGGGCGATGCGGCCGATCCGCCGCTCCGCCCAGATGATCTTCCAGGATCCCTATGCCTCGCTCGACCCGCGCATGCCCGTGGGCGCCGCCATCGCCGAGCCGCTGGCGATCCACGGCATCGGCCGGCCGGCCGAGCATCGCGACCGGGTCGCCGAGTTGCTGCGCCGCGTCGGCCTGACGCCCGACCACGCCGCGCGCTATCCGCACGAATTCTCCGGCGGCCAGCGCCAGCGCATCTGCATCGCCCGGGCACTGGCCCTGGAGCCCAAGCTGATCGTCGCCGACGAGAGCGTCGCGGCGCTCGACGTCTCGGTGCGGGCCCGGGTGCTCGACCTGATGCTGGAGCTGCAGGAGACGCTGGATCTGGCCTACCTCTTCATCTCGCACGACATGGCGGTAATCGAGCGCATGAGCCACCACGTGGCGGTGATGCGGGCCGGGCGCATCGTCGAGGCGGGCACGCGCCGCGCCGTGTTCGAGCATCCGGCGGAGCCCTACACGCGCGACCTGATGGCCGCCGTGCCGATCCCCGATCCGAGCCTGCGACGCGCCGGCTGAGGCGAAGAATCCGGCCGCCGCCCCTTGCCTCGGCCGGCCCGGCATGACATGGCAGGGCCATGACCGACGTCGTCCGCTCCAGCCGAACCCTCTGGCGGCGCTCCTTCTGAGGAGCGGCCCCGTCGTCATGTCCTGACCTCGACCATGGCCGCCGCGTATCGGCAGGCCTGGTCTCATCCTTCTTCGTGCGATCCCTTCCGGCGCGGCGGCTCCAGCCCTGGAGAACGCCCGTGTCCCCTGAAAATTCCACCGAAACCGATCCGCGCCCGGTCATCCTCACCGGCGACCGCACCACCGGCCCGCTGCATCTGGGCCATTACGTCGGCTCCCTGAAGAACCGCGTCGCGCTGCAGCACAACCACCGGCAATACCTGCTGCTCGCCGACACGCAGGCCCTGACCGACAACGCCCGCGATCCCGGCAAGGCCGGCCGCAACGTGCTGGAGGTTGCCCTCGACTACCTGGCGGTCGGTATCGATCCGGAGCGGAGCACGCTCTGCGTCCAGTCCGGCCTGCCGGCCCTGGCCGAGCTGACGCTGCTCTACCTCAACTTCGTCACCGTCGCCCGGCTCGAGCGCAACCCGACCATCAAGGACGAGATCCTGGCGCGCGGCTTCGGCCGCGACATCCCCGCCGGCTTCCTGTGCTACCCCGTCTCCCAGGCCGCCGACATCACCGGCTTCCGTGCCGGCGTCGTGCCCGTGGGCGAAGACCAGGCGCCGCTGATCGAGCAGACCAACGAGATCGTCCGCCGCCTCAACCACCAGGCCGGCCGCGCCGTGCTGCCGGAAGCGCGGGCGCTGATCCCGGCGGTCGGCCGCTTGCCCGGCGTCGACGGCAAGGCCAAGATGAGCAAGTCGTCGGGCAATGCCATCCCGCTCTCGGCGAGCCCGGATGAGATCCGCGACGCCGTCCGCCGCATGTACACCGATCCCGGCCATGTTCGGGCTGCCGATCCCGGCCGGGTCGAGGGCAATGTCGTCTTCACCTATCTCGACGCCTTCGACGAGGACCACGCCGCCATCGCGGACCTCAAGGCACGCTACCGCCACGGCGGCCTCGGCGACATGGCGGTGAAGCGCCGGCTGGAAGAGGTGCTGCAGGCCTTGCTCGCGCCGATCCGCGAACGGCGCCGGCACTTCGCCGCCGACCCGGCTTCCGTCATCGCCATCCTGCGCCGCGGCACGCAGGCGGCGCGGGAACGGACCCAGGCGACGCTCGACGATGTGCGCGATGCGCTCGGGCTCAGGGTGCTGGCATGAAAGCCTGGCCGAAAGTCTGCCGTTGAGGATCGGCCAGGGACTTCGTCGATCCGGAAGGGGACGATTGCAGCCGATATCGGGAACATCGGCTGCAATCGACGGCATCAGGCCTCAAGGGCAATGCTCGACCAAATCCGTGCGTCCGTCCATGGTGATGCGGAGTTTCCTGCCGACTTCGACCATCTCGATGTGCCCGGCACTTTCAACGCCATCCAATATGCATCGCAGGTTGGAGCGGAGCGCTTTGCCGACCTTTCTCCAGCCCACTATCTTGCAATCGAGATCCGCGATCTTGAGCCGGTCGTCATCGTGAAACGTGAACGTGATCCCGGACAGATGCGTGCATGTCTGCGCCCAGATTCCCTCAAATCGCTGATCGGCGAAGGCAGCCTCTGCATGGAGCGAACCCGCCAGGACACAGGCGGAACACGCCAGCCTCCACCTGTGGAGCCGCTTCATCGGTTTCCGTCTCCGCGCATAGGGCCCGGCTGGACCCGGGGCGAAGACGTCTTTGCGCTCGCTCCTGCTGCTTCGGCCGCCTTGCGCGCCATGACCGCTTCATACGCCGCCTGAAGCTGGGCGAGGACCGAGGGGCCGCTGGGCGGCGCGTCGAGGTGGAGGCTGCGCAGCTCCGCCATGAACGCCTCCCACAGCGGCGGCCCGCCCTCTTCCAGGAGCTGGGCGCGGATCGACAGTTCCTCCGAGACCTCGGTATGGCGACGGCCCCAGGCTCCCATCTGCGCCAGCAGCGGCACGAGCTGAATGGCGGGCTCGGCCAGGCTGTAGATCGCCTTCTGTCGATGGCTCGGATCGTCGCGCCGGGTGAGCAGCCCCGACTCGACCAGCCGCTTCAGCCGGTCGGCCAGGATGTTGGACGCGATCCCCTCCTCCGAGCGGTTCAGCAGCTCGCGATAATGGCGGCGGTTCCCGAACATGATGTCGCGGATGACGATCAGGCTCCAGCGATCGCCCAGCATCTCCAGGGTCAGGTTGATCGGGCAGCCCGACCGGTGGGAACCTTCCATCGCAAAAAACTCCAACAAGAGTGCTTGCAAAATAGGACCGGAATCGGTAGAGAGCAACTACTTGTGATTTGAAAGCAGTTGCAATCCAAGGAGGAACCATGGCCAAGCTGATCCTGTCGATGTTCACCAGCCTCGACGGCTACATCGAGAAGCCGAACGGCACCTTCGTGCCGCCGGCCTGGTCCGACGATGTCGAGCGCAACTGGTCCGGCTACGCCCTGGCGCGGGCCGGCCATCTGCTCTACGGGCGCACCAATTTCCTGTTCAACAAGGCCTTCTGGAGCGCAGCCGAGACCGACCCGGCGAGCCCCGCCGCCGGCATCGCCTTTGCCGGCACAATGAACCGCCTGCCCAAGACCGTGTTCTCCACCACGCTTTCCGGCGATCCCGGCTGGAACGGCACGCTGGTGAGCCGGGACCTGCCCGGCGCCATCGGCCGGCTGAAGCGGGAGGCGGCGGGCGACCTCTATTTGTTCGGCGGCGCGGGCCTGGCCAACAGCCTCGTCGGCCTCGACCTCGTCGACGAGTACAGGTTGATGGTGACGCCCGAGCTGTTCGGCGACGGCAAGCGCCTGTTCGAGCCCGGACGCCCGGGCTTCGGCCTCAGCCTGCTGGAGGCGCGGCCTCTCGACACCGGCGCCGTCATCCTGCACTACCGTCGTGACCGGGACGCGTGAGGAGGCCGACATGACCATCAAGCTCTACGCCCACCCCTTCTCCTCCTACTGCCAGAAGGCGCTGATCGCGTTCTACGAGAACGACATTCCCTTCGAGTTCCTGATGCTCGCGCCCGATCATCCCGAGGTGCTGTCCGAGTTCGCGGCGCTCTGGCCGATCCGGCGCTTTCCCGTGATGGTCGACGACGGCCGCGCCGTGATGGAGGCGAGCATCATCATCGAGCATCTCGGCGTGCATCATCCCGGCCGGGTGCGGCTGATCCCCGAGGATCCCGGCGCCGCGCTCGAGGTGCGCACCATGGACCGCTTCTTCGACAACTACGTCTCGACGCCGCAGCAGAAGATCGTGTTCGACGCCATCCGTCCCGCCGAGGCCCGCGACGCCTATGGCGTCGCCGAGGCGCGGACGATGCTCGACACCGCCTATCGCTGGCTCGACGGCCACATGCAGGGGCGCGAATGGGCGGCGGGCGAGGCCTTCAGCCTGGCCGATTGCGCCGCGGCGCCGGCGCTGTTCTATGCCGACTGGACCCACCCGATATCGGCGGAGTTCGGCAACGTCCACGCCTATCGCCGGCGCCTGCTCGCCCGGCCGTCCTTCGCCCGGGCGGTGGACGGGGGCCGGCCCTACCGCCCGCTCTTCCCGCTCGGCGCGCCGGACAGGGACTGAGAGCTGGCCGGCTCCAGGCGCGACGTCGACCGATCCCTTCCCCTTGCGGGGAAGGGTAAGGGATGGGGGTCGTGGACATGGGGCTCGTCCTATCCTGCACAACCCCCACTCTTTATCCCTCCCCGCAAGGGGGAGGGAAGACGCAGGCGTCGCGCCAAGTCCGTCATGGAGCCGTCTCGCCCACAGGGTGGTTGCACGAAACTGGCTCGCCTCGCCGTGCGAGAGTCCAGTTCCCGGCAGGCGCCTCGGGAATGTCGGTCCGGTCGTCCGGGAGGGTCGTGAGCTTTGCCAGTTGCTCGAGGCGTTCGGCACCAAGCTCCGTCCTGCCCATCCCGCCTCCCACTATGGCTGGCCACCTTCCGGTCACCGACGATACGCCCTGAGGTCGATCCGAGCCAGGACACCCCAGCCGGCGAGTTCGACCCGCCCCGGCTCGGGCAGGATCAGGAGGTCGCCCTCGCCGATCCGATGATGCTCGGCGCCGCAGTCCGCCGTCCAGTCGCCGGCGAGCGCCAGCAGCAGCACCCGTTCGGCGACGTCGAAGGCGGCGGCGGCGTCGAGGATCGTCACCGTCGCCGCCACCCGGCCCCGTGCCGTCATGACGTTGAGGTCGCGCGAGGGGCCGCGCACATTCTCGGCCCGCGTGTCCCAGTCGCCGGAGAAGGCGACGGGCGCCAGCATCTCCAGCGGCGCGACCCGACCGTGGCCGCCGAAATCAAGGTCGAAGCCGGGGCCGTGGGTCAGGGTCAGAGTCCGGTCGATGCCGGGAAAGTGCGAGAAGACGCCGCCCTCGACCACGTCGGCCTGCGAGACGCGCCACAGCATCGCGCCGGAGGCGTCGTCCTCGCGGGCGAGCTCGACGGTGACGCCCTTGCCGTTGCGCCAGGGCATCGCCGTGTAGTCGCCCGCCGTCAGGTGCCGGACCGGCATCGGCGTCAGCGCGCCAGCATCGGCAGGTCGAGGCCCTGCTCGCGGGCGCACTCGATGGCGATGTCGTAGCCGGCATCGGCATGGCGCATCACGCCGGTGGCCGGGTCGTTGGTCAGCACCCGCTTCAGCCGGCGGTCGGCGTCTTCCGAACCGTCGCAGACGATGACCATGCCCGAATGCTGCGAGAAGCCCATGCCGACGCCGCCGCCGTGGTGCAGCGACACCCAGGTCGCGCCCGAGGCGGTGTTGAGCAGGGCGTTGAGCAGCGGCCAGTCCGACACCGCGTCCGAGCCGTCGCGCATGGATTCGGTCTCGCGGTTGGGCGAGGCGACCGAGCCGGAATCGAGGTGGTCGCGGCCGATCACCACCGGGGCGGAGAGCTCGCCCTTGCGCACCATCTCGTTGAAGGCCAGGCCCAGCAGCGCCCGGCGGCCGAGGCCGACCCAGCAGATGCGTGCCGGCAGGCCCTGGAAGGAGATGCGCTTCTTGGCCATGTCGAGCCAGTTGTGCAGATGCGCGTCGTCGGGGATCAGCTCCTTGACCTTGGCGTCGGTGCGGTAGATGTCCTCCGGGTCGCCCGAGAGCGCCGCCCAGCGGAACGGGCCGATGCCGCGGCAGAACAGCGGGCGGATATAGGCGGGCACGAAGCCGGGGAAGTCGAAGGCCTGGAGTTCGCCCTCCTCCAGCGCCATCTGGCGGATGTTGTTGCCGTAGTCGAACACCGGCACGCCCTGGGCGTGGAAGTCGAGCATGGCGCGCACATGCACCTTCATCGAGGCCTTGGCGGCGGCGGTGACCGCGGCCGGCTCGGTGCGGGCGCGCTCGCGGTATTCCTCCCAGGTCCAGCCGGCCGGCAGGTAGCCGTTGAGCGGGTCGTGGGCCGAGGTCTGGTCGGTGACGAGGTCGGGGCGGATGCCGCGGCGCACCAGCTCGGGCACGATCTCGGCGGCGTTGCCGAGCAGGCCGATCGAGACGGCCTCCTTGCGGGCGCAATGCCCGGCGACCTCGGCCAGAGCCTCGTCGAGCGAGGCGGCCTGCTTGTCGAGATAGCGGCTGCGCAGGCGGAAATCGATGCGCGACTGCTGGCATTCGATGTTGAGCGAGACGGCGCCGGCCATGGTGGCGGCGAGAGGCTGGGCGCCGCCCATGCCGCCGAGGCCCGCGGTCAGCACCCAGCGTCCGGCGAGGCTCCCGCCATAATGGCGCCGGCCGGCCTCGACGAAGGTCTCATAGGTGCCCTGCACGATGCCCTGCGAGCCGATATAGATCCAGGAGCCGGCCGTCATCTGGCCGTACATCATCAGGCCTTCGGCATCGAGGGCGTTGAACTTCTCCCAGGTCGCCCAGTGCGGCACCAGGTTGGAGTTGGCGATCAGTACGCGCGGCGCGTCGGCATGGGTCTTGAACACGCCGACCGGCTTGCCCGACTGCACCAGCAGCGTCTCGTCGTTCTCCAGCCGCTCCAGCGTCTTGACGATGACGTCGTAGCACTGCCAGTCGCGGGCGGCCCGGCCGATGCCGCCATAGACCACGAGCTCCTTCGGGTTCTCGGCGACGTCCGGGTCGAGATTGTTCATCAGCATGCGCATCGGCGCTTCGGTGAGCCAGCTCTTGGCCCGGAGCGTCGTGCCGCGCGGAGCACGAATGTCGATGTCGCGATAGCGCGTGTTGGTCAGCATTGATGGGGCTCCCTGACTTGCATATACAAGTTATGCAAATCCAAGCCACCTTGTCAATCTCGACGCAAACACCGGCCTCTCATGATCGGCCGGCGAGCTGGCGACTCTGCAGCCGATAGCGTCCGCCGGGAATGAGCAGCCGCACCGAGGTGACGACACGGTCGCCCGCGAAGGTCCGCCGCCGCATGGCGATGCACGGATCGGTGCGGCTCATGGCCAGGAGGCGGGCCTCCCAGGCCGCCGGCAGCACCGCCTCCACCTCATGCTCGGCCTCGGTCCAGGCGGTCACGCCGCTCAGGAAGAGATTGGGCGTCACCCGGGTGAAATCCTGGCGGATATAGTCCGGCGCCACATCCGGATTGACGTAGCGCTCCTCGAGCTGGACCGGGATGTCGTTCTCGGAATGAATGATGATTGAATGATAGACGAGATCGCCGATCTCGCAGTTCAAGGCATCCGCCACCTCCGGCGACGCCCGGACCTCGTCGAGGATCACGACCTTTGCCGAATGGACATGTCCGCGCTCGGCAATCTCCTCGGCGATGTTCTTGACCTCGAAGATGCTCGACTGCCCCTTGCCGTCGGCGACGAAGGATCCCAGCCCCTGGATGCGCACCAGGCTGCCCTCCAGCGCCAGCTCGCGCAGGGCCCGGTTGACGGTCATGCGGCTGACGCCGAGCTCGGCCACCAGCTCGTTCTCCGAGGGAATGCGGTGGCGCGGCGGCCACTCGCCGCTATGGATGCGAGCCAGGATCATCCGCTTGACGCCGGCATAGAGCGGCGCATCCCCGCCGCCCAGGGCCACAGCCGCCTGCCCGACGTCCACTTCCTCCGCCCCCATGCCGCCCTTCTCCGCCTCGCTTCGGGATTTTGAACGAATCATTGTCGCGACCGCTTGCATCCATCGTGGATTCGGCTATCATTCTTGTATGTACAACTAGACCAGCCGCTACAGACAATGACACACTCTACCCCCCGTTGTCTCTACGCCGAAAGAGCCCTTTTGCCGGACGGCTGGGCCGAAAATGTCGCCATCGACATCGCTGCGGACGGGACGATCGAGGGCGTGAGGACCGCCGCGCCGCGCGACGGCGCCGAATCGGCGGCGGGTCCCGTGGTGCCGGCCATGCCGAACCTGCATTCCCACGCCTTCCAGCGCGCCATGGCGGGCCTGGCCGAGGTCGCCGGCGCCGGCGACGACAGCTTCTGGACCTGGCGCGAGGAGATGTACCGCACGGTGCTGCGCCTCTCGCCCGACGAGGTCGAGGCGATCGCGGCCCGCCTCTATGTCGAGATGCTCAAGGGCGGCTACGGCGCCGTCGCCGAGTTCCATTACTTGCACCACGACACCGACGGCCGCGCCTATGCCGATCCGGCCGAGATGTCCAAGCGCATCCTTGCCGCCGCCGGCCGCACCGGCATCGGCCTCACCTTGCTGCCGGTCTTCTATGCCCACGGCAATTTCGGGGGGGCGCCGGCCGGCCCCGGCCAGCGCCGCTTCCTGCACGACGTCGACGCCTTCCTGAAGCTCATGGCGGCGCTGCGCCCGGCCTGCGACGCGGCCGGCGCCACGCTCGGCTATGCCTTCCATTCGCTGCGCGCCGCCACGCCGGCCGAGATGCAGGCGATCCTCGCCGCTGCCGGCACCGCCGCCGCCATCCATATCCACGTCGCCGAGCAGGAGAAGGAGGTGGCCGACTGCCTCGCCTGGTCCGGGCGGCGGCCGGTCGAATGGCTGCTCGACGAGATGCCGGTCGACCGGGGCTGGTGCCTGATCCACGCCACCCATGTCGACGCCGGGGAGACGGCCCGCCTCGCCCGTTCCGGCGCCGTGGCCGGGCTCTGCCCGGCGACCGAAGCCAATCTCGGCGACGGCATCTTCCCGGCGGTCGCCTTCGCCGCCGCCGGCGGGCGCTACGGCATCGGCACCGACAGCCATGTCGCCACCGGCGTCGCCGAGGAGCTGCGCCTGCTCGAATACGGCCAGCGCCTGCGCGACCGCCGCCGCAACCGCCTGGTCGGCGGCCCCGGCACCTCGGTCGGGCGCACCCTGGCCGGGGCGACGCTCGCCGGCGGTGCCCAGGCGCTCGGCCAGAAGCTCGGCGCCATCGCCCCCGGTTACCTCGCCAGCCTGGTCGTGCTCGACGGCACCGATCCATACATCGAGGCCGCCACCGGTGACCGCATCCTCGACCGCTGGCTGTTTGCGATCGGCGACCGCGCCGTGCGCGACGTCATGGTCGCCGGCCGCTGGCGGATCCGCGACGGCCGGCACGAGCAGGAGGACGAGATCGACCGCGCCTTCCGCGGCGTGCTCGCCAGCCTCGCCAAAGCTTGAAAGAAGGTCCGACAGGGACCGAACACGGAGGGAAGACCGATATGAACATGCCCCGTCTCGTCCTCGCCGGCGTCGCGGCGCTGGCCACGCTTGTCGCCGTGCCGCTCGCCCAGGCGAAGGAATGGAAGTCGATCACCATCGCGCTCGAGGGCGCCTATGAGCCCTGGAACCTGACCAACCCCGACGGCTCGCTCGGCGGCTTCGAGCCCGAGCTGATCCAGGACGTCTGCGGCCGCGCCAAGATCGAGTGCAAGCTGATCACCCAGGAATGGGACGGCATGATCGCCGCGCTCAATGCCGGCAAGTTCGACGTGATCATGGACGCTCTGTCGATCACCGACGAGCGCAAGAAGGTCATCGCCTTCACCACGCCCTACGCCGCCACGCCCGCCGGCTTCGCCGCGCTGAAGAGCGGCCCGCTCGCCAACCTCGCCGGCACCGGCACCACCGTCCGCCTCACCCTCGACGCCGCCGAGCAGAAGAAGGCGAGCGAGGCGCTGCGCACCGCCCTCACCGGCAAGACCATCGGCATCCAGGCCGCGACCATCTACGCCAAGTACGTCTACGACAATTTCGGCGACGTCGCGACGGTCCGCGAATACAAGACCTCGGCCGAGCGCGATCTCGACATGGTCGCCGGCCGCATCGACGCCGGCTTCGACGACGAGACCTATTTCCTCTCCGCCTTCTCCAAGGCCGACAACGCCGACCTCGCCTTCACCGGCCCGGCGATCGTCGGCCCGATCTGGGGCGAGGGCGAGGGCCTCGGCCTGCGCCAGTCCGACCCCGAGCTGAAGGCGATCCTCGACCCGGCGATCAAGGCGGCGCTGGCCGACGGCACGGTCAAGAAGCTGTCCGAGAAGTGGTTCAAGGTCGACGTCTCGCCCAAGTGAGGCGAGACTGACACGCGGGGACGGCGGCGCTCCGCCCGCCCCGGGATCGTCCCGCGCTCGCCCCGGCCAGGACGGGAGCCCCGGCAACGCCGGGAGCCTCCCTCCGGCCCTGGCGGCAGCGCCGGGCCGCATCCCGTGGCCGGCCACCCGCCGCCCCCCGGCACGGCCCGCCTTCGCGCCATCCTTGGGGAGACGTCCTGCATGACCCTCGTCGATCTCCTGCGATCCGGCTTCAGCGGCTGGACCGGGCTGTTGCTGATCGCTGCGCTGATGACCCTCGCCGTCACCCTGGCCGCGCTCGCCATCGGCGCGGCGCTGGGCTCGCTGGTCGCCTGGGGCAAGCTCTCGCAGAACCGCCTCGCGCGCCTCGCCGGCGACGCCTACACCACCCTGTTCCGCGGCGTGCCCGAGCTCCTGGTCATCTATCTCGTCTATTTCGGTGGCTCCCACGCCGTCACCAGCATCGGCCAAGCCTTCGGCATCGAGGGCTTCCTCGGCCTGCCCTCGTTCCTGGCCGGCGCGCTGGCGGTCGGGGTGATCTCCGGTTCCTACCAGGCGGAGGTCTATCGCGGCGCCTATCTGGCGGTGTCGCGCGGCGAGATCGAGGCGGCGCGGGCGATCGGCATGCACAAGCTGCTGCGCTTTCGCCGCATCATCGCCCCGCAGGTGATGCGCTTCGCCCTGCCGGGCCTGGGCAATGTCTGGCAGCTCTCCCTCAAGGACTCGGCGCTGGTCTCGGTCACCGGCCTCGCCGAGCTGATGCGCACCAGCCAGCTCGCTGCCGGCTCGACCCGGCAATATTTCCTGTTCTATATCGTCGGCGGCGCGCTCTACCTCGTCCTCACCTCGATGTCCGACCGCGTCTTCGGCGTGGCCGAACGCCGGGTGAACCGCAGCTTCCGCGGCGGCATCGGCCGGGCTTGAGGAGGCAGCCATGGATGTCGCCTTCCTCGCCGAGACCCTGGGCAAGCTCCTTGCCGTCGTGCCCACCACGCTCGGGCTGTTCGCCCTATCCGTGCTGATCGGCGCCATCCTGGCGGCCGGCATCGTCTGGATGCGCGTCAGCGGCATCGCCCCGCTGGAGCGCTTCGCCCGGGCCTATGTCTTCGTCTTCCGCGGCTCGCCGCTGCTGATCCAGATGTTTCTGCTCTATTACGGGCTCGGGCAGTTCAGCGCGGTCCGCGCCAGCATCTTCTGGCCGATGCTGCGCGAGCCCTTCGCCTGCGCCGTGATCTCTCTGGCACTGTGCACCGCCGGCTACACCGCCGAGATCTTCCGCGGCGGCCTGCTCGCCGTGCCGCCGCGCGAGATCGAGGCGGCCCGGGCCTGCGGCATGTCGGGCTTCCTGCTGCTGCGCCGGATCATCGCGCCGATCGCCCTGCGCCAGCTCCTGCCGAGCTACTCGACCGAGATCGTGCTGATGGTGAAGTCCACCGCGCTTGCCAGCCTGGTCACGGTCTGGGAAGTGACGGGCGTGGCCCAGCGCATCATCTCCCAGACCTATCGCACCATGGAGGTCTTCCTCTGCGCGGCGGCGATCTATCTCGTCCTCAACTTCATCCTCGTGCGGCTGATCGGCCTGATCGAGCACCGCCTGTCGCCGCATCTGCGCGCGCCGCCGCAGCCCGCCGGCCCCGCCATCGCCACCGTCCCGGCCAAGAGCCTTGGAGATGTCCCATGACCGGTCCTTCGGCCTCGACCGCCAGCGCCGCGACGCCGGCGCTCTCGGTCCGCAACATCAAGAAGAGCTTCGGCGCCCTGCAGGTGCTCAAGGGCATCTCGCTGGATGCGCATGAGGGCGACGTCATCTCGATTCTCGGCTCCAGCGGCTCGGGCAAAAGCACGTTCCTGCGCTCGATCAACCTCCTGGAGACGCCGGACGAGGGCGAGATCACCGTGGCCGGCGAGACCATCGCCATGCACCGGCGCCGCGACGGCCGCTACGAGCCGAGCGACCGCCGCCAGGTCGACCGCATCCGCTCCGAGCTCGGCATGGTGTTCCAGAGCTTCAATCTCTGGTCGCACATGACCATCCTGGAGAACCTGATCGAGGGGCCGGTGCACGTGCTCAAGCGCCCGCGCAAGGAGGCGACTGAGCTGGCCGAGTCGCTGCTGGCCAAGGTCGGCATCGCCGACAAGCGCCACCACTACCCCGCGCACCTCTCCGGCGGCCAGCAGCAGCGCGCCGCCATCGCCCGGGCGCTTGCCATGCAGCCCAAGGTGATGCTGTTCGATGAGCCGACCTCGGCCCTCGACCCCGAGCTGGTCGGCGAGGTTCTGCGCGTCATGCGCCAGCTTGCCGAAGAGGGCCGCACCATGCTGGTCGTCACCCACGAGATGAGCTTTGCCCGCAACGTCTCCAGCCGCGTGATGTTCCTGCACCAGGGCCTGGTCGAGACCGAGGGCACGCCGCAGGAGGTCTTCGGCGAGCTGAAGTCGGAGCGCTTCCGCCAGTTCGTCTCCGGCTTCGGCAAGTAGACCATGGCCGACCAGCAGGTGCAGCGCGCCATGCCGCCGATCGTCCTCGATGCCCCGATGCGCTGGAGCGAGGTCGCCGCCGTCGCCGAGGGCGCCGAGCTCCGGCTCGCCGCCGGCGCCCGGCCGCGCATCGAGACGGCACGCGCCATCGTCGAGAGCATCGTCGCGCGCGGCATCCGCGCCTATGGCGTCAACACCGGTGTCGGCGCCCTGTCCGACGTGGTCGTCGACCGGCCGCAGCAGCGGCGCCTGTCGCGCAACCTCCTGATGAGCCACGCCTGCGGCATCGGCGAGCCGCTCGGCGCCGCCGAGACGCGCGCCATCATCACGGCGCAGGTCAACAACTTCGCCCATGGCCGCTCCGGCGTCCGGCCGGCTGTGGTCGACCACCTGCTGGCGCTGCTCGCCGCCGACGTCCTGCCGCTGGTGCCCTCGCGCGGCTCGGTCGGCTATCTCACCCACATGGCCCATATCGCCCTGGTGCTGATCGGCGAGGGCCGTGCCCGCGCGGGCGAGGACATCCTGACCGGCGGCGAGGCGCTGGAGCGCCTCGGCCTGCCGCCGCTGGTTCTGGAGGCCAAGGAAGGGCTCAGTCTGGTCAACGGCACGCCCTGCGCCACCGGCCTTGCCGCCCTGGCGCTCGCCCGCGCCGCCCGGGTGCTGGACTGGGCCGACGCCGCGGCGGCGATGAGCTTCGAGACCCTGCACGGCCAGGCCCGCGCCTTCGATCCGGAAGCGCTGGCGCTACGCGTCTCGCCGGGCCTGGAGGCCGTCGGCCGGACGCTGCGCGCCTATCTCGCCGGCAGCCCGATCCTGGCCGCCGCCGCCGGCGCGCGCACCCAGGATGCGCTCAGCCTGCGCGCCGTGCCGCACGTGCACGGCGCCGCCCGCGACGTCTTCGCCGAGGCCGCGGCCGTGGTCGACCGCGAGCTCGCTTCCGTCACCGACAACCCGATCCTCGCCGGCACGCCGGAGGCGCCCGAGGTCTATTCGGCCGCCCATGCGGTCGGCCCGGCCGTCGGCCTGGCGATGGATTCGCTCGCCATCGCCGTCGCCGAGGTCGCCGCCATGGCCGAGCGGCGGCTCGACCGGCTGGTCAACCCGCATGTCAGCGGCCTGCCCGCCTTCCTGGCCGCGCCCGGCGGCGCCGCCTCCGGCTTCATGATCGCGCAGTACACAGCGGTGTCGCTGGTCGCCGAGAACCGGCGCCTGGCGGCGCCCGCCAGCCTCGACGGCGGCATCACCTCCGGCCTGCAGGAAGACCACCTCGCCCATGCCACGCCGGCAGCCTGCAAGGCGCTGTCGATCATCGGGAATGCCGAGCGTATCCTGGCGATCGAGCTGATGGCGGCGGCGCAGGCCTACGACCTGCAGCCGGGCCCGGCCGCCCGCGCCCCCGGCACGGACGCGCTCTACCGAGCGCTGCGCGCCGTGGTCGCCGCCTATGCCGACGACCGGCCGCTGGCCGACGACATGGACCTGCTCTGCGGGTTCATCCGCCGCGTCCCGCCGCGGCGCCCGCACTGACCGTTCGAGGAGACTGCCATGGACACGCTCTGGCGCAACGCCCGCCTCGCCACGCTCGAAGCCGACAGGCCCGGGCTCGGCGTGATCGAACAGGGAGCGATCGCCGCCGAGGACGGGCGCATCGCCTGGGTCGGACCGGAGAGCGAGCTGCCCGGCGACCTCAGGCCGGCCCGGACCGTCGACCTGGAAGGCCGCTGGGTGACGCCCGGCCTGATCGACTGCCACACCCACCTCGTCCATGGCGGCGACCGGGCGCTGGAATTCGAGATGCGGCTCGCCGGCGCGAGCTACGAGGAAATCGCCCGGGCCGGCGGCGGCATCGTGTCGACCGTGCGGGCGACCCGGGAGGCCAGCGAGGCCGAGCTGGTCGCCTCGGCCCTGCCGCGGCTCGACGCACTGATCGCCGAGGGCGTGACCACGGTCGAGATCAAGTCCGGCTACGGCCTCGACTTCGAGGCCGAGCGGCGCATGCTCGCCGCCGCGCGCCTGCTCGGCAGCGAACGCCCCGTCACCGTCACCACCACCTATCTCGGCGCTCACGCCCTGCCGCCCGAGTCCAGGAACGACCGGGCCGGCTATCTCGACCGCGTCTGCCGCGAGGTCATGCCGGCGCTGGCCCATGCCGGGCTGGTCGACGCCGTCGACGGCTTCTGCGAGGGCATCGCCTTCTCGCCGCAGGAAATCGCCCGGGTCTTCGCCGCAGCCGGGGAGCTCGGCCTGCCGGTCAAGCTGCATGCCGACCAGCTCTCCAACCTCAACGGCGCCCGCCTCGCCGCCGAGCACGGTGCCCTTTCGGCCGACCACCTCGAATACACCGACGAGGACGGCGCCGCGGCGATGGCCGCGGCCGGCACGGTGGCAGTGCTGCTGCCCGGCGCCTATTACGTGCTGCGCGAGACGCAACTGCCGCCGGTCGAGGCACTTCGCCGCCACGGCGCCAGGATCGCGGTCGCGACCGACTGCAACCCCGGCACCTCGCCGATCACCTCGCTGCTGACCACGATGAACATGGCGGCGACGCTGTTCCGCCTCACGGTCGACGAATGCCTCGCCGGCGTGACGCGCGAGGCCGCCCGCGCCCTCGGCCGTCTCGGCGAGGTCGGCACGCTCACCGCCGGCAAGTGGTGCGACCTGGCCGTCTGGGACGTCGAGCGCCCGGCCGAGCTGGTCTACCGCATCGGCTTCAACCCGCTTTCACACCGCATCTGGAGAGGACGATGACCATCGCCTTGCAGCTTCAACCCGGAACCGTGTCGCTGGACACCTGGCGCGCCGTCTATTTCGGCGCCGAGGCGACGCTCGACCCGGCCTGCCGGCCGGCGGTGGAGGCCGCTGCCCGGACGATCGAAGAGATCATCGCCAAGGGCGCGCCCGTCTACGGCATCAACACCGGCTTCGGCAAGCTGGCGAGCGTGCGCATCCAGGAGGCCGACCTCGCCACCCTGCAGCGCAACATCGTGCTGTCCCACGCCGCCGGCGTCGGCGAGCCGCTGCCCGTGCCGGTGGTGCGGCTGATCATGGCCCTGAAGCTGGCCAGCCTGGCGCAGGGCGCCTCCGGCGTACGCTGGTCGACGATCGAGCATCTCGCCGCCTGCCTGGAGCGCGGGCTCGTGCCCGTCATCCCCGGCCAGGGCTCGGTCGGCGCCTCGGGCGACCTCGCCCCGCTGGCGCACATGACGGCGGCGCTGATGGGCGTCGGCGCCTTCTTCGTCGAGGGCCGCACGGTGCCGGCCGAGGCGGCGCTCGCCGGTGCCGGCCTCGAGCCGCTGGTGCTCGGCCCGAAGGAGGGGCTGGCGCTGCTCAACGGCACGCAGGTCTCCACCAGCCTGGCGCTCGCCGGCCTGTTCGAGGCCGAGCGCGTCTTCCAGGCGGCGCTGGTCACCGGGGCGCTGTCGACCGACGCGGCCCGCGGCTCCGACGGGCCGTTCGACCCGCGCGTCCATGCGGTGCGCCGCCATCGCGGCCAGGCCGAGGTCGCCGCCGCCCTGCGCGGCCTGATGGCCGGCAGCGCCATCCGCGCCTCGCACCTCGTCGACGACGAGCGCGTCCAGGACCCCTATTGCCTGCGCTGCCAGCCGCAGGTGATGGGCGCCTGCCTCGACCTCCTGCGCCAGGCCGCCGACACGCTGGCGATCGAGGCGAACGGCGTCTCCGACAATCCGCTGGTGTTCCCGGCGCAGGGCGAGGTCATCTCCGGCGGCAATTTCCACGCCGAGCCGGTGGCCTTCGCCGCCGACATGATCGCCATGGCGATCTGCGAGATCGGCTCGCTGGCCGAGCGGCGCGTCGCCATGCTGGTCGACCCCGCCCTCTCCGGCCTGCCGGCCTTCCTGGCGCCGAAGCCCGGGCTGAATTCCGGCTTCATGATCCCGCAGGTGACCGCCGCGGCCCTGGTGTCGGAGAACAAGCAGCGCGCCTATCCGGCCAGCGTCGACTCGATCCCGACCTCGGCCAACCAGGAGGACCATGTCTCCATGGCGGCGCACGGCGCCCGCCGGCTGCTGCCCATGGCGGAGAACGCCGCCCACGTCATCGGCATCGAGCTGCTCGCCGCGGCGCAGGGCTGCGACTTCCACGCCCCCCTCGCCTCCAGCGCCCGGCTGGAGCAGGCGCGGGCGCTGCTGCGCGCCGACGTGCCGCACCTGGAGGACGACCGGCATTTCGCGCCCGACATCGAACGCGCCTCGGCGCTCGTGCGCTCCGGCGCCCTCGCCGACCGGATCGAGGCCGGGCTGCTGCCGGGCGTGGCAAGGCAGGCCGCGTGATGGGCGTGGCCGACGAACCCCGCTTCGACGTCGCGGTGATCGGCCTCGGCGCCATGGGCGCCAGCGCGGTCGCGCACCTGGCCGCCCGCGGCGTCAGGGTCGTCGGCATCGAGCGCTTCGGACCGCTGCACGACCGCGGCTCCTCGCATGGCGACAGCCGGATCATCCGGCTCGGCTATTTCGAGGCTCCCTCCTATGTGCCGCTGCTGCGCCGCGCCTACCGCAACTGGCGGGCGCTGGAGGCGCGGGCGCGCGAGCCGCTCCTGACCATCACCGGCGCGCTGTCCATCGGCCGGCCGGAGACAACGATCGTCTCCGGCATCCTCGCGGCCTGCCGCGAGCACGGCCTCGCCCATGAGGTGCTCGACCGCGCCGCCATGGCCGAGCGCCATCCCGCCCATGCGCTCGACGCCGACGAGATCGCGGTGCTGGAGCCGGAAGGCGGCTTCCTCCGGCCCGAGGCCGCCACCCTGGCGGCCTTGCGCGCCGCCGGCGAGGACGGCGCCGTGCTGCGCTTCAACGAGCGCGTCACCGCCGTCGAGCCCGGCGACGGCGGCGTCACCATCGTCTCCGAGCTCGGCCGCTACCGGGCCGGCCGCGTCGTCGTCGCCACCGGTTCGCACATCGCCGGCCTCGTGCCCGAGCTCGCCGGGATCGCCGAGCCGATCAAGCAGGTCGTCGGCTGGTACCAGCCGCGCGACGGCTTCGTCACCAGCCTCGGCCGCATGCCGGTGTTCCTGCGCGACGAGGGGCCCGAGGGCTCGTTCTTCGGCTTCCCGGTGATCGGCGCCGACGGCGTCAAGATCGGCAGGCACACGCATTTCCGCGAGGCGATCGACCCGGAACAGCCCAATCCGCCGGTCAACGCCGCCGACCGGGCGCTGCTCGACGCCTACATCGCCCGGCGCGTCCCGGCCGCCGCGGGGGCATCGGTGCGATACGTCACCTGCCGCTACACCATGCTGCCCGACTCCGTCTTCCTGATCGACCACACCCCGGCGGAGAAGCGGATCATCGTCGCCTCGCCCTGCTCGGGCCACGGCTTCAAGTTCGCCAGCGTGGTCGGCGAGATCCTGGCCGACCTCGCCACCGAGGGCGGCACGGCGCTGCCGATCGAGATGTTCTCCTTCGCGGCGCTGGCCCGCCGCCGCGCCGGCGCGGCTGCTCCGGCCATCGCATGACAGCCTGAACAGAGGAAGCCTCCATGACCTGGCTCACCGTCCATCGCGGCACCGCGCCCCTCCTCGTCAGCCTGCCGCACACCGGCACCGCCATCCCCGACGCCATCGAGGCACGGCTGGTGTCGCTGCCGCTGGCGCGCAAGGACACCGACTGGTGGATCGAGACGCTCTACGACTTCGCCGCCGGCCTCGGCGCCACCGTGGTGCACACGGCGATGTCGCGCACGGTGATCGACGTCAACCGCGACCCGTCCGGCGCCTCGCTCTATCCCGGCCAGGCGACGACCGAGCTCTGCCCGACCACCAGCTTCGACGGCGAGCCGCTCTACCGCCACGGCCTGGAGCCCGACGCCGAGGAGGTCGCCGGCCGGCGCGAACTCTATTTCGCGCCCTACCATGCCGCGCTCTCGGCCGAGGTCGCCCGCCTGCGCGACCTGCACGGCCGCATCGTCGTCTATGACTGCCACTCCATCCGCTCGCGCATCCCGCGCCTGTTCGAGGGCGAGCTGCCGCATTTCAACATCGGCACCAACGGCGGCGCCACCGCCGACCCGGCGGTGCAGGCGCTGGTCGAGCGGCACTGCGACCGCCCGCCGTTCTCACGCGTCAGCAACGGCCGCTTCAAGGGCGGCTGGATCACCCGCCACTACGGCAATCCCGGCACCGGCGTGCACGCCGTGCAGATGGAGCTCGCCTGCCGCGGCTACATGGACGAGGCCGACGGCCCGGAGCCGACGCCCTACGACCCCGCCCGCGCCGCCCCGATGCGCGCCGTGCTGGAGCCGCTGCTGGCGGCGCTGCGGGACTGGGCCGCGGGGTAGGAGGAGCGACGGCAGCCGGGGACGCCGCCCCTGGCCTGGGCCATGTCGCGTTTCACTTATCCCCGGTGTGCCGATCGCATACCGTGAGGACGATTGATGAGTGAGAGTTCCATGGCCGCCGTCGAAAAGATCACCATTGCGCTGACCTCGGAAATGGCCGGATTCGTCCGCCATGCCGTCGAAGCCGGCGAGTACGCCTCGACCAGCGAGGCCATCCGCGAAGCCGTGCGCGAATGGAAGGAGCGCCGCGATCTGCTGGGTTACACAATCGAGGACCTGCGTGCCCTCGCACAGGAGGGCATCGACAGCGGCGACGCTGGCGAGTTCGATCTTACCGCGTTGAAGCAGGAGGCTCGCACCCGCCTGGTTGCCCGCAAGGGCTGAGCGTGGCAAAGGTTCATCTGACATCTCGCGCTCGCGAAGACCTGCTCGATATCTGGGCCTACATCGGCGCCGACAACCCTTACGCGGCCGATCGCGTGCTCGAAGCCATCCATCGCCGCTTGCAACATCTCGCCCGGTATCTCCATCTCGGCTTGCTGCGCGACGATATCGGTCCCGGTATTCGTCACCTGGTCGCTGGCCCCTATCTCGCCCTTTACCGGGTGACGGACGAAGCCGTCGAGATTCTCCAAGTACTCCACGGCAGAAGAAAGATCGGCCCGGACAGCGTTTGAGCAATGCTTCGCAAAACGATCTATGGCGACAGGAATCGCGATGATTGCATCTAATTATTCGGTGCACTGTCACTGAGATTCGAGATTCAGATCGTGTGTCTTGATGATGTACACGATCCTCCTGCCGCTTCCCGCGGTCCCCTGGTTCGCAAGCAAGCCTGGGGACCCGGGGCGCCTCGGCAGGCTCCGCCTATCTGACCTTCACAGGCCCGGCGAAGTAAGGCAGCCTGTCGATGCGAGGCTTCCAGGCGCCTGCCGCGACCTCCCTCAGCACATGCGCGGCGATCTCCTCCATGGGTGCGAACCAGACGTCGCCCCGCTCGAGCACGCTCTCCAGGAAGCCATGAACCACCTCCCAGCGGGCCAGCCGACCGGTGGCGAAGGGATGGACGACCGGCACCCAGAGGCCGCCGTGTCGATAGGCCGCCTCGAATTCCTGCGCGAATATCTCGAAACCCTGCCGCGGAGCGCGGATCGGCATCATGTAGTCGAGGTCCATCGACTGGACATATTGCGGCCAGTCGTCGAGGCCCCAATGCGAGGGCAGTTCCACCAGCCTGCCCGCATCGCATTCGAGCAGATAGGGAATGTCGTCGCCCATCAGAGAGGCGTCATAGGCAAAGCCGCGGGCGGCCAGCAGGTCGGCCGACCGATGCGAGAAATTGTAGAGCGGCGCGCGCCAGCCGCGCGGTCGCCGGCCGCTCGCCTTGACGATCACCTCGATGCCGCGGTCGAGCCAGTAGGCCTCGTCTTCGTCGGAGAGTTCGCGCGGATGCTCGTGCAGGAAGCCGTGATGGGCAAGTTCGTGGCCGCCCTGGAGGATGGCCTCGATCGCTTGCGGATACTGCTCGATGCACCAGGCCGGCACGAAGAAGGTCTGCTTCAGGCCGAGCCGCTGGTAGCTTTCCACGATGCGTGGGATCGCTATCTTCGGCCCGTATTGCAGCATGGAGATCGCCGACACGCGCGAGTGACCGTCCTGCGGATGGGCGATATGAACGAGACTGTCCGCATCCATGTCGAAAGTGATGCAGGCGGCACATTTCGCGCCGTTCGGCCAGGATATCGGGTTGCGGATCATGGCATCGCACTCCCGCCCCCGGTCACGATGGGCTGTCCAGTGAAACAGCAGCCGTGCTCCATCGCCTCAGCCTTTCCTGGCGTGCATGACGCGGCCGATCAGGTTCATCAGAATCTGCGCAGCCAGAATGGACGTGGAGCCGGAATGATCGTAGTCCGGCGCCACCTCGACCAGATCGACGCCGACGATCTTGCCGCGCCCGGCCAGCGCCGCGAGGATTTCCAGCACTTCGTAATAGATGAAGCCGCCATGCGAGGGGGTGCCCGTGCCCGGCGCGATCGACGGATCGAAGCCGTCTATGTCGATCGTGACGTAATAGCGCGCGCCCGCCGGCACCCGCTCGATCACCGCCCGCGTACCGAGACTGCGGATCTGGCGCACGGACAGGATGTCGGAGCCCATCCTGCGAGCATCCTCATATCCCTCCTTCGCCGTGGACGAAACATTGCGGATGCCGAACTGCGACAGGCCGCTCACATAGGGCTTTTCGGCCGCGCGCCGCATCGGGTTGCCGTGGCCGTAGCGCACGCCGTGGCGCTCGTCGACGAAGTCCAGATGCGCGTCGATCTGGACGATGTGGATCGGCCCATGGCGCGCGCAGTCATCGGAGAATGCGGTCACGCAGGGAATGTTGATCGAATGGTCGCCGCCCAGCACCACCGGCAGGGCCCCCGCCGCCAGGATCTTGCGGACGCCGAACTCAATGTTGGCATGGCTCTTCATCGTGTCCGTATGGACGATGTCGGCATCGCCGATATCCACGATGGTCACCTTTCCGCTGGGGAGGTAGGTGACGTCGTCCTCGTGGTCGTAGGCGCCGCCATGGCCGAAGGAGAACAGCGTCGAGGCTTCGCGAATGCCGCGCGGCCCGAACCGCGCGCCGGCCCGCCATTGCGTGCCGCCGTCGAACGGCGCGCCGAGAACGGCGACATCGGCCTGAATGGCGTCCCAGTCCGGCTGGTATGGATATTTACCGAACGTGCATATGCCCACGAACGGCAGGTTCAGCCGACCTGAATCATAGGAATTGCTCGACATACCTGGAGGTCCTTCTCAGATCACATATGGCGGAGTTTGATTACTTTCCGCCTCGCATATACTTCTTCCCAATTGCTGCCGGCGGACGAACCCGGCCGGCAAGGAACACCAGGGCCAGGAAGGACGCCACGAACGGAACCATCGAAAACAGCTGGTAGGGAACGTCCGGATTGTTGAACTGCAACTGCAGCTGCAACGCCTCGGAAAAGGCGAAGAAGACGCATGCGGCGAACGCCAAGGCGGGATTCCAGCGCCCGAGGATCACCGCGGCAAGCGCGATCCATCCCTTTCCCGCGCTCATATTCTCGGTAAAGACGAAGACTTGGCTGAGCACCAGATAGCAGCCCCCAAGCCCGCCAAGCGCGCAACTTGCGACCACACACCAGATACGGACGGCCGGGACGTTCACGCCGACCGTATCCGCCGCGATCGGATAGTCGCCGATCGCCCGGATGATCAGGCCGCGCGGTGTCCTGAACAGAAACCACCAGGAAAGCGGCACCGCCAGATACATCAGATAGGCCAGGATATCCTTGTCGAAGAGGACCGGTCCCAGCACCGGGATCGACGACAACAGCGGAATTGCCATCGGGTGGAAGCCTGGAAGCGTCGATGTCGCATCGGCGCCAAGAATGAGGCGCGCCAGATAGGAGGTGAGCCCGAGCGCCAGGATGTTGATGGCGATGCCCGCCACCAGCTGGTTGATGCCGAGGCCGACCGCTAGGCCGGCGAGAACGCAGCCGAGCCCGATGGCGACCAGCAGGCCGAGGGCCAGGCCGGCGAAGGGCGTTCCCGTCAGATAGGCACCGGTCGCGGCGCCGAACGCACCCCCCAATATGCAGCCCTCGAGCGCGACGTTGAAGACGCCGGCCCGTTCCGACAACACGCCGCCCAGCGCGGCGAAGACCACCGGAATGGACAGTCTCAGGACCGTGGACAGGAATTCCGTCAGGGCGGCGGCATCGCCGAACATGGTCATGGCTACCGTTCTCCGGCCAGGCTCGGCGGTTTCGCCGCCAGGCTTTCATCCAGCGTCCGGCGGCGTTCGAGGAGGCGGCGCCAGGCGTTCCTGTCGAAGCGAAAGGCCAGGCTGGTCGCCACGAAGATGATCACGAGGCCCTGAATCGCCTCCACCACCGTGCTTTCCAGACCGACAGCCCGCTGCATGATCAGGCCGCCCACCTTGAGGCCGCTGAGAAAGAAGGCCGCGACAGGCGCAAGGATCGGGGACAGCTGGGCCAGGAACGCCACGACGATGCCGTCGAAGCCGTACCCTGGCGAGAACAGGTGGTAGAGGCGGTGCTTGAGGCCGAGCACCTCGAAGGCGCCGGCAAGGCCGCCGATGCCGCCGGCCACGACCATGGTCATCACGACGTAGCGCCGCACCTTCACGCCTGAATAGGTGGCCGCGGCAGGATTCGCGCCGACCATTCCCAGGGCGAAGCCGACCGTGGTGAAGCGGAGAACGAAGTAGGCCGCCAGACAGAGAGCGACCCCGACGAGCACGCCGATATGGGCGTCCGTCCCGGGCAAGATATGGGGCAGCCAGAGATTTTCCCTGATTTCGTCGGAATAGGGATAGGGTGCGTCCTCCTGCATCATCGGACCGCCGGCGACATAGCTCACCAGATTGATGGCGATGAAGTTGAGCAGGATGGTGATGATGACTTCATTCGTGCCGCGCCAAGCCTTGAGATAGCCGGGAATGAGCCCCCAAAGCCCGCCGCCGAGCGCGCCCGCCAGGATGCAGAGCGGCATCTGAATCCAGGACGACATCTCCGGCAGCAGCAGGGCGGCCATCGATGAAAAGAGCCCGCCCATATATATCTGCCCTTCGACGCCGATATTGAGCAGGCCCGCCCTGAGCGGAATGATGACGGCCAGACCCGCGAGGAGGATCGGCGAGGTCTTGACCAGTGTCCCCGCCACTCCGTAGTAGTCGAGGAAAGCCCCGCCGAAGAGCGCCTGGTAGGCGGCGAGCGGGTCGACGCCGGCAAGGGCGATCAGCCCGGCGCCGACGACGAGGGCCGCCAGCACCGCCCACACCGGACGCAGCATGTAGATGTAGCGGATGGCATCGAGCGTCATGCCGCCTTCTCCCCGCTCAGGCCGCCCATCAGCGCGCCGACGCGCTCGGCCGTGGCGTCTTCCGGCGATATGATGCCGGTGATCCGCCCCGCGCACATGACGGCGAGGCGGTCGCAGACATTGAGGATGTGCTCCAGTTCCGTGGAGATGTAGAGGATGGCGGTTCCCCGCTCCCGCTCGGCCAGGATCGTGCGGTGAACGGCCTCGGTGGCGCCGACGTCGAGGCCCTTGCAAGGCTGCATGACGACGAGCAGGCGCGGGCGGCACTCCACCTCGCGGGCGAAGATCAGCTTCTGCTGATTGCCGCCGGACAGGAATCGTATGGCCTGCTCCAGCGAGTGCAGGCGCACATCGTAACGCTCGACCCATTGCGTGGCCCGCTCCCGCGCATGGCCGGTGCGCAGGATCAATCCGGACGAAAACGGCCTTTCCCGGAAATCCCGCATCATGGCGTTCTGATAGACGGGAAAGTCCAGGACCAGCCCGGTGCCATGCCGGTCTTCGGGCACGAAGGATATTCCCAGCCTGTGGCGGCGGTCATAGACGCCGGCGCGGGTGATATCCTCGCCATCGAGCTCGACCGAACCCGCGTCCGATGGCCGGAGGCCGGTCAGTGTCTCGGCAAGTTCGGCCTGCCCGTTGCCGTCGACGCCTGCGACGCCGAGGATTTCCCCGGCCTTGATATCGAACGAAACACCCTTCAGCGCCGCGTGCCCGCGATTGTCGCGCGCGCTCAGGCCGCGAACGCTGACGAGGACCTGATCGGATCGGGAAGGCGACTTTTCAAGCGTGCTCAGGACGACGTCGCGGCCCACCATCAGGCGAGCCATTTCACCGGCGCTGCTTCCGGCCACGTCGAGCCCGGCGGAAACCTCGCCCCGGCGCAGGATCGTGACCCGATCCGCGACCGCCATCACCTCTTCGAGCTTGTGGCTGATGAAGATGATCGTCTTGCCGGCGGCGCGCAGCCGGCCCAACCCGTCGAGGAACGACGCGATCTCGTTGGGCGCCAGCACGCTGGTCGGTTCGTCCAGGATGATGATGCCGGCGTCGCGATAGAGCACCTTCAGGATCTCGACGCGCTGGCGCATGCCCATCGGCAGCTTCCATACTTCCGCGTAGGGATCGATATCGAAACCGAAGCTGTCGTTGAGTTCGGCGAGCTTCCGGGCATGGTTCTTCAAGGACAAGTGCATCCCTTGCCCCGGCAACCCGAGCACGACATTCTCCACGACGGTCAGCGTGTCCACCAGCATGAGGTGCTGGTGGATCATGCCGATGCCCAGATCCATCGCCTTGCGCGGCGACGTGATCTTCTGCGGGTGACCATCCAGGAGAATGCGGCCGTCGTCGGGCTGGTACAACCCGAAGAGAATATTCATCAATGTGGTCTTGCCGGCACCGTTCTCGCCAAGAATGGCGTGGACGGTGCCCTTGCCGATACTGAGATCGACGCCGTTCAGGGCCTTGAAATCCCCGAACTGCTTTGTGATCTTTTCAAGCTGCAGTCCGCGCATAGCCACGCCTGCGATACAGGTAATAGGGACTCACTATCCGGGCCGAGTCCCGAAGGACGGGACAACCGTTCGCCTCCTGAATGCCCGGCGCGGGCATTCGGGTGACGCTGCGGCGCTCGCTCTCGCCCCGAGGCCCGGAGGCGGCATGTCCGGGTCCGACCCGGACACCAGCCTCAGTGAACCTGGATCTGACCGGCCTTGATCTTCTCGATGACTGTCCCGACTTCATCTCGAACCGCCGCGGGCACCGAGCTGTGATAGGTTCCGATGCGGGCCGCTGCCGGGGTCTCGAGGCCATAGATATAGGCCTTTCCTTCCAGTCGTCCCTGCTGAGCCTCCGTCAGAATCGTCAGCAGCGCCCCGCGCATGTCGAAGATCGCCGATTGGATGACGGTATCGGGCCAGTCGGTGATCGCATCGTAGTAGATGCCGATCGCCTTCTTGCCTTTTTCCTTCACGCCCTGGAGGCTGCCGACGACGGCATTGTCCATCGAGGGGAAAATCACGTCGGCGCCCTGGCTGATTTCATTCAGGGCGGCTTCCTTGCCCTTCGCGACATCGTCCCAATCGTTCGTCCAGGCCGTCAGCACCTTGCCGTCCGGACGGGCCGCCTTGAACCCGTTGGCAAATCCCTTGCCAAGATCCACGTAGAACTTCAGCTTCTGGGCGCCGATATAGCCTCCCTCGCCCGTCGCGGATACTTTTCCTGACAGATACCCCATGACATAGCCGAGCGCCGGGAAGTCGAAGCTCACGATTGCGACATTGCCGCCGGGCTTCGTCCCGTTCACGACGATGAACTTGGTGTCGGGAAACCGGGATGCGACCTTGGCGACCGCATCCTGAAACTCGCCGCCATGGCCGATGACGATGTTGTAGCCCCGGCGCGCGTAGTCGGCCAGCGCCTCGGGCTGATCCGGCTGCGCCACTTTTTCGTTGAAGGCGAATTCCAGGCCGAGCTCCTTGGCGGCGTGCTCAACGCCTTCATACCCAGCCTGATTGAACGATTTATCGGTTTTCACACCGGGCAGGACGATCGCCACCTTGAGTCCTGCAGCTCGGGCAGACCCTGGCAGGCCAGCCCCCGTCAGCACCAAGACACTCGCAAACGAACAGAATTGACGCCGGGAAATGCCCATCTGAATGCCCCTCTGTTTTTTTAAGGCATAAAAATCTTATATCGATATAAAATTTTTGGTCAATAGAGTTTTCTTGCGGATCGTGCGGGCCGATGCAAAATTGGGCGCAGTGAACAAAATGGACGCAATGCATTGTCGGGATTGAGGGAAAGGCAGAAGGCAGGCCGCAGGAGCCGGATTCTGGAGGTGGCGAAGCTTCGCTTCCAGACCGACGGATACGCCGCAACCACCGTGGAGCTCATCGCCAAGGACGCGGATGTCTCCGTCGTGACCGTCTACAACTATTACGACAGCAAGGCCGGGCTCCTCTTGGCACTTGTCCGCGACAGCGACCAGTTGCTGATCCGACAGCTGAAGTCGATGATCGCCCAGAAGCCGGCGAGCTTCATCGAAGCCGTCGCCCGTTTTGGACAGATTCTTCGTCGTCACGCCATGAGCTATCTGACCAAGTCGACCTGGCGCGAGATTCTGTCAGCCAGCATCCATGAGGGAAGCAGCGACTTCGGCCGGACATATCTGGCTCTCGACCGCGTCCTCATCGACTTGATGCAGTCCATGATCGAGGAATTTCAAGACCGTGGAAGCATCCCGAAGACCGTCGACAGCGCGGATCTCGCCGATTGTCTCTTCTCTCTACAGAATATGAGGTTCTTTCAGTTCGTCGCCGATAATAATATTGACGATGAGCAGATAGATCAGCGTCTGCGTGCTGATCTCCGGGCCCTGCAAGCCCTCTTTTGCAATTGATACCAAGGCTCGCTGATCATAATCCAGGCCGCAAGCCGAGCGTCTCAGCTGCGTGCGGCGCGCCTGGCCGCATCCTTGATGTCCCAGGCCGCCATGTTGGCCGGGCGCGGCGCGTCCTGCAGGCAGAGGGCGCCGCCTTCCTGCCGGCGCGTCGGGATGGCGTTCCGGTCGATGGCGCCCTCAAGCGTCATGGCGAGGTCCCGCGCGAAGACGCGGTTGCCGATGTGCCATGAGTGGGTCCAATCGCCGTAATAGGTCGAGGTGACGGGGTCGAGGGTCTGGAAATACGGCCCGCAATTGACATTCGTCGCCTTGGGGTTCGCATCGGCGGGCAGGCCCACGCGCCCCACCCGCGGCGAAACGCCAAGCCGCTTGGCGTTCGAAACGGCCAGCACCGCGTCGAAGGGGTTGGAATAGTTCGTCAGCCGCATGATGCGCTTGAACATGGGCTGGGACCAGCTGTCGCCCGCCGACAGGCTCGACTGGGAGACGTCGCCGCCGATGAAGGCGACCTGGCCCATGCGCCAGTCCGCCTTGAACAGATCGCCGCGTTTCTCGGCCTGGGCAAAGGCCTCCATGATGACGTAGGCGCCGGTCGAATGGCCGATGAGGTGAACATTCGTCTGGCAGCCGGCGGCCTGGCCGTCGGCGATCAGCCTGACGCCCTTGTCGACCAGCTCGATCGCAACCGCCGCGGCGTCGGAGCGGTCCTCGATATAGTTCAGGACCTGATTGTCGCTCGGCCAGTCGAAGGCGACGACGACCCCGTGCCATCCCTCGGCGCGAAGATCGCTTCGCAGCTGCCGGAGCCGCTGCAGGATGATCGGCGGATCGTTGGCGTAGCCGTGCACGAAGACCAGGACATCGCCGCGTGGGCTGATCGAGGTGGGATTCTCGTCACCGTCGGCAAGACCGATGATCTCGGCAGCCCAGGCCTTCGGACTGCCGACGACATGCGCCGGCGTGTAGACGACCTCCGCGGCGGGGACCTTCAGGAAGCGGATCGGCCCCGGCGTCGGCTGGAACGCGCCGTTCCGGACGAGGCGCGCAGTCACGATGAAATCGAATTCCTCGGCCATCCCGACGCTCCGACGATCAAGTCGTCCGACGACATGCGATTGCTATCACAGTCCGAAAGATCTGCAATTTCTCCCTACGGCATGCCGGCCCGAAAACGGTCGAGCAGTGTTCCCGAAGGAACATGGCCCTTACTCTGAGGAAGATCGACCGGGCCTCATGTCGCGCCGTTACCGGGATGGACGCGCCATCCGGCCCAGCCGGTCGCCCCCGACGTCGCCATCATGGTAACGGCGCGATGTTCTGGTTCAGCCGGAACAGGTTGGCCGGGTCGACACGGGATTTCAAACGCCTGAGCCGGGCATATTTGGCGGCGCCGTAGGCGCCCGCAGCGATGGCCGTGTCAGCCTGCTCGTTGACGTAGTTGGCCTCGATCGACAGGTCGGCCATCCGCGCGGCGGCGGCCCTCCCCCAGGCGATGCAGCGCGCATCGTCCGCCGGGTCGTCCCACACGGGCTCGGCAATCCAATAATATTCGGCGTGCCGGCCGGAATAGGCCGTAGCGTCCTCCGGCACGTCCGATACAGCCCCTCCAAGCTGCGTCACATAGAGTTCCGAATCCGGCGTCGGCGCCGTGGCGATGCTCCGGATCATGGCCTCCACCGCGTCGCCGCCGATATCCCGCCAGAACCCGCCCTTGGCGTAATACCGGCGCGACCAGGCGAAATGAACGTCGTTGGCACTTTGCAGCTGCAGGAAGGGCATGGCTCCCATCCCTCCCTCCCCGGCCCCGGCCAGATCGCCGAAGGGGGCGAGCACCCGCTCCGCCTGTCCGCTGTCCCCGATCCAGACCGCCATCACGCCGAGCCCCGTCGACGTAAGCGTGAAAGCGATCGAGACCTCCCGCGGGAGTTGTCTGCCGATCTTTCCCAGCGCGGCAATCGCCTGCCGCGCAGCGGCAAGCGGGTAGTACCACTTGCCGACCGTCACCGGACCGAGCCGATGCAGCCTGAAGCGGAAGCGGGTGACGACGCCGAAGTTGCCGCCGCCGCCCCGGATACCCCAGAACAGGTCCGGATCCGTGTCCGCGTCGATCCAGCGGACGCCGCCGTCCGCGGTCACCATCTCGGCCCCGATCAGGCTGTCGATCGTCAGTCCGCGGGCCCGGCTGATGCGCCCCATGCCGCCGCCGAGCGTGAGGCCGGCAACCCCGGTGTGGGACACCACCCCTGCCGGGACGACATATCCGGCGGGAACCGTCGCCTCGTCGAGATCGCGCAGCAGGGCCCCGCCGCCGACCTCGACGGTCCCGTCGCCCAGGTTCGGCAGGACGAAGTTGAGTTTCGAGAGATCGAGCAGAAGTCCGCCGTCGCAGGTCGACAGGCCGGGCAGGCTGTGTCCGCCGCCGCGGACCGCCAGGAGCGCGCCGCAGCCGGCCGCGACATCGACCGCCCTTCGGACATCATCGACGGTCTCCGCGTAAAGGACGGCCGCCGGCCTGCGATCGGCGACGCCGTTCCACACGTGTCGGGCCCGATCGAAGTCCGGGTCGCCGGGAAGAACCAGCGGCCCGCGAAACTCCGCCGAGGCGAGCTTCCTGAGCAGAGCACCGGACATCCTAGCCCCTCGCCCGAGCAATCTGGAAACACTATCATGCGTCACCCGGATACGGAACAGTCCGCGCGCCTGAAAGTCATCAGCCCGGCCGCGACAGGCATCCATTGTCATGGGAATTGGGGAAGGTGCGGGCGAGCCGTGCGGCAGGAACGGGGGCGGACGCCCATCCGCCCATGCTGCCGATCGAATGAACTCAGCCCGCTCGCCTGACACCCGCTTCGGCCGACGCGAGGGAGCGGGGCGCGCTTGTTTCCCCGGCTTCCGCCGCCGCCGTCATCCCGCGCAGCGCCCGCCAGCAATCCTTGAGCGGCTGCGCCGTCTGGGCCGCCTTGGCCATGGCCATCGCGCCGGAGAAGCCGGCGACGACCAGGGCGGCGAACGCGGCGGCGTCGACGGGCGGGGCGTGCCCGGCCGCGTCGTCTTCGACAAGCTTGTCGAGGATGGCGGCGTGCCAGCGCGCGAAGATCGCCGCCATCTCGACGCGCATCTCCTCGTCCTGCCGGGACAGCTCCACCGCCAGGTTGTTGAGCGGGCATCCCGAGACGGACGGCCCGGCCTCGAGTTCGGCGATCACCGCTTCGAACGCCGCGCCGATCCCGGCCAGCGCGTCGGGCGCCCGGACGACGGGCTCGATCCACGCCGCCTCGACGGCGGCGGCCACCCGGTCGCGGATCACGGCGAGGCCGAGCGCCTTCTTGGTCGGGAAGTGGTGCGAGAACGCGCCGCCGGAGACGCCCGCCGCCGCGCGCACGTCCTGCATGGCGGTGGCGTTGAAGCCGTGCCGCGTGAAACGCTCGAAAGCCGCATCCACGATCCTGCGGCGCAGGCCGGCGGGGTCGTTGGTTCGATGAGCGGGCCGCATCTTTCCTGTCCCTGTGTTGGGCCGCGACCATAGCCGCTTGACAGAACAGGTCAATCATCCTGTATTGAAACAGGATGATTGACCTGTTCCGGAGACGACCATGGTCCCGCACGCGATCTTCGAGCTGCGCCGCTACCGCCTGAAGCCGGGAGGGCGCGAAGCCCTGATCGAGATCTTCGATCGCGCGTTCGTCGAGACGCAGGAGGCCGCCGGCATGCGCGTGCTCGGCCAGTACAGGGACCTGGACGATCCGGACGCCTTCGTCTGGTTCCGCTCGTTCCCCGACCTCATCGGCCGGACCGAGGCCCTCGCGGCCTTCTACGGCGGGGCGGCGTGGCGCGCCTTCGGACCGGCGGCCAATGCCGCCATGCTGAACTCGGACAACGTCCTGCTGCTGAAGCCGGCCGGCGGACGCTCCCCATTCGGGCGCGAAGGCGAGCGGCCCCGGGCGGAGGACGGAGCGGCCGCGGGCCTCGTCACCGTGTCCGTCGCCTCGCTCGCGCCGCGGCAGGACGAAGCGTTCGCACGCGTCTTCGCCGAGGCGGCGCTGCCCCTGCTGGAGGCTGCCGGCGCCCGCATCGATGCCGCCTTCGCCACCGAGCGTGGCCCCAACGGCTTTCCCCGCCTGCCCGTGCGCGAGGGCGAGACCGTCTTCGCCTGGGTGTCGGCCTTCCCCGACGAGGCCGCGCATCGCGCCCATCTCGCCGCGCTGGCGGACAGGCCGCGATGGCGGGACGACGTCTTCCCCAGGCTCGACGCGCAGCTCTGGCGCCCCCTGGAAACCGCCCGGCTGGCGCCGACCGCCCGCTCCCGTCACCGCTGGTGAGCCGGCGAAGGGCGGGCGGCGACGCGGCCGGGACAACGGCTCGCCGCGCCCGGGCGGCCGGTCCCGTCGCCGGCCTCGCCCCTTCGATCAGGCCGGCGCCGCGGCGGGTTCCCGGCCCCCACCGCCCCGGCGGGCCCTGCTGAAAACGGCCGCCGGCCTCGGACCCGCCGGGCCGGGATGCGCGTTATGCAGAGGCGGGGACCGTCGCGGGCCGGCCCGCGCGACCGGCCCGGGTTCCTGCGCCGCGCAGGAGTGACATCATGTCCGGACACGCCCTCTTGACCGCACACACCGTCGAGGACTGCATCGTCGACCAGGGCTGGGAGCGCTACACCGCCGAGGACCACGCCATCTGGGGCGTGCTGTTCGAGCGCCAGCGGCAGACCCTCGAGGGCCATGTCTGCCAGGACTATCTCGACGGCCTCGAGGTGCTCGGCATCGGCCCCGAAGGCGTGCCGAACTTCGACCGGATGAACGCCAGGCTGCGCCGCGCGACCGGCTGGGAGGTGGTCGCCGTTCCCGGCCTCATCCCCTCGCTCCCCTTCTTCCAGATGCTGGCCAGCCGCCGCTTTCCGGCCGGCACCTTCATCCGCAGCCGCGCGCAGCTCGACTATCTGGAGGAGCCCGACATCTTCCACGACGTCTTCGGCCACATCCCGCTGCTGACCAACCCCGCCTATGCCGACTACATGAACGAGTACGGCCGCGTCGGGCTCGACGCCGTCGCCAACCGCGGCGTCAAGTTCCTGGCCCGCCTCAACTGGTACACGATCGAGTTCGGCCTGATCCGCAAGCCCGAGGGCATCCGCATCTACGGCGCCGGCATCGTCTCGTCCTTCGGCGAGGCGACCTATGTGACCGAGGATCCGTCCGCCAACCAGTTGGCCTTCGCGCTCGAGCGCATCCTGCGCACCGGCTACTACATCGACGATTTCCAGGCGGCCTATTTCGTCATCGACCGCTTCGAGGACCTGTTCGACCTGCTCCGGAATACCGATGTCCTCGCCCTGTTCGACAGGCTGCGCGCGCTGCCCGCCCACACCCCGTTCGAGATCCTGCCGGAGGACGTGGTCATCCGCAAAGGCACCGGCCGGTACTGGCGCGACTTCCCGTCGAGCAAGACGAAGCTGAAGTGAGCCGCGGCGGGTGCGAAGGAGCTCCGCCTTTACTGGCGCGACTTCCCGTCGAGCAAGACGAAGCTGAAGTGAGCCGCGGCGGGTGCGAAGAAGCTCCGCCTTCGGAATTGCGGTGGTCCGATGCGCCATGCCGGTTGGCGCCAGGCAGCGAGGGTTCAATTTTGATCGTCCGGCCGCCGGGCGACCCGATACGGTAGCCGCAGGCGCCTCCGGCTCGGACCCAAGGCCGGGCTCGCCGCCGGCACGGTGCGAGCGCGACGGCGCTCCCGGCAAGGGCCCGCTGCTCCTCGGACGTCACGATGCCGCCGCCGTTGTTGGGAGGAGACCTCGCCCCCGACCCAGTTCCGTTTCGTCTGGCGCGCGAGCGGCGTGCGCCAGATCTGGCAGGCCGTGCTCTCGGTCGCGACCCTGCTGATCGGGGTCGCGCCGCTTGAGATCCAGAGGCGGGTCGTCAACGATGCATTCCGCGGTGGAACTGTCCCCGCAATCAATCAACGCACCGTTATCGCAATTCCCGGCATGCGGCGAAGGCATGGTTCCGGCAGAATTTACGATATCCGCCCGGAACCATCCGTCATTCACGAAGCCTCGGACTAGAATTTATACAGGATGCGCCCGAGCACCTGATTGGCACTGAGTTGCTGCTTGAAACCGACGATGTCGAGACCGCCGACGCCGGCCGGATAGGTATACGTGTCGCTCTCGAACTGGGTGTAGCGATATTCGAGACCGGCGATCCAATTGTTCGTTATCGCATACTCCATTCCGGCGCCAAGCGTCCAGCCGACGCGCGCGCCGTCTCCCGCGCCATAGGTATAATCCGTTCCCGTCACCCTCGATTTCATGCTCGTGAGTGCGACACCGCCGGTGCCGTAGATCATGAACCTGTCGAAGGCATAGCCGAGGCGGGCCCTGGCCGAGCCGATCCAATTGGTGTGGGCCGTGATATAATCGCCGGTAATGGCCGCGTAGCGCTGTTTTCCGGTGATGACGGCCTCGCCGTCCACTTCGGCGCCGAGCACGAACTGCCCCACCTGGTAGTTGTATCCGGCCAACAGGCCGAGAGCCCCGCCGTTCCTGTCGAGAGTCGGCAGAGTGACGACGGCCTCGGCATCCGACGTCGATGCACCGGCGGTCAGGTCGGTGCTTGTCTGCGCCCAGCCGGCTTGCGCGCCGAGATAAAATCCGGTCCATGAAAAGACGGGCGACGGCTCCATGACGGCAGGGGAGACAGGAGCAGTCTGGTACGGGAGATCCGCAGCCTGTGCCGCACCGGCCAGCACGAACGACGTTGCAGCCGCGAAAACACACTTCCTAAGCATTGCTGGCCTTCAACCCACTGAGACAAAAGCTTACGGCGGCCGTCTACGCCATATCGACTGCTCCCACAATATTGAAAAGCCGGCCTGCCTGCCTTTCGGAATCATGGTGGCTTTGAAGCCACGCCCGGCCGGTCGAACACGCCGTCGCCCCGAGGTCGAGAGGGTCGGCGAAGCCCGGGAAGCGCCGGCGGACCCGCTCGAGCGCGGTCGAAGCCATCCTCGGCGCCCGCAATCACCGGCGCGTCAATTCGACACGACACAATTCGACACGACCATTGTGCGGACAACAGACTCGTGCTTGAGTGCCACGCAGATGGAGGTACGGTGACACCTGCCCAATTCAGAGCCTGGCGCGAAGCCATGTTGATGACGCAGCTGGATGCTGCCAGGGCTCTCGGCATCTCGGAAAGAAGCATCCGCAATTACGAGGCGGACCAGCCGGGGCGTCATGGCAAGGCCGAACCGCTCCCGCGCCATATCGCCCTCGCCTGCGCCGCCATAACCGCCGGCCTCGCTCCCTGGGGCGACCAGTTGCTGCGCTAGCGGCGGCCCCCGCGCCGCTCGACCGCCCTGAACTGCCGGCGACCCGGCATATGCGACAATGCGTGACGGAGCGGGGCGACGGGCCGCGCCGGCCGCGGCTTCGGGAGGGGCCGGCGCCACGGGACGATGTCCAGCCCCGGGCCCTTGTCCCGGGCCCGGCTGGAGCGGGGCGACCTACTTCGTGACGGTGAAGGCTGCCCACATGCCGGCCGCGGAATGTCCGGCAATGTTGCAGATCAGGAGATACTTGCCCGGCTGAAGATCGACGGTGAGCGAGCCCGACGCGCCCGGATCGAGATCGGAGACCTCGCCCCTGGAGCCGGCCTTGTCCTCGTCCACCCGCTCTTCGGCGGCGGCGGCGGGCCGCGGCTTGCCCGGGTCGGCAAGGGAGACGACCGCCATCTCATACGCCCTGCCCCTGGATTTGTCGGTGACGTCGAAGGTCACCTCGCCCGCCGGCACCGTGCCGGACGACAGCGTGATGTGCATCGGCGCCTCGGCCGGTCCGATGTCCGGCGCGCCATAGGCGAATCCGGCCGGCATGTCGCCGCCGTCCCACATCTCGACCCGAACCACCGTCCGGGCCGCCGCCGACCAGGGCAGCGCGAGCGTCAAGCCGGCAACCAGCAGGACGAGGCTCATCGTGATCACCTTCATGGCCGCAACTCCTCTGCTTCGGCCTGGATCGGCCCGTCCTGCCCCTGCGCCGGACGCGACCAGGCTGCCAGGACAAGGACAGCACAAGACGTGTGGCGCGACGGCCGGAGGCTTTCCGCCGTTACGTCACCAGGACCACCGGCACCGCTCAGCAGGAAACCCACCGTCGAACCGGAGGCGACACTTCAGGACATGTCGGGAAAGACGCGAACCTCCCGTTTTCCATTTGCTCCGCGGCGGATATTCGTCTCCGCGCTTCTTGGCGCGCGCAGAGGAAACACTCACGATGGCGTTTTATTCAGCACCGGCTTGCAAAGTCCGTCGCAGACGTCGGACGGGCGCGGACGCGCGATGATGCCGATCCGGGGAGAAGGAGCGCGGCGAGAGCGCATGAAGGCCGGAGCGGTTTTACTATTTGAAGGAAGCGCGTCGAGCCGCAAAGACGCGCCGCAACAAGGAGTTGGAGCCAAGCCTGTTTCCACCGAAACACCCTTTGCTCCAGGCGCGGGCGGCCAATGACATTCGGCCCTGCTTCTGGCACTGTCATGCTCCTCTGGCGGAGAGCGAGCAGATGTCCGGCAGCAGCGCGCGCAGTCATGACTACGAATTGGGGCACAGCGCCTGGGAACTGAAGAGGCTGGCCACGCAGGCCCAGCTCATCGATCCCATCACACGCCAGTACTTCGTCGAGGCCGGTGTCTCGACCGGAATGCGCGTCCTCGACATCGGCAGCGGCGCCGGAGATGTCGCCTTCCTCGCGGCAGACCTGGTGGGCGCGGCCGGTGAAGTCGTCGGCACCGACAGATCCGCGACGGCGATCCAGGCCGCCCAGACGCGCGCGCGAGACCGGAACCTGCCCAACGTGTCGTTTCGCGAGGGCGACCCGTCGGCCCTCACGTTCGAACGCCTCTTCGACGCCGTCGTCGGACGGTACTGGACTGCCCCCATCGGTGAGACACGGACTTAAGGGACAGTTGTTGTTGCGACCTCGTGATGGGGCGGCCGTGTGACTGCAGGGGTATGGATCCGTTCGCCCCCCCGGCGGCCGATAGTTCAAGGCCGAATGCAGTCTCTGGCGATTGTAGACCTGGTCGATGAAGCCGGCGATGGTGTTTCTGGAGTCGGCAAGGTCGCGATACTGCGCGGCGTCGACCTCCTCGGCCTTGAGGGTTCTCATGAAGCTCTCGGCTATGGCGTTGTCATACGGACACCCGGCCCGGCTCATGCTGGGCTGGATGCCAGCCCTTTCAAGGCGGCCGATATAGTCGCCGCAGGCATACTGTACGCCCCTGTCGGAGTGATGGATCAGTTCGCCGGGCTTCACGTCTCGGCTGGCCAGCGCCATCTTCAGGGCCGGCCTTCTCAAGCACAGGAGGTTGTCCTCGCGCATGATCCGCAGCACGCGCTTGTGGTTGACCGCCCATCCCTGGCGGCGAAGCTCGGCCGTGATGCGTCGATAGCCGTAATGCTTGCGTGCCAGCACGGCACGCTGGATCGCATCGCGCAACGCCGTCTCCTCACGGCCGGGTGCCGTCCTGGCCCAGTCGCGATAAAAGCTGGCACGGCTCACCCCGGCGAGCGCGCACAACCGCTCGACCGAGGCCGCCGATCCCTTGCCTTGCGGACCCGTCATCGCCTGGATCTGGGCGAAGACGCCGTCGCGCCAGGACCGCTGCTCGGCTGGCGTCACGCCTCGATGCGCCGCAAGGCCTACTTGAAAAAATCCAGGTCGACCTGCTGCTGGCCAACCTTGCGCTGCAGCTCGGCGATCTGCCGCCGCGCTTCGGCCAAATCGTTCGCCCGCGCAGCGACCCCGCGCGCGCGCCAGTTCCAACGCCTCGGCCTTCGTCCGAGGCCCGGGCTTGCCACGGAGCGCGGCCGTCCCGCCATGGCGCCACAAATCACGCCAGCGATAGATGATCGTCCGCTTGATCGACAGCTCCAGCGCAAGCGCCGTTCCGCTCCCGCCAGCCTCGAGCCGCTCAATCACCTTCAACTTGAACTCGCGGCTGAACCGCCGCCGTGCCTGCTCGGACATCCGTTCTCCTTCTCAGAGAACTGTCCCTTATCTCTCTGTCTCATTCCAGGGGGCAGTCCAGAAAATGAACTGCGCCCATGCCCCCATTTTGGCGCTTCAACCATGGAGCGCGGTCCACAAACGAGAATAACAAGTTATCCCTATAATCCGTTTGGACCACATATCCCGATAAGATACTCACTGCATTCAGACACAGATATTAAATGCTACACTTTATCTCCAATTGCTCTCTAAAGACCTCAAAGCACGTCTCTCCATCGATCGCATTGACATCCCAAGGCTTCTTGGTATCAATCACCACAAATTCTCGCCCGTTATCGTCGCAACCAGTGGAGATTATCCGACAAGCAATCACGCCAGACTGAGGATATGTGCTGCTGGCACGTAGATCATTTAAACTAACGACAGCGCATTTCTCGAAAAAACCCAATCTCTGCCGAAGCGATCAGCAAGTCTGCACTCGACGATCCCTGGTTGAGGCTCGTCATCCACCCATCGTACAATCAAAACCCGGATCGCGATGTAGCGGCGATCGGTTCTGGCGCATTCGGTTCCACGTTTCATCCCCCACTAAGTCCTCGAATTGACGACCTGGTCAATATAGGCGCGAGAGCGGGACCGAGGTCACCTGGAACCTGTTGCCGGGAGCGGAGACCGTCGCATTTCCCCCGGAGTAAGGCCCGCTCCGCTCAAAACCGAGCCGAACAGACCATAGGGCGAAGCCAGGCGGGGCCAATTCAGTTCTGGAGGTATCGCCGATGGCTTCCCTTCAGCCAGCGATCCGGATGCAATACCGAACTCCCGAAAGCGCATGCTCGAAGCCCAACGGCACGCCCGCGCCAACTGCGTGCGCCGCGAGCACAAGTATCAAGAACGAAATCAACAGCTTCTTGAGGACTAAAGATTTCAGTGGGCCGCACATTGAGGCGGTGCCTTCGCAATTTGTGTTGGAATTGATTCTGCGAACTCCGACTGGGTTAGGTTATCGTTTCATGCGGCCAGGTCAATCGGCTGATTGGAAGGCTTTTCGGCGAGGCCCTGCCAGCCGTCGACTTTGCGCATGGTGATCTGGCCCGAGGCCAGCAGCGCCCAGAACAGCATCGCGGCGGTCTCGGCGCAGGGCAGCACGGTCTGCGTCTTGATCCGGCGCTTGAACTCTTCATGCAGCCGCTCGATCGCGTTGGTGGTGCGGATCGAGCGCCATTGGCTTGGCGGGAACAGCGTGAAGGTGAACAGCCGCTCGCCGGCCTCCTCCAGGCTGTCGGCGACGGCCCGGCATTTCAGCAGCCACTTGCGAAGGAAGGCCTTGCGCCTGGCCTCGACCTCCGGCTTCGTCGCGGCGTAAATCATGTCGGTATAGTCGGGCGTGAGTTCCTCGTGCAGCCGATCGGGCGCATGGGCGAGAAGGTTCCTGTGCTTGTGCACCGTGCAGCGCTGCACCGGCACGTCGGTCCACAGCGCGGCCAGCGCCTTGTCGAGGCCGGACCCGCCGTCGACGATGACGAGCTTGGGCGTCCGCAGGCCGCGCCGCACGAGATCGTCGAGCCCGCTGCGCCAGGCCGCCTCGCTCTCCCCGCCCATGCTCTTGGCCGCCAGCAGCACCTTCTGCCCATCCTCGCGTACCCCGAGCACGCCCAGCAGCGAGATCGACGTCGCCTTGCGGTCGAGCCGCACGCGCACCACCGTGCCGTCGAGGACCAGCCGCGCGATCGGCTCGTTGGAGAGGTCGCGCCGGTTCCAGGCGTCCCGGTCGGTCTTCGCCTTGCGCCAGGCCCGGCTCACCGTGTCCTTGCCGACGGCGCCGCCGAACACGGGCGCCAGGGCGCGGCGCACACGGCGGGTGTTGGCGCCGGCCAGATAGGCGCCGGCGATCAGCGCGTCCGCTTGCCGGGTGCGCCGCGGATAGGCCGGGATCGTCGCGTTCTGCCACTCGGCCCTCGTGCCGTCCGCCGCCTCCAGCCGAGCCCGCGGCACCCGCAGCCGCATTGGTCCGAAGGTCCCTGTCAGGCCACGCTCGCGATGGCCGTGCCGGTGCCCGCCGGCCCCGCAGCGGTCCTCGCCGGCCTCGCCGGCGCGCCGCTCGTAGCGCCCACGCAAAAGCGCGGCATCCAGCTCACTCTCCAGCATCGCCTCGATGAAACCGCGGATGCGCAGCCGAACCCCGGCCTCCACCGGATCGAACCACGCGTCCCCAGCGAAAAGTGCCGCATCGGCCGCAACCGGCGCCGGCTTCGTGCCATGACTTTCCATGGCGTGATCTCCATTGGCGCTCCAACGCAGAATCTGCTTGGTTGAACAAGCCGGAGATTACGCCCCCCTCAAATGCCAACCACTCCCGCGACAGCACCCAAGAAGTCATGAACGAAATCAAATCGCTCCTTCGGCGCGCGCATCAATCCTCCAGCGCGCTGATCCCCTTCACAGCCGCCGGGGAAGTCCAAAAGTCAGGCTTTTTCGAGTCACGCGAAAATGAGAGGCTTCTTGAGGGTCTCCGAAGCCTACCGTTGCTTGCTGGTAATATTCTTCCTGACTGCGATCCGCTTTCCCGCGACCTTCATGAGCCGCCTGAAGGTGGCGCACTCCATATGCGATGGCGCAGGGCACTCGGCGACATGTCGGAGCGTGTCGCGAAGCGCCGTCAATTCGCGGATTTGCCGGTCGATTTCGTCGGCTTTCTGATGAAGCCCGGCGCGCGGCAGGTCCGGCATACCGTTCCTGCCGAACATCCCGGCGATCTCTTCAAGCGAGAACCCTGCCAACTTGCCCATCGCGATCAGCTTGAGTTGCAATAGAACCTCAGGCGGAAACTGCCTGCGCAGCCCATGCCGTGAAACAGAGGAAATCAGCCCTGCTTCCTCGTAGTAGCGCAGTGCCGAGGGCTTGAATCCGCTCTGTGCCGACACCTCTCCAATATCCAGGAATTTCATGCTTGACCTCAAGTCGGCTTGAAGTGGCAGGCTACTCTCGAACCAATATTCGAGCAAGAGGACAAGACAATGGAACAGGCTGAAACGCTCACAAGAGACAGAAAGCAATCGGGGATTACGATCACGCTGGCTCTGGCAATGCTGCTGGCCTCGCTCGGCACCAGTATCGCCAATATCGCACTGCCGGCGCTGTCCGAGGCGTTCACCGCGCCCTTTGCCGAGGTGCAGGCAGTCGTCGTCGCCTATCTCGTCGCTTTAACGGTCGCGGTCGTCATCGCAGGTCGGCTCGGCGACAATCATGGTCTGAAGCCCACATTGCTCGCGGGCCTTGGCCTCTTCTTCGTTGGCTCGCTCGTTTGCAGTCTCGCGCCGACCCTGTGGTCGCTGATCGGTGCGCGCGCACTTCAGGGCATCGGTGCGGCCTTCCTCATGACGCTTTCCATGGCGCTGATGCGTCAGACGGCGAGCGAGGGGAGCGTAGGACGAGCCATGGGCCTGCTCGGCACGGTTTCTGCTCTGGGCACGGCGCTCGGTCCTTCGCTTGGGGGGCTACTGATCCCGGCAATGGGATGGCGCGCCATCTTCTGGGTCCAGCTCCCACCAGCGGCCATCGCCTTCCTTCTGGCGTTCGCCGTGCTGCCGAACGCCGTCGGCAACGGGAAGACATCATCGGCAAGTCTGCGGTCCGTGCTGAACCTGGCCCTTCTACCCAATCTTCTCGTCAACCTGCTGGTCGCCACTGTCATGATGACGACGCTCGTGGTCGGCCCTTTTTATCTCGGCCTCGGGCTCGGCCTGAAGGAAACGCTGGTGGGGTTCCTCATGGCGATTGGTCCGGTGATCTCCATCTTCAGCGGCGTCCCCTCCGGGCGACTGGTTGATGCCTGGGGAAGCAGCCGGGTGCTGGCGATCGGGCTCGCTCTCATGGCGGCCGGTGCCTTTCTTCTGGCGTTCCTGCCAAACACAATCGGAGTCATCGGCTATGTGCTCTCCATCATCATCCTGACGCCGGGCTACCAGCTATTTCAGTCCGCCAACAACACCGCCGCGCTGGCGAATGTCTCAGCGGACCGGCGCGGCACGGTTTCGGGACTCCTCAGCCTGTCGCGCAACATTGGGTTGATCGGGGGTGCCTCTGTCATGGGGGCAGTCTTCGCCTTCGGCGTCGGGACGGAAAAGCTTGCCCATGCCGGACCTGCGGCAATCGCCAGCGGCATGCAACTTACCTTCTTGCTCGCCGGTGCAATTATAGCTGTCGCGATCGGCATCAATGTTTCTACAAGTCGGTCGGAACGAGCATCACTGTTGGCGAAACAGGATCAGCAGACGCAGAAATTTTGATTTTTCACTGGACACAACGCGAGCTGAAATCGCGCTCAAATTCATGTCGCAACTGTTTGTCGTAAAAATCTGCCCGCAGCGGGTGACTTTTGTGCCTTCGTCTTGCCCAGAGTCACGTTTGGGTGCGCCCATGAGTGACATTCGAATGTGACGCACGCGAATTGTAACAAAAGGGTGGATTTTCGACAAAAGTGACGCCACACAACCGAAACTACCCTGATGTTGCGGAAGAAGAACGTTGACGATGACGAAATCCGCAAACGGATAGTTGCTGGCGCGAGTAAGGCGGCGGTCGCTCGTGATCTGAAGGTTTCCAGGATGACCATCTATCGCGCTTTGGAAGGCCAAGACGCGCCATCAAAATCTATTTGATTGTGCGTTCACTATCCGTTTTTCGAGTTGGCCAAAATCGCAGCTTCGGGCCGACTGGGCCAGCTTCCATGCCCATGTCGACACCGGGCCAGGCGGCGACGCGGCATTCGCGCTCGTCGATTCCGTCGCAAACCCGGTTGCCAGCTCCTTCAGCGGCGGCGCGGGCGGGAATGCCTTTTTCACGGTGACGATATCGATCAAAGCACCATGTCGACGACCAACCGCGACTGGATCATGGACTTCGACGCCGCCGACTTCCTGCTCGGCCCGGGCTGAGCGCGGATCCGCAAGGCCGCCGCCCTCACCCCGCCAGCCGCCACGGCGCTTCCAGTTCCGCCTTCACCGCCTGGATGAAGGCGGCCGCGTCGAAGCCGTCGACGACGCGGTGGTCGAAGGATGAGGAGAGGTTCATCGTCTTCGCGGCGACGATGCGGCCCTCGCGCACCACCGGGCGCTCGACGATCTTGTTGACGCCGACGATGGCGACCTCGGGCGGGTTGACGATCGGCGTGGCGGCGATGCCGCCGAGGGCGCCGAGGCTGGAGACGGTGATGGTCGAGCCGGTCAGCTCGGCCCGGCTGGCCTTGCCGGCCCGCGCCGCCTCGCCGAGCCGCAGGATCTCGGCGGCGAGCTGCCAGGGGTCGCGCGCCTCGGCGTGGCGGATCACCGGCACCACCAGGCCGCGCGGCGTCTGCGTCGCCACGCCGACATGCACGGCGGCGTGGCGGCGGATCACCATGGCCGCGTCGTCGAAGCGGGCGTTGAGGCCGGGATGGGCCGGCAGCACGCGGACGATCGCCCGGATCAGCAGGGGCAGCAGGGTCAGCCGCGGCCGGCCGTCAGGATGCGGCCGGTTGAGGTCGGCGCGCATCGCCTCCAGCGCGGTGACGTCGACCTCCTCGACATAGGCGAAATGCGGGATGCGGCGCTTGGCCTCCTGCATGCGCTCGGCGATCTGGCGGCGCAGCCCGATCACCCGCACCTCCTCGACGCCGTCGGCGGCCGGCGCCGCGACGGCAGGGGCCGCGACGGGGGACGGCGCGGCGGCGGCCGGCGCCGCCCGCGCGCCGAGCAGCACCGCGTCGAGGTCCGCGTGCCGGATGCGGCCGTCGGGATCGGACGGCGCGACGACCGACAGGTCGAGGCCGAGCGCGGCGGCGCGGGCGCGCACGGCGGGCGCGGCCAGCACCTTGTCCGGCCGCGTCGCCGTCCCCCCCGGCCCGGGCGCTCTC